>CAVROS010000001.1:0-177500 GCA_963722885.1 uncultured delta proteobacterium
TCGCTCAGCAGAACTGACCCGCCTTCGCTCAGCTAAAATGACCCACTACTTGGAAAAGAAGAATGGGCTGGTGTTCTCTTTCCTTTTTCCAAGTAGTCATTTTCAAGAAGTGGGGTCGCGCAATCTGGGATGGCGGGCGAAGAGGCAGTGATGTGATAAGTGGATGTGGGAAGGGACGTGTGAAGCGACTCGTTTTCGCGGTCTTCGCCGTTGGCGCATAAAAAACCTCGTCCTTCTACTCGGCGCATGAACGTCGAAGAAGTAGGACGAGGGTGTGAAAATAAGTATCAGAAGTGTAACCGAAAACCTGTCTTTTTTTGATCGCGATCGGGAAGTTTTTCTCGGATCAGGTCGATTGGCATCAAGACAGTCGCGTCAGTCCGCTCGTTCGGCAATATCAGACGACGCTGGACTCCCTCTTGGAGTCCGATGACAAGCTGAAGCGTCGCATCAAACACTGCCTTGACTGTGGCATTCGATTCCTGGCGGCTCCTCAAAACGCTGGCCGGGAAGATCTGCGGTGTCCCTTTGGCTGCGCAAAACGTCATCGCGCGCAGCAATCGAACGAACGAGTCAAGGCGTACCGCCGGACGGAACGCGGGAAAAAGAAAAAGGACGCCTTGAATGCCAGGCGTTACCGCACTTCGCCTTCGACGGCTTGCGAATCGTCATGCGAGGGATCGGCCCACACGAAGCCACGGCCGTGTGAGCCTGCAGACCCAGCAGACTCGCCGCTTGCGGAAAACGCAACGCAACCCCTTCCAGCCGAACTGCCGGTGGCCATCGAGCTGGACCTCAATGGGGTCGTCCTCGATGAATCGTCGATCGTCAACTCTCCCATGCTGCCCTACATCCGCACGTTGATATGGATGATTGACGGCATCAGGTTGAGCCACGTTGAGGTCGTCGGGTGGCTGCGGCAAGTACTGAGACAACGCAGCATGGCGTATCGTCCGAGGAGGGAATACGTTTTGCGTTTTCTGCATCAACATCCACCTTAGGAGACGTTGCATTGAGCGAAAACGTTGAACTATCCAGCCTGAACTTGCGGTACGAGGACTATCGGCTGCGGGACGCCGCCGGCGAAGCGCGCGTGCTGGCGTCGATTGCCGAGCGAGGCATCGAAGAACCGCTGGAAGGTGTCGACACGCCGGATGACCGGTTCCTTCTGGACGGTTTCAAGCGACGCCGTAGCGCCGAGAAACTGGGGCTTCATTAGCGTTCCCTATGTATCGCTGGGCGAGGAAGAAGCATCTGGCATCGTTGCTCTGATGCGTGCCGCCCCCAATAAGAGCCTGCAAATCCTCGAACAAGCGAAATTCGTGGTGGAACTCTTGACCATTCACGGCATGAGCGTCGCCGACGTCGCCGAATCGCTATCACGAAGTAAAGGTTGGGTCTGCATGCGGCGCAATCTGCTCGATGAAATGAGCGAGGAGATTCAGCGGATTCTCTTCCGCGGAACGTTTCCCGTCTACAGTTACATGTACACACTTCGCCCGTTCATGCGCATGAACTCGGTGACGACGAACGCAGCTGGAACAGTTCATCCAGCTGGTCGCGGGCAAGCGTCTGAGTGTACGCGACATCGAGCTGCTGGCCGATGGGTACTTCCGCGGGCCCGATTCCTTACGGGCCGCCATCGCCGAGGGCAAGCTGAATTGGTCGCTCGACCAAATGAAGAACGTGCCCGACGACCTCGAAGGTTGCAGCGACTTCGAACGCGTGCTGTTGAAAGAATTGCAGTCCCTACAGAAGTCGATGCAGCGTGTGGTATTGAAGTGCCATGATCGTCGTCTGGCAAGCCGGCCTTTTTACGCTCAAGCGAACCTGCTGACGGCAGGTCTCTTGAGCAATCTCGACACTTTCAAGGAAAGGATCAAGGAACTCCATGATCGATCCGGACAAATGTAATGCCGTTTATCTGCTGCACACCGAAGGGATGGCGGTGCGGGAAATCAGCCGGCGACTGAACCTCAGTCGCAATACGGTTCGGCGGATTATCAAGCAGAAAGGAGTCGTGTCTCGGTCACAACGGAAAGACAAAACCCAAATCGACCGAGAGCTTTTGGAGCGTCTTTATCGGGACTGTGATCACCGGATCCAGCGAGTCCATGAGAAGCTGGTCGAAGAGGAGGGCATCCAGATCGGCTATTCGACGTTGACTCGCTTGCTCTCCGAGCTGGGGATTAGCCAACCACCGAAGACCCGTTGTGATCGCGTGCCGGACGTGCCGGGCGAGGAGATGCAGCACGATACGACCGTGTATCGGGTGAAGCTGTCGGGCCAGAAGATCAAGGTGATTGCCAGCCTGCTGTACTTGCGTTACTCGAAGCGGAAATACCTCAAGTTCTATCGCGTGTTTAACCGTTTCGCGATGAAGTGTTTTCTGCACGAGGCGTTGATGTACTGGGGCCATGCGGCCAAGCAAGGCATTATCGACAACACGAACTTGGCCCGCCTGCGAGGCACGGGCAAAAACGCCGTGATCGTGCCAGAGATGGTCTCGTTCGCCAGGCAGTATGGCTTTGAATTTATCTGCCACGCCATCAATCATCCCAATCGAAAAGCCGGAAATGAAAGGAGTTTCTGGAGCGTCGAGACAAGCTTCCTGCCCGGTCGCAGCTTTGAGAGCCTGGAGGATCTGAACCGGCAGGCATTCGAGTGGGCCACGGTGCGGATGGAGCATCGTCCGGTTGCCAAGACGGGACTGATTCCCGCGAAGGCTTTCGAGCACGAACGCCATTACCTGAATCCACTGCCATCGCACCTTCCGGCTCCCTACCAGGTGCACGAACGAGAAACGGACCAGTATGGCTACGTGGCTCTCAATGCCAACTACTACTGGGTGCCTGGCCGCAAGCGAGAACGGGTCAAGGTGCTGGAATACGCGGGTCAGATGAAGATCTATCAGCGTCGCCAGTGCTTGGCCGAGTATCCTCTGCCACCGGATGGTGTGAAGAATGCGAGTTTCAGTCCGGAAGGTGAGCCGAAACCTCGGTACCAGCCGAAGTCTCGCAAGCGTGGTTCCGAGCAAGAGGAGAAACGGCTTCGTGCCATGGGTTCGGAAGTTGCCGCCTATGTGGACTACGTGATCGACCTCAGGGCGAAAGCCAGCGGCAACAGATCCCAGCGCTCCTGGCGCGCTGCCGCGAAGAGCAGCACTCCGAACAGACAGACGTAGGCCTCCTCCTGGGGGAGGATGGCGCTCGCCGCGAGCAGGGACGGAGAGAGCGCGAAGAGCCACAGTGCGCGCGGATAGCCGGCGCCTTGGAGCTCCCGGGCCGCCGCACGCCAGCCAGTGGAATCCCAGCAGGGCGAGGATGCTCCAGCAGAGCGCGCCGAGCCGGATCGCCCAGAAATCGGAGCCCAGGGCGAGCCAGGGCCGGACCAGCAGCCCGAAGAGCAGGCGGCAGCAGGGGTGGAAAGGATCCCCAGGTGTCGGAGTAGCCGGCCGCCCGGTAGTCGCCGAACAAGGAGAACGGAGCGCGGACCAGGTCCAGAAGGTGAGGCGCGTCGTCGCCGATCTCCCGCCCGCCGGTGGCGGCGGCGAGGATCGCGCTGATCGCGAGATGGCTCGCGATCAGCGCGATCGTCGGACCGAGCCAGACCGGTCTCGGTCTCCCGCGGTTCAACTCCCCCCCCGCTCTTGCCTTCGACGTCCTACCATATCTCATCCATCCAGGAGGAGTCGGGAGAAGGTGGCAGCTTGCGGATCCTGATGATCTCTCACACCAACGCTTCGTGGACCCACCTGTACGCTCGACATCTGCGCCAGCTCGGTCACACGCTGCTCGTCGTGAGCTTTCACCCCGATCGCCTCGATGGCGTGGACTCGGTCTTCGTGGGAGCCGAGCCCTTCGACAAGTACAAGAACAAGTCCCTCTTCATCACCCGCCTTCCGCGCGTCCGCCGAGGTCGTGAGGCGATACCGGCCCGACCTGGTCTTTGCACCCTATCTGGTCTCCAACGGACTCGTCGGGGCGCTCCTGGCGCCGGGTCCGCTGGTGGTATCGGCGTGCGGGGGGGACGTCCTGGTGCATCCGGATCATCCCCCGTGGCGCCGGAAGATCCACCGGACGGTGGCTCGTTTCGTCTGTCGGAGAGCTCATCTGGTGCACGCCGTGTCGGAGAACCTGGAGCAGGCCCTGCTCGGCTTCGGAGTTCCCGCCGAGAAGATCGAGCGGTTCCCGATCGGAGTGGATCTGGAGATGTTTCGCGCCGATTCCAGCATGCCGCGGCCGGAAGCCTTTCGGCTGATCTGCACCCGAAGTCACGCACCGGTGTACGACCTTCAGACGCTGATCCGGGCGTTGGAGCTCCTTCACCGCTCGGGCCGGTCGTTCCACTGCACCTTCGCCGGGGGAGGTCATCTGCTCGATCGGCACCGGGAGCAGGTCCGCGGCGCAGGACTCGACGCTCTCGTCGACTTCACCGGATTCGTCCCTCACTGCGAAATCCCATCGCTGCTTCGGTCGGCCGATGTGTACGTCTCCCCGTCCCTCAGCGATGGAGCGAGCGAGTCCTTGCTGGAGGCGCTTGCGACCGGCCTGCTACCGGTGGTCACCCGGATCGATGCGAACACGCCCTGGGTCCGCGACGGCGAAACGGGTCTCCTCTTCGATCCGGGCGACGCAGAGCAACTTGCCTCCTGCCTATGTCGCGCCATCGATGATGGGACGCTCCGCGAGCGGGCGTTCCGGGAGAATCGCGCGGTCGTCGAAGCCGAAGCCGACATTCGTGACAACATGCGACGGATGGCGGCGCTCTTCGATCGGACCGTCGCGCGCTACTCGGGCACGTAGCGGGGGAGCAGCGGAACCACCAGGGAGGCCACCTCGCGAAGATCCGCCTCTGCGGTCTCCTCGTCGCTGTCGGTACATCTCCACCGTGAGGCGCACCAGACTGCCATCGGTCCGGCTCTTCGTGGCCCGGTCCCAGAAGAGGTGCACCATCTTCATGTAGTCCTCCGCGATCACGCGGCCCCGGGACTGGTACCAGTAGTAGGTGAGCTGGCGTTGGTTGCCCTTGGCGATCACGAGCCGGTTCACGGTGGCCGGGCCTCTGGGGAAGACCCGGGAGGTCGAGCTCGACGGTCCCGGTCTCGATCACGTCCCAGCCCGAGCCGGGCAGGCAGTGTTTCGGGGGGTGGATGGCGCTTCTGCTGAGGCCCCCGCCAGTCTTCGCGGATCTGGGTCTCGTGATAGCCGACGTAGACGTTGACGGCGGCGCCCGGCTGGTCGCCGAACGCGGCGGAAGGCGCACAGGAAGACGTCGGTGGCGCCGAGGATGTCGCTGACTTCGGGGGGATCGTCTGGCGCTCGTCGCACGCCCAGCCCTCCAGCTCCATCGGGAAGCTGTCGAAGCTCTCGCGCGGCGGATTCAGCTCGCTCCGGGCGAAGAAGTGGTAGACGTAGGCGTTGAGCGCGAGGAACAGCGACTGCCGCCACGAGTCGCATCATGTCGCGGCCCTCCGCTTTCTGCTGCCTCGCCAGGACTTGGGCCAGAGCAGCGAGAGCAGCCACGCCTCGAGCAAGCAGCAGCAGGAAGGCGATGCCGAAGGTGAAGAGGCCCTCGGTCTGATGGATCCAGCCGCTCGCCGCCTCCTCGCCCAGGTGGTGGGTGAGGACCTCCGGTCAGCGCGACGCGGAAGGCGTTCACCAGGATCGCGATCGGAATCGCGGAGAGCACGATGATGACGCGTTCCGCCGTCGACTTGCGGAAGAAGTAGGCGAAGATCACACCCAGCGTGATCAGGGCCGTCAGCGACCGGAGCCCGCTGCAGGCCTCCGCGACGAAGAGCTGGGTATTCGCCAGGTGGATGATGTTCCCCTCGCGCAGCGCGGGGATCTCGAGCAGGTAGAGCGCGTTCACCGCGAAGTCCGTCGCGCATCAGCTGGAGCGGGAAGGCGACGATGTTCACCACCGACTGCGGCAGCGGGACCATCAGGAACAGGAAGAGCAGGGGGAAGGCGAGGATCCGGAAGGCCCGGCGCCCCAGCAGCAGCAGCACCAGCCCGATCAGGGTGAGCACGAAGGAGATCCGCATGTTCATGAGCTCGATGCCCAGGCGTCCGATCAGGAGCGTGAGCGTTCCCATCGCCAGCGGGATCAGGCCGAGCCAGCTTCCCGAGAACTCCACGCGGCGCAGCTTCGGCACGCCGCTCCCATGCGAACCAGAGCGGCCAGGGGCACGATCAGGAAGCCGTGGGAGTAGTCGTCGTACCAGCGTCCAGTGGATGACCATGTAGTCCGAGGATCGGAGCGTAGACGAGCGATGGCGAGCCCGATCAGCGACCCACAGGGCGACGACGGTGACAGCGCTCGGGACGGGCTGGAGGTCGCCCGCCCCGCTCTCCGCAGTCTTCGCCTCGACCTCGCTGGTCAACGCTCTCCACCTCTCGGAACGGTGCTCTTCGGCTAGAACAGCGCGTAGATGAAGGGAGCCACCGCCGACCCTTCGGTCAGCATGATGAGCGCCGAGAGAAGAATCATCGTGACGAAGATCGGTCCCAGCCACCACTTCTTCCGGACCCTCATGAAGGCCCAGAGTTCACGGAGAATCGATGTCATCGAGAGTCCCTCGTTCCTTTCTTCGTTCCTGGTCCGGGGGGTGTCGGTTCAGTCCAGCTCGTAGCGCTCGCGCCAGTCGAAATCCTCGACCAGCTCGGGCTGATCGCGCTTGTCGAGGATCTGGTTGCCCATCACCAGCACGTCCATGTCGGTGCGCATGAAGCACAGGTAGGCGTCCTCGGGAGTGCAGACGATCGGCTCCCCCCGGACGTTGAAGGAGGTGTTGATCAGCACCGGACAGCCGGTGCGCTGATCGAATCGCGCGAGCAGGTCGTAGAACTCCGGGTGGGTGTCGCGGGTCGCCGTCTGGAGGCGCGCGGAGCCGTCCACGTGGGTGACGGCGGGAATCTCGCGACCCTCCTTGACCTGGCAGACCAGCAGCATGTAGGGGCTCTCCCGGTCGATCTCGAACCAGTCCGAGGCCTTGTCGGCCAGGACCGCCGGTGCGAAGGGGCGAAAGCTCTCGCGGAACTTGATCTTCAGGTTGACCCTCTTCCAGTTCTCCGGATTTCGCGCGATCGGCGAGGATCGAGCGACTCCCGAGCGAGCGCGGGCCCCACTCGAGGCGCCCCTGGAACCATCCCACCACGGCCTGCTCCTCGTCGAGCCGGCGGGCCGTCTCCGCGATCATCTCATCGCGGGAAAGCGTCTGGTAGGGCGCGCCGCGGTCGTCCAGGAAACGCCGGATCTCCTGGTCGGAATAGCTCGGGCCCCAGTACGCGTGGTCCATGCGCAGCTTGCGCGGGCGGCCCAGCACGCAGTTCTCCACGAACAGCGCCGCACCGAGCGCTCCGCCCGCATCGCCCGCTGCGGGCTGTACCCACAGCTGCTCGAAGGGGCTTTCCCGGATGATGCGCCCATTGGCCACGCAATTGAGTGCGACACCGCCCGCCATGCAGAGGTTCGGGAGCCCGGTGCGCTCGTGGAGGTCCCGGACGATTCGCAGAACGATCTCCTCGGTGACCTTCTGCACGCTCGCCGCCATGTCCCAGTGGAAGTCCTCCATCTGGGATTCGGGCTCGCGCCGCGGATGACCGAACAGCTTCGCGAAGCGCTGGTTGGTCATGGTGAGGCCGTAGTGGTAGGCGAAGTACTTCATGTTCAGCTTGAAGGAGCCGTCCTCCCGGAGGTCGACCAGGTGCTCGAGGATCGTCTCGTAGTACTTCGGCTCGCCGTAGGGTGCGGCGCCCATCACCTTGTACTCGGCGCTGTTGACCTTGAAGCCGAGGTAGTAGGTGAAGGCGCTGTAGAGCAGACCGAGGGAGTGGGGGAATCGGATCTCCTTGAACAGCTCGAATCCGTTGCCGCGTCCGACTCCCTGTGTGGCCGTCGCCCATTCGCCCACGCCGTCGATGGTCAGGATGGCCGCCTCTTCGAAGGGGGAGGGAAGGAAGGCCGAGGCCGCGTGGGACTGGTGATGCTCGGCGAAGAGCACCTCGCCTTCGTATCCGAGACCCTTCTCGATGGCTTTCGGCATCCAGAGCTTCTCCTTCATCCAGATCGGCATCGCCTTGGAGAAGGAGGGCAGGGAGCGGGGGAAGGTGGCCAGATAGGTGAGCAGCATCCGCTCGAACTTGATGAAGGGCTTGTCGTAGAAGACCAGATAGTCGAGGTCGTTCACCCCGATGCCCGCCTCCGAGAGGCAGTACTGCACCGCGTTCCTGGGAAGCTCGGGGTCGTGCTTCTTGCGGGTGAAGCGCTCCTCGTGGGCCGCGGCGAGCGAGGTCCCCGTCGCGCAGCAGTGCGGCAGCGGCGTCGTGGTAGAAGCATGAGATTCCGAGGATGTCCATCTACCTGGCTCGTCCTTCTGGCTCAGAACAGGCGCTTGGCGCGCTCCAGATCGGCGCCGGCGGTGTCGGCCTCCGACCAGGCGCTGCCCGAGACGTGAAGCCCGCGCTTCTGCAGCAGGTCCCTTCGAAAGGCGAACAGCACCAGGGCGACCGGGCCCAGCACCAGAGTGTAGACGATCGCCAGCACCAGCAGTGTCTGCACCTCGCCGAAGCGCGCGGCGATCTCGAGCCATCCCGCGTAGAACCGCCGCCATGCCGGCTGTTTCTCGCTCATTCGGAGGCTCCCAGGTCCTTCTCGAGAACGTCCACGATGCGCCGCGCCGCCGCCCCGTCCCAGCGATCGGGGATCCGGCCCCTGCGGGTCTCGCCGTCGAGCACCTTGCGGACCTCGCTGCGGATCACCTCCGGATCCGAGCCGACGACGCGATTGGTTCCCTGAGTCACGGTCACCGGACGCTCGGTGTTCTCTCGCAGCGTCAGGCACGGCACCCCGAGAACCGTGGTCTCTTCCTGGATTCCGCCGGAATCGGTCAGCACCAGCCGGGCTTCGGACATCAGTCGCAGGAAGTCGAGATAGCCCAGTGGCGCCGTGGTGCGCAGCCGGAGCGGGCGGCCGCCCAGCAGCCCCTCGATCGAGGCGGCGGTTCGGGGGTGGACGGGGAAGACGATCGGGAGCTCGTCGTGGATCTCCTCGAGGACGTCGAAGAGGCGCCCGAGCCGATGCGGCTCGTCCACGTTGCTGGGTCGGTGTAGCGTCAACACCCCATAGCCCTTCGGAGTCAGAGAAAAGCGCTCCAGTGTATCGAGTTTCCGGGCGCGTTCGAGATTCTCGAGAAGGGTATCGATCATCACGTTCCCGACGAAATGGATCCGGCTCGGATCGATCCCTTCGCGGCGAAGGTTCTCCTCCCCGGCGCTCTCGGTGACGAAGAGCCAGGTGGAGATGGCGTCCGTGAGGAGACGGTTGATCTCCTCGGGCATCGAGCGATCGAAGGAGCGGAGCCCGGCCTCCACGTGAGCGACCGGTACGCCGAGCTTCACGGCGGCCAGGGCGGCGGCGAGGGTGGAGTTGACGTCTCCCACCACGATCAGAGCGTCTGGCCGCTGATCGGCAATCACCGGCTCGATGCGCTTCAGCACCTCGGCAGTCATCTCCCCATGCGGAACCCGAGCCCACTCCAGGTTCACATCGGGCGGGCGATCCCGAGGTCTGCGAAAAGAACTGATCGGACATGCCGCGTCGTAGTGCTGTCCGGTGTGGACCAGGAAGACCTCGAACTCCTCCCGGGCACGCAACTCGCGCAGCAAGGGTGCGACTTTCATGAAGTTCGGGCGTGCGGCGGCGACGGCCATCACCCGCATCGAGCCCCTCTGCATCTCTCTCCTGCTCCTCGCGTTCTGGCCGCGCCAGGGCCCGGCTGATGTGCGAAATGTGTGCCAAGCGGGGGCAGACCGCCACGGCGGTCTCACCGGAACGGTAGGGGAAGATCGGCTCACTCCAAAGGCCCTGCGCTTCTCTCGGTGGCTCGGCTGCGAAGGAACGTTCCTTCCCATAGGGGAGCCTACTTCCCAGATGTGGAAAAGTATTTCATACTGCATCCACTTGCTTTCCTGGAAAGGGAAGGAAAGTACTCATGCGGGGTGGCACGAATCTCGCAAGAGCAGGCGGTCGCTCCGCAACCTGTGAGGGAATGACCCCAATCGCGTCCATGGAGGCAGGGACCATCCGTGGCTGAAGCGTTTCGAGTGCTGGTGATCGACGATGATCCCAGCCTGTGCGAGCTGCTGGAACAGCTGGTCTCGCGGCAGGGCTACGAGGTCTTCACCGCTCTCGGTGGAGAGGAGGCCCTGGCCAACCTCGACGAAACCCGGCCGGATCTGGTGAGTCTCGATGTCGTTCTGGAGGGGATGGACGGGCTCGAGACGCTGCGCCAGCTGAAGAGCCGCTTGCCCGACGTTCCGGTCGTCATGCTCTCGGGCCATGGACACGCCCGCACCATCGTCGAGGCCATGCGCCTCGGGGCGTCGGACTTTCTGCGCAAGCCCTTCGAAGGAGAGGAGCTGGAGCTGGCCTTCCAGAAGGCCCTGGAGACCCGCGCGCTCAAGAGGGAGGTCGCGGAGCTCCGCGACCGCGCTCGCCGGGAGACGGACGCCCTGATCGAAGGGGCCGAGGCGGGCAAGATGAAGGAGGTTCGCGAGATCATCGAGCAGGTCGCGGACACCGACATCACGGTCCTGATCCGGGGCGAGAGCGGTACCGGCAAGGAGCTGGTGGCGCGCACCCTGCACCAGCTCTCGGATCGGCGGGATCGCCCCTTCGTGAAGGTGAACTGCGCGGCGCTTCCCTCGGAGCTGCTCGAGAGCGAGCTCTTCGGCTTCGAGAAGGGGGCGTTCACGGGAGCCCAGAAGCGCAAGCTCGGCAAGTTCGAGTACGCCCACCAGGGGACGATCTTCCTCGACGAGATCGCCGAGATGAGTCCCGCCCTCCAGGCCAAGCTTCTCCAGGTGCTCCAGGACGGCGAGTTCTCCCGCCTGGGCGGGGAGGCCGACGTCAGGGTGGATGCGCGGATCCTCGCCGCCACCAACCGCGACCTCGAGGAGGCGGTCGAGAGCGGCGAGTTCCGCGAGGATCTCTACTACCGGCTCAACGTGGTGACGGTCCAGCTTCCTCCGCTCCGCGAACGAGCCGACGCGATTCCCCTCCTGGCCGACCACTTCCTGCGCAAGTTCGGGGAGCAGTACCGGAAGGACGCGAAGCCGCTCTCCCCCGAGACCATGGCGATCTTCGCCGAGTACCACTGGCCCGGGAACGTCCGGGAGCTCGAGAACATGGTCCGGCGCATGGTCGTGCTGGGCAACGAGCAGGCGGTCCTCCAGGAGATCGCACTGCGGGAGAATCCCCACACCGATCACGAGGATCCGGCGGATTTCCTCGATCTGGAGGCCCTGGGCTCGGATCTGGCCGACGGCAAGGGGCGTGGATCTCAAGGCGATTTCTAAACGCGCGGCCCGGGTCGCCGAAAAGAGGGTGATCGAGCGGGTGCTCCAACAGACGCGCTGGAACCGGAAGGAGGCCGCCGAGCAGCTTCAGATCAGCTACAAGGCCCTTCTCTACAAGATGAAGGAAAACGGCCTGAACGACGATCGGTGAGTGGTGTCGGATACCAGGGGGTGGCGATGATTGGCGGGAAGACGGGGGTTGTTTCGGTGCTGCTGGCGCTCGCCGTCTCGGCGGGCTGCGTCGGAAGCGGGACGCCCCATCCGCCGGAGCCGCCCCCGATGGAGAAGGCGGAGTACGTGATCGGTGCCGGGGACATGCTGACGATCCGGGTCTGGAAGAACCCGGAGCTCAGTGTCCAGGGTCCCGGTGCGGCCGGACGGGAAGATCTCGGTGCCCCTGCTGGACGACGTTCAGGCCGAGGGCCTCACCACCCTCGAGCTCAAGGAGGTGCTCACCCGGGATCTCAGCGAGTACGTCGCCAACCCCGATGTCACCGTGGTCGTCGAGGGGATTGGAAGCAAGCACGTCTTCGTGGTCGGTGAGGTCGTGCGCTCCGGGCCGGTTCCGCTCGGCAAGGATGTGCGGGTGCTGGACGCCATCTCCACTGCCGGCGGCTTCGGCCCCTTCGCCGACAAGAAGAGGGTGAAGGTGATCCGCCGCTCGGAGAGCGGCGAGGTGGAGTACCGATTCAACTACGACGCTTACGTGGCCGGCAAGGCGCCGGGGACCAACCTGCTGCTGGTCCCGGGCGACACCATCGTGGTGCCGGACTGAGACTGGGGATGGGGGGCTCGTGAACGCTTACCGATGGTCGATCATCGTCGCTCTTCTGTTTCTCCCGCTGGCGAGCTCCGCCCAGGAGCTGACCCTGGGTGTCCGTGCCGAGGGCGCCTACGACAGCAACGTCTATGCCACCGAGACCGAGGAGGTGGACGACTACAGCTTCCGGATCGAGCCGGACGTACTTCTGGAAGACCACGAAGGCGAGCTCCAGTGGAAGCTCCGCTACCGGCCATCCTACGAGTATTTCATCGACTCGGTCGAGGCGCGCGGCTGGACCCATCTGGCCAACGGCAAGCTGAGCTGGCAGGTCAATCCCACCACACGCCTGGAGCTCTCCGATCGGTTCGGTCGCTTCCGATCCCTGAACCGCTTCAACGAGGTGGTCACCACGGGCGTGGGGGACGCAGGTCGTAGACGCCACCGCATTCGGCTTCCGTCGCGACGAGAACACCCGCAACACCGTCGACGCGAGTCTGACCCACAACCTGGGACCGACCCGGATGCTGAGGTTGAAGCTGGGGCACAACCTGATCGACTTCGACCGCGAGGAGCGCTCCGACCGCCAGACCCTGAGCGCCCTGGGACACTACACGCAGACGATTTCGCGGCGAGACCAGCTCGGAGGGGGCGTCAGCTATCGGCGTTCGTCCTACGACGCCAGCTCCGTCCGGAGGAGTCAGTCGACGGACTTCTACAACGTCTTCGGGAGCTGGCGGCACCAGTTCGACGAGACCCTCGAGCTCAGCGTGGCTGCGGGTCCCACCTGGGTGAAGGGCGACGACCAGGACAATATCGTGGCCGTTCGCCCCCAATCAGCTCCTGTACCCGCTGCTGTCCATCGAAGGTGAGAACAGGCTGGTGAGAGCGACGAGCTGCTCCAGGGAAGAGGGGACTCTGATCCTGACCGCGGATTGCGACGTCATCGACCAGAATCTCACCCCCGCGCAGGAGAACGTGCGGTGCGGTCCATCCGTACGGATCTGGAGCTCGCGGGGCCGGTTCCATCGGGGAGCGACAGCAGCCTCACCTACTTCGCCAACCTGAGCCTCAGCAAGCGCTGGGAGCAGTGGTCCGGCACGATCTCCTACCGCCGCCAGCAGAGCGACTCGTCGGGCCTGGGCTCGAGCACCGTCGCCGACATCGTGAGCGGCGTCCTCGAGTGGAGGCCGTCCCCGCGCTGGCAGCTCCAGCTTCCGCGTCGCCGTTGACGCGCCAGTCCCAGGCGACCGACGGGGTCCAGACCGTCGATCGCCGTGATGCCGGCGGACCTCTCGCCGGTCGCTTCGGCGCGGGGTTCACGGATGTCGCGGAGTCGTTCGCTCTCAGGGCCGTCGAGGTCGATCAGGACATCGACATCTTGACCCTGTGGCTCAGGCTCGACGTTCGCTATCGCCTCACCGAGCGAACCACACTCTACGGCAACGCCATCTACTGGGACCAGAGCAGGGGCGGGGACTCGGCTTTCGGGCGTGACTACGACCGGTTTCGCGTCAATCTCGGTGTCGAGTATCAGTTCGATCCGATTCGCCTCTGAGTGCGCCCTCTGAAGAACGGAGCCAACCCATGAACCCGGAGCAGGGACTCCAGATCCAAGATCTCGGCGGCGTGCTGCGCCGCCGCCAGGGCACCATGGCCGTGGTCGCGGGGGCCGTCTTCCTGGCTGTCGATCGTCACGGCGGCCGTGCTGCCGAACGTGTACGAAGCCTGGACCACGCTGCTCGTCGAGCCCCAGTCCATCTCCAAGGGGCTCATCGAGCCGACCATGGAGGAGAGCGAGCTCGAGGGCCGCCTGCACCTGATGACGATGCAGATCCTGAGCCGCGGCCGCCTCTCGCGGATCATCACCGAGCTCGAGCTCTATCCCGAGGAGTCGAAGGAGATGACCCGCGAGGAGGTGATCTCGCTGATGCGGAGCGACATCCGCATCGAGCCCGTGCTGCCGGAGCTCGAGGTGACGGACAGGAGGCGCCAGCGCGACTTCGAGATCAACACCTTCCGCCTCTACTTCCGCAGCGAGTCCGCGACCACCGCCGCGGCCGTCGCCAACCGCCTCGCCAACGACTTCATCGACGAGCACCTGAAGGAGCGGGTGCAGGTCTCGGGCGACACCTCGGAGTTCATCGAAGCGGAGCTCGACCGGCTCTCGACCCGCATCGCCGAGGTGGAGGCCCGGATTGCGGAGGTGAAGGATGCGAATCCGGGGCGGCTTCCCGAGGATCTTGCAGTCCAATCAGCGGCTCCTCGAGCGGGCCGTCGACATGATCCGCGATGCCCAGAGCGACCTGGCCATCGCCGAGAGCGACGAGGCGTTCTACAAGCAGCAGGTGCTCGCGGGAGGGGCGTCGCTCACCGACCATCCCAGTCAGATGACTCCCGGCCGCAAGCTCGAGCTCCTGGAGCTCCAGCTCGCGGAGTACCGCGGCCGGGGCTTCACGGAGAAGCATCCCGACATCGTCGCCACCCAGCAGGAGATCGCGGAGGTGAAGGCGAAGATCGAAAGCGCTGGCGCCGAAGGAGGGGATGAGGGCCTCTCCCCCGCCCAGCAGAACGCCCGGGCGGAGCAGCAGCGCGCCCAGTCTGCGCGCCGCCGCTGCGCGCCAGGACATCGAGCGGCTGAACAACCAGATCGCCGAGATCCACGCCAACCTGGCGGGGACGCCGCGGGTCGCCGAGCAGCTCGCCGCGCTGGAGCGCGAGTACCAGCACCTCTTCGCGAGCTACCAGGAGTTCAGCAACAAGCGCCTCGAGGCCGGTGTCGCCGCCAACATGGAGCGGCGCCAGAAGGGCGAGCAGTTCCGGATCCTCGAGTCCGCGTTTCCGCCCCCCGAGCCCTTCTCGCCCAACCGCATCGTGATCGTCGTGGTCGGGCTGCTCCTGGGGATCGCGCTGGGCGCCGGCCTCGCCGTGCTCCTCGAGGCGATCGACTCCTCCTTCCACGGGGCGCGCCAGCTCCAGGCGGCGCTGCGCTTCCCGGTGCTGGCCTCGATTCCCGGGATCGTCCTCGAATCGGATCGCGCCGCGATGCGCCGCCGCCGGATTCGCAACGCGGTGGCGGCGGTGGCCGTCACCTTCGTGGTGCTGGTCGGCGCCGTCGCCGGCAACTGGGCCGTGAACGGGGTTCCCGGATTCGTCCAGGAGATCATCGAGGGAGAAGAGGCGGAGACGCCGGACTCCGCCGGCCGGGGAGCGGGGCTAGGAAGATCCCCATGTATCACTCCTACTACGGACTCGTGCAGAGCCCCTTCGAGATGACGCCGGACCCGGCGTTCCTGTATCTCGGAGACACCCACCGCGAGGGTCTCGCCACCCTGGTCTACGGTGTTCAGGCTCGCAAGGGATTCGTGCTTCTGACCGGGGAGATCGGCACCGGAAAGACGACCTTGCTCCACGCGCTCCTCGCCCAGCTCGACCGGGAGACGCTCTCCGCCTTCATCTTCAATCCCAAGCTCGAGCCCCTCGACTTCTTCCGCGTCCTCTTCGACGAGTTCGGGATCGAGGAGAGGTGCAGCACCAAGGGCGAGTACCTGCTCACCCTGAATCGCTTCCTGATCGGACGGCTCGAGCAGGATCTCACCACGCTCTTGATCGTGGACGAGGCCCAGACTCTCTCGCCGGAGATGCTGGAGGAGATCCGGCTGCTCTCCAATCTCGAGACGCCGACCTCGAAGCTGATCCAGATCCTGCTGGTGGGGCAGCCGGAGCTCTGGGAGATGCTGGCGGATCCGGGGCTTCGACAGCTGCGCCAGAGGATCGTGCTTCGCCACCAGCTGCGTCCCTTCACGGAGGAGGAGACGGCCGCCTACGTCCAGGAGCGCCTTCGCCTCGCCGGCTACACGGGCAAGGGGATCTTCAAGAGCCGCGGCGCTTCGCAGGATCCACGCGGTTTCCAGCGGGACACCGCGCCTGGTCAACATCGTCTGCGACAGCGCGCTGCTGCTGGGATTCGCACGCGAGAAAGAGACCCTCGGAGCCGACGCGATCACGGAAGTCGCCCGTGATCTCGGTCTGGTCGATCGGGAGCCGGTCTCCGAGTCTGCTACCCCTTCCACTCGAGAGATCGAGCGGAAGCGGCGTGGCCTGTTCGGTTTCTTCCGCGCGCGGCGAGTAGAGGAATTCTGATGGGTAAGGTCTACGACGCTCTTCGGCGCGCGGAGGAGCAGCGCACCCAGCGGGTTCGCGAGACGGCCGCCGCGCCCGCGGCTCCGGTCGTTCCGGACGTCCCGGTGGCGAAGGAAGGGGTGCCCGACTACGGCCCGGCGCCGGCCCCGCCGGCGAGACCGGCGCAGAGGCCCTTCTGGAAGCGGTGGTTCGCGCGCTCCTCCGGAGCCCCTCCCGAGACGGTGGGTGGGCTCAACAAGCGCCGCATCACCATGCTGCAGCCGGAATCCTACGTCGCCGAGCAGTTCCGCACTCTGCGCGGCCGCATCGATGCCCTCGCCGCCCAGCAGCCGCTTCGCACCATCGCCGTGACCAGCGCGGTCGCGGGGGAGGGCAAGACCACGGCCGCCGTCAATCTCGCGCTGGTGTCGGCCATGAGCGTCGGGCGGCGGGTGCTGCTGGTGGACTGCGATCTCCGCAGGCCGAAGGTGCACCAATCCCTGGGGCTGCGCGTCGACGCCGGCCTCTGTGAGCTGCTGGAGGGGGAGGCCGCCCTGGAGGAGGCGATCACCGAGGTCCAGGGCTCTCCGCCTCGAGGTGCTGCCGGTTCGCTCCCTGCCGCCCAATCCGTCCGAGCTGCTCGCCTCGTCGCGGATGAACGAGCTGATCGAGCAGCTGGCCCAGCGCTACGACCGGGTGATTCTCGACGTGCCCGCGGTCCTCGGAATTCCCGACGCCAAGATCATCACCGATCTCTGCGACGGGATCGTCTTCGTGGTCAGGGCCGACTCGACCGCCGAGGAGGAGGTGACCTCCGCCCTGGAGGTCGTCGATCGAGGCCGGGTGCTCGGCATGGTCCTGAACGGCGAGATCCGCGGCGCCGATCGATACGGATACGGCTATGTGGACTGAGCCGGCCGTGATGGCGCAGGCTGGAATCTTCAGTGACCCTGGCCGGAGTCAGCCACGCCTGAGGGCCCCGTGACGATCTGGTCGCATCACCTTCGCATTCCTGATCGCGCTCGCGGTTTCCGCCCTGGCGACGCCGATCGTCGCTCGCCTCGCCATCACCCTCGGTGCGATCGACCGACCCGACGAGCGCAAGGTCAACCGGCGCCCCAACATCCCGCTGCTGGGCGGAATCTCCGTGGCGCTGGGCTTCTTCGTGGGGCTGGCGGCGGCGGTGCTGTTGGTCCCCGAGGAGACCGGCTTCCGCTCCCACCTGGAGGGCCTGCTCCTGGGTGGTCTTCTGGTCCTGAGCCTCGGTGCCTTCGACGACCGCTGGGGACTCGGCGCCCTTCCCAAGCTCGTGGTCCAGGTCGCGGCGGCGGGGATCGCCATCTCCTTCGGCTTTCAGATCGATCACCTGACCGACCCGATCTCGCGCCAGGTCTGGTACTTCCCCACCTGGCTGATCTGGGTGGTGACCACGCTCTGGATCGTCGTCGTCACCAACTCGATCAACCTGATGGACGGCCTCGACGGTCTCGCCAGCGGGATCGCGGCCATCATCGCGGTGACACTCACCTTCATCGCCTGGCAGGGGAATCACGTGCTGGGCGTCCTGGTGGGGGTCGCGCTGGTCGGGGCGCTGCTCGGCTTTCTCCCCTACAACTTTCCCCCGGCTCGCATCTTCGTGGGGGACACCGGCGCTCTCTTCATCGGCTATTCACTTTCCCTGCTTGCGCTGGAGGGCTACCAGCGGGTAACCCTCCTGACGTTCATCGTGCCGCTACTCGCCCTGGCGGTTCCGCTGATCGACACGCTGCTCTCGATCCTGCGCCGGATGCGCCGGAGGGCCAACATCATGAAGGCCGATCGCCTTCACATCCATCACCGCCTGCTCGAGTCCGAGGGCTCCCACCGCTCGGCGGTCCTCTCCATCTACTTTCTGACCGCCTGCTTCTGCATCATCGCGGTCTCCTTCACCCGGCTGGAGGGCTACGCCGCGCTGCTCTTCCTCGGTGCGGTGGTCCTGCTCACCCTCCGGCTGCTGCGGAACCTCGGGTTCTTCGAAGTGGGTGAGCCGGGGGAGTCGGCGCGGCAGGCGTCGACGGAAGCCGAAGGAGAGACGAGATGAGCGTCGACCGCGCGCTGATCACGGGCATCACCGGGCAGGACGGCTCCTACCTGGCCGAGCTGTTGCTGGAAAAGGGCTACGAGGTCCACGGGATGGTGCGGCGCGCCAGCACCGAGAGCTTCGAGCGGATCGCCCACCTCTCGGGACGGATCGAGCTGCATCAGGCGGACCTGCTCGATCAGATCTCGCTGCTGAGCGTGCTCCGAGAGAGCCGTCCCAGCGAGGTCTACAACCTGGCGGCCCAGTCCTTCGTCCCCACTTCCTGGGTGCAGCCTTCACTCACCGGAGAGTTCACGGCCCTCGGTGTCACCCGCATGCTCGACGCCGTGAAGCTGGTGGATTCGGAGATCCGCTTCTACCAGGCTTCCAGCTCCGAGATGTTCGGGAGGGTGCGAGAGACCCCCCAGAACGAGACGACTCCCTTCCATCCCCGCAGCCCCTACGGGGTCGCGAAGGTCTACGGCCATCACATCACCGTGAACTATCGCGAGAGCTTCGGTCTCTTCGCGGTGTCGGGGATCCTCTTCAATCACGAGTCGCCCCGCCGCGGACGCGAGTTCGTCACCCGCAAGATCAGTGAGTCGGTGGCCAAGCTCAAGCTCGGTCTGCAGGACGAGCTGCGGCTCGGGAACCTCGACTCCAAGCGGGACTGGGGATACGCCCCGGAATACGTCGAGGCGATGTGGCTGATGCTCCAGCGGGATCAGCCCTCCGACTACGTGATCGGGACGGGAGAGCATCACTCTCCCGCCGAGTTCGTGGAGATCGCCTTCGATCAGGTGGGTCTCGACCCGGCGGATTTCGTCCGCATCGATCCGGATCTGCTGCGGCCGGCCGAGGTCGACACGCTGCTCGCCGATCCGACCAAGGCTCGCGAGGAGCTCGGGTGGACGGCGCGGACCCGCTTCGAGGAGCTGGTGCGGATCATGGTGGAGGCGGATCTCGAGGCCCAGGAGAGGGCGAGCGGGCGGCGGCGCGACGGACCGGGCAGCCGATGAGCAACGGAAGTTCAGGACGGTGCGCGCTGGTGACCGGCGGCGCTGGCTTCATCGGCAGCCACATTGCGGATCGCCTGGTGGACGGTGGCTGGTCGGTGAGGATTCTCGACGACTTCTCATCGGGTCGCGAGGAGAATCTCGCCCGGTGCGGGGATCGGATCGAGCTCCTGCGCGGCGATCTGCGCGACCCGGATCTGGTCGCCCGCGGCGTCCGCGACGTCGAGGTGGTCTTCCATCAGGCGGCACTTGCCTCGGTGCCTCGCAGTGTCGCCGAGCCCGAGAGAACCAACGACGTGAACATCAGGGGGACGCTCGGCCTGCTGGAAGCCGCGCGAAGGGCGGGGGTTCGCCGGCTGGTCTTCGCCGCCTCCTCTTCGGCCTACGGTGACACGCCGACGCTTCCCAAGGTGGAGACGATGCCGCCGAACCCGATGTCGCCCTACGCGCTCCAGAAGTACGTGGGAGAGTCCTACTGCCGCCTCTACACCCGCCTCTACGGACTCGAGACCGTCGCGCTGCGCTACTTCAACATCTACGGGCCGAGACAGGACCCGCAGAGCGAGTACGCCGCGGTGGTTCCCAAGTTCGTGACGGCCTGCCTCGAGAGTGAGTCGCCGCGGATCTACGGTGACGGAGAGCAGACCCGCGACTTCACCTTCGTTTCGGACGCGGTGCAGGCGAATCTGCTGGCCGCCGACGCCCCCGGCGCATCGGGGACGGTGATGAACATCGCCGGGGGGAGGCGAATCAGCCTGAATCAGCTGCTGCGCGACATCGTCGAGCTGACCGGTGCGGAGGTGGAGGCGCGACACGAGCCGCCGCGTGCGGGCGACGTGCGCGACAGCCTCGCCGATCTCGGCCGGGCCGAAGAGCTGCTCGGCTACACTCCGGGCGTCCAGCTGCGGCAAGGGACTGCTGCGGACCATCGATTATTTCCGAAAGCGACTCGAAGGAGAGCTGGGCGAATGAACGTCTGCGTCATCGGAACGGGCTACGTGGGTCTGGTCACCGGCGCCTGCTTCGCCGAGTTCGGTGTTCACGTGATCTGCGTGGACAACGATGTGAGGAAGATCGAGGCTCTCGAGCGGGGGGAGATCCCGATCTATGAGCCGGGGCTGGGATCCCTGGTCGAGCGGAACGTGAAGGAGGGACGCCTCTCCTTCACCAGCGACACCGCCGAGGCGGTGCGATCCGCCCTGGTGATCCTGATCGCCGTCCAGACGCCGGCCCGCCCCGACGGGGGGACCGATCTCTCGGCGGTGGAGGAGGTCGCCCGGGAGATCGGCCGAAACATCGACGACTACAAGGTGATCGTCACCAAGAGCACGGTGCCGGTCGGGACCGCCTACCGCGTGCGGGATCTGATCCAGGCGGAGATCGACGCCGCGGGAAAGGACGTGAAGTTCAGCATCGCCTCGAATCCCGAGTTCCTTCGCGAAGGGGCGGCGATCCAGGATTTCATGCGTCCGGATCGGGTGGTGATCGGCACGGACGACGACGCGCCGCTGGCGATCTTGAAGGATCTGTACCGCCCGCTCTACCTGAACGAGACCCCCTTCGTGCTCACCAACGTCGCCACGGCGGAGCTGACCAAGTACGCCGGCAACGCCTTTCTCGCCACCAAGATCTCCTTCATCAACGAGATCGCGAATCTCTGCGAGAAGATCGGTGCCGACGTCCAGGGGGTCGCCCGGGGGATCGGGCTGGACGGGCGCATCGGCAAGAAGTTCCTGCACGCGGGCCCCGGCTTCGGCGGATCCTGCTTTCCCAAGGACACGCGCTCGGCAGCCCACTTCGCCAGGGAGGCGGGCGAGCGTCTGGAGATCGTCGAGACGGTGATTCGGGTGAACGAGCGCCAGCGCCAGCGCATGGTCGAGAAGATCGAAGCGGCCGTGGGAGGGGATCTCTCCGGCAGGACCATCGCGGTGCTCGGGCTCTCCTTCAAGCCCGAGACCGACGACATGCGCGACGCGCCCTCGGTGGACATCATCCGCGGTCTGCTCGAGCTCGGGGCCAGCGTGCAGGCCTTCGATCCGGTGGCGATGGCGCCGGCGGCGAAGCTGCTGCCCGGAGGTGAGCTTCGCCAAGGATGCCTACCAGGCCTGCGAGGGTGCCGACGCCGTGGTCATCGTCACCGAGTGGAACCAGTTCCGCATGCTCGACTTCGAGCGGATCAAGAACCACGCTCCAGCGGCCGCTGGTGGTGGACCTGCGCAACGTCTACAGACCGGATCAGATGCAGAGGGCGGGCTTCGAGTACGTCAGCGTGGGTCGATGAGAGGTGCCCGGAGGCGCCGGATCCATGCGGTGATCCTGGCGGGCGGTGCGGGGACGCGCTTCTGGCCCCTCTCCCGGGAGTCGCGACCCAAGCCTCTGCTGCGCGTCGGGGGCCGGAAGACGCTGCTCGAGTCGACTCTGGCGAGGGCGCGGCGCTTGGCGGGTCCCGAGCAGGTCTGGCTCGTCTGCGCCCGACAGCACGCGCGGGCGATGCGCGCTGCCTCCGGGCTGCCGCCGCGCCGGATCCTGGTGGAGCCGCGGGGCCGCAACACGGCGTTGGCCGTGGGCGCCGCTGCCGAGTGGCTGATCCGGGAAGACCCGGAGGCGATCCTGGCGGTCCTTCCGGCCGATCACAGGATCCCCGACGCCGGAGCCCTTGCCAGCGCGATCTCGCCGTGCCGCCGATGCCGCGGCCGGTGAGGGTGTGCTGGTGACGCTGGGAGTGAAGCCGACCCGGCCCGAGACCGGCTACGGGTACATTCGCGCGGGGGATCTCGCCGACACTGCCTACCCGGGCCTACGCCGTGTGAGCCGTTTCGTCGAAAAGCCGGATCGAGCCCGTGCCAAGCGGTACTTGGACAGCGGGCGGTATCTTTGGAACGCGGGAATCTTCGTATGGACGGCGCGGACCATTCTGGAGGAGATCCGGGCACACGCGCCCAAGGTGCACCGGGCCCTTTCTCCCCTGCGCAAGGCCGGGAAGGGTCGGCGCGCCTGGGCCGCGGCCATGGAAGCGGCCTACCGCCGGGCGCCCTCCGTCCCCATCGATACCGCGGTCCTGGAATCGAGCCGCCGGGTCTGGTGCCTGCCCGCGAAGTTCCAATGGAGCGACGTGGGGACATGGAAGTCCCTGGCCGAGGAGCTGGGCGTTGGGGCGAATGTGACCCAGGTCATGGATGGAGAGGTTCTTCTCCACGATGCCAGCGGGAATCTGGTCCAGGCTGCAGATCGGCCCATCGTTCTGCTGGGGGTCCACGGGCTCGCGGTGATCGACGCCGGAGACGCGGTGTTGGTTTCGAGCCTCGAGAGGAGCCCGGAGGTTCGAGAAGTGGTCTCGCAGTTGCGAAAGCGGGGACGAAGCGATCTCATCTAGGAGTCTGACTCAGAGTCCGATGCGAGCTGGACGGCGATCGGTTCGGCATCGGGACGATCCGCCCCGTCTCGAGTCGGGCTCCTGAAATCGAATCAGAGGTGGCGCCATGACGACGTCTGGAGGCACTCGCGACGCACTCGAGATCGCGCGTGGAATTCCGCTCTTCGCCCAGGTGGCAGACGACGATCTGGAGCAGATCGCCTCGCACCTGATCGAGCGCCGGTACCCGAGAAACACCACGATCGTCGAGGAAGGTCTCCCGGGCGATTACATGTACATCATCCGCGAGGGGCGGGTGAAGGTCACCAAGCTCTCCGACGACGGGCGCGAGAAGATCCTCGAGTTCCTGGACGAGGGGGCCTTCGTCGGCGAGATGGCCTTGTTCGAGCGGGCGCCGCGTTCGGCATCCGTGAAGACTCTCACCCCGGTGCGCCTGCTCGCCCTCTCCCGGATCGACTTCATCGGACTGCTCAAGAAGAGCCCGGACCTCGCCATGTCGGTGATCCAGGAGCTCTCACGCCGCCTGCGGGTCATCAACGAGCAGGCCAGCGCCCTCTCGTTCCAGCGCGTGAAGGACCGCACCAAGGGCCTCCTGGAGCGACTTGCCAAGGATCCCGCGACCGCCGGCGACCGCCGTCGCACGCCCTCCCTCACCCACCAGCAGATCGCCGACATGATCGGCACCTCGCGCGAGACCGTCACGCGGGTGGTCAAGGAGCTCAAGGCCGACGGCTGGCTGGAGCAAGAGGGCAAGAGCTACCTGGTTCCCACCGAAGCCCTCGAGGGCTGATCCGGAGGCCGGGCCCGGCGAGTTACGGAATCGCAACTCAGGGGGGGGCGGTGCCGATCCGATACACCCAGGGTGACGATTCGGGACCCGAATTTCGCCCGCTGGATGATCGGATCGATGCGCTCCGGCCTGGTTGCCATCGACGCCGACGCGAGGGTGGTCGGTCTGAGCTCCGAGGCCCGCCGAATTCTGGGCTGCCCGGAGGGGCCACTCGAGACGTTGCTCGGGCGCCCGTGCCAGGAGGTTCTCGCCGCCCAGCCCGCGGTGCTGGCCGGGCTCCGCGGGGCTCTCGACGGTCGGGATCGAGCCAGCCGGGCCGAGCTGGTCCTGGCCCCGGTGAACGGCCGCCCCGCTCGCACCATCGGATTCACCTTGCTCTGCGTACGCGACCCATCCGGAGCGGCGCGGGGTGCGGCGATGGTGTTTCGCGATCTCACGCCCTTCGAGCGCATGGACGAACAGGACCGCCTGCGAGATCGGCTGGCCGCCCTCGGGCAGATGGCCGCCGGCCTGGCACACGCGATCCGCAATCCCCTGGCCAGCATGGAGGTGCTGGCGGGCCTGCTGAAGCGCCAGCTGGGCGATCGTCCCGAGGAGCGATTCCTCGTCGAGGACCTGCTGGGGGAGCTGCGCGGCCTGGCCGGGACGGTCACCGCGAGCCTCGAGTTCGTGCGACCCGTCTCGATCAGCCGGGTGCCCTGTGATCCCAAGGCGATCCTGGAGGCGTCGCTTGGCCTGGCTCGGGCTCGCGTCGCGTTCGGCGGCGCGATCGAGCGGGACTACGCCGACTCTCTTCCCCGCCTCACCGCCGACGCCGACGAGCTCCAGAGCGGCGCTGACCGATCTCCTGGTCAACGCCCTGGAGGCGATGGGCGAGAGCGGATCGAAACAGGCGACATCGCCTGGTCCTTCAGCTCCGACGCCGAAGACGCCGGCGACGAGAGACGGGAGCTCGGGATTCGCATCTCGGACAGCGGACCGGGGATTCCCGAGGAGCTCCGGGAGCGGATCTTCTACCCCTTCTTCACCACCAAGGGGCGGGGCTCGGGGGTGGGTCTCGCCAACGCCCAGAAGGTGATTCTCAGCCACGGTGGATCCATCGCGGTGGAGAGCGGACCGGGAGCCGGCAGCACCTTCTGGGTGCGGCTCCCCTTCGGTGAGTGCCCCTCATGACGGCGGTCAGGATCCTTCTGGTGGAGGACAACGCCTCGCTCCGGCGCGGCATTGCCAGGGCGCTCGGCGAGAGCTTCGGAGTCGTGGACCAGGTATCGAAGGGTGACGAGGCGGTGGAACGGCTGCGCGATCGCGGTGTCGAACCCTACCACGTGGTGGTGACCGATCTCCGCCTCCCCGGCGCCAGTGGAATCGACGTCTTGCGAGCGGCTCGGGAGCGCGACACCCGGATCGCGGTGGTGCTCATGACGGCCTACGGATCGATACAGACCGCCGTCGAGGCGATGAAGCTCGGAGCCTTCGACTTCGTCCAGAAGCCCTTCGAGCTCGAGGAGCTCGAGGCGCGGGTCGCCAAGGCCTGCAGCCACGCCCGCCTGATCCGCGAGGTCGCGGCGCTGCGCGAGGAGCGGGCGGAGCGCCTGGGCGTCGACCGGATCGTGGGGACGAGCGAGTCCCTGCAGACCGCACTGGACCTGGCCAGGCGGGTGGCGCCGACCCGCTCCACGGTTCTGGTGACCGGGGAGACGGGAACCGGCAAGGAGCTGATCGCGGGTGTCATTCACGCGAACTCGCCCCGGGCGGCGGCACCCTTCGTGAAGGTGAACTGCGCCGCGCTCCCCGAGACCCTGCTGGAGTCCGAGCTCTTCGGCCACGAGCGCGGCGCCTTCACGTCGGCCGACCGCGTGCGAATCGGACGCTTCGAGCAGGCGGACCGCGGCACACTCTTCCTCGACGAGGTCGGCGACATGTCGCCAGCCACCCAGGCCAAGCTTCTGCGCGTGCTCCAGGACCAGCACTTTCATCGTCTCGGCGGCACCCGGGTGCTTCGCACCGATGTCCGCATCGTCGCGGCCACCAACCAGGATCTCGAGAAGGCGATCCGCGCGGGAGAATTTCGGGAGGACCTCTACTTCCGCCTGAACGTGATCGGGATCCGGCTGGCACCGCTGCGCGAACGGTCGGAGGATCTCGAGGTGCTCTCGCGACACTTCCTGACCGAGTTCTCCCGCGAGCTCGGCCGGCCTCGCAGCGGCTTCAGCAACCAAGCTCTCGCCCGCATTCAGGCTCACGGCTGGCCCGGCAACATCCGCGAGCTGCGCAACGTGATCGAGCGAGCGGTGCTGATGTCGGACGGAGAGCGGATCGAGGCCGACGACATCGGTCTTCCCGAGTCCCCGGGAGACGAGGGCGGCTGTGGCTGGCGCCCCGAGCTCCCGCCCGAGGGAGTGGCTCTCGACCAGGTCGAGAGAGCGGTGGTGCTCGAGGCGCTCCAGCGGACCCGCTACGTCCAGAAGGAAGCGGCGCAGCTGCTTCGAGTCAGCCGCCGCAAGCTCAACTACATGATCCAGCGTATGGGCATCACCCACCCGTCGTGGCGGCGCAACCGCGGCGACGAGGAGCGGCGGCGGCGGGATGCCGCGGATCCGGTGGATTCCTCCGCGATCGGGTAGGCTTTCAGCTCGGCTCCGCAACAGGAGAAGGCAAGGAGAGTCGCCATGGTTCTCGGTCATTTCCCCCGCGCCTGCGCCCTGCTCGCGACGGCCCTGGTGCTGTTCGCGTGTCAGGACGACGCGGAACGCCTTCTGGAACACCAGAAGCGCGCGGACGCGTACCTCGAGGAGGGGAAGCACGCGGAGGCCATCATCGAGTTCAAGAACATGCTGCAGGTGGACCCGAACCTCGCCGATGCCCACCACGGTCTCGCCAAGGCCTTGATCGGCGAGAAGAAGATCCGCCAGGCCTACTGGGAGCTCCAGGAGACCGTTCGCCTCGACCCGGGCAACCTGGACGCGAGGCTCGAGTACGGCCAGTTCCTGTTGTTCGGAAAGGAGTCCGAGATCGAGAACGCTCTCACCCAGGCCGAGGAGGTGCTGGCCGCCGAGCCGGAGCGGTCGTCCGCCTGGGTGTTGAAGGCGCGGGCGCTCCAGGCGCTGCAGCGGGACGACGAGGCGGGTGAGGCCTTCGCTCGTGCGGTGGAGGTGGCTCCCGAGGAGGGCGCGCCGCTACTCCTGTTGGCGAACTATCACCGGCGTCGCGACGAGCCCGGCCCAGGCGGAGCCCCTGTATCGCAGGCTCGTCGAGGTCGAGCCCGGCTTTGCCTCCCACGCGGCCCTGGCGGCCTTCCTGGCCGCCGAAGGGGAGCGGGATGACGGAGGCCGAGGCGACCTATCGCAAGGCCATCGAGCTGGCGGAAGAGGAGCGGAGAGCCACCGCCTACTCGCTCCTCGCCAACTTCTTCTACTCGCGCGAGCGCTTCGAAGAGGCCGAGGCGGTGTTGCGCGAGGGGGTCGAAGCGGAGGGTGACAACCTCGAGCTGATCTACGGCCTGGCGCGCTTCTACCACGCCCGGGGAGAGACGGAGAAGGCCGACACCATGATCGCGGAGGCCACCATGGCCGATCCCGAGAATCCCCAGCCGTATCTGCTCCTCTCCGCCTACCGGGGCCGGCAGGGAGATCTGGAGGGTGCCCTGGAGGCGGCGGAGGCGGCGCTGGCGCGTCTCCAGACGATCTTCGCGCCAAGCTCCGCAAGGCGGAGCTCCTGGTGGATCTCGGCTACCGAGGAGACGACAGCTCGCGGGTCGCCCAGGGGAGGGCGATCGTCGACGCCGTGTTGGCCCGTGACGAGGCGAATCCCGAGGCCCTCTTCGTGAAGGCGAAGATCGACCTCGCCGAGCAGCAGCTGGATGCCGCCGCGGTCTCCCTGCGCCGCGCCATCGAAGCCCGGCCCGAGTGGGCCCAGGCGCACTTCCTGCTCGGATCCACCCTGCTTCTCCAGGGCGATCGCACCGGAGCGCGCGCCGAGGTCTCCCGCGCGCTCGAGCTCGACGCGGACCTGTTGGAGGCCCAGCGGATCCTGGCCCGAATCCACGCCTCTCTGGGTGACCACGCCCTGGCGGTGGAGACCGGGCGGCGGGTGCTGCGACGCAATCCCGGCGATGCGGCCACGCACATTCTGGTGGCCCAGAGCCTGCTTCGGCAGGACAAGGTCGACGAGGCGCTCGCGGAGCTCGAGACGATTCCCGAGGAAGATCGCGACGCAGAGGCGCACTACGCCCTCGGCCGGCTCTTCTCCAAGAAACGCGATTGGGAGAGCGGCGCGGCTTCATCTGATGGCGGCCTACGATCCCGACGAGCCTCGATTCGAGGTGCTGCGGGCGCTCCTCGACCTGGATGTGCGCGAGGGGCGGCTCGAGGAGTCGGCGGAGCGGATCGAGGCCGCTCAGCAGGCCGAGCCCGACGATGCGCAGCTCAACCGGTTGTGGGGTGAAGTCCTGCTCTACAGCGGCAAGAAGGTCGAAGCCGAGGCTGCCTTCCGCCGTGCCATCGAGCTCGACCCGAACGACCTGAGCGGCTACCAGAATCTCGCCCGCTACCTGGCGATCACCGGACGTCCGGCGGAGGTCCTGGCGACCTACGAAGAGGCCCTGAAGCGAAACCCCGAGTCGGCGCCGCTGCACATGGTGGTCGGGTCGCTGTACGAGCTCCAGTCGCGAAACGAAGAGGCGATGGCTCGCTACGAGGAGGCGATTCGGCTCGATCCCGGGCTCGCCGTGGCGATGAACAACCTGGCCTACCTGATCAGCGAAGGGGGAGGAGATCTGGACCGGGCCCTCGATCTGGCCCAGGAGGCGAAAGCGCTCCTGCCCGACAACGCCAACGCCGCGGACACCCTCGGATGGGTGCTCTACAAGAAGAATCTTCCATCGGCGGCGATCGGCTACCTGAAGGAGGCCGCGAGTGGGTTCAGGGCCGACGATCCCCAGCTCGCCCTGGTTCGCTATCACCTCGCCCTGGCCTACGAGGCCAATGGCGAGCCCGAAGAGGCGCAGCAGACCCTCGAGCAGGCGATTCGCGATCTGGACGCGATCTTCCAGGGCGAGGACGGTGAGAAGCGCCCCGAGCCCGCCTGGACCGCCGAGATCCGCTCCATGCACGAACGCCTGAGCGACCAAGGCTAGCTCGTCCCCCCGGGGCGGTCCCGGGCACACCCTCGGGCGAGCTGCGTCCCCGTGAGGTGCGAGTAAAGCATTTCCCAAGGCCGGCCGATGAGTTTCCCGCCCACTCCTCGGCGCACTTCTCCGTGTGCCAGGGGGGACCGCAACTGGAGGGAAGCCATGAGGTCCTCGAAAACTGCCCTTGCTACGGCGATTGCCCTGGCGCTCTTCGCCCCTCAGGCCGTCGCCGAAGAGGTCGAGGAGACCTCGACCCAGATCGTGGAGGAGGCCGCCGCTCCCGTAGACGTCGAGGCGCCGACGGCTGCGCCGGCTGAGGAAGCCGCCGAGCGCGGCCAAGGCCGAAGCGCCGGCGGAGAGCCACCAGGTCGAGCTCGGCCCCGCGGGCCGCGACGAGCACGGCCGTTCCGGCCGCATCCACGTCGTCGCGTCCGGAGACACCCTGTGGGACATCTCCGACGCCTACCTCGGCACGCCCTGGGTGTGGCCGTCCGTATGGCGGGAGAATCAGGGAATCGAGAATCCCCACCTGATCTTTCCCGACGACAAGATCTGGATCACTGCCACGGAAATGCGCAAGGTCAGTGAAGAGGAGGCCGAGCGGCTGATGGCGTCGGCTCTCGCGTCCGAGGGGGCGGTTCCCGCCTCGATGGAGGATGCGTCTCTCGGTGACGCCGCCGCGATGCGACCGACCTATCGCTACTCGGAGATCGAGACGGCCGGCTTCATCACCCTGGATGAGTTCGAGGGAGCGGCCACGATCGTCGACAGCCACGATCCGAAGGTCTGGCTGAGCGAGGCCGACACGGCGATCATCGGAGCAGGAGCCGACGAGGTCGAGGTCGGCGATCAGTTCGAGATCTTCCGGCCGGGAGCTCGGGTCTACGACCCGACCACCGGCAGAGTGTTCGGGTACGCCACCAAGCAGCTGGGCTGGCTCGAGATCGAGGCGGTGCATCCGGAGACCTCGACTGGAATCATCCGGCTCTCGCGCAGCGAGGCTCAGCGTGGGGATCACGTGCTTCCGCGGCTGCGTCGCGAGGCAGAGATCCAGGTCGGGCCCAAGCCGGACGTGGAAGGCCGGATCATCTTCACCCCGGACGATCGCCTCACCATGTCGAGCGCCGACGTGGTCTTCCTGGACCGCGGCACCTCGCACGGTCTCGATGTCGGGAGTCCCCTGGAGGTCTACCGGCCCCTCGGCACCGGTCTCGACGAGGTGCGCCATGAGCAGCTGGCGCTTCCGGCGGATGTCGTGGCGAAGCTACTGGTCGTGCGCGCAGGTGACGAGACGGCGGTGGCCCTGGTGACCCACGCGAAGATGGAGCTGGCTCGAGGGGATCTCTTCAGAGGCACGGAATCACTGGGGATGAGCGCACCTCAGTAGCGGATCTGCCAGCCTCGAGTTTCCGCTCGGGAAATCGAACGGATCGGTTGCCCCACGATTCGCTGGGAGCTATCCGTCCGTCGTCCCCGGTCCCGGGGAGCCTCTCGATTGGCAGATCTCCCCGCCGTCCTGGATCCCGCGGATTCCAGCGCACCGGTTCGTCGCGCAGTGCACTCCTGGCTCGCGGTGCAGAGTGCCTTCGCATTTCGGCCCGAGGACGCGTGCAGAGCCCTGGCGTCGAGTGCGGACCCCGAGGCTCTGTTGCGCGGCAGCCCGGTGGCAGCGCCCTCGGAGAGGCAGCTCGGCCGGGGCGCGAGGCAGCTCGCCCGAATCCGCGCGCGGCTCCTGCCATTCTCCTCCGTCGCCTATCCCGAGCGTCTGCGTCGGCTGGTCGACGCTCCTCCGCTCCTGGTGGTCCGGGGCGACCCTTCGGTGCTTCGGGCGCCGGCAGTGGCGATCGTCGGCGCCAGGGCGGCCACGCACTACGGGCGGACCGTGGCACGGGATCTGGCCGCGACACTCGCACGGGCCGGGCTGGTGGTCGTATCCGGTCTCGCCATGGGCGTGGATGCCGCGGCCCATGAGGGAGCCCTCGAGGCCGGGGGTCTCACCGTGGCGTTCCAGGCCTGTGGGCCCGATCGGGTCTATCCGGCGGTTCATCGGCTCCTCGCGGATCGGATCGCCCGCGCCGGCGCGGTGGTGAGCGAGCTGCCTCCGGGCACCCCGCCCCGTGCGCCCCACTTCCCGCTCCGCAACCGCTTGATCAGCGCCTCGTCCCTGGCTGTGGTCGTCGTCGAAGCCCGCCAACGAAGCGGCTCGCTGATCACCGCACGGCACGCGGCAGACCAGGGCGTCGATGTCTTCGCCGTTCCGGGCCCCATCACCGCGCCCACCAGCCAGGGTCCGAACCGCCTGATCCAGGAGGGCGCCACCCCCCTCCTCACTTCCGCCGACATCTTGGAGCCCCTCTCCCGAACCCTCTCGCTCCCGTTGAGGGATCTCGCGTCGGGAGGAAGGGAAGCGGCGGCGCAGGGATTCGAAGCTCACCCGGTCGATTCTCGCGGCACTCCGGGACGCCCCCATGACCCGGGACCAGCTCGCGCGGAGGCTGGACCTTTCCCTCTCCGCCCTGGCTCTGGATCTGATCCAGCTCGAGCTCGACGGACGAGTTGCGGAGGAGCGGGATGGCCGGCTGCACGCCATCGCGCCCCTCGGGGGCTCTCGGCTATGATCAGAGGGCTCCCCTCTTCTGAAATTCACCGGCTCACGACCGGGCTCGAGCGGTTTCGCCGCGGGGCAGGTCGCGCCGGTGGCGTCTTCTGGCTCGGTGGTGATGAGGGATCCGCATACAATGCAAGGCTCCGCCCCCTGTGTGACCGTGGTGGGCGCGGGCCTGGCCGGCTGCGAGGCGGCCTGGCAGGCGGCGCGGCGCGGAGCGCGGGTCGTCCTCTACGAGATGAAGCCCGCTCACTACTCTCCGGCCCACCGGATCCCCGAGTTCGCCGAGCTGGTGTGCAGCAATTCCCTGCGCTCCAACGCCATCGCCAGCGCCGTCGGTCTGCTTGAAGGAGGAGATGCGGCGTCTCGGCTCGTTGGTTCTTGCGGTTGCCGACGAGACCGCGGTGCCTGCGGGGCGGGCCCTGGCCGTGGATCGGATCGCCTTCTCGCAGCAGATCACCGAGACGATCCGGTCGCATCCGCAGATCGATGTCCGGCACGAGCTGGTGGTGAGGATTCCCGAGGGCGATCCGGTCGTCGTCGCCACCGGTCCACTCACGGCTCCGGCGCTGGCTGCCGAGCTCCAGCAGCTGGTGGGAGAGGACTCCCTCTACTTCTACGATGCGATCTCCCCGATCGTCTACGCCGACTCCATCGATCAGCAGGTGTCCTTTCGCGCCTCTCGCTACGAGGAGGGCGAGGGGGACTACCTGAATCTGCCACTCGACGGATCCGGCTACCGGCGCTTCGTCGATGCACTGCTCGAGGCGAAGACCGTGCCCCTGCACGAGTTCGAGTCGCCGCGGTACTTCGAAGGCTGTCTGCCCGTCGAAGAGATCGCGCGCAGGGGGCTCGAAACCCTCGCCCACGGGCCCATGAAGCCCGTGGGCCTGGTCGATCCGCGCACCGGGCGCCGTCCGCACGCGGTGGTCCAGCTGCGTCAAGAGGACAAGCGCGGCGTCCTCTACAATCTGGTGGGCTTCCAGACCAAGCTCCGCATCGCCGAGCAGCGGAGGGTCTTCCGCAGTCTTCCCGGGATGGAGAATGCCGTATTCGCGCGCTACGGGTCCGTCCACCGCAACACCTACGTGAATGCGCCGAGCTGTCTGGCCGCGACCCTCGAGCTCAAAGGAAGGCCGGGGCTCTATCTCGCGGGCCAGATGACGGGGGTCGAGGGGTACGTCGAGTCCGCGGCCACGGGCTTCGTCGCCGGGGTCAACGCCGCCTTCGCCGCTCGCGGTGTGGTGCCTCCACTTCCCCACGAGTTCACCGCTCACGGCGCCCTGCTGCGCTACCTGGTCGATGCGGATCCCCGGAATTTCCAGCCGATGAACCTCAACTTCGGGCTCTTTCCGCCGCTGACCGGTCTCTCCCGGCGCATCCCCAAGCGCGAGAAGAACCGCCTGATCGCCTCTCGGGCGCTCGAAGCCATCGCTCTCCTACCAGGAGCGAGTGGCGGTTCCAGGTCCAATGACGTTCGAGGAAGCGATCCGCTCCTTCGAGCTCCACCTGCGCGCCGAACGCAATCTCTCGCCCCACACGCGGCGGGCCTACCTCTCGGATGTGCGCCAGTTCGCCGAGTCCGTCGGCGCCGCGTCGGGTCCGGACACGGTCCGAGTCGAAGACGTGCGCGCGTTTCTGGCCGACCGTCACCGATCTCAGTCACCCACGACCTTGGGGCGGAAGCTGGCTGCCCTGCGCAGCTTCTTCCGCTTCCTGGTGCGGGAAGGCCAGCGCGAGGCCGATCCCAGTGTCGGCATCCCCGCGCCCCGCGCCGCCAAGCGGCTGCCGAATCCCCTGGCCGTCGACGACTGTCACGTCCTCGCGGAGACACTGGCAGTCGATTCCCGAGCGGGCGCGGACACCGCGGCGGGCGGGCGAGTCCGGACCGGGCGCGGTGCGTTGCGGGATCGGGCACTGGTCGAGCTGCTCTACGGGGCGGGCATCCGGGTCGGCGAGCTGGTGGCGCTGGACGTGCGGGACATCGACCTGCACCGAGGTGACGTGCGGGTCTGGGGGAAGGGGGGAAAGGAGCGGGTCGTGCCCCTGCCCGAAGCCGCCCGCGATGCGCTCCGCGACTACCTGGATCAGCGGCGGCGTCCGGGTGTCCTGGGCGAGCCTCTCTTCACCTCGCTTCGTTCGAAGAAGGGGGAGCTGCCCCGCCGTCTCGATCCCCGCGACGTGCGCCGGATCCTGCGGATGCGAGCCGAGCGGGCCGGCGTGGTGGACCGGGTTCATCCCCACCGGCTGCGACACAGCTATGCCACCCACCTGCTCGACATGGGGGCGGATCTTCGCGCCATCCAGGAGCTCCTCGGGCACGCCAGTCTCTCCACCACCCAGAAGTACACGGCGGTTTCTGCGGAACGCCTGCTCGAGGTCTATGATCGGGCTCATCCACGGGCTCGGAAGGTCCGCAAAGGGCAGGGCGGGTCCCCGCTCGGGCCGGACGCCGGTGGGCGCGGTGATTCGCAGGCGGACCGGCAGGGAAGGAAGGGGAAGTGACCGGAGCGGAGCAGATCCATTCCACGACCGTCATCGCCGTGGTGCGCGACGGACGCATCGCGATGGCGTCGGATGGCCAGGTGACCGTCGGCGATGCCGTCATGAAGCAGAGCGCCCAGAAAGTGCGCAAGGCGGCGAAGGACCGCGCTGTCTTCGGATTCGCCGGCGGGGCGGCGGATGCCCTGGCTCTCTCCGAGCGCCTGGAGGCGAAGCTCGAAGCGCATCCGGGGAACGTGCGCCGCGCCGCCGTGGAGCTGGGGCGCGACTGGCGCACCGACCGGATGCTGCGTCGGCTCGAGGCCATGCTCCTGGTCGGTGACGCGGAGAGCGTCCTGGTGGTCTCGGGAAGCGGCGACGTCATCGAGCCCGACGACGGCATTGCCGCGATCGGATCGGGCGGGGGCTATGCGCTCTCCGCCGCCCGCGCGCTCTCGCGGCACTCCGAGCTCCGCGTCGAGGAGATCGCCGAGACCGCTCTGCGGATCGCCGCCGAGATCTGCATCTACACCAACGACTCGATCAGCGTGGTGACCCTCCCGTGACGGACCTTCGCTCCTTTACGCCGAGAGAGATCGTCTCCGAGCTCGACCGCTACATCGTCGGACAGCGCGACGCGAAGCGGGCGGTCGCCATCGCCCTGCGCAACCGCTGGCGTCGCCAGCAGGTGCCCGAGGAGCTTCGCGAAGAGATCGCGCCCAAGAACATCATCATGATCGGACCGACCGGCGTCGGGAAGACGGAGATCGCCAGGCGCCTGGCCAGGCTGGCCCAGGCTCCCTTCATCAAGGTGGAGGCCTCGAAGTTCACCGAGGTCGGCTATGTCGGCCGGGACGTGGAGTCGATCCTCCGCGACCTCACCGACCTCGCCGTCCAGATGCTGACCGAGGAGGAGAAGCGGGCGGTCATGGCCAAGGCCGACGAGCTGGCCGAGGAGCGGGTGCTCGACTGCCTGCTTCCGCCCCTGCCGGCTCCGGGCCTGGCCCCGCCGATTGGCGATCCCGCCGCGGGTGCGGGCGACCTGGAGGCTTCTCCCCAGGCGGATCGCAGCGAGACTCGCGAGAAGCTGCGGCGGATGCTGCGACAGGGGAATCTCGACGATCGCGAGATCGATGTGGAGCTGGCGGAGAACGGGGCGGGCCAGACCCTCTCCGTCTTCACACCTCAGGGTGTCGAGGAGATGGGAGTCCAGTTCAAGGACCTGCTCGGCGGACTGATGCCGAAGCGGACCCGCAAGCGACGGGTGAAGGTGCCCGCGGCGATGGAGGCCATCGCCGCAGAGGAGGCGGCGCGATTGGTGGACATGGATCGGGTGCGCGAGCTCGCCATCCAGCGGGTGGAGCAGGCGGGTATCGTCTTCGTGGACGAGATCGACAAGGTGGCGGCTGGAGCCGCAGCCGGGAGATCCGGCCCGGACGTCTCCCGGGAAGGAGTCCAGCGGGATCTGCTTCCCATCGTCGAAGGGTCGACGGTTCAGACCAAGCACGGCCCGGTGCGCACCGATCACATCCTCTTCATCGCCGCCGGCGCCTTCCACGTGGCGAAGCCGTCGGACCTGATCCCCGAGCTGCAGGGGCGTTTTCCGATCCGGGTGGAGCTCTCGAGTCTCAACCAGGATGACTTCGTCCGGATCCTGACGGAGCCCACGAACTCCCTGGTCCGGCAGTACAAGGCGCTCCTGGCCACCGAGGCGGTCAGCATCGAGTTTGCCGACGATGGAGTCCGGACCATCGCCGAGATCGCGGCGAGCGTGAACGAGCGAACCGAGAACATCGGTGCCCGGCGCCTCCACACGGTCATCGAGAAGCTGCTGGACGAGGTGAGCTTCGAGGCGCCCGACCGCGGCGGCACGAGTCTCACCATCGACGAGCAATTCGTTCGCTCGCACCTCGGCAATCTCGCGGAAGATGAAGATCTGTCGCGGTACATCCTGTAACCAAAGCGAGGGGGGTCGCATGAGTTCGTCAACGCAAGTCCTGGTGGTCGACGACGAGAAGTTCTTCCGGGAGGCGATTCGCGACGTTCTCGACGGTGTCGAGCTGACGAGCGTCCTGGCCGCCACGGGTGAGGAGGCGCTCGAAGCCGCGGGGGATCCCTCGATCGGCGTGGTGATTCTCGACATTCAGCTTCCCGACCAGAGCGGCCTCGAGGTGTTTCGCCAGCTGTGCGAGATCCGGCCGGATCTCCGCGTGATCATCCTCTCGGCCCATACCGACCAGGAGACCGTTCTGGAGGCTCTTCGACTCGGCGCTTTCGACTACCTGGCGAAGCCGATTCACGAAGAGGAGCTCGCCCTGGCCGTACGCCGCGCCCTCGAGACCTTCGGAATCGCTTCGGGATGGAGCCGGTTGCGCCGGCGCATCGGGCTTCTGGAGGAAACTCTCCAGGAGCTCTGGAAGACCGCCGGAGAAGTCGATCTGGACGAGCGGGCCCAGTCCCTGCGCGAGGGTGCGGTCCAGGCGCTCTCGGAGATCCTGGGTGCGGCGAAGACCTCCCTGATGCTGCTGGATGAGGACGGAGCGTCCCTGCGGGTCGCCGCCGGCTGCGGCTTCAAGGCCTCGCCCGCCGAGATGGACGATGTTCCCATCGGTGAGGGCGTGGCGGGAATGGCGCTGGCGCGTCTGGAGCCGATCCTGGTCGGTGACGTGAGTGCGGACGAGCGATTCGCCGGGCGAGCTCCCGACGGCCGCTATGCATCGAACTCCTTCGCGGTGGCTCCGCTCGCTGCGGGGGCGCGGGCGCTCGGGGTCCTCTGCGCGACGGATCGCCCGAGCGGTGAGCCCTTCGACCAGGAGGACCTCGCGCTGATGCGAATCCTGTCGGTGCAGCTCGCACAGATGCTGGACGTCCGTCCGGATCTCGGTGGGGGTGTCGAACAGGAGCTGACGGTCGAGGAGCTGGGTGAGGCAGAGGCGCCGGCGGGAAAGGTCGGACCGGAGGCCGAACTCGCCCGCGCGATCTGCCAGGCGGTGACGGACGAGGTGGAACCCGCGCGCATTCTCGACGCCGCGCTGCGGCCGGTCGCCGAGACTCTCCAGGCGGCGCCGGTCTCGCTCTACCTGCTGGATGCGGAGCGTGGAGATCTGGTTCGCGAGGCCGAGTGCGATCGCGGCACTCGCAGCGATCGCCCGGCCCTTCGGACCGGGCTCGGTCTCACCGGGACGGTGCTGGAGAGCGGGAACCTGGTGGCCAGCGAGGATCCAGCGGCGGATCCGCGCTTCGACGGAGGAATCGATACGCCCGACGACGGAGCGTCGGGGCCCCTTCTCTGCGGAGCCCTGAGCTTCCGCGGCAAGACCCTCGGTATCTTCCGCGTCTTTCCCGAGAGGCCCGAGGACGCCTCTCCCGGGGTGGGGGAGGTCCTGGCGGCGGCGCTCTCCGCGGCGGTTCGCAACGTGCTCCTGTACCGTAGCCTGGTGGATACGATCGACGAGGTGGCCCGCGCCCGTCGCGAAGGCCAGGGGGGTGCGGGCTGAGCGTCCGATCGTCCCAGCGGTAACCGCGACGGGCGAGGGTGCCAAGCGCCCCCGCTGGGTCGCAGGCCAACGAAGGTCACGGAGTCATGGTGCAGAAGCTGATCGACAAGGCGGCCGTACTGGTCGAGGCACTTCCGTACATCCGCCGCTTCTACGAGAAGACGATCGTCATCAAGTACGGTGGCCACGCCATGACCGACGACGGGCTGCGCGCGTCCTTCGCGGTGGATGTGGTGTTTCTCAAGTACGTCGGGCTGCGCCCGGTGATCGTTCACGGGGGGGGGCCGCAGATCGGCGCGATCCAGGAGAAGCTCGGTCTGGAGTCGACCTTCGTGGACGGACTCCGCGTGACGAACGACGCGACCATGGAAGTCGTCGAGATGGTTCTGGGAGGCCGGGTCAACGGCGAGATCGTCGAGCTCGTCAACCGCGGAGGCGGCCGTGCCGTGGGTCTCACCGGCAACGACGGCGGAATGCTGACGGTGCGTCGGAAGCTCAAGGAGGGCCAGGACATCGGCCGGGTGGGCGAGATCGTGCAGGTCGATCCCGCGGCCATCACGGCGGTGGCGAATGCCGGTTTCGTGCCCGTCATCGCGCCGATTGGAGTCGACACCGAAGGCCTCCGCTACAACGTGAACGCCGACGAAGCGGCCGGAGCGATTGCCCGCGCGCTGCAGGCCGAGAAGCTGATACTGCTCACCGACGTGGAGGGTGTGAAGGGTGGGACCGGTGAGCTGATTCACCGACTCTCGGTGGAAGCGGCGCGCAAGCTCCTGGCCGAGGGGTCTATCCGGGAGGGAATGATCCCCAAGGTCGAGTGCTGTATCGACGCGCTCTCGGATGGCGTCTCGCGGACACACATCATCGACGGTCGAATCGTTCACGCTATTCTTCTCGAAGTCTTTACCGACGGGGGTGTTGGCACCCTCCTGACCCACTGATTCATGCCCAAGGACTTCATCAGCGTCGCGGACTGGCCTGCCGAATCCCTGCTCGAGATCCTCGCGCGCGCGCGGCAGCTGAAGGCTCTGCTCGCCAAGGGGGAACGACCCCAGACGCTGCTCGGCCGGACGCTGGCCATGTACTTCGAACACCCTTCCCTCCGAACCTACGTGACCTTCGAGGCGGGCATGACCCAGATGGGAGGGCACGCGATCTTCCTCACGCCGGATCAGATCGGCATCGGAACTCGCGAATCGGCCAGCGACGTCGCCCGGAGTCTCTCGCGCTGGGTGGACGTCCTGGTGGCGCGGACCACCGACCACGCCCTGGTCGAAGAGCTGGCGTCGGTGGCGACGGTTCCGGTCGTCAACGCACTCACGGACCTGCTTCACCCCTGTCAGGTGATGGCGGATCTGCTCACGATCTCCGAGCGGATGGAGCTCAAGGAGGCCCGCGTCGCGTTCGTTGGCGACGGCAACAACGTCGCCAACTCGCTGCTCCTCGCGGCGTCGGTGCTGGGCCTCGATCTAGGGCTCGCCACTCCCGAAACCCACCGGCCCGCCGAGGCGATCCGCTCGCGCGCCGCGGATCTGGCCGAACGAAGCGGGGCTCGGATCCGCTACACGCCCGATCCCGCCGAGGCGGTTCGGGACGTCCATTTCGTCTACACGGACGTCTGGACGAGCATGGGCCAGGAGGAGCAGGCCGAACAGCGGCGCGCCATCTTCGAGCCCTACCAGGTCAACGCCAGGCTCTTGGAGCACGCGCCGGAGGCCTGGATCATGCACGACCTGCCCGCCCACCGAGGGGAAGAGATCACGGACGACGTCCTCGACGGACCCCGCAGCATCGTGTTCGATCAGGCGGAGAACCGCCTTCACGCCCAGAAGGCGGTCCTGGAACGACTTCTCCGACCGACTTGACCCCCCGCGGGGCGCGTTTCGCGCGCAAGTTCCCCAGGATCCCCAACGAGACACTCAGCTTATGCTGAGAAAAGACCGATGAGCGCCCCGAGGGCCGGACCGGACCGGAAACGCCTGGAGGGGATCAATGCCGGCGAACAGGGGCGCCCAAGAGGGTGAGGATCGAGTTCCTCGGCTCGCCCCCGGATGCGACCCCACCCAGTTCTCTCTCTCACCGGCCGAGGGCTATCTGTTGTCGCGGATCGACGGGATGACCTCCTGCAAGATGCTCCGGCAGATCGGCGGTCTGCCTGCGGAGCAGATCGACCGGTACATCGACGACTGGGTGAAGCAGGGCGTGATCCTGTTCGACGGCGATCCCCCTCCGCGAGCCCAGCAGGCCCCGGCGTCCCTCGGAGGCGCGGAATCCCTCGAGTCGCAGATCGATCCGAGCCTGGATCTCTCCGTCGAAATCCAGGAGAAGGTTCTCGAATTCCAGACCGGACTCGACCGTCCCTACCACGAGATCCTCGGCGTGGCGATGGACGCCGACGTCAAGGCGATCAAGAAGGCCTACTTCGGGCTCTCCAAGCAGTTTCACCCGGATCGCTACTTCCGCCGCAACCTCGGGCCGTTCGCGGAGAAGCTGGAGAGCTGCTTCAAGAAGATCCTGGAGGCGTACGAGCTGCTCTCGGATCCCGCCACCCGCGCCGAGGTGCAGCGGGATCTCGCTCCCTCCGCGCCGGCCGAGGAGCCCGCGAAGCCGAGCGCGGCTCCCAGCGGCGTGGCGGCCCGCAGACGCCTCTCGCGACTCGGCAGGCAGCTCAAGGTCTTCGAGGGGCGCAAGCGCAAGGCCAAGAACTTCTTCGAATCGGGGATGTCGGCCTTCCATCAGGAACGGTGGCTGGAGGCGGCCGGGAGCGTACGACTGGCGATCGCCTTCGACCCCGGCAACCAGGCCTACAAGGAGGCCTTCTCGGATGTCCAGCGCAAGGCCCACGAGGAGCGGGCGAAGACGTTGATCAAGCAGGGCGAAGGGGCGCTCGAGATGCGGGACTTTCAAGACGCCGCCGGGCTTCTTCGAAGAGGCGCTCCAATTCCGCCCCTTCGACCCGGAGCTCAACATCCGGGCGGCGCGCCTGCAGTGGCAGGCCGTCGGAGACCTGCGCAAGGCCAAGGAGTTCGCTGCCGCGGCCTGCGAAATCGAGCCGACCAATGCCTCACATCGGCGCACGCTGGGACAGATCTTCAAGGCCGCCGGGCTCGCGTGCGAACGCCCGGCGGGAGCTCGAGGCCGCGTTGAAGCTGGATCCAAAGGACGCGGAGGCGAGCGCCGAGCTCAAGTCCCTGTAAGGGCGGAGAAGTCAGGGGAATCTGGAGGAGAACGATGAATCACGTGATCGGGATCGACCTGGGGACCACGAATTCGTGCGTGGCCATCATCGAGAACGGGCAGCCGAGCGTGATCCCGAATGCGGGCGGCTACAAGACCACGCCCTCGATGTTCGCGATCACCCAGGACGGAAAGCGGCTGGTGGGTCACCTCGCCAAGCGACAGGCGATCACCAACTCGAAGGACACGGTCTTCGCGACCAAGCGTCTGATCGGCCGGCGATTCGACGCGCCGGAGGTCCAGAAGTCCATCGATTTCAGCCCCTTTCAGATCGTTCGCGGCCCCAACGACGATCCGCGCATCGAGATCGCGGGCAAGACCTTTACCTGCCCGGAGATCTCCGCATTGATCCTGCGAGAGATGAAGCGGGTGGTGGAAGAGTACCTGGGAGAGCACGTCCACGACGCCGTGATCACCGTTCCCGCCTACTTCAACGACGCCCAGCGCCAGTGCACCAAGGACGCCGGCAAGATCGCAGGCCTCGAGGTGCTCCGGATCATCAACGAGCCCACGGCCGCCGCCCTGGCCTACGGCTTCAACAAGCACAATGACGAGAAGGTCGCGATCTACGACCTCGGGGGGGGGACCTTCGACATCTCGATCCTGGAAATGAGCGACGGGGTCGTCGAGGTGCTCTCCACCGCGGGCAACACCTTCCTGGGTGGCGAAGATTTCGATCAGCGCATCGTGGCGCATCTGCTGGAGATCTTCCAGCAGAGCGAGGGAATCGATCTGCGCGGCGACACCATGGCGCTGCAGCGTCTGAAGGATGCAGCGGAGAAGGCCAAGTGCGATCTCTCTGCCCGCGAGACCACCGAGATCAACCTCCCCTTCATTGCCAGCGACGCCAGCGGGCCCCGGCACCTGAGCCAGGAGCTCACCCGGGAAACCCTCGAGAGCCTGGTCGGCGATGTGGTCGGCGGAACCCTGAAGACGGTCGAGCAGTGCGTCAACGACTCCGAGCTCACCCTGGATGCGATCGATCAGATCATCCTGGTCGGCGGGCAGACCCGAATGCCCATGGTCCAGGCCGCGGTCGCGGAGTTCTTTGGCAAGCGGCCTCACAAGGGAGTGAATCCAGACGAGGTGGTGGCGATCGGCGCCGCGATCCAGGGGGAGAGTCTGGTCTCCGAAGACGAGAACCTGCTGCTCCTCGACGTGACCCCGCTCTCCCTCGGAATCGCGACCTTCGGCGGGCATTTCGCCAAGCTGATCGAGCGGAACACCACGGTTCCGGCGCGCAAGAGCCACCTCTTCACCACCACTCGCGACAACCAGTCCGCCGTGAAGATTCGCGTCCTCCAGGGCGAATCCGAGACGGCCCCGGAGAACGATCTGCTGGGCGAGTTCGTGCTCAACGGAATCCGGCCTTCCCGGAAGGGCGAGCCGGAGATCGACGTCGCCTTCGACATCGACGCGAACGGGATCGTGAGTGTATCGGCGCGTGACACAGCGACGGGGAAAGAGCAGTCGATCACCGTGAATGCGACGGGCACGCTCTCCGACGAGGAGATCCAGAACATCATCGAAGAGAACGAACTCTACGAAGTGCAGCTCAAGGAGTGAGGCCCCGAAATGAGCCAAACCAAAGAGGAGCAGATCTCTCGACTGATGGAAGAGGGACTGATCCACTACGGTGAGGGGCGGATGGTCGAGGCCGCCGATTCCTGGCGCGAGGTGCTTCGCCTCGAGCCGGGCCATCCCGAGGCGCAGGACTACATGCGCAGCGCCGGCTTCGACACCGATGAGATCGAGCTGTCCGAGGTCGTTGGCGAAGAGGATGTGGGTCTGCTGGCCGACGCCCTGGAGCTGTTTCGCAGGGGCGAAGCCCAGGAGTCCCTCGAGATGTTCGAGACCCTGGCTCGCGAGAACCCTCACCGGATGGAGATCCAGGGATACCTGGAGCTGGTCCGGAGCCATCTCTTCGAGTACTACCGCGAGCGGGCTCCCGACCCTTCCAGGGTGCTGAAGGTCGCGATCACACCGGAGGAGATGATGCGGTTCAACCTTCCGGCGAACGCGGGCTTCGTGCTCTCGATGGTCGACGGCAGCACCAGCGTGAACGAGATCCTGGCCCTCTCCGGGATGGATCCCTTCGAGGCGGTGCGAGTCGTCAACAAGCTGCTCGAAGTGGGCATCGTCGAGGTGAATCCGTGAGCGGTGTGGAGCATTCGCTGCTCTCTTTCCTGGATGCCCCGGTGATCGTCGGCGATCCGGAGGGATGCGCGGTCTATTTGAACCCCGCCTTCCAGGCGCGTTTCGGCATCACCGCCGAAGCCGCCCGCGGCCGTAGCCTGGCCGAGTTCTTCGGGGGTGGCGGCCGGGAGGCGGTGCTCCGCGCGGTGGCCGAGGTCTGCGAGCACGGGGAGAGCGTTCGGTTTCGAGTGCGAGAACGCGGCGTGGGATTCGCCGCGGTGGCGTCACCGATCGTCGCCGACGATGCTCGGGTGGGGGTGGTGATCCTGCTCAAGGAGGAGGTGGAGGGCATCGAGCGCCTGCTCTCTCTGCACCGGGAGATCCAGGATCCCATCGACGAGCTCTCCCACGCCCTGGAGATGCTTCTGGAGCAGACCGGCGGACGCCGCGCCGCACGCTACCGCGGATTGGTCGAGGAGAGCCTGCGCGCCCTGACACGCCTGTGCAAGTGGTCCGACGAGCTCCGCGCGGTCCTTTCCGGCGCCCCCGGTCCGGTCCTCGAATCCGCGAGCTTCGATCCCGCCGCGGTGGTGCGCCGGGTTGCCGAGCGCACCGTCCGGCGGATCGGCGATTCCCAGACCACTGTCGAGCTGCTCGCGGCGAGAAGCCTGCCCGCCGTTCGCGGTGACGAGTCACGGCTCGAGTCCGTCTTGATGAGGATCGTCGAAGGTCGCCTCGAGCAGGATCGGCCTCCCTCCACGATCTTCATTGGCGCCCGCACCGCCGGAACCGACCAGCTGGCCGCGGTGCTGGTGTCGGTGACGGAGCACTGGAAGAACGGAGGTTGCACTGCGACGGCCTCCGAGCCGCCCGTCCTCCAGGAGTCCGTCGCCGCCCTGGGCGCACTCCTGCACACCACCATCGACCCCCAACTGGGACGCACCACCCTGCTACGCCTCGCCGTCAACGCCCGCTGACCTGCCCCGCCTCGTGAACGTCGTTCGCCTACGGCTCACTGCGGGCGCCTCCGGCGCTTGCGGTGCCTCCGGCTAGCCGCGTTTGACCGCTCGCACAGCTTCGGCTCTTCGTTACACTCCGCCGCCGGGAGGAACGACGATGGCCTCGAAGGGTTCGGTGCGGCGGGTTTGTCTGGCTTACAGCGGGGGCCTGGATACCTCGGTGATCCTGCGTTGGCTGATCGAGGAGTACGGCTGCGAGGTCGTCGCCTACTGTGCCGACATCGGCCAGGAAGAGGAGATGGAAGGGCTTCCGGACAAGGCCAAGTCCAGCGGAGCGGTGGAATTCATCCTTCGGGACGTCCGCGAAGAGTTCGCAAGCGAGTACGTGTTCCCCGCGATCCAGGGAAACGCGGTCTACGAGGGGACCTATCTCCTCGGCACGGCCCTGGCGCGGCCGTTGATCGCGAAGAGTCAGGTTGCGGTGGCGCGTGAAACCGGCTGCGACGCGCTCTCCCACGGCGCCACCGGCAAGGGAAACGACCAGGTTCGCTTCGAGCTCGCCTACCGCGCGCTGGCGCCGGAGCTCAAGGTGGTCGCGCCCTGGCGGGAGTGGGACCTGCGCTCCCGGACCGACTGCATCGCCTACGCCGAGAAGTTCGGCATCCCGGTGAGCGCCACGGTCGCGAAGCCCTATTCCATCGATCGCAACCTCCTGCACAACTCCTTCGAGGGGGGGATCCTGGAGGATCCCTGGCTCGCTCCGGAGGAGTCGATGTTCATTACGACCACGTCACCCGAGGAGGCGCCAGAGACCGCGGCCGAGCTCATCGTCCGGTTCGAGAAGGGCATCCCCGTCGCGATCGACGGGGAGGAGCTGTCGGCGGCGCCGCTGCTGGCGCGTCTCAACCAGATCGCCGGCGCCCACGGGGTGGGGCGGGTCGACATGGTCGAGAACCGCGTCGTCGGCCTCAAGTCCCGCGGCGTCTACGAGACTCCGGGGGGCACGGTGCTGCACGCGGCCCACCGGGCCGTCGAGTCGATCACCCTCGACCGGGAGGTGATGCACGAGCGCGATCGTCTGATGCCGCGCTTCGCCGAGCTGATCTACGGCGGCTTCTGGTTCTCACCGGAGATGGACTTCGTTCGCACCGCCATCGAGAAGAGCCAGGAGAACGTGACCGGCGAGGCCCGCCTCCGCCTCTACAAGGGAGCGGTCCGGGTGACCGGCCGCCGCTCTCCGGTATCCCTCTACGCCGAGGCGCTCTCCACCTTCGAGGATGCCGGCGAGGCGGACACCTACGACCAGACCGCCGCCACCGGCTTCATCCATCTCCAGGGCGTTCGCCTCGCTCCCAGAGACAACTCCAGCTGAGGGCGTGCTCGCTAGGTACGCCGACGGGAGTGAAGGCCGTCGTGCGCGGTCAGGCTCTATGAGCGTGGGCAAACCCCCGCTTTCGAAAAGAAGTCCGCTTTCCCCGAGGGGTCGATGAGGGAAGATCGTCACCCGAGGTCGGGTGTTCCGGCCGGCTGGGTCGAGTCGGCGGGCGACGAGCCTGAAACCAAGTCCGGTGCCCAATCGTCTGATAATCGAGTCCTCAGCGAGCACGGGGGTCCAATGCACGGCGAGATCCGATCCGGATCGAGGTGGCAAAGATGGCCCGAAGATGGTTCGGTTCTTGACAATGCGGTCAGTGGTAGTTTAGAGAGAGAGCGCCGCTGATCACGGGAGGGTGCCTTGGATCGCCGGTTTTGGGGGGTCGGCCGTCGCGAGTGGGTGGCCTCCTGTGCTAGCTGAATACAGGCACCCCTGGTAAGCCATGGCGGTGGCAAGAAGAGGAGATCGTATGCGTCTGCGCCCGTTCTGGATTCTTTCCCTGGTCCTCTCGCTGATGCTGGCTGCCCCGGTAGCCGCGCAGCAGGAGGATGTCGGTCCCGGGGCCCCGACCTTCAAGGAAGGGGACGTCGTCACCATGGACAAGATCGAGTCCCTGAAGCCCTTCCTGCCACCGGAGTTCTGGTCGAATCGGGACTTCTTCTTCTACGAGGGGATGCAGCTCGAGATCGGTCCGTTCTTCCGCGACTACTCCCCGGCCGCCCGAGTACCAGGCGGCCACTGCCCAGTTCAAGGGCCAGGCCGCGTGTCGGTCCGGGGAGCAGCCTGGAGAACTACACGGCCGGTCAGCCCTTCCCGATGGAGGAGATCGACTGCCTGGGCGATCCCCGGGCGGGGGACAAGATCATCTGGAACTTCGACCAACAGTGGGAAGGGGACGGAACCGCCACCCGCTATTTCTACTCCTATTGGGACCGCGGCGAGGAGCTCCCCCTCTACTACATCGGCACTTCGAAGACCCTGAAGCTCTCCCATCGGATCGAGAAGGAGTACCTCGACAAGCAAGGCGGGGACCTCTTCCGGGGTGAGAAGCGCAAGAGCGCCTTCGGGATCGAGGTCGACGCGCCCTTCGACGCCCGCGGCATCATGCTGATGACCTATCGCTACAAGGACTCCGACAAGCCGGAGGCGCAGGCCAAGAACGACGACACCTGGGTGTACGTTCCCACCCTGCGCCGGGTGCGGCGGATCTCCGCGGCCCAGCGGACCGACGCCGTCTCGGGCACCGACTTCACCTTCGACGATCTGCGCAGCTTCGCCGGAATTCCCCCTCAGTACGAGTGGGAGTGCCTCGGCGAGATGGACATGATCGCGCCGATGAACTCGAAGGTTAAGGCCTTTCCCTACACCAAGGACCACAACTTCGGCCCCTACGGCCTCTCCTATGCGGACGACAACTGGGAGATGCGCAAGGCGGTGAAGATTCGCTTCACGCCGCGCAACGCGGATCACCCCTACCATCACAAGGACATCTACATCGATAAACAGACGTTGGTCGCGCTCTACTCCTTCGCCTACGACCGGAAGGAGGAGCTCTGGAAGATCATCTGGCACAACCACCGCTGGAGTGAGGACGATCCGGACTACTACAAGGGCTGGGAAGCTGTCCCGGTGCCCGACGACATGAAGATCGTCAGCGACACCATCATCAACACTCAGACCGGCACCGGTAACCGGATCGAGTTCTGGGACAACCACGGAACTCCGTTGAAGAGCAAGGGCAAGGTCCGCCGCTACATCGACATCGGTCGCCTCACCAAGGGCCGCTAGCCCGAGGTGGCTTCCACTTGAACCCAAGACCCCGGGCCGGGACGCGACGCGCCCCGGCCCGGGCCTTCTCGCCCGCCGATTCCAGCACAGCATGAGAGGGACGCCCCCGATGTTCTCCCACCAACGCCTTTCCGTGATCGCGGCGGTGACGCTGCTGTCGTTTCTCGCCGCCTGTCACGAGATCCACTTCGAGCCTCGCTCGACCAGCGGGGAGATCGACGTCTACGACCACCTCTTCTCGGTCTCGGTCCCCAGCGAGGATCACGTGATCGCGGCGGGGGATTGGGGGGCCATCTACTTCAGCGAGGACGGCGGCGATACCTGGCTGAAGGCCGACACCGGCACCAAGCACCTGCTCTACGGCATCAGCATGGCCAATGACCAGAAGGGATGGGCCGTCGGGCAGATGGGCCTGGTCCTGCGGACCGAAGACGGCGGCAAGACCTGGACCCAGCAGCCGAACGTGAAGGAAGAACAGGGAGTGCATCTGTTCTCGGTCCAGGCCCTCGACGAGAACCGGGCCTGGGCGGTGGGGGAGTGGGGGACGCGGCTCTTCACCGACGACGGCGGCCGGATCTGGCAGGATCGCTCCCTCACCGTGGATGAGACCCACCCCCAGTTCGTCTGGCTCTCGATTCAGGAACAGGAACGGGTGCGGAAGGGAGAGAAGGTCTTCGAGGACGTGGGGCTGAACAACGTCCACTGCCTCGCCTCGAACACCGAGTACTGCTGGATGATCGGGGAGTTCGGATACCTGTTCCGCAGCGAGGATGGCGGCGCCAACTGGGAGCTCGGCGAGATCATCAGTGGAGTCACCGTCGATCCCATTCAGCTCGAGTACAACGAGATCGAGATCGGCGAAGAGGACAAGGAGAAGATCCGCGAGTTCGCCAAGCAGATCGCCGACCAGCAGCACCTCAACGTCGCCATCCAGCCCCGCGTGAGTGCGCGGGAGATGAAGGAGTTCGGCTCCGAGGACGATCCCTTCCCCCTCTTCGACATCATCGAAGCCCGCACCCAGGAGGTGGTGGCCGTCGTCGAAGGGGTGGGCATCCTCTCGGACCGGATTCGCCGCCGGGGAGCTCCGCCCTGGGACTACGAGGACTTCCTCGAGGACGATCCGGAATTCCTGCGTCGCTATCTCGAGAGCCGGCTCGCCGATCAATCCCAGATGGAGGTCACCCTCGCCCAGAACCCGTACCTCTTCACGGTTCGATTCACCGACGAGAACAACGGTCTGATCTCGGGCCTGGGTGGGATGATCCTCAAGACCGAGGATGGAGGACGCACCTGGCGTTACGAGGAAGTGGGTCGCAAGCAGGCCCTCTTCTCGGTCCATCCCTTCTCGAAGCGGGCGATCGCGGTGGGCGAGAAGGGGCTGATCCGCGTTTCCGGCGACGGCGGGGTCAACTGGGAGGCCCCCGCCAGCGGCTTCCCGACCATCTTCACCTTCATGCGCGACATCAGCTTCAACGCGAACGACCGGGTCGGCTTCATTGTCGGTCAGCGCGGAATGGTGCTGCGCAGCGAAGATGGCGGGGGCACCTGGAAGCAGGTCCTCCCGAAGGCAGCACGCCCCTTGGGCGAGGAGATCTCCTACCAGCGGGGACGTTGTTGAATGTTCAACTTCTCGGCCATGCCGAAAAGTTGAACATTCAACAACGTCCCCGCTGCGTTTCCGATCAGCCTCGCTGGCGAAGCTCGATTCGTCGGATCTTCCCGCTTACGGTCTTGGGAAGCTCGTCGAGGAACTCGACCTGGCGGGGGTACTTGTAGGGGGCGGTGACCGACTTCACGTGGTCCTGGAGACTCTTCGCCAGACGCTCTTCTCCACTGACCCCCGGCCGTAACACGACGAAGGCCTTCACGATCGATCCGCGATCCGGGTCCGGCACGCCGACCACCGCCGCCTCGAGGACGTCCGGGTGTTCGACCAGGGCGCTCTCCACCTCGAAGGGACCGATCCGGTAGCCGGCGGAGATGATCACGTCGTCGGCTCGTCCCACGAACCAGAAGTATCCATCCTCGTCGCGATAGCCGCGGTCTCCGGTGACGTACCAGTGGCCACGGCGGGCTCCAAGGCTTGCGGCGTCGTCCTTCCAGTACTCGCGAAAGAGGCTGGGCGTGGTGCCGCCAAGGGCAATGTCGCCCACCTCGCCGGGCGTGAGGATCCGTCCCTCCTCGTCGATGATCTCGATCTGATGGCCGGGCATGGGTAGCCCCATGGATCCCGGGCGGACCGGATTTCCGGGGAAGTTTCCGACCAGGAGGATGGTCTCCGTCTGGCCGTAGCCGTCCCGGATGGTGATGCCCGTGGCATCGCGCCAGGCGCGAATCACCTCGGGATTGAGTGGCTCACCGGCGGAGACACACTCCCGAAGCTGGGGGAGCCGGAGATCCGACAGGTCCTGCTTGACCAGCAGCCGGAACTCGGTGGGGGGCGCGCAGAAGACCTGGGGCCCGATCTCGGAGAGCAGTGCGAGCTCGCGGCCCGGTTCGAAGCGGCCGTCGTACATGAAGACCTCGGCTCCCGCGCTCCAGGGGCCGAAGATCACGCTGTAGGCCGCCTTGGCCCAGCCCGTGTCGCTGGTGGTCCAGAGCCGGTCCTCTCCGCGCACACCCAGCCAGAACTCCGCCGTGTAGCGCTGAGACCAGGTGTAGGCGTGATCGTGGAGGACCGCCTTGGGGGGGCCGGTGGTCCCGGAGGTGTAGTAGACCAGGGCCGGATCCGAGGCCCGGGTCTCGCACCCCGCCGATCCGTCCGCTGGCTGGGCGGCAAGGGCGGAGCCGAGCTCCGTCCAGCCTTCCGGGGTCGCGTTTTCCTCTCCCATCCACGCGAGGTAATGGGACACGCCGGAAAGATCACGGCGCACCTCCTCCACGGCGGCGATCTGCTCGGCCGCGGCGACGATCGCGACCGCGCCGCTGTGGGCGGCTCGATACCGGATGTCCTTGGGCCTCAGGATGGTCGAGCAGGGAATCACCAGGGCGCCCCTCTTGAGGGCACCCACCACGGCGACCTGCCACTCCGGAACCCTGGGGAGCATGATGATCACCGGGTCTCCAGGCGAGACGCCGAGGCTGCTCAGCAGGTGGGCGAACTGGTTCGAGAGCCTGGAGACATCGCTGAAGCGGAGCCGCCGCTCGCGGCCCTCGGCGTTCCGCCAGAGCAGGGCAGGGCGCTCGGGCTCCTCGGCGAAGCGATCGACCACGTCCCGGCCGAAGTTGAACCCGTCCGGTACCTCCCAGCGGAAGCTCTCGCAGGTCCGCCGATACCGATCCAGAGCCTCGTGAAGCGCGGCCATGTCCCCCCGCCCCCTCCCTGAGCTGGATCCTACACCGCCGCGGTCCTGCTACGCTCCTCAAGGCGGAAAATCGGTACGCCGATGCCGTGTCCGATGGCCCGCAAGGGGGTGGGCCTTCTCTCCTAAGCGAGGGATCGGATGTCCGAGCCGTCTCGCCGTGCTCGCGTCGTCGTGGTCGACGACAGCCGCTTTCACCGGGAGTTCGCCAGGCAGGTGCTCCAGGGTGAGGCGGACGTGGATTGCTGCCAGGATGCCGAAGAGGCCCTGCAGGCCCTCGAGCGGGAGCCCGCGGACCTGATCCTGAGCGACCTCACCATGCCGGGTCTCTCCGGGCTGGAGCTTCTGGAGCGCGTCCAGCGCGAGCATCCGGGCACCGACTTCGTCCTCATCACGGCCTACGCCTCCATCGATAGTGCGGTAGAAGCCCTACGCATGGGGGCTACGGACTACCTGCAGAAGCCGGTTCGCGCCGAGGACCTGATCCTGGTGGTCGAGCGAACTCTTTCCCGGCGGCGCCTGCTTCGGGAGAACGTCCGGCTCCGCGACGAGGGGGCGATTCTCGAAGCCTGCGGCTCCCTCACCGCGTGCCTCGAGCCGGGTGACGTCTACTCCGTCGCCCTCGATCTGGCGCTCAAGGCCGTCCGACGGGAGCGAGGCATCGCTCTCTATCACAGGGCCCTGATCCCCAGCAGCGAAGGCTGCCAGTTTCGGGGATTCAGCGAGGATCAGGAGTCGGCCCTGCGCCTCCTGATCGCCGGCGGAAAGCGCCTCGATTGGGGCGAAATCGACGAGGTCCGCCTGCTGGATCGCGGGCCGATTCACAATGCGCTGCGCGAGATTGGGATCGAGGTCGGGGATCTGCTGGCCCTCCCGGTGACGGGCGAGGAGAGCGAGAGCGGTGTCTTCTGGGTCCTTCCTGAGGGGCGTCCCTTCGAAGAGGACGAGATCGACAGGGCTTTGATCGTCACCGGTCACACCTCCCTCTCGCTGCGAAACGCCGAGCACTACCACCGCGCCAAGGAGCGGGCACTCGTCGACGACGTGACCGAGATCTACAACGCGCGATACCTGCTGGAGGCGATGGATCGTGAGATCCGCCGCGCGGAGCGCTACGGGAGCGAGCTCTCGGTCCTCTTCCTGGATCTCGACCGCTTCAAGCTGGTGAACGACAACCACGGCCATCTGGTCGGATCCCAGGCGCTACGGCGGCTCTCCCAGGTCCTCGGACAGTGCGTCCGGCAGGTCGATACCCTCGCGCGCTACGGAGGCGACGAGTTCACCATCCTCCTGGTCGGCACCGGCGAGGAGACCGGAACCGAGATCGCCGAGCGAATTCGACGAATCGTCTCGGAGACCGCCTTCGAGGCGGGTCCGGACCGGGTGCTGCAACTGACCTGCAGTGTGGGTGTCTCCACCTATCCCACCCACGGTCGGACCCGCGAGGCCCTGCTGGATTCGGCCGACAAGGCCATGTACCGGGCCAAGTCGAAGGGACGCAACCGCGTCTGCTCGGCTACCGAGCTCTCTTGAACCTCTCCGCGGTTTGCTGACCCTCGCCGCCTCTGCTAAGCAACGTCGCGTTTTCACTTGATTTTTCTTGACGGGACAGCAGTGGCAGAGAGTCCGGAACAGCTTCAGATGCAGCTCGACGGGATGGGATCCCTTCGCCGCAGCCACTTTTGCGGCCAGGTGATCTCGGAGCTCGTCGGTAGTGAGGTGGTGGTGACCGGCTGGGTGCACCGGCGCCGCGACCACGGCGGGGTGGTCTTCGTCGATCTCCGCGATCGCACCGGTCTCGTCCAGGTGGTCTTCCGACCCGACGTTTCCCAGAAAGCGCACCTTCGCAGTGAGGCGCTGCGGTCCGAGTTCGTGCTGCTCGCGCGCGGCACGGTTCAGCGTCGCTCCGAAGAGACGGTGAACCCGAATCTTCCGACCGGCGAGGTCGAGATCCTTGCCGAGGAGCTGCGCATTCTCAACACCGCCGTGCCGCCGCCCTTCCCGATCGAGGAGGATCCCGGTGTCGACGAGTCGGTGCGTCTGCGCCACCGCATCCACGACCTGCGCCGGCCGCCGCTTCAGCGCGCCCTCGAGCTGCGCCATCGGCTCTACCAGGCCTTCCGCGCCTGCCTCTCGGATCTCGGATTCCTCGAGATCGAGACGCCGGTGCTCGCCAAGGCGACGCCCGAAGGAGCCCGAGACTTCCTGGTTCCGAGCCGGCGCCAGCACGGCTCCTTCTACGCGTTGCCCCAGTCCCCGCAGATCATGAAGCAGCTGCTGATGATCGGGGGGTACGACCGATACTTCCAGATCGCGCGCTGTTTCCGGGACGAGGACCAGCGCGCGGACCGCCAGCTCGAGTTCACCCAGGTCGACCTGGAGATGTCATTCGTCGGTGTCGACGAAGTGCTCGAGGTTCTCGAGGAGACGACGGTTCGCAGCTGCGCGGATGCGGCCGGGGTCGAGCTTCCCCGCCCCTTCCCCCGCTACTCCTACCAGGAGACCATGGATCGCTTCGGATCCGACCGTCCCGACACGCGCATCCAGCTCGAGCTGGTCGACCTCAGTGATGTCTTCCGCAACAGCGAGTTCCGCGCCTTCCGCGCCGCCGTGGACGGTGGCGGAATCGTCAAGTGCTTGCCGGTGCACCAGGCCGAGGAGCTGTCACGAGGCGAAATCGATCGCCTGGAGAGCTTCGTCCGCAAGGAGCTCGGCGCCCGGGGACTGGCCTGGCTTCGGATCACCGCCGACGGCACCTGGCAGGCTCCCATCGTGAAGTTCCTCTCCGAGTCCGAGCGGACCGTGATCGCCGAGCGAACCGAGGCGAAGCCGGGCACCGTGCTCTTCTTCCAGGCCGACCAGGCGGGCCGGGCCAACGCGATTCTCTCGCGCCTCCGCACGGATCTGGGCGAGCGACTCGGTCGCGTCGACGGTCGGACCTGGGATCCCCTCTTCGTCGTGGACTTCCCGATCTTCGAGCGAGACGAGGAGGGCGAGCTCACCTACATGCACATGCCCTTCGTGGCCCCCATGGAGGAGGACCTTCCGCTCCTCGAGGAGGATCCGGAACGGGTCCGGGCCACCCACTACGACGTGGTGCTGAACGGCGTGGAGCTCGGCTCGGGAAGTCTCCGGAACCATCGGTCGGACGTTCAGCGTCGGATCCTCGGAATCCTGGGCTACGGCAAGCAGGAGATGGAGGATCGCTTCGGCTTCCTGCTGAAGTCACTCGACACCGGTGCTCCGCCCCACGGCGGCTTTGCCTTTGGCTACGATCGGCTGGCGATGGTGCTCGCTGGGGTCGACAACTTGAGGGACGTGATTGCCTTCCCCAAGACCCAGCGCGGGCAGGACCTGTTGATGGACGCACCCACGGTGGTCGATCAGGAGCAGCTCGACGAGCTCGGCCTCCGCGTGGCGAAGCCGAGGACGGATCGGTGAGACTGCGACGGCTGCTGGGTGCCACAGCGCTCTGCACGGTGCTCCCCGGCATCGTACCCGCCGAAAGCGGAGCGCGGATTCACGAGGTGCGTCCCGGTGAGACCCTCTGGGCGATCGCGGAGATCACCGTGGGAGATCCTACCCTGTGGCCGGCTCTCTACCTGGCAAACCGGGATCAGATCAAGGATCCGGCTCTGGTCTACCCGGGTCAGCAGCTCGCGGTGCCCGAGATCGATCCCGAGGAGCGCGGTTCCCTGCGCCGAGAGGCGGAGACTCTCACCTCGCAGTGACGGATCTGCACTCCTCGCCAACCCGCTGCTGCGGGTGGTGCCAAGAGGGTCGGCCGCTGTTCCCCCAGGCTCTGGAACTCGACCGAAGGCCGACAATCGGCTAAATCCAGCGCCGATGACTGGTCAACCAGACCCAGCTCCGAACGACCGGGTCGGCCCCAGGTGTGGGCCGGGACCCCGGCGTTTGGTGCGTCGCAGGCGAGCAAAGTCGAACCCAGATGAACATTCACGAGTATCAGGCGAAAGCGCTCCTTCAGGAGTACAACGTTGCGGTGCCGCCCGGAAAGGTGGCGACCACTCCGGCGGAAGCGGAGGATGCGGCGCGCGCACTCGGCGCGCCGGTGATGGTGGTGAAGGCCCAGGTTCACGCCGGCGGGCGCGGCAAGGCGGGGGGAATCAAGCTCGCCAAGTCGACCTCGGAGGTGAAGACCCTGGCCGGTGAGATCCTCGGGATGACCCTGCGCTCCCACCAGACGGGGCCCGAGGGCAAGGTCGTCCGCAAGGTCTACGTCGAGGCGGGGAGCGAGGTCGATCGGGAGCTGTATCTCGGCATGCTCCTGGACCGGGCCGCTGAGAAGCACGCCATCATCGCGTCCACCGAAGGCGGCATGGACATCGAGGAGGTGGCGGCGAAGCACCCCGGAGAAGATCCAGACCGTCCACGTCGACCCGAACTTCGGCCTCTCCGGCTTCCAGGTGCGCCAGATCGGCTTCGGACTGGGGCTCGACGCGGGTCAGGTGAAGCAGCTGGACGGCTTTCTCCGCGGGCTCTACAAGCTCTTCGTCGAGAAGGACGCGTCCCTCGCCGAGATCAATCCCGCTGGTGGTGACCAAGAGCGGCGATCTGATCGCCCTGGACGCGAAGCTCAACTTCGACGACAGCGCCCTCTACCGACACCCGGAGCTGCGCGAGCTGCGGGATCCGGAAGAGGAAGATCCCCGCGAGCGCGCGGCCAAGGAGATCGATCTCTCCTACGTCGGGCTCGACGGCGACATCGGCTGCATGGTCAATGGCGCCGGCCTCGCCATGGCGACCATGGACATGATCAAGGTCTGCGGAGGTGATCCCGCCAACTTCCTCGACGCTGGCGGAGGCGCGGACCAGGAGAAGATCGCCCAGGCCTTCAAGCTGATCCTTGGCGATGCGAATGTGAAGGCGATCCTGGTGAACATCTTCGGGGGCATCGTCCGCTGTGACCTGATTGCCGAAGGCGTCGTCGCTGCCGCCAAGGAGGTCGGGATCCAGGTGCCGCTGGTGGTGCGGCTCCAGGGCACGCGCTCGGCGGAAGGCCAGAAGATTCTGTCGGAATCCAGCCTGGAGATCATTCCGGCGGAGACGCTTCAGGACGCCGGCGAGAAGGCTGTCGCGGCAGCGCGCGGAACAGGAGCTTAGGAATGGCCATTCTCTGTGATCGAAATACCAAGTTGCTGGTACAGGGCCTCGGCCGCATGGGCCAGTTCCACGCGAACCTCTCCGTCGAGTACGGGACGCAGGTGGTCGCGGGCGTCCACCCGGGCAAGGGTGGACAGGTGATCGAGGGCATTCCCGTCTACGAGACGGTGCAGCAGGCCGTGGCGGAGACGGGGGCGAACGCGTCGGTGATCTTCGTGCCCCCTCCGGGCGCCGCCGACGCCATCCTCGAGGCCGCCGATGCGGGCCTCGATCTGGCGGTCTGCATCACCGAGGGCATTCCCGCCCTCGACATGTTGCAGGCGAAGGTCGCGCTGGCCGATTCTCCGATGCGGCTGGTCGGGCCGAACTGCCCCGGGGTGGTCACGCCCGAGCAGTGCCGGATCGGGATCTTCCCGGCGCAGATCACCAAGCCCGGACCCGTCGGTGTCGTGTCCCGCTCCGGAACCCTCACCTACGAAGCCGTCGATCAGCTCTCGCGCCTCGGCATCGGCCAGTCGACCTGCCTCGGGATCGGGGGTGATCCGGTCGTCGGCACCAACTTCGTCGATGCCCTCGAGCTCTTCGAGGCCGATCCGGAGACGAAGGCCGTGGTGATGATCGGCGAGATCGGTGGCTCCGCCGAGGAGACGGCGGCGGAATTCATCGCCGAAAAGATGTCCAAGCCGGTGGCCGCCTTCATCGCCGGTCAGAATGCTCCTCCGGGCAAGCGCATGGGCCACGCCGGCGCCATCATCGCCGGCGGGAAGGGCAAGGCCGCCGACAAGATGGCTGCCCTCGAGAAGGCGGGAGTGGCCGTCTCGATCTCCCCGGCCGACATCGGCGAGACTCTCGCCAAGCACGCCCCGGGGCTCGGGGGTTAGACCGCAGCGGGGACGTTGTTGAATATTCAATTCTTGGGGTGACCCCAAGAATTGAATATTCAACAACGTCCCCGCTTGTTACTCCTCGACGGTCCAGGTGTCGCCGGAGTGCAGCAGCGCCGCCAGGTCGCCGGCGCCGCGGGTCGCGACGGCCTCGTCGATCTGGTTCTGCAGCTCGGCCTCGTAGGTCGGCTGCTCGACGGCGCGGATCACGCCGATCGGAACCGGGAAGTGCGGTCGGGCCAACGACGCCAGCGCGAAAGCGTAGGAGGGACTCTGGTGGCTCGACCGGTGGACCGCCACTCCCGCTGCGACCGGATCGTCCCCGGCGCCTAGCTCGACGACCGAGGGGACGCCGTTCTCGATGTGGATTCCGCGGTCACACTTGGCTCCGAACACCAGGGGCTCGCCTTCCTCGAGGACCAGGGACGCCTCCAGGCGCGTCTTGCGGTCTTCCACTTCCTTCCACTCGTTGTTGTTGTAGACCGGGCAGTTCTGGAGAATCTCGACGAGTGCGGTGCCGGTGTGGGCGTGAGCCCGGCGCAGGGTCTGCTGGAGGTGGGGCCCATCGACGTCGATGGTGCGCGCGACGAAGGTCGCGCCGGCACCGAGCGCGAAGGCGATCGGGTCGATGGCGTGATCGATGGAGCCCTGGGGACTCGACTTGGTGCGCATCCCCTGCCGCGAGGTCGGTGAGTACTGACCCTTGGTGAGGCCGTAGACGCGGTTGTTGAAGAGCAGGATCTGCAGGTCCATGTTTCGGCGAATCGCGTGAAGCAGGTGGTTGCCGCCGATCGAGAGACCGTCACCGTCTCCCGTGACGACCCACACCGAGAGCTCGGGGCGGCTCACCTTGATTCCGGTGGCGAATGCCGGCGCGCGGCCGTGGATGGTGTGGAATCCGAAGGTGTTCATGTAGTACGGGAAGCGGCTCGAGCATCCGATTCCCGACACGAAAACGATGTTCTCCCTGGGGATGCCGAATTCCGGCATCACCTTTTGAATGTTCGAGAGGATCGAGTAGTCCCCGCAACCGGGGCACCATCGCACCTCCTGATTCGAGACGAAGTCCTTGCGGGTAGGTGCGTTGTTCATCGCCGCTTCTCTCCCCGCAGCATCGCATCGATCCCCGCGCGCACCTCGGACACCTTGAACGGCTGGCCCTGCACCTTGCCGAGGCTCTCGGCAGGTATCAGAAACTCGGCGCGCAGCAGTCGGCTGAGCTGCCCCAGGTTTCGCTCGGGAACCAGCACTCGCTCGAAGCCGTCGAGCACCTCTCCCAGGTTTGCCGGGAAGGGGTTCAGGTGTCGCAGGTGGATGCTCGAGAGGTCGAGACCGTCGGCACGCGCCTCGTCGCACCGCGGTGGTGATGGCGCCGTGGGTTCCACCCCAGCCCACCACCAGGAGCTCGCCGCGATCCGCGCCATTCACCTCGACGGGCGGGATGTCGTTCGCGATGCGCGCCACCTTCTCGGCGCGCAGCCGAACCATCCGCTCGTGGTTCTCGGGGAGGTAGGAGACGTCACCCGAAGGCTCCTCGCTCTCGAGGCCTCCGATGCGGTGCTCGAGGCCCGGCGTGCCGGGAATCGCCCAGGGTCGCGCCAGAGTCTCCTCGTCTCGCAGGTACGGCTGGAACCGATCCGGGTCGATGGGGCGTTCGGCATCGTAGCGGGGGAGGGTCTCGACATCGGGGATCAGCCAGGGCTCCGAGCTGTTGGCCAGGTATCCGTCCGAGAGCACCACCACCGGTGTCATGTACTTCACCGCAAGGCGGAAGGCTTCGAGCATGATGTGGAAGCAGTCTCCCGGCGTCGCGGCCGCCAGCACCACGACGGGGCTCTCCGAGTTGCGTCCGTACATGGCGGCGAGCAGATCCCCCTGCTCGGTCTTGGTGGGCATCCCCGTCGAGGGCCCGGCACGCTGAACGTTCACCACCACCACCGGAAGCTCTGTCATCACCGCGAGGCCCAGGGCCTCCTGCTTCAGAATGAAGCCCGGACCGCTGGTGGTGCAGACGCCCAGCATCCCCGCATAGGCGGCGCCGATTGCCGCACCGGCCGCGGCGATCTCGTCCTCGGCCTGAAAGGTCTTGATGCCGAAGTGCCGGTAGCGGGCTACCTCGTGGAGGATCTCGGTGGCGGGTGTGATCGGATAGGCGCCGAGAAAGACCGGCCGCTTCATCTGTGTGGCGGCGGCGACGATTCCCCAGGCGAGGGCCGTGTTGCCATTGATGTTGCGGTAGGTGCCCGGCTGGATCTTGGCCCTGGGCACCACGAAGGAGACCGGGAAGAGCTCCGTGGTCTCCCCGAAGTGGGCGCCCGCCTTCAGCACGCGCAGATTCGCTTCGAGCACGTCGCCGCTGAATCGGTCTTCGAGCCAGTGGATGGTGTGCTCCATGGGGCGGCTGTAGAGCCAGTACATGACGCCCAGGGCGAAGAAGTTCTTGCAGCGGTCGGTCTCGCGAGTGCCCAGCTTGAGATCCTTCAGGGCATCCCGGTTCAAGGTGGTGAGAGGAATTTCGACGACCTTGAAGCGGTCTCCGGCGGCGGGAAGCGGATTCTCCCGGTAGCCGGCGCGTTCCAGGTTCTTGCGGGTGAACGCGTCGCTGTTGACGATCAACATCCCGCCCGGCCGCACCTCGTCGATGTTCGCCCGCAAGGCCGCCGGGTTCAGGGCCACCAGCACGTCGACAGAGTCGGCAGCGGTCCGGATCTCATCGGCGGCGAAATGCACCTGGAAGCCCGAGACACCCGCCAGCGACCCGGCGGGAGCGCGAATCTCCGCGGGGAAGTCGGGGAACGTGGAGAGGTCGTTTCCAGCCACCGCGGTCGAGTCGGTGAACTTGCTGCCGGTCAGCTGGATGCCATCACCCGAATCCCCGGCGAATCGGATCGCGACCCGGCTGATCTCCTCAGATGGCTTGGACTGAATCGGCACTTTCCTGGCTCTGCCCCGGGCCGTCCGAGAGGATCTCGGCAGACTGGTCGCAGCTGGAGTGTATCGATCAGGGCGCGGGGTGAAAATCCTAGCTGGCCGGCTGGGGGGCTTCTCCCGCAGCTGACGAAACCGTTTGAAATGAGAGGGCTTCGGCTCGCCCCCTGCACCCCAAAGAGCCTCAAGCCCGGACGCCACCTCGCCGATAGCAGGGCATGTACTTCCTCCTGAGAAGCACGCCTCTGGATCTCTCGGCTGATCGGCTTCGCGGCCTGCGTCTTTCGCTCAACACGCCGGTGGTTTCGATCGAGGAGGTGCCGGTGGAACCGGCTCGGGCCGCCATCGCGATCCACGACGAGATCGACGGGCGTCCCAACGTCACGGTAGGAATCTACGCTCTTCGGAGCGGAGTCGCGGTCCTCTTCAGCTTCGAGGGGTCTCTCCGAGACGGCGTCGCCTCGACGAACGGAGTCGACGCTGCGCTCTCGTTCGGCGAAAGCATGGGCTTTCTCTTCGATGAGGACGAGCTCGAGTCAGACTCCGGGGAGGAGGCCCGGTCCCGGGCCCTGAACCTCTGGCGCGAGCTGATGACCCCGGCATCGGAGGAGCCCGAGCGGGACCCGAAGACTGCGGCGGTTCCGGCTCCGCCTTCGCCGGCGTCCGGGCCCAACGGCGGCGCCGAGGCCGAGCCGCCGGGCGACGAGGTGCTTCTGCTCGAGGAGGTGGCCGATTTCGAGGACGATCTCCCCGACGTCCGTGTCGAGGAGTCGGATGGCGTCGACTCGGCGCCTCCCGTTTCGCTCACCAAGTTTCGCCACCGCGCTCCCAGTCCAGTCTCCGAGCCCTTCCGAGGAGGAGGCGCAGCCCAGACGTCGTGGAGTCGCGCCCCGCTTCGAAGGGCGCGGCCCTGGGACGCCTCAAGCTCGTGAAACGCCGGAAGGTCGGGGGCGAAGCCCCCTCCAAGCCGAGTGTGATTCGACGGCTGCTCTCGTCCTTCTGAGGAGTCCGCAGCCGGATACGAGGTGAACCATGATTCAGAAGTCCGCCTACTCCGTCATCCGCCTACTGATCGGGTCCGCGATGCTGCTCGCCCTGGCCGCGGTGCTCGGCTGTGCCTCCACACCGGACGTACAGGCCGAATTCGATCGGGACAAGAAGGCGCGAACCCACTACAACGCCGGGATCGAGTACATGCGCCAGGGGAAGCTCGCGATTGGCGTCCGCGAGCTGCGGACGGCGATGCAGATCAGCCCTCGAGATCCCTGGATTCACTGGGCCATCGCCGAGGCCTACCGCCAGCAGGGCCGGCTCGATGATGCGGAGAGCCACCTGCTGACGGCGCTCGAGATCCGACCCGATTTCCAGCAGGCGCGGCTGAATCTATCGGCCCTCTACGTGGAGATGGGTCGCTACGAAGAGGCGATCGAGCTGGCCGATCAGCTCCTCGACGACCCCACCTTTCCGGTGCCGTGGAAGGCGCTCACCAACCGGGGCTGGGCGGAGTACGAGCTCGGCCAGCGCACGAGATTGCCCGCGAGAACTTCGAGGCGGCGCTCGAATACCACGAGAAGCACTGGCGGAGCTTTCTCGCGCTCGGCATCCTCGACGAGGAGGCCGGAGACCGGATCGAGGCCTTGGAGCGGTTCGAGCAGGTGATCGCTCTCGAGCCCGGGCCTCTGGCGGAGGCCGAGGCCAACTATCGGATCGGCGAGATCTACATCTCGCTTGGAAACAGGGAGCGCGCGGTCCAGCATCTGATGGCGGCGACCGCGAAAGAGCCGAGCGGGCAATGGGGAAAGCGATCCGAGGACTACCTGAAACGTCTGCACTGATCGGGGCCGACGACACTTCAGGCTCGATCGGGGCCTACATCGCCCGCCAGCGAGCGCTACGAGGGATCAGCCTCGAAGAACTCGAGCTCCTGACGCGCATCCCGCGACGTTCCCTGGAGCGGCTCGAGTCGGGTGCCTTCGATGCAGACCCCGACGGCTTCGTCCGCGGCTTCGTCCGTACCGTTTCCGTCGCCATCGGGCTGGACCCCGATGACACCGTCACCCGAATGCTGGTGGAGCCGGACCCGCGCGGGAAGAGGAGCCGAATCCCAAACTTCTCCACCGCTGCCGGATTCCTCCTCCTGCTGTGCCTGATCGCCCTCGGGGCAGCCATCCTGTGGACCCTGGCGGGAGTTCGCCCGGGAGAGCTCGCGGAGGCTTCGGACGCGCCCGAGACGGGGCGGGTCCGGAGCGACGCGGTTCGCGAGCTCGCCATCTCACGGGGCGTCATTCCCGAGACGGCGATTCCCGGCGCCCAACCCCTCGGCCCGGTCCAGGCTCCCCAACGCGAATAGCGGGGCCAGAGGCTAGTCTCCCCGGATGGCCGCGATCGACACCGAAGCCCTGATTCTGCGAAGCGTCGATTTCGGTGAGTCGGACCGGATCGTTCATCTGCTGATCCCCGAGATGGGGCGGCTGACGGCGATCGCAAAGGGAGCGCGCCGCAGCGTCAAGCGCTTCTCCGGGAACCCTGGACCTCTTCAATCACCTCCGGGTTCAGGCGGAGCGGCGTCGCGTCGCCGGAATGGCGCGTCTGGAGCACGCGCGGCTGATCCGGACCTTTCACTCCCTGCGCACCGACCCCACCCGATTCGCGCTGGGCTGCTATCTCCTCGAGTTCCTCGACCGCCTTGCGCCCGAGGGAGGCGCTCGGGCGGATACCAAGAGGATCTTCGGCTTCGCCCTGGCGGCCCTCGGGACTCTCGACGACGAGAGGCCGGACCTCCGCCTGCGCACCTTGCTGGAAATCCGTGGGCTCGACGCCGTGGGCCTGCGCCCCGAGCTGCGCTGCTGCGTCCGCTGCAACGAGTCGGTGGGCAGCGGTCCGAGGGGAAGCCGGGTGGGGTTTCACATCGCCGACGGCGGTCCGGTGTGCGAGGGCTGTGCGGGAACCGGTCAGGATCTGATGCCGATCCATCTGGGAACGCTGCGGGCGCTGGAGAGGAGTCTCGAGCTTTCGCCGGACCGCCTCGCCCGCCTGGCCCTCGGGGGAGTCGCGCTCGCCGAGGCCCGTCACCTGGTGGGGCGATTTCTGCACTTCCACGTTGGGATCGATCTGCGTAGTGCGCCGTTCCTGGACGAAATGCTGCCCGGGGGCGCAATCGCCGGTCCGGGGGTGTTCTCCACCGATTGACACTGCCGGGGGCCGAAGGGAAACTCCGACCTCCCAGCCCGGAAGCTCCGAAGCGCAGCGCTGCAATCAGCCCCGAGAACGGCGGAATCTTCATGACATCCGAAGCCGAGACGAGCAGCACACCCACGGTCGGCATGGAAGACCTGGTCTCCCTGTGCGCCCGGCGCGGCTTCATCTTTCAGTCGAGTGAGATCTACGGGGGTATCAACGGCTTCTGGGACTATGGCCCCCTCGGGGTAGAGCTGAAGAACAACCTGAAGGAATTCTGGTGGCAGCGCACGGTCCGCGACCGTGAGGACGTGGAGGGCATCGACAGCGCCATCATCGCGCACCCGCGGACCTGGGAGGCCTCGGGACACGTCGAGCACTTCGTAGACCCCATGGTGGACTGCCGCGCCTGCAAGAAGCGCTTTCGGGCCGACCAGCTCGACGAGGCGGGTCACTGCCCGTCGCGGAAGGGAAGCTCGGAGCACGACTTCACCGAGCCGCGAAGCTTCAACCTGATGCTGCGCACCCAGATCGGGGCTTCCGAGGACGCCGCTTCCACGGCCTATCTTCGAGCCGAAACCTGCGGCTCGATCTTCACCGACTTCAAGCGGGTGCGGGACTCGGCGCGTCAGAAGATTCCCTTTGGCATCGCCCAGATCGGCAAGGCCTTTCGCAACGAGATCAACCCCCGTAATTTCACCTTTCGCTCCCGGGAGTTCGAGCAGGCCGAGCTCGAGTTCTTCTGCCATCCGAGCCAGACCGGGAAGTGGTTCGAGTACTGGCTGGAACGGCGGCTGCGCTTTCACCGGGAAATTGGCTTCGACGAGAGCAGATTGCGCACGCGCCCCCATGCTGCCGACGAGCTCGCCCACTACTGCAAGCAGGCGGTGGACGTGGAATTCCTCTTTCCCTTCGGCTGGAAGGAGATCGAGGGGATCCATGACCGAGGCAGCTTCGACCTCACCCAGCACAGCGAGTTTTCCGGCAAGGATCTCTCGGTGATGGACGAGGCCACCAAGGAGCGCTTCGTGCCGGCGGTGGTGGAGACCTCCGTGGGGATGGACCGAACCGCGCTGGCCCTTCTGGCGAATGCCTACGAGGAGGAGCTTCTCGAGAACGGCGAGAGCCGGACCGTGCTGCATCTCCACCCGGTGGTGGCGCCCATCAAGGTCGCGGTTCTCCCGCTCTCGAAGAAGATCGGTGAGCCCGCGCGAAAGATCGCCGCGGCGCTGCGCCGTCGCTGGAACGTCTTCTACGACGAATCCGGGAACATCGGGCGTCGCTACCGGCGTCAGGACGAGGTCGGTACGCCTTTCTGCGTAACATACGATTTCGAATCGGAGTCGGATTCGCAGGTGACGGTTCGCGAGCGCGACAGCATGGAGCAGGAGCGCGTTGCACTGAGCGGGCTCGAGGAATACATCAGGGGCAGACTGGAGGAGGGGCTTTGACGGCGCGCAAGAAGGCCGCACGACGTGAGGTGAAGCAGGGGAAGGCCGCGAGGGACTCGCGGCAGTACGACCGGCAGGAAGAAGGCCGGGGCCGCGACCCGGCGAAAGCGCCGGGTCTTCTCCTTCGGGGACGGGAAGGCCGAGGGCCGGACGGGCATGCTCGAGCTGCTCGGAGGCAAGGGTGCGGGTCTCGCGGAGATGACCCGCCTCGGCATGCCGGTGCCGCCGGGCTTCACCATTTCCACCGAGGCCTGTAGCGAGTTCGAGAAGGCGGGGGGGCGGCTGAGCGGCGCCGTCAAGAAGGAGGCCCTGGCCGCCATGGCCAACGTCGAGAAGCTGTTGGGCCGGCGATTCGGCGATCCGGCAGACCCGCTCCTGGTCTCGGTTCGCTCCGGCGCCCGGGTCTCGATGCCCGGCATGATGGACACGGTCCTCAACCTGGGTCTGAACGACGAGACGGTGGTCGGTCTGGCGCGGCTCGCCGGCGAGCGCTTCGCCTACGACAGCTACCGCCGCCTGGTCCAGATGTACGGCGACGTCGTGCTCGAAGTTCCCCACGATCGCTTCGAGGATCGCCTCGAGGCCCTGAAGACCGCGCGGGGCGTCGTCCAGGACACGGAGCTGGCTGGCGAGGACTGGCGAGCCCTGGTCGACGACTACTTGAAGATCGTCGAGGAGTACACCGGTCGGCCATTTCCCCAGGATCCCCGCGACCAGCTCTGGGGTGCCGTCGGCGCGGTGTTCCACTCCTGGGGGAACGACCGGGCGGTTCGCTACCGCCGGATCCACGACATCCCCGATGCCTGGGGAACCGCGGTCAACGTCCAGGCCATGGTGTTCGGCAACATGGGCGACGACTGCGCCACCGGTGTCGCCTTCACGCGAGACCCCTCGACCGGCGAGAAGGTCTTCTACGGCGAGTATCTGAAGAACGCCCAGGGCGAGGACGTGGTCGCCGGGATCCGCACGCCCCAGCCGATCAACAAGGCGAGTCGCAGCGCGGATCAGTCCCATCTTCCCACCCTCGAGGAGGAGATGCCGCAGGCCTACAAGGCGCTGGTGAGCGTCTACAAACGCCTCGAGAAGCACTTCCGGGAAATGCAGGACATCGAGTTCACCATCCAGAACGGGAAGCTCTGGATGCTGCAGACCCGCCGCGGCAAGCGCACCACCCGGGCGGCGGTGCGGATCGCCTGCGACATGGTGCGCGAGCGGCTTGATCAGCCGAGAGGAGGCGATCTGCCGGATCGCCCCCGACTCCCTGGACCAGCTGCTCCATCCCACCCTCGACCCGACGGTGGAGCGCACCGTGTTGGCCAAGGGGCTGCCCGCGTCCCCTGGGGCGGCGGTCGGCAAGGTGGTGTTCAGCGCCGACGAAGCGGAGCTCCGGGCGAAGGCGGGCGACAAGGTCATCCTGGTGCGGACCGAGACCTCGCCCGAGGACATCCACGGAATGCACGCTGCCGAGGGGATCCTCACCGCCCGTGGTGGCATGACCTCCCACGCGGCCGTCGTCGCACGGGGCATGGGAAAGTGCTGCGTGTCGGGATGCGGAGCGCTCCGCATCGACTACGCCGCCGGCGCGATGGAGGTGGACGGACACGCGGTGAGCGCCGGTGACTTCATCACCCTCGACGGAAGCACCGGCGAGGTGATGCTGGGAGAGATCCCGACCGTCACTCCGAAGCTCGGCGGTGGCTTCGAAGAGCTGATGAAGTGGGCGGACAAGATCCGCGCGGTCAAGGTGCGCGCCAACGCCGACACGCCCCACGACGCTCGCATCGCCCGGGAGTTCGGGGCCGAGGGCATCGGCCTCTGCCGCACCGAGCACATGTTCTTCGAGCCGAGCCGGATTCTCGCCGTCCGCGAGATGATCCTCGCCGCGGACACGGTGGAACGGGAGCGGGCGCTCGCCAAGCTGCTTCCCATGCAGCGCGGTGACTTCGTCGGCCTCTTCGAGGCCATGGACGGCCTGCCCGTCACCATCCGTCTGCTCGATCCGCCCCTTCACGAGTTCCTTCCCGACAGTGAAGAGGAGATCCGCGAGGTGGCGTCCGCCTTGGGCACCGGCATCGCAACGATTCGCGCGAAGCTCGAAGCGCTGCAGGAAGTCAACCCGATGCTGGGTCACCGGGGCTGTCGCCTCGGCATCAGCTTCCCCGAGATCTACCGGATGCAGGCCCGGGCGATCGTCGAGGCGGCCTGCCAGGTCTCCGAGTCCGGGGGGCGGGTGCAGCCGGAGATCATGATTCCGCTGGTCGCCCACGTCGGAGAGCTCGAGCGCCTTCGCGCCCTGGTGGAGGAGGAGACCCGAGAGGTACGCAAGCGAGCACCCCAAGGCACGGGTGCGGCCGACCATCGGAACCATGATCGAGGTGCCCAGGGCAGCACTCACCGCGGGGAAGATCGCCGAGTGCGCAGATTTCTTCTCCTTCGGGACCAACGATCTCACCCAGACCGCCTACGCCCTCTCGCGAGACGATGCCGGGAAGTTCCTGCCCGACTACATCGAGAGCGGGATCCTGGAGGAAGATCCCTTCGTCTCCATCGACGAGGAGGGAATCGGCGCGCTGATGCGGATCGGGGCCGAGAGCGGCCGGAAGGTCCAGCCCAAGCTCAAGATCGGCATCTGCGGGGAGCACGGCGGGGATCCCAAGAGCATTGCATTCTGCGCCCGTCTCGGCTTCGATTACGTCTCGTGCTCCCCGTTCCGAGTGCCCGTGGCGCGGCTGGCGGCGGCCCAGGCCACCATTGAGCTCCGAGAGGCGAAGAAGGGGAAGCCAGGGAGGACTCGCCGCAAGTGAGAGCCGCGCTCGTTCTGACACTCGCCGTGTTGATCGGTCCGGGAGCAGGCTGCTCTTCGGTGAGAGGGCTCTGGCCCTTCGGCGGGGGAGATCCGGCCCCCGGGGGGATCCCTCCTATGGTGTCGAGGTGGTGGACAGCGAAGCGGTGGTCGATTTCTACGAGCGCGCCGTCTTCTTCTATTCGCGCCTGGCGCGACGGCGCTTCAACACGCTCGCGACCTTCCGCGACGAGTTCCTCCGCGACTACTTTCGCAGCGAGACCTCCTTCTCCGACTACTACGCGGATCTCGCCGATGCGATGGAGGTCGCCCATTTCGAGCAGAACCGACCCCTCAGCCTCGATGTGGTCGAGTTCGTCGTCGAAGGACAGGGATCCGCTCGCGTGACGACCCGGATCGTGGGAGAGAACGGCCTCCCGCTTCGCTTCTGGAAGACCCGTCTGGATCGCGAGGATCGTTGGGAGCGGGTCGAGGGAACATGGTGGATCGTACCGGGAAAGCTGTAGAAAGCGTTGGCGTAACGCCCGGGTCGGAGCGGCGCTCCGCCCCCAGGGTTCGCTCGCGCATCGGGGCCTCCTACGAAGATGCGGAGCGACACGTCTTCCTGTACACCACCGATCTCGCTGAGGGCGGGGTGTTCCTGGTCTCGCCGATCCATCCGCCCGTCGGAGCGAACGCGATGGTGCTGCTCGAGCTGCCCGGAGATCCGGTCATTCTGCGAATGCGGGGCAGTGTCACCCGCCACCAGACAGGTCCCGTGGCGGGCTTTGCGGTCCGCTTCGATTCCCAGGGCAATGCCGAGAGCGGTCGGCAGGCTCTCCGCAGCTTCGTCGAGAGCGCCCTCTCCGGTCTCGCATCTCCGCCTCGCTGACACCAGCGCCGGTGACAGTCTAGGAAGCACCTGTCTCAGAAAAGGTAAAACTTTTCCTCCGACGAAGCGTTCGTTCGCGGTCACTCCGGATCCGGTGAAATCAGGAAATCCCCAATGGATTCAATGGGATTACCCTTGAACTTGCCGCTTCTCTCGATTCCTGGCACAGGGATTGCTGGTGATCAGGGTGGGACTTCGGTCCCCACCTTGTGAGAAGCCAGAACCACGCGATGGAGAGGTCGCGGACGCCAGGGAGCACCCGCCAGCGTGAGGACGAATAGCCCCCGCACCCCCCGAAGGACGCCTGCGGCCCCGAAACGGTCGCTTCTGTTCCAGACGCCCCAGCACGAAGCCGGCTCGGCGACGAGAGGAGCTCCACGACTCGCGAGTGGAGTCCCCGCGACGCGCCCTGGGAGAGCGACGCCGAGCTGGTCCGGGAGATCCTATCCGGCAGCCGCGAGCACTTCGACCTGCTCTATCGGGTCTACTTTCCCCGCGTGTATCGCTTCGCCTTGAAGCGGCTCGGTGATCCGGGTGAGGCCGAGGACGTGACCCAGGAAGTCTTCATGACGGTCTTCGGCGCGCTGCACACCTATGCCGGGGAGTCGCGCCTGCTGATCTGGATCTTCGGGATCACGCGAAACAAGGTGAACCGGCGCTTCCGCAAGCCCCGCCCGCGATTCGAAGTCATCGACACCGAGACCGAACCGGGGATCGCCGCCAAGGACGTTTCGGCGGATCGCGTCGTCGATGCACGCCGAATGCTGGAGCAATGCGAGGCGGTGGTCCAGAATCAGCTGACGCCGCTGCAGAGGCGAATCTTTCATCTGAAACACCTGCGCAGGCAATCGATCCGCTCCATCGCGGGTGCTCTGGGCAAGTCGGAAGATGCCGTGAAGGCGAATCTCTACCGGATGCGACGCGCGATCGCCCGGGCCGCACCGGATCTCCAGGAGGTTCTGGGCGCCTGAGCTTCTCGGATCGACCACTTGGGTCTCCTCTCCTTCCCCGCGGGGAAGGAGATTTCTCGCCACATGCTCGCCAATTCTGGCCACCTATCTGATGTAGGCCCCCATCCTGGGAAGGGGAGCGTTGCGAGGAGATCGCGCGTTGCCCCAAGCTACGCTCGGGAACTGCTCTGCTTCTGAGGTGCCTTCCGCCGCACTCGGCGACGAGGAGCTGTTCGAGCGGATTCGCGGGGGGAGTGAGCCCCACTTCAACCTGATCTACGACCGCTACTTCCAGCGGATCTACAACTTCATCTACTTGCGCGTCCGGAATCATGCGGACGCCGAGGAACTCACCCAGGAAACCTTCACGGCGGTCTTTCGATCGATCGACGGCTACTCGGGGCGGTCCACGCCTCTGGGCTGGATCTACGGGATCGCGAAGAACACGGTCCACAGTCACCTGCGAAGACTTCGGATCCAGGGGGAGCGCATGGAGCGCGCGGGTCTCGAAGTCCTCACGGCGACTTCGCCCGCCTGGTCTTCTACGCCGGAGGACCAGTTGGCGATGCGTCGCTACGCGCGGGTGATCGACGCCCGCCTCCAGTCCCTGAGCGATTGGCAGGCGGAGGTCTTCTTCTTACGTCACGTGGAGGATCTGCCGATCCGCGAGATTTCGAGGCGCACCATGCGGTCCAGCGACGCGATCCGCTCGGGGCTCTACCGGGTCAAGCGGTTACTGGTAGAGGCCGGGGAGCTCGATTCGGCGGCAGTCGGGACGTGAGGCCAGGAGGCCGGTCTTGGCGACCGGATTCGAGGGAGGCCCATGGCCTGGTGGGGAAAACGGGGGGAGCGCGCAGCCGGTCGCGCGATGGAGCGAAGAGAAGAGAGTGGCCTGCGGGAGCGTGAAGTGATCGAAGAGATTGCGGCAGAGTTCACGACCGAGGAGCTCCAGGAATTCCTGGAGGCCGATCGGCATCCGATCGAAGCGGACCCTCTGTTCAAGGAAGAGCTGCGCCAGAAGCTCTGGAAGCTCCTCCAGCGCGGCATCCAGCGCCCCTCCGGCGACAGCTGATCTCCCTTCTCCGGCGTCGGTACCCCCTCCTTCTCGACCTCCGCTCGGCTTCGCCTGGCTGAGCGTGCCTCTGACTGGTACTGCCGCCCTTCTTCACCTTCCAGGCGCTCTCCTACGTCATCGACGTGTACCGGGGCAAGACGGAAGCACAGCGGAATCCCGTGAAGCTGGCGCTTTTCATCGCTCTCTTCCCGCAGCTGATTGCGGGGCCGATCGTGCGCTACCGCGAAATCGCGGCACAGATCGAGCGCCGCATCCTCGACGCCGAAGGCTTTGGGGAGGGGGTTCGTCGGTTCACCATCGGCCTGGGAAAGAAGGTGCTGATCGCGAACACCCTGGCGGCGCCCGCCGATCGGATCTTCGCTCTGCCCCCCCACGAGCTCTCCGCGAGCGTCGCCTGGTTCGGGGCGGCCTGCTACACGCTCCAGATCTACTTCGACTTCTCCGGCTACTCCGACATGGCCATCGGGCTGGGCCGGATGTTTGGCTTCCGGATTCCGGAGAACTTCAACTATCCCTACGTTGCCACCTCGATCACCGAGTTCTGGCGTCGCTGGCACATATCGCTCTCGAACTGGTTTCGGGACTACCTCTACATCCCCCTGGGAGGGAGCCGCCGCGGCGTCGGGCGTACCTACCGGAATCTGCTCGTGGTCTTCCTGCTGTGTGGGCTGTGGCACGGAGCTAGCTGGAGCTTCGTGGTCTGGGGGCTCTTCCACGGCGGCTTCCTGATCCTGGAGCGCCTGGGGCTGGGTCGCGCGCTGCGTGCCGCCTCGGCGCCCCTCGCCCACGGCTACTGTCTGCTGGCGGTGATGGTGGGTTGGGTCTTCTTCCGCGCCGAAACGCTGACGCACGCCGTGGGATACCTCTCCGCGATCGTGGGCCAGGGCGCCGCCGCGGGGACTGCGGGCTACATCGTCGACTACGCCGACGGAGAGACCCTGGCGGCCTTCCTGGTGGGGCTGATCGCCTCGACACCCTGGCTCGCTGGCGTGAGCCGGCGACTTCGCTTCGACTTCGCCACGGCGGCCTCCACGGCGGGAATCGCCGCGGTTCTGATCGTCTGTGCCATCAGGCTGGCGAATCAGACCTACTGACTGGCTCTACCTCTCCACTCGTCCGGCAGCCTCGACTTCTCGGCCATCGACGCCGAGAGCCCGGACCTGGTGATCGCCCTTTTCGTGGAGGCGAAACTCCGGCACCCTCCACCCAGGGACCTTCACCGCGTGCTCCTGACCACTTCGACCGGACCATGACCGACACACCGACCCACCCCGCGATTTCCCGCGGAGAGCTGGCCAGGCACACGACCGCCGTGCTCAACCGCGGCCATTCCCGCAACCCGGACGTGCTGCTGGTCGAGGTCGACGGCCGCCAGTTCGTCGTCAAGGACTTCGCGCCCCGTGACGCCTGGGTGCGCACCACCATCGGGCGCTGGATCACGGCCCGGGAGATCCGGGCCCTGCGAGCCCTCGATGGCCTGCCGTCGGTGCCGCGTTTCCTCGGCTCCATCGATTCCCTGGCCTTCGCCGTCGAGTACCGTCCCGGCCGACGTATGTCGCGAAAGCTGGCGGGACGGGTCCCACCTGAGTTCCTGGGGCGGCTGGAGACGGCGCTTCGCGACATGCACCGGCGCGGTGTCGCCCATCTCGACCTGCGTCACCGGAGCAACGTGCTGGTCGGTGAGGACGGCGACCCGATCCTGATCGACTTCGGCTCGGCGCTGACCTTTCGTCCGGGGAGCCTCCTCGCCCGCTGGCTGCTTCCTCTGCTCGGCCGGATCGATGTTCGCGGCGGTCGAGAAGTGGCGTAGCCGGCTCAGTCCGTCTTCGTCGGGCTCGGGTCCGGCACGGACTCGATAGCCGCGTCGGGAAGCGGGCGCGGCGCGAGGCGCCCGATGTAGTGGCGGTAGGTCTCGAGGGTGAGCCGCGCGTCGGCCAGGGCGCGGTGAGCGACCGGACCGTCGCCCAGGCCGGCGTTCCGCGCCGCCTGGCGAAGCGAGAGCGCGGGCACCGTCTCGCCCGCCACCAGAGACCAGGAATAGTAGAGCGTCGCCAGATCGATGACGTGGTAGTCGAAGGGGTAGGGGATCTCGCAGTTCTTGTAGCCCCGCTCCAGGAACTGCACGTCCATGCGCACGTTCTGGCCGGCGGGGACGACGGTTTTTCCCCTCGGCAGCAGCGCCGCGAACTCGGTCAGGGCCTGGCGCAGGGGGACCCCGTGCTCTTCCCATACCTTGGGGTCGTAGCCGAACATCTCGGCGGCCTCGGGGGTGATGCGATCGGGGCGGCCGATCACCTTCCACTCACCGGTTGCGCACTCCACCAGTCGGTAGTCCGTGACGATCACTCCGATCTCGGTGATGTCGTGAAGCTCGGGATCGAGACCGCCGAACTCGCAGTCCAGGAAGGCGAAAGCGAATTCGGGCAAATCCCTCGTGGCTCCATCCGGCTGCGTGGCGCTCCCAACGGGAGTCGAACCCGTGGGTGAGCGCTAAAACTTTAGCAGATTCAATGGGTTGCAAAAGGGCTTTTTCGCCGCGGACATTGCGCGGACATTGGCGGTCATCGCGGCCCCTGCCCATGGAGTCCGACCCGGGCCGACTGTGGCGGCGACGCCTCAGCCTCGTGCCAAGAGGGTCAGAAAAACCGCGCCGAAAAGGTGGAGAAGGGCGGCTCAGGCGGCGGCGCGCTTGCCATCTGGTAGATACCGTGGTACGTATCAAGCCATGACCAAGCCGAAGCCGATGGAGCCTCGCGAGCGGGAGCTCCGCGCCAAGCTGTTCCGGACCGGGCGCAGCCAGGCCGTCCGGCTCCCGAAGGAGGTGCGCTTCGAAGAGGACCAGGGCGAGCTGAGGGTTTGGCGCGAAGGCAGCCGCGTGATCCTCGAGCCCCTCGACGAGTGGCCGGAGGAGTTCCTCGCGGCGCTCGGGAGTTGCCCGGACTTCCCGGAGGCTCCCGAGCGGACCCCGCTTCGCGAGGCACGGGACGGCTTCGGTCGCTGAGTGCGGTTCCTGCTCGATACCGACACGATCAGCTTCGCGCTGCGAGGACAGGGGGGCGTGGCGGACGAGCTGCGCCGCCGCTCACCCTCGGAGGTGTGCACGAGCTCCGTCGTAGCAGGTGAGCTCGAGCTTGGCGTCGCACGGCGAGGATCTCGCAAGCTGCGGCGCGAGCTCGAAGGCCTCTACTCGGGCCTCGAGGTGCTCCCCTATGACCTCGAGGCGGCCCGTCGCTACGGCCGCCTGGCGGCGGTGCTCCTCGACGAGGGCGTCCCGATCGGGGTCGAGGACACGATGGTCGCCGCGCACGCGCTCTCGCGCGGACTGACCCTGGTCACGCACAACCGAAAGCACTTCGAGCGCGTGAAGGGCCTGCGCGTGGAGGACTGGTTCTGACGGCACGAGCCGATGCGCGGGCATTGGCGGTCATTCGCGGCCCCTGCGCATCATGTCCACCGTGTCCTGGTCGGCCAGAAGGACGTAGTGATCGGTGCTCCGGCGGTCCGCGTGCCCCGCGAACCGCTGGAGCCTCGTTGCGTCCACCCCCTGCCGCGCGAGGTTCGTGAGCGTCGTGTGCTTGGTGCCCGGGTAGAGGCTCACGGTCACCCCGACCGATCTCGCGGCGACGTTCCACGCCTTCGTCATCGTGGAGGTGGTCCAGCGCCGGGTCTCGTTCCGGGCCTTCCAGTTCGGGAAGAGCGGCACCCCCCGCTTGCGCAGGCGCTCCTCGGCGCTGGCCTTCGAGAGCCGCCACTCGATCCAGGCTTGAAGCTCCTCGTCGGCGCCGACCACGCGCCAATTGCGCTCCTTCGCGCCCCGGATCTCGCTCGACGAGGACTGCCCCTTCACCGCCGCGTGCACGTAGAGGTTCGTCTCGCGGTAGTCCCCGAGGTCCAGGGCGCGCGTCTCGCCGGGGCGCAGCGTGTGCCGGCAGGCCAGGAAGATGCCCCGGTCCTCCCAGGGGATGGCGTCGAGCACCGCCCGCTGGCCCTCGGGCGTCAGGATTCAGGCGGCTTCTGGTCCCAGGGCACGCGCGGGAACTTCGGGACGTGGTCGATGTTGCCGCGCTCCTCGAGCCAGGAGAGGAAGGCTCGGAACTGCCCCATCGCGTTCCTGACCGTCTTGGCGCCGAGGCGCCCCTTGCCCCTCTGGCGACGCTTCCCAAGCCACGCCCGCCAGTCCTCCAGCGCCGCGAAGTTGACCTGGTGGATGTGCCACTCGTCCCAGAACGAGAAGTAGCCGTCAGGCCTGCAGTAGCGCTCCAGCTCGCCGAACGTGCGCGGGGAGATGTCGCCATCCTCCATCCGCTGCTGCTCGCGCTCCAGGAAGCGCCGGAGCTTCGCCGGCACCCGGGTCGCCGCGGTCGGGCGGCGCAGGAAGAACGACGCCGCCTGGTCGATCGACTTCCCGCTGGCGATCTCGGCGCGGATGCTCTCCAGGACCGCGGTCGCCAGCTCCCGGCTCTTGATCGGCCTCCAGACCCTCCCGATCGGCGCCATCCGGATCCGGTAGCGCTGCGTCTCCCCGTGCACGTCGACGACGTAGCGGGTCTCCCGCCCCTGCCTCACGTCTTCGAAGATCGAGCCGATGCCCCGGGCCATCTCCCAGTGTGTACCCCAGGAGGGGGCCGGCGCGGAAGGCCCGAGGAGCGGCCGGATGTGGGCCGCGCCGCTCAGGGCCCCTCTTCCTCGCGGGAGAGCCCTCCGTGGCCGGCGTTTTCGGTGGGCTTTTCACCGCTCTCGGGCGCCGCCGGGCGGGGCCCCCGTTGCGCTCTGTCCAGGGCTCGGGCCTGGGCCTGCTCGCGGCGGCCTTCGGACCTGCTGGAGCGTTGCGAAGATCCTCGCGCTCACGGCCCACAGCGGACACCCCCGGATCTCGCACCTTCGCGCCTCGGTCCTCTGCCACGCGCAGCAGTCCAGGCACTTGAGTTCGACGGCGGCCCGGTAGGAGGTGGCGGCCTGACCCGCGAGCTTCAGCCAGTGGCTCCTCCAGCGGCGGGGCACGTTCTCGGGAAGGCTCGACAGGGGCTGGAATCCGCTTCTGAGGTCCGATCTCGGCGGGTTCTTCGCGGCGAGACGGAACGATCTCCCCGGAAGAGGCTTCAGCCCCGCGCCCCGTGGGCCGAGGATTCCCTGAGGCTCTCTCTTGACGCTCTGCTGCAGGAGTCTCGAGCGCGATGGACTCCTGGTCGGCCTGCGTTTCCCGTGAGATTCATCCGTGCGTTCCGCGAAGGCGTGGAACACCGGACATCCTGGGAGGTGAGCGAATCGTATCAGAACGGCGGTTGACACGGCCATGCTTCCGGCGACGGTCATGGACAACTTCGACGTTTCCGACACTTTCGACAGTCGGCTCGAGCCGGACCGCGATCGACACATATATGAGTAGAATTCCGGTCGGGTAGTCGACACCATGAGTCGTTAGAAATCGTAACGCAAGATAAAGGGGTTGGAGTCTTCGTTGAGTTCCCCTTGTGGCGACTGGACTTAAGGGGTGGAGACCTCCGCGGGCCTCGGAACGTCGACTCCAATTGGATTTCCCGCGATTTTGGGGCCGTCAACCGGGTGCCGATCGCGCTCGGAAGACCCCTCGGGGGCCGGTCGCAGAGGCCGCATCTCCTCAGCGAACACTCCAGCGATCGGCGAAGGCACAGGCTCTCGGCGTAGACCCGCTCGAGGGGAGGGGCGCTAGGGTGATACCCCCTCTGACTCGCTACTCGGACAAGAGGAGTGCTTCAGGAATCTCGTCCGAAGAGCCTCTCGAACAGCTGGCGGGAGCGGGCTGCACCTTCGTCGGTGAGCACCACCGACTTCGCCTTGCTGCGAGGGTTGGCGATCAGGCCGTTGTGGTGGAGCCGCTCCAGAGCCTCCCAGTCGTGCCCCTTCCATGCCCGGGAGATGCCGTGCTCCTCCCACGATGTCAGGTGAAGCAGCGCAAGGACGGCATCGTCCACCTTGTCGGTGTCGTAGTCCATCTTCGCCTCGTCGCGCGTGTTTCCAGCCCGCGCGGATGCACAGGCTATCGCACCCGCGCGGCTCGTCGGAGACGGGATTCGCTCAAGCCGATTTGCGCTTCCACGGGCCGCTCTTCGGCCACCGGCGCCCGAAGGATCTGTAGCTGGGGCCGGAGTTGCCTTGTTGCCTTTCGTGCGCGCTTGCTTTTTCTCGACCCGTCGCCGTCGGCCGTGATACCCCCGCCCGCCCGTTCGCCTCTCTGGAAGGGGGGCTCCCCCGGAAGAAGAAGGGCCAGCTCCGGTGGCTGACGCCGCCTCCGCCGCCCCGCGGCTACAGGAGCTTGCGGAACTCCTCGCTCGTGAGCCCGGCGTCGCGCACGATCCCGCCCATCGTGTAGGCGTTGATCGGGTTCGCTCGAGGGATCGTGAGGATGCGCGTCCCATCGGTCATCACCACGTGCTTGCCCTGGCGAAGCACGCGGAAGCCAGCCTTCTCGAGTGCGCGAATGGCCTTCTGGTGCGGAACGCCCGGGATCTTGGGCAAGGCTCAGACCGCGACGTCGACTTCGCGAACCGTGGCGTCCTCGAGGAGTTCGTCGATCGCGGCCAGATACTCCTGGATCGCGTCCTGGATGTTGTGCAGCGCCTCCTCCTCGGTCTCGCCTTGCGACCAGCAGCCGGGCAGACCGGGAACGGAAACGCTGAACCCCTCCTCGGACTCGTGAAGCGCGATCTTGTACCTCATGGCTGGAAAGTATATCGCCTGATCGCGAGTTCTTCCTTTGGCCGCCGGCCGCGCCACGGCTAGAGGCGGCCCCCCCCCGGGCGCTTCTACGGGAGCGCCGACCGGGGCGACATTGGATTCACGGGCGGGGAGAACTCGACACCAACCTGAGTCGTTGGTGCGGACGCGTCGGACTGCCGAGTGCCTCCGCTGCTCCTACACCAGTAGTCACCACTCGCAGGTCCGCGAACCATCCGCGGACATTGCGCGGACACGAAAACCTCAATGGAAAACCTGTAAGTGGTTGATTTTCCTGGCGCTCCCAACGGGAGTCGAACCCGTGTTTCAGCCTTGAGAGGGCCGCGTCCTAGGCCACTAGACGATGGGAGCGAAGCGAGCGAGCCTAACCGGTGCTCGCTGCGGCTGTCAATCCTGCGGCCGCGGCGTGGCGGCAGGAGAGAGGCGGTCGAATTCCCACACCGCTTCAGCCGGAGTGACGGACTCCGTCCTCAGAGCGCCGGATTTCGTCACTTCGAGCCCCCGGGAGCCCGGTCCTGCCGTTTCTTTCCACGGGACCTCGATCTTGAAGAAACCCCCTGGGCGCTCAGGTCAACGCCTCGACCTGCCGATCAATGCGGCCAAGTGGGGTTCGTTGGCACGTCAGTTGCTTTTCGTCCTGACGAACGCCGATCCGAGCGCAGCCGCCGAGCCGAAAACAGGTGGAGTCCCGCGGAGCAAGTCGTTCCGCCGAGATACGTCGCTCGAAATCAGGAGATTCACAGAAATGCGTAAGCTTCACACGAGAAACGGCGGCTTTACGCTCATCGAGCTGATGATCGTGGTCGCCATCATCGGGATTCTGGCGGCAATCGCCATTCCCAACTTCCTCCGCTTCCAGCTCCGCTCCCGCGTGGGCGAGGGCAAGACCAACATCGCGGCGATCCGTACGGCCGAGGAGTCCTACGCAGCCGAGTACGCGACCTACGTGATTGCCGCGCTGGCCCCCGGTGGCGCTCTCTCGGGAGACAAGCAGAACTGGCTGGCGACGACCCCGGGCTTCGACACCATGGGCTGGTTCCCCGAGGGTGAGGTGTATTACAACTACAGCGTGACCGTCAGTCCCGCTGGCTGCCCGGGTGCCGGAAACCCCTGCACCTCCTACACCGTCGAGGGCATCTCGGACATCGATAGCGACGGCGTGGACATCAACTCCTGGGGCTACATCCATGCCGTGCCTGGTGCGGCAGTCGGTAACGCCACTCCGGTGCAAGGCGCCTGCGTGGTCGGCGGAGTCTACAACGGTGTCACGATGGGCCAGGACCTGCTCAACACGACCGGTCCCTGCCGCGCTGTGGACGGCCAGAGCTTCTTCTAGTTGAAACGCCAACCTGAAGGGCGGGAGGGCTTCGGCCCTCCCGCCTCCTTTCTCACCGCCTGGGGGAACTCGAGATGAACGCGATGCGGCAAGCGGACCGACGCAGGGGCGGCTTCACACTGATCGAGCTGATGGTCACTGTGGCGTTGATCGGGATCCTCTCGGCCACGGCCATTGCCGGCTTCCGATCCTATCAGCTCCGCTCGAAGCGGTCCGAGGCCGCCTTGAACCTGGCGGCGGTGCGCACGACGCAGCTCGCCTACTTTCACGAGGTGGGAGGCTTCGTCCCGGCTCCCTCCTCGCCGGCTATTGCGGTACCCGGCCCGGACAAGCAGAACTGGCAGGCGGTCGGCTTCTCGCCGGTCCCCGGCTTGGGATTCGACCTTCTCGGCTGGGTGCCCGAAGGCCAAACCTACTTCGACTACGACACCAACGCCGTAAACAATGGTCCCAACGGCGCCTACTTCACCGCCGCCGCCTACGGGGATACCGACGGCGACGGCTTCCTGTCCGTCTGGCTCTACGTGCAGCCGGACGCCGCGGGGAACACGCTGCCGAGCCAGGTCCTGGGCCTCCAGGTGCCGTTCAATCCCCACACCTGTGCGCCTCAGCTGAACACCGTCGCCCGGGTGCCGGCCACCGGCGCCTGTGGCTTTCCCACCGCCGACGACTACTGAGCCGGGAGACATTGCGCGCCGGGACGCCCGTGGCGATCGCCGCGGGCGTTTCGCTTTCTGGCGGGAGACCCACGGGGAGCAGCCACTTCTCATCCTCTAAAGTTCGGCCCCTCTCGATCCGAAAGATCAACCAGAAAGCGGGGCAAACTGACGCAGGGTTGCACTCCGCCTGCGCCCTGCCGGGGGATATGGGAGAGCCAGCGCGTGAACCGGTCTCGCCTCCTCACACTTGTCGTCCTGACGATCGCAGCTCTCGGCGTCGCGTTCGTCCACGACCAGGTTCCCATCAAGGCCCGCTCCGAGCTCGGTGAACCCTTCGTGCCGCGGCCGGAGGTGGCCAAGCTCTCGTCCGTGGGCTTTCACGGGGTGATGGCCGACTACTACTGGCTCCAGGCGGTGCAGATCGTCGGCGGCTCGATGCGGCCCGAAGCCCAGGGGACCCTGCTCGGTCGCTTCATCGACGTGGTCACCACCGTGGACCCCTGGGTCGGCCATCCGTATCGATTCGCGGCCATCTGGCTCACCGGGAGTGAGGAAGACGTCCGGCAGGCAAACCGCCTGCTCGAGCGCTCCGTTCCCTACCATCCCGACGAGTGGCGGAACCGCTTCTACCTGGGATTCAACCTCTTCTACTACCTGGAGGAGACCGAGCCCGCGGCCCACTGGCTCGAGGAGGCCGCGAAGATCGAGGGGGCACCCCACTACCTGGCCGGCCTGGCCGCGCGGCTCCGGGCCGGAAACGCGGGGATCGAAGTCGCGGAGGGAATGATCCGAAGGCTCCTGGCCGATACCGATGATCCCTATGCGAGAGCCGAGTACGAGAAGATGCTCGACGAGATCGAGACCGAGCGGCGGGCGCGATTCCTCGATGCCGCCCGGGAGGCCTATCGCAAGGGGCACGGCGAGGACATCCGTGCCGTGGGGGATCTTCTGAAGGGCCCCCACCCGGTCCTCGCGCAGCTTCCCCCCGAGCCCCACGACTGGGAATGGGTTCTCAGCGAGGAGAGCGGCGAGATCGTCTCGAGCTACTACGGGAGACGCTACCGGCCGCACTACGACGGTTCGGAGCGCGCGGAGCGCGATGGCTGGCGAGTGAAGGGTGTGACAACAGATCGATCGGAGGGATTCATCGTGATGGCGAAGTCGCCGACCGACATCGTCAAGGTCGAGAACATCGTCAAGGATTTCCGGCCGGGCTTCGGCCTGGTGCGAAAGCGCGTCCTGCACGGAATCTCGTTCAGCGTCCAGCAGGGCGAGATCTTCGGCTTCGTCGGCCCCAATGGCGCGGGGAAGACCACCACGCTCAAGATCCTGATGGGCCTGATTCACGCCCAGGGCGGAAGCGCCACGATCCTCGGCCACGACATCAGTGAGAGCGAGTACCGCAGGCACGTGGGCTTCCTTCCCGAGAACCCCTACTTCTACGACTTCCTCACCGGAACGGAGTTCCTGAACTTCTACGCCAGGGTCTCGGGGGTCCCGGCGCAGGAGCGACCCGGCCGCATCGCGTCTCTTCTGGAGCAGGTCGGTCTCGCCCACGCCGGCCGGCGACCGGCTGCGAACCTACTCGAAGGGCATGCTGCAGCGCATCGGCATCGCCCAGGCCATCGTGCACGATCCCGACATCGTCTTCCTGGACGAGCCGATGAGCGGCCTGGACCCGATCGGGCGCAAGGAGATCCGAGATCTGATCCTGCGTCTCAACGGCGAGGGCAAGACCATCTTCATGAACACGCACATCCTCTCCGACGTGGAGATGCTGTGCCACCGCGTCGCGATCATCGTCGAAGGGGGAGATCCGCTACGCGGGAAGCAGCGAGGAGTTCCTCGCCTCCGAGGAGCGCTCGGCGGACGTGGTGCTGGCGCGGCTGCCGGCCGATGCCGTGCAGATCATCGAGGAGCGCTTCGGCGTCCCGATGCGGGGACAGGGGGATCACGTGGAGATGCGGATTCCCGAGAAGGAGGTGAGGGACCTGCTTCGTCTGGCCCTGGACACGGACACGGAGATCGTATCGGTGACGCCGCACCGCGTCTCGCTCGAGTCGATCTTCCTCTCCGCGGTCAGCGAGGGCTCGCGGCAGGACCAGGCCAGGCAGGAGGAGGGCCGATGATCTCGCCCACCCGCGTCGGCGCCATCGCCGCCAACACCGTCCGTGAAGCCATCCGGAACAAGATCCTCTACGCGCTGCTCTTCTTCGGCGTGATGCTGATCGGGATCGGGATCTTCGTCTCGACCCTCTCCTACGTCGAGAGCGAGCGCATCCTCCAGTCCGTCGGCCTGGCTTCGATCCGCCTGTTCGGAGCGGCCATCGCCATCTTCGTCGGCGTCGGCCTGATCCACAAGGAGGTGGACCGTCGCACCATCTTCACCATCCTCTCCAAGCCGGTCTCCCGCACCGAGTTCCTGATCGGCAAGTACCTCGGGCTGGTGGCGACGCTCTGGATGCAGGTCGCGATCATGGCGTGCGCCTTCGTGTTCGTGAGCATGATCTCCAGCGCGCCACTGGACGCCGGGCACGCCGCGGCGATCTGGCTGGCCGCCGTCGAGCTTGCGGTGCTGGTCGCGGTCGCGACCCTCTTCTCGGCCTTCACGACGCCGATGCTGGCGTCGCTGTTCACGGCGGGCATCTACGTGGTGGGCCACGTGACCCGGGATCTGAAGGAGCTCGGGGCGCAGTCCGAGGTGGCGTCGGTCGAGCAGGCGACCTCGCTGCTGCACCGGGTGCTGCCGGATCTCGAGATGTTCAACGTGACCATCCAGGCGGTGCACCAGCTCCCCATCAGCGCCAGCCGAGATCTGGATGCCGGTGGCCTACGCGCTCTTCTACGCGACGGTCCTGCTGGCGCTCGGCTCGATCATCTTCGAGCGACGCGACTTCCGGTAGCCGGTTGGCGGCTGCTAAGGTCCGCCCATGGACGCGGCGCCGCTCGTCTCGTCGGGAGCGCTGGTCGGGTTCGCCTTCGCCCTCGGCCTCGTCGTCGGATCCTTTCTCAACGTCGTGATCCATCGGCTGCCCCAGGGCGAATCGATCGTCCGCCCGGGCTCCCGCTGCCCCGCTTGCGGCCACCGCATCGCCGCCTGGGAGAACGTCCCGGTGCTCTCCTACCTCTGGCTGCGCGGGCGCTGCCGCGGCTGCGGCGCGGCCATCTCGCCCCGCTACCCGCTGGTCGAGCTGTTGACCGGGGGTGTCTTTGCGCTGCTGATCGCGGTCCAGGGTGTCTCCTGGATGACGCCGCTCTGGCTGCTCTTCGCGGCGGCGCTGATCGCCGTGGCCGCCATCGACTTCGATCACAGGTTGATCCCCGACGAGATCTCCCTCGGCGGCCTGGCAGTGGGTCTGATCGCCGTCCCCGCCCTTCGCTGCGCTCGAGGGCGTCCCCTATTCGGGCGCGCTGTTCGAGTCCGGGCTGGGCGCGCTTCTGGGTGGAGGGCTGCTCTGGATGGTCGGCTTTGCCCACGCCCGCATCTCCACCGCCCTGGGTCGCAGCTTCGATCACTGGCCGGGAGAGGGCGAGGAGCTTCCCCGGCCCGACCAGCCTCGACTACTGGGTCTGGTTCCCGGGGCTGGGCTTCGGAGACGTCAAGCTCCTCGCCATGATCGGAGCCTTCCTCGGGCCCTACGGGGTGATCGAGACGATCCTGGCGGCCGCACTGGTGGGACTGGTGCTGGGCCTCGGCTGGGTGGCGGTCGAGCGCAACTGGTCGAGCCCCTTCGGTTTTGCCCCCGCCATCGCCATCGGAGCCATCGGGGTGCTGATCAGCCCGGTCCACTTTCTCGCGATCGGTCACGTAACACGCAACTTCAGCTCAACTTCCCCGACACAAGTGCCGAAAAGACTCCCACCGACCGATTCTCCAGGGGGTTTCATGGGCCTTCGGCTCGCGGCGGCGCTCGCTGTCGCAACGGCTGCGATGCTGGCGCTGGCGGGGTGCAACCGCATCGACGCCTCCCGCCGCGACGAGGGACGACTCGTCCCGACCGGTCCCAACGTCCTGCTCATCACCATCGACACCCTGCGCGCCGATCACGTGGGCGCCTACGGCGCCAGCGGCGCCGAGACCCCTGCCCTCGATGGCCTCGCCGCAGAGGGGGTCCTCTTCGAGACCTCGATCGCCGCCACTCCCCTCACGCTCCCTTCCCACGCCTCGATTCTGACCGGGATGACTCCACCCAGGCACGCGGTCCGTCACAACGGGATCTTCCGACTGGACGAGTCCCACGAGACCCTGGCCGAGCGCTTCCGGGATGCCGGCTACGACACTGGAGCGGTGGTCGGCGCCATCGTGCTCGATGCCCGCTACGGACTCGATCAGGGATTCGATTTCTACGACTGGACGATGTCCTCGCGGCGCGCCTCCGAGACGGGTTACCCCGAGCGTTCCGCCGAGGAGGTGACGGATGCCGCCCTGCGCTGGCTCGAGGCCAGAGAGCGACGCTTCTTTCTCTGGCTCCACTACTACGATCCCCACGCCGCCTATCTGCCGCCGGCTTCCTTCCAGCAGCGCTTCGCCGGGCGCCCCTACGACGGCGAGATCGCCTATGTCGGACCAGCAGATCGAGCGGGTCTTCCAGGCGCTGCGCAGCGCCGGCGAGTGGGACCGTACCCTGGTGATCGCTACCTCCGACCACGGTGAGAGCCTGGGCGAGCACGGCGAACACACCCACGCCTACACGCTCTACGACGCGGTGCTCAAGGTGCCCCTGATGCTGCGCGGACCGGGGATCCCCGCCGCTCGTCGCGTGCGCGGAAGTGGTGTCGGCGATCGACCTGGCTCCGACGATCCTGGCCCGCGCCGGGCTGGCACCGCTGGCGGATGCGGACGGGCGCGATCTCTCACCGCTCTGGGAAGGCGGAGTCCGAGCTTCGAGCGGCGTCCGGCCTACGCGGAGACCCTGGCGACCCAGCTCGATCACGGCTGGGCACCGCTGTTCGCGCTGCGCTCGGATCGCCATCTCTACGTGAGGGCGCCACGAGCGGAGCTCTACGACGTACAGCAGGACCCGCGGCAGCTGGCGAATCTGCTGGACGACCCCTCGCAAGTCCGCAGCCGAGGTGGCGGCCCTGCTCGACCAGGGTGTGGATGCCGAGCTCGCCCGGGAACGCGAGGCCAGCCGGCTCCCCCTCGACGCCGCCACGCGGGAGCAGCTGCGCGCCCTCGGTTACACGCTTGGCGGAAGGGCCGGTGCCGGACAACCGGATGGATCCCAAGGACGGTCTCCGGCTGGTGGAGCCATTCGTCATCGCCGATGCCGAGTACTCCCTGGGACACCTCGAGCAGGCCGAGGCGCACGCGAAGCAGCTGCTCGTGGAGCTTCCCGAGAGCCCGCAGACTCCACGACCTCCTGGCGCGCATCTACATCGACAAGGGAGATCTCGATCTCGCCGTTGCCCACGCGGAGACCGCCGTCCGCCTGCTGCCGGCGGCGGGGAAGTACCACGACCGACTGGGGCTGGCTCGCCTGGCCGCTGGCGACGTTGCCGGCGCGGTCGCTGCCTACCAGAAGGCGCTGGAATGCGATCCGACCATCTACGATGCCCACGCGGGTCTGATGTGGCGCGCCTCCCTGGGCGGATCCATCGAGGACGCGGCGCTGGAGGCCGACAGGGCCGTGGAGCTGGCGCCCGAAGATGCGCGCATCCGGATCCGCATCGCGGAGACCTGGGATCGTCTCGGGCAGTACGACCGCGCTCTGGAGAGCTTCCGGGCCGCACTCGCCCTCGACGGGGCCAGTGCCGCGGGTCACATGGGCGTTGCCATCCAGCTGGCTCGTCTCGGAGACGTGTCCGAGGCCGAGTCGCACTTCTCCCAGGCTGGAGAGGCGGCGGAGCGAGCCGACTCGCTGATGCGTCTCGCGATCGCCTGGGCCGGACGCGGGGAGGCCGCTCGCGCAGAGGTGATCCTGCGCGGGCTGATGGCCAGCCACCCCGACTTCGAGGCACCGCGCAGGGTCCTGGCCGTCCTGCTGGAGCGCACCGGCCGCGGCGAAGAGGCCGGGCGGCTTGGTGACACGCAATGAGGAGCTTCCCGATCGCCCTGGTCCTGCTGCTGGTGGCGGGCGGGCTCGCGGCGTCCGGCTGCAACCGAATCGATCTTGCGGCCGCTCCCACCCCGGAGCGCCCCAGCGTACTGCTCGTCACCATCGACACCTTGCGCGCCGATCACGTGGGCGCCTACGGCGCCAGCGGCGCCGAGACCCCTGCTCTCGACAGCCTCGCCGCGGAGGGGGTCCTCTTCGAAACTTCAATCGCCGCCGCTCCCCTCACGCTCCCTTCCCACGCCTCGATTCTGACCGGGATGACACCCCCCCGGCACGCGGTCCGTCAAAACGGGATCTTCCGGCTGGACGAGTCCCACCAAACCCTGGCCGAGCGCTTCCAGGAGGCCGGCTACGACACTGGAGCGGTAGTTGGCGCCATCGTGCTCGATGCTCGTTACGGACTCGATCAGGGCTTCGATTTCTACGACTGGACCATCTCCTCGCAGCGCGCCTCCGAGACGGGTTACCCCGAACGTTCCGCCGAGGAGGTGACGGATGTCGCGCTGCGCTGGCTCGGGGCGAGAGAGCGACCCTTCTTCCTCTGGCTCCATTACTACGATCCCCACGCCGCCTATCTTCCGCCGGCTTCCTTCCAGCAGCGCTTCGCCGGGCGCCCCTACGACGGCGAGATCGCCTATGTCGACCAGCAGATCGAGCGGGTCTTCCGGGCGCTTCGCATCTCGGGCGAGTGGGACCGCACCCTGGTGATCGCTACCTCCGACCACGGTGAGAGCCTGGGCGAGCACGGTGAACTCACCCACGCCTACACGCTCTACGACGCGGTGCTCAAGGTGCCGTTGCTGCTGCGCGGACCGGGGGTCCCCGCCGGTCGCCGGATGCGGGAGGTGGTCTCGGCGATGGATCTGGCGCCGACGATTCTGGCCGTCGCCGGGCTGGCGCCGTTCGCCGATGCCGACGGACGCGATCTCTCGCCGCTGTGGGAAGCGGAGCACGGCTTCGAGAAACGTCCGGCCTACGCGGAGACGCTGGCGACACAGCTCGATCACGGCTGGGCACCGCTGTTCGCATTGCGCTCGGAGCGCCATCTCTACGTGAGGGCGCCGCGGGCGGAGCTCTACGACGTTCAACAGGATCCGCGGCAGCTGAGGAATCTGCTGGACGATCCGCCGCAGCTATCGGATGAGCTGGTGGACGGCCTCGAGCAGGGCATCGACGCGGTTCTCGCCGGGGAACGCCAGGCCAATCGGATCGCCCTCGACGCCGCCACCCGGGAGCAGCTGAGCGCCCTCGGATACACGCTTGCGGAAGGGCCGGTGTCGCTGAACGGAATGGATCCCAAGGACGGTCTCCGCCTGGTCGAGCCTTTCGTGATCGCCGATACCGAGTACTCCCTCGGGCACCTCGACGAGGCCGAGAAGCGCGCGACGGAGCTGCTCTCGGAGCTTCCCGACAGTCCGCAGCTTCACGATCTCCTGGCGCGCATCTACATCGACAAGGGAAACCTCGATCTCGCCATTGCCCATGCGGAGACCGCCGTCCGTCTGCTGCCGGCGGCGGGGAGATACCACGACCGCCTGGGGCTGGCTCGACTGGCCGCTGGCGACGTGGCCGGCGCGGTCGCCGCGTACCAGAGGGCGCTGGAGTGCGATCCGACCATCTTCGACGCCCACGCGGGTTTGATGTGGCGCGCCTCCCTGGGCGGATCCATCGAGGACGCGGCGCTGGAGGCCGACAGGGCCGTGGAGCTGGCGCCCGAAGATGTGCGTATCCGGATCCGCATTGCGGGGACCTGGGATCGCCTCGGGCAGTACGACCGCGCTCTGGAGAGCTACCGGGCCGCACTCGCCCTCGACGGAGCCAGTGCCGAGGCTCACATGGGGGCCGCCATCGAGCTGGCTCGTCTGGGCGGCGTGTCCGAGGCCGAGTTGCACTTCTCCCAGGCCGGAGAGGCGGCCGAGCGAGCCGACTCCCGGATGCGCCTCGCGATCGCCTGGGCAGGGCGCGGGGAGGCCACTCGCGCCGAGGAGATTCTGCGCGGGCTGATGGCCAGCCACCCCGACTTCGAGGCACCGCGCAGGGTCCTCGCCCTCCTGCTGGAGCGCACCGGTCGAGGCGAAGAGGCCGGGCGGCTCGGCGACGAGCCATGAGGAGCTTCCGGCTCACCCTGGTCCTGCTGCTCGCAGCGGGCGGGCTCGCGGCCCCCGGCTGCAACCGCGTCGATCTCGCGACCGCCCCCGATCCGGAGCGCCCCAGCCTGCTCCTCGTGAGCATCGACACGCTGCGCGCGGACCACGTGGGCGTCTACGGCGCCGTCGATGCCCGAACGCCCGTGATCGATCGCCTGGCCGCCGAGGGGACGCGCTTCACCACGGCGATCGCCTCGGCTCCGCTCACGCTTCCCTCCCACGCCTCGATCCTGACCGGCCTCTATCCTCCCCACCACGGCGTGCGCTACAACGGCATCTCGCGGCTCCAGCCGTCCTTCGAGACACTCACCGAGCGGCTTCGCGATGCCGGCTACGCGACGGGGGCGGTGGTCGGCTCCTACGTGCTGGCGGGGAAGTACGGCCTCGACCAGGGGTTCGAGCACTACGACGACGACACGCGATCGCGGGGCGATCCCGCCGAGCGCACCGCCTCGGAGGTCACGGATGCCGCACTGGCCTGGCTGGAGCGCGCCGAGCGGCCGTTCTTTCTCTGGGTGCACTACTACGATCCTCACGAGCAGTATTCGCCTCCCCCGCCCTTCGCCGACCGCTTCGCCGGGCGACCCTACGATGGGGAGATCGCCTACGTGGACGCCGAGCTCGGCCGCCTGCTCGACTCCCTGGCCGCCCGCGCCGAGCTCGACGAAGCCCTGATCGCCGTGACCTCCGACCACGGGGAGAGCCTCGGCGAGCATGCCGAGCTCACCCATTCCTACAGCCTTTACGACGCAGTGCTGGCCGTTCCACTGGTGTTTCGCGGCCCCGGTGTCCCGCCGGCCCGTGTAGTCGAAGGGGTGGTGCGCACCGTCGACATGGCGCCGACACTGTCCTCGTTGCTGGATCTCCCGCCCTTCGACGAGTCCGACGGGATCGACCTGTCGCCGCTCTGGGGCGATGCCTCGCCTCCATCGGACCGGTTCGCCTACGCCGAGACCCTCGCCACCCGCCTCGAACACGGCTGGAGCCCGCTCTTCGCGATCCGGACGCAGGATCACCACTACGTCCGCGCCCCCCGTCCGGAGCTCTACGATCTCGCGTCCGACCCGGGACAGCTGAGCAACCAGATCGGGATTCAACCCGAGACGCAGACGGCCGTCGCGCTCGATGCCGAGATCACGGGGATCCTGGCGAGCCAGGTGCACACCGCCGACGAAAGGGTGGATGACGAGACCCGTGAGCAGCTGCGCTCCCTCGGCTACCTGATTCCGGAGCGGGAGCTTCCCGAGACGGGAATCGACCCGAAGGACGGACTCCTGGCGCTACGGGATCTCGAGTTCGAGGCGGGCGACGCCGCGTTTGCGGCGCACGACCTGGTGCGCGCCGAGGAGATCTTCTCCCGCGTCGTCGAACGGCTGCCCGGAAGCGCCTATGCCCGGGCGATGCTGGCCCTCTGCTATCTGCAGACGGGCCAGGCGCCGAAAGCGATTCCCCACCTCGAGACGGCGCTGCGGCTCTCCCCCGAGCTGGGTGATCACTACACCGCCCTTCTCGGTGACGCTCGGCTCCTCACCGGAGATCTGGACGCCGCACTGGCCGCGTACCAGAAGGCGGCGCGGATGAACCCCGAGAATCCCACCGCTCAGATCGGGCTGATGCTTCGCGCACGGCGCGGGGCAAGCCTCGCCGAGGCGGAGGCCCACGCGGCGCGCGCGCGGCAGATCACCCTCGACAAGGGTGGGGGGGCGCACCTCAACATCGGTCGCAACTGGGAACGGCTCGGCGAGATGGAGCGCGCCCTGGTCTCCTACCAGCACGCGCTCACGCTCGACCCCGACTCCTCCCTGGCACATCTGAACCTGGCGATCGTCCTCGCCCGTCTCGGGCGCCTGGACGAATCGGCGCTCCATCTCGCGGCGGCCGGTCCGCTGGGCGAGGATCCCTCCGCGCGAAATCGCCTCGGCGTCGCCTACGCGTCCGCGGGGCAGGTGGAGCGGGCCGAGGCGATCCTTCGCGAGCTCATCTCCGAGTACCCCGCCTATCCGTCGCCGCGCCGGAATCTGGCCGCGCTGCTCCGCCGACAGGGGAGGATCGCCGAGGCCACCGAGCTCGAAGAGAGGTCCTGAAGCTGCCGCGGACGACGGTCGGGTGGATCCCCGGGGAGGATTCGAACCTCCATTGGTAGGTTCAGAGCCTACTGTCCTGCCGTTAGACGACCGGGGAACACACCCGCGAAACGAATCCGTTGGAGGGATACCAGAGGCTCCCCGGATCCTCAACCGTGGTGGATGAAACCAATCGCATCGGCGATTCGTTTCACCGAGCGCTCCTTTCCCAGGACCGACAGCGTCTCGAAGATCCCCGGAGAGATCGCTCCGCCGGTCACCGCCACCCGCACGGGCTGTGCCAGCTTGCCCATGGCGATGCCGCCCTGGGCCTCGCGAGTCGCTTCGAACGCCTCCGCCAGCGTCTCTTCACGCCACTCGTCGAGCGCCGTCAGCCGATCGTGGAGGTCCGAGAGGGCGGGGGCGATCTCCTTCTTCAGGTGTTTCTTCGCCGCCTTTTCGTCGTAGGGGATGTTCTCGGAGACGAGGAACAAGGAGAGACGAGCCATGTCGGCGAGAGTCTTGGCGCGCTCCCGGTGCAGGTCCACGAGGCGCTCGAGCTGCGGGCTTCGAGGTACCGCGTGCCCACTCGCCGCCTCGAGGAACGGCTGCAGCCGCTCCATCAGGACGTTCGTCGGTAGCGTCTTGATGTAGTGCTGGTTCAGGTGCAGCAATTTGTCCGGGTCGGCGCGGGCAGCGGAGCGCCCGACCGGCTCGAGTCCGAACAGGGACGCGATCTCGTCGAGACTGAAGATCTCCTGGTCGCCGTGGGACCAGCCCATGCGCACCAGCCAGTTGCAGAGAGCCTCCGGCAGGTACCCCTCCTGCCGGAAGTGTTCGATGGAGACCGCTTCGCGCCGCTTCGAGAGCTTCTTGCCCTCTTCTCCGACGATCAGGGGAACGTGGGCGAAGGCCGGAGGCGCGACGTCCAGGGCCCGGTAGATCGCCAGCTGAAAGGGAGTGTTGCTGTGGTGGTCGGCGCCGCGAATCACGTGGCTGATCCGCATGTCGACATCGTCCACCACGACCGCCAGGTGGTAGAGGGGACCCCCGTCGCTGCGGCGGATGATCCGGTCCCCGATCTCGCTGGCGTCCTGACCGCTGGGGCCGTAGACCAGATCCTCCCAGGCCAGCGGTCCCTGCTCGGAGAGGCTGAGCCGCACGGTGTGAGGTCCGCATCCGGGCCCGTGGTTCGCCTCCCGGCAGCGCCCGTCGTAGGTCCACTTTCCTCCCGAGGCGATCGTCGCCTGCTTGCGCTCCTCGAGCTCCTCACGGGTGCAGATGCAGCGATAGGCCCGGTTCCTGGCCAGCAGCTCCTCGATCACCTGGCCGTGACGTTCGCGCCGCTCGCTCTGGTGATGGGGGCCCTCGTCCCAGGCCAGGCCCAGCCATTCCAGGTCCTCGAGCACGGCCGCCTCCGACTCCTTGGTGGAGCGTTCGAGGTCCGTGTCCTCCACCCGGAGCACGAACTGCCCGCCGTTCCGGCGCGCGAAGGCCCAGTTGAAGAGTGCCGTTCGAGCGCTCCCGAGGTGGAGGAATCCGGTCGGACTGGGGGCAAAGCGGGTCCGAATATTCTGTCATGGGCGCCGAGAATACCGAACCCCGCGGGGACTGCCCTCCCTTGCAGGACTCTCGGCGACCGAGTGCAGCGACCTGGTGAGAGATACGGGCCAGAGACGCCTTTGGTGCTGCGGTAGACTCTTTGGCTGTACCTCCGCGCCTTTTCAGCGCTTTCGCTCTCGAAGGGAGGTCGGCCGGCAGCGTGAAGGTCCTGACCGACAGATTGACGGAAAGCCCCACCGAGCTTTGCTTCAGCGCGACTCCCGCGTGGTGGCGGGAGCGCTGCGGCCCCGATTCGGAGCTGGCCGAGGGGCTCCAAGGGAGCCTGGAAGTCCGAATCCTGATCCACCGCATGGGCCAGGACCTCTATCTGGAGGGGGAGACTGCCGGTGCTCTCGAGCTGACGTGCGGGCGGTGCCTCACTCGCTATCGTCAGCCGGTTCGCGAACGCTTCCGGCTGGTGCTCGAGCCGGCGGGCAGCCGGGTTCCCGCCGATCCGGAGGGCGCCGCGGTGCTCGCCCGCGACGGAGTGGTCCTGAGCGACGAGCTCGAGTCCGGCTGGTTTCGCGGGAGTGAGATCGACCTCGGCAGCTATTTTCAGGAGGTGATCGCGCTGGCGTTCCCGGTGCAGCCGGTGTGTCGGGAGGACTGCCGCGGTCTTTGCCCGCGTTGTGGCGCCGATCGCAACGCGGAGTCGTGTCATTGTTCGGAGGTGCGGCCGGATTCGCCCTTTGCGGCGCTTCGGGCGCTCCGCGACGAACCCAGGGGAGGAAAAGAGCGATGATCGCTCCCAAGCGCAGGACTTCGAAGTCCCGGCGCAACAAGCGCCGCAGTCACCAGGCCCTCAGCGTACCTGCGCGAGCGGTCTGTCCCACCTGTGGAGAGCCCAAGCACCCCCACCGCGTCTGCGGCAACTGCGGAAGCTACCGTGGACGCACCGTCGTCGAGACGGAAGAGGACTAGCGCTCGATGCTGGCGCTTCTCTTCCCGGGCCAGGGCTCCCAGGAGGTCGGAATGGGCCGGGACGCCTGGCTGGCTTCCGAGGCGGCCCGCGCGACCTTCGAGGTCGCCGATGCGACCCTGGGGTTCCCGCTCTCGCGTCTCTGCTTCGAGGGGCCCGAAGAGGAGCTGCGCCGCACCGAGATGCAGCAGCCCGCCATCCTCACCACCAGTGTCGCGATCCTGCGTGCGCTCGAGGAGGTCGCGCCGATCTCCCCCGCCTACCTTGCGGGCCACAGCCTGGGCGAGTACTCGGCTCTGGTGGCGGCCGGCTCTCTCGACTTCGAGAACGCCGTGGCACTGGTCCACGCGCGGGGCCGCTTCATGCAGGAGGCCGTTCCCGAGGGCAAGGGCGCCATGACGGCGATCCTGGGATGTGGTCCCGAGGAGGTGCTCGCGGCCTGCCAGGCCGCCGAGCGCGCCTCGGGAGGGGTCGTGGCCCCCGCGAATTTCAATTCACCGCAGCAGATCGTGATCTCGGGCGACGCCGCGGCTGTCGAGCTGGCGGGGAGCGAGGCGCGCCAGCGGGGCGCCAGGCGAGCGGTACCCCTGGCGGTATCCGCGCCCTTCCACTGCAGCCTGATGGAGCCCGCCGCCGAGAAGCTCGCCGGGGAGCTCGGGAGAGTGCGCTTCTCGGACGCCAGAGTTCCGGTCGTGACCAATGTGGAGGCCCAGCCCAACAGCGACGGTGCCCGCATTGCCGAGCTGCTCCGCCGGCAGGTCACCGCGCCGGTTCGCTTCACCGAGTCGGTACAATGTCTGGCGAAGCTGGGGGTGACACGGTTGCTGGAGATCGGTCCCGGGCGCGTCCTCAGCGGGCTGGTGGCGCGGATCGACCGGAGCTTCGAACGCCTGGGAGCGAGCACGATGTCAGACGTGGCCGACGTTGCAGCGGCCCTGAGTGAGTGAGGGGAGGGGATATGGCATTGGATGAGCGCGTCGCCGAGATCATCGTGGAACAGCTTGGCGTTTCCCGCGACGAGGTCGTGGCCGAGGCGTCGTTCATCGACGATCTCGGGGCGGATTCCCTCGATATCGTCGAGCTGGTGATGGCGATGGAGGAGGAGTTCAACGTCGAGATTCCCGACGAGGACGCGGAGAAGATCCAGACCATCGGCGCGGCGATTGCCTATCTGAAGGGCAAGCTCGGGACTGGCGAATGAGCCGAGTCCGCGGCGATCGGCGCCGGGAGGCCTGATGGGCGATCCGATCTACCTGGCAAACGACCATCGCGGCTACCCGCTGAAGCAGGCACTTCGCGAACGACTCGAGGCATCCGGGACACGACGTCTGCGACCTGGGCACCCATGGAACCGAGTCGGTCGACTACCCCGAGTTCGCCGCGCCCGCGGCGCGGGCGGTCTCGACCGGAGAGGCCTCTCGCGCGATCGTGATCTGCGGGACCGGTCTCGGGGTGATGTACACCGCAAACCGCTTTCCGAGGGTCCGCGCCGCTCTGGTCCACGACGTCGAGACTGCGGCCATGGCCCGCGAGCACAACGATGCCAACGTGCTGGCCCTGGCCGGCGACAGCACCGATCCGGAGACCGCCTGGGCGATCGTCGAGACCTGGCTCGCCACGCCCTTCGCGGGCGGCCGTCACACCCGACGCGTAGCGGGGATCGACACGCTCACCCACGGCGAGTCCGATGCCCTGGACGTCACCGACCCGGCCATCGCCGACGTGCTTCGACGCGAGGCCCGGCGTCAGGCCACCAACCTCGAGCTGATCGCCTCGGAGAACTTCGTCTCCGAGGCCGTCCTCGAGGCCATGGGGTCGGTCCCGACCAACAAGTACGCCGAGGGCTATCCGGGGCGGCGGTACTACGGTGGCTGCGACGTGGTCGACGAGGCGGAAAATCTGGCCATCGAGCGCGCCCGGGAGCTCTTCGGCGCCGAACACGTCAACGTCCAGCCCCACTCGGGGTCCCAGGCCAACGAGTGCATCTACCGGGCCGTCCTCGAGGTGGGGGATACGATCCTCGCCATGAATCTCGATCACGGCGGGCATCTCACCCATGGAAGTCCCGTGAACTTCTCGGGAAAGCTCTACAGGATCGTTCCCTACGGCGTCTCCCGGGAGAGCGAGCAGATCGACTACGACGAGGTGCGCAGGCTCGCCCTGGAGCAGCGTCCCCAGCTGATCCAGTGTGGCGCGACCGCGTACTCGCGCATCATCGACTTCGATCGCTTCCGCGAGATCGCCGACGAGGTCGGCGCTCTGCTCTTCGCGGACATCGCCCACATCGCCGGGCTGGTGGCGACCGGACTGCATCCCAGCCCGGTCGGGCGTGCCCAGCTGATCGGGACCACGACCCACAAGACCCTGCGCGGGCCGCGCGGAGGCATGATCCTCTGCGATGCGCCCTTCGCCAAGAGAATCGACAGCGCGGTCTTCCCGGGTGGTCAGGGCGGACCGCTGATGCACATGATCGCGGCCAAGGCGGTCGCCTTCAAAGAGGCCCTGGAGCCCGGTTTTCAGGGCTACTGCGAGAACATCGTCGCGAATGCGCGGGCGCTCGCCGGAAGATTGCAGGAGCACGGTATCCGGATCGTCTCCGGAGGAACCGACAATCACCTCTTCCTGATGTCACTGGTCGGCCGCGATCTCACCGGGAAGGGCGCGCAGGTCGCCCTCGACCGCGCGGGGATCACCGTCAACAAGAACATGGTTCCATTCGATCCGCGCAAGCCCATGGTGACGTCGGGAATCCGGATCGGAACCCCTGCCGTCACGACGCGGGCGATGGGCGAGAGGGAGATGCTCCAGATCGCTGACTACATCGCCCGTGTCCTCGAGAACCCCAAAGACGAGGGGACCCTCGCCGAAGTGCGCCGGGAGGTCGCGGCGCTCTGTGGTGGCTTCCCGCTCTACGCCGGCCGCTTCTCCGGTCCGGGCTGACCATGCGCTGCCCCTTCTGCGGTGAAGTGAGCAACCGGGTGATCGACTCCCGGCTCACGCGCGACTCCCAGGAGATCCGCCGACGCCGGGAATGTGACGAGTGCACTCGTCGCTTCACCACCCGCGAGAGGATCGAGGAGATCCAGCCGAAGATCATCAAGCGCGACGAACGGCGCGAGGAGTACGATCGCGCCAAGCTGGAGCACAGCATCCAGAAGGCGTGCGCGAAGCGTCCGGTGAGCGAGCGCGCCGTCCAGCGACTGGTCGATCGCATCGAGCGGTTGCTGCCGGAGACGGGAGAAGCCGAGGTGAGCACCGAGTTCGTCGGCCGGCTGATCCTGGAAGAGTTGATGGTCCTGGATCCGATGGCAGCGGCTCGCTTCGCATCGGTCTTTCAGCGCTTCGGAAGCGCCGACGACTACGCCGAGTTCTTCGCCGCGATGGCGGACTCGCCCTCCGACCCCTCTCCCCCGGACGGGGAGTCGGGGAGCGATTCCTGAGATCGGCGGCATGACTCCCGAGCGGGCCATGCGCCTCGCCCTCGGACAAGCCCGCCGCGCCGAGGGCACCACCTTTCCGAATCCACCCGTCGGAGCCGTGGTGTACCGCGGCGATCGCGTGCTGGGCCGCGGGTGCACACGGCCCGCCGGTGGACCTCACGCGGAGATCGTCGCGTTGCAGAACGCTCGGCGGCGCCACGGTGGTGCTTGCCTTCGCGGCGCCTCGCTGGCGGTGACGCTCGAGCCCTGCTGCCACCAGGGGCGGACGCCTCCCTGCACCGACGCCGTGGCGGAGGCGGGAATCTCGCGGGTCGCGGTCGGGCACCGGGATCCCAGCCCCGAGGTGGGTGGCCGAGGTCTGCGCAGCCTCCGCGCCCGCGGTCTGCGGGTCGAGGTCGGCGTCCTCGAAGAGGCATGCCGCCATCAGCACCGGGGCTTTCTCTCCTGCCTCGAGCGGGGTCGCCCCTGGGTGGCGCTCAAGCTCGCCGCATCCCTCGACGGTCGCATCGCCACCTCCGGTGGCGAGTCCCGCTGGATCACCGGTGAGCGCTCCCGGGCCCGGGCCCACGCGCTGCGAGCCCGCGCGGACGCCATCGTCGTGGGCTCGGGGACGGCGCAGACGGACGATCCGGAGCTCACGGCGCGACGGAATGGGCGGGTGGTGCGGCGGCCCATCCGGGTGCTGGTGGATTCGGGGCTGGTCGTCCCCGCCGCCCGCCGGCTCTTCCGTGGCTGCGACGCGGCCAGCACCTGGGTTCTCGCCGCCCCGCGCGCGCCGGCGGCGCGCAGGCGACGCCTGGAAGCCCGCGGGGTTCGGGTACTGTCGACTCCGCGTCGCGGAAGGCACCTGGACCTGACCCGTGCCCTGGGGCGGCTGGCCCGCGAGGGCCTCACCTCTCTCTTCGTCGAGGGAGGAGGCGGCCTCGCGGCTGCACTGTTCCGGGAGGCTCTGGTCGACGAGGTACACTGGTTCGCAGCTCCGGCGCTGATCGGGGGAGACGGGCGGCCCGCGGTTGCCGCCTTGAACCTCACGCGGCTCTCGTCTCGGATCCGGCTGGAGACGCAAAGTGTGAAGCGCCTGGGAGAGGATCTGTACCTTCACGGCCTGGTGGTGCGGGGGAGGGAGAAGAGCGGGTGAGAACCTATCCGGCAGACTGCGATGCCAGCGAGCTGCGTTTCGGAATCGTCGTGTCGCGGTTCAATCACGTCGTTTCGCTGCGCCTGCTCGAGAGTTGCACCGCCGAGCTCGAGCGCCGCGGCTGCTGCGAGTCGGAAATTCACGTCGCCTGGGTGCCCGGCGCTTTCGAGATTCCGCAGACCGCGCGAATCCTCGCACTCACCGGACGCTACGACGCCCTGATCGCACTGGGAGCGGTGATTCGGGGAGGCACGCCGCACTTCGATTACGTCTGCCGAGCGGTCACCGATGGCGTGCGCGAGGTGGTCCGCGACACGGGGGTCGCCGTGGCATTCGGTGTGCTCACCACGGACGACGTGGAACAGGCCCTTGCGCGCACCGGTGGCGCAGAGGGGAACAAGGGCGAAGAAGCCGCGCTGGCTGCCATCGAGATGGCGCGGCTGCGCCCGGCTCTGGTCGGGCCTCCTCCCGGAGAGGTCGGGGGGATCCCGTGACCCGTCCGCCCCGGTCCACCCGCCATCGATCCCGCGAGGCCGCACTCCAGGTGCTCTACGCGATCGATCTGGCTCGGCAGCGGACGCCGGAGACGTCGGAGGCGGCGTGGGCAGAGGAGTCCTTCGAGCGAGTGGCGGCGCACTTCGAGCTACCCGAAGGAGCCCGTGCCTTCGCCAAGGAACTCGTCACCGGGGTCTGCCGTTCGCGCCAGGATCTGGACGCTCGACTCGCCGCCCACAGCCAGAACTGGCGGATCGACCGGATGGCTGCAGTGGATCGAAACGTGCTGCGGATCGGCGCCTACGAGATTCTCCACACCGATACGCCCGCGGCGATCGCCATCGACGAGGCCGTGGAGCTGGCACGGCATTTCGGCGGTGATCGCTCGCCAGGCTTCGTGAACGGCATCCTCGATTCGGTGGCCCGGGAGAGCGGGGAGGACGACCGTTGAGCGTCGTGCTGGCTCTCGAGGTCGAGACGTCGAGCCTGGAACAGGTGATCGCCGACGTCCTGGTGACCCCCTTCTTCTCTTGCGACCGCCCGCTTCGGGGGCCCGCTGCCCGAGCGGACTGGCGGCTCTGCGGGCTCCTCTCGGAACGTCTTCAGCAGGAACAGCTGACCGGAGCCCGGGGCGAGGCTGCCCTGATGCCAACGGCGGGGAGGATGAGGAGTCCACTCCTGCTGGTGATCGGTCTCGGGCCGAGGTCCGACTTCGGTGAGGAGGCCCTTCGCGAGGTGGCTCGGAGCGCGGCCGTAAGGCTTCTCGGCCTGCGTTCGGGCATCGTCGGGATCGCGCTTCCCGGTGACAGTCGCCTCGCGCCTCGACACCTCCCGCGTGACCGGCATCGTGCTCGAGGGCGTCGCCGGGGCGCTCTCCGAGCGCCCGAGCGCTCTTCGGCTGCGCCTGGTCGTGCCGCCGGAGGAGGCCGGTCGGACGCGGAGCGGGATCCTGGAGACGGCCGGTCGTCTCTCGAGCTCCCAGCTGGCGATCCGTCTGGAGCGGTCCGCTGGCACCCTGCCTCACCCACGTGCCATCCCGGCCCATCGGGCCGAAGTACCCGCGGGGAAACCCGTTCCTCGGGTCGATTTCCGCCACTGAAGCTCAGGACTTTCGCAGGCCTCGCGGCTCGCGAGGCCGCATTGCGAGCGGATCGGAAATGCCGGTCAAGTCCCCTTCGCGCCCGCCGATTGGTTCTCTGGAGTCTTCCATTTTCGCGGCGGTGAGGAGCAGCGTTGCGCACGCCGTTGGAGCCCCGATGAGTCTGGTCGGCAGTCTCGAGGACCTGGGCCTCGGCGACATCCTGCAGATCATCAGTCTGTCCAGAAAATCGGGTGTACTGCTGCTGCGATCGGATCGGGGCCAGGGCCGGATCGTCTTCCGCGAGGGATTGATCCGCGGCGCCTCCCGCAAGGACGATCCGACCGATCTTCGAGGTCTGGTGGAGCGCCTGGGGACGGTGTCGAAGGCCGAGCTGGATGCTGCCTGTGAAGAGGCACGCGCCCAGAGCGTCTCCCTGGCCGCGATTCTGGTCGACCGTTCCCTGATCAGCGCCGAGTCCCTGGAAGAGCTGCGTCGAAAGTACGTCGAGACGGCGGTGATGCAGATGTTCCAATGGGCGAACGGGGAGTTCAGCTTCGAGGTCCGCGACGCCATCCCCGACGAGGAGATCTTCTCCAGCTCGGGTGTCAATCCCCAATATCTGGCGCTCGACTTCACCCGGATCGCGGATGAGGGCGGATGCGAGACGGACGAGGATCCCGCCTTCGACTCGCTCGTGTTCGACGGAGAGGGCGAATCCGACGCCGTCGTCACCGGCGAGGATTCGGGGGTCGTCGAAGAAACGATCGCCGCCGTCGAGCCGATTGCCGAGCCCCAGCTGCTCGAAGCGAAGCAGGAGGCGCGCGACGCACCACCGCCGAGCGTCGCCCCGCCCCGATCCCGACGGGTTCCCCCGGTGGTCGCCATCGACCCCGACCTCGCCGTCCTCGAGTGGGTGAAGCAGGGGCTGGCCGACGCTTTTCCACGGGTTCACATCTTCCAGCGTTCCGAGCTCGGCATCGGCCGGATCCGCCAATACCTGGCTCGCGCAGAGGTACCCGTGGTCCTGCTCTCGGCCAACGCGCCCGCCGATCCTCTCTCCGGCGCCCAGGACTGCGTCGGGATCATCGAGCGCCTCAAGGCCCACGCCCAGCGGATGCCCATCGTGATGCTGATCGAGCCGGGAACGAATCCGATCAGTGGTCGCGGGAAGGCGCCGCGACCCGATGCGATCGCCGAGAAGCCGACAGCCAGCCATCTGGCCGATCCGCGTTGCCAACCCCTGCGCAGCGAATACGTCGCGGGTCTACGCGACGTTCTGGTTGCCTGCTCTTCCCAGAGCAGCGCTCCGAGGTCGCCTGTTTCGTCGAACTCGCTCTCGTCGAACAGCCTCGGCCGACTCAAGGAAGTGAGCGCACGCATGCGCGATTCCTCGTCCCGGGGCGGAGTTCTCTCCCAGGTACTCCAGTACGCTTCCGAGACCCTCTCCCGGGTGGCAGTGTTCACGATCCAGGATGACATGGCACAGGGGATCGCACAGGTTGGCCTGCCCAAAGCCGGCGGCCCCGACCAGCGCGGTCTCCGCGAGGTCGCCCTTCCGCACCGGGAGCCCGCCTGGTTTCGTAGGGTCATTCGACAGCCGCAGCCCGGTGTGTGCGGCTCCTTCCGACGACGGCGATCAACGTCTCGCGGTGCTGCTCGGCAACGCGATTCCCGAGGAAGCCTACGTCGCGCCGATCGAGAGCGGAGAGCGCGTGGTGGCTCTTCTCTACGCCGACAATCTTCCCGGTGGCGAACCCATCGGCGATACCAGCGCGCTGGAGGTCGTGCTCCACGAGGCGGGGCTGGTGCTGGATCGGGCGTGGATGGAGCGAGCCCTCAAGGAAGCCGAGGAGTAGCTCCTCCGTTCTCCTTCAGACATGAGGGTTTTTACACTCGCTGCGTCGGGCTTTGTTCCATCGGCGAGGGATGGGGGCAACTACCCCATCTGCCTCAAGAAACGCGCTCTGAAGGCCGATGGATACTCCGGTTTCTCGCGCTCCCAATGGGGGGGTTGCAGGAGGGTCCCGTGCAGAGCGTCCTCGTCGTCGAGGATTCGGCAACCATGCGGTCACTCATCGCCTCGACCCTCGAGCAGATGGGAGTCCCGCTGGAGATCACCGAAGCGCCCAGCGGGTTCGAGGCGCTTCGTCTACTTCCGCGGGGGCGCTACGACCTCATCGTCACCGACATCAACATGCCGGACATCAATGGGCTCGAGCTCGTCTCCTTCGTGAAGGGCAACGAGGCCTACTGTTCGATCCCGCTGATCATCATCTCGACGGAGAGCTCGAAGCGCGATCGCGAAAAGGGACTCAGCCTCGGAGCCGACGCGTATCTCGTCAAGCCCTTCGATCCCGATGATCTCCTTCAGATCGCCCGCGATCTGCTGCCGAGTGCCCAGGACGGCTAGCCGATGGCGGTGCGGCGGAAGAGATCCAGGGCGCGCTCCAAGGCGCACAGCGAGTTCGTCTCCGAGTCCGAGGAGATCCTCGAGCAGACGCGAGAGGATCTGAGCCAGCTCGCGGATCAGAGATTCTCCAGCTCGGATGTCGACCCGGAGCTGGTCAATCGGCTCTTCCGCTCCGCCCACTCCCTCAAGGGTCTGTCGGGCATGTTCGGCTTCGACGCGATGAGCGAGCTGGCCCATCACCTGGAGGACGTTCTCGACCGCCTGCGGATGGGACGCGTCGCGCTGGATTCGCAAGCGGTCGGTCTCCTGGACGAGTCGGTCACGCTCTTCGCAGCGATGCTCGAGAAGGTTGGCGACGAGACCGCACAGGCCGAAGCCGCGGAGACGATCACCAGTCTGATCGCACGGATCGACGAGTGGACCCTGACGCCCGCGCAGGACTCGGGCGAGCTCGAGGAGCTCGAGATCGATCCGTCCATGCTCAGGGCCCTCACCGAGTACGAGGAGCATCGGCTGCGGGAGAACATGCGCCGCGAGCTCTCGGTCTACGTGGTCGAGGTCAACTTCGAGATCCTCGCCTTCGAGGAGGGGCTCGCCGAGGTGTCGAGCGCCATTCGCGAGGTGGGTGAGGTCCTGTCGACCCTGCCCTCGCCAGGGGAGACGCCGGATTCGCAGATCCGCTTCTCTCTGCTCGCCGCCACCGCGCAGGGCGTGGACGACCTCGCCGCGCGTCTCGAACTTCCGCCCTCCTCGGTGCGTACGGTGTGGCGACCGACACCGGGCGGCAAGGCGCAGCCAAAGCGAGCCGAAGGCGCCCGAGGTCGAGGAGGAGAGCGTTTCCCGACCGGTGGCCGATTCCTCCCGGACGCAGCGGCGAGATCGAGTCCCTCAAATCCATCAGCGACACCGTCAGGGTCGACATCCGCAAGCTCGACGAACTGATGAATCTGGTGGGCGAGCTGGTGATCCAGCGCGCTGCCGTCGCCTCGATCGCCGATCGCCTCTCCGCGGACCCCTCGACGGTTCGGATCGGTTCCGAACTCGAGAAGGTGCACAAGAGCCTCGAACGGAAGATCCAGGGCCTCCAAACCAGCGTGCTCGAGGTTCGCATGGTGCCGCTGCGACAGGTCTTCGAGAAGCTGGCGCGGGTGGTCCGGCGCCTGCGACGCGACCGCGACAAGGAAATCCGCCTGGAGATCCGTGGCGCCGAAACGGAGCTGGACAAGTTGATCGTCGAGGGGCTCGTGGACCCCCTGATGCACGTCGTCCGCAATGCCTTCGATCACGCCATCGAAGGCGGCGCGGAGCGCGCGGCGGCGGGCAAGCCCGCGGAGGGCTGCATCCGCCTCGAAGCTTCCCAGCGCGGCAACGATGTGGTGATCGCAGTCTCGGACGACGGCCGGGGAATCGATAGCCAGGCGCTCTACGAGCGCGCGATCGAACAGCGGATCGTTTCCTCCGAGATGGAGCTCTCCGACCGGGAAATCCTCGACCTCGTCTTCGCGCCCGGCCTCTCCACACGCGCCGAGGTGACGGAGACCAGTGGCCGCGGCGTCGGGATGGACGTGGTGCGCGCGAACATCGGAGGCCTGGGCGGCATCGTCGACGTCGACTCGGAACCGGGGCGCGGCACGACCGTCACCATCACCCTGCCCATCACCCTCGCCATCATCCAGTCGCTGATCGTCTCGGTGGCGGATCAGCGCTTCGCGATACCGCTGAATTCGGTTCGCGAGACCCTGCTCGTCGATCCCGGTGAGATCCAGAGGAGCGAGGGTTGGGAGATGCTCAACCTTCGTGGAGAAGCCCTTCCCCTGAGGCGTCTCCGAAGGGAGTTCTCGCTGGGCGAGTCGCCGGCGGATTCGAAGCAGTACGCCGTCGTGGTCCGGGTCGGTGACGCCCGCCTCGGGTTGCTGGTGGAGCGACTGGAGGGTCAGCAGGACACCGTGATCAAGGCGATCCAGGGTCCCGCCAAGAACGTGCGCGGGATTGCCGGCGCGACCGACCTGGGAGATCAGGGGGCGGTGCTGGTGCTCGATGTCTCGGCAGTGGTCGAGGATGCGATGCGCGGGAGGAAGGCTGCGTGAGCGGGCCTGGCACTACGAGTCCGAGCGGCGGCGAAGAATCGATGGGCTGGGAATCCCTCGCTCGCGCCGCGGTCGATCGTCCGGTCGACGAGGAGGCGAGTCTGCTCCGGGAGCTGCTCACCTTCACCCTGGATGGAGATCCCTACGCGATCCCCGTGGAGTGGGCCCGGGAGATCGTTCGGCTTCGGGCGATCACTCCGATGCCCCGGGTTCCTCCGGAGATACGCGGGGTGATTTCGCTGCGTGGCGAAATCGTGCAGGTCCTGGACCTGTGCCTCCGCCTCGGGGTCCAGGTCCGGGAACCGACGCGGAGCAGCCGGATCATCGTGCTGCACGGGGATCATGGAAGCGTGACGGGTCTGTTGGTGGATTCGGTGAGGGAGGTGGCCCGGGTCGCAGAGGATGCGATTCAGCCGTCCCCGTCCGGAGAGTCCGACTCCGTCGAGGCGTTGTGTCGACAGAACGGCGAGTTCATCTCTCTCTTGAACATGGATCGGGTATTGGACCTTGGTGGAGAATCCTAGCGTCAGCGCGACCGGAATCGAGACCAGCGTCGATCTCGCCTGCTTCGAGGCGCGAGGCCGGCTGTATGGGATCGACGTGCTCCAGATTCGCGAGATCGTGCGATGCCAGGAAGTGACACCTCTCCCGAGAGCGCCCGAGTTGATCGAGGGCGTCATCGATCTTCGCGGCGTGGTGATTCCCGTCATCGATCTCGGCCACGCCCTTTGCAGGGAGCGATCGGATCAGGGACCTGGGAGCCGGATTGCGGTCCTCGAGGTGGACGGCATGGTGCTCGGCCTGCGCGTCGACGCAGCCGTGGACGTGATCTCGGTGGAGGCGCGCGACGTCGATGATCCTCCGGCCCTGGCCACCCAGGCCGGCTACGACACGGTGCGCGCCGTAGTGCGCCGGGCCGATGCAGCCCCGGTGCTGGTTCTTTCCCTCGAGCACCTTCTGGAGAGCGTGTACCGCTCCGCCCTCCACTTCGCCGGAGCCGAGGCATGAGCGCAAGGTCCTTCGCCAGCGGGTCGGTCTTTCGACGTCGACTGATGATCGGGAACGCCCTGCTCCAGGTCTGCGCCGGGATCGTGGTGGGGCTCTATCTCTTCGCCCTGCTCCAACTGACCGCAGAGCAGTGGCGGGAGTTCCTGGTCGCGGGGGTCCTCTTCGCCGGAGTGTCCGCGCTGGCTGAGATCTGGATGCAGTGCCGTTTCGATCGCGTCGTCGTCGCCTGCATCGACGCCCAGGTGGAAGGCGCGGTCCACCAGGGGCACTTCCGCCGTGGCTTCGAAGCGGTGATGGATCTCCCGCGCCGGATGTTCCTCGCCACCCAGGTGAGCTGGCTCATCGCGGCAATCACCGTCCCGGGATGGATGATGCTCCGCCTCGACGACTTCTCGGGAATTCAGCCCCGCCTGATCGCAGTCGTTGCGGTGATGGGCGGCCTGATCACCGGCATCTTTCTCTTCTTCGCCCTCAAGCGATTCGTGGCGCCCCTGCGCGACAGCTGGGCCCGGCAGCTGGGCGACGCTGCCGAACGGCAGGGATTGATTCGTCGGCTCTCACTCTCCCGCAAGCTCGGGATCGCCGTCAGCGGCGTGACGGTCTCGACGGTCTTCGCCACCGCAATGTTCTCCTACAGCCTCGCCTTCCGTCCGATCGAGGCCTACAGCACCCGGGTGCAGAGCGGCTACATCGGTCGTATGGCCGAGCGGATCGTCGGCCCCCGGGATCCGCTCCTCAACCTGGTGAAAGAGGACCTGGACGAGCTCGGGATCGCCGGGCAGCTGCTGATCGTCGACATTCCCAGCGGGAAGATCGTCCACGGTCCGCCGGACGCTCTCAGCGCGAGCGAGCTGCGTTGGATCGCGGCTTCCGAGGAAGCCACCGGGACCAGCCTCGAGATCGACTCGGACAACAGCTTCGCCTGGTCGCAGATCGAGGACGACGAGAACCTCGCTCTGGTGGCGGTCACCCCACGCGACCTTCTGATCGGTGATCTCGGTCGCGTCCAGCTGGCCTTCGGCCTGCTCCTTCTGGTGACCTTCGCGATCGCGCTGATCGCCGCGTACCTGATGGCCGGCGACGTCAGCCGAACGACGGAGTGGCTGCGCCAGGAGGCGGGGCGGATCGCCTCGGGCGATCTCACCCGCGGCGAGGTCCGGGAGTCGGAGGACGAGCTCGGTGATCTGGCCCGTTCCTTCGAGGAAATGTCCGACTCGCTGCGTGCCACGGTGGGTCGGGTGGCCGATGCGGCGGAGCGCGTCGACGCCGAGGCGGCCGCGATCGCCAAGGTGGGCTCTGAGCGTCGCATCGACGACAGTGGACCAGGTCGAGGGCGTCAAGCGGGCCAGCGGGTCGATGGCGGCGATCAACGGAAAGGTCTCCGGGATCGCGCACTCGGCGCAGCTCCTGAGCGAGAATGTCGAGGAGGCGAGCAGCTCGACACTCGAGCTCGGTGCCGCCGGCGAAGAGCTCAACCAGACCGCCTCCTCGCTCACCGCCCAGATCACCGACGTCAGCAGCTCGATCGAGGAGATGATCCGAAGCGCTCGCCAGGTTTCCGAGAACACCGAGGCGCTCGCCGGCGCGGTCTCCGAGACCTCTGCATCGATGGCCCAGATGGCGGATTCGATGCAGCAGGTCGAGCGAGCTGCAAGCGAGACCGCCGGCTTCTCTTCCCAGGTGGTCACTCTGGCAGAGGGCGGTCGGGAGCGGGTACGGCAGACCATCGAGGGCATGGATGCGATCCGGGAGGCGACCGGCAGCGCCGACGTCGTGATCCGCGGCCTGGGCGAGCGAGTCCAGGAAATCGGCGCCATCGTCGACGTGATCGACGACGTGGCCGACGAGACCAACCTGCTCGCGTTGAACGCGGCGATCATCGCGGCTCAGGCGGGAGATCAAGGCCGCGCATTCTCGGTCGTGGCGGACGAGATCAAGGATCTCGCCGATCGGGTGCTGGCCAGCACCAAGGAGATCAGCGCGCTGATCCGCGCGGTTCAGCAGGAAGCCGGCAACGCGATCGGCGCCATCGAAGGCGGGACCCGGAGCGTCGAGAGCGGCGTCGATCTCTCCGCCGAGGCCGGGGTCTCCCTCGAGGAGATCACGCGCGCCGCGCGTGCCAGCGGAGTGCGGATCGAGGAGATCGTCCAGGCGGTGCGCGAGCAGGCGAAGGACGCCAGCCGCGTCTCGGATCTGATGGGCCAGGTGAATCGCAGCGTCGAGGAGATTCGTGCGGGTGGACAGGAACAGGAGCGCGGCAACGAGACCGTGATGCGCGGCACGGTGGTCATGCGAGACGTCGCGCATCAGACCCATCGCACCACCGAGGAGCAGGCCCGCGGAGCGGGGCGGATCCGCGACAGCATCGAGCGCGTGAGGGAGTCGGTCGAAAAGATTCACGCCGCCCTCCAGGAGCAATCGGAGGAATGTCGCCATGCGGTGTCATTCCTCGAACAGATCTACGAGCGGACACGTTCCAACGAGGAGTCTTCCCGCCGTATGAGCGAGGCGACCCAGGGTCTCCAGCAGCAGGCGGACGCGCTTCGGGAGGACGTACGGAGGTTCAGGATCGGATGACGGCCGTCGAGGGACAAGGGAGCGAAACATGATCGCCAAGTGCCCCAGATGCTCAGTGCGATATCGGATCGCGAAGGAGAAATTGAAGCCCGAGGGGGTGCGAATGCGGTGCGGGCGTTGCGAGGCGGTGTTCCGCGTTCGCCCTCCTGCCGAGGCCCCGGCGCCCGCCGCAAGCATGAGCCCGCCGCAGCCGCAAGAGAATGCTTTGCCGACCGCGGACGCCAGCGAGCAGGTGCCCGTCCGACCTGACACCGCACCGCAGCCGCAACGAGAGACGGTGGACCGGGAGCGGCTGGTACTGGTGGCGATGCCGGACGTCGAGCTCGCCAAGCAGACCGCCTCGGCTCTGGAGGAGCGCGGGCTCCACGCCAGCCTCGTCCACGATGGCGTCGAGGCGATGCTGGAAATTCAACGTCAACTCCCCCGGGTGGTGATTCTCTCGGCGTCGCTGCCGAAGATGTACGGATTCCAGATCTGCGAGGTGATGAAGCGCAACGAGAGCCTGCGCTCGATTGCAGTGGTTCTCTCCGGCTCGATCTACCACACCGATCGTTACCGCAGGGAGCCGAACGAGCTCTATGGAGCCGACGCCTACCTCGAGGATCCCGACCTGCCCGGCGGTCTGATTCCGATCCTCGAGAAGCTCGGTGTCCCCATGGCGCCAGCGGTGGCGCCACCCCCGGAACCGGCTCCGCCGCCGCCACCGGAGCCTGCTCCGGCACCCGCGGCGTTGCCGGAGCCAGTGCCTCCGCAGGCGCCCGCTCCGGTGGCTCCGCCCCGGACCGCGCCCGTTGCCGCGCCTGCGCCCGACACCGGCCGCGATGCAGGAAGACGATGGCCTCGCGGCGGAGAGGGCAAAGGCCGAGCGGCTCGCTCGGATCATCGTGTCGGACATCATCCTCTACAACGAGGACAAGTTCGCCGAAGCGCTCCAGCGGGACAGCGTGGTGGAGATGATGAGCCCCGATCTGGAGGAGGGGAGGGACCTCTTCCGCAACCGGATCGACGAACGGGTGCGCCAGGAACAGGATCACCTGGTCGAGGAATTGCGGCGCGTGGCACGTCTGCGCAGTACGGACTGAGGATCTCGATGGACAGCCGAGATCGCCAGAACATCGTCGAGGATCTGGAGAGCATGGAGGAGGAGCTCCGGCGGCTGGCCGTGGAGCGTCTCACCCTGCTCCCCTCGGCGGAGGCGATTCCGCTGCTCGTGGAACGGCTGGGTGATTCGAGCTGGAGAGTGCGCAAGGCCGCGATCGACCGGCTGACCGAGTCGGCGCAGTTCTCCTGGGCGATCCGCCCCCTCGTGGCTGCCCTGGGCGACGGTGACAACACCAACCGCCGCAACGCAGCGCTCGAGGCACTGATGCGTTTCGGTGGCGAGGCCGTTCCCACCCTGATCGAGGCTTCTCACGACCCGGATGTGGATGTCCGCAAGCAGGTCGTCGACGCGCTCGGGGGGATTGGCGACCAGAGCGCTGCCGGTCGCCTGGCCGAGATGCTGGGTGACCCGGACCCGAACGTCCGCGGCGCGGCTGCGGACGCTCTGGGGGCGATCGGAAGTCCGTCTTCGGCAGCCTCGCTATTGGCCGCGGCGAACCGGGACGAGGAAGGCCTGGTTCGCCTCTCCGCCCTCTATGCGCTGGTTCGCATGGAGGTTCCCGTAGCGGCGGTCGACCTGGCCGATCCCCTGGGAGCCTCGATGCTGCGCCCGGCCGCCTACGCGCTGCTCGGTCACAGCGAGGATCCCGATGCCGTCGAGTCGCTGCTCAAGGGAGTGATCGACCGATCCTGGAGATGCAGGGAAGCCTCCTTCGAGGCCCTCCTGCGCTGGGTCGGCCGATCCGACCCGGCGGAGGCGGACCGGTTGACCGGCCGGATTCGCGAGGCGGTCGCGTCCGCTCCGGAGATCCTTGCCGATGCGCTGGAGCGTCTCTCCTCGGCGGGCCTGCAGACGCGGCTCACGCTGGTCCAGCTCCTCGGTCTGCTGAGACGGCCGGACACCGTGATCCCCATCCTCCAGGCCGGCGACGACGAAGCGCTCGCCGAGGTGGTGCTCTCGACCCTCGAGGGCTTCGGCAGCGTCGTCGAGGAGATCCTCGACGAGGCGTGGGAATCCTTCGATGCGGATGCCCGCCGCCTCTCCTGTGATCTCCTGGGTCGGGTCGGAGGTGAAACGGCGCAGACCCGTCTGATCACCACCCTCCTGGATCCGGATGCCGAACTGCGGATCGCCGCAGTGCGCGCGCTCGGGCGCCGAGGGCGCGCGTCCGCGCTCCCGACGCTGGTGCGGCGCCTCGAGGCCGCCATCATCGAGGAAGAGGATGAGGGCGAGGAGGGGGAGGTCGACGCCGTCACCGAAGCCATCGTCGCGATCGCCGGGGTGCGCAGCGCCGCGCAATCCGAAGTCATCGACCAGACCATCGAACTGCTGACCTCTCGATACGAGGGTGCCGACGAACGATTTCGTCTGGCGGTCGCGCGGACCATGGGACGCATCGGGCGACCCGAAGACGTCGCCACCGTTGGCTTCATGATGTCGGATCCGAGCGCCTCCGTGCGACGGGCCGCGGTCGCGGCTCTCGCCCACCTGATCCGCGGTGAGGTTCCGGAGCCGCTGCGGATGGCTCTCGCCGACGAGGATCCGCTGGTTCGCATCGCGGCGGCGTCGGCGCTGGGCGCCTCCGACGATCTCCGATTCCTCGAAGATCTCGCCAGTCTCGCCGGCGACGAGGACACTCACGTGCGCGCCGCGGCGATGCGTGCGCTGGGTAGAGGCGCCGCTGCAGCGCGGAAGCGGGATCCGGAATCGGAAGCGGTATCGAGGGCCCTGATCGTCCTGGCCGCGGCGCTGGACGGCAAGGGCGCGGTTGCGATGGCTGCCCTCGAGGCGCTGGCGGCACTGGGTGGCCCGCAAGCCGCGGAGCTCGCCACCTGGATGCTGGGAGCGGAAGACCCGGAGATGGTCAAGGTCGCCGTCGGCTGCATCCGCGCCCACGGCACTGCCGAATCCTTGCGGGAGCTCTTTCCGCTGATCTCCCACGAGCACTGGCTGGTGCGCGCCGAGGCCATCCAGACTCTCGCGGATCGCGGGTCGGAGCGGGCGGTCCCCGCCATCCTGCGCCGGCTCGAGAAGGAGCAGGACGACTTCGTGCGGAACACGATTCTTCGTGCGCTCGAGCGGCTGGAGACCTAGGAAGGGAATGAGCCACGGCGACGACATTCGCGATCTCGTCCTGACCGACGCGGAGTTTCGCATGTTCTGCGATCTGTTTCGCGAGTACTGCGGACTCCACTTCGGAGAGGATTCGAGATATCTGCTCGAGAAGCGTCTGGCGCGCCGGGTCTGCGAGATCGACGCGGGCTCCTTCTCCGCCTACCACTACATGTTGCGTCGGGACGCCTCCGGGGATCAGGAGCTCGCCCAGATCATCGATGAGCTCACGACCAACGAGACCTACTTCTTCAGGGAGCGCAACCAGCTGCGGGCGCTGTTCGAGGAGATCCTGCCCGAGCTTCGCATGCGTCGTGAAGCCGAAGGGGGATCGGCCCTGAGCATCTGGAGCGCTGGCTGCTCCAGCGGTGAGGAGCCCTACTCGGTCGTGATGCTCGCTCTGGAGGCCGGCATCGAGATGGGGCGCGACCTCAAGGTGTACGCGTCGGACATCTCGAGGCGGATGCTCAAGAAGGCCCGCCGCGGAGCCTATCGACCCGCTTCCTTCCGGGAGACGGAGCCTCACCTCCAGGAGAAATACTTCGTCGAGAAGGACGGCCTCTGGCGGATCTCGGACGAGATCAAGCGACACGTGGTCTTCACCCATCTGAATCTGCTCGACCGGGGGCGCATCTCCCTGCTCGGGACGATGGACGTGATCCTGTGCCGCAACGTCATCATCTATTTCGATCTCGAGACCAAGCAGGAGGTGATTCGGACATTCACCGAGAAGCTCCGGGCGGGCGGCTATCTCCTTCTCGGGCACTCGGAGTCACTCATCAACGTCTCGAACGCCTTCGAGCTCGAGCACCTGCGGAACGACCTGGTCTACCGGCGCCCGGTCCCCGGCGAAACGCGCTGGGATTCCTGGGACCTCGCCGCCAGGGCGGCGATCCGGACGAGTGATGGCGAGGGCCAGCTCGAATGAGTGCGCAGGACCCGATTCGCGTCCTGGTGATCGACGATTCGGCATTCAGCCGCCGGACGATCATTCGAATGCTCGAGAAATCGCCTCTGATCGAGGTGGTGGGCTGGGCTCGCGACGGTGAGGAGGCCCTGCAAAAGGCCCTCGAGCTCCCTCTGGACTTGATCACCCTGGATCTCGAGATGCCTCGCATGGACGGCTTCACCTTCCTGCGAATCATGATGTCCAAGAAGCCGACGCCCGTGATGGTGATCAGCGGGCGTGGCGGCGATCAGGACGTGTTCAAGGCGCTGGATCTGGGTGCCGTGGATTTCGTCGCGAAACCCACACCGCGGGCCACGCCGGAGCTGGCGACGATCGAGCAGGAGCTGATCCGGAAGGTCCACGCGATCCGGCAGCTGCGCATCGACAAGCTGCGCCATCAGATCTCCCGCGCGCCGTCCCTGGTGCGGCAATCTGCCGGCGCGAAGCTGGCCTCACGGGTGGTAGCGATCGGTGCGTCGACTGGGGGCCCCTCGGCGCTGATGCAGCTCTTCGGCGCCTTCGCCGAGGCGCCGCCCTGCGCATTCTTCGTCTCGCAGCACATGCCCGGCGGGTTCACGCGGGGCTTCGCCGAGCGCCTGAATCGCCTGACGAACCTGGAAGCCCGGGAAGCCCGCGATGGAGACGAGCCGGAGGCCGGAACGATTCTTCTGGCGCCGGGCGAGAACCACCTGGAGTTCGCGGCGAAGGGGGATCGGGTCGTCACCCGCCTGGTGCCGCGGACGCAAAGCGACAAGTACGCGCCCGCCGTGGATCGGATGTTCGAGTCGGCGGCGAAGCACTTCGGCTCCGATCTGCTCGCCGTGGTGCTGACCGGAATGGGGGACGACGGCCGCAGGGGTGTGCAAGACGGTGAAGGAGCACGGTGGCAGCGTGATCGCGGAATCGGAGGAGACCGCGGTGATCTTTGGCATGCCCCAGCGCGCGATTCGCACCGGCTTCGTGGATGCAGTTCTTCCGCTCTCCGAGATCGCTACGGCCATCCAGTCGGGGATCGGGGTCAGTGAATCGAAGACGATTCACCGAAAGGGTTCGCCATGAGCAAAGAGAAGAACGAAGCCTTCGGGCGAGCCGAGGAGTTCGTCGCGCTCTTCAGCCGCGGAGCCGAGTTCACGAAGCAGCTCCTCCAGGAGAACGAGCGGCTTCGCGGGAGACTCGGCAACCTCGAGGATCGCCAGAACTACGCCGCCCAGGACAATCAGGAATGGGAGAAGCTCCGCGAGGAGCTCCTGGCGCGGATCACGGGGCTCGAGAGCGAGAAGCAGGACGTGCTGGATCGTCTCCGAGCCGTCGAAGAGGAGAATCGGCAGTTCGCGGGTCGCTATCTGGAGATCGAGGAGGAGAACAACAACCTCGCCAATCTCTATGTCGCAAGCTACCAGCTCCACTCGACTCTCGATCTCTCCGAGGTGCTGAAGACCATCATCGAGATCGTGATCAACCTGATCGGCGCGAGAGGTTTTCGCGGTCTACGTTCTCGACGAGAAGACCAGCCAGCTTTCTCCTGTCGCCTCCGAAGGAAAGGGGCTCTCGGCGTTCCCGATGGTTCCCCTGGGCTCGGGTGTCGTGGGTGAATCCGTCGAGAGCGGCGAGACCAGCTGCGGGGACGCGCTTGCCTTCCGACGATCTGGAGAGGCCGATCGTCTGCATTCCGCTCCGAATCGAGGAACGGCCGATCGGGGCGATCGCGATCTTCAGGCTGCTGGTTCAGAAGGACAGCTTCGCCCCTCTGGACCACGAACTCTTTACCCTGCTGGCGGGCCACGCCGCGACGTCGATCTTCGCCGCGCAGCTCTACGCACAGTCAGAACGAAAGCTCAATACGATCCAGGGGTTCATCGACCTCTTGACCAAGTAGCTCGTCGTCCATCGCCTCGCGGGCGGAGGAGGGAGTGAGACATGCACCGGTATCGTATTCTGATCGTCGAAGACAGCCCGACCATGCGTCAGCTGCTCGTGTTCGCACTCAAGCGGATCAAGGGCGCCGAGCTGGTCGAGGCCCAGGACGGAATGGACGGTCTGCGAAAGGTTACCAGCGATCACTTCGATCTCGCCCTGGTCGACATCAATATGCCGGTGATGGACGGCCTCAAACTCATCAGCCTGATCCGTGGTGAGGAGAATCTCAAGCAGATGCCGATCGTGGTGATCACCACGGAAGGGGCCAACGAGGATCGCGAGCGGGCTCTCTCACTCGGAGCGGACGAGTACCTGACCAAGCCGATCCAGGCGAACCGAGTGCTCTCCGTCGCGAAGAGCATGCTGAAGATCGCGTAGCAGGAGCCCGCATTTCCCATCCAGGAGCCGTTCCTTCCCCGAGCTCCAATTCTCGTGGGGGCCGCGGTATTCCGGCGAGCTCTGTGGTATATCCCTGCCGTGGTGAGGTGGGTGCTCGTCTGGATCCTGGCCCCGGTGCTCGCAGCCAGTGGCTGCGGCTACCAGATCGTGCGGTATCGGGACGCGCTGGGTGACGCGCGGCGAGTGGCGATCACCGGACTCGAGAACAACAGCTTCGAGCCGGGGCTCGATTCGATCGTCTCCGATGCGATCAGCCGCGAGTTCCTGCGGCGAGGGGCCCTGGAGGTGGTCGGCGGATCCCGAGATCGCCGATCTCATCGTCACTGGGGCCGTGGAGCCCCTTCAGACCCGTAGCGAGGCCTTCTCGACGATCGAGTTCGTCCTCGAGTTCCGGGTCACCATGCGCCTCGACCTCGAGGTGCGGCGCCGTGACGGGACCCGGATACGCATCGGCAGGCGGGCGCTTCGAGAGTCGGAGTTCTACCAGGCCAGCGCCGACGTGGAGGTCACCCGGACCAATCGCAAGGAGGCGCTCGAGCGTCTCGCAGGGGTTCTGGCGGGTCGATTCCACGACGCGCTCTACGAGCGAATCATTCCGTGACGCCGGCCGAGCTCGAGCAGGAGCTCGCGTCCGGGAAGTTTCGTCCGGCCTATCTGCTGGCTGGCAGCGAAGCGCTGCTGCGCGACGAGGCGTCCCGGGCGATCACCGAGGCGGTTCTGGCCGACGGGCCCCGCGACTTCAATTTCGATCGCATCGATGGAGCCAGCTGTACCGAGGCTCAGCTGCTCGACGCGGTGCGCTCGCTTCCGGTCCTCGCCGAGCGCCGTCTCGTGGTGCTGCGAGAGCCGGAGGGCAAGGGTCGCGGGCCGAAGACGCTGGGGGAGGGGATTGCGGCCGCCGTGGAGGAGCTCCGGGAATCCTCGGCCACGGTCCTGGTGGTGACCTCGTCGAAGATCGACAAGCGTTCGAAGTGGGTGAAGGCATTCAAGAAGCCCGCCGCCCTGGTGGCGTGCGATCCGCCCAAGGGCTCTGCGTGCGATCGTCGCCTTCCTGAAGCAGGAGGCGAAGCGCCGTCAGATTTCCCTGCAGCCCGGTGCAGCGGAGGCGCTGGCGGAAGCCGTGGGACCCCAGCTCCTGATGCTCCGCCAGGAGCTCGAGAAGGCCGCACTGCAGGCGGGCCCGGGGCTGCCCGTGAGCCGCCACGACGTGATCGCGGTCGTCAGCGACGTGGCCGATGAGCCGATCTGGGACCTCACCGACGCGATCGGTGAGGGTCGGACTCCGGATGCCCTGGTGATCCTGGGTCGCCTGCTCGACTCCGGCGCGGTCGCTCCGGTGCTGCTCGGATCGCTGGCGAGCCACTTCCGCAAGCTGGCGCGCCTGCGCTGCGGAGCCTCGGTGGCGGGACACCCGTTCATGGTCAGAAAGCTCGAATCCCAGGCGCAGCGCTACACCCGAGGGAGACTCGTCGCCTGTCTCCACGCGATCCACGGGGCCGACGAGGCACTGAAGGGCCAAGGCTCGCTGCCCGCCGAGATCGCCCTGGAACGGCTGGTGATGGGCCTGTCGGTGTAGGCGGAAACGAGTGGGGACGTAGTCGAGCGTTCAATTTCTCGAGCGGGCTCGAGAAATTGAACGCTCGACAACGTCCCCGTAGCTTAGCTGCTCGCCCGATGGACGGCTTTGGCGAGGCGGGAGACGCTCCGGCTGGCGGTCGTCTTCTTGATGGCGCCTTTGCTGGCTGCCTTGCGCAGAGCGCGTTCCGCGCTCCCGAGCTTCTGCCGGGCGCCTTCGCTGTCTCCGCTTGCGATCGCGCCGCGCACGCTCTTGAGGAGTGTCCGCACCTGGCTCTTGGCCTGGCGGTTGCGGGCCCGGCGCTTGAGGGCCTGGCGCGCACGCTTTTCAGCAGATCGGTGGGTTGCCATCCGTGATGAACTCCGCTCCCCGGTGTCGAGCGACAGGTGAGGGCGCCGACGCGCCCCCCACGAGCGCCGGAGAATAGGGGTCCCGGGCAGCTCGGTCTAGAGGTGCAGCCGAAAAGTCTTCCTCGGCATCGAGGGCGCCCTCGCTGTAAAGCGGGTTCAGCGCTATCCTCCCTCCGACCGATATGCCCAGCGAGATGCCTGTCTCCAAGGGGAAGTGCGTGAGCACGGGGCAGCGAGTGGCTTCGGTCCTGCTCGGCGGGATGCTCCTGCTGTGGTCCGTGCCCGCCTGGGCCCAGATCGCCCCGGCCCAGGTCGTGCTCCCGGATCGCAATGATGCCGGGGGAGCGGAGGTCATTCCCCAAGGGGGAGCGCCGCCCACTCAGCTCCCGGGCACCTTGGCGATGCTGGCCCACGAAGCGCGGGCCGTGCCGGATCCCGGCCTCGATCCGGTCGAGCGCGCCTGGTTCGCAGCGGCGGGCGGCCTGGAGGACCGGGTCGAGCGGACGCTCGAAGCCGCCCTCGAGGCAGGAAGGCCGAGCCTCGAGGCCCTGGCGCGAGCTCTGCTGCTGGACGAATCCCTCGGAGATCCCCTGCAGCGGGCCGAGGCGGCGGTTCAGCTGGCACCGGATCTCCCTGCAGCGCGGATCGCCCTTGGCCAGGCCCTCTGGAGCGAGGAGCGAGATCTCGATCGGGGCCCTCGATCAGATCCGGCAGGCTGCCCGGGTCTCGGATCGACATCTGGAGGCCTCTCTCTGGCTCCGGGCCACGATCTTCCACGGCCTGTTCACTGCCTGCCTGATCGGCGGATTGCTCTTCCTCTTCGTCGCTGGCGGAAGCCTGGTCCTGGCGGCGGCCCGCCTGCTGGGGAACCTCCCGGTGGCATTGCCTCTGGTGTCGCGGGTGGCGCTGGTGGCCGGTCTGCTGCTGCTTCCCGCGGTCCTGGGCGAGGGGCTCTTCGGGGTGGCCCTGGCCTTCGCGGCTCTCGGGCTCTGGCCCGGAAACTCCTGGCAAAGGGGCGCCGTGGGTGTCGCCCTCGTCGTCTCGATCGCCGGTCTCCATCCGCTGGCAGATCGCGCAGGGGAGGAGCTGGTGGCCCTGGGCTCGGATCCGGTCGCCGAGGCGGCCTTCGCCGTCGAGCACGGACAACCCTCCCAGATCGACATCGATCGGCTGGAGCACGCAGCACCGGGAGATCCCCTGGTGGCCCGCGCCCTGGCTCTCCACGCCAAGCGCGGCGGGGACCTGGAAGGTGCAGAGCGTCGCTTCACCGCGTTGATCGAAGAGAGCGCCTCTCCCAATCCCAGGCTGCTCAACAACGCTGCCAATGTGCAGCTGGCGCTGGATCGCCCCGAGGAGGCCATCGAGCTCTACGAGTCCGCCGCACACTCGGGTCACCTGGTCGTGGTGCTGTTCAACCTGTCGCAGGCTTACGGGCGCCTGGTCCAGCTGGATCACCAGGATCTCGCCCTGGCGGAAGCCCAGGTGATCGACCCCGCTGCGCTGGCTGCGTTGACGGATCTCTATGGGAGCTCCCGCGGTGCCATGGTCGTGGATCTCCCGGTGGAGACGGAGACCATCCGGGTCCGTCTCGGAGATCCGGCGGCTGCTCGCGAGGCGGCGACGGCGCTGCGACGCCGCTTCGCGCCCGGTTGGCTGGGTCGGAGTCTGGTGCATAGCGCCGTCGGCGTCGCACTCGCGGTTCTACTGGCCTCGGGGGTCGCCATGGCGCTCCGCAGGGCAAAGGACGGTGGGGAGGAGGGCGATCGCAAGGCCGGGATCGCGCGGTTCCTGACCGGCAAGGAGACAGCGGACCCCTTCCTGCGCATGGTTCGACTGACGGCGCTGCGCGAGCGACAGGCCCGCATCGACAAGATCAAGTTCCTGTTCTCGGCGATCGTGCCCGGCGCGGCGGGCGTCGTTTCCCGGCACCCGATCCTCGGCCTGCTGGGCTCGATGCTCTTCGCGCTGACGCTGGCGAGCTGGTGGGCGCAGGACGGCGTGGGGGCCGACCCGCTGGCCGTCGGCGCCGGTGCTTCCCTCTTCTTCAGTGCGGTGGCCGTCGGTTTCGCCGTTGCCTACGCAGCGGTGATCGCGCTGACGATCGCGCTCTGGGAGAGGTCCTAGGCATGGCGGTTGCGCTGCGCGGAAATCTCCGGGACTTCGGGATCGGCGAGGTCTTCCAGCTGATCGGTCAGCAACGCAAGACCGGCATCCTCGACGTCGAGGCCCCCTCGGAGAAGCTCCGGATGGGTTTTCTCGAGGGTGCGGTGGTGTGGGCGGCCCCGGTCGGGCCCCATGAGCACACCGCCCTCGGCGACATGTTGGTGCGGGTGGGTCTACTCACTCCGGAACGTCTGGTGCAGCTGGAGCAACAGCTCCACGAAAGCGAGCAGAGCCTCGACCGCCTGATGATCCAAGAGGGCGATCTGGACGGCCGACAGATCGAGTCGATCGCCGAGCTGGTGACCTCGGAGACGATCTTCACGCTGCTGCGCCTGAACCAGGGTTCCTTTCACTTCACAGCGAAGACGATTCCCCGGGACCGCGACTCCTCGAAGTTGCTCCCGGCCGAGCAGATCCTGATGGACGGGCTGCGGATGGTGGACGAGTGGCGGGCGATGGACGAAGCGGTGACCCGCGATTCCACCGTATTTCAGCGGGTCGGCCGCTTCGAGACCTACCGGGGCGCGACCGAAGGAGACTCCCCGGAGGAGCTGGCGCTGGCGGAGAAGCTCTTCCTGTTGATCGACGGTCGCCTCACCGTGCGTCGCATCATCGATCTCTCGCGCCTCGGTACCTTCGAGGGGTCTCGAATCCTCTCCAGGCTGCGCGAGAGGGAGGTGATCGAGCCCATCGACGCCGAGGTTCTCGCGACCACCCACAAGCGTCGTCGGACGCGAGAGTTTGCGCCCACTCGAGCGGGTCTCGACCTGGCGGCGGCCGTACTGCCCTTCGCATTCCTCTTCGCGATGGCTTGGCTCACCCTCGGCCGAGCGGGAGTCGTCACCCCGGACGGGCTGACCTCCCTGGACCGTGACCCCCAGCGGCGGGCCGAGATCGCTTTCGAAACCCGGCGGCTTCGCAACCTGGTGGAGGCCTACCGTTTCGCCACCGGTGACTGGCCGGGTGAACTCGGGGAACTCCAGGCGCGGGGCTGGCTCCCTCCCGGCGCGTTGGCGGCCGCCGATGAGCATCCGTACTATTACGCCCGACGCGGGGACGCAGTCCTGGTTCTTGCGCCCGAGCAGTAACGGCTGCCGAAATCCGCTTGGAGTCACCACTGGCCCGAGACGCCGCCAGCACTCGCCAGACCCTGATCTTCGACGACAATCAGCTGGCCGCTGCGCTCTACGGGGACCGCGAGCACACGCTCCGTATCCTCGAGCAGGAGCTCGGCGTCGAGGTGCGCGCCCGCGGCAACGAGGTGCGGCTGATCGGCGACGAAGAGAAGGTGCGCGTGGGCCGCAAGGCGCTCGAGGAGCTCTACGGGCTGGTTCGCGAGGGTCGGCCGGTGCATCCGCGGGACGTGACCGCCGCGCTGCGAATGATCACGGAAGAGCCCGAAGTCGAGCTCCGGGAGGTCTACCAGGACGTCCTGGCGGGGGTCGGGGGGCGGCGTCGCATCGCTGCGAAGAACCTCTCCCAGCGGCGCTACATCGAGATGATCCTCGAGCGCGACATCGTCATCACGGTGGGTCCCGCCGGCACCGGGAAGACCTACCTGGCCATGGCCATGGCGATCGCCGCCCTCAACCGCCACGAGGTGGCCCGCGTCATTCTGACGCGGCCGGCGGTGGAGGCAGGGGAGAAGCTCGGGTTCCTGCCGGGATCGATGGCCGAGAAGGTGAACCCCTATCTCCGGCCCCTTTACGACGCACTCCACGACATGATGGCCTTCGAGAAGGCCGCACGGTTGATGGACCGAGGCGTCATCGAGGTGGCGCCCCTCGCCTTCATGCGCGGCCGCACCCTCAACGAGTCCTTCGTGATCCTCGACGAGGCGCAGAATACGACGCCGGAACAGATGAAGATGTTCCTGACTCGGCTCGGCTACGATTCGAAGGCGCTGATCACCGGTGACATCACACAGATCGACCTTCCCGCGGACCAGCTGAGCGGCATGGTCGATGCCATGCGCGTGCTCGAAGGCGTCGAGGGGATTGGCTTCATGCGCTTCACCGAGGCCGACGTGGTGCGCCATCCCCTGGTCCAGTCGATCATCCGCGCCTACGAGCATCGCGACGCCCGACGGAGCCGGACCCAGAGACCCCCGCGTCCCGGCGACGAAGAACCTGAATGACGGTCCGCGTCGCCGGTCCGTCGCCGGTCGGATCCCTGCCGTCCTTCGATCGGGCCCTCCTGGAGACCCGAGCCGAAGCGCTGCTGCGGGAGCTCGACCACGGGGAATCCGAGCTCTCCATCTCCCTGGTCGGCGACGAGGAGATGGCCGGGCTGAACCAGCGCTTCCGCGCGGAGGCGGCCCCCACGGATGTGCTCTCGTTCTCGCTATTGGAGGGCGACCACACGGCGTTTCACGGGGACCTGCTCGGCGAGGTGGTGATCGACGTGGAGGTTGCCGCTCGCCAGGCGTCGACGATCGGTCACGGTCTCGACGCCGAGATGGCGCGCCTGCTGATTCACGGCACCCTCCACCTGCTCGGCTACGACCACCAGCGAGAGGAGGAAGCCCGCGCGATGGAGGCGGCGGAGGATCGTCTCTGGGCGGTCGTGGTGGCGTGAGGGCCGTCGCACCGCGCCGCACTGCTCGGATGCTACGCGCCTGGCGACCTTCCTCGCCTTTCCTCATCCGGTGCTGGGGACGGTCGTCGATCTCGGTTGGGTGGCGACGTGGCTCGCGCCGCTCTTTCTGATTCTCGCTCTGCGCGGAGTCGCGCCGCGCCGCGCGCTCGGCCTCGGCTTTCTCGGCGGGCTGGTGGCACACTCCGCCGTGTTGCATTGGATCTACGTGGTGACGGTGACCTACGGGCATGCGCCCCCGGTCGTCGGGTTGATCGCCCCGATCCTGCTGGCGGCGTACATCGCGGGCTTCACGGCGCTGTTCGGGATGGCGCGTGGCATGGCTCGAGCGACGCGGGCTGGCCTCGCCCTTCGCCATCGCCGCGGTCTGGACCGCGCTGGATCACTTGCGGTCGTTCGCCCTGACCGGATTCCCCTGGGCGACGCTCGGCTACGCGCAGCACCAGAACCTCGCGCTGATGCCGCTGGTGGCCTGGACGGGGGTCTACGGGCTCTCGTTCCTCTCGGTTCTCGGCGCTGCCGCGCTCGCCCGTTTCTTCGCGCTTCCCCGCCTCGACGCCGAGGCTCCACCCAGCTCCGGCCCTCGCGGGCTCGGCTGGGGCGCGTGGGCGGCTCTAGGTGTGGTGGTTCTCGCCCATGCACTGGGCATGGCGCTGAACGCGTCGAGAACGGCTCTCGACGGGCCCACGGTGCGCGTCGCCGTGCTCCAGGGCAACATCGATCAGGGAGTGAAGTGGTCCCCGGAGTGGGCCGAGCGGACGCTGGAGATCTACGAGGAGCTCACCCGCAGGGCGGTGGCCGAGGGCGCCGAGGTCGTGGTCTGGCCGGAGACGGCGGCACCGGGTTCCCTCGATTCCGATCCGGCCCTGCGGGGGCGAATCAGCCGCTCTGGCAGAGGACACGGGGGCCTTCCTGGTGGTGGGCGCGGTGGGGATCGATGGCCTCGATCCGGCGATCGGGGAGCCGCCGCAGCTCGCGGACCTGAAGTTCTTCGACAGCGCCTTCCTGTTCGACGCAGCCGGTCGCAGCCTCGGCCGCTACGACAAGACCCACCTGGTTCCCTTCGGCGAATACCTGCCGCTTCGCCCCATGCTGGGCCGATTCATCAGCGCGATCGCCACCGGGAGCGCCGGTCAGGACGTCACAGCGGGGAAAACACCACGTAGCATGGTGTTGCCCGGGCTCGGCAATCGGGGCGGGGGAACCCTCCGTGACCGTGGGGGTTCCCATCTGCTATGAACTTCTCTTCCCGGACCTGGTTCGGCGGTTCGTGGGCGATGGGGCGGACGTGCTTTTCGCGATCACAAACGACGCGTGGTACGGCCGTACCGGCGCGCCGTACCAGTTCCTGGTGATGACCGCGATGCGCTCTGCGGAGGGCAGGGTGTGGACGGCGAGAGCGGCCAACACCGGTGTTTCGGCGCTGATCGACGAGCGAGGTCGGGTTCGGGAGCAGACGCAGATCTTCGAGCGGGACTTCCTGGTGGGTGAGGTTCCGGTTCGGCCCCCCGGCGTCGGTGACAGCTTCTACGTGCGGCACGGCGATCTGTTCGCGTGGCTCTGCTGGGGCGGGCTGCTCGCGCTCTGGGTCCGCGCGTTGGTCCAGCGGAGAGGGAGATGAGTGAGACCAAGGTCTCGGGTTCGATGGATTCCGGCGAGCTCGCGGAGGGGTTACGCCGGGCGCGCGACCGGTTCGGCGAATTCCGGGGGCGCCTTTGACGAGGCGGCCCTGCGCAGCCGCATAGAGGCCCTCGAGCTGGACGCCGCCCGTCCCGATCTGTGGGAGGACCGCGAGCGCGCCGAGAAGCTGCTCCGGGAGAAGAGCTCCCTGGAACGGGATGTCGCGCAGATCGATCGGCTGGCCGAGATGCTGGACGATGTGGAAGTCCTCCTGGAGCTCGCCGACGAGGCCGACGACGCCTCGACCCGGACGGAGGCTGGCGGAGAAGCTGGCCGAGGCCGAGGAGGAGCTGGCCGAGGCCGAGCTGCGGTGCCTTCTCGGCGGTGAACACGACGCATCCAACGCCATCGTCTCGATCAATTCCGGCGCGGGCGGAACCGACGCCGCCGACTGGGCGGAGATGCTGCTCCGCATGTACCTGCGGTGGGCCGAGCGGCATCAGTTCAAGAGCGAGATCCTGGACATCCAATCCGGCGAGGAGGCCGGGCTGCGCAGCGTCACCGCGACCCTCTCCGGTGCCTACGCCTACGGCTACCTCAAGACCGAGGAAGGGGTGCATCGCCTGGTGCGGATCTCGCCCTTCGATGCCCAGCACCGCCGCCACACCGCCTTCGCCAGCGTCTCGGTGTTCCCCGAGCTGGATGACTCGATCGAGATCGACCTCGACGAGAAGGATCTGCGGGTGGACACCTACCGAGCCAGCGGTGCCGGTGGGCAGCACGTCAACAAGACGGATTCGGCGGTCCGTTTGACCCACGAGCCCACGGGCATCGTGGTCCAGTGTCAGAGCGAGCGCTCCCAGCACAAGAACCGGGCCCAGGCCCTGAAGGTGATGCGCGCACGGCTGTACGAGCGCGCCCGAAGGGAGCAGGAGCAGAAGCTGGCGGAGATGCGCGGCGAGCAGGCGGAGATCGGCTTCGGCAGCCAGATCCGTTCCTACACCCTTCACCCGGCCCAGCGCGTCAAGGATCATCGCACCAGCGCGGAAGCGGGAAACGCCGAGGGCGTCCTGGACGGAGACCTGGATCGCTTCATCCGAGCGACGCTGCTCTGGAGCTCGGCCTCTTCCAGGGATCCCGAATGAGTGAGGGGGAACGGGAGAGACGGCTGGCGCGGCTGGCGGCGCTGCGGGAGGAAGGGATCGATCCCTTCCCGGCTCGCTCGGGTCCGCGGACACCCATCGCCGAGGTCCGCGGTCTCTACGACGGAAAGGACGCGGAGGCTCTGGAAGCCGAAGGCGCCACGGCGGCGGTTGCGGGCCGGGTGCGGGCGATTCGTTCCTTCGGGAAGCTCGCCTTCCTGAAGCTGGTCGAGAATGGCGTCGGCATCCAGGTGAGCATCCGCAAGGGGGAGGTGTCCGCGGAGCTCTTCGAGTTCGTCGGGAAGATCGACGTGGGAGACTTCCTCCGCGTCGAAGGGCCCGTCTGGCGCACCAAGAAGGGGGAGCTCACGCATCGCTGTCCGATCGGCGGATCTGCTCGCGAAGAGCCTCCGGCCGCTGCCCGAGAAGTGGCACGGTCTGACCGACGTCGAAGCTCGCTCCCGCCAGCGCCACCTGGACCTGATCGCCAACCCGAGGGCGCGGGACGTCGCCGTGCTTCGCAGCCGCGTGACCACGACGATCCGATCCGTCCTCGACGAACGCGGCTTCCTCGAGGTGGAGACGCCGGTGCTGCAGCCGATCTACGGGGGGGCGGCCGCCCGACCCTTCACGACGCATCACCACACCCTCGATCAGACCCTGTACCTCCGCATCTCCGACGAGCTCTACCTGAAGCGTCTGGTGATCGGGGGCCTCGACCGGGTCTACGAAATCGGACGGGTGTTCCGGAACGAAGGGATCTCGAGGAAGCACAACCCCGAGTTCTCGATGCTGGAGTGCTACCAGGCCTACGCCGACTACGGCGAGATGATGGACCTCGCCCGGCTTCTGGTCCAGGAGGTCGCGGGGAGGGTGCTGGGCGACACCCGGATCGTCTACCAGGGGCACCGGATCGAGCTCTCCGGCGACTGGCCCAGGATCCCGATGAGGGATGCCATTCGCGACGCCATCGGCATCGACATCCTCGCGGCGGATGACCGCGAGGCGCTTCGCGCAGCGGTCCGCGCCAAGGGCCTCGATCCCGGAGATGCTCCCACCTGGTCGGTGCTGGTGGACGATCTGTTCAGCGAGTACGTGGAGCCGAGACTGATCCAGCCGACCTTCATCACCGACTACCCGCGGGATCTCTCGCCCCTGGCCAAGGGCTCGGCGCGGGATCCGCGTCTGGTCGAGCGCTTCGAACTCTTCCTGGGAGGGTTCGAGATCGTGAACGCGTTCAGCGAGCTCAACGATCCCGAGGATCAGCGCAGGCGTTTCGAGGATCAGCGCCGGGCGGCGGCAGAGGGAGACGCGGAAGCGCATCCCATGGACGAGGATTTCCTGAGTGCCATGGAGTACGGTATGCCGCCGACGGGCGGGCTCGGGATGGGGATCGATCGGCTCACCATGACCCTCGCCGACGCGCCGAACCTTCGCGAGGTGATCCTCTTTCCCCACCTGAGGACGGAACGGCGATGACGCCCCTTGCCACCCAATTCTGGGACTGGCTGACCGCTGCGGGCGGGACGCTGGCGCTCAGCTTCATCGTCGCCATCGCCCTGGGGATCTGCGCGACGACGGTGCTCTTCCTGGGCTCCGCGGTGGTGGTGCTGGAGCGCTTCGCCCGCGCCACCCACCGCTTTCGCAACGTCGTGATCGTGACGGTCGTCTGGGCGGCGCTCCTCGGTGCTCTCGGCACCGACGTCGAGACGCTGGCCGGCCTGGGCATCCCCTGGCCGGGCGCCTTTCGCGCCTGGCTGCTCGCCTCGGCCGGCGCACTGGGTTTCGTCGCCGGAGCCCAGGTCGTCATCGGCCTGGTGCTTCGCTACGTGCCGCCCACCACCCTCGCCATGGCGAGCGCAGTGCTGCTCGCCATCGGGTACGCCCTGCTGGTGGGAGGCATCGACCGGGTCGGTTACGCGATCGCGCCGGCCCTGGTGGCGGCGCTGGTCTTTGCGGGCCTGCGCTGGCGGCGGCGTCGAAATGGGGAGAGCGAGCCGGGGATCGACGAACGGCTGGTCCGCACCGTCGCGATCGTTCTGGGCGTCGGAGTTGCGATCCCCCTGGCCTTGCCCGCTCCCGAGCCCGATCGTCTTCGCCCTGGGCGGCGTCATCCTCTCGGCCTTGACGCTGGCGGTCCTGCTCGGTCTGCTGCCCCTTGCGGCTGCCGGGTTCCTGGATACCCGCGGAACCGCCGAGTGGTTCGTCGCCACCCGCTATCTCTTTGCCAAGCGCCGGCAGACCTTCATATCGGTCATCACGCTGATCTGTGTGGCGGGGGTCGCCGCGGGTGTCTGGCTGATCATCACCGTCCTCTCGGTCATGAACGGCTTCGAACGCACCTGGCGGGAGGAGATCATCGGGAACCGGGCCCACTTCACCGTCCACAGCGCCCTCGGGTCCCTTCGAGGACTACCGCGACGTGGTGGCGAACGTGGTCGGCGCAGAGGAAGTTCTCGGCGCCTCTCCCTACCTCGACGCAGAGGGGATGATCCGCGGCTCCGCCGGCGGGATCATCGGAGTGCGGGTGCGCGGAATCGACCCCGAGCTGATCGGCGACGTGACGGACCTGCGCGAAGACCTGCTCCCCGGCTCCGAGGGTGCGCTCGAGGATCTCGCGCCGCGCGCTTCCTCCACGGACGGGGGCGAGGCGGATCCCGGCATGGTGATCGGTAGCCAGCTCGCCGCGGTGCTGGGCGTTCGCGTGGGCGACCCGATCATCGTCATCTCGCCCTTCGGCGGACCCCCGACCCCACTCGGTCCGGGGCCCCGGCTCAAGCGCTTCCGCGTCGCCGGCGTCTTCCAGTCGAGCTTCTTTCAGTACGACGAGGTCTTCACCTACGTGGACCTCGCCGCCGCCCAGGACTTCCGGCGCGTCGGCGACGTGGTGCACGGGATCGAAGTGCGGACCACGGACTACTACCGGTCGCGACAGGTGGCGAGGCGGGTGGAAGAGGGCCTCGGCCGCTCGTTCTTCACCCGGGACTGGAAGGAGTTCTTCCCGGCCTTCTTCCAGGCACTCAAGACCGAGCGGGTGATGATGTTCGTGCTGCTGACCATGATCATGGTGGTGGCGGCCTTCGCGATCGTGGTGACTCTGATCATGATGATCATGGAGAAGTCCAGCGACATCGCGATCATGAAGGCGATGGGTGCCGCGGATGCGAGCATCGAACGCATCTTCGCGATCGAGGGCACCCTGATCGGTCTGCTGGGCACCGTTCTGGGAGTCATTTCGGGCATCGCCGTCACCACCCAGCTCGCCTGGGTCCAGGAACAGATCGAAATGCTCACCGGCATCGATACCCTCCCCGCGACCGTCTACCAGTTCTCGACGCTGCCCTCCGAGATCGACGTGGGTCAGGTCGCCATCGTCGTCGCCATCGCCATGGTGCTATCCCTGGGAGCCACACTGCTCCCGAGCCGGCAGGGGTCCCGTCTCGATCCCGCCGAGGCTCTCCGGTACGAGTGATGCCCGATCCGTTTCTCTCGGTCTCCGAGCTCTACAAATCCTTCGCCACGGGAGAGGGAGCCATCGAGGTGTTGCGCGGGGTGGACCTCGAGGTGGCCGGCGGAGAGCGCCTGGCGATCCTCGGCCAGTCGGGCGTCGGCAAATCCACGCTGCTCCACATCCTGGGGACGCTGGACCACCCGACTTCCGGGCGCGTTCTCTTCGAGGGTGAGGACATCTTCGAGAAATCGACCGATGAGCTCTCCCGCTTCCGCAGTCAGTCGCTGGGCTTCGTCTTTCAGTTCCACCACCTGCTTCCCGAGTTCAACGCCCTCGAGAACGTGATGATGCCGGGGCTCCTGCGCGGTGACGACTTTTCCGCGACGCGCGAGCGTGCGGCGGAGATCCTCTGCGAGGTGGATCTGGATCATCGCCTCGAGCACCCGGTGGGAAAGCTCTCCGGGGGCGAGCGCCAGCGGGTCGCCGTGGCGCGCGCCCTGGTCCTGGGTCCACGGCTGGTGCTCGCCGACGAGCCCACCGGGAATCTGGATCCCACCACCGGTGAGCGGGTGGCGGACATCCTGCTGGAGTTGAACGAAAGACGCGGCACCGCCCTGGTGATCGTGACCCACAACTCCGCCCTGGCGGGCCGGCTGGGGCGGGCGGTGACACTGGTCGACGGGCGCCTGGAAGAGGTCCCAATGCACCGGCTGGGGCTTAACCTTGCGTCAGATAAGGAGAAATCGAGTTAGTGTGGCCTTGATTCGCGGGCTGCTGGAAAGTAGAATGCCGCCGCCAGGAGAGCGAGAGGCGCGGCTTCGCGTCTGGGGGGAATTCTTGCGCCCGTATCGCCACTCGATTGCCGGAATCCGCCGGATCGCGGCCCGGTTCCTCCACGATCCTCGCGGCCCGGCTCGCGGGTCTCGCCTGATCGCCGCAGCCCTTCCCGCGCTGCTTCTTCTGCTCCTGCTCCCGGCAGGCCGCGCTGCCGCCGCCCAGCCCCCTCCGCGGGGCGCGGTCTCCGCCCCGATCAAGGTGGTGGTGGCCGTGCTCCCGTTCCGGGTGCACAGCGCGAAACCCCTCGACTACCTGGAGAATTCCCTGGCCGACCTGCTCGCGACGCGGCTCGAGGCCAGCGGCAGGGTCGAGGTTCTCGAGGCTCTCACGGTGAGGGAATCCCTGGTCGCCTACGCGGGTGAGCGGACCGAGACCGCGGTGCGAAGGCTCGCGGCCGAGCTCGGTGCCGACTTCGTCGTGGTAGGAAGTCTGACGGAGCTGGCCGGCCACTACAGCCTCGACGTGCGGGTGACACCGGTCGCGAGCAACGTCGCCACCAGCACCATGGTGTACACGGCAGACGACGACGGCGAACTCCTCGATCGCATCAACGAGCTGGCGGATCGCGTGCTCGAGCTGGTGGGGACCGTCTCGCCGAGAGCCCAGGTGTTGGAAGTTCACTTCGATGCGATTCCCGAGCTGGAGGAAGCCGCCCGGGACGCCGTTCAGGTCCGCCCCGGTGACCAGTACCAGAGCGCGGTGGTTCGGGAGGATCTGGCCCGGCTGCGCGCCACGGAGGGGGTCGCCAGCGCCACCGTCGATACGGAACGGCGACGCGAGGGGATCACGTTGACGTTTCGGGTCGTCGGCACCGAGCAGATCATGCCCACCGCCGAGATCCCACCGGGCGCCGACCAGATCGCAGACGTACAGGTTCGTGGCAACCGCCGCATCGAGGCCAACGCGATCCGCGCCCGTATCAACACGCAGCCCGGCGACTCCTTCAATCAGGCGCGCCTGGCGGACGACGTTCGCGAGGTCTACTCCCTGGGGTTCTTCCGCAACGTCCGCGTGATCAGCGAGGAGAGCATCGACGGGCGCGTCCTGATCTTCGAGGTCGAAGAGAACCCCGTGGTTCGCCAGGTTTCGATCACCGGCAACGAGAACATGGACGGCGAGAAGATCCGGGATTCCCTCACCCTCACCACCGGCTCGACCCTCGACTACCCGCTCCTCTTCGAGAATCGGGAGCGGATCGAGGCCCTCTACCGGGCGGAGGGCTACTACCTGGCGAAGGTCCGCTACGAGATCGAGGAGCTTCCGAACGAGTCGGTGGCGATCCACTTCGAGGTGATCGAGAACGACAAGCTGCGGCTCCAGACCATCGCATTCGAAGGCAACGAGCACTTCAGCGACGGTGATCTCGCGAGCGGTCTTCACACCAAGCGCTGGCGCTGGTATTCGCCCGTCACCCGCTTCCTGGATCGCTCCGGCACCTACTCGGAGCCGGTCTTCATCCAGGATCTTCAGAGCGTCCAGGAGAAATACCTGAACGCCGGGTTCCTCCGCGTGGAGGTGGGCGAGCCCGAGGTGAAGGCCCTCACAGAGGGTCTGATCGTCGAGGTGGGCATCGTCGAGGGCGATCAATTCAACACCGGCAAGGTGGACGTCGCCGGGGACGAGACGGTCGATCTGGAGGCGCTTCAAGAGCGGCTGAATCTGAAGGAAGGGGAGACCTTCAACCGCTCCTTCCTGACCGACGACGTCGAGGAGCTCGAGCGCCTCTACACGAATCGGGGCTTCTACTTCGCGAGCGTGAGCCCCCGAACACTGATCAACGAAGACGACCTTCTCGTCGACGTCACCTTCGAGGTCGAGAAGGGGCCGCTCTATTTCATTCGGGAGATCGACGTCGCCGGAAACACCGTCACCATCGATCCGGTGATCCGCCGCGAGATGAACATGGTCGAGGGGCAGCTCTACTCGGCTCGCGCCATCGAGCTGAGCGAACGGCGGATCCGGGGGCTGGGCTTCTTCGAAGAGGTGAACTTCGAGCCGGAGCAGACCGACTACCCGGATCAGCTCGATCTCGGGGTGAAGGTGGTGGAGAAGCCGACGGGCTCGCTGAGCTTCGGCTTCGGATACTCCTCCCAGGACAGCTTCGTGATCAGCGCCGGCCTCTCCCAGCGCAACCTGTTCGGGCGGGGCTACGCAGGGGCGGTCTCCGTCGACTTCGGAGGGGACAACGACCGCTTCTACATCTCCTTCGTCGATCCCTACTTCCTGGGATCGAATTTCAGCCTGGCCACGAGCATCTTCAGAACCGACGTCAACTTCGAGGACTTCCGTCAGCAAGCGACCGGCATCGATTTCAGACTCGGCCACTACCTGGACGAAGAACACCGGACGCGCGGCACGGTCAGCTACAGCTACGCGAGCCGCGAGATCCAGCGGGATACCGGCGTCAATGCCGCCTCGATGATCTTTCGAGAGCTCCTTCAGGGCGAAGAGACCACCAGTATCGTCGGCCTCTCCTTCCGGAGGGATACGCGCAACGACATGGTGGCGCCTACCAGCGGGCGGATCATCGGCGCATCCGTGGACGGCGCCGGTCTGGGCGGGTTCTCGAAGTTCGTCCGCTTCGAGGGACGTTGGATCGGGTTCTTCCGACCGCCCGGCTGGTTTCCAGGCTGGTTCCCCTTCCGGGACAAGTCGACCTTCATCCTCGGTGCCCGGTTCGGCTACACGGTTCCCTTCAACGAGATCAGTGACTACGCCACGCTGGTACCGGGATCGGTCTCCTTCCCTGGGGGCGCCGAGATCCAGTTCCTGAAGGACATCGACACGGAGCTCACGCTGCCGCTCACCCAGCGCTACTTCCTGGGCGGCATCGGGACCTACCAGCTCCGCGGCTTCAAGGCCCGCTCCGTCGGTCCGCGGCGGGCGATCCTCAGGCGGACCGGTCTGATCGGCACCGGAAGCGCGTTCACGCCGGTGGGAAGAGGCGAGGGGATCGATTCGGAGGGAGGCATCCAATTCGTCTGCCGGGACACCGAGACCGAGGTGATCAACTTCCAGGGCAACGGCAATGGAAAGTGCAACAGCCTGTACGACGAGGACAACGACGACTTCGACGACCTCGAGGAGACCGATGTCATCGGCGGCAGCAAGTTCTTCTCGGCCAGCTTCGAGTACCGCTTCCCGATCTCGGAGTCCCTGGGCCTGATGGGCATTCTGTTCTTCGACATGGGGAACGCCTTCGCCGAGAACGAGAGCATTTTCGACCTCGGGAAGTGGCGCTATGGTACCGGCTTCGGCGCCCAGTGGTTCTCGCCCTTCGGTCCTCTCCAGGCGTTCGTGGGATTTCCCATCGACAAGCTGGAGGTGGAGGACAGTCCGGTCTTCGAGTTCTCGGTCGGCGGCGCCTCGTTCTAGCCGCCAGGACGCAGCGGTCCAAGGAGAAACAGAGCAATGACGCGTGTGAACAAGCTTCTCCTGCTCCTTGCCCTGGTCGCCCTGCTGGGGTGGGCCACTGGTGCACAGGACGAGCCTATCAAGATCGGGGTGGTCGACGTGGACCAGGCCATGAACTCCACCGAGGAGGGAAAGGCCGCCCGGGAGGAGTTCTCCCGCAAGCAGCGAGAAGCGGATGCAGAGGTCCAGCCTCTGGCGGATCGCTTCCAGGAGCTCCAGGAGGAGTTGAAGGGGAAGAAATACGTGCTCTCGGACGAGGCCCTGTTCGGGAAGCAGGTGGAGCTCGCCGAGCTGCAGAACCGGATCGACAACAAGATCAAGGAGCTACAGGGTCAGCTCAAGATCGACCAGGGCAGGCTGGAGGCGCCCCTCCGCGCCAAGCTCCTCGAGATCGTCGAGGAGATCGGCAAGGAGCAGGGCTTCACCCTGATCATGGCTCGGAACACGCCGGGAGTGATGTACACCCGCGAGGCCATCGACATCACGGATGAGGTGGTCGTCCGCTTCGACAGGAAGAGCTAGCGGCCCGTGCCCCGAATCCACCCCAGCGCAGTCATCGAGTCCGGCGCGAAGATCGCCGACGACGCCGTGATCGGCGCCTTCGCGTTCGTCGGCTCCGATGTCGAGCTGGCCGCTGGCGTCGAGCTGCGTCCACACGCCCACGTCTGCGGACGGACCACGGTCGGCGAGGGCACTCGGATCTTTCCCTATGCAGTGCTCGGCGAGGAGCCCCAGGACAAGAGCTTCGCGGGAGAGACCACCCAGCTGTTGGTGGGTCGGGACAACGTGATCCGGGAGCACGTGACGATTCACATCGGGACGCCCAGGGGCGGCGGGTGCACCCGCATCGGCGACGACAACTTCATCATGAACGGAGTCCACCTCGGCCACGACACCGAGGTGGGTTCCCACTGCATCATCGCGAGCCACTGCGCTTTCGGTGGTCATGCGGTCGTCGAAGACTACGCCGTCATCGGGGGCCTCTGCGGGATTCACCAGTTCGCCCGCGTTGGCGAATCGGTGATGATGGCGGCCGCGTCGGCGCTCTCCAAGGATGCGCCGCCCTTCGCCCTGGTCTCCGGCCGTCGGGCGCGGGTCCTGGGGACCAACGTGGTGGGTCTCCGGCGCCGGGGCATGTCCGCCGAGGTCCGGGCGGAGATCAAGCACGCCTTCCACATTCTCTTCAACTCGAAGCTGCGGCTCGAGCCCGCTATCGAACGGCTGCGGGCGGAGCACTTCGAGTGCGCGGAAGTGGGGCGGCTCCTCCGCTTCATCGAGAACTCGAAGCGCGGTTTCTGCCGCTGAAGGGGGCGCCTTGGCGACGACCGTGGGGCTCATCGCCGGACTCGGTCGGTTCCCCCTGGAGGTGGCACGGGGGGCGCGCAGCAGCGGTCACCGCGTCGCCGCGGTGGCGCTGCAAGAGCTCAGCGATCCCGCCCTCGAGGCGGAGGCCGACTGCTTCACCTGGCTGTATCTCGGCGAGCTGAGCCGGCTCTTCGCGTTCTTCCGCGACGCCGGCGTCGAGAAGGTCGTGATGGTGGGCAAGGTGCCCAAGACCTTCCTGTGGAAGGAGCCCTCGGCGTTTCGGCCGGACGCGCGGGCGGTCGCCCTGCTCAAGAATCTCGCGGATCGCAAGGACGACTCGATCCTCGGCGCCGTGGCCTACGCGATCGAGGAGGAAGGCTTTCCCCTGATCGGGCAGGTCGATCTCGCCCCCGAGCTCTGGGCTCCGGAAGGACCGATCGGGAAGATCCCGCCCACCGACGACCAGCGTCGTGACATCGCCTTCGGCTGGCCGATCGCCAAGGCGATCGGGAACCTCGACATCGGCCAGACGGTGGTGGTTCGGGGACGCGCCGTGCTGGCTCTGGAGGCAATCGAGGGAACCGATGCCGCGATTCGGCGCGGCTGCGCTCTGGGGGAGGCGGGGGCCACCGTGGTGAAGGTCGCGAAGCCGAGCCAGGACCTGCGCTTCGACGTTCCCACCGTCGGGCCGGACACACTGGCGACTCTGATCGAGTGCGGTGCAGGGGCGCTCGCCGTGGAGGCGGGACGCACCGTCATCCTCGACCGGGAGGCCGTCGCGGGAGGCGCCGACGAGCACGGGATCTCGATCGTCGGTGTCGACGATCAGCGTTCGGCCTGGGAGGAGCGCTCGTGAGCGGGCTTCGCCTGGCTGTGATCGGTGTCGGTCACATGGGGCGGCTGCACGCCCAGAAGGTATCGGCACTCGCTGCCAGGGATTCCTCGGTGGTGTTGGTCGGAGTGGCCGACCCGGACGCGGACCGCACCGCCGAGATCGCGGAAGAGGTGGGAGTCCGGGGCGTGACCGACTTCCGGAATCTGCTGGGGGAGATCGACGCCGCGATCGTCGCGGTTCCCACCGTCGGCCACTACGAGGTCGTGTCCGAGACGCTGAGCGCGGGTGTCGATGTGCTCGTCGAAAAGCCGATCGCCGCCACCGTCCCCGAGGCGGAGAAGCTTCTCTCGATTGCCCGGGACGGCGGCCGGGTGCTTCAGGTGGGGCACCTGGAGTGGTTCAACGCCGCGATGCGCAAGGTGGCGGCCTCCATCCGTCGCCCGCGCTTCGTCGAATCCCACCGCCTCGGTCCCTTTCCCGGTCGAGCCACCGACGTCGATGTCGTGCGAGATCTGATGATCCACGATCTCGACGTCATCCAGCGGCTGGTGGGCGAGGAGCCGACGCGCATCGAGGCGATCGGCGTACCCGTGATCACCGACCGCGTGGACATCGCCAACGCCCGGCTGGGCTTTCCAGGGGGATGCGTGGCGAATCTCACCGCGAGCCGCGTCTCCCCCACGCCGATGCGCAGGATCCGCTTCTTCCAGCGCGACGGCTACTTCTCCATCGACTTTCTCGAGCAGGCGGTCGCGATCGCCCGCCGCCTGGAGTCGGAGCCGGACGGCAGCCGCAAGATCGATCGGCAGCGACTGGAGATCGAGCCGGGGGATGCCCTGGCTTCCCAGCTGGACTCCTTCATCGAGGCGGTGCGAACCCGGAAGCGTGCGCGCCGGTGCGCCGCACGAGGGTCTCTCCGCGCTGCGAACCGCGCTGCGCGTGATCGATGCGATGCCCCCCCTCGACGACCTCCAATGACGACGCTGCTTCTCTCGGCTGGAGATGCTTCGGGAGAGCTGCACACCGCCTCGTTCGTGGAGGCCTTCCGCAGGCGTGTCCCCGGGGTGCGCCTGCTGGGGATGGGCGGTGCCGAGATGGAGAAGGTGGGGGTCGAGCTCGTCGTCCATCAGCGGGAGCTGGCCGTCGGTGCGCTGGGCGTGCTCCGGGACGCCGGACGGATCTTCTCGGCGTGGCGGCGAATGAACCGCGCGCTCGCAGACCAGGCGGTGCCGATCTCGTCGTCCTGGTGGATTCACCGGACTTCAACATTCCCCTGGCGCGGCGGGCGAGGAGGGCGGGGATTCCCGTTCTCTATTTCATCAGCCCGCAGGTCTGGGCGTGGCGCCGCCGCAGGATCCGAAAGATCGCGCGCCGGGTCGATCGCATGGCGGTGATCTTCCCGTTCGAGAAGGAGGTGTACGCCGCGTCGGGTCTCCAGGTCGACTTCGTCGGCCACCCGCTGGTGGATCGCCTCGGCGAGATCGCATCGCGCTCGTCCCGCCAGGAGATGCGTCGCTCGCTGGGCCTCGATCCCGGCGGCTATCTGGTCGTGCTGCTTCCGGGGAGTCGTCGCAACGAGGTGCGCGACGGTCTCTCGCTCCAGCTCGAGGCGGCCCGCGCCCTTCACGTTCGCGACCCTCGCGTGCGCTTCGCCGTTGCGGTCGCTCCCAGCATAACGCGAGCGAGTGTCGAGCAGGCCATCGCCGAGGCCGGCCTTCCCTCGCTGCTCTCGATCCAGGTCTTCGAAGATCGCACCTACCAGCTGCTCCGCGCCGCGGATGTCGCCCTCGCCAAGCCGGGCACCGTCACGGTGGAGATCTCCCTGCTCGAAACTCCGATGGTGGTGGCTGTCCGGACGAGCTCCCTGACCGCCTTCCTGGCCCGGCGGGTGCTCCGCATTCCGTCCGTCGTCATGCCGAACCTGATCGTCGGTGCACCGGTGGTGCCCGAGTTTCTCCAGGAGGAGGCGCACCCGGAGAGGATCGCCCTCGCGCTCGCCGAGCTGCTGGAGGGGCCGGTGCGGGAGCTGCAGCTCGCAAACCTGGCGCGTGTACGCCAGCGGCTGGGTTCCGGCGGAGCCGCCGAGCGGGCCGCGGCGATCGCTGAGGAGATGGCCCTGTGGGGCCGGTGGCGCATAGCCTCGCCGCGTTGGCGGCGCTGGCGGGCCTTCCCGTGGGTCTCGCCGGGCTGGCGCTGCGACCCGGCATGGCGGGTGGGTCTGCCGGAGCGGTGCGGGCGGCGGCCCGGAAATCCGCCGGGTGCGATCTGGGTGCACGGGGCCAGCGTCGGAGAGATCCGCGCCGCCGTGGCTCTGATGGATCGTCTGCGCGAATCCGGGGAGAACGTGGTGGCGTCTACGATGACGTTCACCGGACGCGACCTCCTGGGGCGGATCCGCCCGCAGCTGCCCTGCGCCCTGGCCCCTCTGGACCACCCCTGGACCGTGGAGGCGGCGCTTCGACGGGTACGACCGTCGGCCCTGGCCCTCGTCGAGACCGAGCTCTGGCCCTCGTGGATCGCAGCTGCGCATCGGCGCTGCGTTCCCGTGGTGGTCGTCTCGGGTCGGATCTCGGATCGGAGCTTTCCCCGCTACCGGCGCGATCGGGCGCTGGCTGCGGCCGATCCTCGAGAGGATCGCGGCAATCGGCGCCCGCAGCGCCGCCGACGCCGAGCGCTTTCGGGCCCTGGGAGCGAGCCCCGAGAAGGTGCAGGTGACCGGAGACCTGAAGCTCGAGCCGAGCGGGGAGCCGGCGAGCTTGGCTCGAGGATCTGAAGTCGCTACTCGGCCAGGTTCCGCTCATCGTCGCTGGAAGCACCCACGAGGGGGAGGAGAGCGAGCTTCTCGAAGTTCTCGCCGGTGTGGAGCAAGCCGGTCTGCGGGCATCACTGGTGCTGGCGCCGCGTCATCCCGAGCGGTTCGACGCCGCCGAAGCGTTGGCGCGGCGCGCAGGACGCGCGGTTCGACGCCGGAGCGGTCTCGCGCTCCACCCCCTGGCCGAGGGCGAGGTGCTGCTTCTCGACAGCATGGGGGAGCTACCCGGGCTCTACGCGCGCGCGGCGGTGGCCTTCGTGGGGGGCTCTCTCGTCCCCGTTGGAGGGCACAACCTGCTGGAGCCGATCCTGGAAGGTCAGCCGGTTCTCTTCGGACCCCACACCGAGAACGCCAGGGAGGCGGCGGACCTCGCCCTTCGCACCGGAGCGGGACGCCGCGTCGCCGACGGCGCCGATCTCGCCGGGGCCGCGATCGAGGCGCTTCGAGATCCCGCCTCGTGGAGAGAGCGGGCGGAAGCCGGCCGCCAGGCCCTGGAGCAGCATCGCGGAACCGCCGAGCGCAGCGCCAAGCTCATCACCGGTGCTCGCGACCGGTCGAGGCGAGAGCGATGAGACGTCCGAGCTGGTTCGACACGGCCGAGGAGAGCCTGGCGCGGCGCTTCGCACTGCTTCCCCTCGATCTGCTCGCGCTCGCCTACGGCGTCGGGGCCCGCGTCCATCGCGCCGCCTACGCTCGTGGGCTGCTCCATCCTGTCCAGCTCTCCTGTCGCGTGGTGAGTGTTGGGAACCTGGTCGTGGGCGGCTCTGGGAAGACTCCGATGGCCGCCTGGCTCGCCAAGGCGCTTCATCAGCGCGGCCATCGCGTGGTGCTGGCGAGCCGCGGCTACGCTCGCCGCGGTCGCGAAAAGGTCGAGGTGGTCTCCGACGGCCGGTTCGTGAGCAGCAGTGCCGAGGCGGCCGGGGACGAGCCGATCTTGCTGGCCGCCCACGCTCCCGGGGTTCCGGTCCTGGTGGGACCGGACCGAGGCGTGGTGGGGATGCGAGCGGTCTCGGCATTCGGCGCGCAGATCCTCGTCCTCGACGACGGATTCCATCACCACCGGCTGGCTCGCGACCTGGAGCTTCTCTGCTTCGACGGGAATGCCGGTCTGGGCAACCGCCGGGTGCTTCCGAGGGGGCCCCTTCGCGAGTCTCCCTCGGCTCTGCGCCTGGCCGACGCCCTGGCCGTCATCGATGGTCCGCTGCGCGAAGCGGACCAGGCGCTTCTGGCGCGGTTCGCCCCGGCGGCGCGACGCTTCGAAGTGAAGCGCCGCCCGGTCGGGGTTCGTCAACTCGCCGGCGGAGAGTGGGGACCGCCGCAGGGCCTCGCGGACCTCGAGGTGGGCCTCCTCTCCGGCATCGCCCAGCCGGACTCCTTTCGCCGCACCGTCGAATCCCTGGGAGCGCACGTGATCCGCGAGCGCCGCTTCCCCGACCACCACCGCTACCGGGAGCGCGACCTCCGCTCCCTCGAGCAGGAGGCGCCGATCTGGCTCACCACCGAGAAGGACGCGGTGAAGATCCTCCCGTCCTGGCTGGGAGGCGCAGACCTGCGCGTGGTCTCCATCGAGCTCACCGTGGAGGACGGGGACCGTCTGTGCGATTGGCTGGAGGATCGGCTGCGCGAGCAGCCGATCGGCCGCGATGCGGCGCTTCCGGCGCCCGGGGTATCGAGCTGATGAGAAACGCAGGCTAGCCGCTCTGTCGGTAGCCGAGCTTGTGGATTGCGACCTTGCGAAGCTCCCGGTCCACCCGCCTCCAGAGGGCTCGCCGGAGCAGCCGGTCCTCGCCGCAGTAGGCGCTGAAGAACCGCGCGCATCCCCGGGACCCCACGCGTTCCAGCACGCCGCGCTTCAAGAGCGACCGGAACAGGCGCATGATCTGCACCATTCGCTCGCCGGGGGTGAGGCCCGGGGTGATGCGGGCCTTGTCCAGGTCGATGACGATGCACTCGGCGGTGTCGTCTCTTTCGCGGATCAGGAGATTCTTCAGGTGAAGGTCGGAGTGCCGACCGCCCTCGTCGTGAAACCGGCGCACCGCACTCCCCGCGGCCTACGCGGCGCGCAGCAATCGGGGGCGATCCGGTTCGGACTCGAGAAAGTCCAGGGCGTCCACCGCGTCGGGCTCGAGATAGGTGCCCACCACCAGGGACCGAGAAGGGTCCCGCGAGCCTTCTGCCCAGGGCGAGGGCCGGCCGGGGAACCGGCGCGCCGGCGCTCCGCAGCTCCGCGGTCACCCGCAGCTCGCGAAGCGGTCGGCTCATGCCGAGAAAGACCGGACCGAGCAGCGGGCCGAGCACGCCGCCATGAAGGAGGCGGCGCAACACCAGCTTCTCCGTCGATCCCGGCACCTCGACCAGGGCGGTGTCGCCGCGACCTCTGGCGCCGCCGCCGCGGGCGAAGTGTCGATCGACTCCGCCCGGGGCGAGCAGGGAGAGCGTACCGACCGCGTTCTCGAGGGCGGGATCGGCGACGAGGGAGACCCGTCCCACCGAGAGGCAGCGAAAGCCGGGGGGGCCTTCTTCAGACTTCCGCACGGCGCGCGCGGTAGAGCAGTGGAATCGCGATGACCGCGAATGCGACATTCGGCAGCCAGATCGCCAGGGACGCGGGGAGCGCGCCGTCGTCCGCCAGGAAGCTTCCGAAGGACAGCAGCAGGTAGTAGACGAAGACCAGCGCCACGGAGATCAGCACACCCCACGACCGCGCGCCGCGGGTGCGGCGCAGGCCCAGCGGGACCCCGACCAGCGCGAAGAGCACGGGAGTGAGAGGGAGAGCGAGCCGGCGGTGGAGCTGGATCTCGTAGGGCTCCTTCGACTTGACCCGCACGTCGTCGGGGGGCCTTCCGTCGTGCTGGTCGAAGTGGTCGATCACCTGGAGGATCCTCTTGGTGCTCATTTCCAGGGGCAGGATCTGCGAAGGTCCGGCGCCGAGGATTCCGCTCATGTCGAAGGCGTAGTCGAAGGTCTCGAAGGAGATGCGCCGGTATTCGTTCAACTCGCTCTCCTCGGGTTCGAAGTGAACGTCGCCACTCTCGAGCTGGAGGTGTGCGGTGGAGTTCTCCGAATCGAAGTAGAAGCGTCCGCGCTCCGCGACGACGGTGAACGGTTGAGCCGGATCGGTGCGATCCGAGATCAGAACGCCGGTGAGTCGGTTCTCCTCGTCGCGGTCTTCCACGAAGAGCAGGCGCGCCTCCTTGCGGTCGAGTCGGTTGAAGTTTCCGGGCTCGATGACTCCGCCTCGGGACGCGATGTCGGCGAAGATGGCCCGAAGCGTGCGGCGCGCCAGTGGATCTCCCTCGGCGAGCAGCACAAAGGTGGTGGCGGAGGCGAGCAGCGCGAGCAGCAGCGCGGGGACAACGAACTGGCCGAAGCTGATACCGAGGCTGCGCATGGCCATCACCTCGGAATCCGCGGAGATCCGACCCACGGCGACCATGATTCCGAACAGAAAGGCGATGGGAAGGGCGTGGCCGCTGAGCATCCCCACCACGCATCCCAGGATCGTCATGTAGTCGGCGGCGCTGATCCCCACGGCGGCCAGGTCGTCGAGCCGCTGGAGCAGGTTCTGTGTGACGAGGATCGAGCCGGCGACGAGCAGACCCAGCCCGGCGTAGAGCAGGATCTCCCGGAGGACGTAGAAGGAGAGGATGCGCGGTACCCGCATGGCGGACTATCCTACCTGGGGCAATCCCCCTCCGCGAGGCTCGCCATCGCCACCTGCACGAATCCACTGGCCGATCCCCCCCAAGCTGATCGGATTCTCGTGATTCGCCTCGGAGCCATGGGCGACGTGGTGCGCACCTTTCCCGCGGTCTCGTCCCTGCGCGCCGCCTACCCGGGCTCCTACATCGCCTGGCTCGTCGAGCCCGCCTCCGCAAGCATCGTCGAGGGACAGCCCTGGGTGGACGAGGTGATCCAGTTCCCGCGCGGGATGCTGCGGGAGTCTCTGCGGAGATGGCGCCTGGGGAGCGCCTGGCGAATCGCCCGACGGTTTCTGGTGGAGCTTCGGCGCCGACGCTTCGACCTGGTTCTCGACTTTCACTCGATCCTCAAGAGTGGGGTCCTGACACGCCTCTCCGGGGCTTCCAGACGCGTCGGCTATGCGCGGCCCTTCTCCCGCGAAGGAGCCTTCCTGTTCGCGGGGGAGCGCGCCCGGATCGAGCCGGCCAAGATCAGCCGCTTCGAGCGAAACCAGGGTCTGGTGCGACTTCCTCGGGGTGGGTGCAGAGCCCGACCCGCGGCCGCTGCGCCTCGACCCGGAGACCCTGGAGCGGGCCGAGAAGGCCCTGGGACCCGGGCCGGCGCCGATCGCGATCCACCCGGGAACCAGCGATGCCACCCCTCACAAGCGCTACACCGTGGCGGGTTACGCCGCGGTGGCGCGGGCCCTCGCCGATCGCCAGGGAGTCACCTCGGTGGTCAGCTGCGGCCCCGCCGGCGATGACCGGGCCTTCGCTGCCGCCATCGTCGAGGCGTCGGGCGGCGCCGCTCGAATCGCCCCGGAGACGCCCTCCCTGGCAGATCTGGCCGCACTCTTCTCCTGCTCCCGCCTCTACATCGGCGGAGATACCGGTCCGATGCACCTGGCCTCTCTGGTCGGGACACCCGTGGTCCAGATCCTCGGTCCCACGGATCCCGTCGAGAACGCGCCCTTCCCGGGAACCCCTTCGCGGACGGTCCGGGTCCAGATCCACTGCAATCCCTGTCGACGTGGCTGCGCTGCAGCGACTTGCATGAGGGTGATTCCCCCCGATGCGGTAATCGATGCTGCGTGCGAGCTTCTGGGAAATGCAGGCTAGGGCTCGAGTCATGTCGCAGCCTCAGGAGATTCTGGTCCGGGGCCCGAACTGGACGGGCGACCTGATCATGGCCACACCCGGGTTTCGGGCGCTGCGGACCGGCTTTCCCGGGGCGAGGCTGACCCTCCACCTTCGCCCGGAGCTGCATCCACTGATCGCCGGCGCGCCCTGGTTCGACGAGGTGCTGCCGCTCGACTCCTACCGGAAGGGGACCGCCGCGCTGATTCGAGAGGGACGCTCCCTGCGGACGCGACGCTTCGATCTCGGCATCTGTCTCCCCGACTCCTTTTCCTCGGCGCTGCTGATGAGATTGGGCGGGGTCCGCCGCATCGTCGGCTACCGGCGAAACGGGCGGGGCGCTCTCCTCCATCAGCGGGTCGCCCCGCCGAAGACCGGGGGACGCCGGCTGATGATCGCCCGGGAGCAGCACGTCCTCGGACTGATCGAGTCGGTGGGCTGTCCGCCCCAGGGCACCGGCCTCGAGCTTCACGTGACCGGAGCCGAGGAGGCCGAGGCCCGGCAGAGGCTCGAGGACCGCGGCGTCGCGCGAGGGCGAGGCGATCGCGGTGCTGGCTCCCGGAGCCTCCTACGGGCCCTCCAAGCTCTGGCCCCCCGCCGGCTTCGCGCGAGTCGGCGATGCCCTGGCTGCGGCCGGGGCGTCGGTGGTCGTGGTGGGGACGCCCGGCGAGCGGAGGCTCTCGGCGCAGGTGCTCTCCGCGATGCAGGAGCCGGCGGTGGACCTCACCGGTGAGCTGGGCCTGGGAGCGCTCAAGGCCGTGGTGAGACGGGCGCGGGTGCTGATCTGCAACGACGCCGGTACCCGTCACATCGCAGCGGCCTTCGGCACTCCCTGCGTCGTGGTGATGGGACCGACCAGTCTCGAGAAGACCAGCCTCAACCTGGAGCGGGTGAAGGTCCTCTTCGCCGACGTGGATTGCCGTCCCTGCTACCTGCGAGAGTGTCCCATCGACCACCGCTGCATGACCCGCGTCTCTGCCGAGCGCGTTGCGCGGGAGGCGCTGCCGGCTCTGTCACTCGACGCGGAGGAGCGCTGGAGAGGCGAGGTCGTGGAGGTGCCGGGCGGCCCCGCTCCCGCTGCGGGCCCCGGGCTCGACGATGGAGAGGGCGGCAGCCCACCGGGTGTGCCGGAATGAGCGACCTCTCCATCGTGATCGTGACCTGGAACGCGAAGGAGGTCCTCCTCGACTGCCTGGAGTCGATCCAGCGGGAGGTCCGCTCGCGCAGCGACGATGGCGGCATCCGGACCGAGACTCTGGTAGTGGACAACGGCTCCCGGGACGGCAGCGTCGCCGCGGTGCGCGAGCAGCATCCCTGGGCCGAGGTGATCGCGCTGCCGGAGAACCTCGGCTTCGCCGCCGGCAACAACGTGGGGCTGCGGCGCGCCAAGGGTCGACACGCGGTGCTCCTGAACAGCGACACGGTCGTGCTCCCCGACGCGCTCGAGAGATGCGTGCGCTACCTGGACGCGAATCCCGAGGTCGGCGTCGCGGGGCTGCAGCTTCTCAACCCAGACGGAAGCAAGCAGAATTGCATCCACAATTTTCCCGGCCTGCTCACCGAGATCTTCCCCAAGTGGGTCCTCGAAACCTCGTTCCCGGGTCGCTATCCCTCCAAGCGCTACCATCACCCGGAACCCATCGAGGTGGAGGCGGTGTTGGGTGCCTGCCTCTTCGTGCGCCGGGAGGTATTGGAATCGGTGGGCCTGATGCCCGAGGAGTACTTCTTCTTCCTGGAGGAGACCGACTGGTGCTTCCAGATCGCGCGTGCGGGATGGCGCGTCGTGCACATCCCCGACGCTCGCGTGATTCACATCTTCGGCGCCAGCACCAAGAAGAAAGTTCCCGCGGAGACGCGCATCGAGTACCACCGGTCCCTGTATCGCTTCTTCCGCAAGAATCGCGGCCTGCTCCCGCTGGTGCTGATCGTGACGCTTCGGGTCTTGAAGGCAGTCTTGTACGTCCTCTGGGGAATTCCGGGGGCGCTGGTCTATCGTCGCAGGCGCGATCGTTGGCTGCAGGACTGGAAGGTGCTGCGCTGGCACCTGCGGGGCTGCCCCAGAGACGAGGGGCTGGCTCAGCTGCGGGAGAAGAGCGCGGATGGAGGCGAAGAGTGAAGATCCTGGTGACGGGCGGGGCGGGATTCGTCGGGTCACATCTGGTGGACGCGCTCCTCGGGGCCGGCCACGAGGTTCGCGTGCTCGACAATCTCTGCCAGCAGGTGCACGGCGAAACCGCGAAGCGGCCCGACTATCTGAATGCCGGAGCGGAGCTGCAGGTCGGTGACGTTCGGGATCCGGAAGCGGTGGGTCGCGCCCTGGAGGACGTGGAAGTCGTCTTTCATCTCGCTGCCGCCGTGGGCGTGGGCCAGTCGATGTACGAGATGGCGCACTACGTCTCCGTGAACTCGCTGGGGGCGGCGGTTCTGCTGGAGGAGATCGTCGCGCGCCGGGACCGGATTCGGAAGATGCTGGTGGCGTCTTCGATGTCGATCTACGGAGAGGGCGCCTACCGAGATGGCAGGGGCGAGGTCGTCTACCCGGCCCTTCGCTCGGAGACGGATCTGGCCGCGCGCCGCTTCGAGCTGGAGGACGCGGAGGGGAGGCCGCTGGAGGCGATCCCGACCTCCGAGGACAAGCCCCTTCGCCCGACCTCGATCTACGCGGTGACCAAGCGTGACCACGAGGAAATGTTTCTCTCCGTGGGCGCCGCCTACGGAATTCCGGCCGTCGCCCTGCGCTACTTCAACATCTACGGCACCAGGCAGGCGCTCTCGAATCCCTACACGGGAGTGATGGCGATCTTCTCCGCGCGCCTGCTGAACCGGAATCGGCCGATGATCTTCGAGGATGGCCTCCAGACTCGCGACTTCGTTCACGTCTCCGACGTGGTGCGGGCGAATCTCCTGGCCATGGAAGCGGAGCTGGAGGACGGCAGGGTCTACAACGTGGGGACCGGAAGGCCGACGACGATTCTCCGGATCGCCGAGCTTCTGGCCGAGCATCTCGGCTTCGACGAGCCGCCGGACCTGGTGGGCAGGTTCCGGGCCGGAGACATCCGCCACTGCTACTCGGACGTCGGCCGCATCCGCGATGAGCTCGGATACCATCCCGAGGTCGATCTCGCCGACGGCATCGCAGAGCTTCTGGCCTGGCTCCGCAGTCAGACGGCCGTCGACAGGATCGATCGGGCCGCCCGGGAGCTGGAAGAGCGGGGTCTCGCCCGATGACGGAGCGCCTCGACCAGCGACGACTCGAGAAGCTGATCGCGAGCTTCGGGCAGTTGCGTCTTCTCGTGGTGGGCGATGTGATGCTCGACGAATACCTGTGGGGCGACGTGGACCGCGTGAGTCCGGAGGCTCCCGTCCCCGTCGTGCACGTCCAACACGAGTCCCTCGCGCTCGGTGGTGCCGGGAACGTGGTGCGAAACATCGTCGCCATGGGGGCGGAGTGCGTCGTCTGCGCCGTGGTCGGAAGCGATCGGGCGGGCGACCGGGTCATCGACCTTCTCAAGGATCTCGGCGTGGATCCGAGCGGTGTGGTGCGCGTGGGAGACCGCCCCACCACCCGCAAGACCCGGGTCGAGGCTCGCTCCCAGCAGATGCTTCGCTTCGATCGGGAGACCGACGAGCCGATCTCCTCCGCTACCTCCCGCCGGCTGCTGCGGGCGATGGACGAAGCGCTGCCCGCGGTCCAGGGGGTGATTCTCGAAGACTACGGGAAAGGGCTGCTGCCGGTTCGGGTGCTGCGCGCCGCCATGCGCCGCTTCAATGAGGCGGGGATCCCCGTGGCGGTGGATCCGAAGACCTCCGTTGCGGCCTACCGGGGCGCGGATCTGTTCAAGCCGAACCTCCGAGAGGTCGGTGCCCTCACGGGAACGCGGATCCGAAGCGAGCACGAGCTCTACCGGGCCGTCGCACAGCTACGGCGGCGCCTGGGTCCGGGCGACATCGTGGTGACCCGGGGCTCCGACGGAATGACGATCTTCGAGGGCGAGGCTACCCCGGTGGACGTTCCCATCGCACGCAGCGAGGTCTTCGATGTCCAGGGAGCGGGGGACACCACGATCGCCGCTCTCGCACTCACGCGCCTGGCCGGTGGAACCCTGCTGGAGTCTGCCGTGGTGGCCAACACCGCCGCCGGCGTGGTGGTGGGCAAGGTCGGTACGGCGACGGCGAATCCGGAGGAGATCGTGGCCTTGTTGCCGGCGGCCATCGCCGCCGCTCGGGCTTCGAGGCGCCAGTCGTGATCCGCAGCATGACCGGCTTCGGGCGGGCTTCCTTCGAGGTGGAGCAGGTGGCCTTCGGCGTCGAGGTCCGGACGCTGAATCACCGCCACCTGGATCTGAACGTTCGCCTGCCGCGGGCTCTCTCGGATCGGGAGCTGGGGATCAAGAAAGGCCTCCAGGGTCAGATTCGGGCGCGGCAAGGTGGAGGTTTCCATCAGCCTCGAGACCGGTAGCAGCATCCACACACAGCTGGAGGTCGATCTCGATCTCGCCGAGCAGTACGTGGGGGCGGCAGAAGCCCTGCGACGGGCGGATGGAGTCGGTGGAGAGCTGGATGTCGTCGCCCTGCTCGCCCTGCCCGGTGTCTCCCGCCTGAAGGAGCACGAGTTCGCGGCCGAGGGCCTGGATGCGGCTCTCTTCTCGGCCGTCGATCAGGCCGTCGCGGCTGCGGAGGCGATGCGCGTCGCCGAGGGCGCGGCCCTCGAGCGCGAGCTGCGATCGCGTCTCGACACCATCGCTGCAACGGTGGAGGAGCTCGAGTCGCGGTCCTCGCTGGTTCAGGAGGCGGTTCGAGAGCGCCTGCGGAAACGGACCGAGCAGCTGCAGCAGGAGACCGGGCTCGTCGACGAGGCGCGTTTGCATCAGGAGATCGTCATCGCCGCCGATCGCCTCGACGTGACCGAGGAGCTGGCGCGTCTGCGGAGTCACGTCGAGCAGTTCCGGTCCGTGCTCGTGGAATGCGAGGGGGGGATCCGGTGGGGCGTCGCCTCGATTTCCTGCTCCAGGAGATGGGTCGCGAGGCCAATACGCTCGGCTCCAAGGGGAGCGACGCGCCGATCGCCCATCGGGTCATCGATCTGAAGACGGAGCTCGAGAAGATCCGAGAGCAGGTGCAGAACGTTGAGTGAGAAGGCACCGCCGCGGATGCTCAACATCGGCTACGGCAACCTGGTGGTTGCCAGAAGAGTGATCGCGATCGTCTCGCCGCAATCCGCTCCCATGCGGCGCCTCCGCGAGGACGCGCTTGGCCGCGGCAAGCTGGTCGACGCAACCCAGGGCCGGCGCACCCGCTCGATTCTGGTGACGGATAGCGATCACGTGGTGCTGTCCGCAGTCAACCCGGAGACCATCGCGGCTCGCCTGGCCCAGGACGGGTTTGTCGCCCCGGAAGCGGACTGACCTCCATGGCCGGTCGCCGCGGCGTGCCCTTCGTGATTTCGGCCCCCTCCGGTACCGGGAAGACCACCGTCTGCCGCCTGGTGGTCGAGCGGGATCCGCAGATCGAGCTCTCGGTCTCCCACACCACTCGGCGGCCGCGGCCCGGGGAGCGCAGCGGAGTCGACTACCACTTCGTCACGCCGGAGGAATTCCGCGCCCTGGTGGATCGGAACGCCTTCGTCGAACATGCCGAATACGGAGAGAACCTCTACGGAACCAGCTGGAGCTCCCTCGACGATCCCCTGGACCGGGGGCGGGACCTTCTGCTGGAGATCGAGGTTCAGGGTGCTCGTCAGATCCGAGCGCGGAGAAGTGATGCGCGCTTCCTCTTTCTGCTTCCTCCGTCCATGGAGGAGCTCTCGCGGCGCCTGCGCGGGCGCGGTACCGACGATGAGAGGGCGGTGGAGCGCCGGCTCCGAGATCGTGATTTCGGAGCTGCGGGCCGTTCACGAGTTCGACTACGCTGTCGTGAACGACGAGCTGGAATCCGCAGTCGCCGCGGTCTGTGAGATCGTCCACGCCGAGCGCTCCGGGGAGACGGTCTCGGTCGAGGAGCGCTTCGGGAGGCCGAGGGTGGTGTCTCTCCTCTCGGATCGCTTCGACTTCGGGGTTTGATTGAGGGCCGGCGGCCGGTCGGCTATTCTGGTCCAAGATACCGATTTCCAAAGGGAATCCAGGCTGGGATGCTTCGCTTCAACGACATCGCCGACCGCGCCCTCGAATACGATCCGGACTGCGATCTCGCCCTGCTCCAGCGCGCCTACGTCTACACGGCCAAGGTCCACGACGGTCAGGTGAGGCACTCCGGAGAGCCCTATCTCGTCCACCCCCTGGAGGTCGCCGGGATCCTGGTGGACATGCAGCTCGATGACGTGACCATCGTCGCGGGGCTGCTCCACGACACGGTGGAGGACACCCTCACCAGCCTCGACGAGATCAAACGCCTCTTCGGCGAGGAGGTCGGCTTCCTGGTGGAGGGGCTGACCAAGATCTCCAAGATCGAGTTCACTTCCGCGAAGGAGCGCCAGGCCGAGAGCTTCCGGAAGATGCTGGTGGCGATGTCGAAGGACATTCGCATCCTCCTGATCAAGCTCGTCGACCGGCTCCACAACATGCGCACCCTCCAGTACATGGGAGAAGAGAAGGCGCAGCGGATCGCCCAGGAGACCCTCGACATCTACGTGCCCCTGGCCCACCGGCTCGGGATCAACTGGATGCAGCGCGAGCTCGAGGATCTGGCCTTTCGCACCCTGCGCCCCAAGGTCGTGGCGGAGCTGGAGGGGAGGCTCAAGGGGCGCCATCAGGAGCGCGAGCGGTACATCGAGGAGGTGCAGGGGATTCTCTCCGAGAGGCTCGGCGCCGCCGGCTTCCACACTGAGATCAGCGGTCGCCTCAAGGACCTGGCTTCGATCCACGCCAAGATGGAGAGCCAGGGCCTCACTCTCGACGAGATCTACGATGTGATCGCCTTCCGAATCGTTCTGGAGGGAGAGAGCGCGGCGGTCTACTCGGCTCTGGGGCTGGTGCATTCGATCTGGCCACCGGTCCCGGGCCGCTTCAAGGATTACGTCGCCCTCCCCAAGCCCAACGGATACCAGTCCCTCCACACCACGGTGATCGGCCCTTACGGTGAGCGGATGGAAATCCAGCTCCGTACCGCGGAGATGCACCAGGACGCGGAGCTCGGCATCGCCGCCCACTGGAAGTACAAGCAGGGTCTCGGCGGGGAGCAGAAGGACGACGCCAAGTTTGCCTGGCTGCGCCAGCTGATCGAGCGCCAGGGAGAGCTCGAGGATCCGAACGAGTTCTTCGACGCGGTGAAGGTGGATCTGTTTCCCGACGAAGTCTTCGTCTTCACGCCGAAGGGTGACGTCATCAATCTTCCGGCCGGGGCGACGCCATTGGACTTCGCCTATGCGATCCACAGCGAGGTGGGGAGTCACTGCTCTGGTGCCAAGGTCAACGGCAAGATGCGCCCTCTCCGCCACCAGCTCTCCGACGGCGATACGGTGGAGGTGCTGACCAGCAACGCCCAGGCCCCGCGCAAGGACTGGCTGGAGTTCGTGGTGTCGAGCAAGGCGCGCAGCCGGATCCGCCACGCGATTCGGGGGGCGGAGAACGCCAGGAGCCGCGAGCTCGGCCGCGGGATCCTGGAACGGGAGCTGCGACGCGCCGGCTTCTCCTTGGCCCGGCTGCTGGAGGCCAAGGATCTCGACGAGGTGGCTCGGAAGCAGGCTGGAGGCGCCGTCGAGGATCTCTTTGCCAAGGTCGGCTACGGCAAGATCGCCGCATCGGCGGTGGTCCGCGCGCTGCGTCCGGATTGGAAGGCGAACGAGCTGCCGGTTCCCAAGCCGAAGCCGCGAAAGCTCCGGGATCTGTTCCGGCGTGAGCCGCGCCCATCGAGCACCGGGATCCGGGTGGATGGACAAGGAGACGTGCTGATCCGCTTCGGTCGCTGCTGCTCGCCCCTCCCCGGTGACGAGGTGATCGGGTTCGTGACTCGCGGGCGCGGCGTGACCGTGCACCAGAAGGATTGCCGGGTCACCTTCGAGCTGGATCCCGAACGCCGGATCGATGTGGAGTGGGACACGGACGCGGAGGTGTCCCACCGCATCCGAATCCGCGTGACCTCGCGGGACGCGCCCGGACTCCTGGCGGACATCACCAAGTCGATCTCCGCAGCGGGGGTCAACATCGGTGCCGCGCGGGTGGCCACAGACGCGGATGGCACGGCTACCCAGAACTTCGACCTCTGGATCACGGACGTGCGGGTGCTGAACAAGGTGATGAAGGAGATCGAGCGGGTCAAAGGCGTTCTCTCGGTCGAGCGAATCCGCGCGTGAGTGAACGAGGTCGAGAGACTGCTCACCGAGCCCCGGACGGGTCGGACTCCGACAGACTGCCGCTCAGCTGCTGCATCATCGCGTGCAACGAGGAGCGCGGTATCCGCCGCTGCCTGGAGTCGGTCTCCTTCGCCGATGAGTGCGTGGTGGTGATCGATTCGAGGAGCTCCGATGCCACCGGAGAGATCGCGGGGGAGCTGGGAGCCCGGGTCATCGAGCATCCCTACCAGGGGAACATCGAGCAGAAGAACTTCGCTCTGGCCCAGGTGAAAGGGGACTGGATCCTCTCCCTCGACGCCGATGAGGCGATCACCGAACCCCTGGCGCGCGAGATCCGCTCGCTCCTGGCCGCGCCACCGTCCGAGGTGGACGGCTACGAGATCAACCGGGTCACCTACCACCTGGGACGCTGGATTCGCCACGGGGACTTCTATCCCGACTGGCAGCTGCGGCTCTTCCGCCGCGGCGCCGGTGAGTGGACCGGCGTGAATCCCCACGGTCGCATCCGGCTCCGGGGCCTGGTGCGCCGGCTCCCCGGCGAGTGCGAGCACCGAAGCTATCGCGATCTCGCCGATCAGATCGACCGCATCCAGGACTTCAGCCGAATCCAGGCCCGCGCCTCGCACGCCGAGGGGCTGCCGGTACGGATCCGCGACATGATCCTGCGGCCGCCGGCGCGGTTTCTCAGGGCCTATTTCCTCAAGCAGGGCTTTCGAGACGGGGTGCCGGGGCTGGTGATCGCCACGGCGACCGCCTTCCACGTCTTCTTGAAGTACGCCAAGCTGTGGGAGCTCGAGCGGGTGCACCCTCGGGAGGACACCGCCCGAAATGCGGGGAAGGCCCGCGGGGCTTCGTGAGGATTCTCCAGCTCACCAGCGACTGGAAGTGGACCGGGTCCGCGGAGCCCATGTTGCGTCTGGGCCTGGCGCAAAGAGAGCGCGGATTCGAGGTTCACCTGGCCTGTCCGATGCCTCCCGATCCGCGGCAAGGAGGTGTGTCGCAGGAGGCGGAGAAGGCGGGTCTGCTGCCAGAGCTCGCCATCCTCCGGGCGCGCGGGTTTCGGCCCCTGGCCGACCGGGGCGAGATCAAGGCGCTTCACTCCCTCCTCGAGCACCACGAGATCGACATCGTCCACACCTGGCACACCCGGGACCATCTGCTGGCGCTGCGGGCGGCTGGCGCGCGCAGACGCCGGGGTGTGACGGCCCTGGTGCGCTCCTATCCGGAAGGCCGAGGAGATTTCCCGGCTTCCCTGGAACCGCTGGCTGTTCGGTCCCGGAACCGATGGGCTGCTCTGCGTCTCGCCGGAGACGGCAGAGCGCAACCGGGCTCTTCGCGGTGGTCGGCCCTTGCGCGGCGTCTTCGGGGCCGTGGACACCGAGCGTTTCTCTCCGCAGCCGCCCGACCCGCAGGTCCGCGCCGCCCTCGGCCTGGCACCGGAGCACCTGGTGGTCGGAATCGTCGCTCGGGTCCAGCGGCACCGCCGCTTCGAGCTCTTGCTGGAGGCAGCCGCTCGCCTTCTGAACCGTGATCCCCGGACGCGGCTGCTGGTGGTGGGCCGCGGGACCCACCGGCGAACGGTGGCCGAGGAGCCGGCGCAACGGATGGGTCTCGCGGATCGGGTGATCTTCGCCGGCTATCGGAAGGAGGACTACACAGAGGTGCTTCGCGCCATCGATGTCTTCACCTTCCTGGTGCCCGGGAGCGACGGGACCTGTCGCGCACTGCTCGAGGCCGCGGCCTGCGGAATTCCCGCGGTGACCTCGAAGCGTGGCGCCTTGCCGGAGATCGTCGTCGACGGGGTCACCGGAGTCCTCTGCGAGGAAGACCCGGATGCCCTGGCCAGCGCCTGGCGCGACCTTCTGGAGGCCCCCCTGCGTCGCCGCAGCATGGGCGAGAATGCGCGCAGGCGCGCCGAGACCGTCTTTACGCCCGCCCACTTCGCCGAAGAGGTCACGGCGCTCTACCGGGAAGCGCGCGGCTGAGCGAGCTGGTGCGAAGAGCGGGCTAGTGGGAGGTTTCCTCGTGCTCCTCGCTCTGGATGGACATCAGCTCGTGGTAGAGACCTTCCTCGGCCATCAGCTCCTGGTGGGTTCCCAGACCGACGATGGAGCCCTTCTTCAACACCACGATCTTGTCGGCATGGCGGACCGTCGAGAGTCGGTGGGCGATGATGAACACGGTGCGTCCCGTGAGCAGCGCCTCGATGGCCTCGTCGAACGTAGCGCTCGCTCTTCGCGTCGAGGGCGCTGGTCGCCTCGTCGAAGATCAGGATCGCCGGGTCCTTGAGGATTGCCCGGCCGATGGTAATGCGCTGTCGCTGCCCCCCCGAGAGCATCACCCCGGAGTCGCCCACGTCCGTCTCGTATCCCCTTGGAAGGGTGTCGACGAACTCGTCCACATTGGCCGCGCGTGCGGCCGCTTCGATTTCTGCCTCGGTCGCATCCGGCCGGCCGTAGCGGAGGTTGTCCCGGATGTTTCCGGCGAACAGGAAGGGCTCCTGCGTCACCACGGCGATGTGGTCGAGCAGGGAGGCGCGCTCGATCCGGCGAAGGTCGATGCCGTCGATCTCGATGGAGCCCGAGTCCGGGTCGTAGAAGCGCAGCAGGAGGTCCGCCAGGGTCGTCTTTCCCGCACCGGTGGGCCCGACGATCGCCACCACCTCCCCGGCGCTCACGTCCAGGGAGACGTCCTGGAGCACCGGCTCCCGCCCGTAGGAGAAGGAGACCTCGGAGATCCGGATGCCCTCGCGCACGCCCTCCAGCCGAAGCGCGCCGGGGACGTCCACGACGTCGGGCGCTGCATCCATGAGCTCGAAGAAGCGCTCCGCCGACGGGACTGCCTCCATCAAGTGCGTCCAGCCCTTGGCGAGATCCTTCATCGGCCGGTAGGTCGCCTGCATTACCAGCACGAAGGCTGCCAGGGAGCCGAGGCTGAGTCCCCACATCTGGTTCATCACCAGAGCGGTTCCCGCCAGGATGATGGCGATGCCGATGCCGTTGTTGAGACCCTCGACCGAGGTCCTCGCCAGGGTGCGGTTCATGACCACCTTCATGTTGCGCCGGAAGTAGCGGAGGTTTTCCTTCTGGAAGGCGTTCTCCTCCACCACCTGGCTGCGGAAGGCCTTGATCACCTTGATCCCGGCCAGGATCTGGACGAGCCGCTGTGTGACGTTCGCCTGGCTTTCCTGGCGGCGCTTGGCGCTCTTGCGGATGCGCCGCCCGAACAAGGTAATCAGGCCGGCGACCAGGGGAGCGATGGCGAAGGTCGTCAGCGTGAGCTGCCAGGAGATCGAGAACAGAAAGCCGACGCTGACGAGCAGGGCCAGGAACGACTGCACCGAATCTGCGAAGAGAAGATCCAGCGCGAAATGGGCCCGGGTGGCGTCGTTGGTGGTGCGGGAGAGGGTCTCGCCCCGACTGGTCCGGTTGTGGAAGTGAAGCGGGAGGGCGAGGAGCTTGGCGCACAGCTCCTGCTGGATGTCGACGAGCGCCCGGCCCATCGTGTACTGGGCGAGGTAGACCTGGCCGAAGTGGGCGAGCGGGAGCACCAGCACGATCAGCAGACCGGCGAGGAGCACCTTGGTAGAGGTTCTCACCGACCCCCTCCGCCAGCAGGTCTCGAGATTCGGCGTCGTCAGCGGTGGCGGGAGCCTCGCCCGGGTGGCTCTCCGGGGTCGCGTCGCCCTCCGGTCTCTCCGTCAACTCGCCCAGGTTCGAGAACCAGGCACCCATGTCCGCCGGGTTGCCGCTCTTGTACTGGGGCATGATCACGTTGTCGAAGAGCGGCTTTACCAGATAGTTGCGGGCGTTGCGGGCGCCCGCGTAGACGAGCGAGCAGGCGATCGCCAGGGCAAGGATGCCCAGGTAGGGACGCACATAGCGGAGAAGGCGCCAGAAGGTCGTCGACAGGCGCAATCGGGGTGTGGAGCTGTGGCTTGACTCGTCCGTCGGACATTCTCCCGCGGGGACTTCCGTCGTCAGCTTAGGATAGTTCCGCGCGAATCGCGTCGCCGGCCCGCCAGCCCAGGAGGAGCTCCCCCTCCAGGCCCAGGCCCGCCAGCCCCTCGCGGGGCAGGCAGAATATCGGACGCCTGCCCGGGGTGTGGATTTCGACCTCGCCGGGCCAGCCATCGCCCCGCTCCGGAGCGGGCGCGGCGGCCTCGTCATCCCAGAGGGGTCGAGCGGGGTTCGGAATGCGGCTGATCGCCCCTGGGAGAAGGGCATCAGGCGCCTCACCGATTCCTCGATCACGGCGTCGCTCTCGGCGAGATTCGCCGGGTCGTCCTTCACCACCGCACTGGCGATCACCTCGGCGAAGAGGTCGCCGCGCTCGGAGGGGTGAACCGTCAGGGCAATCGCGTTGGTGCCGACGATCGGCGCGGCGGGATCGCTCACCAGGATCGCACGTCGCGCCAGCGCTTCCGGAACTACGTCGCGCTGCGCGCGCAGATGGACGCTGACCCTGCGGTGTCGAGGGACCGACGCCTGCGCCGTGAGGTATGGGGACGGCTCCCGGTTCCACCCCTCGAGGGCCCCGGCTACCAGTGAGATCGGCGCATTCACCAGCAGTGTCCGGCCCAGCCAGAAATCGTTGGGGCCGACCCGCGCGATGCCCGGGTGCTCTCCCAGCTCGATCAGTTCGAAGGGAGAGTCGATGGTTCGGAATTCGCCGTGAAGGGAGACGATGCGGTGGCGCAGCAGCGCACGAAGGCCGGTCCCCGCCTTGTTGAAGGAGGCGCCGCCCTGGAGGGGCGAGCCCAGCAGACGTGCTCGGGCCTCTGGCGAGGGAGTCCCCTCGGCCATTCCCGAGAGGGCGCGGACCTGAGCCTCGAAGAAGGGGGCCAGCTCTGCCGAGGGATGGGCGACACTGTCCGGCAGTCCGCGCAAGTGGCGGGTACTCCGGCCCGCACCCGGGGGCCGAGGGAGAGCCCGGAGAGCGCTGCGCCGGACGATCGAGGCCTCCCGCATCGCCTCGCACTCGGCCTCGGAGGCGGCTTCCAGGGCGCGCACCAGCTCCCGCGCCCTCTCCGGCTTGGCCAGCCCCCAGGCCGACAATTCCTCGGCAGTGGCGGCGATTCCTCCCACCTCGACCCGCGCCTCCGGCAGCAGCACCTGATAGGCGATGGGGTCGCTCTCGAATCCGCGGCGATCGATCATCGGGATGCCGAGGGCCTGCAGACAAGCTCCGAGGACAGTCTCCGAGCCGCCGCCGGTCAGAAAGAAGGGCTCGCGAGAGAGGGCCGGCTCTCGCGCGGCCGCATCTTCCTCCACGACCAGCACCCGGAGCCGGGCCATCCCGAGCCGGACCGCGGCGACGAGGCCGGGGAGGGCGCCCCCCAGAACGATTGCGTCCCAGCGCCGGGCGCGGTGATGCGCGTCCCCGGCGAGGGTCGTACTCAGTCACCGACCGCCGCCTGGGGTGGAGCTGGTGAAGAGGAGTGGCGGATCCGCCTCGGCCTTGCGCTCGATCACACCGATCCGATAGGTGCGTTCGCCCATTGCGGACAGGCGTTCCAGGATGTCGTTGGCGTGCTCCTCGGGTGTGATCAGGACCATGCCGATGCCACAGTTGAAGACGCGACGCATCTCTACATCGGGAATCTCACCGTGCTCCTGGAGAAAGCCGAAGATGGGGGGCTGGCGCCATGAGCTGGGGTCGATTCGTGCCCGGACGCCCTTCGGGAGGATGCGTGGGATGTTGCCCTGGAAGCCGCCCCCGGTGATGTGCGCGATCCCGTTCAGTGTGAAATCGCGGAGCAGGCTCAAGATGGGCTTCACGTAGATCCGTGTCGGGGCCAGCAGGGCCGCTGCCAGGGAGGTGTTGAGCTCCGGCGGAGCATCGCGCAGCTCGAACTTTCCCGCGGCGACCGCCTGATCCACCAGCTGGCGAACCAGGGAGAAGCCGTTGCTGTGAATGCCGTTGGAGGACATTCCCAGCAGGACGTCTCCTTCGCCGATCGAGGAGCCGTCGATCACCCGGTCGCGCTCCACCACGCCGATTCCGAACCCCACCAGCTCCAGCTCGTTCTTGGGATAGAAGCCGGGCATGCTGGCGGTTTCGCCGCCCAACAGCGCGCAGCCCGCCCGTCGGCAACCCTCGGCGACACCCCGCAGGGCCTCAGCGGCGATCGCCTCGTCCAGCTCGCCCATGGCGAGGTAGTCGAGAAAGACCAGAGGCTCGGCTCCCTGAACGATCAGGTCGTTGACGACCATGGCGACGCAGTCGATGCCCACCGTGTCGTAGCGCCCGAGCTGCGCGGCGAGCTTGAGCTTGGTGCCGACTCCGTCTGCACCGGCCACGAAGACCGGCTCCTGGTAGCGGTCGGGTGCCTTGAAGAGGCCGGCGAATCCACCGATCGAGGAGAGGACCTCGGTCCGGAAGGTGCTGCGCCCGATCTCCTTGATCTCGTCCAGGAATCCTTCGTCCCGGTCGAGATCCACGCCGGCTCGCGCATAGGAGGGAGCGCTCGGCTCCTTTTCCTGCTTCCGCTTCCGAGGAGTGCTCACGGACTCTGGATAGGGAAGGCGGAGTCCACCTGTCAATCCGCCCCGGCGCCTGGGGCCGTGGAGGATCCCGCCAGCCTGGCTCCTTCCGCTACAGTGTATCGGGTGCGGGTCGCAGTCGTGATTCCCGCGCTCAACGAATCCGACCGAATCGCAGAATGGCTGTGAATCCCTCCGAGGTGGCGCGAGACGAGCCCGGCGCCAGCCGCCGGGCGATGTTCCGCCGGCTGTGGGGCTATCTCGCCCAGAACAAGGGCCGCTACACCCTCGGCGCGCTCTTCACCCTGAGTTACGTCGCCGGCTTCGTGGTCGTTCCCCTGCTGGTGGGATGGTCGATCCAGGCTGTCGCCGATGGCCTTCCAGTCGCGGAGGTGGGCCGGCGCGCCGCCATCCTCGCCTTGGTGACCCTGGTTCGAATGATCCTGCGCTTCGTCTCGCGGATCAGCATCTTCAACGCCGCCCGGGAGATCGAGTACGCGCTGCGCAACGATCTCTTCGCCCACCTCCAGCGCCTTCCCCAGTCCTTCTACTTCCGCTGGCGGACCGGCGACCTGATGAGCCGCTGCGTGAACGACCTCACCTCGGTGCGGTTGCTGCTCGGCCCCGGTCTCCTCAACGTGATCCAGACGCCGATCATGTTCGTCTCCGTGATTGCCGTCATGTTCGTGCTGAACGCCAAGCTCGCGATCCTGGTGCTGCTTCCCTACCCCCTCTTCATCCTGATCGCCCGGGCCTTCGGCCGCTCCATGCACTCCAGCAACCTGGCCGTCCAGGTGGGGCTCGCCGACCTCTCCAGCCAGCTCCAGGAGACCATCTCCGGGATCTCGGTGGTGAAGGCCTACGCGATGGAGGAGACCACCCGCAGGCGCTTCCAGGCCGCCTGTGACGATCTCTACCAGCGCAAGCTCGGCATGGTACGGGTGATGGGCGCGATGCCGGCCTTCACCAGCCTGCTGCCGGCGCTGGCCATGTGGATCGTCTTCCTGGTGGGCGGATGGGAGATCCATGCGGGAAGGATGCAGATCGCGGACTTCTTCACCTTCGCCTGGTACATCGCCGAGCTCACCTTTCCGAGCTTCATCATGGGCTGGGTCTTCGCCCTGGTGCAGCGGGGGGCCGCCTCGATGCAGCGCATCGACGAGGTCCTCTCCACCGAGCCCTCGATCGCAGACCGTCCCGATCAAGTGGCGGTGACGGCGTTGCGCGGGGAGATCGAATTCCGCGATCTCAGCTTCCGCTTTCCCGGATCGGATCGCGTGCCCGCCCTGGAGAACCTGAACCTCCGCGTCCCTGCCGGTTCGGTGCTCGGCGTGGTCGGACCGGTGGGCTCGGGGAAGACCACACTCGCCTCGCTGATTCCCCGCCTCTACGAGGTCGAGGACGGGACGGTCTTCCTGGATGGAATCGACGTCAACCGGCTGCCCCTGGCCATGCTGCGCTCGCACATCGCCATGGTGCCCCAGGACTCCTTCCTGTTCTCCATGTCCCTCGCCGACAACATCGCCTATGGCCTGGACACCACCGAGCCCGCCCGGGTGGCCGAGGCGGCACAGCGTGCCCAGCTGGTGAAGGACGTGGCGGAGCTTCCCCACGGCTATGAGACCGTGGTGGGAGAGCGCGGCGTGATGCTCTCCGGCGGGCAGCGACAACGAACGGCCCTGGCTCGGGCCCTGTCCCTGCGGCCGAGCATCCTGATCCTCGACGACACCCTCTCCAGCGTGGATGCGGAGACCGAGGCGGAGATCCAGAACGAGCTCGAGGAGGTCTTCCGGGACCGCACCGTGGTGGTGGTGGCGTCCCGTGTCTCGACGGTGCGCAGCGCCGATCACATCGTCGTGCTCGACGACGGCCGGATCGTGGAGGAGGGAGCCCACCAGGAGCTGATCGAGCTCGGCGGTCTCTACGCGCGGCTGGCGCGGGAGCAGGAGCGAGAGCGGGAGCTCGAGGCTCTCGACTCCGCCGTGGGGGCTGCATGAGCGCCGCGGAACTGCTTCACGAGGAGGAGGCCCTCGGCCGGGCCGTTGACTCCCGCCTGCTCGCGCGCCTCTGGCCCTTCGTGGCGCCCTACAAGTGGCAGATGGTGCTGACCATTCTGATGGTTTTCCCCCTGTTCGTCCTGGAGCTGGCGCCCGCCTGGATCGTGGGCACGGGTCTCGACCGCGTCATCGCACCCACGGACGAGTCCTCGCTCGCAGTCTGGGACGCGCCGTTCACCGGTCTGCTCCACGCGCCGGCCGGGATTCCCCCGCTGGTCTGGCTGGCCTCTCTCTACCTGGTGGTTGCGGTGAGCTGGGCGGCGCTCAGCTACCTGACGATGCTGCTCATGGTCCGGACCGGCGAGGCCGCCATGCGCGACCTTCGGACTGCCGTCTTCGCGCGCATCCAGCAGCTCCACATGGGCTTCTTCGACCACTATCCGGTGGGAAGGCTGGTGACGCGCGCCACCAGCGACGTCGAGCACGTGGCCGAGATGTTCGCCGCGGGAATCGTGGCGCTGGTCACCGATCTGATCAAGATGATCGGATTCGCCGTGGTGCTCTTCCTGGTGAACGCGAAGCTGGCGCTGGCCACCTTCTGCGTGGTGCCCTTCCTGGCCGTGGCGGCGGTGATCTTCCGCCTCAGGGTCCGCGACGCCTTCCGCAAGACCCGGGTGCTGCTGGCCCGCATCAACGCCACCATCCAGGAGACGGTCACCGGGATGAAGGTGGTGCAGCTCTTCACCCGCGAGGAGCGGAACCTGCGCGACTTCGCCGAGCTGAACGGCGAGCACAGGGACGCCTGGCTCCTGTCGATCCGCTACGACTCGGCGCTCTTCTCGGTCGTCGAGTTCGCCGGCGGCATCACCGTGGCCATCATCATCTGGTACGGAACCGGCCTCGCCTCGGCGGGCGTGATGTACGTCTTCATCCAGTGGATGCGCCGCTTCTTCATGCCGCTCCGCGACCTCTCGGCGAAGTACTCGGTGATGCAGTCGGCGATGGCGAGCAGCGAGCGGATCTTCCAGCTGATGGATACGGAGCCAGCGATCGGCGACCCGGAGCCCGACCAGCGGCCCGCTTCGCTTCCGCCGCGCCGCGGCGCGGTCGAGTTCCAGAACGTCTCCTTCGCCTACGCGGGGGACGACTGGGTGCTCCGCGACCTGTCGTTTCGGGTGGAGCCCGGCGAGAAGGTCGCCCTGGTGGGGGCCACCGGGGCCGGGAAGACGACCATCATCAAGCTGCTGACCCGCCTCTACGAGGTGAGCGAGGGCCGGATCCTGCTCGACGGGGTAGATCTCCGCGAGCTGCCCCAGGCGGAGCTCCGGCGGCGGGTGGCCATGGTGCTCCAGGATGTCTTCCTCTGGAGCGGCAGCGTCGCCGACAACATCGCGCTCGGCCGGGAGGAGATTTCGCAGGTCGAGATCGAACGCGCGTCCACCGCCGTCGAGGCCCATCGCTTCATCGAGCGGCTGCCCGACGGCTACGCGACCGAGGTGCGGGAGCGGGGCACCAACCTGTCGGCGGGCCAGCGCCAGCTGCTCTCCTTCGCCCGGGCTCTGGCTCACCGAGCCGACGTGCTGGTCCTCGACGAGGCCACCAGCTCCATCGACTCGGAGACCGAGGCACTGATCCAGAAGGGGATCCGCACCCTGATGGAGGGCAAGACCGCCCTGGTGATCGCCCACCGGCTTTCCACCATCGAAGACGTCGATCGGATCTACGTCCTTCACCGCGGCCGTCTGGTCGAGTCCGGATCCCACACCGAGCTGCTGGGCGTGCGGGGCATCTACCACCGCCTCTACCGCCTCCAGTACGCCGAGCAGGGGCCCGGTGCCTCCGCTGCCGTCGCGGGTTAGGGCGAGTGTGGGGAGCCCTCGCCTCCGCGTTTGCTTGCGGTTTGGTGCTCGGGCGTGTTAATTACTTATACCCCCCCCATTCTTGAACCGATTGATTTCCGCTCCCCACCGGTGCCGCGGCGGCGGATCGAGCCGCCCGAAGCCCAGAGGGGATAGAGGTTCGGTTGCGGGTCAAGTCGCTGCAGATCACGGGGTTCAAGAGCTTCGTCGACAAGACGGCGTTCAGCTTCCGGCCGGGGATCACCGCCATCGTGGGCCCGAACGGCTGCGGGAAGTCGAATGTCGTCGATTCCATTCGCTGGGCCATGGGAGAGCAGTCGCCCCGTCGCCTGCGCGGAAAGGGCATGGAAGACGTCATCTTCGCCGGCTCCGAGGCGCGGTCGCCGGTGGGGCTGAGCGAGGTCGTCCTCACCTTCGACAACGCCGATGGGAGCGGCCCGCCCCAGCTCGCCGCCTTCGCCGAGATCCAGATTGCCCGGCGCCTGTATCGGTCCGGGGAGTCCGAGTACCTGATGAACAAGGTGCCCTGTCGTCTCCGCGACGTGCACGATTTCTTCCGAGACACCGGCATCGGCACCAAGGGCTACACCATCGTCGAGCAGGGGCGGATCGCCGAGATCGTCTCGGCTCACCCCGAGGAGCGCCGGGTACTCATCGAGGAAGCCGCTGGGATCGGCAAGTACAAGGCGCGGCGCCGCGAAGCGGAGCGGAAGCTCCAGGCGACCGAGCAGAACCTGGTTCGGATCTCCGACGTGTTGGGGGAGATCAAGCGGCAGATCTCCTCCATCGAGCGCCAGGCCCGCAAGGCGGCCCGGTACAAGAAGCTGCGCGAGATCCAGCGCGTGCTCGAGCTCTCCCTGGCGGTGGACGAGCGTCGGGAGCTTCTGGCGGAGATCGAGGGCGCGCGCGGCCGTCTCACCCGCGTCCGCGATGCCGCCACCGCAGCGGAGACCCACCTCGCCCAGCGCGACGCCGCTCTCGAGACCAAGCGCGTCGATCTCGCCGAGCGGGAGCGCATCCTCAGCCAGGGCAGCGAGGCGCTCTACCAGCTGCGCGGCGAGATCAAGGAGTCGCAGAGCAAGATCGAATACGAACGCAGGGAGCGCGCCTCTCTCCACGAGACCAAGCTGGCCCGGGAAGGGGAGCTGGAAAGTCTGCGCGGCAAGCTGCTGGTTTCCGAGGAAGAGATGCAGCGCCTCGGCGACGAGCTTCGGGCCGTGGAGGAGTCCCTCGCCGGCGAGTCTCAATCGAAGGCGGCCGCAGAGTCCGAGGCCCAGATCGCCGAGCAGGCCCTCCGCGGGATCGATCGCGAGAGGGAATCGCAGAGCGCGACGCTGGTGGAGGTGCTGACGCGGATCGCCCGCACCGAGGATCGCCTGGCCGCGCTGGAGGATCGTTGCGCGGAGATCGACCGTCGCCTGCGCAGCGCCGACGAGCTGCTCGAGGTCCAGCAGAGCGAAGCGTCCCAGGCCGATCGCGAGCAGCATGCGCTCGAGGAGGGGATTCGGAATCTCCTGGCCGAACGCGACCGCCTGATGGGGCTGCTTCGCGAGGCGCTGGATCGCCACGAGCGGACCACCGAGGAGCTGCGACTCGCTGCAGAGAGGCTCGGCGAGAGGCGCGAGCTGCGGGAGACACGGCGCGCGCGACTGGCTTCCCTGACGGAGCTCCTGGCTCGCCGGGAGGATCTGGCCGAGGGAGCCCGGCACCTGCTGAGCCTCGGTGAGGAGGCGCAGCGAGCTCACGGTCTCCGCGGCCTGGTCCGGGACGTGCTCGAGGTGGAGCCCCATGCGGAGCGGGCGGTCGAGGCCGTGCTCGCCGAGCGGGCCGAAGCGCTGGTGGTGGACCGACCCGGAGGTGCGCTCTCCGCCCTGGGGGCCCTTCGGAGCGCGGGTGCGGGGCGCGGGGTCTTCGTGCTCCCGCCGCCGCCCGAGGAGATATCCCAGAGCTTCGTGCCCCTCGGCCGGCCGCTCCTGGAGTCGGTGCGGCCGCGAGAGGGCTACGAAGGAGTTGCCCGGGCCCTGCTCGGCGCGGCAAACCTGGTCGAGAGCCTGGACGAGGTCTTGAGGGTCTACGGCTCCGGCCGCCTTCCCTGCACGTTTGCCACCGCTGGCGGGCGACGTCTTGACGCCGGATGGTGTGTTGCGGGGCGGAGGCGACAGCTCCCAGACCGGGATGCTCTCGCGGGTTCGCGAGGCCCGGGAGCTGGAGGCCGAGGTCGCCGAGCTGGAGGCGGAGGTCGCCGAACGCGAGCGCGAGCACCGCGAGGCGGAGCAGGCGCTGGCACGGACCAGCGACGAGCTGGACAACCTGCGCAACCGCCACCACACCGCCGCCCTCGCCGTGGCCAATCACGAGAAGGACCTGGAGCGCGTCCGGGAGCGGGCCAAGGCGATGGGCGTGGCCCAGGAGGGCCGGGTGGCCGAGCGCTCGGAGCTCCTCTCCGAGATCGAGTCGCTGGGCATCGAGCGCGAGCGGCTGACGGCGGTTCTCTCGTCGGCCCGGGAAGAGCGCATTGGCCGCCAGCGCGAGCTCGATGCGCTGGGCCTCCAGATCGGCTCCGCCGGGCGCGAGCTCTCGCGGCTGGAGGCGGTGGTGACCGAGCGCCGCGTCCAGCACGGCGCCCGGGCGGAGGCGCGCGATCGGCTGCAGGCGACCCTGGAGCGCACCCGCGTGGCCCTCGAAGAGACCCGGGAATGGATCGAGCGGCGGGAGCAGGAGATCCGTCGAGCCGAGAACCGCCGGGAGGCCCTGGCCGCCTCGATCGAGGAGACCGAGAGCGCACTCGCCGCCAAGCTCCGCGAGGAAGAGGCGGTACGGCTCACCAACGAGGAGAAGCGCGACGCCTACGAGGAGCAGGCCGCCGCCGTTCGCACCCTGGAGAGCGAGGCGCGGGATCTTCGCATCGAGCTCGAGTCCCAACGCGACGAGGCCCAGCAGGCGGAGCTCGGACTTCGCGAGATGGAGCTGCGCCTCGAGCATCTGGTGACGGGCGTCCGCGACAAGTGGAGCGTCGACCTGGAGACCTGGAAGCCGCCGGTGCCCGTGGCGGGCGCGGAAGCTGGGGACGAGGCGCTGGAGGCGAGCACCATCGGGCTGATCGAGGCCGGCTCGGATGAGCAGGAGGCGACCGCCGGCCCGCCGGGCGACTCCCCGGACGTCCCGGAGGATCGCGATGCGCGGCGGGAGGCCAGGGAGATTGCGACGCTGCTGGCCCTCTCGGGCGAGGAGCGGAGCGCGCACCTCGAGCGGATCCGAAAGCCAGGTGGAGGCGGTGGGTGAGGTGAACCTGGGTGCCATCGAGGAGCACGAGGAGCTTCGCGAGCGCTTCCGCTTCCTGACCGAGCAGAAGGGCGACCTGGAGTCCAGCATCGCTCAGCTCCGAGATGCGATCTCTCGGATCAATCGCACCAGCCGCAGGCGCTTCCGGGAGACCTTCGAGGCCGTGAACGGAAAGTTCCAGGAGATTTTCCCGCGGCTCTTCAGGGGCGGCAAGGCCAGCCTCTCGCTCACCGAATCCGAGGACGTGCTCGAAGCGGGCATCGAGATCATGGCCCAGCCGCCGGGCAAGCGACTCCAGAGCGTCAACCTGCTCTCCGGCGGAGAGAAGGCCATGACCGCCATCGCTCTGCTGGTCGCCGTCTTCCAGGTCCGGCCGTCACCCTTCTTCCTGCTGGACGAGGTGGACGCCGCCCTGGACGACGCCAACGTCGGGCGCTTCAACGAGATCGTGAAGGAGCTGGCCGAGAGCTCCCAGTTCCTGCTGATCACCCACAACAAGCGAACCATCGAGGTCGCCGACATCCTCTACGGTGTCACCATGGAGGAGAAGGGCGTCAGCAAGCTGGTGGCCGTCGAGCTCCACTAGCCGACACTCGCTTACCCGTCTCGGCGATTTCGCTCGTCTGCGGCCCAGCGCGCGGCTGACTGTTATCCTCGGCCGTCCATGGTCGAAGTCCTTCTCGTCGAATATCTGCTTCCCGTGCTGCTTCCGGTCGTGGAATGGGCGGGGGCCAACGTCGAACTGGTCGCCCTTGGCGCCGCGGGAACTCCGATCCTCGGAGTTCTGGTCTACCGGCTCTTCTCCCGAGTTCCCGTGCCGCCGCCGCCCTTGGAGGAGCCGGCTGTCGGCGCCGAGCCTGCAGCGGTTGCGGAGGCGGTGGAGGAGCCGCCCCAGGAGGAAGCGGTCGTCGCCGCGGAGCCCGCGGTGGCTGTCGAGGTGGAGGAGGAGCCGCCCCTGGAAGAGCCGGCGGTTGCGGAGGAGCCCGCAGCGGTCGTCGAGCCGGAGCTGGAGCTGCCACCGGAGGCGCCCGCCGAGGAAGAGCTGGAGCCGCCTGCCGAGGCGCCGATCGAGCCGGTTGCGGAACCGGTCGCTCCGCCCGTCGAGCCTCCTCCGAAGCCGGTCCGGCTCCGCGATCGCCTGGCCAGGACCAGCGAAGCCCTGGTCGGTCGCCTCGAGGCCATCCTGGGCGGGCGGAAGGTCGACGCCGATCTCCTCGACGAGCTCGAGGCGCTGCTGTTCACCGCGGATCTCGGAGTGCAGACGGCGGAGAGTCTCCTGGGCGCCGTGCGAAGCGAGGCGACCGGCAAAGACGCGTCGAGTGTCAGGGAGCTGCTGCGCGAGAAGATCCTGGAGAAGCTCCGCAAGGTGGAGCCTGGCCGGGACGGAACCGGAGAGACGCTCGCCCAGCCCCACGTGATTCTGGTGCTCGGCGTCAACGGGTCCGGAAAGACCACGACCATCGGGAAGCTGGCGGCGCAGTACCAGCAGAGGGGAAGCTCGGTGATCCTCGGCGCCGGCGACACCTTCCGCGCCGCCGCCGTCGAGCAGCTCCAGACCTGGGGCGAGCGGGTCGGCTGCGAGGTGATCGCCGGCCGGCCCGATGCGGATCCGGCGTCGGTGGCCTTCGATACGGTGAAGGCCGCCGAGGCGGGGGGGATCGACGTGGCCATCATCGACACCGCCGGCCGCCTTCAGACCAAGGCTCCACTGATGGAGGAGCTCTCCAAGATCGTCCGCGTGATCGGGAAGGGAATCGACGGCGCGCCTCATGAGACCCTGCTGGTGCTGGACGCGAACACCGGACAGAACGCGATCTCCCAGGCGCACCTGTTCACCGAGGCTGCCGGCGTCAGCGGGCTGGTGCTCACCAAGCTGGATGGGACGGCGAAGGGTGGCGTGATCGTCGGTCTCGCCGACGAGTTCGGGATTCCCGTCCAGTACGTCGGCGTCGGCGAGAAGGTCGAGGACCTTCGCGATTTCTCCGCCGACGATTTCGTCGACGCCCTGTTCGCGAGCGAAGAACGCGAGGGCGCCTGAGACACGATGCGAACCCTGGAAAGGGCTGCACAGCGAGCCGAGGACGAATCAAGTCAGGGCAAAGGTACGGGGTAGTCGATGGCGAAGTACGTGATGGCGCTGGATCAAGGCACGACGTCGTCCCGGGCGATCCTCTTCGATCGGAGCCGGTGCGATCGTGGCGGTGGATCAGTACGAGTTCCCCCAGCATTTCCCCAAGCCGGGCTGGGTCGAGCACGATCCGCTGGAGATCTGGGAGAGCCAGCTGCGCGCCGCGCGGGGTGTGCTCGAGAAGGCCGGCGCCAGCGCCCGCGACGTGGCGGCGGTCGGCATCACCAATCAGCGCGAGACGGCGCTGGTCTGGGATCGCGCCACGGGGGAGCCGATCCACGCCGCCATCGTCTGGCAGTCCAGGCAGACCGCGGACATCTGCGATGAGCTTCGCAGCCGGGGGCTCGAGGACGAGGTCCGCGCGCGCACCGGCCTGGTGATCGACGCCTACTTCTCGGCGACGAAGATCCGCTTCATCCTCGACGCGGTTCCCGGCGCCCAGGAGCGGGCCGAACGGGGCGAGCTCGCCTTCGGAACCGTCGACTCCTGGCTGGTCCACAAGCTGACCAAGGGGCGCGTCCACGCCACCGAGTTCTCGAACGCCTCGCGGACGCTGATCTACAACATCCACGAGTGCGACTGGGACGATCTGCTGCTCCGAGAGCTGCGCATTCCCAGGGAGATGCTTCCAGAGGTCCGGGATACCAGCGGCGTCTTCGGCAGCGTGGATCCCGAGTGGCTCGGTGCCGAGATCCCGATCTCGGGGATCGCCGGAGACCAGCAGGCCGCCCTCTTCGGCCAGGGCTGCTTCTCCGCCGGAGCCGCCAAGAACACCTACGGGACCGGCTGCTTCCTGCTGATGAACACCGGCGAGGAAGCGGTCGCCTCGAAGACCGGCCTGGTGACGACCATCGCCTGGGGGATCGACGGACGAGTCGAGTACGCCCTCGAGGGAAGCATCTTCGTCGCCGGCGCCGCCGTGCAGTGGCTGCGCGACGGCCTCGGTCTGATCGCCGACGCCGCCGAGACCCAGGCGGCGGCCGAATCGGTTCCCGACACCGGTGGTGTCTACGTGGTACCGGCCTTCGTCGGATTGGGCGCACCCCACTGGGATCAGCGCGCCCGCGGAACCATCGTCGGGATCACCCGGGGAACCACGAGGGAGCATCTGATTCGCGCCACCCTCGAGGCGATCGGCTACCAGACCCGGGACGTGGTCGAATGCCTGTCTCGAGACTCCGGACTTCCCCTGGGTGAGCTACGGGTCGACGGCGGCGCCTCGCAGAACGACTTCCTGATGCAGTTCCAGGCGGATCTCCTCGGCGTACCGGTGCGGCGACCGTCGGTACTGGAGGTCACCGCGCTGGGCGCCGCCGCGCTGGCGGGGATCGCCGTCGGATACTGGTCGGATCGCGCCCAGCTGGAAGATGTGGCGGCGAAGGGTGCCAGCGTCTTCGAGCCGGCGATGGGAGCGGATCGCCGCGATGCGCTCTACACCGGATGGGAGCGGGCGGTGGAGCGCGCGATGGGATGGGAAGGGGAGTGAGCCGGCCCGCCAATCCCCTCGTCATCGCCCATCGGGGCGCCTCGGGAGAGCTCCCCGAGAACACCCTGCCCGCCTACGAGCTGGCGCTCGCGCAGGGCTCGGACATGATCGAGATCGATCTCCACACCACCCGGGACGGAGCCATCGTCATCACCCACGATGAGGACCTCGAGGGCCTGGGGGGGCGTGGTGAGGTGGCCGACGCGACGCTCGAGGAGATTCGCCGCCTGGACGCCGGTGGCGGCGCCGCGGTTCCGACCCTGGAGGAGGTTCTCGACGCCTTCGGCGGGCGGATTCCCTTCAACCTCGAGCTCAAGCGGGGCAGCCAGAGCGAATACCCGGGGATGGAGGCGGCTGCCGTCGAGGAGGTGGTTCGCCGGGGACTGCTCGAGCAGACCCTGTTCTCCTCCTTCTTCGATCCGGTGCTCGAGGCGCTTCGGGAGGTCTCCCCGGAAGCGCGAGTCGCCCTCCTGGTTTCACCTCGTTTTCCCCACGGGGCAATCGAGCGGGCTCAACGCGTTGGAGCCGAGGCTCTCAATCCAGAGCGGTCCGTGGTGAATCGGGAGCTGGTGGAGTCGGCCCATGGGGTAGGGGCTGGCGGTGTACGTCTTCACCGTGGACGACGCGGAGGACATGCGCCGGCTGCTCGATCTGGGCGTGGACGGGCTTTTCACCAACCATCCCCGGCGGATGCGGGCCCTTCTTGCTTCCCGGTAGAGCGGGATCGCCGCTGCGATCGTTTGCTTGACATCGAAATTCCCATCGCGTAGTCTCGAATTTCCAAAAAATGTAGGGCTATCGCGCACTTCCGTGGATGCAGCTCTCATTGGTGCCGTTCTGAGAGTCCTGCCTCGACGGTGAGGATGTGCGGCAGTCCCAGCCGGCCGGCGGGCGAAGGCGCCGCGGCCAATCCAGAATTCGAGCGTTCGCACCCCCCGTGTCGCGTTGCGAGAACGTCGGCGGGCAGTATCCCCCGGCGCCCGCTCCACGCCACCGGTGGGTGCGACAGACAGTCAACCGGGTGGTGGGATCTGCCCCCCAACAGAAGACGAGGAACCAAGCATGCCGAACGATGCCCGCCTGACCCTGCAGGTGATCTACGACGAAGTCGTCGCGCGAAATCCCGGCGAAGCCGAGTTCCACCAGGCCGTTCAGGAAGTCCTCGAGTGCCTGGGGCCGGTGCTGGCCCGCTATCCGGAATTCGGTCGAAACAGGATCATCCGGAGGATCTGCGAGCCCGAACGGCAGATCATCTTCCGGGTGCCGTGGGTCGACGACAACAACGAGGTCCACATCAACCGCGGATTCCGAGTCGAGTTCAACAGCGCGCTCGGACCCTACAAGGGCGGCCTGCGCTTCCATCCGTCCGTGTACCTCGGCATCATCAAGTTCCTCGGCTTCGAGCAGATCTTCAAGAACGCCCTGACGGGCTTGCCCATGGGCGGCGGCAAGGGCGGCTCCGATTTCGACCCCAAGGGCAAGTCCGACGGCGAGGTGATGCGCTTCTGTCAGAGCTTCATGACCGAGCTGTATCGCCACCTCGGCGAGTACACCGATGTTCCCGCCGGAGACATCGGCGTGGGTGCGCGCGAAATCGGCTTCCTCTTCGGCCAGTACAAGCGCATCACCAACCGCTACGAGTCCGGTGTTCTCACCGGGAAGGGCCTCGACTGGGGCGGCTCGCTGGTTCGCACCGAGGCCACCGGCTACGGCGCCGTCTACTTCGTCGAGGAGATGCTCAAGGTCCGAGGAGACTCGTTCGACGGGCAAGACCGCGGTCGTCTCCGGATCGGGCAACGTCGCGATCTACACGATCGAGAAGATCCACCAGCTCGGCGGCAAGGTCGTCGCCTGCTCCGACTCGAATGGCATCATCTACGACGAGGAGGGGATCGATCTCGACATCGTCAAGCTCTTGAAAGAGGTGCAGAGGCGAAGGATCAAGGAGTACCTGGAGCAGAGACCCAACGCCAAGTACACCGAAAAGGGAAGCATCTGGGAGATTCCCTGCGACGTGGCGATGCCGTCTGCGACCGAGAACGAGATCTCCGGCAAGGATGCGAAGACCCTGGTCGAGAACGGCTGCATCGCGGTGGGCGAAGGCGCCAACATGCCGACGACCCCGGAGGGCGTCAAGATCTTCCTCGATGCCAAGATCGCCTACGGTCCCGGCAAGGCCGCGAATGCGGGAGGTGTTGCGACCTCGGCGCTCGAGATGCAGCAGAACGCGAGTCGCGATTCGTGGACGTTCGAGTTCACCGATCGGCGCCTGCACGAGATCATGAGCAACATCCACCAGGCCTGTTACGAGACAGCGGAGGAGTTCGGCTCGCCGGGCAACTACGTCGTGGGCGCCAACATCGCGGGATTCGTGAAGGTCGCGCGGGCGATGCTCGACCATGGGCATCATCTGAGCTCCAGCTCCGGGTCCGTTCACGGATCGAGCAGAACGGCGCCCACGGGCTGGGCGCGCGCTCAGCGATTCCGAGCCGGTGATCCGCTCGTCGGATCACCGGCCCGCGCCGCCTTCTCGGGTCGGAGTACCAGCATGCAATCAGCGGATCCGAGCATGACGACGGGTGTGCGCGGGCTGGATGGCCTGCTGAAGGGCGTTCTGCCCGGCGACAACATCGTCTGGCAGGTGGACGCGATCGAGGACTACCTGGCGTTCGCCACGCCCTACTGCACAGGCGGCGAAGAGCTCGGGGCGACGGCTGATCTACTTCCGGTTCGCGAAGCACGAGCCGCTTCTCCCGGGCGATTTCGGAGCCGAGATCCACCACCTCAAGCCGGAGGACGGCTTCGAGAGCTTCATCGCGGACATCCACCGGGTGATCGAAGAGGCGGGAAGGGGGACCTTCTATGTCTTCGACTGTCTCTCCGACCTCGCGGTCGACTGGTACTCCGACCAGATGCTCGGCAACTTCTTCATGCTCACCTGTCCATACCTCTACGATCTCGAGACCGTCACCTACTTCGGCTTGCTCCGGAACCGCCACTCCTCGCACGCGACGGGTGCGATCTCGGAGACGACTCAGCTCCTGCTGGACGTATACCGTCATGACGGGACGCTCTACGTCCGCCCGCTCAAGGTTCAGCACCGGTACTCACCCACCATGGACATGCTGCACGTGTGGACGGAGGAGGGGTTCAAGCCGGTCACCTCCAGCGCCGTCGTTTCCGAGGTCCTGACCTCCGGGAAGATGGGGCGGGGGACTCGATTCGGAGATCAGCACCGGCTCCTGGGAGAGGGCCTTCATCCACGCGGAGGAGCTGCTCGAGTCGATCCGGAGCGGCGGATGCCCAGGCGGAAGCGGCAAAGCCGCTGCTGGATCGGCTGCTGCGCATGGTGATATCGCGCGAGGAAGGGATGCTCGAGCTGGTGGAGCGCTATCTCACCCTCGAAGACATCGTGAGAATCCGCAAGCGCATGATCGGGACCGGACTGATCGGCGGAAAGACATTGGGGATGCTGCTGGCCCGGGCCATCCTGAGCCAGCAGAGCGAACGGCCCGCCGAGATCTTCGAGGCGCACGACTCCTTCTTCATCGGCTCGGACGTGTTCTACACCTATCTGGTTCGAAACGGCGTCTGGTGGGTGCGGCAGAACCAGCGGAATCCGGAGACCTTCCTGGACGGCGCGGACCAGGCCCGCCAGAACATCCTGACCGGACGGCTCCCCGACTACATCGTGAAGCAGATCGAGAACATGCTCGACTACTTCGGACAATCGCCGATCATCGTCCGCTCCAGCTCGCTTCTCGAGGACAACTTCGGCAATTCCTTCGCCGGGAAGTACGAGAGCGTGTTCTGCGCCAACCAGGGCTCCCGCGAGAAGAGGCTGGACGATTTCCTCGCCGCCATGCGAACCATCTACGCCAGCTCCATGAGCGAGAAGGCGCTTCGATACCGCGCGCAGCGCCGCCTGCTGGACCGGGACGAGCAGATGGCGCTGCTGGTGATGCGGGTTTCCGGCGAGATGCACGGAAGGGATTTCTTCCCCGACATGGCGGGAGTCGGTTTCTCGTTCAACCCGTATGCGTGGAGCGAGTACATCGACCCGAAGGCCGGGGTGGTGCGACTCGTCTTCGGGCTGGGAACCCGGGCGGTCGACCGCTCCGACGACGACTACACCCGCATCGTGGCCCTGAACGCGCCCAACCGGCGCCCCGAGGCGAACTTCGACGAGGTCCGCGATCACGCCCAGCAGCGCGTCGATTATCCTCGATCTCGAGGCAAATCAGCTGGTCTCGGGCCACTTCACCGACCTGGTGACCGCGCATCCAGGGCTGCCGCTGGAAATGGTCGCCTCGCGGGATGCTCTCCCGGTGGTGCGGCATCGAAGCCCGGCGGCCTGGGTGCTGACCTTCGACCGCGTGCTCGCCGAGACGAAGTTCGTGGAGGACATGCGGGGGATCCTCGCGACGCTCCAGAGCGCCTACACCCGCCCGGTGGATATCGAGTTCACCGTCGAACTTCGTCGGGTCGGGGGAGTACAAGATCAATCTCCTGCAGTGCCGCACGCTCCAGGTGAAGGGAACCGAGGCCGCGGTGCTCCCGAGTGTGAAGATCGAAGAGGACGCGCGGATCATCGAGGCGCGCGGGGCGGTGATCGGGCAGAGTCGTCTGATCGACGTGGATCTGTTCATCTACGTGGTGCCGGAGGTCTACGGGCATCTTCCCGATCCAGCAACGCCACGAAGTCGCGAGGCTGCTCGGCGACATCAACCACGCCTCGGCAGAGCGAGGTAGTGGAGAACATCATGCTGCTCGGCCCGGGACGTTGGGGGACGAGTTCACCGTCGTTGGGGATCCCCGTCTCCTTCGTGGACATCAACCGCGTCTCCGTGCTCTGCGAGATCGTCGCGATGCGCGAGGACCTGGTTCCCGATGTCTCGCTGGGCACGCATTTCCTGAGCGAGTTGGTCGAGATGGACATGCTCTACCTCGCGTTGTTCCCGAAACAGGGCGACAACTACATCCGCACGGAGTTCTTCGAGGAGTCGCCGAGCGTCCTCCTCGATCTGGTTCCGTCAGCGGAGAAGTGGCGGGATGCAGTGAAGGTGATCGATCCGCGCAATTCCACAGCGGGCGGAGGGCCCGCCAAGCTCAGCGCAGACGCCGTGGAGCAGAAGGTAATCTGCTATTTTGAGCGTTAGAGGTCTCGGTGGCACGGACCTGGTGAGGAGTGGATGAGTCAGACGCGCAGGCCGGGAAAGTGCGGGTTGTACGATCCGCAGTGGGAGCACGACGCGTGTGGCATCGGGGCCGTCGCCAACATCTCCGGCCGGCGTGATCACTCCATCATCGAGTACGGCAACGAGGTGCTGCTCAACCTCATGCATCGCGGAGCCGCGGGCAGCGATGAATCGACGGGCGACGGAGCGGGCATCCTCTTCCAGATCCCGCACGAGTTCTTCGACGAGGAAGTCAGGCGGCTGCGTTTCCGGCTGCCCGAGCGGAACCGCTATGGGGTCGCGATGGTCTTTGGCCCGCGGGATCCGGGCTTTCGTGGACGCTGTGAGGACCTTCTGAACCGGGCCATCGATCACCTCGGCCTCAAGGTTCTGGGCTGGCGTGACGTGCCGACCGACAACTCCTGTCTGGGTGAGCTGGCCCGGGAGGCCGAGCCGTCCGTCCGGCAGGTCTTCATCGACGGGGTGGGACTGGAAGGCATCGCGCTGGAGCGTCAGCTCTACCTGGCCCGCAAGCGGGCGGAGAGGCTGGTGACGGAGCATTTCGGGGAGCAGGCGGAGGATTTCTACCTCAACTCGATGTCCTGCCGAACCCTGCTGTACAAGGGAATGTTCCTGGCCCCGCAGCTGTTCGCCTACTACCCGGATCTCTCCGACAGCCGGATCGTCTCCGCGCTGGCGCTGGTGCACCAGCGGTACAGCACCAATACCTTCCCCAACTGGCGTCTGGCCCAGCCGTTCCGGATGCTCGCGCACAACGGTGAGATCAACACGCTGAGCGGCAACACGAACCGGATGCGGGGGCGCGAGGCTCATCTGTCCAGCCCGCTGCTCGGCGAGGATCTGAGCGACCTGTACCCGATCATCACGCCGGGGGCGAGCGATTCGGCGTGCTTCGACAACGTCCTGGAGCTTCTGTGGATGGCCGGCCGGTCGCTGCCCCATGCGATGATGATGTTGATTCCGGAGGCGTTCGGACCGAGCTATCACATCAGCACGGACAAGCGGGCCTTCTACGAGTACCACGCGTCGATCATGGAGCCCTGGGACGGTCCAGCGGCCATGGTCTTCACCGATGGCCGACTGGTGGGGGGCACCCTCGACCGGAACGGGCTTCGACCGGCCCGGTACGTCGTCACCAGCGACGGATTGATGGTGCTGGCGAGCGAAGCGGGAGTCATCGACTTCCCGGTGGAGCGGATTCAGTCCAAGGGTCGCCTGCAACCGGGGAAGATGTTCCTCGTCGACACCGAACAGGGTCGGATCGTCGTCGACAACGAGGTGAAGGGAAAGATCGCGCGTCAGCAGCCGTACCGTCGCTGGCTCGAGAGAAATCAGATCGAGCTGCGCGGACTGTTCGGTGTCTCGCGCGCGGTGGAGAGTGACCCGGAAACGACCGCCCAACAGCTTCGGGCTTTTGGCTACACCCGCGAAGAGCTCCAGATGATTCTGGTTCCGATGGCAGCCAACGGCCAGGAGCCGGTGGGCTCGATGGGTACGGATACGCCGCTGGCGGTCCTGTCGGACAAGCCCAAGCCGCTGTTCAACTACTTCAAGCAGCTGTTTGCACAGGTGACGAACCCGCCCATCGATCCACTGCGCGAGGGGTTGGTGATGTCGCTGGTCACGTTCATCGGCAAGCGGCGCAACCTGCTGGACGAGACCCCCGAGCACTGCCGCCAGCTGACGCTTCCGCATCCGATCCTGACCAACGACGACATCGAGCGCCTGCGCGCGGTGAAGCGGGACGATTTCCAGGTGGAGACGGTAGGGGCGCTGTTCGACATGGACGCGGAGGATCCCGGGGGAGCACTTCGGCGCGGGATCGATGCGATGATCGACGCGGCGGAGGCGGCGATCCGGCGCGGCGCAGCGCTGGTGATCCTCAGCGATCGGGGTGTTACGGCGCAGCGCGCGCCGATACCCAGCCTGCTGGCGACCGCCGCGGTGCATCACGGATTGCTGGACCGCGGCCTGCGGACCGAGGCGGGGTTGGTGGTCGAGAGCGGCGAGCCGCGAGAGGTCATGCACTTCTGCCTGCTCTGCGGCTACGGGGCAAACGCCGTCAATCCCTATCTCGCCTTCGAGGCCATTCACACGCTCTACGGGCGGGGCGAGTTCCCGGAGGTGGCCGACCCCGACCAGCTCTGTGACCAATACGTGACGGCGGTGAAGAAGGGCATTCTGAAGACCATGTCCAAGATGGGCATCTCGACGCTGCGCAGCTACCGCGGAGCCCAGCTGTTCGAAGCCGTCGGTCTGGACCGCAGCGTGATCGATGCCTACTTCGAACGCACCACCTCCCGGATCGGTGGTGCCGATCTGGACGTCATCGCCCGCGAGGCCCTGAGCCGTCACGGGAAGGCGTTCGGACAGCCGCCGGCGGGAGCGATCGAGCTGGATTTCGGCGGCGAGTATCACCTCAGGTTGGATGGTGAGCGCCACATGTGGAACCAGCGAACCGTCGCCGGTCTCCAGCACGCCGTGCGTGCCAACGATCCCGCCGCCTACGCGGAGTATGCCCAGCTCGTCGATGATCAGTCGCGCAGCCTGTGCACGCTGCGAGGGCTGCTCGAGTTCGCACCGGCGGAGCCCGTACCGTTGGAAGAGGTCGAGTCCAGGCAGCGAGATCGTCAAGCGCTTCTGCACCGGTGCCATGTCGCACGGCTCGATCAGCAAGGAGGTGCACGAGTCGGTGGCGATCGCCATGAACCGGCTTGGCGCCATGAGCAACACCGGCGAAGGCGGCGAGGACCCGGTGCGCTATCAGCCGTTGTCCAACGGGGACTCGAAGAATTCCGCGATCAAGCAGGTGGCGAGCGCCCGGTTCGGGGTGACCATCGAGTATCTGGCCCACGCCAAGATGCTGCAGATCAAGATGGCGCAGGGGGCCAAGCCCGGAGAAGGCGGACAGCTGCCCGGCCACAAGGTGACCGAGGAGATCGCCAGGCTCCGGTACTCGACGCCGGGGGTCACGCTGATCTCGCCGCCGCCGCATCACGACATCTACTCGATCGAGGATCTGGCCCAGCTCATCTACGACCTCAAGTGCAGCAACCCCGGCGTGAAGGTTTCGGTCAAGCTGGTGGCCGAGGTCGGCGTGGGCACGGTCGCTGCGGGCGTCGCCAAGGCGAACGCCGACGAGGTGCTGATCAGCGGTCACGACGGTGGCACCGGGGCCAGCCCGCTCTCGTCGATCAAGCACGCGGGGATTCCCTGGGAGATCGGCCTGGCCGAGACCCAGCAGACCCTGGTCCTGAACGGCCTGCGCGACCGGATCGTGGTTCAGGTGGATGGCCAGCTGAAGACGGGGCGGGACGTCGTGGTCGGGGCGCTGCTGGGGGCGGAGCGATTCGGCTTCGGGACGGCGGCCCTGGTGACACAGGGATGCATCATGATGCGGAAGTGTCATCTGGGCACCTGTCCGGTCGGGGTGGCGACGCAGAACGCCGGAGCTGCGCGCGAAGTTCGCCGGCGACCCGGCGCATCTGGAGCGCTACCTGCTGTTCGTGGCCGAAGAGGTGCGCCAGATCATGGCGCAGCTGGGCTTCCGCAGGTTCGACGACATGGTGGGGCGCGTGGATCTCCTGCACGGCCGCAAGGCCATCGACCACTGGAAGGCGCGCGGGCTCGACTTCTCGGCGGCGCTCTGGCAGCCGGATGCGTCGGAAGGCCGGGCGATCCGCTGCGTGCGGCCGCAGACGGAAACGCTCCAGTCGCATCTGGACTGGCAGATCCTGGAGAAGACGCAAGGCGGCGATCGAGAACGGTGAGCCCGTGAAGTACCAGGCGCCGATCAAGAACGTCCACCGCGCCGTCGGCGCGATTCTGAGCAACCGGATCGTGAAGCGTCATGGGATGCAGGGCCTTCCGGACGGGACGATCGAGGTGACACTGACCGGCTCGGCAGGTCAGAGCTTCGGAGCCTTCCTGGCGGCGGGCGTGACGCTGCGGCTGATCGGCGATTCGAACGACTACGTCGGCAAGGGACTCTCCGGTGGACGGATCGTGGTCCAGACCCCGCCCACCGCGCGTTTCGCCGCCCACGAGAACATCATCGTCGGCAATACCCTGCTCTACGGCGCCACCTCGGGCGAGGCCTTCATCAACGGCGTGGCCGGTGAGCGCTTCGCAGTGCGGAACAGCGGGGCGGTGGCAGTGGTCGAAGGTCTGGGGGATCACGGCTGCGAGTACATGACCGGCGGCACCGTGGTCGTCATCGGGAGGACGGGCCGGAACTTCGGGGCGGGAATGAGCGGTGGCGTCGCCTACGTGCTGGACGAGCACCAGCTGTTCGACACCCTCTGCAACCTGGACATGGTGGACCTGGAGTCTCTCTGGCAGGACGAGGACGAAGCCCTGCTGCACTTCCTGATCACGCGGCACCGGAAGTGGACGGGGAGCGAGCAGGCCCAGCGGATCCTGGACAGCTGGGACGAGATGGCGGGAAAGTTCGTCAAGGTGATGCCGATCGACTACCGCGAGGCGCTCGAGCGGCAGCGCGAGCGCGAGGAGGCGCGGGACCCGTTCACCCCCGCTACGGAGGAGGTGTATGGCTAAGCCGGAGGGATTCCTCGAGCATCAGCGCGAGGACATCGCCCATCGTCCGGTGGCCGAGCGGGTCGAGGACTTCGCCGAAGTCGACCTTCCGCACCCGGAAGAGACGCTGGTCCGGCAGGCGTCGCGCTGCATGGACTGTGGGATTCCCTTCTGCCACACCGGGTGCCCGGTGCACAACCGCATTCCCGAGTTCAACGATCTGGTGTATCGAGGCAAGTGGCGCGAGGCAAGCGAGAACCTCCACTCCACCAACAACTTCCCGGAGATCACCGGCCGGGTCTGTCCGGCGCCGTGTGAGCCGGCGTGCACGCTGAGCATCAACGACGCCCCGGTGCTGATCAAGCACATCGAGTACCAGATCGCCGAGCGCGCGTTTGCAGAGGGTTGGGTGGAGCCCCGGCCGTCGCCGCTGCGGACCGACAAGCAGGTGGCGATCGTGGGGTCGGGCCCGGCCGGTCTGGCCGCCGCTCAGCAGCTGGCTCGGGTCGGACACGACGTCGTGGTGTTCGAGAAGGACGATCGGATCGGAGGCCTGCTCCGCTACGGGATCCCGGACTTCAAGCTGGAGAAGTGGGTGATCGATCGCCGCCTGCGCCAGCTCGACGCGGAAGGGGTGAAGTTCGAGACCGGCGTGGTGGTGGGGGAGGATCTCTCCGCGCGCTACCTGCGGAAGAATTTCGACGCGATCCTGCTGGCGATGGGGGCGGGCGAGCCGCGAGGCCTGAACGTTCTGGGCGCCGCCTTCGACAATGTCCACTACGCCATGGATTTCCTGGTGCAGCAGAACCGTATCGTGGCCGGGGATCCGCCCCCGGCGTCGACCGCCCGGATCTCGGCCCAGGACAAGCGCGTCGTGGTGATCGGCGGCGGCGACACGGGCAGCGATTGCGTCGGCACCTCGCTCCGGCAGCGGGCCAGGGAGGTCCACCAGCTGGAGATCCTTCCGAAGCCGCCCGACGGGAAGAACCCGACGACTCCGTGGCCGATGTGGCCCCAGATCCTGCGGACCTCCACCTCGCACGAGGAGGGGTGCCAGCGACGCTGGGGCGTCCTGACCAAGAAGCTCTCCGGCAAGAACGTTCGGGCGAGCCAGCTGCACGGGGTCGAGGTCGAGTGGACCAGCGGGCCCCAGGGCTGGGAGATGAAGGAGATCCCCGGCACCGAGTTCAGCATGCAGGTGGATCTGGTGCTGCTCGCGATGGGCTTCCTTCACGTGGTCTACACCGGATTCGTCGAGAGCCTGGGGTTGGATCTGGATCAGCAGGGCAACGTGGTGGTGGACGACTACATGACCAGCGAAGAGGGCGTCTTCGCGGCCGGCGACACCACACTGGGTGCGTCGCTGGTGGTCACCGCCATCGACGCCGGGCGCGAGGCTGCCCAGAGAATCGACGCATACCTGATGGGCCATTCGCTGTTGCCGAAGTTCTCGGGCTAGCCAGCGGCCTCTCTCGTGCTCTCCCCCGGAGGGCCGGGGCGTTCGGGACGCTGGCCGATTTTGCGAAAGGATCGGCAACAGCCTTGACTCGTTTCCGTCGCTACCGGTAGGATCTGCTCTGCGACAGGGGTGCAGCCATTCCCGACTCCACATCGACGACGAGCAAGGACACGAACTTCGAGCGACTCGATCGCCTGGTGCGCAGTCTCGTGGAGAAGTATCGAGTGCTCCAGGGCGAGAACGCTTCGCTACGCGCCGATCTGGAGGGGCGCGATTCCCGCATCCGCTCTCTCGACGATCAGATCCTGGAGATGAACCAGAATCGTCAGGATGCCGCCAAGCGCATCGACGATCTGATTGCCCAGATCGATCACCTGGACGAGCGATTCAGCTCGTCCTCGTCGGACTAGAGCGCTTCGGTGACCAAGCGTACGATTCCCGTCGAAATCCTGGGCCAGGAGTACCGGATCCGGAGTGATTCGGACCCCTCGACGATCCGCCGCGCCGCCGCGCTGGTGGACGAGACGATGGCGAAGGTGCGGGATCGAACCGGTACCGTGGACACCCTGGACATCGCGGTTCTGACTGCCCTCAACATCGCAAACCACTTGATTTCGCTGCGCGATACTGCGGGCACGACTTCCCAGGGGGAGAAGATTCCCCCCAATGACCTCGGGGAGTTGATCAACCTGGTCGAAGCAGCCATCGCCGACACGGCACCGACGACCCACTGAACATCCGGGCCCGGAAGCAACGACTGCGGGAGCTCGTGGTGGCGCGGCGCCAGCTGCTCGGACCCGCTGAGGTTCGGGCTGCGGGCCAGCGGGCCGCGGAGCGGCTCGCAGAGGCCCCCGAGTTCCGGGAGCGAGCGCGACTGGTTCTCTACGCGGCCCTTCCGGACGAGCTTCCGACACGGCCCCTCTACGAGATCGCCCGGGCGAGCCGAAAGGTCCTCCTCTGGCCCCGGATGGCCGGGCGGAACCGCCTGGGGTTCGCCCCCTGCCCGCGATGGGAGGACCTGATCCGGGAGCGCTACGGTGTGCTGGCTCCGCCGCCGGAGCAGCAGAGCGTCGGGCTCGGCCCTGAGGACCTGCTGCTCGTGCCCGGTGTGGCCTTCGATCTCCGGGGTGGTCGGCTGGGCCGGGGAGGGGGATATTTCGACCGGGCGCTGGGTGCGATGGGGGAAGGGGGACCGCTCGCCCTGGGCGTTGGCTTCGAGTGCCAGCTGGTCGAGGAGGTGCCACGAGAGCCCCACGACCGGGCAGTGGGTGCCGTCTTGACGGAGCGCCGCTTGCAGCGGATTGGGGAGAGGGTTCGATGACGGATGTCACCGTAGAGGTCGAGCGTCAGCTCGAGATGATTCGCCAGGGAGCCGAGGACTTCGTCGGCGAGGAGGAGCTGCGGCCCAGGATCGTGGAAGCGATCCAGAAGGGGAGGCCTCTCCGCGTGAAGCTGGGCCTGGATCCCTCGGCTCCAGACCTCCACCTCGGTCACACCATTGTGTTGGAGAAGCTGCGCTGCTTCCAGGAACTCGGCCACACCGTCATCTTTCTGGTGGGAGATTTCACTGCCCGGATCGGCGACCCGACGGGCAAGAAGAAGACGCGGCCGGCCCTCGACGAAGAGACCGTGCGTCGGAACGCCGCCACCTACGTCGACCAGGTGCGGCTGATCCTCGACGTGGATCGGGCCGAGGTCCGTTACAACAGCGAGTGGACCGACGCGATGCACGCTGCGGACTTCGTTCGGCTCTGCTCGAGCTACACCGTTGCGCGCATGCTCGAGCGGGACGACTTCGCCAAGCGGTTGGCGAACAGCGAGCCCATCTCGCTCCACGAGATCCTGTATCCGCTCCTCCAGGCCTACGACTCGGTGGCGTTGCGGGCCGACGTGGAGCTCGGTGGAACCGATCAGACCTTCAACCTGCTGGTCGGGCGCGAGGTCCAGCGGGACTATGGGCAGCCGCCTCAGGCGGTGATCACCCATCCCCTCCTGGTGGGCACCGATGGCCGCGAGAAGATGTCGAAGAGCATCGGCAACACCATCGGAATCACCGATCCACCCGAGGAAATCTACGGGCGCGCGATGAGCATCTCCGACCCCTTGATGCTGGAGTACATCCGCGAGCTGGGATTCGGCCGCTGGAATGACCTGGCGCCCCCGGCCGAGGAGGTACGGGCGGGCGCGGGGGATCCCCTGGCGCTCAAGCAGCGCCTCGCTTTTCGCGTGGTGGAGCGCTTCCACGGGAGCTCCGGCGCCGAGCGGGCGGCGGCACACTTCCAGAAAGTGGTTCAGAACCGCGAGGTTCCGGAGGAGATCCCGGAGGTCTCGGTGTCTCTCGGCCCCCAGGGGGAGGCAGGACTCCTCGACGTGCTTCGCCAGGCCTTTCCCGGCGAGA
>CAVROS010000001.1:182500-263746 GCA_963722885.1 uncultured delta proteobacterium
GCTGATTGGAAACCAGCCGCAGAGTGCAAAGGCATAAGGGAGCTTGACTGCGAGACCTACAAGTCGAGCAGGTGGGAAACCAGGTCTTAGTGATCCGGTGGTTCCGTATGGAAGGGCCATCGCTCATCGGATAAAAGGTACGCCGGGGATAACAGGCTTATCTCCCCCAATAGTTCACATAGACGGGGAGGTTTGGCACCTCGATGTCGGCTCGTCACATCCTGGGGCTGAAGCAGGTCCCAAGGGTTCGGCTGTTCGCCGATTAAAGTGGCACGCGAGCTGGGTTTAGAACGTCGTGAGACAGTTCGGTCCCTATCCGCCGTGGGCGCAGGAGATTTGAGAGGAGCTGTCCCTAGTACGAGAGGACCGGGATGGACGAACCTCTGGTGTACCGGTTGTGGCGCCAGCCGCACCGCCGGGTAGCTACGTTCGGATGGGATAACCGCTGAAAGCATCTAAGTGGGAAGCCCACCTCAAGATGAGATCTCCCAGAGACTTCGGTCTCCTGAAGGGCCGTCCGAGACGAGGACGTCGATAGGCCGGAGGTGGAAGCGCAGCAATGCGTGAAGCTGACCGGTACTAATCGCCCGTGAGGCTTGACCACGAGCTCGCCAGGCGCGATTCCCGCGCTGGGCCCAGAAAGCTATTGGGTTGTCGAAGACACCCTTGAAAAACGGTTTTCCTACCGTCTATGGAGCAGGGGCCACACCCGTTCCCATTCCGAACACGGAAGTTAAGCCTTGCCTCGGCGATGGTACTGCCGGGTTTCTCGGTGGGAGAGTAGCTCGACGGTAGGAATTTCTTTTGCGGCGCCACTCTTCGGACTGCAGGTCCGGGGAGTGGCGCCGTTTCTGTTCGGCTGCTTGACCGTATTCCGGGTACCCGCTCCCCTGAGAACTTGAGCCACCCATGAGGCCTGTCGCCATTCGGGTGCTGAAGGAGAAATGGGTGGCAGCGATGCGAGTGCTGCTGGCAACTGTCGGCCTGGTGATGGCGTGGATCGCGGTCGTTCTGATCGGCCTTCCAGGGCTGGGGTCGTGCCCCGCTGGCACCGCGGGGCGACCTCCGGGCGTTCTCCGAAGCGGCGGACGCGCGGATCCAGGCGGAGTGTGCGGGCAACGCCGTCCTCGCCCTGATCCGGGACGGCGCGGTCCACCACGAGCACGCGTTCTCGGTGGGCGAGCCGGTGGATCGGGACAGCGTCTTCCAGGTCGCGTCGCTCAGCAAGTGGATCAGCGCATGGGGGGTGATGGCGCTGGTCGAGTCGGGTCGGATCGCGCTCGATGTCCCGGTTGCAGCCTACCTCAAACGATGGCAGCTGCCCGAGAGTGACTTCGACGCGAATGGGGTCACGGTGCGGCGGCTGCTGAGTCACTCGGCGGGTCTGACGGATGGTCTCGGCTACGGCGGCTTCGAGCCGGGCGAGCGCGTCCAGACGCTCGAGGAGTCGCTCACCCGCGCGACGGATGCCATGCCGGATGCGAGCGGTGTCGTGATCGTCGGCCACGAGCCCGGCAGCCGTTGGCAGTACTCCGGCGGGGGCTACACGCTGCTGCAGCTACTGATCGAGGACGTGACGGGCGAAGAGTTCGAGTCCTACATGCAGCGGGTCGTGCTCGGTCCGCTGGGCATGCGGCACTCGACGTTCGACTGGAGCCGTGCCGAGAGCTCGAAGCTGGCCGATTTCTACGATGTCGACTCCACGCGGGCGACCCACTACCGCTTCGCCGCCTTGGCCGCGGCGTCTCTCTACACCTCCGTGTCCGACCTCACGCGTTTCGTCCAGGCGCACCTGCCGGGTCCGAACGGAGAGCCGATCGGACGCGGTGTCCTCGAGCCGGGGACCGTCGAGCAGATGCGGACTCCCCAGGCATCGCAGCTGGGTCGCGACATCTGGGGACTGGGCACGATCCTCTATGCGAGAAACGGCAAAGGTGGCTTCGTGGTCGGGCACGACGGCAACAACGCCCCAGCAATCAATACGGCCGCCCGCCTCGACCCGGCCACCGGCAACGGCCTCATCGTGCTGGCGACGGGAAGCCGGTGTTCGCCACGACGATCGCGAGCGAGTGGGTCTTCTGGGAGACCGGGAACGTGGACATCCTCATGTTCATGCAAAGCCTGGATCGCATACTGTGGACAGCCGCTACCGGGGGCGTGGGCATCGTCCTCGTGGCGATGCTGCTCGCCTGGCGACGGACCCGAGCCGGCGGCTAGGACTCGCCGCCCGGCTCTCGGTCACTTCAACAGCGTCCCCGTTTGGGTTCAGCCGCTGCCTGGATCGAGGAGGAGGTCGAGCTCCTTGTCTTGCTCGGCGTCCCGGCTGCGCTCGATCTCGAGAGTCAACTCGGTTTCCATCGTCCTTCGGCGTAGCCGCGCGAGCTTCTCGCGAGCGGCCTGGAGCTCCGCCGCGTCCCTGGGGACCCGTCTCTCGAAGAAGACGACGCGCTCGGCGATCTGCGGGGTGCCGCCCGGCGCGTGCGCCGCGACGGAGATGCGGTTTTCCCCGGGTGCCAGGCTGACGACGCCGTCGAAGGAGCCGTCCGGGAAGAGGCGAGTCGCGCGGCCGGGCTCCCCCGTGGTGGTGTTCGCGAGGGCGACCTCCGTTCGCCGGGTCAGATTGAGCCGAGAGAGACGCAGCCCGATGTCGGCAGGCTTCTGGATGGCGACGAAGTACCCGCCGCTCTGGGCGGAGATACTCGCGTAGACGTCGGTTCCCTCCATGATCTCGACCCCGATCGCGAAGGCGTGGATTCGCACCCCCATTTCGGCGGTCTCGAGGGCGGCCTCGACGATCTCTGCCGCGCTCTCCTCGATCGGCTTCCATCCTGCGGGCGTCCCATCGGAGAGCAGGATCAGCGAGCGATGGGGCTCTGCGCCCGGGAGAGGCGCGCCGTCGAGAACGGCGCGGGTCGCCGTGCGCAGGGCGGCGGCGATGTTCGTCGTCCCGGATGGAATGGTGTCCGCCGCGACCTTGTCGAGTGCGGCGCCGATTTCGTCGCGAGAGCTCTCCAGCGGTGCGATCACCCGCGCCCCGCCCGAGAAGATGACGACGCCGACCCGGGTGCGCTTCGGGTCCAGGTGCTCGATCAGGTAGCGCGCGCCGGCGATCTCCGCCGCCAGCACCGTATCACCTGGGTCGCTGCATCTCCGCCGCGGATTCGGCCCTCGCAGGGGGTCCCGGTTCGAGCGCAGCGTGCGACCGATCCTGCCATTGGCGTTCACATCGACGCCCGAGGGCAGGCCGGTGCTCCGGGACACGTCGATGGCGACGATCAGCTCGTGGCGGTCTTCGCTGCTGGCGCCGGCCCAGCCCTCGACCTCGAGCATCCCGATGGGCCCGGTCACGACCGTACCCGGTTCCGGCGCCTGCACCTCGAGCCAGATCTTCTCGTCTCCTCCGCGAGCGGGCAGGGCAGAGACGATCACCGCCATCAATAGCGGGGCCAGGGCGCGCAACGGCATCATCGGTGAGCATACCGGGTAGCCATCTCTTTGGGTGAGAAATGCCGGCTAGGGTCGGGCACCCAGCAGGTTGGGTGAGAAGCCGGAGCGCACCACGAAGACCGTCGGGCCCTTGGAGAACAGTGGCATTCGGTGACCCACCCATGCCCCCGGGGAATTCCCTTCGAACCAGAAGGAGAGCTGGGGCATGAAAGGAGCTGCCAGGCGCGAGAGGATCGGGCCGAAGTCCAGGCTGTAGCGGATCTCGACGAGCCGGTCGCCGTCTTCGCTACTGGTATCGGCCACCTTGGCCTGGGCGCTGACGATTCGCGCGCCGCGGGCCCGGCAGAGCAGGACCTGAAAGTCGACGATCTCGGTTTCCCCTCGTACCAGCGGCTGGAAGAGCAGGTTGAGGGGTACGTTCACCACGCGGTCCTCGGTCGGTAGCTCGACCCGCACCGGCTCGTCGTCACTTCCCTCCGGCTTTCCGCACTGCGCCACACCGGCGGTGTGGTCGATGGTCGTCACACCCATCGGTGTATCGGTCTCGTCGACTGCCTGAGTGCGCTCCCTCACCAGGCGAAGCGTGCCGTCCGGTCCGTTCGGTGCGAGCTCGGCGGACGCCGCGCTTCGAGCGGATCCGTCGATGCCGGTCTGCACCTCCATCATCACGTTTCCGCTGGAAAGGCGCTGGATTCGCAGATTCGCGCTGCCCACCCTGCGGCCGTCTTCGTCGTAGGTGTCCGCGGCGATCTCGCCAAAGCTCTCCGGCGGCGAAAGCGAGAGGGTCGACTCCCCCCTTGCCGGCGATACCGGTGAAGCGACGAGAAGCAGGATTGTGGGGGGCAGAGCTGCGAGCCAGCGAGTGGTCACTGGGAGCGCATTGTAGCCTGGGACTTCGATTCCGAAACCCGCAGTGCGAGATGCCAGGGCTGAAAGCCCGGATGGGGGTCCGGACCGTGACAGATCCGGTGCGCCGCCAGCACGGTTTTCTGCTATTCCCCCGGGGCACTTGACTTGCAGGCGCTGAAGCGGCACCTATACGCGTTCCTGGAGGAAACCATCCGATGGCGCTTCAAATCCGCAAGGGAGACCTGGTCGAGGTCATCTCCGGCACGGACAAGGGAAAACAGGGTCGCGTGCTGGCGGTGAGCCCCGAAAAGGGCAGGCTCCGCGTGGAGAAGGTGCGGATCCAGAAGCGACACTTGAAGGCCGGTCGCAAGGGGAGCCGCACCGGTGGCATCATCGAGCAGGAGGGCTTCATCGACGCGTCGAACGTGATGCTGGTCGATCCCAAGGACAATCGGCCGAGCCGCGTGCGCGTAGAAGAGCGTGACGGAAAGCGGGTTCGCGTCTTCGTGAAGAGTGGCGAACCGGTTCCCGAAGGGGTGCGCAGCTAGGCTGCGCCCGATTCTCGAGGCGAACGGAGATGGCGAAGAAGGGCAAGCGCGAGAAGATCAAGCTGGAGTCGAGTGCGGGCACCGGTCACTTCTACACCACGACGAAGAACAAGACCAATACGCCCCACAAGCTCGAGTTCAAGAAGTACGACCCCGTCGTACGCAAGCACGTCGTCTACAAGGAAACCAAGCTGAAGTAGGGCCGCGGCGGCGGGATCTCAGCCTGGGTAGGCCACCACCTTGCATTGCGAATCGGGCTTGGCCAGCGCCCGGAAGGCCTCGGGCACGTCGTCGAGGCCGATCCGATCGGTGACCATGGGTCGCGGCTCGATCCGCTCCTGTTCCATCATGTCCACGGTGTACTGGAAGTCGTCCTTCTCGTAGGCGAGGACGAAGCTCACGCTGACTTCCTTGGAGGTCGCCGCCAGGGGCTGGATCGTATCCGCGGAGAATCCGAGACCGACGACGACGACCCGCCCGCGGAAGCGAGCCAGGCCGATGGCTTCCCCGATGACGCCAGGCGCCCCCACGGCCTCGAAGACCACGTCAGGCCCCTCCGGAGCGAGCTCGGCCAGCCTCGAGTCCAGCCCGGCGGCTCTCGGGTCGAGGCTCGTCGTGGCTCCCATCTGCTCCGCCAGAGCGCGGCGTGCGGGCGTGATCTCGGACACGACTACCTGGCCGGCGCCGAAGTGACGGGCCCAGAGCGCGGTGGCCTGGCCGACGGGGCCCGCGCCGATCACCAGGCAGGTCTCCCCGCGCCGGATCCTTCCCACGTTCACCGCGTGCAGACCCACCGCCAGGGGCTCCACCAGGGCGCCCAGCGTCGAGTCGACTCCGTCGGGAAGACGGACCGTCTCGTGAGCGGCGACGCTGACGTACTCCGCAAAGGCTCCGTTCGAGGCGCCGAAGCCGATGGTCTTCCTGCTCGAGCAGTAGGCGCCGAGGCCGCTCCGGCATCGGCCACACTCGCCGCAGGAGATCGAGGGCAGCGCGCAGACGCGATCACCCGCCTTGTGGCCGAGCCTCGATTCCATGACCTCGCCGCAGAACTCGTGGCCCATGACGCTCCCTGGCGGTATCAGACCGAGCTGGTGCGCGTGCAGGTCGCTTCCGCTGATCCCGCAGGCCGAGACCCGGAGCACGAGCTCACCGGGCTCCGGCGTCGGGTCGGGGACGGTCTCGACGACGAGCTGCCCCTGCTCACGCACGACCACGGCCTTCATGGGAGCACCCCCAGCGCGAGCAGCAAGACTATCCCATTTTCGCTGGACGACAGTACACTCCTGCTCCTGAAACCGAGGAGGGAAGAAAGGTGCCCGCCACTGTCGCGATCCTGATGGGAAGTGCCAACGACTACGGTGTGATGAAGCCCGCCGAAGAGGTCCTCGACGGTCTCGGAATCGCTCACGACGTCCGCGTCATCTCCGCCCATCGCACGCCGGATCGCCTGATCCGCTATCTGGAGTCGGCCGAGGAGAACGGCGTCGAGGTCATCATCTGTGGTGCCGGTGGAGCGGCGCACCTGGCCGGGGTGACTGCCGCTCATACGCTACTGCCGGTTCTCGGGGTACCCATCGAGAGCTCTCCCCTGCAGGGCCTCGATGCGCTCCTCGCCACCGTCCAGATGCCCGGGGGCATTCCCGTCGGCACCCTCGGCATCGGCAAGGGAGGCGCCAAGAACGCCGGGCTTCTCGCCGCCGCGATCATCGCGAGAAGCGACCCGGAGGTGCGCCGAAGGCTCGGCGAGTTCCGCCGACAGCAGTCGGAGAAGGTCCCGGAGCGCCCTTAGCCTTTGGCGGGGACGTTGTTGAACGTTCACTTTCGGGCAAGGCCCGAAAGTGAACGTTCAACAACGTCCCCGAGACTAGTTTTCGCGAGATCGATCCAGCGCTGCCTTGAGGTCTTCCCAGACCAGGCGCCGGTTCTGCTCGGTGTACTGGCGCAATACGAAGGCTGGGTGGAAGGTCGGCATCACCGGAATTCCGCGGTACTCGTGCCAGATCCCGCGTACCTTGGTGATCGCGATGTCGCGTCCGAGCAGCAGGCTCGAGGCGGGTTTGCCCAGTGTGACGATGACCCGGGGCTGGACGGCGTCGATCTGACCGTCCAGAAAGGGGCGGCAGGCAGCCACCTCCTTGGCCTGAGGATTCCTGTTTCCCGGCGGTCGGCACTTGACGATGTTGCAGATGTAGACCTCGCTTCGCGAGATCCCGAGCCCCTTCTCGATCATCCGGGTCAGCAGCTCACCGGCGCGGCCCACGAAGGGCACTCCGCGCAGATCCTCCTGCTCGCCGGGCCCCTCTCCGATGAAGAGCAGGTTCGCGTGCGGATTCCCGTCGCCGAACACGATCTGGGTTCGCCCCTCACCGAGGCCGCAGCGGGTGCATTCCCCGAGCTCGGCGCGAACCGCCTCCAGTGTCCGGCTCTCCGCTGCGGGCTTCGCCGCTTCCGCGGTCGCCGGAATCCGGTCGACTCCCTCCTCGACGAGCTCGCCCAACGCAGCCCGAGCCGCCGCAAGGACCTCCGCCGTTTCCCGCTTCAGGTCTCCCATCAGCTCGACTCTCGCTCCTGGCTGGTAGCTTGGGTGTCCAGCGGCTCACCCGTCCCCGCCTCGATCGTACCGTGGCGCTGGAGCTCGATCTTGTCGAGGAGCTCGAACTCGAAGCCGGGATCATTGGCCTCGTCGTGACAGGATCCGCAGATCTGAAGAATCACGCAGGAATCGCACTTGTCGCCCAGTGCGATGATGCTTCCGGTCTCCAGGCCCTCGGTTTCGACGTGCTTGCCGCCGGGGCCGTGGCAGGATTCGCAGCCGACGACAGCCAGGTCGGGATGCTCCGCGGGCTTGCCGTCGCTGGGAAAGCCGCCGGGCCTGCCGAAGGCCGTGGTGTGGCAGCGCAGGCATTCGGGGTCCTCCGTCTCGGCGGGGGCCTCGAGCTTCTCGATCGCCGCTGCGTGGGGCTGCTTCGACCAGGTTGCGAACTCCTCCTCGTGGCAGGACTCGCAGGCCTCCGAGCCGGTGTATTCGGCGAAGCTCGGCAACAGGTTCTCCCGAGGCTTCTGCCGTTCTTCGAGAATCCTGCGCCGCTCCTCCAGAGAGAGGTCCGCCAGCTGGAGGTTCGCCTCGTGAGAGACGAGGGGCAGGAAGGTCGCGTAGTCGAAGCCGAGCGAGTGCTTCCGATTGTGACAGGTCGTGCAGAGCTCCTCGTAGTCGGGCTCCACGGGGAGTTCCTCGGCCGGTTTCTCGGTCAGGTGGCCGCCGCCGCGGCCGTGGCAGGTCTCGCACCCGACGTTCTCGAGATGGACGGCGGGATCCGCCTCCGAGAAGCCCCCGGGCTCCCCCCAGCCGACCACGTGACACCCCACGCACTCGGGGTCGCGATCGGAGCCGTGGCGGACCAGGGTGTCGAAGGCACGGGCGTGGTTGGTGAGCAGCCACGTCTCGTTCTCCCGCTCGTGGCAGACCTCGCAGAACTCGTTGCCGCTATAACCCGTCGCGTGAAGCAGCATGGGGGCCTCATCCCCGGCGATCCTGGCCAGGCGCATTCGCATCAGCGGTGGCTCCCGCCCAGCCCGCCATCCCTCGGTGCGCGATGCGATGGAACCGTCCCTATCGATCAGGAAGGTGACCGGTACCCCGGCCATCACGCCGTAGGCGGTACGGATCGAGCGGTCGGGGTCCAGCAGGACCGGGAAGAAATCGAGCTGATCCTGCTCGAGCTGCTCGCGGACCCCGATGCTGCGATCCATCGCCAGCACCGCCACCAGCACCGGACGCTTCGCCTCGGGGATCTCGGCCAGCGCCTCCCTGAAGAAGCGAAGCGCGTGGTGACAGTGCGGGCAGGTGGGCAGGAAGAACACCAACACCACCGGCTTTCCCCGCTGCGCGGCCAGCTCGAATCGCTCGCCCCCGTCGAGTCGCGTGGCGCTGAACAGCGGCGCCTCGGGGCGCTTTCCCAGCACCGAGACGGCGGCCGCATTCTCGATTGGCAGTCGCAGCCACTCCCGGATCTGCGATTCGACCACGGCAGGCGGGTTCTCCCCGTCGCTCGGGAAGCTCGAGCTGCCGTCGATCAGGTACCCGCTGGCGTCGGCAACCACCAGGGCCGCCGGCGCGCGAATGTTCAGGAGACCCGCCAGCCCCGCACCGGTGTCGTAGAGCACGGGAATTTCGATGCCGAGCTCCTCGACGAAGCTCCTGGCGTCCTCACGGCTGCCGCGAGTGGCGATGCCGACGATGTCGAAGTTGTGGCCGCTGCGCTCCGCGGCCACGCTCGTCACCGCCCTGCCGACCATGCGGGCCTCCCCCACCTCGGGGTCGAAGAAGAACAGCAGCAGACGCTTCCCGATCAGCTGGGAGAACGAGATGCGCTCGCCATCGACCCCGTACCCCTCGTAGGCTGGGAGAGGTCGCTCCCGACGCAGGGGCCTGGAGGCGGCGGGCGGAGCCGGCTCCCGGTGGATCTCTCTGGCTCGCGCGGTCTCGTCGGGCTGTTGCGAGCACCCGGGAACCAGGAGGAGCAAGGCCAGCGCAGCTGCGATCGGAACTGCCAGAGTACGCACGCTGGCAGCGTAGGATCGGACCAGCCAAATGACAACGCCGCAGCGCTCGAGGCGGTAGGGCCGCGTCCGGTTGGGCCGCGGTAGCGAGCCGCAGAGAAACACCCGCTAGCGGCGCGGATGCTCCTTCCATTCCTTCAGCTTCTGCTTGAAGAACTGGTTGGCGGGCTCGTAGGTGAGAGCCATCTGAAGGTTCCGGATCGCCGAGTCGAGATCATTGCGGTCGATGTCGCCGCGGGCCAGGGCGAAGAAGCGGCGGCCGTTGGGCGTGGTTCCCAGGTGGTCCTCCAGAGTCTTCTTCTCCGCCTGGGAGTCTGCCTCCGCGAGCCGGATGCGCACGGCGTGATGATCCTTCGCCAGCTGCCCATCGTATGCCCGGCGCCGCCGGGCGTGGCGCAGGACCGAATACGCCTCGGTCACGCGCTTGGCGACATGCTCCAGGTTCCGGCGGGCCTCGCCCCGAAGCGCGCGGTTGGCGTCCGGGTGGTAGCGCCGAGAGACGGCGTAGTATCCCTGCTTGATCGCCGAGGCGGGCGCATCCCGTGGCACCTCGAGGATCTGGTAGTAGTCGAGTTCGTCCATGAACTTGATCAGCGCCTTGATCTCAGCGGGAGCCAGGGCGGGCACGTCGTTCTAGCGCTCCGATTCGTCGTCGAGCGGGGCGAGGTCGGCGCCGGCCGAGTCGAAGAGGCTCTCGGCACCGCTCTCGATCTGGGTCTCGTCGTCGGGCGAGCCGTCCATTTCGTCCACCTGGATGCCGCTGTCGCCTGCGGGAGGCTGGAACTCCGGGAGATTCTCCGCTCCCTCGGTCTCGATCTCGAGTTCCCCAGTCGTCTCGGAGGTGGCATCCACGTCGAGCGGCTCCTGGTCGGGCTGTGTCGCCGCATTCGGATCCGCGTCGTCTTCCTCTGCCGCGGCGCCGAGCGCGACAGTATCGTCGTCGTCGATCTCGAGGTCCGAGGGCTCCTCGAGCAGATCCGCCGCATCCGGGAGCAGCTCCAGCTCGTCGGAGAGCTCTTCTTCGGCCGGAGGAGCCGGGCTCGATGCCGCGACCGCGGCCTGAGAATCGGCATCCGTTGCATCGCCGCCGCGCACCCGGTCCGTCTTTCCCTCGTCGATGATCTGGTTGATCTCCTCCTCGGAGAGGCCCGAGGACAGTGTGATCTGGGTAGAGGCCTGCTGTCCGGTCTCCTGGTCGCAGGCCGTGACGTTTACGATCCCGTCGCTGTTGATCTCGAAGGTGACGTCGATCCTGACCCCACCTCGCCGCGCCTTCTTGAATCCCGAGAACTCGAACTGGCCGAGCATCTCGTTCTCTTCGGCCTGGCGGGATTCGCCCTGGCAGACCCTGATCTTCACCGACTCCTGGAAGTCCTGGTAGGTGGTGAAAGTGCGGGTCTGCTCGATGGGCACCGGCGTGTTGCGCTCGATCACCGTCTCGGCGAGTCCGCCGGCCACGCCGATGCGAAGCGACAGCGGCGTCACGTCCAGCAGGAACGAATCCTGTTCCTCGGTCGAGCACAGCGAGGCCGCGTGGATCGCGGCGCCCATGGCGACTACCTCGTCCGGATCCACATCGGCTTTGGGCTCCTGCTGGAAGTAGTCACTCACCGCCTCGCGGACCGCGGTAAGGCGGGTCGAGCCGCCCACCAGGATCACGCCGCCCAGATCCTGAGCGATCACGTTGGCCTGCTGGAGTGCCTCGTCGCAGACCTTGAAGGTGCGCTGGATCAGGTCCATCACCAGGGATGCGTACTCGGACCTGGTGACCGATCGCTCGATGGAGCGCGGCTGTCCGTCCGGGCCATTGGCGATGTCGGGGATGCGGATCTCGACCTGCTCCTCGACGGAGAGCCCCTTCTTGGCGTTCTCCGCGGCGATCTTGAGCTTCTCGAGGGCGATAGGGATCGTTGCGGAGGTTGATCCCCTCCCTGGCCACGAACTCGTCGGCCATCAGGTCGATCAAGCGGTCGTCGAAGTCGTCGCCTCCGAGATAGGTGTCGCCACAGGTGGAGAGCACCTCGAAGACGTCCTTGCCGATCTCGAGGACCGAGATGTCGAAGGTTCCGCCGCCCAGGTCGTAGACGGCGACCCGCTGGGTGAGGCCGCGGCCAAAGCCGTAGGCCAGTGCGGCAGCGGTGGGCTCGTTCAGCAGACGCAGCACCTCGAGGCCGGCGATGCGACCGGCGTCCTTGGTGGCCTGGCGCTGGTTGTCGTTGAAGTAGGCCGGCACGGTGATCACGGCCTTGTGCACTTCCTGGCCCAGCTGCTCCTCGGCGATGGTCTTCATCTCCCGAAGCACCATGGCCGAGATTTCCGGGAGGGAGAACTGTTCGTCTCGGATCTGGATGCGGAGGCTGTGATCCGGACCCTCGACGATGCCATAGGAGTAGACGGCCTGGGCCTTCTTCACCTCTTCGGAGAAGAAATAGCGGCCGATCAGGCGCTTCGCGGAGGAGACTGTGTTGAGAGGATCGTGGATGACATTGGCCTTCGCGGCGTTGCCCACCGTGATGGCGCCTTCCTCGTCGAAGGCCACGACGCTGGCGGTCACGTGTTCGCCGTAGGCGTTCGCCAACACCTCCACCTTGCCGCTGCTTGCGATCGCAACGCAGGAGTTGCTGGTTCCCAGGTCGATTCCGACCGCCATCTCCGCCATGATAAGATTCCCCTACAGCGCGACGCGGAGGCCGCGGCAAGCCTCTCCCCGTATCGGCAAAAGCGGTGGATTCCTAAGCAGTTTCCTGGCTCTCCCGCACGTGCTAACTGGTTCAGCGCGATGTCCGGACATTCCAAGTGGTCGACGATCAAGCGTAAGAAGGGTGCCGCGGACGCCAAGCGCGGCAAGATCTTCACCAAGCTGATCCGCGAGATCGTTACGGCGGCCAAGATGGGGGGAGGGGACCCCGATGCGAACCCCCGTCTGCGGCTGGCCATCGACAAGGCCCGGTCCGGCAACATGCCCAAGGACAACATTCAGCGCGCGATCCAGAAGGGCATCGGTGGCGGAGAGGATGCCGCCTACGAGGAGGTGATCTACGAAGGCTATGGTCCCGGGGGGACCGCCGTGCTCCTCGAGGCCCTGACGGACAACCGGAAGCGGACGGTCAGCGAGGTCCGGCATGTCTTCGCCAAGAACGGGGGAAATCTCGGATCGACCGGCTGCGTGGCCTACCTCTTCGAAAAGAAGGGAATCGTCAGCGTCGCGCTGGAGGGGACGGATCTCGATGCGCTGATCGAGGTCGCTCTCGAGGCCGGGGCCCTCGACGTGCTGGAGAGCGACGACTCCCTGGAGGTGGTCGCCGCCCCCTCGGACTTCGACGCAGTGAAGGCAGCGCTGGTGGACGCGAGCTTCGCGGTGTCGTCCGCGGCGATCCGGATGGAGCCCGCCACTTCGGTGAAGCTCGAGGGCAAGGATGCCGAGTCGATGCTGCGGCTGGCCGACGCTCTGGAAGATCTGGACGACGTCCAGACGGTCCATGCGAATTTCGACATATCCGACGAGGCGATGGCGAATTTCGCCTGAGATTCGCCTAAGATGAAGGCTGCCTCCCCCTCCGCCATGAACCCGTCCTCCGCGGGAGCGCGATGCGCATCCTGGGAATCGATCCCGGCTCGAGCGTGACCGGCTACGGCGTCGTGGAGTGTGTGGACGCGAAGCTCGTCCACCTGACCCACGGGACCCTGCGCCCGCCGAAGAGCCAGGAGCTGCGCGCTTCGGCTCGCGGCGATCCAGTCCGGTCTCGCCGAGGTGATCGAAGGTCACGCCCCCGATCTGGCAGTGGTGGAGCAGGTCTTCGTAGCGTCGAGCCCCCGCTCGGCGCTGATCCTCGGGCAGGCACGGGGCGCCGTCCTGGCCGCGGCTGGCGCGGCCGGACTCCCGGTGGAGGAGGTATCGGCTCGGGAGATCAAGCAGGCGGTGGTGGGGACCGGAGCGGCGGCGAAATCACAGGTCCAGCTGATGGTGAAGCGAATCCTCCAGCTCGAACGCAAGCCACCGCAGGATGCGGCCGATGCCCTGGCAGCGGCGATCTGCAGGGCCCACCGGGGCCGGCTCGCCGACCTGGCCCGGGGGGCACCTCGCCGGCGTTCCCGTGCCAGGCGGTCCGGCAGCGGCTTCGTGATGAGGCGCTCGCGATGATCGCGCGCCTCGAAGGCGTGCTGCTCGAGAAGACGCCGACTCGTGTTCTTCTCGGTGTGAACGGAGTCGGCTACGAGGCCCTGATTCCCCTTTCGACATTCACCCGCCTCCCCGACGAGGGCAAGACGGTCGTCCTGCGGATTCACACCCACGTGCGGGAGGATGCCTTCCAGCTCTACGGCTTCTTTACCCAGCGCGAGCGGGAGGCCTTCGAGCTGGTGCTCCACGCCAGCCGGATCGGTCCCAAGCTCGCCCAGACCATTCTCTCCGGGATCGAGGCCGGGGCGCTGGTGGCCGCCATCCGCGAGCGGGACGCCGCGGCGCTGCGGGCGGTGCCCGGGATCGGAGCGAAGACCGCGGAGCGGATGCTGGTGGAGCTTCGCGACCGGGCAGAAGATCTGGCCGGAGTGAGCGCGGGCTTCCGTCTCGGGTCTGGCCACGAGTCCGAGCCATCCGCACGAAGCGAGACCCGACACCAGCTGGTCTCGGCCCTGCGCAACCTGCAGATTCCGAAGGCGAAGGCGGAGGAGGTCAGCGCCGAGGTGCTCGAGGAGCTCGGAGACGCGACGGCAATCGAGGATCTGGTGCGGACCGCGCTCCGGAGGTTGGCGAAGTGAGCGAGTCGGCGCTCGGACAATCTCCGCTGTGCGCCGACCCCCTCCCCGGCGAGGGCGGGTTCGAGGACAAGCTTCGCCCCCAGTCTCTGGCGGAGATGGTGGGCCAGAATCGTCTCCGGGAGAACCTGGCGGTCTTCATCGCCGCCGCCCGGGAGCGCGCCGAAGCCCTGGATCACCTGCTCTTCTACGGTCCGCCCGGCCTCGGGAAGACCTCCCTGGCGCGCATCGTCGCCCGGGAGATGGGGGCCCAGTTTCGCGCCACCAGCGGTCCGGTCCTCGACAGGGCTGGAGATCTGGCGGCGTTGCTCTCGAACCTCGAGCCGGACGATGTGCTCTTCATCGACGAGATCCACCGCCTGCCTCCCGCCGTGGAGGAGATCCTCTATCCGGCCATGGAAGACTTCCAGCTCGACGTGCTGATCGGCCAGGGGCCGAGCGCCCGCTCGATTCGGATCGATCTGCCGCGCTTCACCCTGGTGGGTGCCACCACCCGCGCCGGGCTCCTGACCTCCCCGCTGCGCGACCGCTTCGGCTGGTCCGCCCGTCTCGACTACTACCCGGCCGAGGACCTGGTGGAGATCCTGCGGCGCTCGGCGCGCCTGCTCCAGATCGATCTCGACGGCGATTCCGCCACCGTCATCGCCGGCCGCTGCCGCGGTACCCCGCGCATCGCCAACCGCCTGCTGCGCCGGGTGCGCGACTTCAACTCCGTCGAGAACGGTCCCGACGCCTCGATCGGCGAGGATATGGCCCGCTACGCCCTCGGGCGCCTGGACGTGGATGAGATGGGCTTCGACAAGCTCGACCAGGCGGTGCTGCGCACCCTGATCGAGAAGTTCGAGGGAGGGCCGGTAGGCCTCGACACCCTTGCTGCCGCGGTCGGAGAGGACAAGGGGACGCTCGAGGACCTGGTCGAGCCCTTCCTGATCAAGGGTGGATTCCTGGACCGTACGCCCCGAGGCCGCATGGCGACGCGCAGCGCCTTCGCGCATTTCGGCCTCGAGCCCCCCGGCGCTCCCTCGGATCGGCCTGGTGGGAGCAAGCGGGACCAGCGAAAGCTCTTCTAGAGGCCGGTCTTCCTCCTCTCCCGGTGCCGATTGTGGGTCAGATGGGTCCCGGTGAGGCTCAACGGAGATCCCCGGAACGCCGATAGGGCTAGACGCCGGGGCTTCTCGCACTCGGCTGAGACAGGGAGTTCTGTCCCGCCCATGATGTTGCGCGTTCTCGGATTTCTCCTGGCTTTTCTGTGTCTCCTCGTCGGCGCCTTCGGGCTCGGCGCGGAGCATTTCCCGGAGAGCGGATTGGTGGCCACCGGAAGGGACCTGCTCGCGGCAATCGCAGGTCCCCTGGCCGGGCTTCTGGGGGAAGGCCTCAGCGCCGCCTTCCATCGAGAGAAGGCTCGGCGGGCTACCGGCGTTCGCGCTACTCGGCGCGGGGGTGGCGGTGCTGCTGCTCTCGGTACGGCGCGGCGCCAGCCGGAAAGCCGAGGAGGAGGCTCCCGAAACCCAGGAGGGCTCCGACCCGGTACCGGTCGACAAGCGCCTGGCCAAGCAGGTCCTGAAGCAGGCCTCGGCGCTGGCCAAGAAGGGCAAGCTCTCCGAGGCCGCGGAACTCTGTCTGAACAGCGGTCTTCTCGATCCGGCCGCAGAGTACTTCGAGCAGAGCGAGGACCTGGTGCGCGCCGCCGAGGTGCGCCACGACCAGAACCGCTTCACGGAGGCCGCGGAGCTCTACATCCGCGCGGGCCAGCACGAGACCGCGGGCACCATCTTCGCCTCGACGAACGAGTTCGCTCAGGCGGCGGACAGCTACCTCAAGGCCGGCCGTATCAGTGTCGCGGCGGAGATGTACGAGAAGGCGGGCAGCCATGTGCAGGCCGGTGACTGCTACGCCCAGTGCGAATTTCACCGCCACGCAGCCCAGGCCTTCCTCGAGGCCAAGGAGTGGGCCCGCGCCGCCCAGGCTCTGGAAGCAGTGATCCTGGAGGAGGGTGCGCGGGTCGGAAGCGGTCAGGATCCGGGCAAGGAGAGGGAGCTTCGGAAGCTGGTGCTTCAGGCCGGGAAGCTCCACGAGCACGCCGGGGATCTGGAAGCGGCGGAGCGGATTCTCGAGAAGGGGGGTTGCTTCAGCGCTGCCGCCGATGTGGCCCTTCGCCTCGAGCACTTCTCCAAGGCGTCCGATCTCTTCGTGCGCGGAGGCGATCCCGTCAAGGCCGCCGACGCGCTCAAACAGGTCGGAGAGGAGCAGGCGGCTGCACAGATCCTGGGCGACTACCACCGGGACCGGGGCGATGACGAAGAGGCTGCGCGACTGCTCATTCAAGCCGGCGATTTTCTCGCCGCTGGCGACCTGTACCGCAAGCTCGAGAGATCTCAACAAGGCGGCTGAGTGCTACGAGCAGCAAGGCGACGCGGCCCAGGCGGCAGAGATGTTCCAGCTGGGGGGCGACTACGCCCGAGCCGCCGCGAACTACGAGCGGATCAGCCAATACGAGGATGCGGCCGCGTGTTGCGCGCAGCTGGGGGACGTCCCGAGGCAATCCTCCAACCTCGCCAAGGCGGGCCGGATGCTCGAGGCGGGGGAGGTCCTTCACCGCGAGGGAATGGAGGACGAGGCCATCAAGCTGCTTCAGCAGGTGAAGTCCAGTGAGCCCGGGTTTGGCGCGGCTTCCTCCCTGCTCGGAGAAATCTTCTGCGCCAGAGGCAAACACACACTCGCGATCAAGAAGCTCCGCCAGGCGATTGGAAATCTGGAGCTCGACACCGAGAACAGGGATGCCTACTACCGCCTCGCCACCGCTCACGAGGCCGCCGACGAGTTCCAGGAGGCCGTGGATCTCTACGAGAAGATCCTGACCTTCGATTACCACTACAAAGACGTCGAGAAGCGCCTGGAGCTCGCCCGGACCAAGGCGGCTCAGAATCGGCCCACGGAGTCGCCGACCAGTACCCAGGAGGCGGTCGGCCCTCCGAGCGGTCGCCCTGGCCGCTACAAGATCGAAGGTGAGCTGGGACGCGGGGGCATGGGAATCGTCTACAAGGCCCATGACACCGTCCTCGATCGCCCCGTCGCCCTCAAGGTGCTCCCGGACGCCCTCAAGGACAATCCCGAGGCGCTGAAGAACTTCCTCCGGGAGGCGAAGAGCGCTGCCAAGCTGAACCACCCAAACATCGTGACGGTCTACGATGCGGGGGAGCAGGACGGCCGTTACTACATCGCCATGGAGTACGTCGACGGCACGACCCTCAAGGAGATCGTCCGCAGGCGCGGCGTCATCTCACCGAACGGTGTGCTCCACGTGCTCCTCCAGATGTGCGAGGCACTCGCCTTCGCCCACGATCAGAAGGTCGTTCACCGCGACGTCAAGACCGCGAACACCATGTGGACCCGGGACAAGAAGGCCAAGATCATGGACTTCGGACTCGCCAAGGTCATCGAGGAGGTGCGCAACCACACCACGCTGGTTTCGGGCACTCCCTACTACATGAGCCCGGAGCAGACCCTGGGCAAGAACGTGGATCACCGCACCGACATCTACAGCCTGGGGGTGACCCTCTTCGAGCTGGCCACCGGCTCGCTTCCCTTCCAGGAGGGCAATGTTCCCTACCATCACGTCCACACGCCGCCGCCGGATCCGCGGGAGGCGAATCCCAAGCTTCCCACCCTTCTCGCCGAGATCATCACCTCGTGCATGAAGAAGAATCCCGAAGAGCGCTTCCAGAACGCAGAGGAGATCGTCACCCAGGTGAAGGCCAAGCTCTCCAAGAGTTCGAGCCAGAGCAGCGGTTGAGCAACGCCTTCCCTGCCGTGATTGGTTCGTCACAGCCGTAACGTAAACGTCACTTTCATTGGGCCTTCATCTGGACCGTCCCCACGGGGATATTTCGTTTGTGTGAGCTGCATCACGCTAAGCACTCGAATCGCCGGCGTAATCTCCGCTTCATCTTCGCGACCCCGGCTCTCCCTGTTTCGGCACGAACCTTGCTAGCTCCTTCTCTCCGAAGCCTGTGGAATCAGCAAAAAACTCGATTTCATAGGTGGTTAGAAGCCCGCGGTGAGACGGTCCATGGGGGGGAGACGGGCGGTGAATCAGCGTACGATTGCGGAAAAGATCTCGTGTACCGGGATCGGGCTCCACACCGGTGAGCCCGTTCAGCTGACTCTGTATCCAGCGCGTTCGGATTCGGGAATCGTCTTCGCGCGCACGGACCTGAGGCATCCGGTCGAGATTCCGGCGAAGCCCCGGTCCGTCGCGTCGACCTCGCACGCCACCACGCTTGGCTGCGGCGACGCGACGGTCGGAACCGTCGAGCACCTGCTCGCCTCTCTCTACAGCCTGGGCATCGACAACGTCCGCGTCGAGGTCGACGGGCCCGAGATTCCGGTAATGGACGGCAGCTCCGCTTCCTTCGTCTTCCTGATCCGCGCCGCCGGTATCTTCGACCAGAGCTCCGAGCGCCGCCGGATGCGCATTCGCAAGCCGATCGAGGTACGCGATGGCGAGCGGTCGATCCGCATCGATCCGGGTCGCTCGCTCCGGGTCAGCTACTCCGTCGATTACACCCATCCCGCCATCGGTCGCCAGACGCTCAATGGATTCACCCTGAGCGGAAAGAGCTTCGAGCGCGAGATCTGTCGGGCGCGCACCTTCGGCTTCCTTCACGAGGTCGAGGCCCTCTGGCGCAACGGCCTCGCCCGCGGCGGCAATCTCGACAACACGGTGGTGATGGACGAGCGCCGCGTGCTCAACCGTGACGGGCTCCGCTGGTCCGACGAGTTCGTGCGGCACAAGGTTCTCGACCTGATCGGTGATCTCGCGCTGATCGGCATGCCCATCGAGGGCCATATCGTCGTCGAGCGCGGGGGGCACGCCCTTCATCAGCAGCTCGTCAGCGAGATCCTGAATACGCCCGAAGCCTGGAGGATCGAGGGTCCCGTGCCGCATGCCCGCGGCGCGTCGGACTTCCCTTCGCTACGGACGCCGGCCGAGGCTTCAGCCTAGGCTGACCCGTCGAGATCGCGCGCCACGGTCGCGGCCGCCGCCGCGTCCAGAAACTCGATCCCCATTCCGGGCGCCCGAGTGGTGGGTGCTCCGGACCTGGCCTGCTGGTGCCAGGCGACGCGTCCCTCGATCTGGTGGACCCGGTCGGATTCCGGCAGCCGGAATCGAACCCTGATCGGCGTGCCGATATCGATCGGCTCCTCCGTCTCGATGAACAGACCGCCGGCGCCGAGGGTCGTCGCGTACTCGTAGCGGATACCCGTACTGCCCTGGAAGTCGACGAGAACGCGGACCTTCCTGCGACGGAATCGGCGTTCCCGCCTTCGAGAGCGGAAGCTGGGGGACATCCGAGGCCTCCTCGCCGCTCAGGCTCTTCCGAGCCTCATAGCGCCTCGACCCACGCATTGATGACGCTTCGCAGCAGGGCGAGGGCTTCGGGGCGATCGGCGACGAGCTGGCTCACGTCCGCCTCGGGCGGGATCGCCTCGGCATTGTCGCCGCGACCGCCATCACCGGACTGGAGCCAGGCGGTGAGAGCGAGTCGGAACTCGAAATCGCTGGATTCCAGGACGCGGGCGCTGGCCAGCCCGCGGAGCTCGGCGCGCCACGCCTCGAAATCGATCGACGCGATGGCCGCCGCGTCGATTTCTCCGAGGGCCTTGCGCACACGGCGCCTGGCGCGTCGGCCCAGGCTCGAGGAGAGGGCGTTCACCCGGTCGCCTTCGGCACCGACGCGAGGGACCTCCAGCACCAGCTGGGCGACGAGCGTGATGACGGAGCCGAACTCGGGGGTGGACAGCGGCGCGAGCGCCGGTGCCGACAGCTCTCCCTCGGCGGCGAGCACTGCGGCGCGGAAGCCCGCCATCGGCCCCGAGGCCTCGCTCTCACTGCTCTCGGGTCTGCTTCCCGCGCCGAGGGCTTCACCGATCTCCTGGGCGGCTTCCTGCGCGATCCGACGCGCGGCCTCCCATACCGGGTCGCTCATGGAGGGGGGGTTCGCGGGGGTTACGGGCGGCTGTGCGGGAGACTGGATCCGCTCTTCGGGCGTCGCAGCACCGAGGGCGCGCAGAACGGCGAGCCCCGTCGCCACGCCCAGATCCGAACCGCGTCCGTGCGAGATGCGAAGCAGCGCTCGGATGGAGCCGAGTCGAATCGGCTCCTCCCGAAGCAGGTCGCGGTGTTGTTCGATCGCCTCGTTCCAGCACTCCGGACGGTGTGCCAGCAGCTCGGCGAGGGCGATTCGCGCATCGCGGAGCTCGGGATCGGCGGCGATGGCCCGACGGTAGGCAGCGACGGCGCCTTCCACGTCCTCGAGCGGGCCGGCCAGGAGCCGTCCCAGCTGGTGGAGGGCGGGTGCGATGTGCGGAGATTCGGCGTCGGGATGCGCGTCCACGAAGCCGGTGAGCACATCGGCCGCTTCACGCCATTCACCGAGGCATCGCAAGAGACGCGCACCCGCCAGAGCGCCCTCCTGACAGGTGCTCTCGATCCGCGTGGCCTCGCGGTAGGAAGCGGCAGCCTCGCGCCGCTCCCCCTGCTTTTCCAGGGCTCGGGCGCGGATCAGGGCGATTCCCGAGCGCTCGGGCACGTCTCCGATCGCGTCGAGAGCGCGTGTCGAGAGGTCGAGGGCCTCGGCGCTCCGCCCTCGGGACCAGAGCAGATCCGCCAGGAGCAGCCAGGCCCGGCGCGACCTGCGGGCATACCGCCGTGGCCTCGCGCAGCAGCACCTCGGCGGGCTCTTCGCGTCCCTCCCGTCCGATCTCCAGCTCGCCAGCGCGGACCAGGCGCTCGGCCCGCTCCTTGGCGTCGCTCGCCCGGGCTGCCCAGCCCTGGAGTGCGTTCACCGCCTCGTCGATCCGGGAGAGGCTCTCGTAGATCGCGACGAGACCGCCGTGTGCCTGGTCGAGGCCCGGATCCAGCTCGATCGCTTCGGTGTAGCGTTCCAGGGCGGCCTGAGGGTCGTCGGCCTCGAGGCTGGCCCCGAGCAGGCACAGGTGGCTGGCTCGGTCGGGGTCGGGAGTGTCGAGGCGGAGGCGTGCCTCCAGCGCCAGCCGGGCGCCCTCCCGGTCGCCGAGGTCGAAGAGGAGCTCGCCCCTCGCGGCAAGCGCCTCGGCGTGGAGCGGGGAGATCTCGAGGGCAGCGCCGTACAGGCGCGCCGCAGGCTCCAGGCACTCCAGGGATCGTGCAGCCTGTCCGCCGATCAAGGCGGTCTCCAGGCGAGTTGCATCGTCGAGCTCCGCACCGCCGGCCGCCAGCTCGAGGGCGAGCTCGGCCGCCCGCTTCGCCTGGGCTCGTCTTCCCAGAGCGAAGGCGACCCGGGTGAGCATCGCCTCTGCCACCGCCAGAGCCGGATCGGCGGTGACGGCGCGTTCCAGTAGCGTCGCTGCCCACTCGGCATCGCTGGCTTCGATCAGCGTCGCCGCCCGGTAGCGACGCGTGGCAGACTCCCCTCCAGCCAGACAGTCGGCGGCCTTCTCCAGGGCTTCGGCAGCCGAGTGCGCCTCTCCGCGCGCCTCCCAGAGCCGCGCCGCCGTGTCCCAGGCATTCGCGTTCTCGGGCTCCGCGTCCAGAGCGCGCTGCACGCGCGCCAGGGCCTCGTCGGGCTGATCCAGCTCTTCGAGCGTTCGGGCCAGGAGCAGGTGGTCGCCACCGGACGCACCGGATTCGGGGTCATCGCACCAGCTCGCGAAGACCTCGGCGAAGCGATCGGGTCGATCCAGGCGTTGGTAGAGATCCGCCCACTCGCGACGGCTGTTCACGGGCAGCTCGCCGATCTCAGCGGCGGCCTGGTAGTCGCGGGTGGCTCGTTCGAGTTCGCCCGTATGGGTGCGGGCCAGCTCGCCGGCGCGAAGCCAGGCGGTCTTGCGGCGTTCCGGCTCGGCGTCGCCGAGGATCTCGACCTCACTCTCGTAGAGATCCAGCGCGCCGCGCCAGTCCTCCATCATCTCGAAGAGCGATTCGAGGGAGCGGAGCGAGACGAGATCGCTCGGCTCCGCCTCCAGAGCTGCAGCGAAGGCGCGGCTCGCCCTGGTCGTCGAGTCGAGCTGCTCCCAGGCGACCTGACCGAGTCGCCGGTAGAGTGCGGCCCGTTCCCGATTCGAGAGCGACTGCGCCTGCTCGAGCTCTGTTTCGAGGGTTCGCGCCACTTCCTCGTAGTCGCCGACCTGGTCGCTTGACGCCGCGCAGACCGCGGATCGCATCGAGATTCTGCGGATCTCGGGCGAGCACCTCACGGAAGGCGTCGGCCGCCTTGCAGGGTCGGTGAAGGCGTTCGCGGCGTAGCCGCGCCAGCTCGAGCCAGAGGTCCGCCTCCTCTCGTTGCACCTCGACCGTCTGGGGGCGCTCGTCGCCCTCTTCGCCGAGATCGAGCGCGGGTGCGCTCCGAGCCAGGCGTTGGCTCAGCCGTTGCTCGAGCTCGATGTCGTTTCGCCCGGCGCGGAGCAGGCTGAGCAGGGCTTTCTCGGCCTCTTCGAAGCGGCTCGGATCTTGGCCGTCTCCGGCCGCGATGCCGCCGTCCACGAGTTTGCGAAGGTGCCGGAGCGCGGCCTCTGGACGGCCGAGCTCAGCGTTGTAGACCCGGGCCAGCTCGAGCTGGAGCTCTCGCCTCCGCTCGTCGAACACCTCTGCCCCGGGGTCGAAGGAGGCGAGCTCCTCCTCCGCCGTGCGAGTCCAGAGATCCCTTCGTCCAAGCGACAGAAAGACCGAGCTCAGGCGGCCCAGTAGCTCGACCCGATCGACGCCGGAACTCGGTGCCTCGCACAGGGCTGCCCACAGCTGGTCCGCGGCAGACGAGGGCTGGCCCAGGGCAACGGCGTAGAGCTCCGCTGCGGTGCGTCGCAGATCGAGGCGCTCTTCGGCGCTGGCCCCTTCGATCAGGAGCTCGAGGATTTCGGCCTGCTCTCGCGGGCGACGGGTATCGCGATAGAGCTGTTCGAGCCGTTCCAGCACGGCCCGGGACGCCGGGTCCGCGACGCGGGCGGCTTCGAGGGCGGCGATCGCACGCCCCGGCGCACCCATCTGCTGCTCCAGGATGTCGGCCCGCTCGAGCTCGAGGGCACAGAGGCGGCCCGGATCCGGAGATAGCGCGATCTCGTCTTCCAGGGCGCGCAGCACCGCTTCCCGGCGGCCGGCCTGCCTGTGAACGTCGGCGATCCGGGCCACCACGGAAGCGTCCTCGCTGCGGAGGGCGCGGAGGCGTTCGAGCCAGGGGAGGGCGGCATCGCTGGTGAGATGGGTGGCGGCGATCTCGGCGGCCTCCGCGCAGATCGCGGCCTTGCCCGTTCTGGTCCTCGCCCGCCGCACAACGCAGCTCGAGCTCGAGGGATTCCAGCACCGCCGGCCAATCGCCCAGGCTTTCGAGAAGAGTCTCGAAGCTCGCTTCTCGCCTCGTCTGAGCTCGCGTCCAGTGCGATGGCGCTCCGGAAGGATTCCACCGCTTCCTCGGGGCGGGCGAGCTCGCCGGCCAGGATTCGGGCGCGCCGGGTCAGAAGCCGAGCGCGCTCGACGGGGCTTCGGGTCCTCTCGAGCGCGACCTCCAGCAGCTCGAGCCATTCGGCCGTTCGGCCCATCTGCTCGGCGAGCTGCATCGCCCGCCCGAGCGCCAGGACGTGGCCGGGTTCGATCTCGAGAACACGGCGAAGATGCCGCAGGGCGTCCCCGGGCCGGGAGAGCGAGCCCTCCAGCAGCGTCGCCAGCTCCATCCGGATCGGCACCTCCTCGGCGCCGCCGATCCGCGAGAGCTCGGCTTCGAGCAGTTGCACGAGGGGCTCGGTTTCTCCGAGGCGCCGGTAGATGTCCCGCAGTGCGCTCGGGGCGCCCCGGTCATCGGGTCGTTCCGCCAGCACCTGCCGGTACGACCCGGCGGCGGAGGCGAAGTCGCCACGCCTGCGCAGGGCGTCGCCCATCCGGAGGTACCAGTCGCTTCGCTCCAGGGCGTCCTCGCAGGCGACGGCTGCGCGTTCGCAGAGCTGGATCAGGTCGCCATCGCGACCCGCGCGCTGGTAGAGATCGGCCAACGGCTCGGCGACGACCGACAGGGCGTCGTCTTCCCCGGCCGTGGGCGCGAGCATCTCGATGGCTCCGTCCACGTCGTCCAGGGGGCCCGAGCGCAGAGCAGCGATACGGATCCGCAAGGAGATCTCTGGCCCGCGGCGGTCCAGCTCGCCCGAGTCGGCTCCGTCGGCTGTCTCCGGCTCGGATTGGAGAGCTGTGAGTCGCGTCTCGAGAACGCGGGCCAGGTCGGCGTGGCGTTCCTCGACGCTCAGCTGCTCGACCAGGAACTCGCTGGCCAGTGCGTGGGTCGGATCCAGGGAGAGGACCTTCTCGTAGTGGACAGCTGCCCGCGCCGGATCGGCGCAAGCTCCGACGCAGAGCTCCGCTGCCCTCGCGTGAAGGGCCAGGGCGCGCTCCGGGTCCGGCCCGGTCTCGAGCTCGGATTCCAGCGCAGTCAGGAGATCCTGGGGTCGGTCCTCCTCCTGGTAGAGCCGGGCCAGGGCTCTGCCAGACATCGGCGCGGTCGGCGCGCAGAGCAGCGGCGGCCTCCAGGTGCGCGATGGCGTCGTCGGGATCGATCAGGCGATCGCGACACAGAGTTCCGAGCCGTTGTCGGATCTCGAAGTCGTCCTCGGGAGATCCGTGGCCGAGCTTCGCCACCAGGCGGTCGCGCGCGGTCTCCCACTCGCCGAGCCGCTCCAGGAGCGCGTCGAGCCGACGCTCGGCTTCCGCCGCCACCGCGGTTTCGCCGTCGGCGAGAGCGGTGAGCAGCTGCCTGGCTTCGTCCTCCCGGTGCAGCGTCTGTTCGAGAATCGTCGCCCGCTCGAGCTCCAGGGGCGCTCGGGCTTCGTCATCCTGCTCCTCGGCCGAGCGCGCCTCGAGCAATTCACAAAGACCCGCGAGATCGTTCGACTCGCGGAGCGCCCGCTCGAGGCTGGCGCGGATCCTCGGACACTCCGGCTCCCGCTCGTAGACCTCTCGGAACAGGGCCGCCGCCTGGGCGGGGAGACCCAGCCGATTCTGCAGGATCTCGGCGCGGCGCAGATCGAGATCGCGGGCCTCGGGGGACTGCGAGTCGAGCTCCCGGCGTCGCTCGCAAGAGCCGTTCGCTGAGCGCTTCGAAGCGCCCGGTTCGCTCCAGGAGGTTCTCGAGTCGCTCCCCCGAGTCCTGCGGAGCATCGGGGGTTCGCGCCAGCTCCGCGAAGACGGGAATCGCCGACTCGGCGTCGTCGAGTCGGTCCGAGAGGATCACACCCAGGGCGTGGAGGCATTCGATGCGCTCTTCGGGAGAGACGAGCTCCGCCAGGTGGCGGCGCACCTCGACCGCCTCCCGCAGGCGCTCGCTGTCCTCCAGGAGAGGCTGCAGGGCGCGAAGACTCAGAAGATCGTCCGGGTCTGCTTCGAGAGCGCTCCGGTAGGCGTCGATGGCGGCTTCGACCTCGCCATCGGCGGCGCGCAGCTCCGCCAGGCGTCGGCGATTCGCCGCCTGTTCCTCGCCCTGGAGCAGCCCGTCGAGGCGCTCCAGGGTCTCGCGCAGCTCGCTCGAGTGGTGCAGGACTTCCTGGAGCCGGGCGCAGGTCTGGAGTGCCTGCTGGTCCTCGGGCATCGCGACCACCAGGCGCTCGACCCAGAGCAGTGCCTCGTCGAGCTGATCCCGCTCCTCGAAGATTCGCGCCAGCTCCCAGACCAGGAAGGAGAGACGGCTTCGGTCGGTGGTGACGCTGGCCTCCCGCTCGAACGCCTCGACGATGGCGTCTTCGTCCCCGCTGTCCAGCGCGATTCGCTCGATTCCCTGGAGGGCTGGCCGAGCGGTCGGATCGATGCCGATGGCCGCCTCGAAGGACCGGCGGGCCGCCTCGACGTCCTGGAACTGCTCGAGCATCAGCTCGCCGAGGGCGCAGTGAAGCTCGACCGAGCGCCTGCCCGTCGTCCTCTCGAGGCCGTTTTCCAGGTGCCTGCGAAGCTTCTCCCAGCTCTCCGTCTTGCGATAGAGCCGTTCCAGAGCGTCGACGATCAGCTTCTGTTCCGGATCCTCAGCGCTGGCGCGCTCGAAGGCGTCGATGGCGGCCTCGGTATCGGCCAGCTGCTCTTCGTGGAGGGAGCCGAGCCGGGCCAGGGCCAGGGCGCGACCGCTCGGGTCGCCTGCGGCCAGGGTGGCCTGCTGTTCGAGGATCTCCACGAGCTCCTCGTCACGCCCGAGACGCGTGAGGTCGTCGGCGAGCTCGTGGAGCAGCTGGGCGTTTCCCGGATCATGCTCCAGAGCGCGGCGGAGCTCCGACACGGCCTCGGAGCGATCTCCCTGCTCCCGCGAGAGCGTGGCGAGCTCGCGCAGGATCTCCGCTGGCATCGCGCCCTTGGCGAGATCGGATGCGCGTCGCAGGTGGTCGGTCAGGGCCTCCCGGTTTCCCGCGAGCCGCTCGACGTCCGCCAGCGCAAGGTGGTTCTCCGGATCGTCCGGGAAGAGCTCGAGGGCGCGGGAGAACCAGAGACGTGCGCCCTGGGGATTTCGCAATCGTTCCAGATGCAGGCGTCCCCCCTCATGGGCGATGGTGGCCCGTAGCTGCGCTCCCGAGGCCAGGTCGAAGCGCCTCTCGTAGAGCTCGGCGACCAGCTCCCATCGCTCATCCGCGGCGGCGCGTTCGAGCAAGGCTTCGAGGGCGATCTCGCAGCGGGGATCGTCGGTGAGGGCCTGGCGGAAGAGCTCCTCGGCGCCGTCCGCGTCTTCGAGAGGGCCGTCCTTGAGGCGGGCCAGCTGCACCACCGCGGGTGCGCGGTCCGGCCCCCGCAGGTGTTCGATGGCGCGCTCCAGCGCTCGCGCCGCAGCCGGCGCTTCACCCAGCTCCTCCCTGGCCTGCGCCAGACCGAGCAGGGCGGTCACGTGATCCGGGTCGTTCTCGAGCGCTCGCTCGAACAGGGTCGCTCCCTGTGCCGCGTCGCCGAGCTTCAGGTGCCAGATCTCGCCCATCTCGGTCGAGAAGGCGGCCTGCTCGAAGGGGCGCATGGGCAGCTGAGCCTGAACCTCGGCGACCTGGAGGGCGAGCTCCCATTTCTCCTGCGCCGCGTAGATCTTTCGCAGCTGCACCAGCGCCGGCTGGAAGCCCGGGTCCAGACGAACGACGCTCTCGTAGGCCTCTGCCGCTCGGTCGACCTGCAGACAGCGCTCCTCGAGAACCTGGGCCAGCCGGAAGGCGACCCTCGCCCGCTTCTTGGGGCTCTTCTCCGGGTCCAGGTCGGGCGATCCGAGTCTGCGCTCGTACAGGGTGACGAGATCGTTCCACTCGCCGTTCACGAAGTGATGCTCTTCGAGAGCCTCGAAGGCGGCGGCAACCGAAGGATCGGATTCGAATTGATTCTTCAGCCGCTGCAGATTGGCATCCACAGGTATCCCCCCCTGGGATTCATCGATGAGTCCCCGATCACCCATCGGCGCTTCGATCCGGCATCTTGAACGGATTCGGTTGCAGCGGGTTCTTCGTTTGATTAGATTTTTCGCGGGTTTACATGAGTACCATGCCGTCCGATCCGCCTCCCGAAACGCTCGCCGAGACGAGCGACCTGCCGGACGCCGAGCGTCGCCGCCGCCGCCGCGATCTGGTCATCACCGCAGCAGTGATTGCGGCGATCACCGCTGTGGTGTTGGTCGAGCGTCGGATTGCCAGCCTGCCCCGCGCGCTCCCCTTCGGCGACAGCCTGCTCTTCCTGTTCCTGAACGCCTTGAACGTGATTCTGATCGTCCTGCTGATCTACCTGATCTCCAGAAGCTTCGTGAAGCTCATCTTCGAGCGGCGTTCAGGAGCCCTGGGCTCGCACCTGAATCTGAAGTTCGCACTGGCCCTCTTCCTGGTGGCGGCGGTGCCCGATGGGGCTCCAGTACGTGGTCTCCTCCTCGTTCATCACCGCTTCCATCGATACCTGGTTCAGCCTGCAGATGGACCGGGCCATCGACGACAGCCGAGAGGTGGCCGATGCCTACTACGACGCCTGGACGGGCAACGCCCTGCATTTCGGTACCCAGATCTCCGAGGAGATCAGCGCTCAGAGGCTGCTCCGCGAGGGGAACAACGAAGAGCTGGCCGCCTTCGTCCAGGTCAAGCAGCGGGAGTACAACCTCGGCGTGGTCCAGATCTTTCCCTTTGCCGAGGCCGAGCCCATCGCCACGCTGGTGAACCCGGAGATCCCGGCGGCGGCCTTCGTGAAGCGGGACAGCCGGATCGTCGCCTCCGCGCTCGAGGGGGAGCGGGCTTCCGTCGTCGAGGGCACCGGCACCGAAATCGGCGACGTGATCCGAGGCGCCGTGCCGATCTACTCGTCGGATCCCGCCCGCCCGGGAGAGGTGGTGGGCGCGGTGGTCGTGAACCACCTGGTGCCCCACCCTCTGGTGTACAAGGTCGGCGTGATCCGCGCAGCCATCGAGGAATACCGCGCGATTCAGCCCTTCGCGGGCCGGATCGCCGGTGTCTATCAGCTGGTCCTGCTGCTCTTTTCCCTGATGATCGTGCTCTTCGCCGTGTGGTGGGGGCTGCGCATGGCGAAGGGAGTGACGGATCCGATCAACGCCCTGGTGGAGGGAACCGAGAAGGTCGCGCGGGGAAATCTGAACGTCGTCGTCCAGGCCAGCTCCAACGACGAGATCGGCTTCCTGGTCCGCTCCTTCAATCAGATGACCCGCGACCTCCGCGAGGCCCTCTCGGGCCTGGAGCTCTCCAATACCGAGCTCGACCAGCGCCGCCGATACATGGAGATCGTGCTGCGCAACGTGGACGCAGGGGTGGTCTCCGTCGACGCCGAGGGCCGCATCGGTACCATCAATCCCTCGGCCCAGCGCCTGCTCGGCATCGCCCCCGGCACGGGCGTGATCGGCAGCAAGCTCGAGGAGGTGCTGACCCAGACCGAGTACCTGGACGTGGTCCGCGAGCTCAGCAGTCAGACCCGCCCGGGCATGCGCGAGAGCGTCCGCCAGCAGGTGCAGGTACCGAGCGGCGACGAGATGCTCACCCTGCTGGTGACACTGACACTGCTTCAGGACTACGACGGAAGGCCGATCGGCTCGGTGTTGGTCTTCGACGACTACACCCAGGAGGTGAGGGCGCAGCGCATGGCGGCCTGGCGGGAGGTGGCGCGGCGGATCGCCCACGAGATCAAGAACCCGCTTACGCCGATCCAGCTCTCCGCGCAGAGAATCCGCCGGCGCTTCCGCGATCGCCTGGACGGATCACCCCGGGATGCCCAGGTCCTCGACGAGTGCGTGGACACCATCACCAGCCAGGTCGAGGGCCTGAAGGTGCTCGTCAACGAGTTCTCCAACTTCGCGCGCCTGCCCGCGGCGAATCCCAAGCCCGACGATCTCAATCAGCTGGTCCAGGAGGCGATCTCCAGCTACGCGGGAACCGACGGTGTGAGGTTCGAGACGGACCTGGCTCCGCAGCTTCCGCGCGTGGATCTCGACCGCGAGCAGATCCGCCGGGTGCTCACCAACATGATCGACAACGCCACGGCCGCCGTGCTCGAGGGCGCCGCGGAGCCGGGAGGGACCGGCTGCATCGAGGTGCGCACCGTTCACGATGCCCCGCTGCAGACGGTGAGGCTCGAGATCGCCGACGACGGCATCGGTATTTCGCCGGGGGATCGCAGGCGGATCTTCGAGCCCTATTTCTCCACCAAGGACCACGGATCGGGTCTCGGCCTGGCGATCGTCTCTCGTATCATCGCGGACCATCACGGCTATATTCGTGTACACGGGAATCGACCCCGCGGAACCCGCTTCATTGTCGAGCTTCCCGTACGGAGCATCTGAGGCTTGAATCGCATCCTGATCGTCGACGACGAGGAGAGCATCCGGCGTTCCCTGGCGGGAATCCTCTCCGACGAGGGCTTCGAGACCGACTCCGTCGCGGACGGTGAGAGTGCGCTGACTGCGCTGCGGCAAGGGGAGGAGGTCCCGGACCTGGTGCTCCTCGACATCGCCATGCCCGGCCGCGACGGCGTCGAGATCCTGGCGGAGATCCGCCAGGCCTGGCCGGCCCTGCCGGTGGTGATGATGAGCGGTCACGGGACGATCGAGACCGCCGTACGCGCCACACAGCTCGGCGCCTTCGACTTCATCGAGAAGCCACTCTCCATCGAGAAGCTGCTGCTGACCCTGCGCCATGCCCTGGATCGCACCCGCCTCGAGCGCGAGAACCAGCAGCTCCGGTCCGAGAGCATTCGAGCCCACCAGATTCTCGGGAAATCGGCGCCCATCAAGAAGCTGAAGGAGCAGATCCAGGTCGCCGCACCGACCAACGGCTGGGTGTTGATCACCGGCGAGAACGGGACCGGAAAGGAGATGGTGGCGAAGCAGATCCATCTCCAGAGCAAGCGCGCGGAGAAGCCCTTCGTGGAGGTGAACTGCGCCGCCATTCCCGAGGAGCTGATCGAGTCCGAGCTCTTTGGCCACGAGAAGGGGGCGTTCACCGGGGCGATCGCCCAGAAGCGCGGCAAGTTCGAGCTCGCCAACGAGGGGACGATCTTTCTCGACGAGATCGGGGACATGAGCCTGCGTACGCAGGCCAAGATTCTGCGCATCCTTCAGGAGCACAAGTTCGAGCGGGTGGGTGGCACCGATACCATCGACGTGGACGTTCGCGTGATCGCCGCGAGCAACAAGAGTCTGGAGAAGGAGATCCAGGAGGGGCACTTCCGGGAGGACCTGTACTACCGACTCAACGTGATCCCCTTCCACGTTCCGCCCCTGCGGGAACGCCGCGAGGATCTGCCGATCCTGGCCAAGTCTTTCGTGGAGGAGTTCTGCGCGGAATCCGGAGCCCGGCGCAAGCAGATCGCCCCCAGGGCCATGAGCCGGCTCCAGTCCTACGCGTGGCCCGGCAACGTCCGCGAGCTCCGCAACCTGATGGAGCGTCTGGTGCTGATGACGCCGGGGCCCAAGATCCGCGCCGAGGATCTGCCTCAGGATCTCGGGGACCGCGAGCAGCGCGAGGATAGTCGAGGGAATCACCCTCGGAGAGGCTCGCAAGGATTTCGAGCGGGAGTTCCTGATCGCCCGCCTCCGGGAGAACGACTGGAACATCTCCCGCACCGCCGAGGGGATCGGGATCGCCCGGGAGAGCCTGTCGCGAAAGGTGCGCAGCCTCGAAATCAAGGTGCCGCGTGATTGAGGTCTCGAGCGCCGACCCGGCCGACATTCCCGCAATCGCCTCCCTCGCCGCCGCTTCGCTTCCGCAACCCTGGCCGGCTCGCGTCTTCGAGAAGGAGCTTCGGCTGGCGGAGGCCCGACTCTGGGTGGCCAAGGAGGAAGCTCGGAGCATCGGCTTTCTGGCCGCGCGTCGGGTCGTCGATGAAGTCCACGTCCTCTCCGTCGCCGTCGCTTCGGCACAGCGCAGGCGCGGCGTGGCGCGGTCGCTGCTGGATGCGGTGCTGCGCGACGAGACGGCCAGCGGAGCTCGCACCGCGCTCCTCGAGGTCCGGGCGTCGAATCTCGCCGCGCGTGCCTTCTACGCGAGCACCGGATTCGTCGCGGTCGGCCAGAGACCGCGCTATTACGCCAACGGCGAAGACGCCTTGCTGATGACGAGGTCGACCTGAAGCGGCACGCCAGGAGTCGAGGAAGCTACCGCGTGGCGGAAGGTCGAAGGGGGACGGATTTCCAGAATGGTTTCCAAGATGGATAGGCCCCTGCGAGTGGATTCGGAGGTCCTCACCAACGCCGCCGAAGGCGGGGCGAACCGGCGACTGGTGCTCCGCGTCGCGGAGGGCTGGCCCGAGGCCCAGCCGGGCCAGTTCCTGATGCTCTCGCCGGGCACGCGGGGCCGGGTCGAGCGCTACGACCCCCTCCTGCCGCGACCCATGGCGATCTTCCGCACGCGCCGGATGGGAGGAGAAGCAGCGGTCGAGGTTCTCTACAAGGTCGTGGGGCGGGGGACGAGCCTCCTCGCCGATGCCCGTCCCGGCGACGAGGTGCGTCTGGTCGGCCCTCTCGGCAGGGGATTCCCCGAGCCCTCCCCCGGTGAGCGCATCATCCTGGTGGGCGGTGGAACCGGCGTCGCGTCGCTCTTCGAGCTGGCGCGGCGGTCGTCGTCGCGGGCCCGGGTATCGGTGCTCCTCGGCGCGCGCACTGCCGTCGACCTGATGGGCCGGGCCGATTTCGAGAGCCTCGACGCAGATCTCCAGGTGGCCACCGACGACGGCAGCGAGGGAACCGAGGGCTTCGTGACAGAGCTGCTGGAGCGGGAGCTGGCGGCCGAGGGAGCGGCGCGAGTCTACGCCTGCGGTCCGACCCCCATGATGCACCGGGCCGCGGAGATCGCCGAGGCGGCCGGTCTGCCCTGCATCGTTTCTCTCGAGAACCGCATGGCCTGTGGTTTCGGCGTCTGCCTCGGATGCGCGGTGCCCCGCTCGGAATCGGACGAGGGTTACCACCTGGTCTGCCGGGACGGTCCCGTCTTCGAATCCGGGGACCTCTCCTGGGAGGGGCTCCCGTGAGCACGGCGCCGGACCTCTCGACCAACCTCGGCGGAATTCAGCTCCGCAACCCGGTCCTCACTGCCTCGGGCACCTTCGGTTACGGGACGGAGTTCGCCCCGTTCATGGATCTGCGCAGGATCGGCGGCTTCGTCGCCAAGAGCCTCACGCTCGAGCCTCGTCACGGGAATCCGCCGCCTCGCATCGTGGAGACGCCGGCGGGCATGCTGAACGCCATCAGTCTCGAAAACGTCGGCGTCCATGCCTTCGTCGAGGAGAAGCTCCCGGAGATCCCCGAGGGCGTGCCGGTGATTGCCAGCGTCTTCGGCACCGAGATCGAGCTCTACGCCGAGGTCTGCAGGTGTCTGACCGGCGCGCCGAAGGTGGTGGGGATCGAGGTCAACGCCTCCTGTCCCCACGTGAAGAGCGGGGGGATCGAGTTCGGCCAGAACTCCGCCGTTCTCGCGCAGCTGATTCGCGCCGTGCGGCGCGCGACCTCGCTTCCCCTGCTGGTGAAGCTCTCGCCCAACGTGACGGATATCGCCGAGATGGCCCGGGTCTGTGAGGGCGAGGGGGCGGATGGGATCTCGGCCATCAACACCCTGAAGGCCCTGGTCGTGGACGTCGAGACCCGAAGGCCAAGCCTCTCCAACGGCCTCGGTGGCCTCTCGGGTCCGGCGATTCGGCCCGTCGCGCTGCGGATGGTCTGGGAGTGCGCCCGTGCGGTCGAGATCCCGGTCTGCGGGATCGGGGGGATCTGCACCGCCGAGGATGCCATCCAGTTTCTGCTCTGTGGGGCGGCGGCGGTCCAGGTGGGCACCGCCAACTTCCTGAATCCGACGGCGGCGGTCGAGGTGGCCGAAGGGATCGCGGAATACTGCGCCCGCCACGGTGTGGATCGGGTCTCCGACCTGGTCGGTGCGGTGGAGTTCCCGGGTCGCTAGACCCCCTCCCCAGGTCCCCGGGGCGGGGCCCCGGCGGGTGTCCGCCGGTCTTGCAAACCCCCTGTAACTTGGATAGGTTACGCTGGATTTGTACGCGGGAGAAGGTGGGCGAATCGTCCACCTTTTTGTTTTCAGGTGAAATTGCCGGGGGCGCGTTTGGAGCGGACCGATTGTGTACCGGGACATCCCGGAAGAGATGCGGGCATTGATCGAGCCGATCGTCGATGACCACGGTCTCGAGTTGGTTGACGTCGACCTCAAGCGGGGCGGGGCGCCGTGGACGCTGCGTGTCATCGTGGACACGCCGGCGGGCGACGGACTCGTGCCCGTGGACGCGTGCGCACAGGTCTCTCGGGAAATCGGCAGCCACCTGGATGCCGGCGATCTGATCCCGGCCCGCTACACCCTGGAAGTCTCGTCGCCCGGGCTCGACCGGGTGCTGGCACGCGAGAAGGACTTCCGAGCGGCCTGTGGCCGTGAGGTGAAGCTCGAAACGCGTGCGCCCCGCGACGGGCGACGGCGTTTCCGGGGGCGCCTGGTCGGCTTCGACGACGAGGTGGCTCGTCTTCTTGTCGATGGGGAAGAGGTCGAGATCGCCTTTGCCGACGTCGCCAGTGCGAACGCGGTTTACGAATTTACTCGCGAGGATTTCGCAAAGCGCGCAAGCCGCTAGGCGGCGTGCGCGCAACGGCGAGATGGAGTTCAGATGAACATCGCTCCGCTCAAGCGAGAGATCGATCAGATCGCCAAGGACAAGGGCATCGACCGGGACACCATCATCGGTGCTCTCGAAGAGGCGATGCGTCAGGCGGCGCGGAAGAAGTTCGGCCAGGAACGGGAGATCGAGGCGCGATTCAACACCGAGACCGGTGAGATCGAGCTCTTCGAATTCCGCGAGGTCGTGGAGGAAGCCGACGGACCGAGACGATTCAGATCGCCTTGACCGAGGCGCACGAATACGATCCGGAGGCCCAGATCGGCGACGAGATCGGCGTCAAGCTCGACACCACCGGATTCGGCCGGATCCTCGCCCAGACCGCCAAGCAGGTGATCATCCAGCGCGTTCGCGACGCCGAGCGGGACATCGTCTTCGACGAGTACAAGGACCGCAAGGGAGAGGTCCTGAACGGAATCGTCCGCCGCTTCGAAAAGGGATCGATCATCGTGGATCTCGGGCGTGCCGAGGCGATTCTCCCGCCCAAGGAGCAGGTGCCGCGGGAGAACTACCGGCCGGGAGATCGGATTCGCGCCTACGTTCTCGATGTGAACCACGCTTCCAAGGGCGCTCAGATCGTCCTCTCGCGGGCGTGCATGGAGATGCTGACGAAGCTCTTCGCCCAGGAGGTGCCGGAAATCTACGAAGGCATCGTGACCATCGAGTCCGCGGCGCGGGAGCCCGGCGGCCGCTCCAAGATCGCGGTGGCCTCCCGCGACGGCGACGTGGATCCCGTGGGAGCCTGCGTGGGCATGAAGGGGAGCCGGGTTCAGGCCGTCGTCCAGGAGCTTCGAGGCGAGCGCATCGACATCGTTCCCTGGAGCCCCGATCCGGCCCGATACGTGTGCAGCGCACTCTCGCCGGCACAGGTCTCGAAGGTGATCATCGACGAGGGAGAGAACTCGATGGACGTGATCGTCCCCGACGACCAGCTCTCTCTCGCGATCGGACGAAAGGGGCAGAACGTTCGCCTCGCCGTCCAGCTCACCGGCTGGCGGATCGACATCAAGAGTGAAGCGAAGATGCGCGAGGTCGCGCGCTGGTTCGCCGAGGCCGTCTCCATCGTCGAGGGTTGCGGGGAGCCCGAAGCCGAGCTCCTGCTCCAGCGCGGGATCACCTCGCTGGAAGATCTGGCAGACTGCGAGTCGGAACTGCTGGCTTCGCTGCCCGGAATCGACGAGGCCGGCGCCGAGGCGATCAAGCAGCGGGCCGCTGAGCTCGCGGTCGAGAAGGCGGAGGAGGCGGCGCGCGCCGCGGCTGAGGCGGCTGCGGCTGAGGCGGCAGCGGCGGAAGCGGCTGCGGCTGAGGCGGCGGCAGCGGAAGCGGCGGCTGCCGAGACAGCCGCGGAAGAGGCGGAGACCGAAGACGAGGCGGCGGAGACGGAGTCGGCCGATCCCGTGCCCGCCGATCAGTCCATCCCGGATGGGGAGCGGAGTTAAGCGGCGCGAATGGCAAACGTCAGGGCCTACAAGATCGCGGAAGAGCTCGGCATCGATCGGGTCGAGTTCGTCGAGAGGGCGCGCGCGATCGGCGTCGAGCTCAAGAGCGCGATGGCCTCCGTCGACGACGAGGAAGCGGCGCTGCTGCGCGAGAAGCTTGGCGTGAAGCTTCGCCAGGGACCCGTGACCGAGGCGCGTGTCACCCGCAAGGGGGGCAGTGCGGTGATTCGCCGGCGCAAGCAGGTGGCCCCGGAGCCCGAGCCGGAGCCTCCGGCTCCGGTGGAGCCCGAGGTCCCTGCCGAGTCTCCGCCTCTGGTGGAGCCCGAGGTCCCGGCAGAGGTGCAAGTCGAGCCGCCGGCGCCGGTGGAGCCCGGATCGGAGCCCGAAGAGGTCGCACCGGTGGCGCCCGCCATCGCGGAGCCCGAGGTTCCGGAGCCCGAGCCGGAGCTCCCCGTGCAGGTCCCGCCGGCAGTGACTCCAGGAGCGCCGGCACCCGTCGCGGCCCGCGCCGAGACCGGCGCGGCCGTGCGCGCCAAGCCGGGTCCGCCGCCCCCGGAGGGCGTCCGTCCGCCCCAGGAGGCGCCGGACCGCAAGGGGCGACAGCGCCAGCAGTTCCGGGAAGTCGTGAACCTCCGCGAGCAGGAGCAGATCGCGCGCCAGGTCACGAGTCGGACGACCGGTCGGCCCCAGGTCGCGATGGATCCGCGAGCCTTCACATCACCGCGACGCCGGCGAAGGGATGCCGTGTCCAAGAAGCCGGCAGTCGCCGCACCCAAGGCGCAGAAGCGCGTCGTTCGCGTCGAGGGCGACATCAGTGTGGCCGAGCTCGCCAGGCAGCTCGGCTCCAAGGCGGCGGAGGTCCAGGGCAAGCTCATGGCGCTCGGCACGATGGTGTCGATCCACCAGATCGTGCCCCTGGAGACCGCCGAGCAGGTCGCGAAAGAGTTCGGCTACGAGGTCCAGGACGTGGGTTTTCAGGAGGCCGAGTACCTGGCGGGCTCCGACGACGCATCCGAGCAGGAGAATCTCCAGCCGCGCCCCGCGGTCGTCACCGTCATGGGTCACGTCGACCACGGCAAGACATCGCTCCTCGACGCCCTGCGCCAGACCGATGTCGTGGCCAGCGAGGCCGGAGGCATCACGCAGCACATCGGCGCCTACCAGGTCACCGTCGATGACCACACACTCACCTTCATCGATACACCGGGTCACGCTGCCTTCACCGCCATGCGGGCCCGCGGCGCTCAGGTCACCGACCTGGTGATCCTGGTGATCGCAGTGAGCGAGGGCATCATGCCCCAGACCGTCGAGGCGATCGATCACGCCAAGGCTGCGGGAGTGCCGATCGTGGTGGCCTTGAACAAGTGCGATCTCCCCGACGCCAATCCGCAGATGGCGCGGCAGCGGCTGATGGAGCACGGCCTGGTCACGGAGGACTTCGGGGGCGACGTGCTCGCCGTGGAGGTCTCGGCGACCAAGAAGACCGGCCTCGACAAGCTTCTCGAGGCGGTGGCCCTCCAGGCGGAGCTCAACGAGCCCAAAGCCGACCCGGAGCGTCGTGCCGAGGGTGTGGTGCTGGAGTCACAGCTCGACAGGGGTCGCGGTCCGGCGGCGACGGTTCTGGTGAAGGAGGGAACGCTGCGGCGCGGCGACGCGGTAGTGATGGGAACGGTTTACGGGCGCGTTCGCACCATGTTGGACGAGCACGGCAAGGTCGTGAAGGAGGCCGGACCCTCGGTGCCCGTGCAGGTCGTCGGATTCTCCGGTCTCCCCGAGGCGGGCGACTTCCTGAACGTCGTCGAGAGTGAGCGCATCGCCAAGGACATCGCCACCCACCGCGAGAGCAAGCTCCGCGGCCGGACGCAGGCGCCCAAGCCGCGGGTCACCCTCGAGGATCTCTTCGCAGAGGCCGGGGAGAGCGGCGTCAAGGAGCTCAACGTCATCGTCAAGGCCGACACCCAGGGTTCCGCCGAGGCGCTGCGCGATTCGCTCCTGCAGCTGCCCACGGACAAGGTGAAGCTGAGCGTGCTCCACGCCGCGGTGGGTGCGGTCACCGAGAGTGACGTGCAGCTCGCCGCGGCCAGCGCCGCCATCGTGGTGGGCTTCCACGTCCGGCCCGATCCCAGCGCGCGAATGGCCGCCGAGAGCCAGGGCGTCGACGTCCGCCTCTACCAGGTCATCTACGAAGTGATCGATGAGATTCGCGCGGCCATGGTGGGTCTGCTCCCGCCGACCGTGAAGGAGATGGTCGTCGGGCAGGCCGAGGTGCGGAAGACCTTCACGATCCCCAGGATCGGCACCATCGGGGGCTGCTACGTGACCGACGGCACCATGCGGCGCAACCTCGGTTGTCGGCTGGTTCGCGACGGTGTCCAGGTCTACCAGGGCAAGTTCGGATCACTGAAGCGCTTCAAGGAAGACGTCCGCGAGGTCCAGTCGGGTTTCGAGTGCGGCATCGGCATCGAAGGCTTCAACGACCTGAAGATCGGTGACGTGATCGAGACTTTCGAGCACGAGGAACAGCCGGCCGAGCTCTGATGGTGATCGGGGCAGCCCGCGTCGAGTTGCACGTTCACGGCTCCCAGTCCCTCAAACAGAAGAGAGGCGTGGTGCGCGCGATCAGCCAGCGGGTGCGGAATCGCTTCAATGTCTCCGTCGCGGAGGTGGGTGGGCAGGGAACCTGGCAGTCCGTCGTTCTCGGGATCTGTACCGTTTCCGGTGACGGCCAGAGCGCGCGAAGAAGGCTCGAGAAGACGATCGATTTCATCGAGGACCTGCATCTGGCCGAGGTGACCGGCCAGGAAGTGGAAATCCTATGAGTCGCCGTACCGAACGGATTGGTGAGCAGATCCGGGCCGAGCTGGCGCGACTGCTGCACGAAGAGACCACCGATCCGCGCATCGGTTTCGTGACCTTGACCCAGGTGGATGTCGCTCCGGATCTCTCCAACGCGCGCGTCTACTGGAGCGCGGTGAAGTCGAAGGATTCCGACGATCTATCGAGCAGCGAGGCGGGACTCGAGAGCGCCGCCGGATTTCTGCGCCATCGGCTCGCCCGGGTTCTCGGCTTGAAGAGGGTTCCCGAGCTTCGCTTCCACTACGACGCTTCTCTGGCGCAGGGTGAAGCCACCCTCTCTCTGCTACGAGAGATCCACGATGGCGCGCAGAAGTAGCCGGAAGCGCAGCGATCGGCCCGGTCCCAGCGGCTTCCTCGTCGTCGACAAGCCCATGGGGTGGACCTCTCACGAGGTCGTCGATGCCGCTCGTCGCTGGTTCGGGATCCGCCGGGTGGGACATCTCGGCACTCTCGATCCGCTGGCGACCGGGCTGCTCCCGCTCGCCATCCGCGAGGCGACGAAGCTGGCGCCCTTCGTCGCCCAGGGCTCCAGGGTCTACGTGGGGAGCATTCGACTCGGTGTGGCTACGGATACCTTCGACGCCGAGGGCCGGGTGCTGCACCGACACGACGGTCCCCTTCCCTCCGAGGAGGTGGTCCGAGAGGCACTGGCGGGGTTTCTCGGCGAGACCCTGCAGATCCCGCCCATGTTCAGCTCCGTCAAGAAGGGTGGGGTGCCCCTGTACCGTCTGGCCCGCCGGGGCGAGGAGGTGGAGCGCGCCCCGCGCCCGATACGGATCGACTCCCTGGAGATGCATCACTATGTGCCACCCGAGATCGGAATCGAGATCTCCTGCTCCCCGGGCACCTACGTTCGGACGCTGGCCTCGGATCTGGGTGAGCAGCTGGGCTGTGGCGCGCACCTGTCCGGGCTCCGGCGCACTGCCAGCGGGCCCTTTCTCCTGGATCAGGCGGCCTCGGTGGAGGATCTCGACGCGGCGGCGGGGCGGGGGGACTGCGAGAGCTGGCTGATCGCCCCGGAACGGGCCCTCGGTCTCCCCGTGGTGGCACTCCGGGTGGACCAGGCCCGGCGCGTCACCCACGGCGGTGACATTCCCGTCGCCGAGGCCTCCGGCCCCTTCGAGTCGGGTACGCCACCGCGTCCTGGCGACAGATTGGCTGCTCTGGCCCCCTCGGGTACACTGCTAGCGGTGATGGAGCTTCGCCCGGATCGCCTGCTGCACCCGCTTCGGGTGCTGGCGGCGTCGGGGCGGCTTTGATAAACCTTGCGGCCACTTACAGCGATCTCATGCTGTGCGTCGGGTCACCCGAGGAACTGTGAGCCGATGCGATTCGAGAAGCGCGAAGGGACACAACGACCTTGATTGCCGCTGAACGCAAGCGAGAGGTCATCCAGAACTTCCGGACCCACGAGACGGATACCGGCTCGCCGGAGGTCCAGGTCGCGATCTTGACCGAACGGATCAACGAACTCACCGAGCATTTCAAGACGCACAAGAAGGACCATCACTCGCGTCGTGGCCTGCTCAAGCTGGTGAGCCAGCGGCGAAGGCTGCTGAATTATCTCCGGGGTTACGACTCCGGGCGCTACCAGACCCTGATCAAGCAGTTGGGTCTGCGCCGCTAGAAGGAGAGAGCGGCACCCCGCCTGAGGGACAGGCGGACTTACCTGAAAGTACCTGATAGAGGTGGGCGCGCGGGTCGCGCCGACGCGGAATGTGGGAGTCCGTGATTCGCGAAGCCGGATCCTGCCAGCCATCTTCGCCGATCCCAGATCCCGCATTCCGTCTCCCCTCGATCCCCGCATTCCACCGCCTCATGACTCCGAAGCCCGATCTCCACGATCGGGACGGGGAGGAGACCATTTTCTATGCCCTATTGGTTTGAACCCACCACCGTGTCCACCGAGATCGGTGGCCGTACGCTGTCGATCGAGACCGGGCGCGTGGCCAAGCAGGCGGCCGGGGCCGCCGTCGTGAGCTACGGCGACACCGTCGTGCTCGTCGCCGCAACATCCGGCACGCCGCGGGAAGGAATCGATTTCTTTCCCCTTACCGTGGATTTCGTGGAGAAGACCTCCGCGGCCGGCAAGATTCCCGGGGGCTTCTTCAAGCGCGAGGGGCGGCTGGCGGATCGCGAGATCATCGTCTGTCGCTTCATCGACCGCTCCATTCGCCCACTCTTTTCCGACGGCTACAAAGACGAGACCCAGATTCTCGCGACCGTGCTCGCCGCCGACGGCGCCACCCATCCGGACATTCCCGCCTTGATCGGGGCCTCTGCGGCGCTCGGCATCTCCGATCTTCCGTTCCTGGGGCCGATCGCGGCCGTGCGGGTCGGGAAGCTCGAGGGCGAGCTCGTGGTCAACCCCGAGAACGCCCAGCTGGCGGAATCCGAGATGGACCTGATCGTCGCGGGAAGCCGGGACGCGCTGGTGATGGTCGAGGGGAGTGCCAAGGAGGCGACGGAGGCGGACGTGCTCGCGGCACTCCAGTTCGCCCACCAACAGATCCAGCCTCTGATCGACATCCAGGCTGATCTGGCGGCGAAGGTCGGTAGACCCAAGCGCGAGATCCCGGCTCCGGAGACCCGCACCGAGCTCGACGCGCAGGTGCGACAGGAGGCCGAGGCGGATCTCCGCGAGGCCGTGGCGATTCGAGCCAAGGCCGAGCGCTACGACAGGGTCGGCGCCGTCGAGAAGGCCGTGGTGAACCGGTTCAGAGACGAGTACCGGAAGCAGAAGGTGGCGCTCGACTCCCTGGAGGCCGTCGAGGACCGCCAGGCAGGGCTCCGCAAGCTCCTCGCCGACGTGAAGGGGAGTCTCCACGACGTGCGTTCCCAGTTGGTGCGCGAGCGGATTCTCGCCGACGGGGTCCGGATCGACGGACGTTCACCCAAGGACGTCCGGCAGATCGCCTGTGAGGTGCGGGCGGTGCCGCGCGCTCACGGCGCGGCGCTCTTCACCCGGGGCGAAACCCAGGCCCTGGTCTATACCACGCTCGGCAGCTCCGCCGATGCCCAGACCATCGATGCCCTTACCGAGCGCACCAGCAAGCACTTCATGCTCCACTACAATTTCCCGCCCTTCTCGGTGGGCGAGGCGAGGTTCCTGCGCGGTCCGTCGCGCCGGGATGTCGGTCACGGAAACCTCGCCGAACGAGCGATCCAGGCGGTGCTGCCTCCCCAGGAGGAGTTCCCCTACACGGTTCGCGTGGTGTCCGAGGTGCTCGAGTCGAACGGTTCCTCGTCCATGGCGACCGTCTGCGGTGCGACCCTGTCCCTGATGGACGCCGGCGTCGAGCTGAAGGCGCCGGTGGCTGGAATCGCCATGGGGCTGATCGAAGACGGGGAGCGCCACGCGATACTCTCGGACATCCTCGGCGACGAGGACCACCTCGGTGACATGGACTTCAAGGTCGCCGGTAGCCGCGAGGGCATCACCGCCCTCCAGATGGACATCAAGATCGAGAGCGTCGACTGGAAGGTGATGGAGGAGGCCCTGGAGCAGGCTCGCGAGGGCCGTATCCACATCCTCGATTGCATGGAGTCCGAGACCCAGGCGGACCTCCAGGGATTCAAGGCACGGGTCGACCTCTCGAAGTGGGCTCCGCGTCTCGAGGTGATCAGCATCAAGCCGGACCGGATCCGTGACATCATCGGGCCCGGTGGGCGCGTCATCCGCGGTATCCAGGAGATGAGCGGCGCCAAGATCGACGTCGACGACAATGGCGAGGTGGGAATCTTTGCGCCGGACCTCGAATCCCTGGAACGGGCCCGAGCGATGGTGGACGAACTCACCCAGGACGCCGAGATCGACAAGATCTATCTGGGCAAGGTCAAGCGGATCACCGATTTCGGCGCCTTCGTCGAGATCTTCCCGGGAACCGACGGGCTGATCCACATCAGCCACCTGGCCGAGGGCCGGGTGGATTCGGTGACCGATGTCCTGGCCGAGGGCGACGAGGTTCTCGCCAAGTGCATCGACATCGACCCGAGCGGCAGGATCCGCCTCTCTCGCAAGGAGGCGCTGGCCGACGCCATCGCCCAGGACTGAGGTCGTGGCGGTTCGGGTCGCGATCGCCCGCCTTCCGGGTGCCGAGGATCTACCGCTTCCGACCTACGCGACCGAGGGGTCGGCGGGCTGCGATCTCCACGCGTCGGTCGAGGGCGAGCGGGTGCTGGCGCCCGGGGAGCGGGGCCTGGTCGGGACCGGCCTGCGGATCGCCCTGCCGCCGGGCTACGAGGCGCAGGTGCGGCCGCGCAGCGGGCTGGCCCTCGAGCACGGCCTGATGCTCCCAAACGCCCCCGGTACGGTAGACTCGGACTACCGCGGAGAGCTGAAGGTCATCCTCTGGAATTCGGGCACCGAGCCCTACGTCATCCGGCGGGGCGATCGCATCGCCCAGCTCGTCGTCGCACCGGTGACGCAGGTCGAGTGGGACGAGCAGCCCGATCTCGAGGCGACAGGCCGGGGCCCCGGCGGTTTCGGGCACACGGGGGACTGAAGGTTGACGGAAACGACGCCCGCCCGCGACGAGCCGATTCACCCGAAGCCCCCGACGCCCATCGAACAGCGGCGCCCCAGGTGGGTTGCCACCAATCTGCAGCTTCGTATGTTGACTGCGGCCGTGCTGATCCCGTCGGTCACCTACATGATCTTCAAGGGTGGCTACTGGGTGCTAGCCACCGTCGTGGTCATCACAGCGGTGGGACTGAGCGAGTTCTATCAGCTGATCGAAGCGAAGGGCGCCCATCCGCTCCGCGGCTTCGGAATCATCGCCGGCGCCTCTCTGCCGGTGGTGGCCTTCGTGGGGAGCGAGTACCACGCCACCATCCTGATGAGCGCCGTCCTGCTCGGCGTGATGGTTGCCCAGCTCGGCAAGGCGCGGATCGCCGACTCGCTCGCCAGCATCTCCGGCACCTTCTTCGGCGTCTTCTACGTGGGCTGGCTGCTCTCCCATGCGGTGGTTCTTCGCGACTTCCACCGGGTGGTGGAGGGGAAGTGGGGAGAGATCGCGGCGGCCGGAATGCTCCCCGAGGTCGGAATTTTCTATCTGTTCTTCACCATCGCCATCGTGATCGGGGGCGATGCCGGCGCCTACTTCGCCGGTCGCGCCTACGGGAGACACAAGCTCGCGCCCAAGATCAGTCCGGCGAAGACGGTGGAGGGGGCCATTGGAGCTGTGATCGCGGGGATTGGCGTCGCCTTCGCCTGCAAGGCGATCTTCGAGATATTGATTCCCGGTGTGACCGCCCCGATCAGCTGGGTGGTCTGCGGGGTGCTCGCGATGATCCTCGCCGTGGTCGGGATCATCGGAGACCTGGTGGAGTCGCTCCTCAAGCGCGACGCCGCCGTCAAGGATACGGGTATCCTGCTGCCGGGGACCGGCGGTGTTCTCGACCGGATCGACTCCAGTCTCCTCGCGATTCCCGTGATGTACTATCTGATGCTCGCCTACACCTACTTCTGGGTCGGCTAGCGTTCGGATGGGAGTCCGCCGATGAGCCGAAGCCATTCACGATCGTCATCGAGGCAGGTGGAAGCACTGCGCGATCTGGCTCGCGAGCTAGACGGGGATCGGATCAAGGACGAGTGCGGAGTATTCGGCATCCACGGGCACCCCGAGGCCGCGAAGATTGTCTACCTGGGCCTCTACGCGCTCCAGCACCGGGGGCAGGAGAGCGCCGGCATCTGCTCCACTCAGGGTGGTGAGCACACCGTTCACCGCGCCATGGGTCTCGTCTCGGACGTGTTCAACGAGAGGAATCTCGCCAAGCTTCCCGGCCGTCACGCGATCGGCCACGTTCGCTATTCCACCTCCGGGGGGAGTCTGCTCCGAAACGCCCAGCCCTTCTGCGCGAACACGGACGCTGGCCCCGTCGGCCTCGCCCACAACGGAAACCTGGTGAACGCCGGGGCGGTCCGCAGAGAGCTCGAAGGCCGCGGAGCGATCTTCAGCACCAGCTGCGACAGCGAGGTGATGGTGCACCTGCTGGCGCGCTCCCGGGAGGCGAGTCTGGAGGAGCGACTGATCGATGCGCTCTCCCGGGTGAAGGGCGGCTTCGCCGTGGTCATGCTCAGTCACGACTCCCTGGTCGCGGCGCGCGATCCGAACGGCTTTCGGCCCCTGGTACTGGGCCGCCTCGACGGGGCCTGGGTGGTCGCGAGCGAGACCTGCGCCCTGGATCTGATCGGCGGCAGGGTCGAGCGGCATCTGGATCCCGGCGAGGTGGTGGTGATCCGGCGCGGACGGCTGCGCTCGCTGCGTCCCTTCCCGAAGCCCGAGCGGGAATCGTTCTGCATCTTCGAGTACATCTACTTCGCGCGGCCCGATTCGAATCTTCCGGGCGGGAACGTCTACGCCTTTCGCAAGGACCTCGGCCGCGCGCTCGCCCGGGAGCATCCGGTCGAAGCGGACATGGTGGTGCCGTTGCTCGACTCCGGAAGCCCGGCGGCGCTGGGCTTCGCGGAGGAATCGGGGATTCCCTTCGAGACGGCCATCATTCGCAACCACTTCGTCGGGCGTACCTTCATCGAGCCGACCCAGTCGATTCGCGACTTCGGTGTGAAGATCAAGCACAATGCCGTGCGCGGGATTCTCGGTGGCAAGCGGGTGGTGCTGGTGGACGACTCGATCGTGCGCGGAACCACCTTGCTGAAGATCTCGGGCATGATTCGCAACGCCGGTGCGCGGGAGGTCCACATTCGCATCTCGGCTCCACCGACGATTGGATCCTGCCACTACGGCATCGACATGCCCACCCGCAGCGAACTCATCGCCTATCGCCTTTCGGTCGAGGAAATCCGCGAGAGCATCGGAGCCGATTCCCTCGGCTATCTCTCCCTGGAAGGGCTCCATAGGGTCTCCGAGCAGCTCAAACACGGTCATTGCGATGCCTGCTTCTCGGCTGACTACCCGGTGCGGATCGATCCGGCGCAGTCTGCGCCCCAGCTCTCCCTCTTCCACCTGGTCGGCGAGCACGACGACGAGGAGACCGAGGTGGACGGAACGGTGCCGGACGCGTGACCGGCGTCGGATCCTCCGATCTGGGTCGGCTCGATCTCACGGCTCTCGAAGAGCGGGTGGCGGCGGGGGAGATCGACACCGTCATCACCGCCATTCCGGATCTCTACGGGCGGCTGGTCGGCAAGCGCAACACCGGGCGCTTCTTCCTCGAGGAGGTGGCTCGGAAGGGAATGCACGTCTGTGACTATCTTCTGGCCTGCGACATGGAGATGGATCCGACGCCCGGGTACGCCTTCACGAGCTGGGAGACCGGCTACGGCGACCTGCACGGCATTCCCGACCTCTCGACTCTTCGCGAGGCCTCCTGGCTCGATCGCACGGCGATCGTGATCTGTGACGCACGACGCGACGACCCGGTGGGTCTCGTCTCCGTCGCGCCGCGCTCGATCCTGATCCGCCAGCTCGAGCGCGCCGCCTCTCTGGGCTTCGTTGCCAAGATGGGGAGTGAGCTCGAGTTCTTCCTGTTCCGGGACGGCTTCGAAGGGGCCCGGGCCAAGGGCTATCGCGATCTCGCGACGACGCAGTCGTACGTCGAGGATTACCACGTTCTCTCCGGCACTTTCGTCGAGTCGGTGATCGGGGAGATTCGCCGGCAGATGGACGCCTCTGGCATCCCAGTGGAGTTCAGCAAGGGCGAATGGGGCCCGGGCCAGCACGAGATCAACCTCTGCTACGCGCCGGCTCTCGAGATGGCCGATCGCCACGTGATCTACAAGCTCGGGGCGAAGGAGATCGCGCATCGGGCGGGATGTGCACTCACCTTCATGGCCAAGTGGGACGAGCGGCTGGCGGGAAACAGCCTTCACGTGCACAGCAGCCTGTGGAGCGAGAAGGACGAGCCGCTCTTTGGCGGGGAGCCGCCGCCCCTTGCCGGCAGCCCGGTTTGCGCGTCCGACACGTTTCGCTGGTATCTCGGGGGCCTCCTGGCCCACGCCCGTGAGCTCGCCTGGTTCTTCGCACCGACGGTGAACTCCTACAAGCGCTACCGCCCGGGCACCTTCGCCCCCACGGCGATCGGCTGGAGCTACGACAACCGCACCGCGGGGTTCCGGGTCGTGGGCAGCGGTCCGTCGCTTCGCGTCGAGTGTCGCATTCCCGGTGCCGACGCGAATCCCTACCTGGTCTACGCCGCGCTTCTGTCCGCAGGGCTCGACGGCATCGAGCAGAAGCTCGATCCAGGGCCGGTCTTCGAGGGCGACCTCTACAAGGCAGAGGAGCTGCCGCAGGTGCCCCATTCCCTCCCGGAGGCGATCGCGGAGCTCGAGCGCAGCGAGTTCGCCCGCCAGCAGTTTCGGTGATGAGGTGATCGACCACCTGCTCCACTTCGCCCGGACCGAGCAGGCCTGCTTCGAATCGGCGGTGACGGACTTCGAGCGCGAACGCTACTTCGAGCGGGTTTGATGGGTCGACCGCTCGTTGGTGTCACCACCTATCACCGGGAGATCGAGGAGCGCCCGCGCTTCTATCTTCCCGAGCGCCTACGTGGATGCGGTCCGTGTCGGGGGAGGGATCCCGGTACTGCTCACGCCCGGAGAGGAACGTCCGGCCGAGCTGCTCGAGAGCCTGGACGCGCTGGTCTTCTCGGGGGGTGGCGACCTGGACCCGGTGCATTTCGGGGGAGACGACTCACCCGCGCTCCTACTTCATCTGCGAGGAGCGCGACGCCTTCGAGCTGCAGCTGATACGCGCCGCCCTGGAAAGGGAGACTCCAGTGCTCGCCATCTGCAGGGGAGTCCAGGTGCTGAACGTCGCGCTGGGTGGCAGCCTCCATTCCGATCTCGAGGACGTGGTCGGTGACGCGGTCCCTCACCGCGAGAGCCAGACCTGCCACACCTATCACGCGGTCAAGCTCGAACCCGACTCCCGGCTTGCCGCCCTGATGGGCGCGACGGAGCTCGCCGAGGTCGCATCCTGGCACCACCAGGCGGTCGATCGGCTCGGTGCGGGCCTGCGGGCCGTCGCCTGGGCGCCCGACGGGACGGTAGAGGCTCTGGAGCTTTCCGAGGCCCCCCAGCTCCTGGCCATCCAGTGGCACCCCGAGCTCCAGATCGAGCCGGGATCGCTTCACCGCAGGCTCTTCGAGGCGATCGTCCGAATGGCGAAGGAGAGGCCCTGATTCCCCGCGGGGCAAGGCGTTTCATTTTTGGCTGAACAACTTTCAGCAGAATCGTCAGGCGGATCGGGGGTGCCACCGATAAGCGGGTCAGGAGGAAGCCGAGATCCCCCGGGACGATTTTCTGTTCCGGAATGGCTCGCTGTGTACCCAGAATGGCCCGTCGTCTACGCCTTCCGTTTGCAGACGCCGCCGAATTCCGAGAGGAATACGAGCGGAACATCGTCAATGGGGGTGCCTTCATCCGCACCGCCGAGGAGTTCGAGGTGCGCGAGCTGGTCGAGGTCGAGCTCGAGCTCGGCTTCTGCGGCGACTCGGTCGTTCTGGAGGCGGAGATCGTTCACTTCGTCCGGGCGGAGCAGGCCGACTCGGAGGCTGCCGTCGGTGTCGCGGTCCAGTTCCTCGAGCCTGCGCCACTGCTGCGCGATACGCTGCAGCGCTTCATCGACGAGAATTCGTCCGCTGAAACGGACGTCGCCGAGCTCGCGGACGAGGATCCCCCTGGCCACGACGACGTCACGTCCATCGAGCTCGAGGAATTGCCCGAGGAATTGTCCGAGGAAGGCCACCTCGAAGAGGTGAGCGAGGCGCCCGTCTTCGATCCCTCCGAGGTGGACCTTCCCCAGAGTCGCGAGGAGGAAGATCCCCTCGCAGCGGCGCTGGATCGGCGCAAGGCGCCCCGGGTTCGGACCCGGGTCCAGGCCCGGGTGGATGCCAAGAGCATGTCGCTGGAAGGTCACACGCGGGACCTGAGCCGGACCGGAGCCCTGATCTCGGCCGATGCAAGCGATCTGCCGATCGGGAAAGCCGTAAAGCTGGAGCTCGTCCATCCCGTCACTGGCGAGGAGCTCGAGGTCGAGGGCGCGGTCTCCCGCCACGTCGAGACAGAGGGCACTGTGGCTGCAGTGGGGATCGAGTTCGGTCCGGAGACCAGCGATGAAGGAGTCGCTGCGTTCGTGGAGGACGCGAGTCAGGCGGAGACGGAGCGGCAGCGCGCCGGGATCTACGGCGCGATCGAGGAACTCGGGATGGCCGCTCTGCTGCGGATGTTCGCCTTGAACGCGAGGCGGGGAACGCTGACGTTCATCTCGGGCGTCGAGGACGGCTCGATTGGCTTCGAGAACGGAATCTTGCGGCACGTGCAGCTGGGCGAGGTGCGCGGGGTAAAGGCGCTCTCGCGGTTTCTCTCCTGGGATCAGGGAAACTTCGAGTTCCACGCCCGGCTCGATCCCACGGATGCCGAGCCGCTGGCCGTCGCTGTCGAGGAGGCGATCCAGGAGGCGATTCGTCAGCGCGAAGAAATGATCCGGGCCGAGCTCACCGACATGCTGGACCCCGCTGCCTGTTTCGCGATCGACGGGGAAGCGCTTCGTGGCGAGAACGGTCTCAGCAAGACCGAAGAAGCCGTGCTGGATCTGGTGGCTGCGCGCTTCAGCGTCCGTCGCATCCTGGACGTGATCCCGCAGCCCGACGCCGAGGTGATCGAGGCGCTGAAGACCCTCCTGGATGGGGAGATCATCCGGCCCGTCTGACGGTGGCTCGCCTCCGCCTCGCTGCGCTTGCCTTGCTAGAGCCGTCGGACGACGGTGTCCTCGAGGAAGTTCTCGTCGTCGCGTTCGGGGTAGTCGAGGGTGTAGTGGAGGCCGCGGCTCTCCTTGCGGCGCGAGGCGCACTCGATCACCAGCTCGGCGATGGTGACGAGATTGCGCAGCTCGATCAGGTCCGGGGTGACCCGGAAGTCCCAGTAGTACTGGTTGATCTCTTCCTTGAGCAGGACGATCCGCCGCCGCGCGCGGGTGAGACGCTTGTTGGTGCGTACGATACCCACGTAGTTCCACATCAGGCGCCGGATCTCGTCCCAGTTCTGGGTGATCACCACCGCCTCGGAGCTCTCGGTGGCACTTCCCTCCATCCAGGGCTCCACCGGGACGTCGCCGAGGGGCAGATCGGGGAACCTGCGGATCGCCTCCTCTGCCGCCGCCTGGGCGAAGACCACGCCTTCCAGCAACGAGTTCGAGGCCAGCCGGTTCGCGCCGTGAAGCCCGGTACAGGTCACCTCGCCAGCGGCGAACAGGTTCTCGACCTCGGTTTCACCGTGGAGATCCGTCACCACCCCGCCGCAGCAGTAGTGAGCCGCCGGAACCACCGGAATCGGCTGCCGGGTCATGTCGATTCCGAACTCCAGACAGGCGTCGTGGATGTTCGGGAAGCGCTCGCGCAGGTACTCCGCATCGCGGTGGGTGATGTCCAGAAACGCCGAGTCGTTGCCGCTGCGCTTCAGTTCGTCGTCGATGGCGCGCGCCACGATGTCGCGGGGAGCGAGGTCCTTCATGGGGTGGTGATGCTCCATGAAGGCGTCGCCCGCCTCGTTGCGCAGAACGGCGCCCTCTCCCCGGAGCGCCTCACTGATCAGGTAGGACTTCGCCTGGGGGTGGTACAGGCAGGTGGGGTGGAACTGGAAGAACTCCATGTTCCCAAGCGCAGCGCCGGCCCGGTAGGCCATCGCCATGCCGTCTCCCGTCGCGATGTCGGGATTGCTGGTATAGAGGTAGACCTTGCCCGCACCTCCCGTGGCGAGGAACGTGGCACGCGCGCGGTAGCGCTCCACATTCCCGGTCTTCGCGTCGAGCACATAGGCGCCGAGAGCGCGGTTCGGACCCGGCAACCCTGCGCGGTGGGTGGTCAGCAGATCGATGGCGCAGTGGTCTTCGAGCAAGGTGATGCTCGGATGCGCGCGGGCCCGGGCCAGCAGCGCCCGCTCGATCTCCCGCCCCGTGGCATCCCTGTGGTGAAGGACCCGGCGCACGGTGTGGCCACCCTCACGCCCGAGCTCGTACATCAGCGTTGCCCTGGCTGTCGTCGTTGCCCTCTCGATCGAACTCGACGCCCAGCTTTCCCAGAGCTTCGATGGCGGCGCCGCCTCGCTCCACCACGAAGCGCACCACGTTCTCACGGCAGATGCCGGCGCCGGCAGTCATGGTGTCCTGGGTGTGCGACTCGAAGGAATCCTCATCGGAGACCACTGCCGCGATGCCACCCTGGGCGAAGTTCGTCGCCGACTGGACGGCCTCCTTCTTGGTGACCACCGTGACTCGCCCGTGTTCGGCGACGCGGAGGGCGTAGAAGAGGCCGGCGACGCCGCTGCCCAGTACCAGAAAGTCGGAATCGTTGTTTTGTGACATTGGTTCCCCCTGGGGCATATACGACTGGAGGAGTCTCGTGGTGACGCATCCACCTAAGGCGGCGGTCCTGGCGTTCCGATAACAGTCACACGAGGTGGAATCGAGCCGAGTCTATCCGTTGGAGCGGATCGACGACAGTGCTCCCCCTGGGGGAATCTCTTTGAGGGTACGAGGGTGCTGAGAGCCCTGCGAGTGATACTGGTGCTGGCGTTGCCGGTTGGGATCCTGGCCGTCGGCGAGACGGTGGGGGCAGGGACCGGTCTCTACCGGTACGTGGACGAGAGGGGCGTGGTTCACTTCACCAACGCTCCCAGCGATCGCCGCTATTCCCGCATCACCGTTCTGCGTTCCCTCGCCACCCGCTCGAGCGCACGCTACATCACCCCGGTCCGCACCTACGACGATCTCATCAAGCGCGCCTCCAGGCGCCACGGGGTTCCCGCGGCGCTGGTGAAGGCCGTGATTCACGCCGAGTCCGCCTTCAATCCGCGGGCGGTTTCGCCCAAGGGTGCCATGGGCCTGATGCAGCTCATGCCCGCCACCGCGCAGCAGTTGGGCGTCGCGAAGCCCTTCCACGCCAGCCAGAACGTCCAGGGTGGCACCCGCTACCTGCGCTCACTGCACGAGCGCTACGGAAACTGGACCCACACCCTGGCCGCCTACAATGCCGGGCCTACGGCTGTGGATCACTACCGCGGCGTTCCTCCCTATACCGAGACGCGTCAGTATGTGAAGCGGGTTCTTTCGTACTATCGTCGATACCATGGCGACTTCCCTTAGTGGGTCAGGGCCTGCGCCGACGGAGCTGGTCCGCGAGCGTTTCTGGAATCTTCCCAACACCATCACCGTGGTGCGGCTCGCCGTCGTTCCCGTCCTGCTTGCGTTTCCCCTCTTCGACGGGCCAGTGGGAAGCAGAGTCGTCGCCTGGCTCTTCATCATCTCCGCGCTCGGCGACATCCTCGACGGTATGGCCGCCCGCTGGGGCCAGCAGGTCACCCGGATCGGCAAGCTCCTGGATCCCTTGGCCGACAAGCTCACGGTGACGACCGCACTCATCATTCTCCTCAACATCGATCGGATTCCCGGCGTGGGCCACTTCCCTGGTGGTGGTGATCATCGGGCGCGAGCTGGCGGTGACGGGCCTGCGTGGAATCGCATCCGCCGGAGGCCAGGTGGTGGCCGCGACCTGGCCCGGCAAGGTGAAGGCCCTGGTGCAGAACGTGGCGATCGGGGCTCTGCTCTTTCCGGATCCGACCCTCGGCCTGCCGGCCCATCGCATCGGCCTGGTGCTCCTGGGTGCGGCGACCGCACTCACCCTGTGGTCGGGCTACGTCTACTTCGCCGACTATTTCGGCGCTGACTCCTCCGCTTCGGCGGAGCAGCCACCGCCCGAGGAGAACATCGTATGACTCGGCTCGCGGAGTTGGGCGAACGAATCGATTCCCGCCAGGCGCAGATCGGTGTCATCGGTCTCGGCTACGTGGGGCTGCCCCTGGCGCTGGAGTTCGCCAAGGCGGGGTTCCGGGTCACCGGCTTCGAGTTGGACGAAGAGAAGGTCCGGACCGTCAACGAGGGCGGATCCTACCTCGAGGACGTCACCGCGGAGGAGGTGAAGACGGCACGGGACGCGGGCAAGCTCGAGGCCACCCTCGACTACGGAGCGCTATCCAAGGCGGATGTGATCAACGTCTGCGTGCCGACTCCCCTCACCAAGACCAAGGATCCCGACGTCTCCCACATCGTGAAGGCGGTGGAGGAGATCCGAAAGCGCCTCAGGAGCGGACAGCTGGTCATTCTCGGCAGTACGACCTATCCGGGCACCACTCACGACCTCTTCATCCCCCTGCTCGAGGAGTCGGGCCTGGAGGTGGGGGTCGACTTCTCGGTGGCCTTTTCCCCCGAACGCATCGACCCGGGCAACAAGGAGTTCCCGCTCCACCGGGTACCCAAGGTCGTCGGCGGCGAGACTCCTCACTGCACGGCGCTGTGCGCGAAGGTCTTCGAGGCGATCTTCGACAGCGTCGTTCCGGTCTCCTCGACCCAGAGCGCCGAGATGGTGAAGCTGCTCGAGAACACCTTCCGAGCCATCAACATCGGCCTCGCCAACGAGATCGCCCTGATGTGCGATCGCCTGGGCCTCGATGTCTGGGAGGTCATCGACGCGGCGGCGAGCAAGCCCTACGGCTTCATGAAGTTCGAGCCAGGGCCGGGTCTCGGAGGCCACTGCATCCCGGTGGATCCCACCTACCTGGCCTGGAAGATGAAGTCGCTCAACTTTCCGGCGCGCTTCATCGACACCGCGACCGAGATCAACAGCCACATGCCCGAGCATGTGGCCAGGACGGTGGCGGATCTCCTCAACGAGGAGCGCATCGCGGTGAATGGCGCCCGGATCCTGATCCTCGGTGTGGCCTACAAGGCAGACGTCTCGGACATGCGCGAGTCCCCGGCCCTGGACATCATCGCATTGCTCGAGGCCAAGGGCGCCGAGATCCGCTACCACGACCCCTACGTCCCCGAGGTTCGACTGGCGAACCGCACGGCCAAGAGCGTCGACCTGACCGACGAAGTCGTCGGCTCGGCCGACCTGGTCGTCATCGTCACGAACCACAGCGGTGTGGACTACGAGCGCCTGGTCGCCGGCGCCCACCGCGTCTACGACACCCGGAACGCCACCCGGAACCTCACAATGGGAAAGGAGAAAGTCCGAAAACTCTAGGAACGGCGGGGGGTTTGGCCCGATTCCCCTCGACGGTCGGCGCGACTTTCCCTATCTTTTGGTGAACACGGGCACGAGTAGCTCAGCTGGTAGAGCACCACGTTGCCAACGTGGATGTCGCCGGTTCGAACCCGGTCTCGTGCTCCAACTTCTTCAGCCCCGTCGAGTAGTTAGCTCGGCGGGGTTTTTCGTTCCGTGAAGATGGGAGCCTCGGGGAGCCCATGGGGAGCCCTATGGGCACCTTCCTCGGTCCATCCGTAGATTGCCCTGAGTTGAGCGATCTCGGTTGCGTCCGGCCAACGAGCTGGGTCGATGAATGAGTCGTAGACGTCCGTCATCATGCGGATGCTGGTGTGCCCCACCTCGCCGAACACCTGCTTCGGGTTGCGGCCGCATACCAAGGACGCGGTAATGAACGTGCGCCGGCACGCTTTCTGCGCGTCGCCCTCGCGCGGCGAAACCCGCGCCCTCTGAGTGGCAACAATCCATCCGCGCTTTCGCCAGCGCGAATAGTCGATCGGTCGGCCGTCAAGACCAGGGAAGACTCGGCCCTCTGGGCGTCCCAGATAGGACCGCTCCCGCTGTCGCATCAGCAGACCCACGAGTGGTTGTCGGATCGGGATCGACCACTTCTCCGCCGTCTTCGTTGGCTCTTCGAGGTTGTCTTCTCCGCGAACCACTGCGCGGTGGATATGGATCTGCCCGCCCGTTAGCGACACATCCGACCAGCACACTCCCGCAGCCTCACCCCAGCGGAGACCAGTCAGCACCATGAATTCTGTGGGCGGGAAGTACAACCCCTCGCTCTCGCTGCGCGGTGAGCGCAGGATATCCAGGAGGAGCTCCAGTTCCGAGGCGATGAACGGTCGGAATGTCACCCGCTTGGTCCGACTCGCGCGAATGGCCTTTGTAGCGCGCTTGGGGAGCGGGCGGTCCAGCGGGCTCTCGGCGATCAACTCGCGCTCTCGTGCGTCACGGAGCACCAGACGAAGCACTCCGAGTGTGTCCACCACCGTTCGATGGCTCTTGCCCTCGCGCTCAAGTTCGGTGCGCAGATCCAAGACGACAGCACGGTCTACCGACCCCAGCGGTAGCCCGCCGAAACGGCGGCAGAGGGCACGCACGATATACGAGTAGTTCTGGTGGGTACGTCGACTCACGGTGGGCGGCTTGTATGACTCGATCCACTGCTCCGCCCACTCGCCGAATGTGTGCTCCGCCGTGTTCGGTGCTGCCTCGCTCGCCTGGCCGCCCCTCGCGTTGCCAGTGAGGAAGGAGAGATCACCCAGCGCGAAGCGAACATTCAGCTGCCGGATAATCTCATCGGCCAGCGCTTCGTCGTTGCCCGGAACGATTCGATAGCGCCGGACTCGTCGGCCTTTGACGGTACCCTGGCCGACTACCCGCAGCCGCCCCCGGTCGTCAACCCATTTGCGCGCTCTCGCCAACGGCTCCCCTACCGCAAAAACGTGGCTATGCATCCTACCGGCAGTTGTCATGCTCGGGAACCCTCTTTGATAATCAGTCGGGCGCGATCCTTCAGGCTGGTTGGGGCCGACTGGGTCGGAACAGCGCGATTCTCTTCGAGAAATTGAAGGAGATCCTGGAGGGCTACAGCAACCCCTTCGTCCACACGAATTGCCGGCAGACGGCCAGCAGCGATCCACCGCTCGACCGTCCGCAGTCCAAATCCAGTGGCCCTTGCCACCTCCCGAGGGCGCAGGGTAAGCCGCTCGGCGACGTCAATGGGGAGCCCGTACCGCGCGGCAAGGCGGCGGAGCTCCTCGAGTTGTCTGGACGGCGTCGTTCGCATTCCTACTCGTCGCGCTCGCTCTCGAACAGATCCGCCTGCGGCGGGTAGACCGGCTTTTCACCGGCCTCGGGTGCTGCCGCGGAGGCGGGGCCCTTCTTCCTGGCGCAGTCTGTTCGCGGCTTTCCGCAAAGCTCATGGTGCATCGCCGCCAGTCGGTCGATCCTGAAGCCGTGCTCCCTCACCGCGGAGCCTCGGAGGCGGCGCGGTCGCGCGCCGGACCCTCGCAGACTCCCAGTGCCGCAGCGGCGTCGTTCGGCCGCACGGCGAGCCGGCCGATCAGCTCGCCCGGACGTGCGAGGCTGGGCCTACTCACCGTGCGCCTCGGACCTCGTGGAGCTTCGGAAGATCCTCCGGCTCACGGTCCACAGTGGGCACCCCCGGATCTCACACCTTCGCGCCTCGGTCCTCTGCCAGGCGCAGCACTCGAGGCACTTGAGCTCGACGGCGGCGCGGTAGGAGGTGGTGGCCTGACCCGCCAGCTTCCGCCAGTGGTTTCTCCAGCGCCGGGGAACGTTCTGGGGGAGGTTGAAGAGCGGCTGGAATCCCTTTCTGAGGTCCATCTCGGCGGGTTTTTCGCGGCGAGACGGAACGATCGCACCGGAAGACGCCTCAGCCCTCCGGCCCCTGGGCCGAGGATCCCCTGAGGCACTTTCCTGGCGGCTCGTGGCCGGAGTCTCGAGCGCGATGGACTCCCGGTCGGCCTGCCTTTCCCTGAGATTCATCCGTCCGTTCCGCGAAGGCGTGAAACGCCGGACATCCTGGGGTGAGCGAATCGTATCAGAACGGCGGTTGACACGGCCATGTTTCCGCGACGGCGATGTACAACTTCGACGTTTCTGACACTTCCGACAGTCGGCTCGAATTGGGCCGGGATCGACACAAAGGTGAGTAGGGTTCTTGTCGGGTTGGAGTCGAAAAATCGTAATGCAAGATAAAGGAGTTGGAGTCTTCGCTGAGTTCCTCAGGTGTCGCGTGGACATGCGGGGTGGAGACCTCTGCGCCCCCGCAGCAGAGACTCCAACTGGATTCCCCGCGAGGCGGGGGCTGGTAGTGGCCGCGGATCGTGCTCGGGCGTGATCTCGATGGTCCGGATCCCGAGCTGCTCGAGCTTCTGGAGGGACCACCAGGGAAGGGAGTCGGCCTTCAGCATCGAGGCGTCGACATCCGGCATCAGAAGGTCGTCGTCGACGCGGATCTCGTGTCTGCACGGGTCGACGCAGATCAGCTCCACGCCCTGGGCCGCCAGCACCTCTTGGCCCTACCGGGACGCCTTTTCGTTCGCCCGAATCAGTAGCCCGAGCGCCGCCGTCCTGGAGTTGATCCGGGACAAGCTAACGCCTTCCAGCAGGTGGGTTCGGAGAATGGATCTCAGAATCGGCATCCTGATCGAGGCGAGGCGCGCGCAACGAGTACCTGATTCGCAGCCGGTAGAGTCAAACCACGCGCAGCCGGGCGACCTGAGAGCTGCAGCGGGAGCCGCGAGTATGTCCGCATTGTCGGAGGTGATCGACGTCGAGTACCGCGTCGCCGTCGACGTTCCCGTTCACATTCTCCGTGCCCGAGTCATTCATCACGGCGGTCTCGACCGGACGGGTGCCCAGGTGACGGCCGGCCTCCAAGAGGATCCGGCATGTCCCACCCGCACCCAGTCGCTCCTCCAAGGTCCAGGACAGGATCCGCCTTGAGAAGTTGTCGATCACCGCGTGAAGGTAGGCCCTGGTGCCATCCAGCAACCTGATGATGGTTACGTCAATGTGCCACAGCTCGTTCGGGGCGTTGGCACGGATGCCCACCTTGGGCTTTGCTGGGTAGAGACGGCGGCGCGGCCTTCGCCACCCGCCCTCTCGGACCAGCCGAGACCACGTCGACGGCGACGCGATAACTCTTCCGATACGTTGCGCATACAGTGCGAGTCCTCGGAGCGACAAGTGGCGATGGTCATCGCTTTCCACCATCTCCTTCACGGATCGCACCTCGGCGGCTGTCAGTCGAGTCGGCTTGCTTCGCGGACAGCTGGAGCGATCGTCAAGCTCGCAGCGAATCTCGGCGCGGCGCCAGCCGTGGAAACGGGACGGCGACAACCGCGCGATCCGCAATGCCACACTCAGCGGTACCACCCTACTCGCTCGATCGATCGCCCGAAGAAGTGCTCGTTTCCCGTTGCCTTCGGCAAGTCTCTCGTGGTCCAGCCGGTGCTCCGATACGCGAAGCATCACGACCAGCAGGCCGGCGATCGCCCCGAGTACAGCCACCCGATGACGCAGCTCCTGTATCTCGGCCAGGAGCTCCGTCTTTTCCACTGACAGGAGATCACAGGTAACGACGTCGGGAATACCCCGGTGAAACCAGTTTCGAATCGTGGACCGAGGAATCTTCAGCTCGGGGAACAGGTCTGGATCGCCGGTCTCGCAGATCATTTCTCGAATGCGGTGGTCGTAGGTACGTCGAGTGCGGAGGGTCGTCATCACACCCGTATCGGCAAACCCAGCAATCCGCGCGTATCATAGAAAAGCTCAACAGATCCAGGGGCGTCGCAGTTGCGACGCCTCCACTTCAGAATGTCCTGAGTCGCAGCTGGACGGGTCACCAGACCGGACGGGTCGGCGGCGTCGCGGAATTGGACGTTGACCGACCGCGCCCGAAGATGGAGACTATTTCGGGTCGAGGCGCGATCTGGCGTCCGCGGTGTCGGAGGAGGCGGTTCATGAGGTGTGCATCGACCCGTGGGCTTCTCGTCCTCCTCTGCCCCCTCCTCACACTCGGCTGTCTCTACGACCGCTATACCTCGAACACCAAGCGATCCGCCACCGAGCAGCTGCTGGTCTCGACCTCGGTGGACCGCGCCGTGGACGCCGTCGCGCTGCCCGAGGTGGACGGGCGTCGCGTCGCCGTGAGGGTGGTAGGGCTCGGGCACATCGACAAGGACTACGACGATCTCGAGTACGTGCAGACCGCTCTCGAGCAGCGCGTGCTCCGACTCGGAGGAATGATCGCGAAGAAGCCCGAGGCCGCGGATCTGCGGATGACGGTTCTCGTGGCGGCCGTCGGCACGGTCGAGCGCCACTTCGTCGTGGGTGTGCCGAACTTCAATATCGGCATCTTTGGCCACTACAAGCAACACGGCTACACCAAGCTGAGCCTGCTCACACAGGATCCATCCGGGCAGATCGTGGCCGATTCGCCCTTCGTCATGGAGGGTGCGCACCACGAGATCTGGGAGCTGATGATGGCCGTCTGGCGGCGCGAGGACATCTATCCCGACGAGCGCGCCCTCGGAGTCGACTGAAGGGAAGCAGCATCCGCGAACCGTTCGCGCTGGTGGGAATCGTGTCGGAATTGGTGGCAGAGCACGCGGAAAAAGCCTGGGGTGTAGCCAAATTCACGGGCGACCTCGGCGGGTAGGCGTGCGATCGAGGGCGCCCAGTGGAGAGCGGAATCAGGGGGGCACTGCGGCAATAGGAACAGGTATCGGGGAGAGGATCGACAAGGTCGATGGGGGAAGAGCGCCGCCGACGCGGGCGATTTCAAAGGGGGCGGCACTGTCCCCGCCGTGTAGCTGGCCTCTACCCGTCCTCATCACGCGGCTGCCCGAGCACGTCCAAACCGGGGGTTGATCCCCTCACCGGGTGCGTAGTTGACAGATCGTCTACTTTCCATAGGGGAGGATCGCAAGACAGTTCTTCCCCGTTCGCCGGGAATCGTGCGATTCGGCGTCTGCCTCGGCATTGGCTGGGTGGTCTCGAGTCGAGACATCGTCCTGTCCCCACGTTCCCAAGGCAGCCGGAGCGGGGAGTAGATCTTCTGGGTTCCGCGACAGGTTCCCATGGCAGTCGTCGCGCAGTGCGGTCAAGGAGCCATCAGATTCTCCGTCCGCGGACGGGAACCATCTTTCCATCAGGGCCTCGAGGGGCCAGGGCTTCGTGCGGTCCTCCGGAGGGGCATAGCTTATCGGTGGGGTCTGCAGGGGCGAGCCCTGGGACCAACGTGCAATCGGATGCTCACCTCCGAACCGTTGTCGCGTCTGCGCAGAATGACGAGAGGCGTTGGGTGGCTCGGAACCACTTCCTGCACCTAGCCTTCGCGGTGTAGGTCGCGCGTTCGTCGCGCCGTCTCCGGCGTGTAGCGCTCCTCCTTCTTCCACATGGCCAGCACCGTCGCCGCGATCTTCCGAGCGAGGGTGAGCTTGGCCAGGTTGGGCTTGGTCCCTGCCTTCAGCATCCGCTGGTAGTCGACGTAGATCGGATCCTCGGGAGCCAGCGTGACGATCGTCGTCGCGGCGCCCTTGAAGATGTCCTTCAGAACGTGATTGTGCTGGCGCGTCAGCCCACGGGTCCGTTGGACCTGAGCCCGGATCCAGCCACCATCGGCCGTCTGGATCCAGTCGGAGCTGGTACGCATGATGATTCCCAGACCGCAGTAGCTCCAGAACTGCTGTCGGGTGCGGAAGCGATATGGGGTAACGACGATCGGCAAGAGGCGCGCCACTCGAATCGGGCCTATCCCCGGGGCCGTCTCCAGCAGGCGGGTGATGGGTTGCTTTCGCGATTCCCGGATCAGATCCTGCTCGGCCTGCTCCTTCAACACGACCAGGAAGTCGAGTTGCTCGTAGAGCCGCGTGGCCGTGCTCTGAGCGGTAGCCGGAAGCTGTTCTTGCCACCGTCCCCGATGTGCCTTGCCGTAGACCATCCGGCCCGGTGTGCTGATCCCACGCGAACGGTAGACACTCTTGAGGCGCGCCTGCACTCGGACGAGATCGCGGCTGATCGCCTGATGCGTGCGGGCAAGCTCGCGGAGCATCGCAAACTGCCGGGGTGCCTTGAAGATCCGCTTGTCGAGGGTCCCTGTCCGTAGCTTCTCGGCCAGGCCGTAGGCATCCCGCCGGTCGCCCTTCTGTCCGCGGCTCTTCGTGACTCCCGCCACCACGGCCTCGTCCACGTGCGGGCTCAGGATCTCGTACAGCCAAGCGCTCTGCGTGCCCTCCTCGAAGACCAGGTGCTTCTGACCCGGGATCATCCGGATCGCTTCGACCAGCGACCGACCGTTGGTCTCGAGCGGATAGTCCTTCAACTTCCGGCCGGTTTCGGAAACCACCGCCAGCGTGCTGCTCGCGGCATGGACATCCAAGCCAATGTATCTTCTCACCGGTGTCTCCTCTCGTTGGGGATTCTTGATTCCGCAACTCGAGGATGTCCGACCGAGCCGGGAGGCACCAACCTTTGTGTTCTCGCGGACTTAGGTTGCTGCTCGCAGACGCCACACCCTTATGATGCTTATCGGACGTACCCCCCCCGTTCTTCCTCCTACCTGCCGCCGGCTTCTTCTAGGCGAGTGATAATGTATCTTACGGAAACTGCTCGATCCGGGACTATCGAAGCTCGTTAAATAAGAGCACAGAAAAGGAGCCACAAAGATGAAAACAAAACAAATGAGATCTCTGGCTTGGGTCGGGCTGCTCTTGACAGTCCTGGCCAGCACGGCGAGCGCCAAATCGCCCAACATCGTCCTGATCAACATGGACAACTTCGGTTACGGTGAGCTGGGTGTCTACGGCGGGGGTATTCTCCGGGGTGGTGCCACGCCGCGCATCGACAAGCTGGCCAGTGAAGGGATGCGGCTGTTGAATTACAATGTCGAGGCGCAATGTACTCCCAGCCGTGCAGCGCTACTGACAGGCCGTTATGCCGTACGTACGGGGAACGGTTCTGTACCGCTCCAAACCGGCAATTATGGTTTGACCCAGTGGGAATACACCATGCCTGAGATGCTGGGCGATGTGGGTTATGCCACCGCCATGTTCGGCAAGTGGCACCTCGGCCAGGCGGAGGGACGCTATCCCACCGATCAGGGTTTCGATGAGTGGTATGGCATCCCCAATTCGACCGACGAGAGCCTTTGGGTAGCGCAGGAAAAGTTCCAGAAGTATCGGAAACTGGCGGAGAAGACCGGCAAAAATCCGATGATCAAGGAAGAGCACATTTATTCGGCCAAAAAAGGCTCACCGGCAAAGGTGGTGAAAGTCTACGATCTGCCGGCAAGGCGAGAGATTGACCGGGAAATCACCGACCATGCCAAAGACTTCATGAAACGCCAGGCCAAAGCCGGTAAACCGTTCTTCCTGTATCTGCCCTACACCCAGACGCATCTGCCGGTTTTGCCGAGTAAAGAATTTGAAGGCAAGAGTGGCAATGGCCAGTGGGGCGATGTGCTAATGCAGATCGATGCCTATACCGGTGAATTACTCGATAAGGTGGATGAGTTGGGTATTGCCGACAATACTATTTTCATTTTTACCTCGGATAACGGCGGCGAGGCGACACCCGGTTACCAGGGATGGAGCGGCCCATGGAGTGGTTCCTATTTCTCGGGTAAGGAAGGGTCGTTACGGGTGCCATTTATTGTGCGCTGGCCTGGTAAAGTTCCGGCAGGCAAGATCTCTAACGAGATCGTTCACCAGTTTGATCTGTACGCGACAGTGGCAAACATTGCCGGTGGTAAGGTGCCGACAGATCGTATCATCGACAGTAAGGACATGACGGATTTCTTCCTGGGGAAACAAGAGGGGTCTGGTCGAGATGGCTTTGTGGTCTATGTCGGTAACGATATTCACGGAGTGAAGTGGCAAAACTTTAAGATGATGTTTAAGGAGCTTGAAGGCGGGCTGGGTACCGGGAAGCTGAACGTGTTCCCTATCCCTCACTTTTACGACCTCTATGTTGACCCTAAAGAGGAATATCCCGTAACCAAAGCATTGGGAGGTGCTTTGTGGATACGTTGGGGAGCTGGGCCGATTCTGGTAGAGCATATGGAGTCGTTGGCCAAAGAACCAGCAATCAAGCCGGGCACACCGGATCCCTATGTGCCTGCTAAAAAGAAATAACAACCCGAGCCGTACATGCTGCGCCAGGGACTTGTCCTTGGCGCAGCATCCAAGAGTTCGGTGCCGGACACAACTTCATAACTTGAAAGAGTTATAAGTCGGTGCCCGGCGCCATCAGCATATTGATAGGAGAGTCGGCCATGAAAACACTGACACTGGCTGCATTACTCTTGACGATCATGCTGATCGGCTGTTCAACGACGGCAGATACCGTTCCTTCTGCGTCGGAACACGACCCTCTGGTGGTATTCCTCGTGCGGCATGCCGAGAAAGCCGACCTCAGCGAAGATCCCGAGCTGTCGGCTGCCGGACGCGAGCGGGCCGCGGCACTCGCCATAATCCTGCGTAGCGCAGAGATCGAATACGTACACAGCTCCGACTTCATCCGGACGAGGGAGACGGCGGCACCCACCGCTGCCGAGCATGGCCTGGAAGTGGAGCTGTACGACCCTCGAGACCTGCCCGCTCTGGTCGAGGAACTGCGTAGAACGGGGGGCCGTCATCTGGTGGTGGGCCACAGCACAACCACGCCACCGATGGTCGAGCTGCTCGGCGGCAAACCCGGCTCGCCGATCAACGAGGAGGGCGAGTTCGACCGGCTCTACATCGTCACGATCGGTACGGACGGCGCGGCGAGCAGCGTGATGATGCGCTACGGAAGACCGTACTATCCTGGCCAGTGACGATGCGTATAGCCGTGAGCCGGCCGAGATCGGCTACGGCAAGGGGGTGCCCATGGGCGGCGATCTGAGAGCCGCGCCGGAAGGCAAGTCTCCCAGCTTCCTGGTGGCCGCACTCAAGGATCCCTTGAGCGGCAATCTGGACCGCATCCAGATCATCAAGGGATGGCTCGACAAGAAGGGCGAGCTCCACGAGCAGGTGTACGACGTGGTGTGGGCCGATGCCGAGAAACGAAAGCCCGGCAAGGATGGAAAGCTGCCGCCGGTGGGCAATACGGTCGACGTCAAGGCAGCCAGACTGGGCAAAGCCGCGCCGGGGAACCTACCCGGCGTGGCTTTAAGGTTTGCGGAGGTCACGGGGCGTTGATGAAATGCGACTGCCAAATAGTGTTCACGAGTAGATTCACACTCGCAAAAAACGCAGCAGTAGTACTGCTCCTTGTGGTGAGCACACAGCTCTTCACAGTGCCATTTGCACAGGCAGCGAATGCACAGGCAGCGAACAGCGGCATCCTGCCCCTGCCTAACTACTCTGGTGACTTTTGGAAACGCGCTTATCTGTTAGGCGATTTTGGCGGAAAGCGAACGGAATGGGCACAAAAGGGATTCACCTTCGATATCGATTACAACCAATATTTCCAGGCTGTTGTCGATGGCGGACTAGAACGAGGCTCGGAGTACGGGGGCACCATCTACTACAACGTCAATGTCGATTTTGATCGAATGGGTCTCATCCCCGGCGGTTTGCTGCAAATGCGCGCCAGTTCGCGGTACGGGAACTCGGTCAACGACATCAGCGGTTCCATTGTCCCGGTCAATACGGATGCGAGCTACCTGACGGCCTCGAACCCGAATAAAAATATCGGCCTTTGGCTCCCGGTGATCAACTACACGCAGTTCTTCAGTGAGGCGTTTGCCCTGGGTTTCGGCAAGTATGACACCATGGATTCCCCTAACGAATTCGCGGGTGGCCGGGGTAGAACCCAGTGGTGGAATCAGACCCTCAATACGGCCCTGTCACCCCTACTGGCCGCCCCCAACGTTACAACCGGGGGCTCGCTCCTATTATTTCCCTATCCAAACCTGGCGTTTACCGGCCTGGTTGGCACGATCACAGATACGTCCAGCAGTACCGGTTTCAATGATTTCGACGACGGCATGTTTGCGATGGGCCTGCTCACCTACCAATACCAACTCGGCGGGCTGCCGGGTGGCTTGGCTGTCACGGCCGGATATGGCTGGGATCGCGATTTCACTGAATTGAACGGTCGCATAAATATTGACGAAGGACAGCTGGTACCGAGCAGCAAGGATGAAACCTGGTTTTTTCAAACCTCGTTCTGGCAGTACCTGTGGATCAAAGAAGCTGCGAAGCAACCCATCGATGTCAACGACGGACGGCAGGATCTGCAAGGGATAGGGGTCTTTCTTCGCCTGCAAACTGCCGATCCGGACACCAACCCGCTGGATTACAGCATCACTGGCGGTATTAGTGCCAAGGGTCTGATTCCCAGCCGCGACAATGACGCCATGGGTATCGGATACGTTTACAGCAAGTTGTCAAATGGCCGGCTTTTGGACGCCATCGGAATCGACAATCACTCCTCGGTTTGGGAGTTTTTCTATAACATCGAACTAACCCCGGCTGTTCACCTGACCCTGGACGCGCAAGTGGCAGAGTCGGCCTTTCCGGGCATTGACACGGCGACGATCCTGGGAACGTCGATGGAAATTCTTTTCTAAACAGTTGAAGCAGATACGGCGATCAGACCGTGCAGGTAACAAGCAGCTTGGCGGCACGGGCCTCAACCTGCTCGGAATAGGGACGCGAGAATTCCAACGGAACCTCTAGATCTTCTACGCTCGCACAAACAGGAAGTTGGTCCTTCGTCATCTGAGTTGTAGACAATCAAGGCTATTGCCAGACCACCTCAAGCAACACCTCGCCCGCCGCACCAGAGGGAGGCCTTGATCCAACGATAATGGCCAGTGTTATCGCCACATCCACCGTGTGAACCCGACGCGAGACGGTCTGCGGCTTAATCGTAAGCGCTCAGTAGACCGCATGTTTCGTCTCGCGGTGGGTTGAGCCAGGTTGCCTTCTCGTTGGATTCCCAGCGAAGGAGGTGCCGAGATGAACGATTCCCGCGAAGCGAGTGAACGTGACCGCTATTGGCTCGAGCACGAGGCCCATTGGGTTGCATTGACGTAGGGATACAGACTCAAACTCCCCGCGGGAGTTGACAGGTTGCACCTTTCCATAGGGGAGAATCGCAAGACAGTTCTTCCCCGTTCGCCGGGAATCGTGCGATTCGGCGTCTGCCTCGGCATTGGCTGGGCGGCCTCGAGTCGAGACATCGTCCTGTCCCCACGTTCCCAAGGCAGCCGGAGCGGGGAGTAGATCTTCTGGGTTCCGCGACAGGTTCCCATGGCAGTCGTCGCGCAGTGCGGTCAAGGAGCCATCAGATTCTCCGTCCGCGGACGGGAACCATCTTTCCATCAGGGCCTCGAGGGGCCAGAGCTTCGTGCGGTCCTCCGGAGGGGCATAGCTTATCGGTGGGGTCTGCAGGGGCGAGCCCTGGGACCAACGTGCAATCGGATGCTCACCTCCGAACCGTTGTCGCGTCTGCGCAGAATGACGAGAGGCGTTGGGTGGCTCGGAACCACTTCCTGCGCCTAGCCTTCGCGGTGTAGGTCGCGCGTTCGTCGCGCCGTCTCCGGCGTGTAGCGCTCCTCCTTCTTCCACATGGCCAGCACCGTCGCCGCGATCTTCCGAGCGAGGGTGAGCTTGGCCAGGTTGGGCTTGGTCCCTGCCTTCAGCATCCGCTGGTAGTCGACGTAGATCGGATCCTCGGGAGCCAGCGTGACGATCGTCGTCGCGGCGCCCTTGAAGATGTCCTTCAGAACGTGATTGTGCTGGCGCGTCAGCCCACGGGTCCGTTGGACCTGAGCCCGGATCCAGCCACCATCGGCCGTCTGGATCCAGTCGGAGCTGGTACGCATGACGATTCCCAGACCGCAGTAGCTCCAGAACTGCTGTCGGGTGCGGAAGCGATGTGGGGTAACGACGATCGGCAAGAGGCGCGCCACTCGAATCGGGCCTATCCCCGGGGCCGTCTCCAGCAGGCGGGTGATGGGTTGCTTTCGCGATTCCCGGATCAGATCCTGCTCGGCCTGCTCCTTCATAGAAAGGGCGCGTCGCGGGTCAAAGACCGGGAGGGACGGGACCATCGTGAAGATGAGCCCGAGGCCGTGGTCGCGTGGCTCGCCGACGTGCGCCACGAGGCGCAGGAGCGAAGCGCCGAGGAGGCGCGATCGTTCGCCCAGGGCGTCGAGGACAACCCCGAGCTCGCGGGCGAGATCGAGGCCGCGACGATCGCCTACCAGCAGGAGACCGGCTACTCCGCCTACCAGCCGACCGTCGTCCATCAGACCCAGGTCTACGTGCGTCGGTAACGCCAGCATTCTGCGGCCGGTCGTCGCCCCGGCCTTCCCGTTGGCACCTCAATTGGCCTTTTTCCCAGCTACCCGTGGTATGCTGCTCTCCGTCGTGAGTCTCCCCACCTCCATACGGCTTGCGCGGATCGTGGCGCTGCTCGCGGCTGCGCTGCTGCTCCCCGCGGCTGCGCTCTCCCAGGAGGCGCCTCCGCAAGAGCCCGCAGTCGAGGCGCCCGAGATCCGGGCGATCCCGCTGGAGGACGTGCAGGAGGAGGCCGAGGCCGTGTCCGCGGAGCTCGCGACCCTGCTTCCCGGCGAGGCCCTGCGCCAGTCGCTCGAGGAGATCGGCGACGGGCTCGAGAGCCTCAAGGAGGACACTGCTTCGCTCCTCGAGCTCACCACCTCCACCCTCGCCGCGGGAGCCGAGGTCATGCGCCTCCAGGAAATGGAGCTGCAGATCGCCGGCCTGTTGGAGAGCCTGAAGAAGCCGGACGCCGTGCTCGACACCCATCTCACCGAGCTGGGCAAATCACTCGATCGCATCGACGAGCTCGCTCCGGTGTGGAAGGAGACGGAGGCGCAGGCGCCACGCGCCGGAGCCTCGGCTTCCTCCCTGCGCCGCATCGCATCGACCCGGCGCGAGATCGATGGCGCGCGCGCGGAGCTCGTGGCGCGGCGCAACGAAGTCCTGACGCTGCGGGACCGGCTGGTGGATCCGAAGACCTCGCTCGACCGCTCCCTCAGAGAGGTGCGCGGCGCGATCGAGGGCCACCTCACAGACCTCCTCTCCCCCAGTCGCCCGCCGATCTGGAGTTCCGGCGTGCGCGCGTCAATCCTCGAGGAGCTGAAGCAGAGCTGGACGCAGTACCTCGGCGGGCGTCTTCGCCGCGTCGCCGAGTACGCGCGTGAGCAGGCGCATCTGCTGGCCTTCCAGCTCGCGCTCTTCCTCGCTCTCGCCCTGGGTTTGCGCGCCCTCGGGGCGCGCGCCAAGGCCCGCGCCGAGGAGAGCTACGACCTGCGCGAAGCCGAGCGGTTGTTCGAGCTCCCCGTTTCCATGGCGCTGGTCATCTCGCTCGCCTTCAGCCGCCGGCTCCACCCGCTGGCACCGGCCCTCTTCACACATCTCGTGACCACGGTGTTCGCCGTACCGATCACGCTGATCGTCCGCCGTCTCACACCGCCGGCCATGAACGCCCTCGTGATCGGGCTCCCGGTCTTCTTCGTGGTCGATCAGGTCCGCTACATGATCGACAATGCGCCTGCCATCGAGCGCGTGGTGTTCCTCCTGGAGCTCCTCTCCGCACTGGGCTTCCTCCTCTGGCTAGTTCGCCCGAGGCGGCTCGACCAGACCACCCTCGAGATGCTGCGCCAGTCCGTCTTCCAACTGGTCCGAGTGGCGGTGCGCGTTGCGATCGTCCTCTTCGCGTTGGCAATCGCGGCCGAGGGAATCGGGCTCAGCAACCTCTCCGACCTGCTCGGGAACGGAACCTTGCGAAGCGCGTACGCAGCGCTCCTCTTCTACGGGATGCTCAAGGTGGCCCAGAGCCTGGTGGCCTACGCGCTGGTGCTGCGCCCGCTTCGGCTCCTCCACATGGTCTCGCAGCAGCGGGTGCTGGTCCGGCGTCGCCTCGACAGAGGACTCGGGCTGCTGGCCGCCGCGGCATGGGTCTACGCGACGCTCCTGGCCTTCGGCGTCGCCGCTTCCCTGCTGGCCTTTCTCGCTGGGCTGCTGGGCGCCGGGCTCGCGGTGGGTGCCCTCTCGATCTCGCTCGGCGACGTGCTGGTGTTCGTTCTCGTAGTCTGGCTCTCCTTCGCGCTCGCCCGCTTCGTGAACTTCGTCCTCGAGGCAGACGTGTTCTCGAGGATGCCTATGCCAAGAGGCGTGCCGTACGCCATCACCAGCCTGGTGCGATACACGCTGATCTTCCTCGGATTCCTCGTCGCCCTGGCGGCGGCGGGCATCGAGCTCGGCAAGCTCACCGTGGTCGCGGGCGGTCTCGGGGTGGGCATCGGCTTCGGCCTGCAGAACGTGGTGAACAACTTCGTCTCGGGTCTGATCCTGCTCTTCGAGCGGCCCGTCCAGGTAGGTGATGCCGTTCAGCTCGTCAACCAGAACCTGTGGGGAGAAATCCGGCGGATCGGGATCCGGGCCAGCGTGATCCACACCTTCGACGGCGCGGAGGTCATCGTGCCCAACGGGCAGCTGATCTCGGAGGCGGTCACCAACTGGACGCTCTCGGACCGGCACCGGAGGATCGAGGTGGACGTCGGCGTCGAGTACGGAACCGATGCCCAGCGCGTGATCGACCTGCTGCTCGAGGTCGCGGGCAGCCATCCGAGTGTGCTGAAGACCCCTCCGCCCCGCGGCTTCTTCCTGAGCTTCGGCGACAGCGCCCTCACCTTCGTGCTGCGGGGGTGGGTCGCCGACTTCAACGACGGCCACGCGGTCCGCAGCGAGCTGGGCGTCGCCATCCAGCGCGCCCTCAAGGAGGCCGGGATCGGCGTACCTTTCCCGCAGCGCGACCTCCACCTGCGCACGGTGAGCCCCACCGCGGCGTCGGAGCTGGGTCTGACGGACACTCCGGTTCCTCGCCGCGTCCCGGGGGAGTCCGACAGCGAGAGCTGATCTGCCTTCGCCCTCGCTCGACTCCTCGCGGCGTGCGGATCGAATGGGGAATGGCTTACAGCACTCGAGCAAGAGGAGGTCGATCCACCAGGCGTCCGCGTACGCGCGGCGAAGCAGCGTGGTCTTGCCCGTCTGGCGGGGTCCCCAGAGAAAGAAGGTCTCGGTCCCGGCCGCCGGGAGACGCAGGGCTCTTTCGATGAACATGTACTTCAGACTGTCATGATAATCTGAAGTAGCAACTCCGGATTGCGAGAGATCCCTCGGCCCATTCAGCCAAGAAAGCTCAATGGATCCGGGGATGCTGCAACTGCGACGCCTCCACTTCAGGATGTCCTGAGTCGCAGCTGGAGCGTGGCCCTTCGTGCTAGCGCTCGGGTTAGCAGCAGGGTGAGGCCGAACCGGAAGCCCCAGCGCGCACTCGGGCCGTCTCTGCCTGGGCCTTTACCGAAAATTGGGTCCCGGGAAGACTAACACCTGTATGCGCCTACAGCGCAACGTCGCACCGTGCGTCGCGCCGCCCCGGCAACGCTCACTGGCGTCAGTGGACGCCCGACTCTGGCTTCGGCAGTCGGGATCAAACTGTGGACCCAGGGGATTGAAAGCCGCTCTCCAAGTTCAAATCCACAAACCAGGATGGTTCCGGCAATCAGGAAGACACCAAATCGCTTCGACATGCTCATTGAGATTCTCCTATCACGAAATGCTTCGGTAGTCCATCCGTACCTTCGAGATTCTCCAGCTCTACCTTCCTGGCCTTGGTTGGGTTCTTGAAGCTGAAATCAGTTGCCGCGACCTCGTCTCCAGTCTTCCAGTCCCTGATCTGGATGGCGTATTGCGGCCCACCGGTAACCAGCTTGGAGGTGATCACATATCGGCAAGGGTAGGGGCGTTCCCCATGTGCAATCCAGATCTGCCAATCGACTTCTTTTGCCCGAAAAGCGAGGTAGTCGCATTCGACGCCGCCGATCACGCCACTGCCAAGGTCCTTTACGTCGACGACGTCGAGCATCAGCACATCGTAGGGATCCGACGACAACAGATCCGCGGCAGGGAGGGCCCTGTTGTGCTCGAGTCTCAACTCATCGACCAGGTGGTCAACCGTGCCAGGCGCATCCAGCTGCGCATACATGTTCAGAGTCTTGCCCATCAGGGTCAGCGTCTTCCCGTCGAAGGACATCTCGACATCCGCAAACCCCCCGGAGCGCGTGGCGCGGATCTTGTCAGGCCGGTTGAGAACGACCGTGCCTGAACTCGCCAGCTCGAGCTTCTGTTCATCTTTGGTGACGACCTCGAGGGTGGCGTCGTACTCGAATGAGAGGGCCTTCTGTGCCGCCATGTAATGGGACATGGCCTTGAGTAGCCTCTTGGCATCGGCCTCATCGGCTCTCACCACCGCGGACGTCCCCAACATGACGATCAAGGACAGCGCCACGGCAGACGTGCTGCGCACAGAACTCTTCAGTAGTTTTCGGTATGTCATCATCCGAGTGCACCTCTTCGAACTGCAATTCCCAAACTGGTGGTTCTCATTCTCCATCTCCTGTTTCTTTGACCTTGGCAAGAAGCGGCGGAAGCTTGCCGACACTTCTTGCCAAGATCAGCTTCTCGACTACTCCGCCAGCTCGATCTCACCCGGCCGCCAGGTCTGGGCGATCCATGGCTCGAGCGGGCCGTACATGCGCAGGGCGATGAACCAGCTCTTGCTGGGAACGGTTTGCAGCCAGTTGCCTTCCTGTCCCTTGGGCGCCTTGGGAGCGAAATAGATGTCGTACGAACCGTCGGCATTCTTCTCGAGACCCTTGTCCTGGCTGCCCAGCGTTGGGAACTGCTGGTCGGTTTGAAGCTGCGAGCGGGTCTGGGTGTCGTACATCGTCACCGCCCAGAAATCCTTCACCGGCGGATTGGGCGGAAGATGCAGCTTGTAGGTCTTTGAACCATCCAGCGGCCGTTGTCTGGAATCCAGCATGGCCATGGCATAGTCCGAACCCTTGCCGGGAACCGTCACCGCCATGGCGGGGGACACGCAGATGTAGCCGAAGTGGAAGAGAATCCGCGGATCAAGACGACGGGCGCCATTCCTGGTGAAGGTCGTGTCCTTGTCGGCATAAGCCATGACCCACGCGCTGTCCTTGCCGTAGGTCAGGTTGCCCGGATCGCGCGGGAAATAGCTGATGGCACGGGCGGCGGCATTGCCGATGGCGGCGGCATCGGTGAGGATCTTCTTCATCCGCGCGTCGGGATTGAAGGGCTTGCCCTTCTCGATGCCGATGGCGGCCATCATGCCCTTGGCTTCCGGGCCCAGGTAATCCACGGGCTCCTGCTGGACCAGCTCGTGCAGCTTCTCGAAGGCGCTGACGTCACTGGGCACCACCGTGTTCATCTGCTTGCCCGAGATGTTGATGAACTCCATCTTCGGCGGATTGGATGCCTTGGCCAGCGGGTAGACCTTCAGGTTGTTGCGGATGTTGTCCGAGGCGGCCTTGATCCCCTTGTCCAGGTAGCCGCGCATGAAGAGCCACACGCCGTAGGTTTTCGACGGCACCACGTAGTAACCGGCCGGCACATCGCCCGTGTGACTCGGAGGAAGCACCAGGAACTTGCCGCCCTTGCCCTTGTCCGGGCCGGCAACGCCGAGATCCGTCATGTAGAGGAAGGCCATGTCGTCCAGGATTCCCAGCATGCCGGTCGGAAGGTCGACGACCGTGGCGCCGTCGTCCTCGAGGTCGAGAAAGCCGATCGCATACATGGTCGAGGTGTTTCCGGTCAGGACCAGCGACTTGGAGTCCATCAAGGTGTCGAAGATGCAGACCTGGTGGCTCTCGGCACACCCGGCGTTCGCCTGCCCTTCCCGCAACGCATTGATCGACAGGGCCGGGATGGAGTTCAGGAACACATTGACCGCCCGCGAGCGGTCGAGATAGTCGTACGCGTTCTCGACCGTGTCCTTGGTCGGCACGCCGTCGAAGTACTCCAGCGTGCCGATGGAGCTTTCCGTCTTGTCCGGGGCTGTGATCGACACCGGGATGTCGGTGGTCATCTTCATCTTGGGCGGCCCAGCCCAGACCGGGGTCGTCAGGCTGGACACCATCAGCCCTGCCAGTGCCAGGATGGTCAAAGATTTCGTCTTCATTGTGGACTCCTCTTCTCCCCCTCTCCCAGAGGGGGGTGCCGCCTTGCTGTGTTTGGGGCGCTTGCGTAGCGCCATCGCTTTACTCCATGAGTTCGAAGTCGTTCATCACCCATGTCTTGTCGATGTAGCCCTCGAGCGGGCCGTAGAAGCGGAACACGACAAAGAAGCCCTTCGCCGGATCGGTCTTGATCCAGTTCTTCTCCTTGGCCCCAGGTGCCTTCGGACCGAAGTACACATCCACGGATCCGTCGGCATTGGCAACGGGATCGCGCATGCTGCCAACGGTCCGGTTGCCGCCGGAGTCCAGCAGGCTGCGGCTCATCGGGTCATAGGCGGTCACTGCCCAGAAGCGTTTCACCGGGGCATTGGGCGGGACCCTAAGCCGGTAATTCTTGCTCCCCATCAGGTAGGCGCCGTTCTTGTCTTTGGATGCAGTGAGATAAGAGGTCCCGACACCTGGTGTGGTCGACAGCAGGTTCGGCGACACGACAATGGCCTGGTAGTGCCACAAGGTCCGGGCATCAGGCTCCAGGTAGCCGTTGCGGGTGAAGGTCGTGTTCCGCAGGAACATCTTTTCCCAATGCCGGTCGGGCCAGTAATTGATCTCTGCTTCTCTCGATGCGTAGAGAATGGCCCGCGACATAGCCACGCCCTGCCTGGCCCCCTGGTCCAGGATTGTCCGCATGCGGGCATCCGGCTCAAAGGGCTTGCCTTTCTCGATGCCTAGCGTGGCAAGCTTGCCGAGCTGTTCGGGATTGAACAGGCTCGAAGGCTCGTACTGAATAATCTCGTTCAGCATGTCGAAGGCCGAGCGATCTTCGGGAACCAATGTGTTGGCGCCCATGCGCGACGCGTTGACGAAGTTGACGTCGCGCGGCCCCGTGGCCAGCGGGTACACCTTCAGGCGATCCTCGAACCACTTCACGGCAGCGTCGCCGTTACCCACGTCGAAGCCGCGCATCATGGCCCAGATGCGATAGCCTTCAGAGCGCATGACGAAGTAGCCATCCGGCACATCACCTTTGTAGCCGGGTGGCAGGAACAGGTACTTGCCGCCCTTGCCTTTGTCCGGACCGGTCGTCCCCATGTCCGTGATGTACTTGAAGAAAGCATCGTTGGCTGTGCCGTACATGCCCGGGGGAATCTCCACGACCGTTGGCCCATCCACGCCGAGATCGATCGATGCAAAAGCATAGACGGTGATGTCATTGCCGGTCAGGTAGTTCTCGCTTGGGAACATGAAATCGGCCTCGACGCCTGCAATCGAGGAGTTCGACATACCAAAGTCGCGGATCTGCGCCTTGACAATGGCGTAGAGCGACAGTGCCGGCATGAAGTCCATGTAGGCCTGGGTGGCACGCTGCAGGTCCAGCTCATCGAATATGGTCTGAGTTGACTCCTTGGTGGGGAAGGCGCCACCGACGAACTCGAGACGGCCGAAGTGTGTGTCGATGCGATCCGGCGCTGGACGAAAGTTTTTGGATGTCTGTTTTTTGCCTGCATCTTTGAAGACGTTCATGTTGCTCTTGCCGTCAGCCGCCATCACCGGGGCGGACAGGCCCGCCATCAGGGAAACGAGAAACATGGAAACAGCTCTGGTACCCATTACTAGTCCACCTATACCGCTGTTAGGAAATTGCGTTGCGCAGCTCGCCGGCTTGCGCAACGCGCGCTACCGCCTCGGTCAATTGACCAGCTCGATCTCACTCGGTCGCCAGGTCTTGTTGAGCCACGGCTCCAGCGGGCCGTACATCCGGAGGATGATGAACCAGCTCTTGCCGGGGATGGTCTGGATCCAGTTGTTCTCCATTCCCTCGGGCGCTTTCGGGGCAAAGTAGATGTCGATGGATCCGTCCGTGTTCTTCTTGATCCCCTCACCCAGGCTGTTGATACCGGCGGACACCTGATCGGTCTGCAGCATGCTCCGGGTCTGGGTGTCGTAGATGGTCACCGACCAGTTGTCCTTCACGGGCACGTCGGGCGGCAGGTGCAGTTGGTAGATCTTCGCGCCATCCAACGGCTGGTGCTTCGAGTCCATCCCCGCAATGCCGTAGTCGGACCCCGACCCCGGCCGGGTCAGCGCCATCGCAGGCGTGACGCAGATGGCGTTGTAGTGCATCCACAGACGCGCATCGTAGCGGCGTGCGCCGTCCTTCAGAAAGAAAGGATCCTTGTCAGCGAAACCCATGACCCACTCGCTGTCGGGGCCGTAGATCCGTGCGCCGGGATCGCGAGGATAGACGGTATTGGCCCTGGCATATGCATTGCCGATGGCAACCGCTTCGCTGAGCAGCTTCTTCATCCGGGCGTCCGGGTCGAAGGGCTTGCCCTTGACGATGCCGATGGCCGCGATCAGGCCGCGGGTTTCCGGCTCGATGAAACTGATCGGTTCCTTCTGGACGATCTCGTTGAGCCGGTCGAAGTAGCTGAAGTCGTTCGGCGGGACCGTGTTGTAGTACTTCCCGGTCATGTTGATGAATTCCATTTTCGGCGGATTGCTCTTCTTCGCCAGCGGATAGACCTTGAGGTTGTTCAGGATATTGTCGGCGGACTTCTTGACGTTGGCGGGGTCCTTGACACTCCCCCTCACGTAGCCGCGCATGAAGTTCCAAACCACATTGCTCGTGGACTTGACGACGAAGTAGCCAGCCGGCACCTCGCCCTCGTAACCCGGTGGCAGGACGAGGTACTTGCCGCCTTTGCCCTTGTCCGGCCCGGCGGCACCGGTGTCGCTGAGATAGCGCATGTAGCCGTCGTCAAGTATGCCCAGGACGTCGGGCGGGATCTCGATCACCGTCGGGCCGTCCTTCTCCAGATCGAGAAAACCCCAGGTGTAGAGCGAGGTGTTGTTGTAGGTCAGCACCAGCGACTTGGAGTCCCCCAGCTGCTCCCAGATCAGGATCTGGTTGCTGCTGCCGGCACCCATGTCCCGGTTCCCCTGGAGCAGGCTGTAGGTGGATACCGCCGGGATGGTATCGATGTAGACCTGCACGGCCCGCGCACGGTCCATGTAGTCGTAGACCAACGCTTTGGTGTCGCCGATCGGAATGCCGTCGAAGAACTCCAGGGTGCCAATCGGCGTCTCGACCTTATCCGGCGTGGTGATGTTCTCCGGAATCGGCGTGGTCATCTTCATTTCGGGCTTTTGCGTGACCATCTTCGTCTCCGACGCTTCAACCCAAGCGGGGGCGATCAGAATGCTCGTGATCGCCAGCGCCGACGCCATCTTGGACAACTGCCTCGTGTTCATTGCGTTTACTCCTGCGCGACTATCGTCTCGCCTTCCTCATCTTTGCTGACTGCTTGTGCCCTGTGGTCGCAAGACGACCCTGCTTGACTGCCTGCCTTACTTGATCTTCTCGATCTTGTTCATCGGGAAGGTTTGATCGAAATAGGCCTGCTCGGGACCGTAGAGCCGCAGGTAGACAAAGAACGACTGTCCTTCATTGGTCTGGATCCAGTTCGGCTCCTTGCCCTCAGGTGCCTTTGGCCCGAAGTACAGGTCAACCGATCCGTCCGCGTTCTTTATGAGCCCTTGGGTACGGGATGAACGGTCCGATCGTTTGCTTTCGTTGCGAACAATCAAACGGTTCTCGATATCGTAAACCGTGACGGACCAGAAATTGGCCGCCGGCGGGTTGGGCTCAATGCGGAGCTTGTAGTTGTTGGCCCCCATCAATGCGTTCCCGTCCGCATCGTAATAGCTGCCCAGGTAAGCGGAGCCTTTGCCAGGCGTGCGCGACACCATACCGGCAGAGGTGGTGGTCGCCTCAAAACCGTAGGATGCCCGCTCGTTGAACTCGGAGTAGGTCGGCAGGTCGATCTTCGGGTTCATCCCCGCCATCGCATCCTCCCAGCCGGAATCCTTGGCATAGAGAGACGTCGGGAACATATTTTCGGTTTTGTTGAAGGAGATCGCCTGCGACATGGCCATGCCAGCGTCCAGGGCTTGCTGCAGAATGTCTTTCTGATAGGCAGTCGGCTTGAAAGCCTTGCCCTTTTCGATACCGAGGTCTTTCAACCAGGCGTAGAAGAAGCGGTCGCGGTCGGCCATCGGCTCTTTCTGCACATAGGCATCCACCAGTTCCCAGAAGCGCATGTCTCTCGGCTGCGTGTTCAGCGCGATCTTGTCGCCCGGTTTGGGCTCATATTTGATGAATTTGGTCTTTGGAGGGTTGGCGGCGTCTGACAACTTGTACGCCTTCACAGCGGTCCTCAGCTTTTCGGCCTCAGCCCCAGTCCCCAGCGCGCGGTAGAAATACAGCACCAGAAAGGTGTCGGACTGGATGATCTCGCCCTTGAAGTCCTTGGGGTGATCCTGCCCCGGACCCACCAGCAGCAGTTTTCCCGGTTTGCCGTTGATTTCCTTGATGGGCTGCATCCAGGCATTGTCGACCACGCCGTAGATCTGCCCGGGCGGGATGTCCACCACCACCGGTCCGGTTTTCGATAGATCCGTCATCGCGATGGTATAGGGCGTGGTCACATTGGCGGTCATGAACGGATAGACGCCGTCGTAACCGTCATACAAACCAAAGAAGATTTCGTCTTTACCGACCTTCAGGTTGCTGATCAAGGCCGGATACAGTTGATAGAAGTTCATCATCGGCATCGCCCAGGTCACCAGCTGGGTGGCGCGCTGCAGGAGAATCTGACGGTGCAAAAACTCTGCCGTCTTTTTGGTGATGGTCTGATCCTGATATTCCAGTTTCCCCAGATAGGTTTCTTGAACCTTGTTCGCGTGCACCGGTGTTGTGATCGCGACCGAGAACAGACCGCCCAAGGCAATATTGAGCAATGATCTGGTTTCCATCTCTTCCTCCTGGTATCTATTCTACAATTTTCTGTATTTGGCCAAACGGTGCGACACGAACTGGCAACCGCACTCCGGGCTCGACCGTTCCGGGTATCCGCCGCGGTCGATCTCGACTCGCTGGGGTGCGGGTATTTGCATCATCCGCGCCACGGGAACGTGACTTACTGTTGCTTGACCAGTTCGATCTCACTCGGTCGCCACTTCTTGTCATACCAGGCCTGAAGCGGGCCGTAGATGCGCCACAGCATGTTCCAGCCCTTGCTGGGGTCCGTCTGGATCCAGTTCACCTCTCCTTCGGGCTTCTTGGGGCCGATGTAGACGTCGTAGGAGCCGTCGGCATTCTTGACCGTGCCCGGATCGATGCTGGTGACCCCCGGATAGGGATTGTCGGTCTGCAGCAGGGAACGGGTCTGGTTGTCGTAGACCGTGATGTCCCAGAAGCGCTTGGCCGGAATGTTGGGCGGAATGTGGATCCGATAGGTCTTGCTGCCGTCCAACGGCTGCCCCTCGGCGTCGCGCAGACCGATCACGTACGACGACCCTGCGCCTATCGGCGGCTTGACCATCGCCGGGGTGATACCGGTGGCGTAGAAATGGAAGCGAGCCCGCGAATTGATCAGGCTGACGCCGTCATCGAGGAACTCATAGCTGCCGCCCGCGAAACCGATCTCCCAGCTCTTGCTGCCGGGCCACAGCACGACGTTTTCAGCACGGTTGCGCCAGATGATCGACCGCAGGGTCGCCGTGCCCACGGCAGCTGCCTCGGCAAGGATCTTCTTCATGCGGGCATCCGGCGCGAAAGGCTTGCCCTTCTGGATGCCGATCGAGCGCAGCAAGCCGAGAATCTCAGCATTCTCTGCCGAGGCGGGCTCTTCCTGAACCGTCTGGTTGACCTCTTCGAAGAAGGTGGCGTCCTGGGCGTGCAGCGTGTTGAAGTCCTGCATGGCCGTGTTGACCCATTTGACTTCCTTCGGCGCGCTGCCCAGCGGGTAGAGGCGGAAGTGATCCTTCATGTTCTCGACCACCGGATCGGGCGCGAAGTCCTTCATGAAGCCGCGCATCGCCAGCCAGTGGCCGTAGGTCTTCGACTGCTTGACGAAGTAGCCGTCGGGGATCTTGCCCTCGTAGTCGGGCGGCACCAGCAGGTATTTGCCGCCCTTGCCCTTGTCCGGGCCGGCGTCGCCGAAGTCGGCGACGTAATGGAACCAGGCGTCATCGATGATGCCCAGCACGCCGGGCGGTGTCTCCATGACCATGGGACCGTCCTTCAGGTCGATCCACATGAAGGTGTAGACCACGGTCGTATTTCCGGTCAGGAGCAAGCCCTTGGAGTCCAGTCGCCCATGCCAATAGATCATGGTCTCGTTGTCGGGGCCCCACTTGCGGATGCCCTTGCGGAAACCCTGTAGCGAGGCCGCCGGGACGGTCATGATCATGGCCTCCACCGCACGGGAGAAGTCGAGTTGGTCCCAGACCTTCTGTGCCGTTTCCTCGGTGGGGACGCCAGAGACGAAGTTCAGGGTCCCGATACGGGTTTCCATCTTGTCCGGTGTGATGACATTGGGCGGAATCTCGGTGGTGTACTTCATCTTGGGCGGTTGGGCCCAGGCTGCAGTCGCCATCCCGGCCGCCATCAGTCCGGCAAAGGCCAGCGTGGTGAGTGATTTCGCTTTCATCTTGGTTTCCTTCCATCTTGCTTCGCCGTAGGCGCCACGCGGCTTGTGGACCGGTCTGTACGACTGGCGAGCCGAACGAGCCCGCCCGCTATCCGGGCGGGCACGTCCGGCTGTTTCTACTTCAGGGTGATGGTCACCTTGTCGATCTTGCCGGTGAACTTGCTGGTCGCGCGGTCGTAGTCCTCGGACACGGGCGTCTCGAGGTCCACGCCCACACTGGCCGTCTCGTCGGCCGAGAAGATCGAGAACTCGGTGGCCCCGATCTTGGCGGACCCGACGGACTTGCCGTTGATGTAGAGGGTCGCGGTGCCGCCCGCGCCCGGTTTCTTCCCGCCGTCGTAGGCGAAGTCCATCTTCACGGTCGACTTGCCCTTGGGCAGCTTCGCGGTGGCGGTGGCGGTGTACAGATCGATGCCGACGTAGTTGTACGTGTAGATCGGCGTGCCGTCCTTCACGTACAGGCTCCAGCCGCCGAAGCGGCCCGCCCTGGGACACGATGACGCCGTTGGCCGGCTTGTCGCCGGTCTCGATCTCGGCCACGATCTCGAACGACGTGTTCTTGACGTTGATGAAGTCGTTCTCGAGCAGGCCGTTCATGCCCTCGTACAGGGTCAGGCTCTTGCGCCCGAACATCAGATCGGGCCGCCCGGCCAGCTTGGGGTTGAACAGCTCCTGCCGCCGGTCGTCGAGGGGCAGCACCTTGTACTTGACCGCCTCGCCGATGAAGACCTCCTGCAGCTTCGCGAGGAGCATCCGGGTGCTGCTTCGCGAGGTCGGTGGACATGCTGAAGTCTTCCTTGACGTGGTAGAGCTCCCAGGTGTCCTCGGGGAACCGGTTCTCGACCTTGCCCCACGGCTTGAGGTGGACGGTGCCGGCGAACCAGCCGTCGAAGTAGATGCCGCGGTTGCCGAACATCTCGAAGTACTGGATCTGGTGCCGGCTCGGGCGATTTGGCGTCGTCCAAGCTGTAGACCATGCTCACGCCCTCGATGGGGCGCTGCGGGCGCCGTTGACGATCCGCGGCTGCGGCAGCCCGGCGGCCTCGAGGATGGTCGGCACGACGTCGATCACGTGGTGCCACTGGCTGCGCAGCTCGCCCTTGCCCTTGATGCCGTCCGGCCAGTGGACGACCATGGCGTTGCGGGTGCCGCCGTAGTTGGAGGCCACCTGCTTGGTCCAGGTGAAGGGCGAGTCGAAGCAGACCGCCCAGCCGGCCGCCATGTGCGGATAGGTGGTCGGGCCGCCCCACGCGTCGTAGTGCTTCAGCATGAAGTCGATGTCCGAGCCCTTGGGCTCGTCGTTGAAGTAGGTCATCTCGTTGTAGAGCCCGTTCATCCCGCCTTCGGCGCTGGTGCCGTTGTCGCCGGCGATGTAGAAGATCAGCGTGTTGTCGAGCTCGCCCATGTCCTCGATCGCCTGGATGACCCGGCCCGTCTCGTGGTCGGTCATCTCGAGGAAGGCGGCGAAGACCTCGGCCTGGCGGGCGAAGAGCTTCTTCTCCTTGGCCGAGAGATCCTTCCAGTCCTTGATGTCGTCGGGCTTCTTCGCCAGCTTGGTGTCCGGCGGGATGACGCCGAGCTTCTTCTGCTGCTCGAAGATCCGCTCGCGGATCACGTCCCAGCCCTCGTCGAAGCTGCCCTTCTGCTTGTCGATGTAGGACTGCGGCACGTGGTGCGGGGCGTGCACGGCGCCCGGGGCGAAGTAGACGAAGAAGGGCTTGTCCGGGGTGAGCGCCTGCTGGAAGCGGATCCACTCGATGGCCTTCGTCGCCATGTCGTTCATGAAGTGGTAGTCGGGATCGTCCGGGGTCTCGACGCGGTTCAGGTTGTGGAAGACGTCCGGGCGCCCACTGGTTGGTCTCACCGCCCAGGAAGCCGTAGAACTCGTCGAAGCCCTGGTAGTTCGGCCAGCGGGTGAAGGGGCCCGGAGGGGCTGATCTCCCACACCGCGGTCTCGTGCCACTTGCCGAAGGCGGCCGTGCTGTAGCCGTTGAGGCGCAGCATCTCCCCGATGCTGGCCACGTCATTGGGCAGCATGCCGGTGGCGCCGGGGAAGGAGGTGGCCACCTCGGCGATCTTGGCCTGGTTGGCCGAGTGGTGGTTGCGGCCCGTCTTGAGCGCCTGCCGGGTCGGCGAGCACAGCGCCGTGGTGTGGAACTGGTTGTACAGCAGGCCCTGGCTGGCGAGCTTGTCGAAGTGGGGCGTCTTCAGGACGCTGCCGGTGGCGCTGGTGCCGCCGAAGCCGAGGTCGTCGAGCAGGATGATCACCACGTTGGGCGCGTCCTTCGGGCGCCTTGACCTCGAACACCGGCGGCGCCTTGGCGTCGCGCGCGTCCAGCGTCGTGATGGGCGGGTACCAGGGCGCCCTTGATGGGCAGTTCGGTGCGGTCGACCTGGGCCTTACCTGCGCCTCCTGGGCCATGCCGACCGCGGTGCCCAGGCTGGTCACCATCAGAAAGGCAAGTGCCACGGTGAACAAGTGTCTCGTCTTCATGTTGACTCCTCATTTTGGCTCCCGTGGCCAGGTCATCTGGGGTTCTCGATTCGAGCTATTTCACCCGCTCGGGATCCGGATCCCGCC
>CAVROS010000002.1:0-86176 GCA_963722885.1 uncultured delta proteobacterium
CTCGCGAGTTCGGGGACGTTGTTGAACATTCAATTTCCGGGCCAGGCCCGGAAATTGAATGTTCAACAACGTCCCCGCTGTGCGATCACTTGCGGCGGGCGTCGAGGGCGGCCCTCACCTCGGCGTGTGCCTCGCGGTTCAGAGCGAAACGGGAGAGCAGAAGCGCGCCGCACGAGAGCGAGACCAGCGGGAACAGGGAAAAGAGGCTCCTGATGGCGAGCTTGGCCGTCTCGCTCTGCTCCACGTTCGGCTCGAACCCCGACAGCTGGAGCACCAGGCCGGTGAGCATCAGGGTGAGACCAGCAGATCCCTTGAAGGCAAAGCTGAAGGCCGCGAAGTAGGCTCCTTCCTTGCGCTCTCCCGTCTTGTACTCGTCGTAGTCGATGATGTCCGATTGGATCGAGGGCGCAATGATCCCACCGCAGCCCCCTCCTACACCTCCTAGTGTCGCTAGCAGGGCGACGGGGAGCCAATCCCCCTCTCCGCAGAAGAACATTCCGCCGAACGACAGGCCCGTGAGCATCATCGAGAACATCCAGAGCCGCCTCTTGTCGTAGCGCTTGGCCAGCCGCACCCAGAAGAGAGCGGTCGAAACGGCAGCGACCATGTAGCAGAGCACGAAGAACGGGGTCAGGTGCGGGGTTCCGATGATGTAATGGGCGGCGTAGGGCGTCAGGATCGTGATGTTGGCCGATCCCAGGTGCTCGATCAGTGCCACGACCAGGAGCCGGCGGGCATGCGGGTTCCCGAGGACGTCGCGAAAGGCCCGTAAGGGATTGTCGGCTCCACGCCCCAGGTGCTCCGGCCGCTCTCGCGCGCGAGCCACACAGAAGAGCATGACCGCGACAGTGACGAGAGATGCGATCAGCGCGACATCACGCGCGGTCGCTCGGGGCGTATCGGAGGCGATCAGCAGACGCATCCCGGCAACCGCCACGAACGCGCCGCTCATGAAGGAGACGTGCCGCCAGCCGAAGACGCGGTTGCGGTCGTCGTAGCTCATGCTGAGCTCGGCTCCCAGGGAGGCGTGGGGCACGGTGAAGATCGTCATCGCCGTGTAGAAGCCGATGACACCCAGCGCCATCCAGATCACCAGCGCGGTTCCCGTGAGCGTCTGCGGCGGGCTCCACATCATCAGGAAGACCACCACGATCGGCACCAGCGAAGCGAGCATCCAGGGGCGCCGGCGCCCGATTCGCGTATTGGTCCGGTCGGAGAAGTACCCCGCCAGCGGATCCGAGATGCCGTCCCAGATTCTCGAGATCCCGAAGATCAGCCCCATCACACCTGGCGCGATCAGGAGCACGTCGGTCGAGAACTTCATCAGGTACATGCTGACCAGGAAGAACATGAACCCGATGCATGGGGCGGGCGATGCGTAGATCAGGATGGCCGAGAGAGGGGTCCGCTCGTCGGAGACTCCTTCGGAGACAGACGCACTCTCGGAAACCTGAACCATCCCCGGAGCCTATCTGAGACGAAGAGGGCTCGCTCTCCCTATCGGCAGCCCCCGGAGGGAGAAACCGTGAAGACACGGTGTCCTCGGCGACCGCAGTAGCGACCTGGTGAGAATGCAGGCTAGCTTCATGGCTCTTCTTGGAGCGCCGCGAGCGTTCAGTGGCAGCTGGGAGTTCCATGATGCGCGTCGCTGTCTTGGGTTCTGGGCTGGCCGGTCTCACGGCCGCAGGACTTCTGGCTCAGAGAGGACATCGAGTCAGCCTCTACGAACAGCACCCGGAAATCGGGGGGGTCACCTCGGGCATCGCGAAAGACGGGTTTCACTGGGACCTGGGCCAGATGCTGATGCCGGATCTGGGACCTGGGGAGCCCGGGCGCTCGGTTCTCGAAGAGCTGGGGATCTCCGATCAGGTAGAGGTGGTCCGGGGCTGCCGCGGGAACGTATTCCCCGACTTCGCCATCCTCCGACCCGACACCTGCTCCGGCCCCTACTGGCGACGCGAGTTCTTCAAAGAGATCTTTCCTGAGGACGCGGAGGGCCTCGACCGCTACTACGACGTCTACGACCGCGTCCACGACCTCCTCGGGTTGAGCAACCAGTCTGGGCTCGGCGCCCGCCTCCAGCTCCTGATGAGGATGCTGCGGATGCGGTGGGTCAAGAACTCCACCGCCGAGCAATTCCTCGACGCTTTCTTCAGCAGCCCAAAGCTCAAGGCGGTCTTTTCCCACATCCTGGCGGACTACAGCACCTATCCGCGGGATTTTCCGGGGATGATCATCCCGATCATCAACCCCGAGGCCGCCTACGACGAGAGGGTCCCCCTGGAGTACGGAGGCCACACGCGCCGTTCCTCCTGGACCTTCATCCGCAACGGGACACGGGCGATGGTGGATGCCATCGCGGGTGCAGTGACCCGGAACGGAGGCGAGATCCAGGTAGGGACGGAGGTCACGCAGATCCTGGTGAAGGACCGGCGCGTCACCGGTATCGAGCTGAACGGTGAGAAGCGCGAGGAAGTCGACGCGGTGGTGGCGAGCGGCGGTGCCAAGGAGCTGTTCGGCAAGCTGATCGATCGCGAACACCTTCCAGCGGAGTTCCTCAGGGACCACGTCGACAATCTGGCGGTGACCAGCTCCGTCTTCATGGTCCACCTGGGGGTGGACTTCGACCCGAGTGTCCATCAGAACGATCAGGCGCTCTGCTACTACTACTCCACCTACGAGGTGGAGCCGAACATCCGCGAGCTCGACGCAGGCGTCTACCACGAAGGCCGGGATGGTTGGGTGGTCTACATCCCCAGCAAGCACTCGCCCGAGATGGCTCCTCCCGGACACCAGGCGGTCACCCTCTACACCGTCGCGCCCGATACCCTCGCGAATGGGAGCTGGGCCGAGCGCGGAGACGAGTTGGGAGACCGGCTGGTCTCCTACGCCGAGCAGTACCTGCCAGGTCTCGGTGAGCACACGGTGACCCGGGTCGTCTACACACCGGAGGATTTCAGGCGTCGCACCGCGCTCGGCGTTCACGCCTTCGGCGGCTCCCCCCCGCGCGTGGATCGAACCCCCCCTCGCCACCGGACGCCGATCCGAGGGCTGTGGTTCGTGGGGGGGCAGAGCGAGGTCTATGGCGGCGTCACAGGGGCAATGACGAGCGCCAGCAAGACGGTCAAGAGGATGTCGCGCCGCCGGCCGCTCTAGCGCTGGAGGCGCGAGTCGCCGAGGAGCGGGGATGACCAGAGCCGTAGTCATTGGCGCGGGTGCCGCGGGTCTCACCGCAGCGGCCTTTCTCGCTCGAGAGGGGTGTGAGGTCGACGTCTTCGAACAAGCCCCCCACATCGGAGGGGTCACCTCCACGATCCACCGGGAAGGCTTCGCCTGGGACGTGGGCCCGATGGCGCTGGAGGGCTTCGGACCTGGAGAGCCGGCGGCGCTGGTTCTCCAGCAGCTCGGATGCTACGACCAGATCCAGCTGGTGAGAGGGGATCGCGGCCTCTCTTTCCCGGATTTCCAGATCTTCCGGCCCGATTCCTACGCCGGTCCGCTCTGGCGGCGGGAGAGACTCAAGGAGGTCTTTCCTCACCAAGCGGATGGAATCGATCGGTTCTACAGCTTCCTGAAGACGTCGGTCGACCTCATCACCCTCGAGCGCCATTCCGTGATCGCGGATCTCCCCCGGTCGATTCCGCTCAAGCTCGGAGCACTTTTCCTCTTCAGCCGCATCCGGAAGTACGCGAACTGGAATGCGATGCAGCTGATGGATCACTTCTTCACCGATCCCAAGCTCAAGTCGTTCTTTCTGATGATCCTGGCGGACATGACGATTCTTCCCGAGGAGTACCCGGCTCTCGGAATCCCCTTCTCCAATCAGGAGGCCGCCTACGACCGGCGAATCCCTCCCAGGCGAGCACTCGGGATCGGGCCCAGGAGCATCACCTACCAGTTCATTGCCGGAGGATGTGGCAAGCTGGTCGACGCCCTGGTCTCCGTGATCCACGCGAACGGAGGAAGCATCCATACAGGGAAGACTGTCACCTCCATCTCGATCGAGAAGGATCGGGTCAGAGGCGTCGAACTCGAGGACGGCACCCGAGCTGAGGCAGACATCGTCCTGGCCAGTGGGGATGCCCGCCACTGCTTCTTCGGGCTGATCGGCCGCGAGAAACTGCCGGGCGATCTGGCAGCCGCCGTCGACGACGTCCCGCTGATGGAGTCCATCTTCATGGTCCACCTTGGAGTGGACATGGACCCGACGCCGTACCAGGATGTCCCCTTGAACTACTACTACGGTCAATACGATGTGGAAGACGGCGTCCGACGCACCAGGTCCGGGATCTTCCACCAGGGCAAAGCTGGCTTCCTGATCTACATCCCCTCCCTGCATTCTCCCTCGATGGCCCCGGAGGGAAGGCATGCGATTACCGTCTACACCATCGCGCCCAACGTCATCGAAGGCGACTGGGGTCTCGACAAGGAGAAGCTGACCGACAGCCTGCTCGCAGAAGCCGAGAAGATCATTCCCGGGCTGCGCGCTCACGCCCGTGTGAGCCTGACCCTGACCCCCAGAGAGTTCCGAGAGATGACGCACATGCCCGAGCACCATTCGTTTGGCGGCTACTGCCCGATGCTTGGCCGCAGTGGCGCTCCGCATCGCACGCCCTTCCAGGGGCTCCGGTTCATCGGCAGCCAGTCCGAGACAGGGCCGGGCGTGTGGACCCAGCTGATGAGCTCTCGCAACGTGTGCAAATCCCTGAGCAAAGAAGTCTGAGGCCGAGACGTCCGTCGATTGAAATCGACACCGTTTTGCAGGAACGAATCGTGAATCATCGTCGACCGGTAAAGCTGCTGTACGGGAGAGAGGGAGCCGACCTCCAGCTTCCGAGCGACGCGGTGGTTCTGACCGGCAAGGATCCGTCCGCCGTCGCGAATCCGGGGCAGGCCGTGGCGTCCGCGCTGGCCGCTCCGATCGGCGCGCCGCCTCTGATCGACCTGATCCGCCGGCGGCGACCGGAGACGGTCGCCATCACCGTCTCCGACATCACGCGTCCGGTGCCGAACCGGCAGTTTCTTCCCGCCATTCTGGAGGTGCTGGCGGAGGCGGGCATTGGCGACGAGCGCATCTCGATCATCATCGGCACCGGCATGCACCGGCCCAGCACGCCTGAGGAGCGCGACTTCATCCTGGGCCGAGAGGTCCTCGAGCGCGTCGAAGTCATCGACCACACTGCGGACAGGCCCGAGACCCTCATCAAGGTCAGCGACGACCCGCCCGTCAGCGTCTGCACCCGCTTCGCGGCGGCCGATTTCAGGATCGTCACCGGCTACATCGAGCCTCACTTCATGGCGGGCTTCTCCGGCGGACGAAAGGGGGTCTTCCCCGCGCTGGTCGATCTCGCCAGTATCCAGCGATTTCACGGTTTCGACACCCTGGCCAGCCCCCTGGCAGACAACGGCATTCTGGATGGGAATCCCTGTCACGAGATCGCTCTCGAGATCGCACAGGCCGTCGGTGTCGACTTCCTCTTCAACGTCGCCATCACCCGCGATCGAGGAATCGCCGGCATCTACTGCGGCGACCTGGTCGAAGCACACCTGGCGGGGTGCGAAGAGGTCGCCGAGTGGACCACGGCTGAGGTACCCGGCCCCCTCGACCTGGTGGTCACCTGCGGCGGCGGATATCCGCTCGATCAGACCTTCTACCAGACCGTCAAGGGCATGTGCACCGCCCTGCCCGCTCTGGGACCGGATACGACGCTGCTTCAGATCTCGGGCTGTGGCGAAGGAATCGGGAGTCGAGCCTACACCGAGCTCATGCTCGCCTGGGGCGCCGACTGGCGCGGATTTCTCGAACACATCGAGGCGAATCGCCACGAAACCCGGCTCGATCAGTGGGAGTTCCAGGTGCAGGGCCGCGTGTTGAACCGCATCGGGAGCGATCGTCTTTGGTTCGCCACCGACGGCATCCCGGCCGAGCTGCAAGGGCGCCTCGGCGTGACGCCGCTGCTGGGCGAAGGTGACGCGATCCGGCGCGCCCAGCGCGCCATCGACGAATTCCTGTCAGCTCATCCCGGCGCCCGGGTAGCCGTGATTCCCGAAGGTCCGTACACGATGCTGCGCGAGCGCGAGCAGCGACGCCTGGCCACCTAGTCTCGCTCATTGGCAAACACTACCGTATGCTAACTATCCATCCTGCCGGATGAGCCGTAGGCAATGGAAGAGGGATCGGTATGAGCGCGAACCAGTACGCGATTTCCCACTGGCCGGATACGGATGAGCTGATCGCAAAGGCCAAACGGCTGGTGAACTCGCCACCCCGGCCGATCCGGCGGGACAAGATGCAGGAGTATCTCGACTTCTTCGAGACGCGGTGCAAGAAGTCGAAGGTCGCAACCGCGGAAGCGGCCAAGTACATCCCCGGCGGGGTCCAGCACAACCTCGCGTTCAATCACCCGTTTCCGCTGAGCATCTCGAAGGCGGAAGGTGCGTACCTATGGGATGTCGACGGCAATCGCTACATCGATTTTCTGCAGGCGGGCGGGCCCACCGTCCTGGGCAGCAACTACGAGCCGCTGCGCGAGAAGATCATCGAGGTGCTGCGCGACTCCGGTCCGGTGACGGGGCTCTTTCACGAGTACGAGCTCGAAGCTCGCCAAGCTGATCCACCGGCACATGCCCGCCGTCGAGATGTTTCGCATGCTCGGAAGCGGTTCGGAAGCCGCCATGGCCGCCATTCGAGCCGCGCGGAACTTCACCGGCAAGAAGAAGATCATCAAGGTCGGCGGGGCCTATCACGGCTGGAGCGACCAGCTCGTATTCGGCACGCGCATCCCCGGCACCGGCGCCTACGAGGCAGCAGGGATTCCCGAGGGCTGCCTCCAGCACACCCAGGAGTTCTTCCCGAACGACATCGACGGCGAGCAAGGGCTGCGAGCCCTGCTGGAACAGAATCGAGGAGCCGAGGGAACGGCAGCCGTGATTCTGGAGCCCGATCGGACCGGAAAGCGCCACGCGGCCCGGTTCAGCGGGACTTCAACGCCCGGGTGCGGGACTTGTGCGATGAGTTCGAGGCTCTTCTGATCTTCGACGAGGTCGTCACGGCGTTTCGCCTGGGCCTGGGCGGCGCGCAGGGGTATTTCGGCGTCAAGCCCGACCTCACGGTTTTCGGGAAGTGCGTCGCCGGCGGGTATCCCGCAGCGGGTGGCGTCGGCGGCCGTGCCGACGTCATGTCGACCTTCTCAGCGGGCATCGGCTCGGGAGGGCAGAAGACCCTGGTCGGCGGAACCCTCTCCGCCAATCCCGCTGAGCTGCGCCGCGGGATACTACGCCATCCTGGAGATGGAGCGGACCGACGCCCCGGTGCGGGCGGGACAGGCGGCCGACAAGCTCTCCCAGGGGCTCCAGGCCATCATCGACGAGCTCGACCTCCCCTTCTTCGTCTACAACCACGGCTCCATCCTCCATCTCGAGACACACGGGGTGCTCCTGCTCGACACGACCGATCCCGACTTCTTCACCAAGGTCGATGCAGCGCAAGGACATCGCCGAGGAGATGGGCGCGGCGTACACGGCCGAGGGGATCATCACCCTGGCCGGAAGTCGCCTCTACACCAGCATGGCGGACACCGACGAGGTCGTCGAAGAGGCCCTCGGCGGGCTTCGCGCGAGTGCTCGGCAGCGTGGAAGGGGCTGAGCTGAACACGCTCCAGGATCTGGCTGCCGGAGTCCAGGACTTCCAGCTGCAACCGATGAGGAAATCCAAGATGGGCAAGTACGACGACTACAAACGAGAGGTCCTCGAAGTCAGCCAGAGGCTCAGTGAGCACGGGTACTTCGGAACGCGCTCGGGCAGCGCGGGCAATGTCTCGGTCCTGATCGAGGGCGAAGAGATCGTCGCCGTAACGCCTCACGGATTGCCGTACGCCGGGATGACGACCGACGACATCTGCATCATGGATCTCGACCTCGCCCCCATCGAAGGCACCCGCGCCCCTTCGGTCGAAGCGCCTTTGCACGTCGCCGTCTACAAGAACCGAAGAGACGTCAACGCCGTCGTTCACTCCCATCAGATCTACGCGAGTATCTTCTCGATACTGAACGAGCCGATCCCTCCCCTCTTCGATGAGGTCACCGTCGCCATCGGTTCCATGGTCGAGGTGGTTCCCTACGGCGTATCCGGTAGTCCGCAGCTCCTCGAGAACGTGGTCGGCAAGCTCGACAATCGCTGCCACTGCTATCTGCTCCAGAACCACGGTGCTCTGTGCATCGGCAGAAACCTCGAGAAGACGGTCACCTACGTCGAGCTGCTGGAAAAGACGGCCTCCATCTACTATCGCGCCCTCGCCACCGGCAGACCCGTCACGACGCTGCCGGACCCGCTGCCCAACGGTTCTCTTCGAGTTCGTCAAGCGGGAACAGGACGCGGAGATCGCGAGGAAGGACGGCTCCTAGCAGTCCGAGTGACCGACACCGGGCCCCGCACGAGGAAGTCCATGCCGAGAGACAAGTACGTTCTCGCGATCGATCTGGGGACCTCGGGCTGCAAGGCCGCCCTGGTGTCGGTTCATGGCCGGGTGGTCGCCTGGTGCTTTCACGCCGTGGAAACCCGGATCCTCCCGGGAGGCGGGGCCGAGCAGGACCCCGATGACTGGTGGAACGCCCTGCTCGCCTCGTGCAAGGAGCTGATCGACCGCGGCGTCGTGCCTCGCGAGGAGATCGTCGCGCTCTGCTGCAGCACCCAGGGTGAGGGTACCGTGGCGGTGGATGCGCAAGGGCGGCATCTCATGAACGCCATCCTCTGGATGGACGCGCGCGGGGCCGGCCACCTCCGAGAGATCACACGCGGGCCGATCGAGGTGGCCGGATACCACGCCTACAAGCTGTTCCGCTGGATCCGGCTGACGGGCGGCGCACCGTCCACCACCGGGAAGGACCCCGCTTCCCACATGCTCTTCATCAAGCACGAGCATCCCGACGTCTACCAGCGCACCCACAAGTTCCTGAACGTGCTCGATTACCTCAATCTCCGGCTCACCGGGAGGTTGGTGGCGACCTACGACTCGATTCTCACCTCCTGGGTGACGGACAACCGGGACCTCGAGAACGTGGTCTATAGCGACTCGCTGTTGCGGGGTTGCGGAATCGACCGGGACAAGTTCCCCGAGATCGTCAAGTGCACCGAGGTGATCGGGAATCTCGACAGAGAGGTCGCCGAAGCCCTGGGCTTGAGCCACGACGTGGCGGTGGTGGCGGGCGCCATCGACAATACGGCTGCGGCGATCGGCTCCGGCGCGGTGGAGGATTATCAGGCGCATCTGTACATCGGGACCTCGTCGTGGCTGGCCGCCCATGTCCCGTACAAGAAGACCGATCTCGCGAGCTCCATCGCCTCGATTCCCTGTGCCATACCGGGCCGCTACCTGATGCACGCGATGCAGACCACGGCGGGCGGCAACCTGACCTTCTTGCGCGACCGGATTCTGTACCACGAGGACGAGTTGCTGCGCGAGGAAAGGCCCTCCGATTTCTTCGAAATCATCGACCGCATCGCCGGGAAGATCCCGCCCGGCAGCAACGGAGTGATCTACACGCCCTGGGTCTTCGGCGAGCGCTCGCCCGTGGACGACCGGACCGTGCGGGCCACCATCTACAACCTCTCGTTGGAGCACTCGCGAGCGGAAATCATTCGGGCCTTCCTGGAGGGCGTGGCGTTGAACACCCGCTGGCTGCTGCGCCCCTTCGAGAAGGCCACCCGCCGGCGCCTCGATGCGATCAACATCATCGGAGGCGGAGCCAACTCCAATCTCTGGTGCCAGATCTTCGCCGACGTGCTGGACCGTCCGATCCGGCAGGTGAAGGACCCCATCCAGGCGAACGTGCGCGGCGCAGCCTTCATCGCCTCGGTGGGACTGGGGTTCATCTCCTTCCAGGACATCCCGGGCTTCATGGAGTACCAGGCGACCTATCAGCCCAGGCCCGAGACGCGCGGCGTATACGACGCCCACTTCCGCGAATTCGTGAACATCTACAAGCGCAACAAGAGAATCTTCCGCCGATTGAACGCGGAGCGAAGCTAACCGCCCGCGCCCCGTTCCACCCGGGTCACGGCGCGCTTTGCCGTCAGGATCGCCGCTTCCATGTGCACGCCGCCATAGGCAGAGCCGACGAACGAAATACCCTCCAGCGCCTCGGCCTTGTTGCGGAAGTCGATGACCCGCCGGTACCACCCGGGCGGATAGATGGCGTTTCCCCATCCGTGGCGAACCAGCGCCACGTCGTCCACCCACCCGGAGAACCCGGGGATGAGCCTTTCCATGTCTTCCACGGCCGTCTCGATGAGACGGTCGTCGGGCTGGCCGATCAGCTCCTCGGTTCGCGGGTAGGCGGCCCATGCCGATACGATCGCCTTTCCACTCGGCACCATCTCGGGAACCCGAGCGGTCTGGTCCACCGCCATGTTGAAGTCCCGGTCCTCGGATGGATCCCCGAAGTAGAAGCAGACCTCCGCGTTCAGGGGCGGTCGAGGAAGAAGACGGGGAGTGGAATCGGCGTCCTGGGGAATGACGCCAGGAACCCGCGCTGTTCCTCCATCGCGTCGGGGAGGATCCGGGCCGCGGCGTCCGGCGTCGTGGCCACGATCACGTGGTCGGCCCGGCATGAAGTCCCGTCTTCGAGCTCGACTCCCGATACCCGCGCCCCTTCCCAGATCACCCCGCGAACGGGCGCCCGGTAGCGGACGGAGACTCGACGGGCGAGAGCGTCGGTGAGCGACGAGACTCCGCTTGTGAGCGCCACGAACCGGGTGGAGAGGGTGAGTCGAATCTGGTGAAGGTAGTGGTAGAGGCTGGTGTGCTCCGGGTACCCCACCGTCTCACCGAGGCAGACGGGCCGGACCACGTAGTCGAGGTGTCTGGGGTCGGAGCCGCGCAGGATGTCCGCCACGGACACGTCGTCATACGCGGGGATGCTCCGGACGATCTGACTCATCGGGAAGCGCTTGCCGAAAACCAGGTAGCGAAGGGCGAACGCCATCAAGCTCGCCGATCCGCCGATCCCGAGCAGGCGCGGGAAATCCCAGTCGTGCCGCAACAGGAACTTCGAACCATCCGGACGTGCGAACTGCGTGCCGGCCGAGATGATCCGCCGGTTCGCCGCCAGCCCCAGCTCGTCCATGAACTGGAGGGCGTTCGTGTAGCTCGAGTGGAAGAACTGCGCGCCCACATCGACAAGGTCTCCGCGGCGCTCGAGAAGCTGCATCCGCCCTCCCGGGCGGTCCGAGGCTTCCAGAACCTCGACATCGTGGCCACGCTTGGTGAGCCAATGGGCGGCGGATAGCCCCCCGATCCCTGCGCCGACGACGACGATCTTTCCCTTGGACACCGCAGGACCCTCCAGCTCAGCCGCTGGCCCGGCGGACCTTCCGGTCGATCCTGCGATCCGCAGCCATCATCCACTCGATGAGGAGCCTCGCACCCACCCAGCGGAATGGCTCCGGAGGCCACCTGCGAACGCGACGGCGGACAGCGGCCTCCAAACGGTGCTCTCGGCCCAGGATTCGTTCGGCCAGCACGGCTCCCATGAGGGTCCCCTGGGATAGTCCGTGACCCGCGTAGCCCAGACCGTAGAGGATGTTGCCGTGCCTCCCGGTCGGCGCCGAACACCGGATTGAAGTCGGTGGTGAAGCCGGTCCAGCCGCTCCAGAAGCGCGCCACTCCGACTTCACGGAGTTCGGGCAAGCGCTCCCGAAACGCCCTCTCGTATCACCCGGAAGGCGGATGGGTCATTCGCCCCTGCGAGCCTGCTCCGCCAGGGGTAGCGGGCGACCTTGACGCCGCCCACGAGCGTGTCGCGAGCGGAGAGCAGGTAGGTCTCTGCGAGCCCGTGTGCCGTGTTGACCGGCTCCCGCCCATGCCATCCGAGCCGTTCGCGCGGCCCCCGTCCGAAGGGATCGGTCTCGAAGAGCGAGACGCGAATCGGCACCACGATCCGTCCAAGAAGCCCCAGCGCCGGCGTGTAGGCATTCGTGCCGAGGACCGCGTAGTCTGCCGACACTCTTCCCACCTTCGGTCCCGCGCTGATCCTGGGGCCATCCGTCAGCTCGATCACGCGCGTCCGCTTCGAAGAGACGCACCCCGGCCCCGATGGCGGCCGTCCGCAGACCCGACATGTACTTCCCGGGGTCGAGTGTTCCGCCCTGCTCCTCGAGAACTCCGCTCAGGAACGCCGGCGGCAGTCCCCGCTCTCTCATCTCCCCGCTGGAGAGGAAGCGAACCGGCGAGCCGTACTCCTGGGCCATCTCTCTCTTCTTGTTCAGCTCCGGCTCCTGGGAGGGGTGGATAGTCACCGTCAGCGTCCCGCTGGGTGTGTAGTCGCACTGGACTCCGTGCAGCTCGATGACCTCTTCGAGGTATTTCACGGCTGCGTCGGCAAAGCCCGCCCGAGCCGCGGCGAGCTCGGGGCCGAGGAGGCGGCGCGTCAACGAAAGATCCTGCACGATCGCACCGGTCACGACACCCGTATTGAGACCGCTCGCGCCGCTGCCTGCGAAGTCCTCCTCGAGGACGATGACGTCGGCGCCTGCGGCTCGCAGCTGAAGCGCCGTCGAGAGACCCGTGCAGCCACCGCCGATCACGACGACATCGGCTTCGATGTCGTCAGCCAGGGCAGCCTTCAGGTCCGCGGGCGCCCGACTCCAGGCACCCATCTCGTCGAAGGTGAACTCCAGCTCCATGGATCCATCCAATCTAGAACACCAGCCTCCGTCTGTCGTGCGATCACCGAGCGAGTCTCCCGCTCGATCGCTTCGCCGGGGAAGGCCGGATTTCCTGGTATACTATTTCGCCTCGGGCGCCCCCGTGTGGTCGCCTGACGCTGACTTCACGCGCGGATGCAGAGAGGAGACAGATGTCTATCGTGGATTTTTCGCTGGAGGGAAAGATCGCCCTGGTCACGGGTGGCTCCAAGGGTATCGGTCGCGCAATCGCGTTGGCGTTCGCAGAGCACGGCGCCGATTTGGCGATTGCGGCGCGCGGTGTTCCAGGCGCTGGAGGCGACCCGCGAGGAGATCCAGGCGACGGGGCGTCGTAGTGTCGCCGTGTCCACCGACGTGTCCTCCGATCGCGGACCTCGAGAGGCTGCACGAGACCGTGCGCTCCGAGCTCGGTGACATCGACATCCTGGTAAACAACGTGGGTGGCGCCGAGCCGGTCGGACTGGCTGACCTCAGCTACGAGCAGTTCGAGAGGACGATCAAGACCAACACCTGGGCGGCGATCAAGCTGGCCCAGCTCTGTCATCCGGCAATGAAGAAGAAGCACTCCGGCGTCGTGATCAACATCTCCTCCAACGGCGGTCTCAAGCCCGATCCCTTCATCGGCGGATACAGCGCCTCGAAGGCTGCCCTCAACATCGTGAGCGGGCAGATGGCTCAGGAGTGGGCTAAGGACGGGATCCGGAGCGTCTGCATCTGCCCCGGCCTGGTTCGGACCGAGCTGGCCATACCGCTGGTCGAGCACTTCGAAAAGAAGGGGTTCCCCCAGAACATGCTGAGAATGTGCGGCGAGCCCGAGCACATTGCCGGGATGGCGCTCCTTCTCGCCAGCCCCGCCGGCGCCTACTGTCACGGTGAGATCATTCACCGTCGATGGTGGCGAGATGTGGAGATCGACTATTTCCGATGAAGAGGCCGACTCGGTGATTTCCGAGATCGACGAACGCACCTGAGGGCGTGCACCGCCAGTAGAAAGCAGACCTCACCAGGACCCTCGACCCGGCCGGTTTCTCTCCTCGGTGTGGAGAAGGATCTCGCCATGAAACGATTCAATCTCAATTTCCTTGTCGATTGCCTCGGGTTCGCGGGTTTCGTGCTGCTGACGGCGACGGGCGTACTGATGCGCTACGTGCTGCCACCCGGAAGCGGCCGCTCTACCACCATCTGGACGCTCGATCGTCACGAGTGGGGAAGCATCCACTTCTGGATCGCGATCGCTTTTCTCGCAGTTCTCGCCTTCCACCTGTTTCTGCACTGGCGCTGGATTGTGACCCTGATGAGCGGACGCCCCCGAGAAGGCTCCGGAGCCCGCCTGGCTCTCGGAACCGTTGGCCTGGCGGCTCTTCTGGCACTGGCAATCGCTCCATTCCTGAGCCCGGTGGAACGAACCGGTGGAGAGCTCCACAGCCCGGGTCCGCATTCGTCCGAGCTGGAGGGCCTGGACTCGGTTCGTGGATCCATGACTCTTACCGAGATCCAGCAGGCCACAGGCGTTCCGGCCGACTACATCATCGAGAGGCTCGGGCTACCCTCTGGCGTTCAGCGGGACGAGCGCCTCGGAAGACTGAAAACGACCCATGGATTCGCGATCGACGACGTCCGCCGAATCGTGCAGACCTACCAACGAAGCGAAGCGCAGCCTCCAGCGCCGTAGCAGAGGCGCCGAAGCCGAACCATGACTTCCGAGACTAGACAGCCGCACGAGCCGAATACGCGACGAGCCATCGACCTGGTGATGCAGCTGATGGCGATTCCCGGCAGGAGCGGCGAAGAGGCCGAGGTCGCCAGATTCATCGAGCGCCGTCTCCGCCAGGCAGGGGCGCTCGCCTCGGCGATTCAGCGCGACGCCGTACACCGCCGCACGCCGATCGGTGGCAATACCGGCAATCTCGTGCTCAGGCTGCCGGGAACATGCCGCGCCCCGCGGCGAATGCTATCGGCCCATATGGATACTGTCCCCACCTGTCTCGGCTCCAGGCCCGTACTGCGCGGCAAGCAGATCCGGTCTGCGGATGCCTCCACCGGACTCGGGGGCGACGATCGCGCCGGTGTGGCCGTCGTACTCAACACGGCTCTCGAAATACTGACGCGTGGACTTCCCCATCCCCCGCTGACCTTCTGCTGGTTCGTCCAGGAGGAGGTGGGCCTGCACGGCTCGCGGCAAGTCAAGCGGAGCATGCTCGGCAAGCCCCGGCTCGCCTTCAACTGGGATGGGGGATCCCCCTACAAGCTCACCATCGGAGCCACCGGCTGCTATCGGATCGTGATCGAGGTGGAGGGCCTGGCCGCACACGCCGGCGTTGCGCCGGAGGCGGGCGTGAGCGCGATCTCGATCGCGTCCCTGGCAATCGCCGAGCTGGAGCGCGCCGGCTGGCACGGTCAGATTCGCAAGGGACGGAGGCTCGGAACCAGCAATATCGGAACCATCCACGGCGGCGAGACGACAAACGTGATCACCGATCGGGTGGTGCTGCGGGCGGAGGCTCGCAGTCACGACCCCGCTTTTCGAAAACGCATCGTGCAAGAAATCGAGCGCGCCTTCTCCCGCGCCGTCCGGCAGGTCAGGAGCGTCTCGGGCGCGCGAGGCCAGGTGCGCGTGGAGAAGCAACTCGACTACGAGGCCTTCCTTCTGCCCGGGGACGCTCCCTGCATCCGGGTCGCCGAGCAGGCAGTGCGCTCTCTGGGGCAGGAGCCGGAGCGCGCAATCGCGAACGGAGGCATCGACGCCAACTGGACCAATCGACACGGCATCCCCACAGTGAGCCTGGGCTGCGGCCAGATCGCTCCCCATACCGTCCGCGAGGCCCTGGACGTGGAGAGATTCCGCGAGGCGTGTCGCATCGCTCTGCGCCTGGCAACGGCTACCGAGGCGTGAACCCGACGCCCGGCCCGCAGCACGTCGAAACCTAGGCTCGAATCTCGGGCGAAGCTGCTGGGGGAGACAACGATGAGCCGAATCCTGACGGTCGACATCGGCGCCGGGACCATGGATGTGCTCTATCTGGACACCCGACGGTCCGAGCACTTCAAGGCCGTCGTCACGTCACCCGTGGCGAGCCTGGCGCGACAGATCGAAGCTGCCCCGGGAAAGCTTCTGATTCTCGGTAGAGAGATGGGCGGGGGCGCCCTTTCGCGGGCGGTGAAGGAGCGAGCGCGAGCTGGCGAGGTCGCCATGTCGCAGTCCGCTGCTCCTACGGTTCATCACGACCTCGACCGCGTCCGCTCCTCGGGCATTCGGGTTCTCGAAGACGAAGCTGCCGAGGCGATGGCTCGCGAGGGGGGATACGGCGTCATCGAGTTCGGAGACCTCCCGATCGAACGCCTCCGGAAGATCGTGAGCGGCTTCGATGTCCCCTTCTCCTTCGACGCGATCGGCGTATGCGCTCAAGATCACGGTGTCCCGCCGAAGGGGGATTCCCACCTCGATCACCGCCATCGTCATTTCCGAACGGTCCTCGAGACGACGCCGTTCGCCCACGCCTTCCTGCATCACGCCGAGGATCTTCCCCCCGACATGAGTCGGCTCCGCTCGATCGCCGAGAGCGCCAGCTCACTTCCGGCTGATGAGGTCTACCTGATGGACAGCGGAATGGCCGCCATCCTCGGCGCCTCCATGGACCCGCGAGTGCAGCAGCGGCAGAATGCGCTGGTCCTGGACATTGCCACTTCCCACACGGTCGGTGCGGCCATTCAGGGGACAGAGCTGATCGGCTTCTTCGAATACCACACCAAAGACATCACTCTCGAGCGCCTGGAAACGCTATTGGTCGATCTCGCGAACGGCGACCTCGACCATGCGCGAATTCTCGCAGAGGGGGGACACGGCGCCTATCTGCGCCGCTCATTCGGCTTCGAGAGCACCGAGATCATTCTCGCAACAGGCCCGAAGCGCGGTCTCATCGGGCCTTCGAGTCTTCCGATGGAGCTCGGCGCACCCCTCGGAGACAACATGATGACCGGCACAGTGGGTGTGCTCGAAGCCATCCGCAGGAAGAAGGGGCTCGCCCCTTTCCCGTTCCTCTAGGCCTCTCAGAGGATGCGAGGCTCGGGGATGGGAACCAGGAATCGGCCGGGGAAGTCCTCGAGCTGCGCGCGGATCTCCGGCAGGATGTCCCTGGGGATGCGATCACTGACCCTGAGATACGCGCGCCTCAGCGCTCGAGGTGGGGTAGATTCCTCATATCCCATGCGCACACCGAGCTTCCATGCCTCCTCGGGGGATATCCCCTGCCCCTGCCCCGCCTGCGGCTCGGAGCACCTGACGCCCTTCTTCGAGGTCTCCGGGGTACCCGGGACGACGACGCTCCTGATCCCGACGCGAGAAGAGGCGCTCTCCTACCCGAAGGGCGACATCCGCCTCTTCTTCTGCGAGGAATGCGGATTCATCAGCAACCTTCTCTTCGATCCGAGGGTCACCGAGTACTCTGAGAGATACGAGGGCACCCAGGCCTTCTCCCCGACTTTCGATTCGTACCACCGGGAGATCGCGCAGAGCTTGATCGACCGCCATCAGCTGCGCGGACGGCGCGCACTCGAGGTGGGCTGCGGACAGGGGGAGTTCCTGCAACTGCTCTGCACCATCGGCGATCTCGAGGGGATCGGCTTCGACCCCGCGGTGCGAGAGGAGGCGACCCAACAGGAAGCCGGCCTCCGGCTCCGATTCGTGAGGGACATGTACTCCGAGGCCTACGGTGACGTCGACGCGGACCTCTACTGCTGCAAGATGACCATGGAGCACATCCCGGATGTCGCCTCCTTCGTCGGGATGTTGCGGCGGAGCATCGGTGACCGGCCCGACGCCATCGTATTCGTGCAAGTCCCCGAGGTCGGTTTGATTCTGAGGGAGAGTCAGTTCTACGACGTGATGCACGAGCACTGCTCGTACTTCACCCCGCGTCGATTCGGCGGCTCTTCGCCGCCCAGGGCTTCGAAGTCATCGGAACGCCCATCCAGTTCGAGGGTCAGCACCTGAGCCTGGAGGCGCGCCCGGGGAAGCCTCAGCGGTCGGAGGAACCCCTCGAAGAGCTGAGGGAGCTCTGCCTGAGCTTCGCCGAGCGCTGCAACGAGCGAGCCGACCGCTGGGTGGATGTGATCGGGCGAGCACTGGATGCTGGCCAGCGGGTGGTGATGTGGGGGTCGGGCTCCAAAGCAACCGCCTTTCTCAACGCCTTGGACATCGAGAGCGAGCTCGACGGCGTGGTCGACATCAACCCCAATCGCTGGGGCATGTACCTGGCGACCTGCGGACAGGAGATCATTCCGCCGGATCGACTGAGGGAGGATCCGCCCGACCTCGTGATCGCGGTCAATCCGATCTACCGCGAAGAGATCCGCCGCCAGCTCGCAGAGATGGGACTCACTCCGGAGCTGCTCACCCTCTCGCCCTAGCTGGATCTCTCAGCGCTCCCGCGCGTACAGGCTCCCACAGTCCGGGCAGTCGGGATCACGGCGCAGCTTGAACTCCCGGAACGTTGCTGCCTCGCCATCGAAGATCAGCAAGCGGTCCTTCAGGGGCTCCCCGTAGCCAGTGAAGTACTTGATGACCTCCATCGCCTGTATGCTGGCCGCGACACCCGGCGCCGCCCCCACCACGGGAAACGCCCCGCTCGGAGGCGGTCCCTCGTGAAACAGGCAGCGGAAGCAAGCCGTCTCGCCGGGTACGAAGGTGATGACACGGGCCTCGAAGCCATGGATGGCCGCGTGAAAGAAGGGAATCCTCCGTCGAATCGCCGCTGCGTTCAAGAGATAGCGAGTCGGGAAGTTGTCCATACAGTCCACGATGCCGTCGGCTTCCCCCACCAGGGATTCCACGTTCGACTCGTCGATCCTCTCGGAGAGGACCTCGATCTCTATCGATGGATTGATCTGTGCCAGCTTCGCTCTCGCCGATTCGACCTTCAGCCTTCCCACGTCGTCGTCCCAGTGGAGTATCTGCCGGTTGAGGTTGCTGAGCTCCACCTGGTCGAAGTCCACGATCCGCAGCTGCCCTACGCCGGCGACCGCCAGGTAGGTGCACAGGGGGGAGCCGAGCCCTCCGGCTCCGCCCACGAACAGACGTGTTTCCTTGAGCCGGCGCTGACCGTCCTCACCGAATAGCATGATCTGCCTGCCGTAGCGGAGCAGGTCGTATTCAGTCAGCATCGGGGATCCCCTCGAGCCTCCGCGGCCCTACTTTCGGGCGCGAACCCGCGATCCGGACGGCGTATCGTCGAGCGTTACGCCCTGTGCCGCCAATTCCTGGCGCAAGGCATCGGCTCGTTCGAAATCCCCCGACGCCCTGGCCTCGCTGCGCTCCTCGATCAGGAGACTGATGCGATCATCCAGCAGCATCTCCTGACCGAAATCCAATACCCCCAAGATGCGGTCCGCACGCCAGAACAGATCCAGGGCCAGCTGGGCATCGGTCTGGGAGAACGGAGATCCATCCATGTGCTTGTTGAGGCGTTTCAGCAGCTCGAACAGGCAAGCTCTGGCCTTGGGAACGTTGAGATCATCGTGCATCGCTGCGAAGAAGTTCCGATCTGCGTCATGGACCATTTCATCCACTGCCTTGTGGGGTCCCTCGCCGCCGCGCACCAGCCGGAGCTTCTTGATCAGCGCGTTGAATCTCGCCAACTCCTTGCGGGCGGCTTCGAGTCGTGCGAACGAAAAATCGGCCTGCCGACGATAGTGCATCTGCAGCAGGAAGTATCGGAGCTGGCTTCCGCTGTAACCGCGGCCGAGCAGATCGCGCAGCGTCAGTGCGGTCCCGCTGGAACGAGACATCTTCTTGCCCCGGCGCAGCACCAGGCCCACGTGCATCCAGTACCGGGCCATCGGTTCGCCCAGGAGGCTCTCGCAAATGGCATTCTCGTTCTCGTTGTGAGGAAAGACCAGATCCTGGCCACTGGTGTGGATGTCGAAGGGAAGACCGAGGTACTTCGCGGCCATCGCGGCGCACTCGATGTGCCACCCGGGTCGCACGTTGCCCCACTCGGTCTTGTAGGTGATCCGGCGCCTGAGCTCCGCCAGATCCGAGCGGCGCATCAGGGTGAAGTCGCGCGGATTGTCCTTCTCGTAGTAGTCCAGGTCGACCGTGGCGCCGCTCCTGATCTTGGAGAGATCGACTCTGCTGAGCTTGCCATAGCCGGGAAAGCTGCTGATGTCGAAGTAGACCGATCGCCGCATCTCGTACGCCGCACCGGACTCCGCCAGCTCCCGCGTCATCTCGATCATCTCGTCGACGTGCTCGGTGGCACGCGGGTAGTGATCGGCCGGGAACATCCTGAGCGTGGCCATGTCGTTGTAGAACTCGGTGGCGTAGTGATCGGTGAGCTCGTCGAGCCGTTGTCCCCGGCGCGCCGACTCGCCAATGGTCTTGTCGTCGATGTCCGTCAGGTTGACGATGTGGCGCACCTGGTAGCCGTCGTGCTGAAGCACCTTCTTCAAGATGTCCACGGCGAGCAGACGACGAATCAAGCCGATGTGCGCGAGGTCGTGCAGGGTGGGACCGCAGGTGTAGATGCTCACCTTCCCCTCATGGAAGGGCCGGAAGTGCATCTTGCGCCGGGTCAGTGTGTTGTAGAGCCTGATCATGGGATCACGCGGTGAACAGGTCCGTAGAAAGATAGCGCTCGCCGAAGTCGGGAAGGATCACCACGATCACGCCCTGCTCCAGTGTCTTGCTGAGCTCCAGCGCCTCGAATACGGCGGCCCCCGAACTCATTCCGACCAGCATCCCTTCGGCCTTGGCAATCCGGCGCGCGGTCTCGAAGGCATCGTCGTCAGCCACGTTGATCTTCTGGTCCACCAGGCGCTTGTCGAAGATGCCGGGCACGTACGCCTCTTTCAGGCTCTTGAGCCCCTGAATCTTGTGACCCAGGTGGGGCTCGACCGCGATCACCTGGATGTCGGGCTCGAACTCCTTGAGGCGCCTCGAGCAGCCCATCACGGTGCCAGTCGTGCCCAGTGTGGCGACGAAGTGCGTGACCCGTCCTTCGGTCTGCTCCCAGATCTCCGGGAGCGGTGCCGTTGTAGTGAGCGAGGGGGTTGGCCGGATTGTTGTACTGGTCCACCAGGAGGTAGCGGTCGGGGTGCTGGTCCGCGAGGTCGTATGCGCGCTCGATGGCGCCGTCGGTGCCGAGGTCGCCGGGGGTCAACAGGAACTCGGCGCCGTAGGCCGCCAGGATCTTCCGGCGCTCGACGGAGACTGCCTCGGACATCGTGAGCAGCAGCTTGTAGCCCTTGACGGCCGACACCAGGGCAAGGCCGATCCCGGTGTTTCCGCTGGTGGCCTCCAGGATCGTCATCTCGGGCTTCAGCTGGCCGGCCTCTTCGGCGGCCTCGATCATCGAGAGCGCGATGCGGTCTTTGATCGATCCCCCGGGGTTGCAGCCTTCCAGCTTCGCCCAGATCTCGACCTTGGGGTTCGGGTTGAGCTTGCGGATCGGTACCAGGGGCGTGTTGCCGATCATCTCCACGACGTTGTCGAATTTCCGCCTGGAGAAGCTCAGATCCATGGTTCCTTCCCCTGCTCGAGGTTGCACGAAGGCCGGTCGAGGCCTGCGGGGGAAGGACGGTTCCGGGAGGACCTCCCCGACCGCCTGGGAGTCATCGCGATCGACGGCTCAACTCCCCTTGAGGATCTCCAAGGCCTTCTTGAGAGATTCCTGGTCTGCCCCCTGAATCGCGTCCGACACCTCCAGCCTGAGGGCTGTCTGTTCTTCGGATTCGCTGCCGAGAGGCTCCAGATCCAGGGCCTGGCGGATCGTATTGACATAGGTCGGAGCGTCTACGGGCTTCTCCAGCGTGAAGATCCTGCACTCCTCGGACCTGTGCTTCTCGATCTTCTGGAAGTCCTCCGATCCCAGCTCGTCCTTTGCATGTGCCGTGACGACGACGACGGGAATGCCCGCTCTGCTCCTTGTTCTTCTGGATGTACTTGAAGAAGTTCAGGCCCGACATCTTGGGCATCACGAGGTCCAGAGAGATGACGTCGGGCTTCTTCTCCGTCATCCTGTCGAGCGCCTGGTGACCGTTGGCGGCCGTCTGCACCTCGAAGCCCGAGTCCTCGAGCACCGTCTGCAGGTACAGCCGAACATTCGGCTCATCATCCACCACCAGCACCGTCTTGCCGCGAACGTCCTCCATGCTTTCCTCCTCTCCTCTCCCTCGTGCCACCGGGAGCGGGCCTCTCGGACCGCTACGCGGCCGCTTCCTCCTCTTGCGGTTGGGGAAGATTCTCGCGCGGGAACTGTAGCCTAAAGATCGAGCCTTCCCCCTCGGCCGACTCGAACCATACCCGCCCGCCGTGCTCCTGCACGATCTTGCGGGTCGTCAGGAGCCCGAGCCCGGTTCCCTTCCCGGAGGCCTTCGTCGAGAAGAAGTTCGTGAAGACCTTCTGCTTGATGTCGTAGTCCATGCCGCAGCCGTCGTCGGTGACCTCGAAGCTCAAGACGCCGTCCTCTTCACGGCTCGACAGGACCACGTGGCAGGCCTCCTTGGTGCTCATCACGCAGGCATCGATGGCGTTCAGCACCAGGTTGGTCAGGCAGGTGTGGAGGCCCTCCTCGTCGAACGGCGCCTCCCCGAGCTCCCCCGAGGTCGAGCTGGAGCTCGACGCCCGACCGCGCGGCCCGCTCCCGGTAGCGATCCACGACCACGCGGGCCACGTCGTTGGGCTGGATCATCTGCACGCGCGGCTGCCGGCCCTTGGCGAACTCGAGAAACTCCTTCACGAAAGCGGAGATGCGCGTGATGTCCTCCTCCAGCATCCGCCAGCCCTGGAGCACGCGCTCCTCGTTGTCGTTGCGAAGCCCGGAGTTGACCACGTACATCCCGCCCTCGAGCCCCATGATCAGGTTCTTGATGCCGTGGGCCAGGCCGGCCACGGTCTGGCCCACCGCGGCGAGCCGCTCGGCCTCGATCTTCTCGCGCTGGAGCTTCTTCAGCTCGGTGATGTCGGTCGACATCTCGATGATGTAGGGGATGTCGCCGTCGTCTCGCACCACGGGGACGATGTCCACGAGGTAGTGGTGGGGGCGTCCATGGCGGTCCACCCCCTCCTCCTCCCGCTCCCTCGACTTGCCGTCCTCGAAGGTCTTGGCGGCACCGCACGTGACGCACCTCTCGGTCCGGTCCTTGTAGACCTCGAAGCAGCGGTGCCCGATCCACTCGCCGTACAGCTCGGTGAACCTCGCGTTGGCCTCGACGACCTGGAAGTCCCGGTCGATCACGCAGATCGCCACGGGGACGCGGTCGAAGAGCTCGTCGGTGAGCCAGCTATACGGCACTCGTCAGTCCTTCTCGGGGGGAGGGCCCTGGCCGGTGAGCTCGGCGACGGCCGCCAGGAACTCGGGGACCTTGATGGGCTTCTCCATGCAGAGCTCCGGCTGCGGGATCGCCGTGTCGGGGATCATCTTCCGGAAGGCCGCGGGGTTGCGCAGGTCCCGGATCCGATTGTAGGCGCTGATGAACATCACCGGGATGGGCCGCAGATCCGGGTCGCGCTTGATCTCCTCGTAGAGCGAGACACCCCCGCGTTTGGGCATCATCACGTCCAGGCATACCAGGTCCGGTTTCTCCTGGCGGGCCACCCTCAGACCCTCCTGGCCATCGATGGCCGAGCAGGTGGCGTAGCCGGTGTCCTCCAGGACCGTGGTCAAGTAGATCAGGATGGACTGCTCATCGTCGACGATGAGTACCTTCTTCATGGCCCTACCTGCCCCATCCGGCTCTCCGAGGCCGACCGACGACGCCATCGGACCTGGCCCGGGGGCCGAAGCACCGGCACCTCACGACTGCAACGCCATCTGCGACGCCGCTGCAAGGCCCAAATCGCCATCGACCCACCACATGAAAGCACGAATCCCAACCGAGTGCAACATATGTTGCGTTGCGTTGCAACCGCATCTGTGCTAGGGTGCAACAGCGCAACGAGAGGTGCTGGATCCCGGAATCATGGCCACCAGCTCTCTGATGGATGTCGTCCTCGACAGCGTGGCCGACGGTGTTTTCACGGTCGACCCGGAGCTCGCAGATCACTTACTGGAATCGCGCTGCCGAGGAGATCACCGGCTACACCGCCGAGGAGGCGATCGGCCGCCAGTGCCACGAGGTCTTCCGGGCCAGCCTGTGTGGCGCTGAGTGCCCGATGCGGCGGGCCCTCGCCTCTGGCCAGGCGGCGGGTCCCGCCGACGTCGAGATCCTGACCCGCGAGGGGTCCGAGCTCACCGTCAGCGTCAGCGCTGCCGCGCTGCAGGGACCGCGATGGCTCCTTCCTGGGGGGGGTGGAGTCGTTCCGCGATATCCAGGCGAGGCGCCCCACCCGGGATTCTGCGGAGGAGAGCCTCGAGGTCGCCGGCATGGTCTCGCGCAGCGAGGCGATGCGACGCGTTCTGGGCATCCTGCCCGCGGTGGCCCGCTCCGATGCGCCGGTGCTGATCCGAGGTCCGAGCGGTTCCGGCAAGGAGTTGGTCGCCCGAGCCATCCACCGCCTCAGCCAGCGCAATGCGGCTGCCTTCCTCAAGCTCAGTGGCGCAGCCATCAGCGACGATCTGGGTGGCGAGGAGAGACTCGGCCGGCGTGAGCGAAGGCGGTCCGGGGCTTCCCGCCTGGGTCGGCGAGGTCGCAGCCGGGACGCTGTTCCTGGATGAAATCGAGGACCTCTCACCGATCGCCCAGGCTCGGCTGCTCCATGTACTCGAGCAGGAGGTCTTCCAGCCGGCCCGCGCCAGCGAGGAGCCCGGCGCCCACACACGCGTGATCGCCTCGACGCGCCACGACCTCGAGCGTGCGGTGCGAGACGGCCGGTTCCGGGAAGATCTCTACTACCGCCTGGGTGTCATCACCATCGACGTGCCTCCCCTGGCCGAGCGCAAGAGCGACATTCCCCTGCTCGTCGAGCACGCCCTCGAGCGCCTGAACCGGCGGGGGGAACGGATCGTGAACCAGCTCGCGCCCGAGGCCCTGCGGCTCCTCCAGGCCCACGACTACCCGGGCAACGTCCGCGAGTTGGAGAACCTGATGGAGCACGCCTTCGTGGTGGGACAGGGGCCTGTGCTCGAACCCGAGCATCTTCCTTCGTACATCCTCCGGACTTCTGCGCAGATTCCGGCCGGTGAGCCCGCCGGGCCCACACCAGAGAGCCAGCACGAGGCACTCCTCGCCGTGCTGCAGAAGCACGGCCGGAACCGGACGCTGGCCGCCATGGAGCTGGGCATCCACCGAAGCACGCTGTGGCGGCGCATGCGCAAGTTTGGACTGACGGAGGAGCCGCACGGGGCCCGGGACGAGGCCGATCCAGGAGCGGCCCACCGAAGATGAACGACACCGAGCACCCGAGGGATCGAATCTGAGCTTGTCAGCCTGCCGCAGAGCCAACGACCTTCGAGAAGAGTCTGAAACCCAGATCCGGCGCCGGATCTCGAACGAAGGTCCACTGAGGAGAGCAGCATGTCCCAATTCGCCTACGTACTCACCTACCTGGGGCTGATCGTCTTCGTTCTGGCCGTCCTGAAACGCATCGTGGCCTACAAGAGGAACCCGATGCACCTGCGGTGGGAGCTCTACCCGGTCGCACACGAAGGCGGCGGAAGAGCTGCCTACGGCGGCGGCTACCTCGAGGAGCTGGAGTGGTGGAACAAGCCGCGAGAGACCTCACGGATCCGCGAGCTCTCGGTAATGGTCCCGGAGATGCTGTTCCTCAAGGCGGCTCTGGGAGCACAACCGAAGTCTCTGGCTACGTCTCCTTCCCCTTCCACTTCGGTCTCTACCTGACCTTCGGTCTCGTGGCTCTGCTGACGTCATCTGTGCCATCGGGCAGCTCGCCGGCATGCAGGCTGATTCCGGCCTGCTGGCGCTGGTCGTCGGGGTATGCACGATCCTCGGACCCGTCGCCTTCGGCCTCTCACTGATCGGTGCGATCGGACTGCTGCGCCGGAGGCTGCGCGACACGAGTCTGCGCAACTACTCGGCGATGGAGCACTACTTCAATCTGGCTCTCTTCATCGCCACCATGGGCGTCGCCATGCTCACCTGGGCCACGGTGGACCCGACCTTCGAGATGGCACGCGGATTCATCGCCGGCCTGATCACCTTCAACCTGAAGGATGTGGACAGCCCCCTGTTCCTCCTCCAGGTCGTCCTGGCCGTCGTCACGCTGGCGTACATCCCGTTCACGCACATGTCCCACTTCTTCATGAAGTACTTCATGTATCACGACATTCGCTGGGAAGACAAGCCGAACGTGGACGCACCGGAGATCAATGAGCAGCTCGGCGAGGTGCTGGGCTACGAGCCGACCTGGTCTGCCTCGCACATAGCGATACCCGGCAAGAAGACCTGGGCAGACATCGCAACCTTCAATCCGGCCGCCGAGCCCGAAGAAGAACGAGAAGACGGAGTAGACAATGAACGATTCCAAGCAGTTCGACACAGCGAAGGACCACAAGCAGGTCAGGATCAGCGACATCGGCAAGGATACCGAACAGCTCACGACGGTGAAGGCCGACGACCTGATGCCCTTGCCCGGAGACGTCGATTTCGGAGACAAGGACTTCGAGCCCCTCCCCGATTCGACCAGGGAGAAGTACGCCTGCATTCTGGACGACGTGAATGTCCTGCAGATCCCCAAGCCAAAGAGCAAAGAGGAAGAAGAGGAGCTGGTCAACAAGTTCCTGGACGGCATGCGCAAGCTCTTCGACCCGCAGAACAACTGGACCTTCCTCTCCATGCTGGAAACCACCATGGAGAACTGTGCCAAGTGCAACACCTGCTCGGATGCCTGCCATCTCTTCGAGGCCAGTGGCCAGAACGAGATGTATCGCCCGCTCTACCGTTCCGAGATCTTCCGCCGGATCTACAAGAAGTACGTCAAGGAAGAGCCCTTCTCCCGGTGGCGCAGCGGCGACGTGGAGCTGAACTGGCGGACCGTGGCTCGCCTGGGAGAGCTGGCCTATCGGTGCAACGTCTGCAGGCGTTGCGCCCAGACCTGTCCCATCGGCGCCGACAATGCGCTGGTGTCCCGCGAGATCCGCAAGATCTTCAGCCAGGAGCTGGGCATCACCACCCCGGAGCTCCACGAGCAGGGCTCCATGCTCCAGATGAAGGTGGGCTCGTCCACGGGAATGAACGCGAAGGCGGTGATCGACAATATCGAGTTCATCGACGAAGACTTCTCGGAAGAGACCGGCTATGAGTTCAAGACCCCCTGGGACGTGGAAGGCGCCGACATTCTGCTGATCCACAATGCCGGTGAGATCCTCTCGTGGCCCGACAACGTCGCCGCCTTCAGCATCCTCTTCCAGGCAGCGGGCCTGTCGTGGACGCTCTCCAGTGACCTGGCCGGGTACGACAACATCAACTACGGCGTCTTCTACGACGATGTTCAGACCGCCAGGACGGCTCTCCTGCACGCCCAGGCAGCCAAGAAGCTGGGAGTCAAGAAGATCGTGTTCGGCGAGTGCGGCCACGCTCACAAGGCTCTCACGGTGATCGCCGACCGCATCATTCCCCCGGGCCTGCAGATTCCGCGGGAGAGCTGCTTCCCACTGCTTCGAGACATCGTCTTCTCGGGGAAGATCAAGTTCGATCCGGAGCGCAACAACTTCCCGGTCACGATGCACGATCCATGCAACGTGACCCGCCTGATGGGCATCATCAAGCCGCAGCGGGATATCGTGCACAAGCTCTGTCCCCAGTTCAGGGAGATGAACCCCCACGGCCCCCACAACTACTGCTGCGGCGGCGGTAGCGGCTTCGCGGTCATGTCGCGCAGCAACATCACCGAATGGCGCTGCCAAGGTGACCGGGCGCAAGAAGTTCGAGCAGATCCTGAATGCCTTCGAGGATTGCCGCGGTCCGGAGGTCCCGAAGTACGTGGCGGCGCCCTGCTCCAACTGCAAGGGGCAGATCAGGGACCTGATCGCCCACTACGGGCTGATGGAGAAGGAGAAGCTCGCCTACGCCGGTCTCGTCGAGCTGATCGTCAACGCAATGGTCGATGTGAAGCCGGGATTCATCAAGTGGGAAGATGCTATGTAGAAGCCGTTCTCGCACCCATCGAACCGTGAACAAGGAGTATGATCATGGGCGAGCAGCAAGGCGGTCGGAAGAAGATTCTCGTCCTGGACGACGAGCCCAACGTCGTCGCTTACCTCGAGACCCTCCTCCAGGACAACGGATACGACACCGTTTCAGCGAGCAACGGGCGCGAGGGCATGGAGAAGGCGCGGAGCGAGAAGCCCGACCTGATCACGCTCGACATCTCGATGCCCGAGGAGTCCGGAATCCGTTTCTACCGGGATCTCAAAGAGGACCCCGAGCTGGCCGGCATTCCGGTCGTGATCGTCACCGGGGTGACGGGCTACGGCTACAAGCCCGAGGACTTCGAGAAGTTCATCAGCAGCCGAAAGCGCATCCCGCCCCCGGACGGCTTCATCCCCAAACCCATCGAGCGCGATGAGTTGCTGAAAGGGGTGACGGCCCTGCTGTCCTGACGGCAAGCCGCTGGCTCAAGAGCCGGGTCTGATTCTGCCGAGCGCCTGGCTCGCCAGGTCGCCGACGCTGCTCCTGACCAGCTCTCGATCCAGGTAGACCCGGATCTCCTCGCGATCGTCGAGAAGCGTTTCGAGCTTCGTGGCCGCTTCGCTCGTCCGGAGCAACCCAGAGCCCAGGCCGCACAACCCCTTACCGTGGCGTCATCCGACTCCAGATAAGGCACCAGGTAGCGACCGGCATGGTGGGCGCGCAGAAGCTCCGGTCTGACCTGGGCGACGCGCCCGATCCCCCACACCACGCCCCGCTGCATGGGCTCGTGCTCCAGGAAATTGCCGTCTTCCCGGGTGTAGGAGACCAGGATCGCCGCGTACTCGCTCTGCCAGGGTCTCGTGGCAGGCCATGATCTCCGCCATCGACTCGGGCGTACCCCAGGCGATCCCTCCGGACTCCTCGGTCAGATTCCACGCCAGCGTGCGCATCACCACCCGGGCCGATTCCAGATTCCTCTCGGCCAGCTCCGCCGTCAGCAGCCCTATCAGCGTGACGGCAGGCCACTTGGCCTCCTCGTCGCTGCACAATGCGGAACGAAGCGGATTGAGCGAACCGGCGACCCGGCAGCTGACGCAGCTCCGCTGCCGCAGAGTCGATTTCTCCGGCCCGCAACAGCTCCAGCAGCTTCTTTCGCTCGAGACCTCGCCTACCCATCGAGGCCCGATCTTCGCGATTTTCCAGGGAGAATTCCATGGTTCCGGCCTCGACGACCCCCAGGGGCAACCTGACTCCTCGCCAGACCACGCGGTCCGCGGGAGCGGGACTACGAATCGTCGGCGTCCGGAAGTACCTCGAGGACTTCGGAGTGGAGCTCAAGCCTCTGCTAAGCTGGCGCCCTTGGCTGAGTACATCCTCCAGCGTCAGGAGTTCATCCGAGCTCCGCTCGACGATGTCTTCGACTTCTTCTCGAACGCCTGCAACCTGGAGCAGATCACCCCGGACTGGCTGCACTTTCGGGTTCTGACAGAGGATCCGATCGAGATGAAGGTGGGAGCCCGCATCCGCTATCGGATTCGCATCGCCGGAGTTCCGGTTCGCTGGGACACCTGCATCACGCGCTGGGAGCCGAACAAGTCCTTTGTCGATCGCCAGGAGCGCGGCCCCTACCGCCTTTGGGATCACACCCACACCTTCGAGCCAATCGGGGACGGCGTGCTGATGAGCGACACCGTTCGCTACGCGCTGCCCTTCGGGCCCCTGGGTCGGCTCGCCCACGCGCTGTGGGTCCGGGGCGCGCTGGCGCGGATCTTCGACTACCGGTTCGAGCGGATCAATCGGGTTTTCGCAGTCCGCTGAGCGCGAGACGCGGAGAGTCCTGCGGTGGCATCGCCCCCGACCCCGCGTCCTGATCTGGTATCGTTGACGCCGGCCAGAACGCGCCCAGGCCCCGCCCCTCCCAAGGAGAAGCGTAGATGACGGGGAAGGAACTGCTGCTCGAGGCTATCAGAGGCGAAGAGACTCCCCGGCCGGCCTGGCTGCCCTTCGTCGGCTGCCACGGCGCGAAGCTGATCGGTAGGAGGCGCTGCGGAATTCCTGCGCTCCGCCGATCTGCTCGTCGAAGGCCTGAAGAAGGCGCATGAGCTGTACAGACCCGATGGTCTGCCGGTGACCTTCGACCTGCAGCTCGAGGCCGAGATTCTCGGCTGCGAGCTGCACTGGGCCGACGAGGTCCCTCCCGCCGTCGTCACGCATCCCCTCGCCGACGCCAGCACCACCATCGAGGATCTCCCCGAGCTGGATCGGACCAAGGGCCGTCTGCCGATGGTGATGAGCGCCCTGGAGACGCTGGATCGCGACCTGGGGGACGAGGTCGCCTTCTACGGCCTGGTCTGCGGTCCCTTCACACTGGCACTTCACCTGCGCGGCAACGACATCTTTCTCGACATGTTCGACCGCCCCGACGAGGTAAAGAGGCTGGTCGACTACTGCGCCGACGTCGGGATTCGCATGGCATCGCTCTATCTCTCCCACGGCGCCAGCGTCGTCGCCGTCGTCGATCCGATGACGAGCCAGATATCGTTGGAGCATTTCGAGACGTTCGTGACGGAGGGCGTGAACAAGGTCTTCGACTGGATCCGTGAGAACGCGGGACTCTCATCCCTCTTCGTCTGCGGTGATGTCACCCGGAACCTGGAAGTCATGTGCCGTACCCATGCCGACAACATCTCCGTGGACGAGCAGATTTCGATGGACGATCTGCGCAGGCTCTGCGCCGAGAACGACAAGTCCTTTGGCGGAAACATCAAGCTGACGTCAGTGCTGCTTCTCGGCAATGAAGACGATGCGCGGCGCGAGGCCCTCGAGATCATCGACAAGAGCGGTTCGAAAGGCTTCATCCTGGCTCCGGGCTGTGACCTGCCCTACCACACGCCGGAGAAGAATCTTCAGGCGGTCGCGGAGATGGTCTACGACGAATACCAGCGAGACGTCGTCAGGGCCTCCGCCCGAGAAGCCAAGGAGGACACCTTCGAAGACGTCCAGGTGCCCCCCTATGGAGATCACAAGGAAGTGATCGTGGACGTCATCACCCTCGACTCCACGTCGTGCGCCCCGTGTCAGTACATGATGGAAGCCGTTGAAGTCGCCGCGCGGGACGCGTTCGTGAAGGTCTACATCAACGAACACAGGATCAAGGCGCGGGCCGGTCTGGGGATGATGAAGAAGCTCGGAGTGAAGAACCTGCCGACCATCTGCATCGACGGTGAGATCGTCTTCGCCTCGATCATTCCCGACACCAAGACGCTGGTCAAGGCGATCGAAGCCAGGGCGATTCAGAAGAACATCACCGCCCTCGCTGAGTGACGGTGGCCGTGGACCCGCCCGGCGATCGCAGGTACGATAAACGGGCGGATCCATGCGCAAGCAAACCATCGATGAAGGGGACGCGTCGTCATGCTGGTAAGGGAATACATGACTCCGAATCCGATGAGCGTGAGTGAGGACCAATCCATATTGGAGACGGCGGAGCTGATGAAGAAGCACAAGGTCCGCCGATTTCCCGTCCTCCGCGGCAACCAGCTGATCGGAATCGTCACGGACCGCGACCTTCGCTCAGCGGCGCCGTCGCAGGTCGTCAGCTTCGACACTCAGGAGAGAGAGCTGATGCCGGAGCTGCATTCTCTCCTCTCCGGGATCACCATCAAGGAAGTCATGTCGCGCGAGGTGATCACCATCCACCCGGAGCAGACCATCGTGGCGGCCGCCCAGCTGATGCTGAAGCATCGCATGTCGGGCATACCCGTGACCGACACCGCGGGGCAGCTCCTGGGAATCCTCACCGAGACCGACATCTTCAAGGTCCTGGTCGATCTCTCCGGCGTCTCCTCGGGAAAGACCACCTTTGCCTTCCAGCTGGAAGATCGCGCCGGCTCCATCAAGGAGGTGGCCGATGTGATCCGGAAGCACGGCGGGCTCGTGGCCAGCATCCTGACCTCCCACACCCTGGCGGCCTCCGGATTGCGCCGCGTGTACATCCGAATCGGGGATCTTCCACCGTCGGAGCTTCGCGCCCTGGAGGGAGAGCTCCGGAAGCAGGCCGATCTCCTGTACATGATCGAAGACGACCTGGCCGCTTCTGCCTCCTCCACGACCGGCAGTTGAGCCCTCCCTCGGCCTACCGGGGTCTCCAGGTCTACTACGGTGACCTGCACAACCACTGCAACATCAGCTACGGGCACGGGGATCTGGAAGAGGCCTATGCCAATGCCCGGCTGCAGCTCGACTTCGCCAGCGTCACCGGCCACGCCCACTGGCCGGACATGCCTCCTGCCGAAGACCGCCTGAAGTATCTCGTCGAGTACCATCAGCGGGGCTTCGAGCGCCTGGCATCTGTTTGGAGCCGGGTGCAGGAGAGCACCGAGGCGTTCCACGAGGAGCACCGCTTCGTCTCCTTCCTCTCTTTCGAGTGGCATTCGATGCGCCACGGGGACTACTGCGTGTACTACAAGGGATCCCGGGGCGAGATCATTCGCGCCCCGGACATCGACTCGATGCGGCGGGAGCTCGCTGATCTGGCTCGGAGCGGCGTCGATGTGATGATGATCCCCCACCACATCTGCTACCTGCGCGGGTACCGGGGAGTCAACTGGGCGGACTTCGACGAGCGTTTCTCCCCCGTGGTCGAGGTGCTCTCCATGCACGGCTGCGCCGAGGACGACGACGCGCCCCGGCCCTACCTCCACTCCATGGGGCCGCGGGACGGCGGAAGCAGCATGATTCAGGGGCTCATCTCTGGAAAGAAGTTCGGCATCATCGGATCCACCGACCACCACTCCGCGCATCCCGGGAGCCACGATCACGGGCGCCTGGCGGTGTGGGCCAGTGAGCTGACGCGCGACGGAATCTGGGAGGCCATCCAGAGCCGGAGAACCTATGCACTCACCGGGGACCGGATCGAGCTCGGCCTTCTCGCTCAACGGCGCACCGATGGGATCCAGTCTGCATCCCTGTGAGGAACGAGCCGCCGAGGTGACGGTGACGGGCGGGGCGCCGCTCGATAGCGTCGATCTCGTCAGGAACGGCGTGGCCATCGCTCGGCGCAGCGCGAGCGAATTTCCGCGACCTGAGGCCCCCGACTTCAAGGGAAAGGTGACACTCGCGGTCGGCTGGGGAGAAGCCGCACAAGCCTCCGACTGGCAGGTGCGCTTCGGCGTACGGGAAGGAAGACTGCTGGGTGTCGAGCCGCGGTTCTGCGGGGAGGAGTCGGTCTCTCCCCAGGCGGAGGATCTCACCTCCTACCAGGTCTCGAGCTGGAGCCGGAGCGGCGATGACGAAGTCGAGTTTTGCCACTCGGACTTCGCCGAACCCCAACACGAGGACGGATCGGACCCAGAAGTTCACCCTCGAGATCGAGGGAGACGGCCGCACTCAGGTGGTTGCGAGCATCAACGGGCGGGATCTGGCCTACTCCCCTCTCCGAGCTTCGTCAGGGTCCCCGAACCGGCTACCTCGACGGCTTCGTCTCCGAGGCCTTCCAGCTCTCGCGAGCGGTTCCGGAGGCGGAGTACCGCTGGAGCTGGCAGGTGGACGACCGCGCTGATGCCGAAGCGCGCGACTTCTACTACGTGCGGGTACGTCAGAAGAACGACCAGTGGGCCTGGAGCTCGCCCATCTGGGTCTGAAGCACCTGAAAGGCCAGGGCAGCATGGCGAGAGAGGACAGGCGAGAGATCGGGGTCGCCGTCATTGGAGCAGGGCTCCGCGGAGTGTGGAACCTGGGGGGGCTCCTGGCGCAGAACTTCGAGGAGCTCCGCCTGGAGGTCGTCGCTCTCTGCGAGGTCTTTGCGCCGCGGGCGGCGGAGGCCCGATCCTTCCTCGAGGAGCAGTACCGGCGAGCCGGCCACCCACTCGAGATCGGCGTCTACCAGGACCTCGACGCCTGCCTGGCCGATCCTCGCGTCGAGCTGGTGATGGTCACGACGCACTCGGACCAGCATCGCGAGCCCGCGCAGAAGGCGCTCGCGGCTGGCAAGAAGGTCTATCTGGACAAGCCTCTCGCGCACAATCTGGAGGACTGCAACGCAATCCTTGCGGCAGAGCGGCAGCACGGGTCCCCGATTCTGCTCGGCTTCACGCGCCGCTACGAGGCGGCCTGGCAAAAGGCGCGGGAGCTGATCGACAGAGGGCGTGATCGGCGAGGTGCAGATGGTGCTGCTCCGGGCGGTGATTCCCTATCACGTCTACTTTCACGGCTGGCACCGGGAGCGGCGCTTCTCGGGAGACGCCCTGAACGACAAGTCGAGCCATCACGTCGACGCGATGTCCTGGTTCGTCGACGCGGACCCCGTCTGTGTCACCGGCTTCGGCGGGCGTCGGGTCTTCCTGCCGGACCCCGACGCTCCGCAGCGCTGCAGGGACTGCGATCGTGTCTGTCCCTACCGGACCGGACCCCAACACAAGGGGCGACCGGCGCAGGACCGCCTGCCTCCCGACAAGGAGCTCAGCTGGCTCGGGGGAGAAGATGTCAGGACAGGCCGGGACGTCTGTGTCTTCCGGCCCGGCGCGGACATCCTGGATCACGCCGTGGTCAATCTGAAGTTCGAAAGCGGAGTCGTCGGCCAGCTCTTCTATTCGATCTTCGGGTTCGACAGCGAGGATCAGGAGACCTTCGAGATCGTGGGAGAGAAGGGAAGGATCCGACTGATCCGGCACAGCGGAGTGCTGGACGTGGTTTCCGAGTACGGAGAAGAGAGCGAGCTGATCGACGCGCGGGACGCCCACCACGAATCCACGCATTTCGGAGCGGACCGGCGGCTGGTGGAGGAGCTTCGGCGCTTCGCCGACGGTGCACCCCCCGTGGTCGGATGCCGCGCAGGACACATCGCCTCTGCGACGGTCTTCGCCGCCCTGGAGAGCATCGAGGCCGGCGGCGCTCCGGTGGAGGTGGCCCGCCCCTGACCTGAACGAACTGGAATCAGGAGTACAGGTCCTCCGCCACCTGGTTCATGCCCAGCTCCAGCAGCTTCTCCTTGGAAGGCTTCCCGGTCTCCCAGTCCCAGGAGCGGTACGCGTAGTACTCCCGGAGCATCTTGTCCATGTCCGGAACCAGGTCGGCGCTGGTGCCCTCGTCGAGGGGCCGCATGCAGATCTCGGGAAGACGGTCGTGCTCCCGTGTGAGACCCTGCTTCGAGCTGATGGCGCGCTTGATGTTCAGCGACCGGTCGCCGGCGGCCAGCAGGCTCTCCGGGGTGCACGTCCATCCGGTGATGGCGCTCAGAAACTCGGAGATCCTGGTCGGGCTGAGCGGCGCAAATTTGCACAGCGTGAGCGCATCGAACAGGTCCTTCAGGCTCTGGAACTTGGCCGCGAACTCGGCCTTGCCATCCGAGGAGTGCCGATCACTGGGCAGGATGTTGTACTCCACCACCATGTTCCCGAGGTCGACATTGTAATAGTCGCCCTTCAGGTGACAGGCGCCGCGGGGACCCGTCGCGTAGGAGACCGCCAGCCCGTGGAAGGCCCTTCCGTCGTGCATGGGCATCTCCAGCCCCTTGACCTGGGCTGCTTCGCCCTCGTCACGGCCGAAGTGCCGGGCCATCGCCAGCGTGCCCTGGGCGAGAATCTCGCCAATGCCTTCCTGGTTCACGATCATCTCCACCAGCTTCAAGATGGTCTTGCCGTCCCCCCAGAGCAGCTCCATGCCGACGTCGTCCTTGGTCAAGACGCCCTGCTCGTAGAGGTAGAGCGCGTAGGCAATGCTGACCCCGGCCGAGATGGTGTCGATTCCGTGGACGTTGCAGAGATGGTTGGCCTCGACGATGGAGTCGAGGTCCGTGTTCAGACAGAGGGGCCCGAAGGCGGCTGCCGTCTCGTATTCCGGCCCATCCACGTCCAGATCCGCCTCGAAGTTCTTGACCAGGCGACCGCAGCCGACCGGACAGCCTCGGCAGGCGTGGTTCTTGATCGTGTAGGCCTGGCGGAATGCCTCGCCGGTCACCTTCTCCACCGGAAACACGCTCTTGGTGAAGTACTTCACCGGAACGTCGCCGAGCATCATCCCCATGTCCATGTACATCAGCGTGCCGTACTCGCCGAAGGCCACGGAGATCACGTTGCCATCGATGTCGGTGCCGGTCTGCTTGACCAGGGCTCGGATCTTTGCGGGATCGGCCAGCTTCGGCTTCGAATCACCGGCCGCGGCCACGGCCTTCAGATTCTTCGACCCCATCAACGCGCCCATGCCACAGCGCCCGGCGCTACGCCCCTTGTCGTTCATGATGGAGGCGTATCGGATCTGCTTCTCACCGCCCCTGGCGATGCAGGCGACGCTGAGATTGTCGTCGCCGAGCTCCTCCTTGATGAGTTTCTGCGTTTCGTAGCTGTCCTTGCCCCAGAGCTGGGAGGCGTCCCTGATCTCGGCTTTGCCCTTCTCCAGGTACAGGTAGACCGGCTTTTCCGAACGGCCGGTGACGATCAGCCCGTCGAAGCCCGAGCCCTTCAGCCGGACGGGAAACCTCCCGCCGCTGGTGGACTCACCCCAATACCCGGTCAGCGGCGAAATCCCGCAGACTGCGTATCGGCTCACCATCGGGACCGAAGAGCCGGTGAAAGGACCCGTGGCGAACACCAGCGGGTTTTCAGGACTCAAGGGATCGATGTCCTTGGAGACGCGCTCGTAGACCAGGGCCGCTGCCAGCGTCGCGCCGCCGATGTACTTCTCGAGAATCTCCTCGGATAGGGGAATCTCCCTGGTGGTTCCGGCCGAGAGATCCACCTCGAGAAACCGACCGTGATATCCGTACATGCGTACTCCTCTAGAAATCGATGTCCTTGCCCTCGTAGGCGTAGCGGAAGATCTTCTCGCACTGGGCCGGCGTGACCGGTCGCGGACTCAAGAGGCTGCTGATGTCGCCGGCCGCGTATTCCACCAGCTTGTCGATGTTGGCCTCGAAATCCGCCTCCGAGATCCCCAGGCCCTGGATCGTCAGCGGCACACCCAGCTCGGTCAGGAGCGCCCGGACCTTGGCCACCAGATTCGCGAGCCTCTCCTCCGGAGCCTCCCCTCCCACCTTCAGCGCGTCGCAGATCAGCAGGTACTTGTCCGTCACCGTGCTGCAGTACTGCAGGCTCTGAGGGACGAAGAAGCCGACGGTCATTCCATGGTGCAGCTCGAAAGCCGCACCGAGGGAGTGTCCGAAGGCGTGGGTCAGATGGGCGCCACTCATGCCGAAGGCCACGCCGGCCATGCTGGAGGCCAGAAGCATCCGATGGCGAGCCTCGCGGTCCCGGCCCTCCCGGTAGACCCGAGGGAGCCATCGAAAGACCATCTCGATGGACTTGAGCGCCAGCGGATCGGTGAGTTCATAGGCCGCCGGCATCGTCACCGCGTCCATGGAGTGGGCCAGAACGTCCAGGCCGGTTCCGGCGGTCAATTCGGGGGGCATGGTGTAGGTGAATTCCGGTGACAGGATGGCCACGTCGGGCAGCAGCTCGTCGTTGGCGAGCGGGATCTTGCGATGCGCTGCGTTGTCGTGCACCACCGCCGCCCCGGTGCATTCCGAGCCGGTACCGCTGGTGGTCGGCACCGCCGCGAGGATGGCCTTCTTTCGCAGCCCCAGCTTGTCCAGCGGGGAAACCATACACACGTCAGTGATATCCGGCCGCTCGTAGAGGATCCAGGCCACCTTGGCGCTGTCGATGACCGATCCTCCCCCCAGGGCCAGGATCAGGTCGGGCTCGAACGCCTTCATTGCCTCGCCGCATTCTCGACGTTCTCGATGGGTGCCTCGGGAAGGCATTTCGGCCAGGTCTCACAGGTGAACCCACCGTTCTCGAGATACGGAGCGATCTTCTTGACGAAGCGCTTGCTGAACGCATCGGTGACGATGAAGGCCCTCTTCTTCGCGCATCTGGCCGACAAGGTGTCGATGGTCGACGGCCCGATCGCCATACCGGAGGGGAAGACGTTGGACCCGACGATCATCTTGGGAACGTTGAAGATGTTGGTCAGGCCCTTGATGGAGGATGGAGATGGACAGCGGGAGGAGAGATCGCAGCATCGGGTCCTCGAACCAGTAGGGCATGGCATTCACCTCTTTTCTCTGTTTCGCAGCCAGCGATCGACCGGACGGGATACGAAAGAACGCAGTATAGGTTTGGGGTCACCGAGACGCGAGGGTGGCGAAAGTCCAGGCGGGCGCTCCGTTTTCGATAGGGAGGAGTTCCGAAAAGCTCCCGGGGGATCTCCTGGGGTAGACCGGTCGCCTGCCCTGGGCTAGCAACTATGGAGAGGTCCTCGAGGAGCTTCGAAGCCTCTATCGCGGCGGCGCGAAGGCGACCGGGAATCCGGATGCCACCACAGCGCAGGCCGAAGCGGATCATGGGACGAGAGCCGAGCAGGCGGTAGACGATCGAGCAAGAGAGCCGAGGGCTATGGGAGGGAGCGGGAGATGAGCGCCGAGTTGAAGGGGCCTCAAGAGCTTCGAAGTGAGGTGGTGGACAGGCAGCTCTGCACGCTTTGCGGCGCTTGCGTGGGCATGTGTCCCTACCTGGTGGCCCACCGCGGCAGGATCGTCGTGATGGACGACTGCAGCCTCTCCCAGGGACGATGCTACTCATTCTGCCCCCGCGGATCCGTGGACCTCGACGAGGTCAGCCAGGCGGTCTTCGGCGTGCCCCGTCCCGATCACGAGCTGGGAGTGGTCCGGGAGATCGTGATGGCCCGGGCCAAGGAGGGCCCCGCCCGGGAGAAGGGACAGTACGGGGGGACCGTCAGCGCCCTCATGTCGTTCGCGCTGCGCGAGGGCCTGCTCGACAGAGCGGTGCTCACCTCCAGCGATGAGGGTCTGCTCCCGAGCGGGACCGCGGTGCGGCGACGAGGCGGGAGTGCTGGCGTCCGCCGGCTCGAATTTCGTGGCCTCGCCTACACTGGCCGCATTCAACCGGGAAGCGGACTCGGAGGCGCAGCGCATCGGGGTGGTGGCCACACCCTGCCAGGCGCTCGCGCTGGCCAAGATGAAGGCGTCGCCGCTGGAGAAGGGCGACCGTATCGGGAAGCTGAAGCTGGTGGTGGGCCTGTTCTGCACCTGGGCACTTCGCTACGAGGATTTCGTCGAGTTTCTCCAGCAGAAGACGCAGCTCACCGAGATCACCAGAGTCGACATCCCACCGCCGCCCGCTGAGGTGTTCGAGGTATACACCGACTCTTCCTGCGTTCAATTGCCTCTCGATGAGGTCCGCCGCTTCATCCGATCCACCTGCGACCTGTGCATCGACATGACGGCGGAGCTGGCCGACCTCTCGGTGGGCGCGGCGGAGGGCGTGCAGGGCTGGAACACGCTCATCGTCAGGAGTGAGAGGGGCCAGGAGCTGGTGGAGGCGGCCGTTGCGGGCGGTGCGATCGAGACCGCTCCGCTGCCCGAGGAGAATCTGGAGCACCTCAAGGGGGCCGCACTCGCCAAGAAGAAGCGGGCGCTCCGGAACATCGTCGACAAGTCCGGTAGCAGCGAGGATCTGCTCTACTTGAAGCTGAGCCCAGAGGCACGGGAGAGACTTCTGGCGTAGCAGCGGCGCTCTCGGCCAGGCCGAGACGCCGGAAAGGGGATGCGAAGATGACGAGCGTCGCGACAGGCAAGCCGGGTACGAGCGAGCTCTTCATGGGCAACGAGGCCATCGCGCGGGGAGCGCTGGAGGCGGGGGTGGGATTCGCTGCCGCCTATCCGGGGACCCCGTCGTCGGAGGTGATCGCCACGCTGGCGGAGGTGGCCAAGGAGGGGGAGATCTACGCGGAGTGGTCGGTGAACGAGAAGGTGGCGATGGAGGTCGCCGCGGCCGCCTCCTTCGCCGGGGTGCGAGCCATCGTGGCCATGAAGCAGAACGGGGTCAACGTGGCCTCGGACTTCCTGATGAACCTGAACCTCACCGGGACCAAGGCGGGGCTGGTGCTCGCGGCCTGCGACGACCCCTCGGCGCTCTCCAGCACCAACGAGCAGGACTCCCGGCCCTTCGCCAAGTGGGCCGACCTGCCGCTGCTGGAGCCCGGCACCTTCCAGGAAGCCAAGGACATGACGCGCTGGGCCTTCGAGCTCTCGGAGGAGATCAAGAACGCCTGCATGCTGCGGACGGTCACCCGGGTCTCGCACGCCCGAGGGGATGTCGAGCTGGGGGAGCGAATTCCGCCCAGCAAAGAGGCGAGGTTCACGGCCACCTCCCCGGTGGATTTCACCCCCTATCCGGTTCCCTTCAAGCACCATCAGATGATCGCGAAGCTGGAGAAGGTCCGGGAGCTGTTCGAGTCCTCTCCCTTCAACCGCTACGTCGGTCCGGAGCGGCCGGAGCTGCTGGTGGTCACCAGCGGCGCCTGCTGGTTCTACTCACTCGAGGCGGTCAAGGCGCTCCACGCGGGCGACCGCGTGGGCATTCTCAAGCTGGGCACGACCTGGCCACTGCCCGAGAAGTTCGTGCAGGAGCACCTGGCGCGCACGGAAAGAGTGCTGGTGGTGGAGGAGGTGGCCCCGTTCCTCGAGGGCAACCTGAAGGAGCTGGTCGGGGGACACCTGGCTGACGCGGGACCGCTCACCTTCTACGGCAAGCGAAGCGGGCACATCCCCGACTCCGGCGAGCTCAATCCGGACCTGGTCGCCAAGGCGCTGGGCTCCCTTCTCGATCTGGAGCCGGCGGGAGTTTCTCCGGAGTACGTCCAGAAGGCCCAGCAGCTGACGGGAGGCCACACCCACATGCGGGCGATCGGCTTCTGCGCGGGCTGCCCCCACCGCGCGACCTTCTGGTCGATCAAGAACGCCCTCAAGCTGGACGGGAGGGGCGGCTTCGTGACCGGGGACATCGGCTGCTACACCATGGCCCTGGGGCCGACCGGTTACTTCCAGGTCAAGACCGTCCAGGCCATGGGGTCGGGCGTGGGTCTGGCCTGCGGGTTCGGCAACCTGGCGCGGACGGGGTTCGAGCAGCCAGTGGTCTCGGTGTGCGGCGACTCGACCTTCTTCCACGCCGCCATTCCCGCGCTGCTCAACGGGATCTACAACCACTCCAACTTCACCCTGCTGATCCTGGACAACTCGGCTACCGCCATGACGGGATTCCAGCCTCACCCGGGAATCGGAGAGACGGCCACGGGAGAGACGACACCCGTCGTGGACATCGAAGCGCTCTGCCGGGCGATGGGAGTCCGGGTGGAGGTGACCGACCCCTTCGATCTGGAGGGAACCACGGAGAAGCTCCTGGACCTGATGCGCGACGAAGGGGGAGTGCGGGTCCTGATCTCGAAGAGGACCTGCGGGCTGGTGAGAGCCAGGCAGGGAGAGCCGGACTACCGGGTCCACGTAGATACGGAGAAGTGTCGGGGAGACGCCTGCGGCTGCGCCCGCCTCTGCACGCGGGTATTCCAGTGCCCCGGACTGATCTGGGACACCGAGGCGGACAGAGGCGAAGATCGACGAGGTGATCTGCAGCGGCTGCGGGGTCTGTGCCGACATCTGTCCCGCAGGGGCCATCATCAACGAGGCGGTATCGAACATGACGGAAAAGGATCCGCTGAACGTGATCGTCACAGGGGTCGGCGGCCAGGGAAACGTGCTGATCTCGCAGCTGATCGGCAAGGCCCTGGTCAAGGAAGGCCATCACGTAACCATCGGCGAGACCTACGGCGCCTCTCAGCGAGGCGGGGCGGTGATGAGCCACATCCGGATCTCGCGGCAGGAGCAGTACGGGCCCCTGATTCCCGAGGGCCAGGCTGACGTCATCCTGGGATTGGAGCCGGTGGAGACGATGCGGGTGCTGGCGCAGTACGGTCATCCGGGGGTGATCGTGATCGCCAACTCGAGGCCGGTCTACACCATGGCCGTGACCACGGGGGCTGCCGAATACCCCGGCACCGAGGAGATCGCGAGAACACTGGAGGAGCTGTCCAGTGCGGCCTGGGTGATCAATGCGACCGAGATCGCCCTGGAGATGGGTGCCGCCATCCTCACCAACATCATCATGACCGGTGCGCTGGTCGGGAGCGAGGCGCTGCCTCTGGGGCCCGAGGGACTCGAAGCCGCCCTGCGCGACAGCATGCCGAGCGACAAGCTCGAGATGAATCTGATAGCCGCCCAAAGGGGCCTGGACGAAGCGAGGGCCAGGCAGGGGGTCGCGAGCTGACTCGATCCAATCGCTGATGCCGGCCGCCCGGTCGCCCAACACCCCACAGTTCAGGAGACCCCAATGGACAACCTGGTCGACCTTCTCGCCGACATCGTGACCCCGGAGCAGGTGCTGACCGGCGATGCGATCGGCGAAGAGTACACCCACGACGAGGCACTCACGGTCGAGCCCCACGACCCCCAGGCGGTGGTGAGGCCCACGACCACGGAGCAGGTCTCGCGGGTGCTGCGCCTGGCAAACGAGGCCGGGATTCCGGTCACGGCCAGGGGCAATGGCACCGGCCTCTCGGGGGCCTGCGTACCCAGCCGTGGGGGCATCCTGATCTCCTTCGAGCGCATGAACCGGGTTCTGGAGATCGATACGGAGAACCACGTGGCGGTGGTGGAGCCCGGCGTAACCCTCGCCGAGCTCGACGAGGCCACGGGCGAGCAGGGGCTCATCTATCCGATCTTCCCCGGCGAGAGCAGCGCCACGCTGGGGGGCAACATCGCCACCAATGCCGGCGGCATGCGGGCGGTCAAGTACGGAGTGACCCGGCACCAGGTCCTGGGGCTCGAGGCGGTGCTGGCCGATGGCCAGGTGATCCAGACCGGCGGCAAGCTGGTCAAGACCTCGAGCGGCTACGACCTGACCCAGCTCCTGATCGGCTCCGAGGGAACGCTGGCCGTCGTCACCAAGATCATTCTCAAGCTGTTGCCCCGCCCCCAGCACCGGTCCACCTTGCTGGTCGCCTTCGCGTCGATCGACAAGGTCACCCACGCCGTGCCCAAGCTGGTGGCGACGGGCATCGGCCCGCTGATGGTCGAGTACATCGACAAGCTCACCATGGCGGGGATCCTCCGGCACCAGGGCATCGAGCTGGGGATCGCCGCGGAGGTCCAGGAGCAGGCGCTGGCCTACCTCCTGATGATCGTGGAGGGACGCACTGCCGAACGGGTCGATGAGGACACCGAGGGCCTGGGACAGCTCTGCCTGGACCTGGGCGCCCTGGAGGTCTTCGTGATGCCGCCCGCCGCATCCGGCAAGCTCATCGAAGGCAGGGAGAGGACCTTCTGGGTGGGCAAGGAGATCGGCCTCAACGACATCATCGACGTGGTGGTCCCCCGCGCCGAAATCACCCAGTACATGGAGAAGGCGCGGGCAATCGCGGAGAAACACTCCACACTGATCACCGGCTGCGGGCACGCGGGCGACGGAAACCTGCACCTCGGCGTGTTCCAGCCCGATCCCGAGCTGCGTTCCACGATCGTCAGGGAGCTGCTGGCGGCGGGCCTGGCTGCCGGCGGTGAGATCTCGGCGGAGCACGGCGTCGGAGCCGCAAAGAAGGACTACTTCCTCGAGCTGGAGGATCCCACCAAGATCGCGCTGCTGAAACGCATCAAGCACGCCTTCGATCCCAAGGGCATCCTGAACCCCGGCTCTCTGTACGACTAGACGATCCTCTTTCACCGGGTAACGCGAATGATCGACCTCCTGTTGACGAACGGCGATCTGTTCAGCATGGCCGGCGATGGCGTGGGCTACATCGAGAACGGAGCCGTGGCCATCGACGGCAATCGCATCGTCGCCGTCGGTCCGTCTCCAGAGCTCGAGGCGAAGTACCGGGCGAAGCGGACCATCGACGCCTCGATGAAGGCGATCCTTCCCGGCTTGATCGACGGCCACCTGCACACCGTGATCGCGATCCTGAGGGGCCTGGGACAGGATGCTCCCACCTGGCACGAAGGTGTCGATCCCTTCTTCGAGCAACTCACCCCTGCCGCGGTGCTGGCGGGCGCGCAGCTTTCCGCCATCGAGGCCATCCGCGCGGGGACGACGACGCTGGGCGACTACGGTCCGGGCATGCCGATTGCGCTGCCCTTCTACGAGAAGCTCGGGATCCGAGCCAGGGTCTGCACTCTGATCAGCGAAGTGCCACCGGTCGAGAGCGTGCTCGCAGAGGGCGAGCTCTACCCCTTCGACCCATCCATCGGCGATTCCAGGCTCGAGGAGAATCTCGAGCTGGTCGAGCGGTGGAACGGGGCCGCCAACGGACGGATCACCGTGATGATCGGCCCCCAGGGCGCCGACTATTGCAGCAGGGAGCTGTTCGAGAAGATCAAGGCAGCGGCGGGGAAGCACGGCCTCAAGATCCACATGCACATCGGCCAGGGCGACCGGGAAATCCTGCAGATGAAGAACCGGTACGGCGTGCGGCCGGTCGAGTTTCTCGAGAGCATCGGCTATCTGGATGAGCAGTTGATCGCGGTGCACATGGTGAAATGCACCGATGATGAGGTGGAGCGGATCGCCGCTTCCGGGGCATCGATGGCGTTCTGTCCGTCGAGCCTGATCATCTGCGACGGTATCGTGCCCCCGGCTGACGTCTTCTCGCGAGCCGGCGGCAAGGTGTGCCTCGGAACCGACGAGACCAGCTCCAACAACGGCACCAACCTGTTCAGCGAGATGAAGCTGGCCTCGCTCGCCCTCAACATGAAGAACCAGGACCCGACGAAGATGCCCACCTGGAAGGTGCTCCGGATGGCGACCATCGAGGGCGCCGAGGCCATCGGGCTCGACCAGGAGATCGGCTCCCTGGAGCAGGGCAAGAAGGCGGATCTCATCCTGGTGGATCTGCGGAAGCCCAGCATGATGCCCGTGCTTCGAGATCCGGTCAGGAACATCGTGCCGAACCTGGTCCTATCCGCCCGTGGAGACGAGGTGGCCATGTCCATTATCGACGGCCAGGTGGTCTATGAGGACGGAAGAATCACCACGATCGCGGAAGCCGAGCTGCTCGAATCGATTCAGCAGGTATCCGAGGAAGTCAGCGCCCAGGCCTCCAAGGAAGTGAGAAGGCGGAAGACCTTCCAACACCGCCTGACGCTGGAAGACAGGTACTAGCCCACAGTTCTTGCCAACTCACTACTGTGGCCGGCGATCCGACGGTGAATGCCACCAGGCGCGCCGTCTCACGCTCTCGCGCTCGCCAAGCGCTTCAGGAAGACCCTTCGTCCTCTGCGTCCCAGGGCATGCTCGCCGAGACCCAGTGGGTGATCTGTTCCTCCTGGTCGTTGCTGTGGAGATGCCGCGGCGGCTGAGCAAAGGTCTGGTAGGGCCGACAGCGCAAGACGACCCGATCCTCCTTCTTCGCCATCGCCTCCACCACGGGGCGAGCCTTTTCGTCCAGCGGCGTCCCCGACATGCGACCACCTATCGCCATCATCACGTCGACGACGAGCTTGGGATCGTCGTCCAGTCGTGCATCGCAATAGACCTGCAGGAAGGCGAACGGCCAGCGCTCATCGAGGATACAGAGACCGACCTTCTCGTCGCGCTGAGCGACCTTTGCCTTCGCTCGCCCTCGCATCGTCGAGACGAGCAGCTCGTCCGTATCGGTCGGAATGTAGTAGACGACGGACATGGCCGGCCCGTCGGACCGTCGCGTATACCCGTAGATGCAGGTCCGATGGGTCCGAACGAACTCCCGCCGTTCGGACGGCAACATGTCGCGGTCCGTCGGAGCGGCAAACGGCTCGGCCGCCAGGGGCAATAGCTTCATTTTTCGTTTCCTCCCAGAGGTGCGACTATACCGGACCACCCGCTATTTTTTTGCTGATGATTGCAGGCGGCTGACGGGTCTCGACCCCGTGGAGACAGGGCGTTCGAGGCGCGCGCTGACGCCGTCTTACACCTGGTGCGGGTCGAGATCGAGGAGATCGGCGAGATCGAGAACCCGATCATCGAGGAACCCGCCGATACCGCCTTCATCCGGTGAAGCATCTGGGGCGGCGTAGCCCGCTGAGCGGGAAGAGCGTGAGGTTTCATTCGAGCCTGAAGCGGTTTGGCTCGCCGCCGTGCCCCGGCGTGACCAGGCCGCGGAGGCCGACCCCCTCGCTCTCGATCAGCCGCGCGAAGGCCGCCGGAGTCTGCTCGCCGTGGGCGACCGTACGTCTACCATCGTCGAGCCGGACGATGAGTCGGCTGGTCTGGGGATGGTTCTCGCGATCGAACGCCACCGTGTAGGTCTCGATCGTCCCCGGCCCCTCCGGTGCGTCGGCGATCTCCGGGCCCGACAACTCCTCAGCCGGGAGCTGGATGCGCGGCGTCTCACCATCCGCCGCCGCGATTCGCGCCGGGTCGGTCGAGAAGATGTTGACGCCGTGTTTGGCGGCGCTCATCCCCAGCCCGGACACGTAGCCGACACTACCCACGCCCTCGCGCAGACGGTCGACCATCGCCGCGATGGAGTGCATGCAGTAGCTGTTCCCCGGACCGCCCGCGCAAGGGAGCCCGCCTGTCACGGTGAGCGGACGTGGATCGTCGCTCGCGAGGCCGAGGGCATCCATCGCCAGCTCCACGGCGCTGGGGAAGCAGCTGTAGAGGTCGAAGAGATCCACGTCGGCGACCTCGAGTCCGGCGTGGTCCAACGCCGCCCGCGCGGCCGCCGTACAGCCCGCACTCCGACTGAACTGCCGCCGCTCGGTCAGCGTCCAGGGATCGACGGCATCGGCCCCCGCCAGAAAGCTCACGCGCCGGCCCACGGGAATCCCGCGGCGCTCGGCCTCCGCGTCGCTCATCAGGACGAGTGCGGCAGCCATGTCGACCGCTATGATCGCGTTCATCAGCTTCGGGTAGGGGAAGCAGATCCACCGATTCGAAGCGCTCACCGTCGTGAACTCCTCGGGGCTGCGCTCGACGGGAAACCACGCGTAGGGATTCTGTGCCGCCACCGCCGAGAAACGCGCCATCAAGCGACCGAGGACCGCCTGGTGCTCCTCGATCGAGCGCCCGGCGCGCGCGCGGATCGCGTTCTCGAAGATCGGGAAGATATCGGTGGGCAGCGCAATCCCGTGGCGGGACTCGATGGGCGACGTCATCGGCGGCTGCCCGCGCCGCACCACGTCGATCGGGATTTCGGGCCACGGGGACCAGTGATCGAGAGAGATTCCCTCCCGCGCGGCCCGCTGACGAGCGTGGAGCGCCTCGGCCCCGGCCAGAATCGCCACACGCGCCTCCCCGCGCGCGATGGCGGTCGCCGCGTGGTTTACGAGCTCGGCGGGCGCGTTGCCGCCCGGCTTGGGCTCGTGGCGCATCACCGGGTCCACCTTCAGCACCTCGGCGAGCCGCGCGGGCGTATCCTCGTAGGGCCAGGCGAGCGGCGGGATCGTGCCCAGGTAGTCGGCAGTCTCATAGAGGCCCGGATCTCCCGCGTCGGACGTCGATCGCCGTACCGCATCCGCCATCAGCTTCACCGGCTCGATCGGCTCGCACGGTCCGTCCAGCTTCGGGCGCCGCCGCAGCTGTGCGACGCCGACGACTACGGGAACTCTCCTGGGACCCATCTCCGATCCTCCGCGAACGGGCTCAGCGACCCTTGAACACAGGCCTGCGCTTCTCGATGAAGGCGCGCGGCCCCTCGATGGCATCCTCGGAGGAGAAGACGCGGCGCGCGTACTCGTTCTCGATCCGGAGCGCCTCGTCGAGGGGCAGACCGCTGGTGCGAAGCACGCTCTCCTTGCAGCACTGCACGGCGAGCGGCCCGTTCTCGGCAATCAGTCGCGCCAACTCCTCGGCGCGTGGGAGCAGCCGATCCGGCGCCACGATCTCGTTGATCAGACCGATCCGGTAGGCCTCCTCGGCCCCCATCGGCCTGCCCGTGAGCAGGATCTCCATCGCCTTGCAGTGCGGAATCTGACGCGCCAGGCGGACGGTGGAGCCGCCAGCCGGGAAGAGACCCCGCATCACCTCCGAGAGGCCCAGCTCCGCCTGGGGCACCGCCAGCCGCAGGTCGGTCACCTGGATGATCTCCGTCCCACCCGCTAGCGCGAATCCGTTGATGGCGGCAATCACCGGCTTGTACATTTCGAAGTCACGCAGGAGCGCCGCCTGTACGATCGAAGGGTCGGCGAGCAGCTGCTCGTCCCAGTCGTCGTCGGCTTGGCGCGCTCCCGTCATGAGCGGGATCAGTCGCCCCAGGTCCGCACCGGCGCAGAAGGCGCGCTCCCCGGCACCGGTCAGGATCGCCACCCGGGCTTCGCCGTCGTCGCGGAAGTCCGTCCACGCTTCGGCGAACTGGATGAGCATCTCTGGGGTAAGCGCGTTTCGCTTCTCGGGCCGGTTCATCGTGAGATAGGCAATCCCGTTCCGTTTCTCGTAGATCAGGTGAGGCATGGACTCTGGACCTCCGGCGTCTCTGGAGACGCAGTCGGAAAGTCTACCTGCATTGGGCCGCCCCTGCGGCACAATCGAGGTTCGCGGGAAGCCCTACTCGCGCTTGCGGAACTGGCGGAAGTCGGGATCACGCTTCTGGAGGAAGGCGGTAACCGCCTCGCGGTTCTCCGGGGAGCCCGCCCGGAGGGCCATGCCGTCGTCCTCTGCGCGGCGGGCGGCCTGGATGGCGGCCTGGTGGGCCACCTGCAGAGTGCGCTTGGTCGCCTGCAGCGAACTCACCGGCCACCGGGCGATCTCCTTCGCCTTCGCCAGGGTCGCCGGTAGCAGCTCCTCGTCGGAGAAGGCGCGCGCCGCCAGCCCCACCTCGACGGCACGCTCGGCGTTCACCCATTCGGCCGTAAAGAACAGTTCGGCGGCGCGTTGGCGGCCGATCGCCGTCTGCAACGTGTAGCTGCTCGCAATCTCGGGGACGAGGCCGAGGCTCACGAAGGGGAGACGAAGGCGCAGGCTCTCTCCCACGTAGACGATGTCGCAAGCGATCGCGAGTGTGGCCCCACCCCCGACCGCCACACCCTTCACGGCTGCCAGCATCGGCTTGTCACAGGCGAAAACCGCATCGACGCAGCCGTAGAAGCCGGACGCGTTGCCGTCGGCGCGGGGCTCGCCCGCACTTCGAAAGGCACTCAGGTCCTGGCCAGCGGAGAAGTCGTCGCCGGCGCCGGTCAGCACCACGACGCCAACCGAGTCATCGCCCCGCGCGCGGTTCAGGGCGTCCCGAAGACCGTCCCACTGCGGGTCGTCGAAGGCGTTCCGCTTCCGAGGGCGATTCAGGGTGACGACCAGAACGCCGTCGTCGTAGGATTGCAGCACGCTCGAATCGCTCACAGGAGGCTCCTCTGCTCCCGGTCCCGATCAGGCGCTGGGCGTCGCCCGAATTCTTTGAATTCGCCTGGTCAGGTACGAATCGCCTATGGGGTCAGCACCACCTTGATGGCTTCCTCTTCCTGCAGCTGGGTCTCGTAGGCTTGCTTGGCATCTTCCAGAGAAAAGGTGTGGCTGATGAGGGGCTTGCGATCGATCTTCCCCGAGCTGATCAGTCGAGAAGCCTCGACGAGCTCTTCCGGCGACCAGGCCCAGGAGCCGAATAGCCGGATCCCCTTGCGAACGACCAGATTCCACTCGATTTCCGGCTGCTTTTCGAAGACGGCAACGATGATGACCTTGCCGTCTTCCTTGACGATGGACAGTGCCTGTTGCAGTACCGTGGTTCCTTCGAAGCTCTTCGTGACTCCCGCACAGTCGTATACCGCGTCCACGCTTCCAGCGAGCGGAACATCCAGATCGAGCAATCCAGAGCCCATCATCCGCAACACGACGTCAGTCTTCCCGGCGTTCATCGTCATATCGGCACCGAGCTCGGTCGCCATCGCGAGCCGCTTGTCCGAGAGGTCCACGACGATGGTCTTTGCCGACGACCGGGACTTGATGCACTGCAATACGCCCAGGCCAATGATCCCCGCACCCATGATGACATGGATTTCCCGGTCCTTGGGATCGGCGAGATTGACAGCGTGGAGCGAAGTGCCCAGCGGTTCAGTGGTGGCGGCCTCTACGAAGCTGATCGATTCATCGAAGGGCATCAGCAGCTCGGTCGCGGGATGGCTGATCTTGACGAACTCCGCATTGGCACCCGAGCTGACCGTGACGACTCGGTCTCCCACTTTGACTCCGGCCACGTCTCCGCGAATCTCTGCGACCTCACCGCTGAACTCATGACCCAGGATGCAGCCCGTTTCGGTCGGAAGACCGAGCACTTCCTGAAACATCCCATGACGGTAGGTGTGAAGATCGGAGCCGCAGATCCCACATGCCCGCACTCGCAGCAGGACCTCCCCTTCTTCAAGCGTCGGCTTCTCTACCTCTTCGAGCTGAACGTCTCTCGGTCCGCGGAATACGGCTGCTTTCATGATCTGCTCTCCAATCCGATGCAGGCAGGGGCCAGGGGCTTCTCTCATCCGCTTCGATAGCGGTAGACCCCCCGGATCCTTCCACTTCCCGAGATGCAGTGTCAAGGGTCAGACGATCAATGTCTGCGACGGAAGGCACTCTGTTTGGGGTTGATTTCGGCGTCCACCGGGCGCGATGCCCCTAGTCGATGCGGACGTGATACGAGCCCAGCTCGGTCACGCGCACCTCCGATCCGGGGAAGACGACCACGGTCGTGGTCGGTTCCTCGATGATCGCGGGGGCCTCGATGATGTTTCCGGCCCGGAGCGCGTCGCCAAGGAAGACCGGTGTCTCCGCCATCCCCCCGAGCTCCCGGAAGTAGGCTTTTCGCGTGCCTCGCTGCGCTGCCGCGGGATCCGAGCCGCCGCTGGGGACCTCTCGGATGCGCGGCTTGGCGAGCAGCCCGATGGCCTTGGCCCGCCAGTAGACGCACTCGATCGGGCGGCCTGGCTCCTTGATGCCGAAGGTTCTCTCGTGGACCCGGTGGAATCCTTCCACCAGCCGCGCCAGGTCTTCATCGCTGCCGATGCGATTCCCCGCGATCGGAACCGAGAGCTCCCAGACCTGGCTTCGGTACCTGGCCTCGACGTAGAACTCCACCCGCCTGCTTTCCGGCGGCACCCCGGCCCCTTCCAGGAACGCCCGTGCCCTGGCTTCGAGCTCGGCCATGTCCTCCTCGACGCTCCTGAAGTCGAACCGGTCGCTCTCGGCAAAGCGGCTCGAGCTGAATTCGGCGGTGATGTCCGCGAAGACGCCGCCCATGGCACTGATGACCCCGGCCGCCTTCGGAATCAGGATGTCCCTGGCACCCAGCTCCTGGACCATGGGGATGATGTGGAGCCCGGCCGCTCCACCGCCTGAAACGAAGAGATACTCGCGCGGATCGATTCCCTGCCAGACGGTGATGTCCTCGATGGCCGAGACCATGTCCACGTTGATGGTGGTCCAGATGGTGAAGGCGGCCTGCTCCGGCGTGAGGCCGAGCGGTTCGGCTACCTCTCTCTCGATCGCCGCTGCGGCCAGCTCGGGGCGCAGTCTCATCGAGCCGCCCAGGAAAAAATCGGGATCGATGTAGCCGAGCACCACGTTGGCATCGGTGACGGTGGGTCGGCTCCCACCGCGGTCGTAACAGGCCGGACCGGGCGCCGCCCCGGCGCTCTCGGGACCCACGTGCAGCAATCCGCCGGAATCCACCCAGGCGATGCTCCCACCTCCTGCTCCGATCGACTTGATGTCCACCTTGCTGACGCCGAGGATGGAGTCGCCCACCCAGACATCTCGCGAGACCGCGATCACACCGTCGGTGACACAGGAGATGTCGAAGCTGGTCCCACCCATGTCGGCGGTGATCACCTTCTCCTTTTCCAGCTCGCTCTGGCCGAGCCAGAGCCCGGCAGTGGGAGCCAGAGAGGGGCCGCAGTCGATGCTGTAGATGGGCTTTTCGATCAGCTCCTCGCAGGACATCACGCCGCCGGTGGAGGTCAGCATCAGCATCCCTCCGGGATACCCGATTTCCTTCAACCTCTTCTCGAAGTTCTCGACGTACCGGCGCACGATTGGGAGCAAAGAGGCGTTGATAGCTGTCGAGGAGGTTCTCCTGTACTCGCGGATGATCGGGTTGACCTGATGGCTCAGCACACAGGGGATCTCGGGTGCTTCCTCCCGGCAGATTTCGCCGACCCGCAGCTCGTGGACCGGGTTGACGATCGACCAGAGCAGACTGACGGCGATGACCTCGACATCCCAATGCTCGAGCTGCCGGACCGCCTGGCGAACCTCGTCCTCGAACAGCGGCGTCTCGATTTCCCCTTCGGCGTTGATCCTCTCGGTCACCGGAAGCGTCAGATACCGCGGAACGTAGGCCGGAGGATAATCCTGGTCCCAGTTGAAGGGCTCGGCCTTGCCACCCTCCCGGTCGGTGAGGATATCCCGGAAGCCGTGCGTGCAGATCAGACCGGTCTTGGCCACCTTCTTCTCGATCAGGGCATTGGTGGCAATCGTCGAGCCGTGCACCAGAGAGCCGCCGATGAAGGAGCTGCACGCCTGCATCAGTCCCTCGAGGGGGATGCCGAAGGAGTCACTGGCCTGATGCAGGTTGCGGATCACCGCGGCCACGTAATCCTCCGGTGTGGTGGAGGACTTGAACACGCTGATCTGACCCTCTTCGTCGACCACTACCAGGTCGGTGAAGGTGCCGCCTATGTCCACGGACATCCGGTAGCTCATTTCGCACCCACGCCCCTGCCCTTCAAGCGAACTCGTAATCGACTCGTAGCTTCGCGATCCACCACGTGCAGCTCTGGACCGGTATCGATGACCACCCCGTAGACGTCCCTCGCAGACTCCAGGGAAACGAATCCCTCTCTCACATCCCAGCTCACCTTCTCCGGGTCACGCTCCAACGGATCACCATACCCGCCGCCGCCGCAGGACTCGGAGACCAGGACCTCTCCGGGCTGAAGGAGTTCCTGGGAAATCTTGGGCAAGTCCTGCCGCACCGGGTCATCCGAGCCGTGTTTCCACACATCCGACCGGCGACCCGGCAGCCCGCCAGCGACCCCCTTGGCCGGGTTGAAATGACCGTCACTGGGGTAGATCCAGGTTCCGGGGGCGAGACGCTGCCGGATGCGGCAGTCGACCCCCGGTGCGCCACGCCACTCCCCGGCGCCACCCGAGTCCGGGATCAACTCGTGGCGCTCGAAGAGGATGGGAAATCTCTGCTCGTCCACCTCCATGCTGTCGCCGTGGAGCACTCCGCCGGTCACGGGGATGCCGTAGGTCATCCACCCGTCGTGACCGTAGACGGCCGGACCGCCCAGGCCACCGATGGTGAGCTGGTTGATGTACGGAGCACCGGCCCGGCGCGGATCGACGCCGGAGATCACCGAGCAGGAGGCCGGCATGCCCAGGGCGCCCTCCGCCATGCCGGTCTTGCCGCCCAGCTTGGCGAAGCAGGACTGGACCACGTTGATGACCCGGTCCGCCACGGTGGTGGTGGCCATGGAGGCGCAGGCCGGGTGCTCGACAGGACCGACGACACAGTTCTCACGGGTCACGAAACGGATCCGGCTGAAGGCCCCGTCGTTCTGCGGGAGGGTGGGATCGAGGTTGTTGAGCACGCCCGTGATTCCCGCCGCCAGCACCGTGGCCTCGCTCATGTTCAAGCCGCCGGGGACCGCATCGTCGCTCTCGGTGAAATCGAGGGTGATGAAGCCTTCGTCCGGATCGATCGTCATCCTCAGTCGGATGTGGATCCCCTGGTCGGCCACCAGGGGAAAGGGATCGAGCTTGTTCTCGTTGCGCCAGCTGCCCTTCGGCAGCTCGCGGATGGCCTCGAACATCCTCTTGCGTCCGTATTCCTGCCATTCATCCAGGAAGGCCTTGACGGTCTCCACCCCGTATTTCTGACAGAGCCCTGCGATCTCTCTCTCCCCGATGCGGCAGGCGCCGACGGCTGCCAGGAAATCGCCGTACCACTGCTCGGGAACGCGAATCCTCATCCTGGCCATCCGCACCACGTCTTCCACGTCCCGGTAGTCGCGCTGCACCCTGACACAGGGGAAATCCAGCGCTCCTTCCTGGTACAGGTCCGGGGCGAAAGGCATGTAGGTGGTCGGCTGGGTGTTTCCGCAATCGGCCTGATGGGCTCGCGCCATGGTGGTGAAGAGGTGTTCGCCCTCGAAGAAGACCGGGACGCACATGGTGTGGTCGGCGTGGTGGGTATTGCCGTAGTAGGGCGAGTTGTTGAGAAAACAGTCGCCAGGGCGAATGTCGTCGAACAGCTCCGGCATCGTCTTTGCCACCAGACCAGAGCTGGCCACGTGGATGGGGAGCCCCTCGGCCAGGCAGATCAGGCGCCCGCCCGCGTCGGCGATGCTGCAGGAGAAATCCCGAGCGGTGTTGACCACGATCGAGCGCGCCGACCGCAGCAGGGTGTTGGTCATCTGCCTGGAGATGGCATCGAATCTCCGGGACAGCACCACCATCAGATAGGGCTCGATACGCTCTCTGGCCTGGTCAGCCATTGCTCTCCTCTCTCGCCACAGCCATCTCGTTACCCCATCAGTCTCGCTGGAATGCACTGGCGGGCGAAGACATCGTTGATGGTCTCCCGTTCGCAGATCAGATCGGTCTGGGCGCCGGAGACCAGTACGCAGGGCGGACGGGGAATGCTGTTGAACTGATTGGCGGCCACCGAGTTGTACGCGCCCACGTCCAGGAAGATCAGTAGATCCCCTCGCTCCATCCTGGGTACCTTGCGGCGCGGCTGGATCAGGTCACCCGAGCAGTTCGGCCCGACGATGTCGACGATCTCCTCGTCGCTGGCCCGCGCCCGCGTCCCCAGGAGCAGGTGGTAGCTGGCGCCATTGTGGCGATTCACCGTGGGCAGGAAGTTGCAGGAGGTGTCCACGTGGACCCAGGTGCAGACGCCGGGGGTCCGCTTGACGTTCCCCACGCGGCTGATCATCACCGTGGTGGGTCCGACCAGGTTTCGGCCGGGCTCGATCCACAGCTTGGGAAACGGGAAGCCGTGCTCCTGGCAGCCTTCTCTCACACCCTCGGCGACGGCGCGGGCGTACTCCTCGGCCGGTGCGGCCAATCGTGTGAGGTCGTGGCTGGAGGGGTCGCGCCTCTCGGCAAAGCCGCCGCCCAGATCCAGTATTTCCGCCGTCAACCCGGTGTCGTCCCGAAAGCGCTTGCACAGCTCGACCATGTCGCGGGCGTAGCCCCGCCAGTGCTCGGGCAGGTGAACGTCGCGGCCGATGTGGGAATGAATCCCTTCGATCGAAATGATCTCGAGGTCCCGGGCGGCCTCAGCGATCTCCAAGGCTTCCGCGTAGGTCACACCGAACTTTGCATTGAGAGCCTCGAAGGGAACCGTGATACCGGGAACGAAAGTAGAGCGCACGTCGGACAAGCTCGGCAGCTCGCATTTGACCCGGATCAGGGCGCGGACCTTCTTGCCCCGCTCTCGGGCCAGGCGCTCGATGATTGCGAGGTCGTCGCGGTGGTCGAGGGTGATGCGCAGACCGATGTCGATGGCCATGCCAAAGGCCTCCTCGGATCGATCCGAGCCGTTCAGCACGAAGAGCTCCGGATCTGCGCCGGTGACGAAGGTGGCGTGGATCTCGCCGGGGGTGAAGCAGTCCCCGCCCGCTCCCTCCTGGTTCAGGATTTTCCGCAGGGCGAGGCTGGTGTTGGACTTGATCGCCCACATCACGTTGACGTGGTTCTCCGGGTAGGCCGCCACCAGCGCCTCCCTGATCAGACGGTAGTTCTGGCGCAGCTGACCCTCGGAGGTCACGAAGACCGGGGTCCCGAACTCCTCGGCGAGCTGGACGCAGTCGAGCTCCTCGATCATGAAGCGGCCATCTTCGCGGACGCTGAAGAAGTCGCCCAACGTCTCGATCACCCAGGAGGAGTCCTTGACCTCGATTTCATCGGATGTGTAGCTCTCGAAGAGCCCGAACACGGCCAACAGCTTCTCGATATCACCTTCGACGCTCAGCCTTCCCGCCAGGAACAGGGCGGTCGGGTCGACCGCGCTGCTGGCGACATCGATCCACTCCTCGAGACCGGTCTGCACGACGGCCTCAGATTCCTTCTCCGAGGTCGGCCGTGTGCGACAGGAGCCGCCCCCCAGCTCGAGCGTCCAGGCCTGGGCGCCGATCTCGAATCCAATCCGCGCCTTGAAGTCCGGATCGAGCTCCGCCGTCTTCAAGCGGCCGGGCATGGTTTCGAAGCTGTCCTTCACGATCTCGTCGAGCGTCACGGGGAATCCTCCAGCGATGTCGACGGGCTTGGAGCTTCCGAATCGGGTGACGAAGCGCCAACTCGGTGGGACATCCTCCGCTCCGAGGCACTGGCTCCGCCTCGGAACGGCAGCCCTGCTCTCCTAGCCCGCCTTTGCGATCTCCACTGCCTGAGCCCGCGGGCTGTGCCCCGGGACCAGGTAGATGCTGCGATAGTGGAGCTGCCCGTAGTCACCTGCCAGATGCAGCGCCTTCCAGGGAGCGGGTACCGGCTCCTGGCAACCCTTCCAGTTCTTGAACTGGTAGGGCTCCCAGGCGTGATAGGTGATCACCTCACCCGGCTGCACCGAGGCCGCCACCTTCGCGATGGCCTCGAACTCGCCGACGTCGTTGAATACGCGGATTCGATCACCATCGGCGATGCCGCGCTGCTGCGCGTCCTGCTCCGCGACCCAGACGGCCGGCTCGCCGCGCTGCAGGCGCAGCATCAGCTCCGTATCGCGCCAGGTCGCATGGATCGACCAGCGGGTGTGGCCCCCGGAGAGTCGCAGGGAGTAGTCGCCACCCGCCATCGGCGGATCCTTGTGAACCGGAAGGGCCTCACCGGCCTCCTCGTACCAGGGGTGATCGAGCAGGAACTGCTGGCGCCCCGAATAGGTCGGCCAGGCCTCCTTGCCCTCGACCATGCGGGCGTGGGGATAGAGCGTGCGATCGGGCTGATAGTCCGTGGCCGTCGAGTAGAGCGGATCGGGGCCTCCGCTGGCCTTGATGACCGGGAGAAGGCCGGTCTTCTCTGCCTCCGCCAGGCTCATCTTCCCGGTGGAAGGCGTGTGATCGAGGATCCACTCGATGGCGCGCTTGGGATCGCTCTCGTGGAACTCGCCCGAGTTGCTCCAGCCTTCATAGAGCTTGGAGATATCCACCTCTCCATTCACGGAGTCGCGCACCTTGCTGACGCCGCGCTCGAGCGCTCGCTCCTGGACCTTGCGCGCCAGCAAACCGAAGATCTCCCACTCCGGCTTTGCCTCGCCCAGCGGCTCCACGGCCTTCTCGCAGAGCAGGAGATAGGGCAGGTAGGTCTGGCTGTACTTGAGCGAGTCGCGCTCGTAGTAGCCGGAAGTGGGCAGGATCAGATCCCCCTTCATCCCGGAGGTGCTGGCCTTGAAGTTCACGTCGACGATCATCTCGAGCTTGGGCCACAGATACTTCTCCGCATACTGCGGTGCCGGCCAGCGTCGCAGCGGGTTCGCTCCCGTGAAGACGAAGACCCGCGGCTCGCTTCCCGGTAGCGGACGAATCGGTACCCAGCCCTTGTCGACGGCCTCCTTCATGTACTCGGAGGTGCTTCGCGGGACGGCGGGGTCATGGAACTCGCGCTTGTCCCAGATCTCCGAGTAACCGGCGTGGGAATAGAGCCAGGGCATCAGTGGCGTCCAGCCCCGATAGGGCTTCGACTCCACCATCAGATTTTCGAAATCCCGCCAGCCGAACCCGCCCCCGAGCGATTCAGGCGCCAGCATGCGCCAGAGCAGACGCAGCCGCGTCGCCCAGGGAATGCTCGAGGCCATGTCGGGGTTGGAGAGCTTGTGGAAGCCCTCGACCGGCCACCAGGCTGCCACCCGCAGCCCTCCCCCACTCTTCCCCTGGTTGCCCGTGAGCGCCATCAGCAGGATCTCGGCGCGCTGGGTCAGGTCGCTGTGATAGTGCTTGCAGGCGCCCCAGGACGAGTAGATCATGGCCGTCTTTGCCGCGGCCAGCTCGAGCGCCAGCTTGCGGATGGTGCCCTCGCCGACGCCCGTCACGCCCGCGGCGATCTCGGGTGTGTAGTTCGCGTCCAGATGCACACGCAGGTGCTCGAGGAGCGGCCGCACCTGGACCGTGCTGCCGTCGGCGAGCTCCACGCTGTAGCGGCCAGAGAGAACGGGGCTGAGTGTCCCGAGTGCCAGTGACCTCGATCCTTCACCCTGGCAGCCGGGGACCTCCGCCAGCCGGTCCAGCGAAGCGTCCCAGAAATAGAGCAGGTCCTCCTTTCCGCCCTTCACGACGTCGGAGCCCCGCAGGTAGCGGCTGGTGTCGTCGCGAACCAGGATCGGAAGATCCGTCTGCTCGCGGATGTACTCCTCGTCGTGGAGGTTCTCGCTGAGAATCACCTGGGCCATCGCCAGGGCGAGGGCCGCGTCGGTGCCGATGCGGGGATTCAGCCAGTAGTCGGCGTGGACGGCGGTGGGGCTGTAGTCCGGGGCGATCACCACCAGCTTGGCTCCCCGGTAGCGCGCCTCGTGCATGAAGTGCATCTCGGGCATCCGAGAGACGGACGGATTGCCCACCCAGACCATGATGAAATCGGACTTGAACCAATCGTCCGACGTCCCCTCGACGTTGTACATTCCCCAGGTCTGCGCAGCCCCCGCAGGCATATCGCCGACCCCGGCCCAGGAATCGAGCACGGTCGCGTTCAGGATGCCGAAAAAGCGCATCTCGCTGGCGGTATCGGCGCCGAAATCGATGTTGGTGGTACCGTGGTCGTAGACGATCGAGCCGGTACCCTGGCTCAGCGACGCATCGATCATCTTGTCCGCGAGCTCGGTCAGCGCTTCGTCCCACGATACGCGCTTCCACTTCCCCGAGCCCCGTTCACCAACCCGCCTGAGCGGGTGGAGGATGCGCGACGCCTCGTACATCAGGCTGGTGTAGGAGGCCCCCTTCTGACAGCCCCGGGGATTGAAGTCGGGCACCACTCCGGGCTCGGAAGACCTGTAGATCGCGTTCTGCTCTTCGCGCCAGGCAATGCCGTTCTTGACGAAGATCTGCCAGGAGCAGCCCGAGATGCAGTTGGCCCGGGCATGGGAGGAGTACACGACGCTGTCCCAGGTCCAGCTTTCCCGGTAGACGTCCTCGTAGCCCTGGTAGCTTCTCTCGCCGAGCACCGGAGCTGCGGTGGCACGCGCAGCCGCATGGCCCTGTCGCGGGACGGTCGGAACGAGATGCACCAGGCCGAGTGTCAGCAGCGCTCCGCCGCTCTGCTTCAGGAAGCTCCGCCGATCGATGCCGTTGCCGTGGGAACCCTCACTCACTGCTACCCCCCTCCGGATCACCGGCCAGCAGAGCGGCCCTTGGCCATTCGCCGACGCCCCGCAATACTGGCAAACGAGGCTGGCCGGAGCCACCCGACTTCCCGATGACTGCGATCATGGGCTGCGTCAGGGGTAGCGCGTCCCCTCTGGATGCTCGGGGACCTTCGCAGAGAAATTCCTCTCGAATGCCCTCCCCAGATAGGGATCCCGCGTCTCCGCCATCTGGCGATCCAAGCGTTTTCTCATCTTCTCCAGGGCTGATCCGTGACTGAGGTCTTCGACGAGATTGTCCTGCTCGTTGGGATCGTTCTCGAGGTCGTACAGCTCTTCGGGCACACGGGGCCTCGTCCAGCCCTGATTGGGCAGCTCAGACAGTCTCTGCGCCCACTTCATGTGGGCGCACTGGTCGAGACCGACGGCATCGTCCGAGTAGTTTCGGATGTATTTCCATTTCGCGGTGCGAATTGCGCGCATGGGGAGATAATTCACGTGGTACGTCATCTCCGCGAAGATCGCGTCTCGCACGGCCTCGCTGCCCGTGCCCATCGCGAGTGAGAGCAGGGATTTCCCCTGCACCTCTGGCGGAATCCCGGATCCGGTGGCCTCGAGGAGGGTCGGCATCAGATCGATCGTGCTCACCAGGCTGTCGTTGACCGTACCGGCGGGGATCTTTCCCGGCCAACGCATCACCAGGGGCGTTCCGATTCCCCGGTCGTAGAGCGTCATCTTGTTTCCCGGGAACGGTGGACCGTTGTCGCTGACGAAACAGACGAGGGTCTTCTCGCTGAGCTGCAGCTCCTCCAGCTTGGCCAGTACCTTCCCGATCATCATGTCCATCTTCGAGGCGTTGCTGTAGTACTTGGCCACCTCTTCCCGGATCTCCGGCCAATTCGGGAGGGCGTAGTACTCGGGAATCGCGATCTTCTCTGGATCGACGGGGAACTCCTTCACGAACTGGAATTCCCCGTAGTCGTCCCGATGGGTATCCATGTAGTTGATTTCGAGATAGAACGCGTTGGATCGGTTCTCCTCGATGAACGCAGTCGCTTCATCCGAGGATCGGATCCAGAAATCCTTCGGCAGGATTCCGCTCAGCCGCTCTGCGTAGCCGTACCAGCCGGTGGGGAGGTACGGTGCGACGTGCCACTTTCCCTCGAACGCGGTGTTGTAGCCCGATTGGTCCAGCACGTCGGCCAGGGTCGTCTTGAAGGGAGAGAGCATCAGGCGCTTGTGACGGTGGGCCAGGCCAGTGACTCCGTTGGTGTGGGGATGCTGTCCGGTGATGATGCTGGCCCGGCTCGGAGAGCAGCTCGGCGCCGCGACGAATGCGTTGCTGAACCGCACCCCTTCGGCTGCCAGCCCGTCGATGTGAGGCGTGCTGATCTGCTCGTCTCCGTAGCAGCCCAGGTCCTTCCATCCGAGGTCGTCGGCTACCAGGAGGACGATGTTCGGACTCTCCTCCGTGGCAGCGCGAAGTGTCTTGCGACCGCACCCCAGCGAGGGTCCCATCCCCAGGCAGCTCGCCGCCACCGCCGTCTTCGCGGCCTTCTCGATGAATTCACGTCTCTTCATGACAGCCATCCAATCACGCCTGCTGGATGTTATGATTGACCTCGGCGAATGGCAATCCAGGGAAAAGAGAAGTAGCCGAGATGATGGCCGAGCCGCGCAGCAGCGCCAGATTCGATGACGTCTTCCCCGACGACCCGGGTTGGGGATAGGCAAATGACCGTCGATGCCGCCCAGGGAACGCGCTTCGAGTTTGCCACCGCCACGCGCATCGTCTTCGGAGCTGGCGCATTGGGTGAGGTCGGCCCCGAGGCGAGAACAATGGGGCGCCAAGCCCTGGTGGTTACCGGGCGAGCCACCGAGCGCGCCGCATCGCTGCTCGAGCTGCTGGCCGCACAGGAGATCGGCACCGTCAGCTTCACCGTGATCAGCGAGCCGACCACCGACGTCGTTCGCCTCGGAACGGAGCGCGCACGTGAGTCGGGCTGCGACCTGGTCATCGGCTTCGGTGGCGGGAGCATCCTCGACACCGGCAAGGCCATCGCCGCCCTGCTGACCAACGACGGCGATCCCTTCGATTATCTCGAAGTCATCGGCCGGGGACAGCCGCTCAGCGAGCCCCCCCTGCCCTACATCGCCATCCCGACCACGGCTGGCACTGGCGCCGAGGTGACTCGCAATGCGGTGCTGACCTCGCCCGAACATCGGGTGAAGGTCAGTCTGCGGAGCCCGCTGATGCTGCCGCGCCTGGCGCTGGTGGATCCCGAACTCACCTACAGCCTGCCACCGGAGGTCACGGCCAGCACCGGTCTCGATGCCCTCACCCAGGTGATGGAACCCTATGTCTCGAAGCGCGCCAGCCCGATGACGGACGCACTCTGTCGAGAAGGGATGCGACGCGCCGCCCGCTCACTGCGCCGAGCCTACCAACAGGGCGACGATTCAGCGGCCCGTGAGGACATGGGGCTCACCAGCCTCTTCGGCGGGCTGGCCCTGGCGAATGCCGGGTTGGGAGCGGTTCACGGGTTCGCCGGGCCGCTCGGCGGCATGTTCGGCGGTGCCCACGGTGCAATCTGTGCCCGTCTTCTGCCCCACGTGATGGAGGTCAACGTGCGGGCCCTGCAGCAACGACTGGCGGGAAGTCCAGCTCTTCGGCGCTACGACGAAATCGCTCGCATTCTGACCGGAAATGACGGCGCCGGAGCTGAGGACGGCGTCGCCTGGGTGCAGGACCTCTGCCGAGCGTTGCAGATTCCCTCGCTGGCCTGCTACGGAATGACGGAGAAGGATATTCCGTCCGTCGTCGAGAAATCCTCCGCCGCCAGCTCCATGCGGGGCAACCCCATCGAGCTCACCCCCGACGAGCTGCGGGCAATCCTTGAACGCGCACTGTAACGATCGGGGACGTTGTTGAATGTTCAACTTCTCGGGCAAGCCCGAGAAGTTGAACATTCAACAACGTCCCCGCCTTGACAAGGAGGGCATTCATGGCAGCCGTAATACCCGGAACACCGGCTTGGCTCGAGCAGGTGAAGGAAGAGATCGTCGAGCCGGAGCGCCGCATCATCGATCCCCATCACCACCTGTGGGATGCGCCCGACAGAGGATCGTATCTGCTCGAAGATCTATGGGGCGATACGGAGTCTGGCCACCGGATCGAGAAGACCGTATTCGTGGAGTGCAGCGCCAGCTATCGGGACGCCGGGCCGGAGCACCTGCAGCCCGTCGGCGAGACGGAGTTCGTGGCCGAGATCGCCGCCGCTAGTGCGGCTGGCGGAACAGACAGCGCCTCCATCGCGGGTATCGTCGCTCATGCGGACCTGACTCGCGGGGACGCCCTGGAAGAGGTGCTTCACGCTCACGAAGAGGCCGGGCGAGGTCTGTTCCGAGGCATCCGCCATGCCGGCGCGCGGGATCCGCACCCGAAGGATCTGACCATCGCCGGTCGAGCGCCCGAAAGTCTGTACGCAGGTGACGCGTTTCGCCAGGGGATGCGAGTCCTGGGCCGCCTCGGCCTGACCTACGACACCTGGCACTACCACCATCAGAACAGCGCCTTCGCCGATCTCGCCCGTGCGGTTCCCGAAACGACCATGATCCTCGATCACTTCGGCACGCCGCTCGGCGTGGGCCGCTACCGCGATCGGCGCGAGGAGATCTTCCAGGCCTGGAAGGCGGACATCGCCGAAATCGCCCGGTTTCCCAATGTCGTCGCGAAGCTCGGCGGACTCGCGATGCCCGACAACGGTTTTGGCTGGAACGAGCGCGACGTTCCGCCCTCATCCGACGAGTTCACCGAGGCGCAGCGTCGCTATTATCTGCAAACCATCGAGTGCTTCGGCCCGGAGCGCTGCATGTTCGAGAGCAATTTCCCGGTCGACAAGCTATCGCTCTCCTACCACGTGCTGTGGAACGGGTTGAAGAAGATCGTCGTGGACTTCTCTGAGGATGAGAAGGACGCGATGTTCTATCGAACTGCCGCGAGGGTCTACCGACTTCATGGGTAGGCGATTTCGGTGAAGACGACTGTTCTCGCGGATCTTCGGGTCCTCGACCTGAGCACCGGTCCCGTGGGCGGATTCGCCACGATGGTCCTGGCGGATTTTGGGGCCGACGTGGTCAAGGTGGAGCCCCCTGACGGCGACCGCTTTCGCGCCCTCGCCACCAGCCCACTCTGGCTCCGGGGCAAGCGAAGCGCCGTCATCGATCTCTCCAGCAAAAACGGTCGAGAACAGGTTCGCTCGCTCGTCGAGACGGCGGACGTACTGGTGGTCTCGGGCTCACCGGAGCGTTCCAGCCGATGGGGATTCGACCCGGACAGCGCCTTCGAGCTGAACGCGGCGCTGGTGCACTGCTCCATCACACCCTGGGGTGGGAGTGGACCCTACGCGGAGTTTCCCGGCTACGAGGGGCTGGTCGCGGCCAAATCCGGACGCATGCTCGCCTTCGCCGCCCAGCTGCGCCGCGAAGGACCGGTCTACTCGGCGGTACCGGTCGCGAGCCATGCGGCCTCCCAGGGGGCGGTCCACGGAGTGCTCGCAGCTCTCCTCGCTCGAGAGCGCTCCGGGCGGGGGCAACGTGTCGAGACGAGTCTGCTTCAGGGAATGCTGCCCTACGACCTGTGGGCCGCGCTGATCCACCAACTCCTCGCGAGAGGGGATCAGCCACCCCCGGATCCCAAGCAGGTCGGCGGCGACATGCCAACGCTCAACTACCACCCCGTACTCGCCAAGGACGATCGCTGGATCCAGTGCGGCAATCTGCTCGAGCATCTGTTCTTCTCCTTCCTGGATGCCATCGACCTGCTCGGCGAGCTCCTGGAGGATGAGGTCTTCCAGGGGCCACCGGCTACCTGGAGCTGGGAGGCCATCGAACGCGCGCGCGACCGGATCCTTCTTCGGATGCGAGAGAAGACGGCGGCGGAGTGGATGGAGATCTTTCGCCGCAACGGCAACGTCGCGGCCGAGCCCTTCCTCGACCCCGGCGAAGCCCTCGACCTGCCGGATCTCGTGGACAACGGGGCGATCGTCGAGGTCAACGACCCGGACCGCGGAACGGTGCGTCAGATCGGGCCAATCGCGCGTCTCACCGAGACTCCGGCAGTACCGGTAGCTCCGGCACCTCGCATTGGTGAACACACCGATGAGGTGCTCTCGGAAGCTCGCGCAAAGCCCGAGCTTGCTGCGACGAAGGAGACGAGCACCACTGGCCCTCTGGCCGACCTGACGATTCTCGAGATCGCGACGGTGATTGCCGCGCCCCTCGCGACCTCGCTGCTCGCTGATCTGGGCGCGCGCGTGATCAAGGTCGAACCAATCACGGGGGACCCCTACCGCCACCTGTTTCCGAGGGGAGAGCTCGCGGTAAAGACCAACGCGGGCAAGGAGTCGATCTGCATCGATCTGAAGTCGGAGCAAGGCAAGGAGATCTTGCGAGAGCTGGTCCGCCGCGCCGATGCCCTGGTTCACAACTTCCGGCCGGGCGTGCCCGAGCGTCTCGGATTCGGGTACGATCAAGCTCGCGAGCTGCGACCCCGCATCGTCTGGGTCGCACTCAATGGTTACGGGCCCGATGGCCCCAGCGCGCGGCGACCTGCCACGCATCCGGTGATGGGCGCGGCCGCGGGAGGGGCCGTCTACCAGGCGGGCACTGCGCTCGCCGTCCGGTGTGAAACACTCGAGGAGATTCGCGAAATCTCTCGACAGCTCATGCAGGCCAACGAAGCGAACCCCGACCCCACTTCGAGCGTCGTGGGAGCCTCGGCCACCCTCCTGGCGCTCCTCGCGCGCGAGCGACACGGGATCGGGCAGGCCGTCTTCGTCGACATGCTCACCGCAAACGCCTGGGCGAACGCCGACTACTTTCTGCAATACCAGGGCAAGCCTCCCCGACCCCCAGTGGATCCCGAGCTCTACGGTCTGGAGGCCTGCTACCGGTTGTATGCGGCGAAAGAGGGCTGGGTCTTCCTGGCAGTCCCCAGCGACCGCGACTTCGCTCGCTTCTGCGCCGCAGTGGACCGCGACGACCTGGCTCGGGACCCGCGCTTTGCCGGGCGAGAGGCGCGGCGCGAGCACGACGACGCGCTGGCCACGGAGATCGCCTCTCTCTTTCAGCAACGCGACGCCAACGCCTGGGAGAAGCACCTGACCGAGCGGAACGTCGGCTGCGTCCGCGCCGACGGAGCCTCCGTCGGCGAGTTCTTCACGCAGGATCCGCACATACTCGCCAACGGCCTGGCTCCCGGATGCTGGCACGCACGCTTCGGGGAGCTGCGTCGCTGGGGACCGCTGACGACCGTGAACGGGGCCCTGCCCAGATACGGACCCAGCCCCCTCGCCGGTGAGCACACCGATGCGTTGCTCGAAGAGTTCGGTCACACCACCGCGAAGATCACCCTGTTGCGCGAGGCCGGCGTCGTGGCCTCGGAGCCGAGGTAGCCACTGAGATGACCGAATCCGAGGACCGCCTGAGCGATCCGGGAGCGTACGCATCGGGCTCTCCGAAGGCAGAGCGCCTCCCCTTCTCAACGCGCTCCTCCTACGGCCTGGGGTCGGTCGCAGAAGGCATCAAGAACACGTCCTTCAGCACCTTCCTGCTCTTCTACTACAACCAGGTGCTGGACCTCCCCGGCACACTGGGCGGCCTTGCGATCTTCATCGCCCTGATCTTCGACGCCGTCACGGATCCTCTGGTGGGATCAATCTCCGACAACTTCCACTCCCGCTGGGGACGTCGCCATCCCTTCATGTACGCCTCCGCGCTCCCGATGGCGGCGTGCTTCTTCTTCCTGTTCAATCCGCCGACGTCGCTGGGGCAGACGGGACTCTTCGCCTGGCTGACCGTCTTCGCCGTTCTGGTGCGGGTATCGATGACGCTCTACACGATCCCCAGCAACTCGATGGTCGCCGAGATGACCCCACACTACGACGAGCGGACCTCGCTGGTCAGCTATCGCTTCTTCTTCGGCTGGGTGGGTGGCATCGCGATGTACCAGCTGGCTCTTCGCTACTTCCTCGCTCCGACGCAGGAATTTGGAGATGGACGCTACAACGCGGACGCCTACGGCAGCTTTGCGCTCGCCGGCGGAATCGGGATCGCCGTGGCGATTCTAGTCTGCGCGCTGGGCACGCATCGACTGATCCCAATTCTCAAGCCCCCTCCCGAGAAGACACCGTTCACACCGGGCCGCTTCTTCGGGGAGCTCCGCGAAGTATTCGGCAATGTCTCCTACCTCATGCTCGTGTTCGGCGGGCTCTTCGCCGCGGTTGCCGCGGGATTCAGCGAGGTGGTCGGTCTCTTCGTGAGCACTTACTTCTGGGACTTCAGCGCCCAGGAGATCGCCTTCCTGGGCTTGGGCGCGATACCGGCGCTTCTGGTCGCCGTCAGCCTGGCGCGCCCGGTCAGTGAGAGGTTCGACAAGAAGAAGACCGCCCTTGGTCTGGCTACCTTCGCCATCCTGTGGGGCCCCCTCCCCATTCTCCTTCGGCTGGTCGAGCTGATGCCCGCCAATGACGACCCTCTCCTTCTCTACCTGATCTTCGGCCACGGCATCCTGAGCGTGACGGTAGGCATCATCATCGGGATTCTGCTCGCATCGATGGTCGCCGACACCATGGACGAGGGTGAGCTCAGGACGGGAAAGCGGCAGGAGGGCATGTACTCCTCGGCCATCGCCTTCACGCAGAAGGCCATCTCGGGCGTGGGGGGCTTCCTGGCGGGAATCGCGCTGGACCTGATCGACTTCCCGAGGACTGCGGCCGACGGCGTGGCCCCCTTCGTCCCCCCGGAGAAGGTCTTCGCCCTGGGCCTGGTCGTCGGACCGGGGCTGATGGTGCTATGGCTCTGCTCGCTGATCTTCCTGTCGCGCTACCAGATCACGCGCGAACACCACGCGGAGACGCTCGCGGAGCTGGAGCGGCGTCGGCTGGAGCCAAGCTGAGCTGCGCCCGGGGATGCGCGGGGACGTTGTTGAACGTTCAATTTTCCGGATTCGCCCGAGAAATTGAAGGTTCAACAACGTCCCCGGCTACTCGCTTCCTGTCTTGCTCAATGCCCGAAGGGCTTCTTCGCGGAGCCCGCGCTTGTAGATCTTTCCCGAGGCGATGCGGGGCAACAGATCCTGGCGAAGCCACACATGCTCCGGCACCTTGAAGCGAGCCAGGTGTTCCGCCACGTGGGCCTTGACGGCGTCCGCATCGATCTCCGCACCGGGCTTCCGCATGATCACTGCGGCCAGAGTCTCTCCCAGCCGCTCGTCGGGCACGCCGAAGACGGCGCACTCGCTGACTCCGGGATGATCGTAGAGGACCGCCTCGACCTCCTGACAGCCGATGTTCTCGCCGCCACGGATCACCATGTCCTTCTCGCGATCGGTGATGAAGACGAAGTCCTCCTCGTCCATGTGGCCGATGTCGCCGGTGTGCACCCAGCCGTCGGTGAGGGTCTCGCTGGTGGCTTTCGGGTTGTTCCAATAACCGCGAAAGTTCATCGGGCCGTGGATCCAGATCTCGCCGGATTCGCCGCGGGGTACCTCGTTTCCCCGCTCGTCGACGATCTTGACCGAGACCAGGGGCGGTGCGGGTCGGCCACAGCTCCGAGGACGCGACAGCAGCGCCTTCCCGGCGACGGTGGTGCCGAGCGCGTTGGTTTCGGTCATGCCGTAGCCGGTGCCGGGCACCCCGCTACCGAGATTCTTGCCGATCCGACGGGCCTGCTCGGGTGCCATGGCGGCGCCCCCGCCACCCACGTATGCGAGGGACGAGGTATCGTACTTGTGGAGGTTGGGGGAGCGCATCACCTCCCAGGTCATGGTGGGTACGCCCTGGAGAGCGGAGATCCGTTCTGCTTCGATGAGCCGGAGGGCTTCTTCCACATCCCATTTGTACATACCCACCAGCTTGCGCCCCTGGCGGAAGGAGGACAGCAGCTGCACGTGCAGTCCGTTCACGTGAAACAGTGGCACGGCCAGCAACATGGACACCTGCCCGACCGGGGCCTCCGCGACGGGCACGGGTGAGCGCATGGCCGCGAGGACCGCCACGCTCTCCCAGCTGAGCAGGGCATGAACGATGGCGCGATGCGTGGACAACACGCCCTTCGGGCGTGAGGTGTAGCCCGAGGTGTACATGATCAGGGCATTGGTGTCCGGATCAATCTCCAGCTCCGGCATCTCAACGCTGGAGTTCCCCAGGAACGATGCCCAGTCCGGATGCTCCTCACTCTGGCAACGAACCGTGACGAGATCGATCTCCAGCCGGTCCAGGAACGGCGTGACCCGCTCCAGGCGCTCCCGATCCACGAACAAGAGATCAAGCCCGCTGTCCTCGATACCGTAGACGAGTCTCCTCACCGGACCACCAGGCGTTCATCGGGACGGCTATGGCGCCCGCCGAGGTGATGCCCATGAAGACCCAGATCCACTCGGGGTAGTTGCGCAGCGCGATGCCCACCCGGTCACCGGGCTTCACCCCCCGAGCCAGGAGCTGATTGGCGACCTGCGCGGCCAATTCCCAGCTGGCCTGGTAGCTGTAGCGCTCACCCTGGTAGACGAAGAAGTCGCTATCCCCGAACTCGCGCCCCGAGCGGTACACCTCGCGCAGGTTCTCCGGCGCGTTGGCAAATACGCGAAACTCGGTGCCGTCTACCACGGCCGTGGTGACCTCGTAGGGCTGGCCCGGAGCACCGAGCTCCGCAATGGCCGCTTTCCGGTCGAAGCCAGGCTCCGCCACTTCTCTTCCCCCTGAGCAATTCAAACCGGCTCCTCCCAAGGGCGCCGGGAAACGGCAGATCAGCCAATCACTTCGAGAAAATCAACGATCTTCTCCTTGATTGCGGGCATGGGGGTGACCCTCCGGTCCCAGCTGTCCGCCTCCAGATTCAGCGTCGGAATTCCAACCTCGTTCTTGAGTCGGTCACTCAACAGTCTGAGCGACCCGTGGGCGCGCTTGCAGGCCGGGTTTCCGGAGAAGATGCAGCAATCCGCCTTGTATTTCTTGGCCAGGAAGACCATGTCCTCAGCCCAGCCTCCAGGTCCATCCAGGGGCCCCTTCATCTGCCTCGCCATCGGGAAGTTGAGCGCCATCTCCGCCAGACCGTCGATCATCGTATCGGTGCTCGTGGTATCGATCGGCGTCAGGGGAAAATACGACAGGATGTCCATGATCAGCGCCACGCCGTTTTCTTCGAGCCAGTCGTTGAACGTGCCATCGAAATAGATCGACGTGTAGAGCATCAGGCACCTGATCTTCTCATTGGGAAGGGCCCCTTCGCCCTTCTTCATCTTCTTCTTTGCGCTGTTCAAGACGGCTTCGTATACGGGAATCGCCTCTGGCCGGCCACCGACCGTGAACTTCATGCCGACGTTCAGGAACGCGTAGAGGTTCGGTATCGGAGAAGGCACGGCAGACTGAAGCCCCGATATCTCGTTGTACAGGTCGATCACCTTGTTCGAGTTCTCGACCGTCTCTCTCAGTCTATCCGGATCGAGCTTGTTTCCGGTGAACTCTTCGAGTCGCGATATCACGTCCCTGAACGACTTCCTGTAGTACGCCACGGCGCGTTCGTCGTGATATGCGGACATGTCGAGATGGAGGAGCGGGATGTCCAGTGTTCTCGCCGTGTATTCCAGGATCTTCGAGTTCACGTCACAGAAGCCCGGAGCGCCCGACAAGATCAGATCCGGCTTGGGCCAGTCGCCGCAGAGAAGAGCACCCGCGCCGCCCAGCTGACCCGCGCAAAGGGTTCCCGGAAGGCCGGTCTCGTAGCTGTAGTCCAGATACCCGAAGACATTGTCCGGATACTTCTCGGACGCCATGGAAGCGAGAGTGCTCAAGAACTCGATGAAGACGGGCGCCACACCCATCGCATGGAGTATCTCCGGAGGAAAATTGAAGGGATGCACGACGACTTTTCGCTTGCCGTCGAGACCCTCGCGCATGATCTTGAAATAGGTGGCGTTCGCCTTCATGCGCCGGAAGCGCGATCTCGGCCTTTTGAGAGAGCCTGTTGGTGATGGGACGAGGCAGGGATCCAGGCAGAATGCTGAGTCCCCTCATGAACCGCATCAAAGGCGGCATCATCTGTCCCAGGGTCGACTTTTCATTCATTTGATCATGCCCCGATTCTTTCCAGGAACGCCTGCACCCTCGTCTTGATCCTGCCGGCGTCGGCCAGAACGTCGTACTCCCTCTCCAGGACGAGTACAGGGATCCCTCTTTCCTCGAAATCTCTTTGGAGCATCACGTTGTCGATGCCATGGATGTCGCAGTTCATGATGCTCTGCAAGATGACTCCCTCCACATTTGCCTGTTTGGCGATATCGAATGCAGAGTCGAACCTCTCCGGATAGGAGTCGAACATCCGCGGGCATTGAATCTGGTTGTAGTACCGCTCTGTAATGGCATCCAGGGGATCGCCGTCTTCTCTGATAGGTTCCCTGAAAGACCTCCTCGCGCCAAAGCAAAGGGTGTCCGAGACCACCAGCCCTCCGGTATCCTCGATGAGTTTCAGCATGGCAGGATTGTCGATCACACTCCCGGACACCATGAGCCTGCGATCGTATCCGGACACCCCTTCCTTGGCCTCGAGTTCCTCGACCAATGCCTTAAGGAGCCGGTTGTATTCACTCTTTGGCATCGAGCTGTCGGCGACCAGAACGCCAAGGCTCTGGCTGCCAGTAATCGGTGGGGCACTGCTTCCCCTGAGTTCGTACAGCCTCTTCTGAAGCCGTTGGGTTTCATTGCAGGTGATGATGGCTTCCCTGAGTCCGTCATCCGTAACCGTCACATCGAAGTGCTCTTCCATCTTCTCTTTGATGTTGCTGATCTCTTCTCTGTACCATGTCTGCCCGTATTCTGTGATGGTGTGCGGTACGGAGATGATGTTCTCTATGAGAGGAAGCTTCCCCTGGGCCTTCCAGCTGTTGTGCGCCGTGCACATGTGATCGCAGCTATAGACGAACACGGCACCATCGAGGAAATCATAGTTTCCCTGCAACAGCTGCTCGAGGCAGGCGCGGGCAAAGCTACAGTTCGCCCTCGCAAGAAATGAATCCGCCAGCGTGGTCTCCGTACATCCGGTTCCCCTGATCCGAAAGGGGAGGAGACCCGCTGCATGGACGATCTCCTCCGGGAAATAGGTGCAGTTGTAGCCGAGGACCTTCTTCCCCTGCTCCTTCCATTCCTCGATGTAGGAGTTCAGAAGGGTCCGGGACACTTCTTCAAATTGACTCAGTAGCCTCGATTCAGCCATTTTGCCCTCTATCGGCACGTCATCCGGGCGCTGGTCGGGTTCTCAACGATCGCCGATCTGCTTCTCTCTCATCAATTTCTCTCTCAGCGCCCCCAACTGACGAACATCACCACAGACATCCAGATACTCGCAGGAGGAGCAATCGAGGGATGTCTCCTCGATCATCTTGTTCATGGCACTGATGATCCTCGTGACCTTCTGGCGCAGATCCTCGAACTCTTCCACATCCTCTTCGGAGGAGGTGACGAAGATTACCTCGATCGAGGGAATCTTGAACGCCGACTTATACCCCGCGAGGATCGCATTCCCCAGTATTTCGAAGGAGAAGCCCAGGCCGGCGCTCTCCCTGCTCACCCTGCTCCATATGGTGAGGGAGGAGGGGATTGCCTTGATCATGTATCCCCGGAGCTCCAGCTCGTACTGAAAGGAGTTGATCTTCCTGTAGTCCTCGTCCTGAAGCTCGTTGGACGCGATCAGCAGGATCTGGGCAAAGGGAAGGCTCCCCTGGGCCTCGGAAACGTCCGGGCCGATCAGGGTGATGGCCCCATCGTGGACAAGATCGAGGCAGTCGGTGACGAGAACGGGCGCGGTCGAGCGCGTCTTGGGATTGCCGAGCTCGAGCCAGGTGTCTTCACTTAGGACAATGGTCGTCTTTTCTTTACTGAAGAAGTCCGGAATCCGTGGATCCCCGCTCCCGGAACCCAACGACCTGACCTCGCGACCCTGGGATCTCTTCGACTCGACATACCTTCTCAGCCACCCGATGTCGTCGTTGAAAATCTCCAAGATGCATCCTTTGCCGTAGTTTTCGCTCCCTGTGAGGGTAGCCCCGGTCCACGGTCAGGAGCGTCGAAGCGACGGTCGCGGGGGAAGCGGCTCGGGCGGATGGAAGCCGCGGATGGCCGCCGCATCCGGCATCGGCACCGCGATCAAGGCCGGCGCGTCGCTCCGGAGCGCCTCGCGGAGCATCTCGCGCAGCGCCGCCGGATCCTCCGCCCGGTAGCCCGCCACTCCAAAGGACTCGGCCAGCTTGACCCAATCGGGGTTCTGCAGATCCGACGCGATGGTGTGGCCGCCCATGCGCAGCTGCTGGATGCGTCGAACGTTTCCGTAGGCGCGATCGTCGAACACCACCGCGACGACCGGAATCCGGTGCTGCGCCATGGTAGAGAGCTCTTGAACGTTGAAGAGGAATCCGCCGTCTCCGTTCACGGAGATGACCTTCCGGTCCGGATTGCCGACCTGCGCGCCCAGGGCGGTGGGAAAGCCGTAGCCGAGGGTCCCCTGGTAGCCGTAGCCGAGGAAGCTGCGCGGCTGGTAGACCGGGAACCCTCCCCCTGCGTTCCAGTACCCGACCTGGGTGGACTCGTTCACCAGGATGCCGTCATCGGGGAGCTCCGCACGAATCGCCAGGCCGTAGTCGCAGAGAGGCGACGCCGCGGCCCATCCCTCACGCGAGCTCCTCGCCAGGGCGCTGAGCTCGTCCTGCCGCGACTCCCGCCGGCGGTTGTGCCGCGGAACGCGCGAGCAGAGCTCGCAGAGCGCCTGCCCCGCGTCGGCCGCGATGCCGAGGTCCGGAGAATGGTTGCGGCCGATCTCCTCGGGATCGATGTCGAGCTGGATGAAACGGGTGTCGCTGGGAATCCTGGCCCGGAACCTGGCACTCCTCATCATCGTGAAGCGGGTCCCCACCGCCAGGATGACGTCGGCCTGCGGAACCAGGGCGCGGTTCGCGACCCTTCCCGTCTGGGCGTGGTAGTCGCGATCGGAAACGGCGCCCCGTCCGTTGTCCGTCATCAGCACGGGCGCCTCCAGCAGCCGCGACAGCTCCCGAAGCGCATCCCAGCCACCCGAGGAGAGCAGACCGCCGCCGCTGCAGATCAGCGGCCGCTGCGCCCCGCCCAGCAGCCTGGCCGCATCTTCCAGCAGGTCCAGGTCCAGGGGTGGACCGCTGGCCGGTGCCTCCGGATCGAGCACAGTCACGTCGGCGACTCCCTCCAGGACATCGGGCGGCACCTCGATCTCGACCGGCCGGGGCCGGCCCGCGTGCAGCGCACCCAGCACCCGCTGCACCGCCCTGGGGATCGCCTCGGGAGAGAGCACCCGCTCGGCGTGCTTCACCACGGACGAGATCGTCTCCAGCTGGTTATTGATCTCGTGAAGCGCTCCGCGACCGGCGCCGATCTGGTCGGAGGGGATCTGGCCGGTCAGGCAGAGGACCCGCGAGGAGCAGGCGTAGGCAGTCGCGAGCCCGGCGGCGGCATTCAGCAGGCCGGGACCGGGCACCACCAGACAGGTGCCGATCCTTCCGGTGGAGCGGGCGAAGCCATCCGCCATGTAGGCGGTCGCCTGCTCGTGCCGGGTGTGGATCACCCGGATCCGGTCGCGCTCCTCCCAGAGTGCGTCGAACACGAAGTCGAGCTGAATCCCGGGAAGACCGAAGATGGTGTCGATTCCGTAGCGGAGCAGCTGCTGGACCAGCGCCTGCCCGCCGGTCATTCTCACCTCGCCGCTCCCTCCCGAACCAGGCGCTGGCAGGCCAGGCCGATCCGTCGCGCCCCCTCGCGCAGCTCCTCCGTCGAGATCCACGGATAGGCGAGGCGGATGTGCTCGCCCGTCGGGTCGACTCGATCGGGGAAGAAGGACGCACCCGGCGGAAACCAGACACCTTCTTCGGCGCCCGTGCGCCACAGCGCATCCGCGGTCAGTCCCTCGAGCAGCTCCACCCAGAGGTAGAAGCCACCCCCGGGGGGCACAAAGCGCAGGCAACCGCCCGCGAACTCCTCGAGCGAGCTGCACAGCAACCGAGCCTTGTCCGCGTAGAGCGCGCGCATCGTCTCCACGTGCGCGTCGAGCCGTCCGCCCTCGATGTACTCTGCGAGCATCCGGTGGACCAGCACGCTCTGTCCCATGTCGAAGCGCATCCGCCCGAAGAACTCGATCCACTCGGGGCGCGCGTGAATCCAGCCCACTCGCAGACCCGTTGCCAGGATCTTCGAGAAGGTGCCGACCGAGATCACACCGCGTCCACCGCTCATCGCAAACAGGGGCTGCGGCGGTGGCTCGCCGAAGTAGAGCTCGGCGTAGGCGTCGTCCTCCAGGATCAGCGCATCGTATTCCGCGGCGACGCGGAGCAGCTCCCGGCGCCGGGCCTCGGAGATCGACACACCCGTGGGATTCTGGAAGCTCGAGATGGTGTAGATGAGCTTCACGCGCCTTCCCGCCTCCGCGGCCTCACGCAGGACCCTCTCGAGCTCCTCGGCCCGCATCCCCTCCTGGTCCATGGGGACAGAGCGGAGCTCGGCCTCCACGCCGCGGAAGTTGTGGAGCGTGCCCATATAGGAGGGCGCCTCGGAAACGATGATGTCTCCTGGCTCGATCAGCGTCCGACAGATCAGGTCGATGGCCCCGGACGAGCCGTTGGTGAGGCGGAACCAGTCGAGGTCGACGGGCAGGCCGCGATCGCGCGTGTGGCGCACGGCGAGCTGCTCCCGCAGCTGCTCGAAGCCCAGACCGAAGTGATAGCGGAGTGACCGGTCGCGGGGCGCAGCCATGGCGCGCTGAAGCGCCTCGAGAAGCTCCTCGCGCGGGAGCGTGACGGCATCCGGAATCCCCACTCCCAGACGAACCGGCGACCGCTTGAACTCGACCCCCGGAGGCGGGCTCCAGTCGCTGGCCGAATCCATCAGCTGCGCGGTCGCCCGGTTGGCCAGCTCGAACGGATCCCGCCCTTCCCAGCGCGCCTCGAGCCTGGTCGTCACTGCTTCGAACGCCCCGTTCTTCTGAGACTTCGTCTCCATCGGCGGCTCTCCATTCAACCCAGCCGGGGCGCAATCCTAGCCTAGAACCGCACCTCCCCTTCGGCGACCGCGACGACCTGCCCCCCCACCCGCACCCCGACGACCTCTTCGCCCCTGCTGTCCACCTCGACGTACAGGGTGCTGGGCCTGCCCAGCTCCAGGCCCTGCTCGCTGGTGAGGTAGGTGGTCGGCTCCGTCGCCGGAACGGCCCGGTGACGGACCAGATAGGCTCCCAGCGCGCCGTTGGCGCTGCCGGTGGCGGGGTCCTCCGGCACCCCCAGCGAAGGTGCGAACATTCGGGTGTGGACGGTGGCCTCGGAGCTCTCGGTCTCGAGGCTGAAGACCATCACGCAATCGGTTCCGGCGGCGCGGCAGACCCGCGTCAGGGTGGCGACGTCGAGCAGGTCCGAAGCCAGGCGCTGCACCTCGGCCAGACTGCGCACCGGCACCATCATCTGGGGGATTCCCGTGGAGACGATCTGCACCGGGAGCCCGGTCTCGGTGATCGCCTGGGGAGAGAGGCCCAACCCGGCGGCCAGCTCGCCGACATCCTCCAGCACAGCGTGGAAGCTCGGACGATCCTGGGTCATCACCACGCGCTCCACCCGGCCCCCGACCACGTGCAGGTCGGCCGGCAGCACACCCACACCCAGCTCGAAGCACACCTTCGTGACCGGCTCTTGGAGATCCACCCGTCCGAGGTGCGCCAGGACCCAGTGGGTGCCGACCACCGGATGACCGGCGAAGGGAAGCTCGCTGGTGGGCGTGAAGATGCGGACCTTGAAATCGGCTCCCGGCGCCCGCGAGGGCAGCACGAAGGTCGTCTCGGAGAGGTTCATCTCCATCGCCAGCTGCTGCATCTCCTCCGCGCTCAGCCCCTCGGCCTGGTGAAAGACGGCCAGGGGATTGCCGCCGAAGGGTCTTTGCGTGAAGACGTCCACCTGGACGAAGCGATAGCTCCTCATGACTTCCTCCCCGGCCGCAGGGCGAGAGCCTTGCGGTCCTGACGAGTCAGCCAGCCGCTCGGTCCCGCCCGGGTCCGAGCCCCGGGCGTCCGCTCGCCCGATTGGGATGCCGATTCCTGGCGGAGCGCCCCTGCGGGGTCAGAGTACGGAGGCGATTGCCTCGCAGAGCCGGTCGCCGTTCGCCTGGGTCATGCCCGCGACGTTGATGCGCCCGGATCCGACGATGTAGATCGCGTGCTTCTCCCGCAGCTCCTCGACCTGCTCTTTCGTCAAGCCCGAGAAGCTGAACATGCCGCGCTGCTGGATGATGAACGAGAAGTCCTGGGCGACTCCCTTGGCCTTGAGCGTGTCGACGAACAGGTGACGCATGCCGTTGATGCGATCGCGCATCTCGGCGACCTCGATCTCCCACTTGGCGCGCAGCTCCGGGTCCTGCAAGACGGTCATGACGATCCCACCGCCATGGGCCGGAGGGTTCGAGTAGTTGGCGCGGATCACCAGCTTCAGCTGACTCATCACCGTCCTGGCCTGCTCGGCCGTGGCCCCGACGATGGTGAGAGCGCCGGTCCGTTCGCGGTACAGGCCGAAGTTCTTGGAGAAGCTGGAGGAGACCAGCAACTGGTCGACCTGCTCGACCAGGGCGCGCAGCCCCGCGGCGTCCTCGTCGATGCCGTCGGCCAGGCCCTGATACGCGAAGTCCACCAGCGGCAGCACGCCGCGTCGGCGGAGCAGATCGCCGACCTGAGACCACTGCTCGACGGTCGGGTCGATGCCGGTCGGGTTGTGGCAGCAGCCGTGCAGCAGCACCACGTCACCCGCCGGGATCTGCTCGAGGGACTCGAGCATCGCGTTGAAGTCGAGCCCGTTCGTGGCCGCGTCGCGATAGGCGTAGGTTTTGACCTCGAGGCCCGCGGCGGTGAAAATGGTGGGGTGGTTCGCCCAGGTCGGGTCGCTGAGCCAGATCGCGGAGCCCGGGTGCAGCTTGTGCAGATAGTCGCCGGCGACGCGCAACGCACCCGTCCCGCCGGGGCAGTGCGCCGTAGCGCCGCGCTCCTCGGTGACGATGCCGTGGGCATCGCCGAACATCAGCTTCTGAACCAGGGTTCCGTAGATCGGATCGCCGGGCATCGGCAGATAGGACTTGGTCGCCTCACCTTCGAGCAGGCGCCGCTCGGCCTCCTTGACCGTCGCGAGCACGGGCGTCTTGCCGCTCGCGTCCTTGTACACGCCGACGGACAGGTTGATCTTGTCCGGGTTGGGGTCCTTGTTGAAGGCCTCGGTGAGACCGAGGATCGGGTCGGCAGGGGCGGTCTTGACTGTCTCGAACATGGGGGTATCGCCTTTCTGAGTACGCACGGGTTCCCGAGCGGCCGCTTAAGTTAGAAGGTAACCCCAGCCAGTGCAACACGACGCGGGGAACCGCACCCGCTCGCCCGCCATCGGGATGATCCGCCTGCGTCCGGCGCCTCCAAGGGGCCGTGCGAGCCATAAGACGCCGTTCTGCTCGCCGCCCGACGCGGCTACCTCCCTCTCCTCAGCAGCACCGTGGTGAATTCCTCGAGCAGTCGATTGCGGAGCACGGTGCATCCCTGCTCCTGGTAGCGCCTGCGCACGTCGAAATTGTCCTCGTGGAGTATCCCCGAGAGCAGGAGCACCCCACCGGGTCGGGTCCTGGCGACCAGCGCCTCGGCCACTCCCAACAGGATGTCCCCGTAGAGATTGGCGAGGACCGTCTCGAACGGTTCTGCCGCGACCTCGTCGATGGTGCCGCAGAGGTGCTCGACCCGGTCGCCGACCCCGTTGAGCTCACAGTTCAGCTTGCAGGTACGCACGGCAGCAGGGTCGACGTCCACGCAGAGGGCGCTCCGAGCCCCCAGCTTGAGGGCGGCGATGGCCAGGATCCCGGTGCCGCTCCCCAGGTCCAGGACGCGCGCCCCCCCCGGATCCAGCAGATCCGGCAGGAGATTCAGACAGCTGGCGGAGGTCTCGTGCTCTCCCGACCCGAAGGCACCGGGAGCCATCACCAGGTCGATCCGAGCATCGTGAGATGCGGGGGCTCCGGGAGGAGAGATGCGGAAGCGCTCGCCGACCTCGAATGGAGTGAACTCTCTCCCCATCAAGCGCCGCCAACGCCAGTGGACTCGGTCCCGGGCTCGACCTCGGGAAGGCGCAGGAAGGTAAGCACCAGGATCGATGCAACGCAGAGACCGATGAAGGTCAGGAAGGCGATCTGGTAGCTGCCAGTGCGGTCGAAGATCCAGCCCGCGTAGGGGATGCCGAGCACCCGGATCGGGAGCATCACCGGATTCATCAGGCCGATCATCCGGCCGAACCTGTATCTCCCGAAGGCCGCGCCGATCAGCGCGCCCATCAGCGGAGGCATCCCTCCCATCCCCAGGCCGTAGACCGTCCCGGCGAGCAGGAGCAGGTGGTATTGCTCCGCGTTCATGATCAGGACGATGCCCAACCCCTGCAGACCGGTCGCGCACCAGAACGTCAGGCGCTTGTCGATGCGATCGGCGATCCAGCCGAACAGCAGCTTCCCCACCACTCCAAACCCCGCGATGCAGGAGAGGACCCAGGCCGCCGCGAGGGGCTCGAAGCCGATGTCCGTCGCGTGGGGGATGATGTGGGTGAGAATGGCGCCGTTCGTGCAGGAGTTGAGCGCGATGGCGATGGCGATCACCCAGAGGTTGCGCTGGGCCAGCGCGCTCCGGGTCGACCAGTCCGACTCCGAAGCCGAAGCGAGATCCCGTTCGTCGGGGACGGAGGCTGGCGCGGACTGGCCGCCAGGAGACGCCACCGCATCGGTCGGATCCTTCGCACCGTCGGGTCGGAGCCCGATTCGCTCGGGACGGTTGACCACCACGAGCCAGGCGAGCGGGATGACCACGACCAGCGGCACCACGCCGTAGACCAGGAAGGTCTCCCGCCAGCCAATCGCCCCGATCAGCAGCGTCGCCAGCGGGGCCATCGCGAATCCCGAAGCCGAGATCCCCATTCCCGCGATCCCGAGGGCGATCCCGCGCCGATCCGTGAACCAGTTCGCCACCAGCGTGGCACCTGTGAGGGGACCGACGGCCATGACACCGAGGGCCAGGAAGGTCCCCATCACCGCGTAGAACTGCCAGAGAGCATCGATCTGCGAGGCCAGAAAGAACCCGGCGGCAATGAGCACGGCGCCGAGGCAGATGATGTTGCGGACCGAGCTCCGGTCCAGGGCCTGGCCCAGGAACGGCGCGCAGACACCGATCGCGATGTTCATGATGGCGAGACCGGTCGCGACGCCGAAACGGGAGCCCCCGAACTCCGCCGCCAGCGCCTTGAAGAAGACACCGTACGAGTAGAAGACCAGCCCGACGGCGATGAAGTTCGTCACGAAGGTGACCGTCACGATCCGCCAGCCGTAGAACATGATCGCGAGTCTCCACAGCCCCAGGCGGCTGTCAATCAGAGCGGTCGAACCGGCCCACAGAGCGTACGCAAAGGGGTTACTATCGGGTGAAAGATCTCAGCTGGAAGGAGGAAGGGAGTGAGCGAGCTGTTGACCGGTCTGGCGGCGGGCGCGGCGGGTCTCTGGGGGCTGTCGAGAGGACTCGCACGCGTCGGGCGCGATCCCGGGAGGCCGCCGGAGCTGTACGAGTACTCCCTGGACAACTTCTGGTTCAAGTCGGCCGACCTGGAACACCAGGAGATCAACGAGCCGCTCCGAGGAAGCCACAAGGCCGACATCGTCATCATCGGTGGCGGGTTCACGGGGCTTTCCTCGGCCTACAACCTCAGACGCAAGTTCCCGGACAAGAAGATCGTCGTGCTGGAAGGGGCCTGCTGTGGCTACGGCGCCAGCGGGCGGAACGGCGGCTTCGCCGGCGCCGGGATTCCGGGCTTGATGAAGTATGCCGAACGGATGGGGCCGGAAGCGGGCCGAAAGGCATACGACGCTTCCTTCTATGGCCTGGACCAGATCAGGGAGGTGATCGCCGAGCACGGCGTCGAATGCGATTTCGAGGAAACCGGCGCGCTGCAGGCCGCCATCAGCGAAGAGCATGCAAAGCACCTGGAGAAGGAGTACCAGACATACCGATCCATGGGATTCGACGCGACCCTCGTCCAGGGGAAGGAACTCGAGGCCGAAGTCAGGTCGCCGCGCTATGTCGCAGGAATGAAGTTTCCCATACGGGGCGATGCTGAATCCGGCGAAGCTGGCTCGCGAAATGAAGAGGGTGGTCGAGAGCGCCGGGGCGGAAGTAAGGGAAAGAACCGTCACGCTGCGCGTGACTCCCGGAAAGGTCCATCGGATCGAGACGGAGCTGGGGGAGATCAGCGCACCCACACTCGTGCTCGGCCTCAACGGCTACTCTCACAAGCTCGGCTTCTTCCGCAACCGCCTCCTGCCACTCTGCAGCTATGTCATCGCCACCGAGCCGCTGAGCGAGGCGCAGTGGGAATCCATCGGCTGGCAGAATCGGCAGGGACTGTCGGACCAACGGGTTCTCTTCACCTATCAGCGCCCCACGGCGGACGGACGCATCGTGATCGGAGGGGCGGATTATCCCTACTACGCCAATGACGCCCTCAGCTCCGGGAACAACAAGCCGATCATCGAACTCCTGACCAAGGATCTGTTCACCACCTTCCCCCAATTGGAGGGGCTGCGGATCGATCATGCCTGGGGAGGCACCATGGGCTTTACGTTGGATTTCGTGCCGTCGGTGGGCGTGATGGGAGAGCACAAGAACATCTATTACGGCGTCGCCTACAACGGCCATGGTGTCGTCTTCGGCCAGACTGCGGGACGCCTGATCACCGAGCTCATGGCGGGCGAGTCGAGCGAGTTGACCGACTTGTTCGTGGTGAACCACAAGATGCCCTATGCCGGGCCCAGCTCGCTCCGAATCGTCTTCGCTCGTCTCTACAAGGAATATCTGAAACGTTGGGGGTCGAATACGACCCGATAGGGACCTGCGGAAAGATGTCCCTGTGACTGGGCGGGAACCCTGAAACGCAAGTAGTGATCATCTGGAACACAGAGGGCCACGAATGGACTTGATCGGCAAGTGTGCAATCGTGACCGGCGGTTCGAACGGAATCGGGAAGGCCATTGCAGGACTGCTTGCGCGGAACGGCGCGAATGTATTTCTGATCGCACGGACGCAGGAGCTCTTGAGACTCGCGTCCCAAGAGACGAAGCAGGAGGCCAGGAACGCGTCACAGCGCTTCGGTTTCTTCAGCGCGGACGTTTCGGACCAGAGCGCCGTCCAGGACGCGGTCAAGGCTGCCGAAGCCGAGTGCGGCCCCGTCGCAGTCGTCGTCAACTCGGCCGGCTTTCACCGAACCGGCTATGTGGAAAAGGTGCCGATATCCGACATAGAGGACGAGGTACGAGTCAACTATCTGGGGACCGTATACATGGTGAAACAGGTCCTTCCCGGCATGATCGAGAGACGAGAAGGCTGGATCCAGAACATCTCGAGCCTGGCCGGTCTCAAGGGCATTTTTGGCTACGCGGGATACAGCGGCTCGAAGTTCGCGGTGATGGGTTTCTCCGAGGCCATTCGGAGCGAGCTTCGCCCGTACGGAATCAGCGTCTCGGTTCTCTGCCCGCCCGACGTCGATGTCGAGAAGCTGGAGCACTACGTGGAAAGGGAGCAGCCGCTCGAGAACGTGAGAGTCTCCGAAGGAGCAAAGGCCATGCAGCCCGAAGATGTCGCACGCGCTGCAATCGCCGGGATGGAGAGAGGCTCGTTCATCATCATTCCCGGCTTTTCCGGCAAGATGCTGCACGTCGTCAATCGACTCGCGCCCTGGGCCGTCGACAGGATCCTCAACCGAACGATCGAGAAGGCAAGAAGGGAAAGAGGGCTCTGAGCTATGGGCCGATTCGAGAGATATCTGACCATCTGGGTTCTGCTCTGCATTGCCGCGGGCGTCCTGCTCGGCAAGCTGGCTCCCGCCGTAGCCGCATCGCTCGATCGCATCACACTCGACGTCGACGGCGCCCCGGTCGTGTCGATCCCGATTGCCGTCTGCCTGTTCTTCATGATGTATCCCATCATGGTGAAGATCGACTTTGCCGAGGTCGTCAAGGCCGGCAAGAGCTTGAAGCCCGTCGGCCTGACCTTGTTCATCAACTGGGCGATCAAGCCCTTCACGATGTACGCGATCGCATTCCTGTTCCTCGGCGTCTTGTTCCGCGGGTTGATCGGAGAGGAGGCTCTCGACCTGGTCAAGATGCCCTTCGGTCTCGACCTCGACGTGGGCACGAAGTACGGGGTCGGAACGGTCATCTTGCGTGACGGCGTCAAGATGCTCGAAGTCCCGCTATGGCGCAGCTATCTCGCGGGATGCATCCTGCTCGGGATCGCCCCCTGTACCGCGATGGTGTTGGTCTGGAGCTTTCTGGCCAAGGGCAACGACGGCCATACTCTGGTGATGGTCGGAATCAACTCGCTGACGATGCTGGTGCTCTACGGCGTGCTCGGCGGCTTTCTGCTGGGTGTGGGCAAGCTTCCGATGCCCTGGGAGGCCCTCGCCCTCTCGATTGGCGTCTACGTCGCCCTGCCGCTCGTCTCGGGCTACCTGTCCCGGCGCTGGATCATCAAGAGCAAGGGTGAGCAGTGGTTTCGTGAACGCTTCCTGCACGTTCTTGACGCCCATCACCATCACCGCGCTACTGGTTACTCTCGTCCTGCTCTTCTCCTTCAAGGGCGAGGTCATCCTCTCCAACCCGCTGACGATCCTCTGGATTGCCATCCCGCTCTTCATCCAGACAGTCTTCATCTTCGGGCTCGGGTACTGGCTCTCGAAGATGCTTCGCTTGCGATACGAGGATGCAGCACCCACGGCGATGATCGGCGCATCCAACCACTTCGAAGTCGCCATCGCCACCTCCGTCACCCTCTTCGGACTCTCCTCCGGGGCAGCCCTGGCCACCGTCGTCGGGGTCCTGATCGAAGTTCCCGTCATGTTGATGCTGGTGCGAATCTGTCTGCGAAGCCAAGGCTGGTTTCGCTCAGCCGGAGATTCCCAATGAGCCGAAGCGCAGGCAGGCAGAGCCGCTCTTCCCGGCTCGATCCTGGCCCGGCGCGCCCTCCCCTTCGCAACCCTCTTCCTCTCGCTGATCGCCGCGGCGCTTCTCGTCGACCTGGTTCTCCATCGGTTCGGCCTCCCCTGGGTGGGGCGCGATCTCGGCTGGATCGGGACGCTCTTGATCGTCGTCTCCTTCGTCTATTCCCTGCGCAAGCGACGCTGGATCGGGGTCGGATCGGCCGGGAAGTGGCTGCGCCTGCACGAGCTGCTGGGGTGGCTGGGCGCCCTGGCGATTCTCGTGCACGCCGGCATCCATCTGCACGCGCTGCTGCCGTGGGCGGCGCTGCTCGCCATGCTGGTCGTCGTCGCGAGCGGCGTCACCGGGAGGACCCTCCTGGTCGGCGCTCGCCGGCAGCTGGCCGGGAGGGAGAAGGAGCTGCGAGAGCGAGGACTCACCGGGGACGAGATCGAGCGGGCGCTCTTCCTCGACTCCCTCACCGTCCGTGCGATGGAGAAGTGGCGAACCGTTCACATTCCGCTCACCCTCAACTTCGCGATCCTGTCGCTGGTCCACGTCGCGACGGCCCTGCTCTTCAGGTCATGACGTTGCGCCGATTCGGAGTCCTGGCTCTTGCTCTACTGCTCCTCTACGGCGGCCTCGCCTACTGGCTGCGTGAGTCGATGCTGAGTCCTGGACATCTCCTCGGGGGGCACACCGATATCCACCAGGCCTGCTTCAGCTGCCACTCCGCCTTTCGCGGGATCGATACCGCTCGCTGCGTCACCTGCCATCGGATCGAGGAAATCGGCCTCAGAACCGTGAGCGGAGCCCCGCTGCCGGGCGGGGAGCGCGTCCCCTTTCACCAGAACTTGAGGGAGGGCTCCTGCGCCGCCTGTCATACGGACCACGGGGGGCCCGACGGAGAAGGGACCCTCGAGGGCTTCGAGCACGGGCTGCTGCTGGCTTCCGCCGTCGAGATCGTGCAGCGACTGCCACGAGCGGCAGAGACCCGGCGACGCGATCCACACCAGTGTGAAGGCCGGCTGCAATCCCTGCCATCAGACCGCAGCGTGGACACCCGCGAGCTTCGATCACGAGCCCTACTTTCGCTTCGATCGCGATCATCCGGACGACTGTGAGACCTGCCACATGACCGCGGGACGACCTCGCCGCCTACACCTGCTACGGCTGCCACGAGCACACGCCGCGAAACATCCGCTCGGAGCACCTGGAAGAGGGAATCCGGGAGTTCGAGGCGTGCGAGGAGTGTCACCGCAGCGGTGACGAAGAGGAGGCCGAGCGCGCCTGGAAGAAGATGCGTCGGGACGCCAAGCGCGGTGGCTCCGCGCGCCTCGCGGCGGAGCGAGAGACGGCATCACGACGACGATGACGACGACGATGATCACCACGAGCACCGTGAGCACGACGACGACGACTGAACGCGAATCGGAGAGCAAGAGCATGAGTGACGCGAACGATCTCACCACCCGGGCCGGAAAGGTCGATTGGGACCTCCTGAAAGGGGAGCTGATGAGCCTGCCCAAGGAGACCCTGGCCGAGCTGGTCAACGTCTGGCTCAAGACATTCTGGAGCCTGCAGAACTACTGGATGGTGTTCACCGAGGCGGAATCGGGCTTCGCGACCGCCGGCAAACTCGACGCGAAGGTGTGGGAGAAGGTCGCCCCGATCCAGGCCCATCGCGTCAAGCAGGCGCTCGGCCTGGGCGACGACGTCCAGGCGCTCGCCGCCGTCCTCAAGTTCACGGCTCCGCAGTGGGCCCCGGCGGGCTTCGAGTGGGAGTTCGACGAGGTCGGCGAGAGGGAGCTCCGAATGACCGTTCACGAGTGTCCGATGGGGACATTCCGCAAGGGGAAGGGACTCGAGCTGCTCCCCTGCAAGTTCGGCTCTCCTCTGCTCTACACCGCCCTCGCCAAGGTCGTGAACGAGAGGTTCGAAACCACCTGTCTGCATGCCCATCCCGACCCGCCCAGGGAAGGAGTCATGTGTCAGTGGAAATTCGTCCTGAAGGATTGAATCGTACAGCCTGATCTTCGAGGGAGGTCTTCTGCATGACTGCGAAACCGTTGGACGGCATCCGGGTGCTGGACCTGACCTGGGTCTATGCCGGGCCCTTCGCCACCATGATGCTCTCCGACCTCGGTGCGGACGTGATCAAGCTGGAAGGTCCGCCCTTCGGCGACTGGACCCGAGTCGTCCCGCCGCTCGAGAACGGCCACAGCGGCTACTTCTACATGCTCAACAGGAGGAAGAAGTCGATCGCTCTGGATCTCAAGGGGGAAGAGGGACGCGAGCTCTTCCTGCGTCTGGTGGAGCGGGCCGACGTGGTGGCCGAGAACTTCAAGGCCGGCACCCTGGATCGCCTGGGGCTCGGCTACGAACGGGCGCGGCAGGTGAACCCGAGGATCATCTACGGATCGATCAACGGCTTCGGAAGCTCGGGGCCGTATTCGGACAAGCCCTGCGTGGACCCCGTCGCCCAGGCGATGGGCGGTCTGATGTCGATGACCGGCTTCGAGGGCCAGCCGCCGCTCAAGACCGGCCCGGCCGTCGCCGACTCGCTCTCCGGCCTCTACCTCGCCCTCGGCATCATGGCGGCGCTGCGGCAGAGGGACAGGACCGGAGTCGGAGAGAGAGTGGAAGTCTCGATGATGGACAGCGTGTTCTCGGTGCTCGAAGAGGCGGTGATCCGGACCAGCATGACCGGCGACTCGCTGCCGGCCCGGGGCAACACCGATCCCCTGGGCGCCCCCTGGGATGCCTTCCAGACCAGCGACGGGCGCTGGACGATGGTCTGCAACCTGGACCCCAGACGCTTCGTCGAGATCTACCGGCTGATCGGGCGCGAGGACATCGCCGACGAGTACGGTGGCATGGACGGGACGTCCATCGAGAAGCGCTCCAGGGATCTGCCCAGGCTGAACCGGATCTTCGCCGACTGGGCCAGGACCCGAACCGCCGAGGAGCTGCAGCAGATCCTCGGCGAGATGTCGATCCCGAACGGCGTGGTCAAGGAGGTTCCCGAGCTTCTGGAGGATCCACAGCTACTGGCTCGGAACATGGTGGTCGACGTCGATCACGCGAAGCTGGGCAAGGTCAAGACCTTCAATCTGCCCATCAAGTTCTTCGGCGGTGAGATGGGAATCGAAAGGGGTGAGAACCCTCCCGACCCAGAGCTCGGTCAGGACACCGGCGAGCTGCTCGGTGAGCTGCTGGGACTCGGCGACGAGGAGATCGATCGGCTGAGAGAGCAGAAGGTGATCTGGAAGTA
>CAVROS010000003.1:0-278209 GCA_963722885.1 uncultured delta proteobacterium
GATCGCAAGATCGAGGGAATGAGAGGTGGATCGACTCGGCATCGCCAACCAGGCTCCTACCTGATCTCTTCGCCTCGGTCGCGGGAACTCAGGCTTGATCCAGCCGACCGTGAGTGGGCTGCGGTGGATGGAAGATGAACACTCGCAGCGACTTGTCAACGGACCCGTCTGGGGCCCGGTTGCGAACCCCGCTAGACTGGCCTCGTTTGACCGGGATCTGGGGTCCCATGACTGGAAGAAGGTTCGAATGCTGATCCGATTCGGGCCGGGAGCCCGGCACTCATGATCCTGCACGGACGCGGGTTGTGTCCTGGCTTCTTCGAGGGGCGCGCGCACGTCCTGGACGCCGCTGCCTGGATCGCCGCGGCGGAGCAGGTGGCTCCCCAGCGCGGGCCGGAGCGCGAAATGGAGCGCCTGCGCGCGGCTCAGGCTCGAGCAAGCGCACAGCTCGAGCACGTACAGGCTCGGTTCTCCCACCAAGGTCGCAAGGAAGACGGCGAGATCTTCGCTGCACACCTAATGATGATGCGCGACCCGGCGCTTCTGGAGCGGGTCGAACGGGGAATCGCCGCGGACGGACTTTCGGCCGAGGCGGCCGTGGCCCAGGCAACAGCCGCGTTCCACGCGGAGTTCGAGGCCAGCCCGCTGCCGATGGCTCGGGACAAGGCCGCCGACGTTCTCGACATCGGGCATCGGTTGCTGCGCTGCCTCGACGCACGGGTCGAAAGCCAGATCGTCCACGGGGAGCCCACCGTTCTCGTCGCTTCGATGCTCACGCCCTCCGAGTTGGTGCGCTTCGCTCACCAAGGGCCATGCGCTGCGCTGACGGAGAGCTGCGGCCCGAAATCCCATACCGCAATCCTGGCGCGATCTCTCGGCATTCCTCTCCTCGCCGGCATCGCGTCACCCGCTGAGAAGGTGGCGGAGGGCGAGCTCGTGCTGGTCGACGGGGGGAGTGGCCTCGCCGTGGTCAGCCCGAGCGGGGAGGAGTTCGACCTCGCCGCCAGGATACGCGAGTCCCTTGCTCGGGTGAGGAGCGAGCAGCCCAGGCCGCGGCAGCCGGTGACGCGCGATGGCGTGGCCATCCGCCTTGCTCTCAACATCAGCGATCCGAAGCAGGCAGAGCTCGTCCCACGGTTCGGGGCTAGCGGGGTGGGTCTGTTTCGAACCGAGTTCCTGTACATGGACCGCAAGTCGTGGCCCAGCGAAGAGGAGAGCTACGCGGCCTACGCGAGCGTTGCCGAAGCCATCGGAGATGGCGAGCTCCATATTCGACTCGCCGATTTTGGAGCCGACAAGTGTCCAGACTACGCGGATTTCCCGATGGGTCGAAATCCGAGCCTGGGCGTGCGGGGCGTGCGCCTGCTGCTGCAGCGCGACGATATCCTCGTCCCGCAGGTACGATCTGTCGCTCGGCTTGCAGAACGCCGTCCCGTCGTGTTGCTGGTGCCAATGTTGGACAGCCTGGATACGCTCCGACGCCTCACGCGCAAGCTCGAGGAGATCTGTCGGGTGCGGCGGGAGGCCTTTCCCTTCCAACTCGGGGCGATGATCGAGGTTCCCGCGGCCGCTATCGCCGTCGCCGAGATCCTGGAGGAGGTCGACCTGGTGTCGATCGGTCTCAACGACCTCACCCAGTATCTGCTGGCGGCGGACCGAGAGGACGATTCCGTCCAGCACTACCACGATGCACTGCAGCCGGCTGTCCTGCGTTTGATCTCACAGGTGGTTGCCGCAGGCGCGGAGTGCGATAAACCCGTGACTGTTTGCGGTGAGCTGGCGGGCGATCCGGTGCTGACCGCTGTTCTGTTGACACTCGGTGTGCGGCGCTTCAGCGTGTCACGGCCCGACTACGGCCGCGTGGTCGACTTGATGGAGCGTGTTTCCATCGCTGATCTCGAGGAGCAACGAATTCAGGTCCTGCGAGCGCGGACGGGAGGCGAGGTCCGCCAGATTCTCGCGGCGTTGTAGCCCGCGTAGGTGCGCTGGCATCATCCGACCGAGAGCGCCCGTAGTGTGCGCGGGGAGCGAAGGAGTTCGAAGCGGCTGTTGGCGAGCACCGCGTTCGCGGTCTGCCACTCCTCGGCGAGGACCACTGCGTCTCCACCCGTCGCCAGGTACGGGAGCAAGACGTGCCTCAGCAAATAGTGCCCAAGGGAGGCGGTGTAGTCGTACTCCTTCGCGTTCCTCGTGGCCGGGGAGATCCGGGTCGCCGACGAACCAGAGCTGCGTCTCGAAGCCCAGGGAGACGAGGGCGCGCGTCAGCCCATCGACGCGGCTCGCCAGGCCTCCCGCCCGCGCGTAGGGATCGGGACCCTCGAAGGAGAGCAGGTGAAACTGAGTCACGGTTTGCGATGTTGGGTGATTCGTCTACTGGGCCGGCATCAGCGGGAAGGATTCTCTTCCGCGGTCGTCGGCCGATGGAAATCTTCCTTGCGAAGGCCGTATCGTCGCATCTTCTCGAAGAGCGAGCGGGGAGCCATTCCGGCCCTGCTGGCCACCTCGCCCACGCGGCCCGAGCAGAGCCCGAGCAATTCGCTCAGGTAGCGGTATTCCGCGTCCTCTAGGACCTCCTGCCGGATGGTCCGCCAGGGGCTGTCGGTCCATCGCCGCCCGTCCCGTGCGAGACCAGACGTGAGATCGCCCCTCCGATTGGGACGTCCGCGGCCGAGTGCACAGCTTTGGATCGTCTCCGGTAAATCAACGAGCATGATCTCGGAACCTGTGGCCATGAGCACCGCCCGCTCGACGACGTTGATCAGTTCACGCACGTTTCCCGGCCAGTCGTAGGCGCAGAGGGCTTCGAGCGCCTCGGAATTCACCGCCGCCACGTCACTGGGCAGCCGGCCACGGAAGTGGTCGATGTAGCTCTGCAACAACTCGGAGATGTCCTCGCGCCGTTCACGCAGGGGCGGCAGGGTGAGCGAGACTACGTTGAGTCGGTAGAACAGATCCGTGCGAAAACGCTTCTCCCGGATCTCGACCTCGAGGTCGCGGTTGGTCGCAGCCAGGATGCGCACGTCAACGGCGATCGACCGCTCTGAACCCAACGGTTGGATCCGCCGCTCCTCGAGCACGCGGAGCAGCTTTACCTGAAGGTGCAGTGGGAGCTCAGCGATCTCGTCAAGGAAGATCGTTCCTCCGTGGGCCAGCTCGAAGTACCCGCGGCGAGTGCGGGTGGCGCCGGTGAAGGCCCCCTTGGTGTGGCCGAAGAGCTCGCTCTCGAGCAGCGTTTCCGGAAGCGCGCTGCAGTTCACCGCCACGAATGGCGCCGCCGCTCGCGGCCCTTCGGCGTGAACTGCGCGGGCTAGCCACTCCTTGCCCACGCCGGTTTCGCCCAGCAAGAGCAGCGTCGTATCGGTGGCAACCACACGACGCGCAGTGTCGAGGAACTGCCGCATGGCTGGGCTGGCCGAGGCGTAGTCCGACAGGTGAAACCGCTGAATGCCACCCTCGTCGAGATTGCGCTCGGTCTGCTCCCGACGACGCTGGAGCAGAGCCTCGATGGTACGCATCAGCGTCGCCTCAGCGAGCCCTTCGTACACCACCGCGAGGCAGCCCGCGGTCAGGAGTTCCGCGCGCTCTTGGGGATCCTCCTTGGATGCCACGACCGCAACCTCCGGTCCGTCGGGAAGGGCGCGAATTTCCGAAACGATGTGCGTCGAGAACCCAGGCACGTCTTCGTGGCGGAGCAGGACCAGATCGAAGCTCTCGCTGGCCAAGTGCTTCCAGAGATCCTCCGCAGCCTTTGCCTGGGTCACGAGGACGCCCCCGTCAACAAGTCGGCTCGCGATGCGCGCGAGCTTCGAGGATGATGAAGCTGCAATGAGAACTCGCGGTACCACTGGAGTTGATACCTCCTGTCGATCGGATTCTATTACTCCGAAAATAATCGGAAGTCAAGACTCCGATCAGCAATCAAATTCATGCGGATCGTCTTCCCCTTATGTTCGAATTTCTGAATTGAGACAGTCACTTAGGAGCGTGTTAGGTCCTTGTCCGAGGTTGGCACGACCGGTGCAATGAAAAGTTATGCCGCGGAGCTGCAAGGAATACGCGGCTGGGGAGGACGTAAATGGCTAGGAAGACCAAGAAGCAGACGAAGGTGTTGGGTTCGCCCAAACCGAGCCCGGGGCCGAGTGGCTCGAAGCCCTTTCCCTCCGGACCGCCTAAGCGCCGGTTTGACCCGGCGGGACAACTCGCTCTTTTCGGTAGGGGGAGGTAGGCAAGAAATGAACGTCCGAGATCTCGTTCCGCTGGATCGGGAGCAAGGGGTGAGTGCGCCCTCGCGGCCCCGAGGGTCGGCTCTTCAGCCTCCACCGGGAGATGAATCGGATTCGCGAGGACTTCAGGCGAAGCTTCGACCTCGCGGAATTGTGGGGCTGGGCCAATGGAGGCTTCGATCCTCGGACCGACGTTCGTGAGACGGACGACGCACTCCTCGTGACGGCGGAGATGCCAGGTCTCGAGGAGAAGGACTTCGAGTTCAATCTCACCGAGGGTCTTCTCACTCTGAAGGGAGAGAAGCGCCAAGAGCCTGAGGAAAGGGGAGCGTTCCATCGACTCGAGCGCGTCTACGGCAGCTTCCAGCGGACGATTCAACTTCCCTGCGAGGTGGTGGCCGAGGAGGCGACCGCCGAGTATCGCACCGGGGTGCTCACCATCACGCTTCCCAAGGCCCCTTCGGCAGAGCGGCCGGTTCAACGCATCGAAGTAAAGACCGGGTAGAGACCCGACAAAAGTGTAGGCGGGGTGTGCTGGCCTGGAGCGTGAAGGGCGACGCCACCCCGCCCTCATCGAGGAGAGAGAGATGAAGATTCGACCGCTCCACGACCGCATTCTAGTCAAGCGGATCGAGGAGGAAGAGAAGAGCAAGGGCGGGATCATCATTCCGGATACCGCCAAGGAAAAACCCCAGGAAGGCAAGGTGATCGCCGTCGGAAACGGCAAGGTGAATGACGACGGCAACCTGCGACCCCTGGACGTCCACAAGGGTGACCGAATCCTCTTCGGCAAGTACTCGGGTAGCGAGATCCAGCTGGAGGGTGAGGAGCACCTGATCATCCGCGAGGACGATGTCCTCGCGGTGCTCGAGTGAGGAGTCCACTGCAATGGCTGCGAAAGAGATTCGCTTCGATCACAACGCTCGCGAGCGGTTGCTCCGAGGCGTCGAGACGCTGGCACACGCGGTGCGCGTGACGCTGGGCCCGAAGGGACGCAACGTGCTCCTGGAAAAGAGCTGGGGCTCCCCCACGGTGACCAAGGACGGCGTCACCGTCGCCAAGGCGATCGAGCTCGAGGACCACTTCGAGAACCTGGGCGCCGGGTTGGTGAAGGAGGTCGCCAGCAAGACCTCGGACGTGGCCGGCGACGGCACCACCACGGCCACAGTGCTTGCCCACGCCATCTTCCGCGAGGGCACCAAGATGGTGGCGGCGGGCATGAATCCCATGGACCTCAAGCGCGGGATCGACAAGGCCACGGCCACGCTCGTCGAGGAACTGGAGAAGCAGTCCAAGCCGACGCGGAGCACGGAGGAGATCGCCCAGGTCGGCACGGTCTCAGCCAACGGCGACGAGACCATCGGCCAGATCCTGGCCGAGGCCATGGAGAAGGTGGGCAAGGAAGGGGTGGTCACGGTCGAAGAGGCCAAGGCCATGGAGACCACCCTCGAGCTGGTCGAGGGCATGCAGTTCGACCGCGGCTATCTCTCGCCCTACTTCGTGACCGATGCCGAGCGGATGGAGGCGGTGCTCGAGGAGCCCCTGATCCTGCTGCACGAGAAGAAGATCTCGAGCATGAAGGACTTCCTGCCCTTGCTGGAGGAGGTGGCCCGGCAAGGGAAGCCCCTCCTGGTGGTGGCCGAGGACATCGAGGGTGAGGCGCTCGCGACCCTGGTGGTCAACAAGCTCCGCGGGACCTTCCACTGCGCTGCCGTCAAGGCCCCCGGCTTCGGCGACCGCCGCAAGGCGATGCTCCAGGACATGGCCATCCTCACCGGCGGCCAGGTGATCGCCGAGGAGCTGGGCCTCAAGCTCGAGAACGTGACCCTCAAGGACCTGGGCTCTGGCCAAGAAGGTGGTGATCGACAAGGACAACACCACCGTCATCGAGGGCTCGGGCAAGAAGGCCGCGATCGAGGGCCGCTGCAACGAGATCCGCAAGCAGATCGAGGACACCACCTCCGACTACGATCGCGAGAAGCTCCAGGAGCGGCTGGCGAAGCTGGCCGGCGGCGTGGCGGTCATCAAGGTCGGTGCGGCCACCGAGACCGAGATGAAGGAGAAGAAGGCGCGCGTCGAGGATGCGCTGCACGCCACGCGCGCGGCGGTCGAAGAGGGGATCGTCTGCGGCGGCGGCGTCGCCCTCCTGCGCGCGCAGAAGGCCCTCGACGGCCTCGAGGAAGGTCTCGACGACGAGGACCAGAAGGCGGGCGTTCGGATCGTGCGCCGGGCCATGGAGGAGCCGCTGCGCTGGATCGCAGAGCAACGCGGGCATCGACGGCGCGGTCGTCGTCGACAAGGTCAAGGCCGGCACCGGGCAACTTCGGCTTCAACGCCCAGAGCGAGGAATACGAGGATCTGGTCAAGGCCGGGGTGATCGACCCGACCAAGGTCGTGCGCACGGCACTGCAGAACGCCGCCAGCGTGGCGTCGCTCCTGCTCTCGACCGAGGCCCTGGTGGCGGAGAAGCCGGAGAGGCAGAAGGCGCCGCCACCGGCATGCCGGACATGTCCGATATGGACATGTAGGAGCGAGCCACCCTTCGGAGCGGCCCCGCCTTCCGCGCGGGGCCGCTTCTCGATCAACCGATCGAATCGGTGGGAAGTTCTAGGTCGCGATCGATTCGAGCGGCAGCTCCGCTACTGCGTCGGGATAGGGTACCTCGGGCAGAATCGAGACCACTACGTCGTCGCAGACGATGGCACTTTCGACAGCGCTGCCCACCAGCTCGAAATAGCTCGCCTTCAGACGCGGCGTCTCGATCTCTGCCAGGGCTCGCTTGTCCACGTACGGATACAGGAACTGGGTGGCAACGATGTCAGCCGGTTGTGCCTCTCGACCGAGGTTTCGGGTCTCCGAGGTGATCCCGTAGAAGAGCGCGGTGGCCAGACGCTTGTGGATCGGAACCTCCAGCTCCTGGAGGTATCGGATCGGAGGTGGCCCATACCCTTCTCGGCAGATGTGAGGGCAGGGTGTTGGGACGCTTGTGGATCGGAACCTCCAGCTCCTGGAGGTACTCGGTCACGATCGTGGACGTGGCGCCATACCCTTCTCGCAGATCCAGGTAGGGCACTCCCTCGCTGCCTCACGGCATTCTACAACGGCAATCGCCGCCTGGGTACATCGGTGGGATCGATGCTCCGGGGATCGATGAGAAAGTCCGGGTACTTGCTTTGGACGGACGGACCACATCGGACGCCGAAAAGGGCTCTCGATCGCCTATCCTCTGGGGATGCGCGATCGCCGGCTGCAAGTGGCATCCAGGCCGAAGTCTTGGGGGCTCCTCCTCGCGGCGATGACCGTGTTGTTGCTGCCGCTCCGGGGCAGCGCCCAGGAGCCCCCTGAGGTCCCCCCCGCGGCGACGTCGCAGGCCGAAGCCGAGTCCGTCGAACGGGCGCTCGAGCGACTCGACAAGCGGGAGTTCGACCTCGGCCGCGCCCTCGATTCGACACGGCTCGACCTGGCCTCGGCCCAGCGCCGCTTCGAGGCCGCCCAGGACCGGCTCGACGCGGCGGCCGAGCCGAGTGAGGCACTGAGCGAGCAGGTGGCAGCACGGCGGCTCCAGCTCTCCAACGAGCAGCGCACGGAGGCCCTCCTCGAGGAGCGTCTCGAGCGCACGCGCGCCGACAAGCAGAGCTGGCGCCGGCTGGGCGAGCTGCGTACCCGACGCATCCCGTCCGAGCAGATCGCGGAGTGGAGCGCCGATTCCGAGGACCGGCTCGAGCAGCTCGGCCGCGAGAGCGTCGTCAAGGAGCAGCGGCTGGAGGAGCTGCGCCAGGAGCTCGAGTTCACGCGCCAGCGGCGGGCGGAGATCCCCGCGGGGAGCGCGAGCGAGCACTGGGCGGAGCTCCAGACCCACGCCCTGAAGAAGCTGCTGCAGCACTACGAGGAGGACGTCGAGAGCCTGGAGACTTCCCGTCTGGTCGAGGAGCAGGTCGCCGCCGCCCTGGAGCGCGAGAGCCGGGAGCTGCCGCTATCGGCCCGACTGGGGGCCATCCTGCACCAGCTGCGCGTGGCGTGGAACTACCATCTGACCGCCTCGGAGCGCGAGCCCATCACACCGGGAAAGATCGTCAGCGCCATCGCGATCTTCCTGATCGGCTATGCGCTGGCGCGCGTCTCCTCTCGGCTGCTCGGAAAGCGGGTCTTTCCGCGCCTGCGGCTCGAGTCGGGTGCCGCCCATGCCTTCCAGGCCCTGACCTTCTACTTCCTGCTGCTCGTCGCTTTCCTCACCGCGCTGCGCATGGTGCAGATCCCGCTCACCGCCTTCGCCGTGCTCGGCGGCGCGCTCGCCATCGGCGTGGGCTTCGGCAGCCAGACCGTCGTCAACAACTTCATCAGCGGCCTCATCCTGCTGGCCGAGCGCCCCATCAAGCTCGGTGACCTGATCGAGGTGGAGGCCGTTTACGGCACCGTGGAGCGGATCGGGCTGCGCAGCACGCGGGTCCGCACGGGAGACAACGTCCACATCATCGTGCCCAACGCCGCCTTCCTGGAGAGCAAGGTCGTCAACTGGACGCACACGGACCCGAAGGTGCGGATCACGATCACTGTGGGCGTCGTCTACGGGTCGCCCACGCGCGAGGTGGAGCGTCTGATCTTCCGGGCCCTGGAGGAGCATCCGAAGATCCTGAAGCGGCCGGAACCCGTGGTGCTCTTCCGCGACTTCGGCGACAACGCGCTGATCTTCGAGACGCGCTTCTGGATCGAGATGCGCTCCGTCCTCGATCGTCTGCGGATCGAGAGTGACATACGCTTCCGCATCGACGAGCTCTACCGCGAGGCCGGCATCGTGATCGCGTTCCCGCAGCGCGACGTGCATCTCGACTCGGTCTCGCCCGTGGAGGTGCGGATCGTGAACGGAGAGGAGCAGCAAGATGCTGGTGAAACGTAACCCGCCGATCGGAGCGCGGCCGGGGACGCTGGCGATTCCGGCCGGCTCGCCGCCGCCGCAGATCCACCTCTTCGACTACGGCCCGGAGCAGGTCGTCGAGCGCTCCATCGAAGACTGCACCGAGCTGGAGCAATTCGCCCAGACCGATACGACCACCTGGATCGACGTGCGCGGGATGGGCGACGAAACGGCCCTGCGGCGGATCGGCGAGTTCTTCGGCATCCATCCGCTCGCGCTGGAGGACGCGGTGAACGTTCCGCAGCCTGCCAAGACGGAGCTCTACGACGAGCACCAGCTCATCATCGCGCGCACTCCGATAGCAGACGACGGTCATCTCTCCGCTCCGCAAGTCTGCTTCCTCGTCGGTCACCACTATCTGATCACCTTCCAGGACCGGTACTACGGCTTCTTCGACCCCGTGCGCGAGCGGATTCGGTCGGGCGTCGGGCCAATCCGGAGCGCGGGTCCCGACTACCTCGCCTACGCCCTGATCGACGTTCTCGTCGACCACTACTACCCCGTGGTGGAAAGCCTCTCCGAGGAGCTCGACGACCTCGAGGAGGTGGTGCTCGTGGACCCGCAACCGGAGGATCTCGCCCGCATGCACGGGGTACGGCGCAGCGTCGCGACATTGCGCCGCATCGGCGGGCCGCAGCGGGAGACGATCAGCAACATGTGTCGCTCCACCTCCCCGTTCATGGGGGAGGAAGCTCGGACCTACCTCCGCGACACCCACGACCACATCTCGCAGATCATGGGCCGCGTCGACTTCTGCCGCGAGGTCGTCGTGGGGCTCATGGACATGTATCTCTCGAACGTGAGCCACCGGCAGAACGAGATCATGAAGGTGCTCACCCTGATGGCGAGCATCTTCATCCCGCTCACCTTCATCGCGGGGATCTACGGCATGAACTTCGAGTACATGCCAGAGCTCAAGAGTCATTCCGGCTACTTCAGCGTGCTGGCGGCAATGGTCGTCATGGCCGTGTCTTTGGTCTGGTACTTCCGCCGCCAGGGCTGGATCGGTCGCCCGCGGCGACGGCGGCGCGGTCCGGACTCCTCCTGAGGACGGCGGGCGTCGCTCGAGGCGGCATCGGCCCGGAAGCGCGTCGCTCTCGCGTTCCTCGATCGCCCAAGTGGATCAGAGGCGCCAAGCCTGCGTGGTTCCATCCATCGGTTGCAGACGCTAGCGAGACCCACCTCTGAACTGAAGAAGTTGAGCCAGCAGCCGTCGAGCCGGGGTAGCCGCTATGCTGCAATCGACGGGGAGGGCAGATGCGCGGGCGCGGCCGGACTGGGACGCTGGGAACCTTCGGCGGTGTCTTCACACCGAGCCTGCTCACGATCCTCGGCGTCATCCTCTTCCTGCGCACGGGCTTCGTGGTCGGCTCGGCGGGGCTCGGGCGGGCGCTGCTGATCCTGGCGCTGGCCAAGTCGATCTCGGTCCTCACCAGCCTCTCGCTCGCCGCGATCGCGACCAACCGCAAGGTGCGCGGCGGCGGCGTCTACTACCTGATCTCCCGCAGCCTGGGAATCGAGTACGGCGGTGCGCTGGGGCTGCTGATCTTCGCGGCCCAGGCCATCTCGGTGGCGTTCTACTGCGTCGGCTTCGGCGAGGTCGCGGCGTCCCTTCTCCCGGCGGCGAACCCGCGGCTCTTGGCCGCGGGGGCGGCGCTCGTGCTCGGGGGCGTGGCATTCTTGGGCGCGGACCTCGCCACGCGCCTCCAATACGCGATCATGGCGGTGCTCACCGCCGGGCTCGTCTCCTTCTTCGCCGGCGGGCTCGCCCTCGGCGACGGCGAGCGGCTGGCCGGCGGCCTGGCCGCGCCCGCCGGCGCGCTGGGCTTCTGGCCGCTCTTCGCGCTCTTCTTCCCCGCCGTCACCGGCTTCACCCAGGGCGTGAACATGTCGGGCGATCTGCGCGATCCCTCGCGCAGCTTGCCGGGCGGCACCCTGGCCGCAGTGGGGCTGTCGGCCGTGGTGTACGTGGGCGCGATGCTGGTCTTCGCCGCTGCGCTTCCCGGCGACGTGCTGCGCGGCGACTACGCCGCCATGCGCCGGGTGGCGGCGCTGCCCGCGCTGGTCGATGCGGGGCTGATGGCGGCGGCGCTCTCCTCGGCGCTGGCGTCCCTTCTGGGGGCGCCGCGCATCCTGCAGGCGCTGGCGGCGGACGGCGTGTTCCCGCTGCTGGCGCCCTTCGCGCGCGGCCACGGGGCGGAGGGCAACCCGCGCCGGGGCGTGCTCCTGGTCGGGGCAATCACGCTGGCGACGATCGTCGCGGGCAACCTGAACGCGATCGCCTCGGTGATCTCGATGTTCTTTCTGATCTCCTACGGCCTGCTGAACTACGCCACCTACGTCGAGGCCACCGGCGCAAGCCCCTCCTTTCGGCCGCGCTTCCGCTTCTTCCACCGGCGCGCCAGCCTGGCGGGGACGCTGCTGTGCGTCGGGGCGATGCTGGCGATCGATCCCCTGGCGGGGGTCGTGGCCCTGGCGCTGCTCGGCGCCGTGCACCAGTACCTGAAGCGCACCGCCATTCCCACCGCCTGGCGCGACAGCCGCTGGGCGTACCGCTTCCGCCGGGTGAAGGACGGCCTGCAGGGGCTGGCCGAGGCCTCCGAGGCCCCGCGCGACTGGCAGCCCCACGTGCTGGTCTTCACCGCCGGGGCCGAGCGGCGCGAGCGTATTCTGCGCTTCGCCTCGTGGATCACCGGCGGCTCGGGACTCGTGGCCGCGGTGCAGCTGCTCGAGGGCGAAGGCTCCGACGCGAAGATGCGCCAGCGCTGCGAGCATGCGGAGGCCGCGCTCCGCGGCGAGATCGAGGAGCACGGACTCGACGCCTTTCCGCTGGTGGTGGCCGCGCCCGACCTGGGCATCGGCGCCTCGACCCTGGTCCAGACCTGGGGCGTCGGACCGATCCGCGCCAACACCGTGCTGCTCAACTGGTTCCAGGACGGCGGGGAGGGCGCGGGCAGCGCGCGCTACGCGCACGTGCTCCGCAACGCGCTGCGCATCGGGCGCAATGTAATCGTGCTGCATTCATCGCGGCTGCACGAGCACCGCCTCGAGGACACGCCGCCGCAGGAGCGACGCATTGATGTCTGGTGGTGGGAGGACGGCTCGTCGCGCCTCGCATTGCTCTTCGCCTACCTGATGACTCGCAGCGCCACCTGGGACGAGGCCACGATCCGCCTGCTGGCGCCCGCCGCGGAAGGGCAGGACGAGAAGCTCACGGAGCACCTCGCCGGGATGCTCGACGAGCTGCGGATCGAGGCAGAGATCGTGCCCGTGGCGGGCGCGGACGCCGACGCCATCGCCGAGCGCTCGCGCGACGCCATCGCCGTCTTCCTGCCCCTGCACCTGGCGGGCTTCCACCTCGTGGATCCCTTTGGTGGTGACTGCGGCGCCCTCGTCGGGCGGCTCCCGCTGGTGGCGCTGGTGGGCGCGGGGGAGGCCGTGGAGCTTGGCGAGGAGCCGGAGGAGGCGCCTGCCGCCGGCGCCGAGCCGCCGGCGGCGACGGGCTGAGCGTGTTGGCGGGGCGGCATCCGCGTCGCGCGTCATCATCCGGTCCCGGCGGTGGGAGTGTCGCTTCGACTAGAGAAGGTTTCTCAAGCGATCAAAGCCCTCTCGAACCTCAACCACGAGCTTCTTTGCCGCGTCTGCCACCTCGCCAGCGGTCATCTCGAGGCCTTCCCTCGCATCCTCAACGACTTCCTCGGCAGCGTCAGAGACCTCATCGGCACTCTGTCGGGTGAGCCTGGCCCAGAGCTTGACCTTGACCTCGAGCTCGCCCCATTGTTCATCCAGCGAGGCCCACTTGTCCTCGACCTCTTTCTTCCCGAGGTCGAGTTGGACGCGAAGCTCGTCGCGACGCTGCTTGAGCTTCTCGAACTCTTGCTCGAGGCGGAAACTGAGTTCAGACACCTGGCACTCCTTCGTTGTCGGTGCGGCTATTCGCCGCTCAGCCCACGGAAGCTCGAGGCGAGCCATCCAAGGACGAAGCCGATTCCGAGTAGACCGAGCAGTAGGATGGCTCGGGAAATCTCGAGCTTCCAAGCGAGAAAGCGGATGTCGACGACCTGCCAATTCTGCGCCGTGAACACAGCCACGGATACGAGCAGGAAGAGCAACAGAATGAGTCGGATTCTAGCCACCGAACCAGTCTACCAGAGCAGGGGAGTAGAAAACCTAGCGCAAGAGCTTCTTGACCGAGTCGGTCACGCTGTCCCAGGCGTTCTCGAGGCCCTTGGTGAACTCGTCCCAGACCTCTTCGCCGGCGCCAGCGAGCCCGGCCATCTTCGCCTTCGCTCCCTCGTAGGCCCTCTCGAGCCCGTCGAGGTGCTTCTCGGCCTCCAGGCGTGTGTCGGCGTTCATGCCCTTCAATTTTGCCTTGGCCGAGTCGATGGCGGCCTTCTGCTCTTCGAGCTTCGCCTGGGCCTTCTGCTTGTGGGCTTCGCTGCTCATGATGGTGTCTCCTCGAGCTGAGTGTGCTTGATTGCAAATCTGGTCACGTCACGCGGCGTGTCAACCCGCGGTGTTGGCGCCACCGCCGATCCGGGGGAGAGCCCCTCACCGGCTGATCGTCTCGCGCAGCAGCTTGACGTTGGGAATGCTCCAGCTCGACTCGCCATCCCGGAGCAGCGTGTCCACGGGCCCGATTCGCTCGACCCGCCCCTTTCGATCCTCGATCTCGATCACGTCCCCCTCTGCGAGGCTCTGGCGGATGTAGTGACTGGCCAGGATCGCCTCGACGACCTCGCGCGATCCCAAGGCAAACGCCAGGCCTATCGCCAGCGCGGCTGCCGCGATCAGCGCGGTGATCACTGTCATCAAGAGCTGCGTATCGACGCCGAGCTGCTGCGCGGTCAGTACGCCCACCATGACGACGACCGCCCCATGCGCAGCTGAACCCAGCTGCCGGGCGTAGACCAGGTTGGCGGTCGCGGCTCCCGAGCTGACCAGGCTCTGAACGAATCGCGCCAGGAGAAGGCCCACCACCACGATGAACGCCGCCGCGATCACGTTGGGGAGATAGGCGATCAGACGGTCGATGGTCGCGGTGACGGCCTCGAGGCCCAGGGTCTCCACTGCGGATAGCAGGAAGGTCAGCATCAGGATCCAGAAGATCAGGCGGCTCACGATCTCCGAAGGCACCATCGCCAGCCCCGCGCTTCGGAGCGTCTCGGCGACGCCGAGACGCTCCGCTCCGCGATCGAGGCCTGACCTCTGCAGGAGTCGTCGGAAGAGTCCGGCGGTCAGGCGGGAGATCGCCCACCCGACCAGGAGGATGACGAGCATCCCCACCAGGTTCGGGAGGAATCCGGCGATCGTGGTACCCAGCTCGCTGAGCGACGAGACGAGGACCTCCCGCCAGGCTTCGATGTTGATCAGATCACTCATTTCGGGTCTCCTTGTCTGGAGAGGTTTCCCAGGCCGCCCGCCACGAGATCCAGGACCGGCGCGAAGAATCGAAGTACGAACGTCGATGTGAAGAGGTCTACGACCTCATGCAAGGTGATCTCCGAGTGCACGCGACGCATGGTTGCCTCGACCAGGGCCGATTCATCCGGGGCGACCTGCTCGATGCGCAAAGGTTCCAACAGCTCGTGAGCTGCCTGCTCCCACGGTTCCCGATCGTTTGACATCTGCGTCCTCTCTGTTTCTTCGGTTAGAGCCTGTCTTCATCCAAGCCGAGCTGTTCCCGGACCCGCCGCATCCCGCGCGCGACGCGCATCTTGACCGTCGATTCCTTCTCTCCAGTCATCCTCGCAATCTCGACATACGAGTGGCCGTCGACGAAGCGGAGAACGATCGCGACCCGGGTCTGCGGGGGGAGCAAGTCCAGCGCATCGGTAAGAGAGCGTCGCAGCATCGGGTCGGATTCCGATCCGGTCTGCGTGGCTGTTTGATGCAGCTGCAACGCCTCGCGTCGGCGTCGCTCGCGCCGCCGACGATCGAGGAGGCGAAGGGAGGCGTTGAGTGTGATCGAGTTGAGCCAGTGGACGAAGCGGCCGCGAATGTCGACACGAGGGATGGCCCGGAAGACGTTGAGAAAGACCTCCTGCACCACATCCTCCGCGTCGGCACGCGACCCGAGGAGCCGATGTGCGCGCCGGAAGACCGCCGCAGAGTGGCGCTCGACGAGTTCCTGGTAGGCTGCCGTCTGGTAGGGCAGCTCACGCCGGGCTCGGTCGACGAGTGGTCGGTCCGGATCTTCGCTCGGTGAAGGCACGGCACCGACTCTACGGTCTCCAGAAGGCGAAGTGGACGCTCCTTGAGCGCATAGCTGCGCTAGCTAGCGTGGGATCCGGTCACGACGAGGTCGAATCCCCCCGATTCCCGGGCTTGCGAAGCTCCGCCAGCTTGGCATCGTTCGAGTGCAGGTTCTCCGCCATCTGTTTGACTCGCTCCAGCGCAGCCCGGACCTCGGGAACCTCGATGAGCGGCCCCGTCTCCTCGCCCTTTTCATGAGCCGCGTAGAGGACACGACCCAGCTCCCGATAGGCCCGGTGCAGTCTCGCTTGCAGCACATGCTGGTTCGCTCGGTGCGTAGCGAGTCCCGCACCGCCGGAAAGCATCTCGCCACAGCGGTTCGCCCAGCGCCTCGAGGACTCAGCCGTCTTCCCAGCGAGCGCTTGCAGCTTGCCTCCGACCTTCCTTGCGGACTCGGTTGTCTCTCTCACGGTGGTCTGGATCGTGTTTTTCGTCTCGGTGGTCTCCATGGGGAGTTCCTCCTCATATAGATAGGATCCCCTGACACCGGGATTCGTCACGCATCGATCATCCCCCTGGGGATACCCGGGTGCGAGCGCTGGTGGCGCGTCTCCCGGGTGGCCGGTCAGGAGTGAGTCAGCAACGGCAGGCATGCGGTCGCGATGCCGAGGACCAGCGCAAATCCACACATATCGGTGACGGTGGTCAGGATCGGGCCCGAGGCGAGCGCCGGATCGACGCGGAGCCGTCTGAGCAGGAGCGGCACGACGCCGCCGAGGGAGACCGCAATCAGCGTATTGATGGCCATGGCAGCGCCGACGACGGCCCCGAGATAGGGATTGCCCTGCCAGGCCCAGGCCGCGATGGCGTCCTTGTGATTTCGGAGGAACGTCGTCCAGCGCTGGCGACGGCCCGGATCCGGTAAGCGTTTCGGGAGATAGCGCGACACCGTCGCCAAGCTGATGGTGAAGCCGAGCTTCGAGAGCTCGCCTTGGATCTTCCGCGCCCTCCAGCCGTTCTCGAACGCAAGGCGGCGGATCAGCTCTCGCACTTCCTGCGGGACGCGCGGCCGCCCGGGCCCGCGCCGGGAGAGGGCCCGCCAGTAGAGGCGGAAGCCCTTGCGGTGCCAGCGGATCACGGTCTCGGGCTTGACGCTGACGAGTACTTCCTTCCAGCGAGGCCAAAGCCGGTGGAGTGCGACCCAGAAGGCGCGATCAAGGGATGTGAGGCTCGGTCTGGTTCGCGCTCGGGCGTAAGTGGCGAGCTGCTGGCGAAGGGCCAGCTCGATGATCGCCTGCTTCTTGCGAGTTCGGAAGAACGCCAGAATACGAAGAGGAGCGGAGCAGAGCCTGCATGGCGCGCGGGATTCTGCACGATGTCTCGCCTCAGCACGAGTCTGATTCTCGGCTCAGGTCTGGAGTAGCATCGGCGGTTGGTCGAGCGGAGGCAGGAGGAAAAGCCTCAGCTTTTCCGCGGCGGACCGATATTGAGGACCGACACCCATCCAGCGAGAGCGAGCTTCCGCGCCGGGAACTCGGCCGACCTCAAGGGAGTAGAGAGACGGCTCCCGTCGAGAGGTCGAAAACGCCCCCCGCCACCCGAATCGCACCGGAACGAACGCTGCTTACGATCACTGGCTCCGCAGCCGCCAAGCGCTCCACCGTCATGCGCACGTTTTCGCGCACCGCATTCGAGAGCAGGTCTCCGTCCAGATCCTCGCAGCGGATCACCGGCTCCCGAAGGACGCTCACCAGGTCCGAGAGGTGCCCCGGGAATTTGGCGCCGTCCCGCAGGGTTTCGATGGCCGCGGAGACAGCCCCGCACGAAGAGTGGCCCAGGACGAGGACCACCTGCACACCGAGAACGCTCACCGCGAACTCGATCGACGCGAGACCGTCGGCATTCAGGAAGTTCCCCGCCACTCGCACGACGAAGAGCTTGCCTGGACCCTGATCGAACAGGTGTTCGCACACGACCCGGGAGTCTGAGCAGCTCAACACCGCGGCGATCGGGCGCTGCTCCCCCACGAGCAGGTCGCGGTCGATGGGGAGGCTGTATGCGCGCGTCTCTCCGCGGCGGTAACGGTTGTTACCTTCGAGGAGCTCGCGGACTACTTCGCTGTGCTTGGGCATGCTTGTCATGCACTTCGAGTGGCGCACCCGGCTCGCGCCCCATGCGGTGTGACCCGTCAGAGTGATGTGGACCACTTGGGCTGTTGATATAGGCATCATAGGGGGATGGCATCTGCGGGCAGCGGCGTAAGTCCCCGGGATTGAGAGGGTTGGTGCCCCCCCGCCTCGTCGGACATCCTCGAGTTGGGAACCAGAAAACACCCAACGAGAGGAGGCACCGATGGAACGTTACCTTGGACTGGACGTCCACGCCGCGAGCTGCACGCTGGCGGTGGTCTCGCAGACTGGGAAGCGGCTGAAGGATCTCCTGGTCGAGACCAACGGCCAGGCGCTGGTCGAGGCGACGGGTCGAAACGATGAGGCTCAACGCCGATTGGCGCTGGGTGAGAAACATCTCGAAGGATCGCTTGGTGTCGTTTACTCGAACGCGCAGGGGCTCGATGGTCTGGATACTCATGCTCTTCTGGTACTGATAACGATTGATCAGGGCCATCAGAAAGAGCGGCACCAGCGTGACCAGCACCAAGGATCAGGTTGCGGCGCAACTGCTGGTAGCGTCCGGATGAATCCCCCTGATCGGGGAAGTGCATGAGCCCGTCGAGGACCGACCGGATCCAGGCAAAGCCCCCTCCGAACATGCAAATCCGCTCCTGTGGATCAGACAGGACTAAGCCTTCACCCGGTTCATTCGCCGTCCGGGCTCCAAGCGCGGCCCCGTGGTCCTGAAAGCGCGAGTGACCACGAACTCATGTCCCGCGAAGCTTAGCCCAAGAAGCGGCGCCAAAAAGCTCGAGTTTTCAAGGGCTTGCGAGCCCGAAAGGGCGCCTCGAAGAGGCGGGCCAGGCCCACCGCACCGCGTCTCCTCACTCATTCGTTCTTGAAGACCACGACGGCCAGCGGTGGGAGCGTGATGACGATCGACTGCGCGTGTCCGCGGCAGCTGACTGGCGCGCTTCGGATCCCCCCGAGGTTCCCCTGGCCGCTTCCGCCGTAGAGCTGGGCGTCGCTGTTCAGGATCTCGCGCCAATGGCCCGCGCGAGACACGCCGATCCGAAAGTTCTCGCGCGGCGCGGGAGTAAAGTTGCAGACGACGACGACATCCTGCGTGGATCTGCCACGGCGTAGATAGGCGAGTGTGCTCCGCTCCGAATCGTTGCAGTCGATCCACTCGAAGCCGCCCGCCTCGCAATCCAGCTCGTGAAGTGCCGGCTCGCCGCGGTACAGGGTGTTGAGATCGCGCACCCAACGCTGGAGGCCCTTGTGCAGGTTCTGCTCGAGCAGGTGCCACTCCAGGCTCGAGTCGTGGTTCCACTCCTTCTGCTGGCCGAGTTCGCCGCCCATGAAGAGGAGCTTCTTGCCGGGCTGGGTGTACATGTAGCCGAGAAGGACGCGGAGATTGGCGAACTTCTGCCAGTCGTCACCGGGCATCTTCCCGAGCAGCGAGCCCTTGCCGTGCACGACCTCGTCGTGGGAGAGGGGAAGCACGAAGTTCTCCTGGAAGGCGTAGATGGTCCGGAAGGTGAGCTCCTTGTGGTGGAACTTCCGGTGGATGGGATCGTGGCTCATGTATTGGAGCGTGTCGTGCATCCATCCCATGTCCCACTTCATGCCGAAGCCGAGGCCTCCCAGGTGGGTCGGCCGGGAGACCATGGGCCAGGCGGTCGACTCCTCGGCGGTGGTCTGGGTGTCCGGATGGTGCCGGTAGACCTCCGCATTCAGGCGGCGGAGGAACTCGATCGCCTCGAGGTTCTCGCGTCCTCCGTGCTTGTTCGGAATCCACTCGCCTTGCTTGCGCGAGTAGTCGAGGTAGAGCATCGACGCCACCGCGTCCACCCGGAGTCCGTCGGCATGGTATTCGTCGAGCCAGTAGAGGGCGCTGCTGAGAAGGAAGCTCCGCACCTCGTGTCGCCCGTAGTTGAAGATGAAGCTGTCCCAGTCCGGGTGGATGCCCTGTCGCGGATCTCCGTGCTCGAAGAGGTGGGTTCCGTCGAAGAAGCCGAGGCCGTGCTCGTCAGCGGGAAAGTGGGAGGGCACCCAGTCGAGGATCACGCCGATTCCCGCGCTGGTGGAGGTGGTCGATCAGGTACATCAGGTCCTGCGGGGTTCCGTAGCGACTGCTGGGCGCGAAGTAGCCGGTGGTCTGGTAGCCCCAGGAGCCGTAGAACGGGTGCTCCATCAACGGCAGCAATTCGACGTGGGTGAAGCCCATTTCGTGAACGTACTCGGCGAGCAACGGCGCGAGCTCCCGGTAGCCGAGCAGCTGCTCACCGGCCTTCCCGCCCCGGCGCCAGGACCCCAGGTGGACCTCGTAGATGGCCATGGGCGCCCCCAGGGCGTTGCGCCCATGGCGGGACTCCATCCATTCCCCGTCCATCCACTGGTACTCGAGGTTCCATACGATGGAGGCGGTCTGGGGGGACACCTCGGCGTGGAATGCGAACGGGTCGGCCTTGTCCGCTGCGTAGCCGCCGGAGCGTGAGACGACGTGGTACTTGTAGCGGTTGCCGGGCCCGACACCGGGTAGGAACGCCTCCCAAATGCCGGAGGCGAGCCGCGGGAGCAGGGGATGGCGCTCGCGATCCCAGCCATTGAAGTCGCCAACCACCGAGACCCGCGCCGCGTTCGGTGCCCAGACTGCAAAGTGGGTCCCCTCGACGCCTTCGACGGTTCCCGGGTGCGATCCGAGCTTTTCGTACAGACGCAGGTGGCTTCCCTCATTGAAGAGGTAGAGATCCTGGTCGCTGAGCAGCGTCGCGTCGGAAGCAGCCACTGCGGTCCTCGTTCTAGGATCCACCACCGAGCAGGTCGAGGATTCCGCGGATCGGAATCCTCGACCAGCCGGGGCGGTTGTTCAGCTCGTAGCCGAGCTCGTAGACGGCCTTTTCCAGCAGCAGGACGCGAAGCAGGACGTCCAGCTGGTCGCGCTCGGCGGGAATCAGCCCGGCCGCCTGGATGGGGGGCAGGTAGGCCCGCAGGAAGGCAGAGCCGTGCCACTGGCTGAGAGAGCGGGCCCAGGGCATCAGGACGGGAACGTCCTCCTCGCGAATCGCACCGCGCTCCGCGGAGCCGAAGAGCGCCGTGTGCGTGGCGTAGTCGAAGGAGCGCAGCATCCCGGCGACGTCGCCCAGTGGCGAGCGCTTGAGGCGCCGCTCGGTCAGCGGCCGCGCGGGTTCGCCCTCGAAATCGATGATGACGAAGTCGTTTCCAGTGTGGAGCACCTGGCCCAGGTGGTAGTCGCCATGCACGCGGATCCGCGTGCCGCCGAGCCGGGCTCCCACGATGGCGCGGAACGCTCCGAGCAGCTCCTCCTCGCGCTCGAGCAGACGCCGGGCCTCGGACCCGACGGGCTCGTTCAGATCCCCGAGCCGGCGGCGAAGCAGCTTGAGGTTGCGGCTCGCCGACGTACGCATCGACTCGTAGAGGCTCCGCTGGTAGAGCGTCGTGAATGGCTCCGGGGCGAAGCCGGGATCCTCGGGATCATGAGCCAGCGCCAGGTGCAGCTCCGCGGTTCTCTGTCCCAGGAGCCGAGCGAACTCGAGATGGGTGCCCATTTCGAACAGCGGCGGCGGTTCTTCCTCGATGAGCTCGAGGGGGCTCCCCTCGGACACCGGTACCTCCGGCGCCTCCGCCTTCAGCGCCAGAGCTCGCTCGTAGTAGCCTTCCACCTGGTCCAGTGTGAAGCTCCATGCATCGCCCTCGTTGGGCACGAACGCCTGGAGGATGCCGACCGTCATCGGCTCCCGACGGCCGACGCGGTACTCCAGGGCACCCGCCACCGCGGGAATGTTGGGGAAGCCCGCGCGCTCGGTGAGGAAGCGCCCCACTTCGAGATCCGGATTGACGCCCTCCGAGAGACGCCGGAACATCTTGAATACCAGCCGCTCGCCGAAGGCAACCGAGGTGTTGCTCTGCTCGCCCCGCATCACCTCGGGCACAAGGGGAACGTCCTCGGGTCCACGGAGCTCGCCGAAGACCCGCGTCCGGATCGCCAGGAGTTGACCCGCGGAGCCCCGCAGCGTGAGCCGCCGCCGGATGGCCTCGAGGAGCGCAGTGCAGAGGTCCGGATCCTCCAATCCGTCGAAGAGAAGGCCGGTTTCGGTGCCAGCTGTCGTCGCGATCTCCAGCTCGGCCAGCACCGCCTGGGGCCGCTCGTGTCGCAGCGCCTCCGCTTGCGCTCCGGCTGCGAAGCTCACCGGCAGGGCATAGATTTCCGCGCTGGCCTGCTCCTGCTCGACCTGGACCAGCGCGATCAGTCCCTGGACGGACTCGTCCCGGAGCAGAATCGTCTCCAGCACGCGCGCGGACCGGATCGCCTGCGCCTTTCCGCCGAACCAGCGGCGCTCGCGCAGGATCGCCGGAAGGACGGCCTCCAGGGCCCCCCGTCCTTCGCCCCGCAGCGCGTCCTCCCAGCTCTCATGGGCACGCACCAGCGGAAATCGCGAGGGAGCGGTCTCCAGGGGTGCGCCCAGGGCGATCTCCGCGGTCTCGAGGCGGAACCAGTAGAACGAGTGCGGCCCGAGGGTCAGCAGGTAGGGCAGGGCGCCGATCGGTGGGAAGGGCCTCCCGCTGAACAGCTCGATGGCGACCATCCCCTGGTACGCCGAGAGGTCCAGCTCCACGTATTCGACGTAGCGGGAGAGGTTGGCCACGACGAGGAGTCGCTCGTTCCCGTACGACCGCACGAACACCACCACCTTGTGGTTGTGCGGATCGAGAAACTCGATCGTGCCCCGGCCGAAGGCGTGGTAGCGCCTGCGCAGGGCGATCAGCCGCTTGGTCCAATGCAGCAGCGAATGGGGGTTGTTCTGTTGGGCCTCGACGTTGATCGCCTCGTAGTGGTACTCGGGATCGATGATGATGGGGAGGTAGAGGCGCTGGGGATTCGCTCGAGAGAAGCCGGCGTTTCGGTCGGAGCTCCACTGCATCGGTGTGCGGACTCCATTGCGGTCGCCGAGGTAGAAGTTGTCACCCATCCCGATCTCGTCGCCGTAGTAGAGCACCGGCGTCCCAGGGAGAGAGAAGAGCAGCGCGTTCATCAGCTCCATGCGGCGGCGGTCGTTGCCGAGCAGAGGGGCCAACCGGCGACGAATGCCCAGATTGATGCGCGCCTGCGCATCGTGGGCGTAGACGCGGTACATGTAGTCGCGCTCCTCGTCGGTCACCATCTCCAGCGTCAGCTCGTCGTGGTTGCGCAGGAAGAGCCCCCACTGGCAGGTCTCCGGGATGGGCGGGGTCTGCTGCAGGATGTCGATGATCGGGTAGCGATCCTCCATGTGGAGTGCCATGAAGAGCCGCGGCATCACTGGGAAGTGGAAGGCCATGTGGCACTCGTCGCCCTTGCCGAAGTACGCCGCGGCATCCTCGGGCCACTGGTTCGCCTCGGCCAGCAGCAAACGGTCACGGTACTTGCCGTCCACGTGGCTGCGCAGATCCTTGAGGAAGGCGTGGGTCTCGGGGAGGTTCTCGCAGTTGGTGCCTTCGCGCTCGTAGAGGTAGGGAATCGCATCGAGCCGGAGGCCATCCACGCCCAGCCCGAACCAGAAGTCGAGAAAGCGGAAGACGGCCTTGCGCACATCGGGCGAGTCGAAGTTCAGGTCCGGCTGGTGGGAGTAGAAGCGATGCCAGTAGTAGGCATTGGCCAGGGGATCCCAGGTCCAGTTGCTGTGCTCGAAGTCCTTGAAGATGATCCGCGCCTCGGCGTAGCGATCCCGGGTGTCGCTCCAGACGTAGAAGTTTCGCCAGCGGCTCCCCGGTGGCTCGCGCCGAGCACGCTGGAACCATGGGTGCTGATCCGAGGTGTGATTGATGACGAGCTCGGTCACGACGCGGAGGCCCCGGCGATGAGCTTCCCGCAGGAACTTCTTGAAGTCTTCCAGGGTGCCCACACTCGGGTGGACGCCTGTGTAGTCGGCGATGTCGTAGCCGTCGTCCTTGAGGGGAGAAGAGCAGAAGGGCAGTAGCCACAAGGCGGTGACCCCGAGATCCCGGAGATAGTCCAGTCGCTCGGTCAGACCCTGGAAGTCACCGGTGCCGTCGCCGTCGCTGTCCTGGAAGGCTCCGACGCGAAGCTCGTAGAAGACGGCGTCCTTGTACCAGAGGGGCTCGTTCTCGGGGAGACCCCGGCGCTTGGGATCCGACCGGCTGCGGCGCGGGCTGGGGCTCATAGGAAGTAGTCGAAGTCGCGCTCGGTGCGGATGCGGCGGCGGACTCGGAAGATGTGTGCGGGCGCGGATGCGGGGTCCAGGGCCACGTAGTTGCGGCTCCCATGCCAGAGGTAGCGCGCACCGCCGAGCAGATCATCCATCTGGTAGGGCTGTACTGCGTCGAGCCCCAGCTCCTCGATTGGAAGCTCCACCCAGCCGGCCTGGGCGTGGTAGGGGTTCAGGTTCACGATCACGACGACGGCCTCGCCGCCATTCGCTGTCGCGCGGCCGTAGGCGATCAGGTCGTCGTTGTCGACGGGATAGAACGACGGTGGCCCGCCGCTGGTCAGGGCAGGGCTCTCGCGGCGGATCTCGTTCAGGCGCGCGATGTAGTCACGGATGTTGCCGGGCCGCTCGAGATCCCAATGCCGGAGCTGATACTTCTCGGAGTCCCGGTACTCCTCGCTGCCGGGGTGCGCAGCGGCCTCACAGAGCTCGAAGGCCGGTCCGTAGATCCCGTAGCTCCCGGCCAGAGTGGCCGCCAAGGGTGACGCGGATCTGGAAGGCCGCGCGCCGGCCGCTCTGGAGGTACTCGTGCAGGATGTCGGGCGTATTGGCGAAGAGGTTCGGCCGCAGATAGTCGCAGAGCGGCGGCCGCGTGAGCTGGCGCAGGTACTCGGTCAGCTCCCACTTGGTGTTGCGCCAGGTGAAGTAGCCATAGGACTGGGAGAACCCGGACTTGGCCAGATACTGCATCACGGTTGGACGGGTGAACGCCTCCGAGAGGAAGATGACCTCGGGGTGCTGCTCCCGGACCTCGCGGATCAGCCACTCCCAGAAGACGAAGGGCTTGGTGTGGGGGTTGTCGACCCGGAAGATCGTGACGCCGTGATCGATCCAGAAGAGCACGATGCTCTTGAGCTCGTTCCAGAGCTCCTGCCACTGCTCGCACTCGAAGTTGAGCGGGTAGATGTCCTCGTACTTCTTCGGGGGGTTCTCGGCGTAGTGGATGGTGCCGTCGGGCCGCCGGTAGAACCACTCCGGGTGCTTCTCGACGTAGGGGTGGTCGGGCGAGCACTGGAAGGCGAGGTCGAGCGCGATCTCGAGGCGCAGGTCACGCGCCTTCTTCACGAAGCGGTCGAAGTCCGCCAGGCCGCCCAGCTGGGGATGGACCGCCTTGTGGCCGCCCGCCTCGGCTCCGATGGCCCAGGGGCTCCCGGGATCGTCCGGCCCGGCGGAGGGCGTGTTGTTCGGTCCTTTCCGATTCGTCCTGCCGATCGGATGGATGGGCGGCAGATAGATCACGTCGAAGCCCATCTCGGCCGCGTACACCAGGCGCTCCTCGGCATCGCGAAAGCTGCCGTGGCGGCCCGGCTCAGTTGCGCAAGAACGCGGGAAGAATTCGTACCACGCTCCCGAGCGGGCCCGCTCCCGTTCCACTCGGACCTCGAGGACGTCCGCGTGGCAGGTGGCGCGGCTGCGGTCCGGATAGCCTGCGACGCGCTCGCGGAGCTCCTCCGAGAGCGCCAAGGGTGACGCGGGATGCGGCGGGTGCGTCTCCGCTGAGAAGTCCGGCCTGCTCCTCCAGCCAGGAAGCGTCCCTCGCAGCGGCGCGCCCGCCCGCTTGGCGAACCAACTCGGCGCCCTCCAGGAGCTCGCTGCGTACGTCGTGGCCCGCCTGGTGCTTCTTGGCCAGGCGCTCGCGCCAGGAGCCGAAGCCGTCCACCCAGGCCTCGACGGTGTACTCGCACCGACCGAGTCGCTCCACCGAGAACTCGGCCTCCCAGCGGTCATGGGTCTCTTCCCGCATGGGGATCTCTTGCCACGCCTCCTCGCCGGCCTGGCGAACCCTGACCACTGCCGCCAGCCGATCGTGCCCTTCCGTGAAGATCCGGGCCGACACGCAGACCCGCTCGCCGATCACCCGCTTGATCGGGAAGCGTCCCGCGTCGATCTGGGGCTCGACGTCTTCGATGACGACCCGGGGAGGGGACGGCGATCGTTCCTCGGGATCCTTGATCATTCTCCTACCGTAGCGCATACCCCGTCAGGTGCGGGCCGTCGAACGCTGCGCCCAGGTGGAACCCCGCCCACCCCGACTCCGCGCTCGGCTCAGACTTCGTGCTCGATCGCCTGTGCCTCCGCCTCGAGGCGGCGGAGCAGTTCGGCGTCGGCACCCGATCGCTCACGGGCGCGGAGGGCCAGGAAGAGCGCCCGGGGGAGATTCAGCGCCTGTCGGCGCGTCAAGCGGTTCAGGTACTTCCGGCGGTAATCCCGGGGCAGGCGAAGGCACCAGTTCTCCTCGGAGACGACGCCGGGGCGATTGTAGACCTCCGCGATCCCGAAGAGGTCGGTGAAGAAGATCATGACGTTCCGCGCCGGCCCCACGAAGAGGTCCGCGAACTGCGCCTGGGCGAAGAGCCCCGGATCCCGGACCAGCTCCTCGGCGAAGCCGGCTCGCTCACCAGGCTCGGGAACCAGGCGCTCCGCCAGGTAGGTTGCCCGCTCATGAATCTCTCCGCTCTCCACCCACTCCTCGATCCGCAGCCACAGGGGCTTGGTGTCGTGGTTGCCGACCATCAGCCAGTCTTCAGGCGAGGCGTTCTCGCTGCGATACACGTTGTCTGGCCTGCGGAGGTCGGCCTTCTGGGTCACGCGGAAGCGCCCCAGTCCGTGCCGCTGCAGCACGCGCTGGAGCGGATACGGCATCGTACTCAGCACCTCGCAGACCAGGTCCGAGGTGGCCCGCCCGCTTCGGTGCGCCGACGCGACGACGGCGTCGAAGAGCAGCGCGTAGCGATCCACCTGTTCGGGCTCGAGATCCACCACCCAGTCGTCCGCGTGGCGCGGTGTCTCCGGATCGGGGTTCAGCTGCTCGCGCCGGACGATGGCGAACCGGGCAATCGCGGGGTGGTCGGGGAGATCGGGCGAGGAGAAGAGCCGCGCCCCGCGCAGCGCCGCCCGCGCCGAATCCGTTTCTTCGGGGCGGTACACCCAAGGGCAGACCAGCCCGTGGGGGTGGTCGATCCGCACCGCGTCGAACTCCGCGAACATCTTGTTCGAGCCGGGCCTGGACGAGGCGCATGGCGGGACCGGGATTCGCGAGGTCGCCGTACTGCGCGGGGTCGAGGACCGGGTAATGCCAGGCCTGACCTTCGGGGTTCGAGCCGCTGGGCGGTGCGCCCATCAGGTAGCCCCGCAGGAAGAGCGCATCGTAGCTCCAGGCGTCCTGCCGTGAGAGCCCCACCTGGAGGTCGCCGTAGAGGCGGAGGCCGAGCCGGCGAACCTCCTCGCGGAAGCAGCGGTGCTGGTCGTGGGCGAGAAACTGTGCGAAGCGGTAGAACTCCATCTCCGCGGCGTGCCTCGAACGCAGCTCCTCGCGTCGCGTCTCGCAGGCGGCAGCCTCGCCCCGACGTGGATTCCAGAGGCGGGAGTCGAGGGCCGCACCCGGCCCCCCCCAGGACTCCCAGGCAGCGCCCCCGTGCTCGCGGCGGAGGGAATCGTAGAGCGCGTCGCGTTCGAGCCACTCGGCGTGCCGGTGCTTGAAGTCCTGGAAGGCGCGTCGTAGCTCGGACGTGCCCCGGCTCTCGAAGGCAGCGAACGCCTTCCGAAGCAGGCGTCGATGTTCGCGGTACACGAAGCCGTAGGGAACACGCACGTCGCTCCCCTCGGGCCTCCGGGCCACGACCTCGGCCAGCGCGTCAGGTGCCAGCAAGCCGCTCCACCAGTCGTCGCCCTCGACCAGGCGCGAGAGGGAGATGGAGAGGGTGTTGCGCGAGAAGATCGTCCCCTCGTAGGGGGACGCGCTCCCCTCGTGGGTCTCGCCCTGCGGTCCCAGCTGGATCCCATCGAAGCCCAGGTTTCGGACGAACCGCAAGAGGTTCAGCCCGGCCTCGGAGCAGGGGGCACCTCGCCCCGTGTCCTCGTCCTCGGCGCTCGGGAGGCTCAGGTCGTGGATTCCGAGAACCAGGCTCCGTACGTCGAGGCGCTCGAGGGCCTCGCGGACACAGCGGCGGTGGGCCTCGTCTCCGATCACGACCGACCGAGCTGATCGGCGCCGGCCTGTCCTTCCCGAATTCATCCGACGCTCCGATCCAGGCCTTCCCCGATGCGGTATCGTATGTCGGGCAGGATCGCCGACCAGCGGCACAGCGGCAATTCCCTGCTCGAGCCGGGCTGAGCAAGGCCGGCGATTCGAGGCCGGATCGGCAGCGAGAACGCACAAACAGGTCACGCCCGAGCCCGGCACCGGGTCGGGAGAGGTTCAGGAAGGTCATGACGACAGCCCAGGCTTGCATCTTGGTGGGCGTCGACTTCTCCGACGCGTCTCGGAGAGCTCTCGACCACGCTATCTCTCTGTCCGTGAAGCTCGACGCCGAGCTGCTCCTCCTGCACTCCTGGAACCCGACGGGCTGGGTCTCAGAACCCGAGATGGCCGAAGGAGGGGAGGGCTGGCTCGACGCTGCGCAGGAGTTGGCGCGAGCCCGCCTCGAGGATTGGGGGGAGCGCGCGCGGCAGGCGGGGGCGCGCGTGAAGACCCGACTCGAGCCGGGGGCTGCGTCCCGTTCGATCACCAGGGTCGCACGGGAGCACAGGCCCACGCTCACCGTCGTGGGGCGGCGCGGGCATGCGCGCCTCGCCCACGTCCTTCTCGGGAGCGTGAGTGAGCGGGTCGTGCGCGTCGCTTCTTGTCCCGTGCTGGTCGTGCCCAAGGACACGGCGACTCGCGGAGCCTCCCCAGCGTCTCCTGGTGGGCGTCGACTTCTCGCGTGCGTCGCATGCCGCCCTCGACGTGGCCATCCGGCTCGCGCGCGACCTCGGCGCAAGCCGCGGTCTGGTTCTGGTCCACGCGTATCCGGGAGAGAAGGCAACTCTGGCTCGAGAACTGGAGTGAGCTCGCCCACCGCGGCAAGTGGCCGTATGACCAGGAGGCGCTCGAGAACTGGGCGGCGCCGCGCCTCGCGGCCGACGTGGAGATGGACGTGCGTGTCGTCGATGGTCCACCCGAGACGGCGCTCGTCGAGCTCGCCAAGAGCACGCACTCCGACTGGATCGTGGTCGGTGTGCAGGGGCGCACCGCGCTCGCGGACCTGCTGATCGGGAGGACCACGGATCGCGTCCTCAAGCTCGCCGACCGGCCCGTCCTCGCCGTTCCCTCCACCACCGCCTCGCCCGGAGAGGTCACCTCCTGAGCGCCCGGTTCGCGGCCAGGTGCGGGAGCTCCGCATGAGTGGCAACCGGCCTCGAGTCTGGCCTGGCAGGCCGTATCCGTGCGGCCCGACATGGGACGGGCTGGGGGTCAATTTCTCGCTCTTCTCCGACAACGCAGAGAAGGTCGAGCTCTGCCTCTTCGATCCACGCGGTCGGCGCGAGCTGCACCGCATTCCGCTCCCCGAATACACGGATCAGACCTGGCACGGCTACCTCCCTGACGTGCGTCCCGGACAGCTCTATGGCTACCGGGTCTACGGACCGTATGACCCCAAGCGCGGCCACCGCTTCAACCACCACAAGCTTCTGCTCGATCCGTACGCGAAGGCCCTGGCGGGGTCGCTGCGCTGGAGCGACGCCCACTTTGGCTACCGGGTGGGCCATCGCTCGGAAGATCTCTCCTTCGATCGCCGCAACAACGCCCAGGGGATGCCCAAGTGCCGGGTCGTCGATACCGCCTACACCTGGGCGGGAGACCGTCCGCCGCAGCGACCCTGGCACGAGAGCGTGATCTACGAGCTGCACGTGCGCGGCTTCACCATGCGTCATCCCGAGGTTCCCGAACTTCTGCGAGGGACCTTCGCTGGACTGGCCACCCCGGCCGCGATCGGCCATCTGCGCCGCCTCGGCGTCACCGCCGTGGAGCTGCTCCCCATCCAGGCCTTTCTCGCCGATCGCCACCTGGTGGAGCGTGGGCTCACCAACTACTGGGGCTACAACACCCTGGCCTTCTTCGCCCCGGATCCGCGCTATCTCTCCCAACCGACGCTGGCGGAGTTCAAGGCCTTCGTGCAGCACCTCCACGACGCGGAGATCGAGGTGATCCTGGACGTGGTCTACAACCACACCGCCGAGGGAAGCCATCTCGGCCCCACCCTCTGCTTTCGAGGGATCGACAACGCATCGTACTATCGCCTCTTCCCGGATGACGAGCGCTACTACAAGGACTTCACCGGATGCGGCAACGCCCTGAATCTCCGGCATCCGCGGGTTCTTCGGCTGGTGATGGATTCGCTTCGGTACTGGGTCGAGGAGATGCACGTCGATGGGTTTCGGTTCGATCTGGCGACGACCCTGGCGCGAGAGAGGGAGCACTTCGATCAGCACTCGGGCTTCCTCGACGCCGTACAGCAGGATCCCGTTCTCTCCCAGGTGAAGCTGATCGCCGAACCCTGGGACGTGGGAGACGGCGGCTACCGTCTGGGCGGATTCCCTCCCGGCTGGGCGGAATGGAACGACCGCTACCGGGACACCGTCCGGCGCTATCTGGAAGGGTGACGCGGGGCAGCTCGGCGAGCTCGCCTCCCGCGTGACCGGCTCGAGCGATGTCTTCGATCGCAAGGGTCGGCGGACATGGGCGAGCGTCAACTTCGTGACTGCCCACGACGGATTCACCCTCCACGATCTCGTGAGCTACGAGCGCAAGCACAACCAGGCGAACGGCGAAGAGAACCGCGACGGGACCGACGAGAACCACAGCTGGAACTGCGGAGCCGAGGGACCCACCGACGAGCGTGCCATCCGCCAGCGGCGCGAGCAGCAGAAGCGCAACCTGCTGGCCACGCTCCTCCTCTCGCAGGGCGTACCCATGCTCCTCGCTGGAGACGAGTTCGGCCGAACCCAGGGCGGGAACAACAACGCCTACTGTCAGGACAACGAGATCAGCTGGATCGACTGGGCGATCGACCCGGACGGCCGGCGGCTCGAGGAATTCGTGCGTTGGCTCATCCGGATCCGGCGCGAGCACATCGTCTTCCACCGCCACCGCTTCTTCCAGGGTCCGGGGGCCGCGGAGAGCGAGATCAAGGACATCACCTGGCTGCGGCCGGACGGGCGGGAGCGAGGCCCGGAGGATTGGGGCGACTCCGAGGATCACTGCCTCGCCTACGTCCTGAGCGGCGAGGCCCACGGCTACCACCTGACCGCGTCCGGAGAGCCCGAGGCCGATGAGACCTTCCTGGCCATTCTCAACGCCCACCCGGAGCCCGTCTCGTTCAATCTCCCGCCGGAGCGCTTCGGGAGGAGCTGGGGCTGCCTGCTGGAGACGGCCCGCGAGGCGCACCTCCAGCCAAGGATCTACCAGGCCGGTGAGACCTGTCGCGTCGAAGGTCGTTCGCTGGTGCTCCTGGTGAGGCGGGACGGCTCGCTTCCCGCTCGGGAGCCTGAGCGGTGGTAGCGCGGGCCCACCCCATGCCCTTTGGCGCGGAGTTCGACCACCTCGGAGTTGTCCGGTTTCGACTCTGGGCGCCGAGCGCGAGGAGCGCGGCACTCCGGCTCGAAGCCCCCGCACCGGAGCGCGAGATTCCGATGCGTGCCGAAGCGGGGGGCTGGTTCCGGACCGAGGTTTCGGATGCAGGGGCCGGCTCCCGGTATCGGTTCCGGATCGACGGAGATCTCCTGGTGCCCGATCCCGCCTCGCGCTTCCAGCCCGAGAGCGTTGACGGACCGAGCGAGGTGATCGACCCGCGCGCTTTCGAGTGGGCCGACCAGGGGTGGCGTGGGCGCGCATGGGAGGAGGCGATTCTCTACGAGCTTCACGTGGGAGCCTTCACGGAGCGAGGAGACTTCGCCGGCGTGGCGCAGCGTCTCGATCACCTCGTCGCTCTCGGCGTGACGGCCGTGGAGCTGATGCCCGTCGCGGAGTGCCCCGGGGAGTTCAACTGGGGCTACGACGGTGTGTATCCCTTTGCGCCGGAGCAATGCTATGGGCGTCCTGAGGACCTCAAGGCGCTCGTCGAAGCCGCCCACGCGCGGGGTCTGATGCTGCTGCTGGACGTGGTCTACAACCACTTCGGCCCCCAGGGCAATCACCTGCCGCGTTACGCCGAGCCGTTCTTCACCAAGCGGCACCGAACGCCTTGGGGTGCGGCGATCGACTTCGAGGGCGAGCAGAGTCGGACGGTACGCGACTTCTTCATCCACAACGCACTGTATTGGCTCGAGGAGTACCACTTCGACGGCCTGCGCCTCGACGCGGTTCACGCCATCCACGACTCCTCGAAGCCGGACATCCTGACCGAGCTGGCCGAAGCGGTTCACGAACGACTCGGACACCGAGAGGTCCACCTCGTCCTGGAGAACGACCGCAACGAGGCCAGGCGCCTGGAGCGGGACGCGCAGGGCAGGGCGCCGCTCTACTCCGCGCAGTGGAACGACGACATCCACCACACCCTGCACGTGCTGCTGGCGGGAGAGCGCAAGGGCTACTACTCCGACTACGCCGAGCGTCCGATCCGCCAGCTCGGGCGCTGCCTCGCCACCGGCTTCGCCTACCAGGGCGAAGCCTCGGCTTTTCGCGGCGGTGAAGCCCGCGGTGAGCCGAGCGCGCACCTGCCTCCGACGGCCTTCGTCTCGTTCCTGCAGAATCACGACCAGGTCGGAAACCGCGCCTTCGGCGAACGCATCGTCAGCCTGGCGGAGCCCGAGGCGGTGCGGGCGGCCCTGGCGGTGCTGCTGCTCGCTCCCTCGCCCCCGCTTCTCTTCATGGGAGAGGAGTGGGGGTGCGAACAGCCCTTTCCCTTCTTCGCCCATTTCGGACCGTCCCTCGCCGCCCGCGTGCGAGAGGGCCGGCGGCGGGAGTTCGCGCGTTTTCCCGAGTTCCGCGACGAAGCCGCGCGCGAGCGAATTCCCGATCCGGGCGCGCGCGAGACCTTCGAGAGTGCGGCGCTGCGATGGGATGACCTCCGGGAGGAGGGTCATCGCGAGTGGCTGGCGTACTACCGCCGTCTGCTCGAGATTCGAAACCGCGAGGTCACGCCGCGGCTGGCGAGGACTCCCGGGCACGCCGCGGAGTTCACGGAGATCGGCGAGGCGGGTCTGCAGGTGAGCTGGCGCCTCCGAGCCGGCGTGCGTCTGAAGCTGTGGGCTCAGCTCGCGCCAGAGCCCTGCAAAGAGTTTCCGGCTCCCCCCAGTGGCCGGCTGCTCTTCGCCACCCACGACGCTCTGCCGCGGCTTCTCGAGTGTGGAGAGATGCCGCCGTGGTCCGTGGCTTGGTATCTCGGGCAGGGAGCGCTGGTGGAGGGGGAGTGATGGGTGGAGACGCGTTTCCTTTGAACGCGCCTCTTCCCGAGGTTTCGACGCCGACGGCGACATACCGCCTGCAGTTCCACGGCGGCTTCACCCTCCGGGATGCCGAACGACTCGTGCCCTACCTCCACGGGCTCGGTGTGAGTCACGTCTACTGCGCACCCTACCTGAAAGCGCGCGCCGGAAGCACGCACGGGTACGACATCACCGATCACAATGCACTCAACCCGGAGGTGGGCGACGAGGAGTCGTTCTCGGCGTTCGTCGAGACGCTGCACCGGCACGGAATGGGACAGATCCTGGATTTCGTTCCAAACCACCTGGGAGTCGGAGGCCACGAGAATCTCTGGTGGCTGGACGTGCTCGAGTACGGTCCAAGCTCTCCCTATGCGGAGTTCTTCGACATCGACTGGGAGCCCGCCAAGGCGGAGCTGCGCAGAAAGGTGCTGCTGCCCTTCCTCGGCGATCACTACGGTCAGGTCCTGGAAAGGGGCGAGCTCGAGCTTCGCTTCGATTCCGGGGCGGGCAGCCTGAGCGTCTGGTATCACGAGCACCGTTTTCCGATCACGCCACGGAGCTACCCGCGGGTTCTGGGCTCGCGTCCGGGGAGGCTCGAGCAGCCCGGGTCCCCGGGCGACCCGGGCTTGGCCGATCTTCGCGCCTTGCTCCAGGCCTTCCGCGAGCTCGCCCCGCCGGGCGCTCCGGCCCGCCGCCGGGCGACGCTTCGCCAGGCAGGCCGAGGAGGCGAAGGCCGCTCTCGCATCCCTGGTCGCGCGCCAGGCCGATGCGATCGCCGCTCACATCGAAGAGGTGGTCGGCGAGATCAACGGGAGCCCGGGGGACCGGCGGAGCTTCGAGTCGCTCCACCGACTGCTCGAAGCGCAGCACTACCGCCTCGCCTACTGGCGCGTCGCAGCGGACGAGATCAACTACCGCCGCTTCTTCGACATCAACGAGCTCGCCGGGCTCAGGGTGGATCGGGAGGATCTCTTCGAGCTCACACACCAACGCGTCTTCGAGTGGATCGAGAGGGGTCAGGTGCACGGCCTGCGGATCGATCACATCGATGGTCTTGCCGACCCGAGATCCTACTGCCAGCGGATTCGTCAGCGCTTCCTGGACCGGCGTCTCTACCTGGTCGTGGAGAAGATTCTCGCAGTCCACGAGAAGCTCCGACCGGACTGGCCCGTCGACGGAACCACCGGCTACGAGTTCCTGAACCTGGTGAACGGGCTGCTGATCGATCCCGCCGGAGAGCGTCCGCTGGTTCGAATCTACCAGCGCTTTGCGGATCGAAGCGCTTCTTTCGACGACATCCTCTACACCAGCAAGAAGAACGCGATGAGCTTCCTGCTGGGAAGCGAGCTTCAAGTCCTGGCGAACCAGCTCGACCGCATCGCGGAGTCGGACTGGCGCACGCGGGACTTCACCTTGACCGGCGTCAAGGAAGCGCTGAAGGAGATCATCGCCTGCTTCCCCGTGTACCGCACCTACGTGAGTCCGCTCGACACCCATCCAGACGACCGGAGAGAGATCGAGCGAGCCGTAGAGGGGGGGCGCAAACGAAGCTCCGATCCCGAACCGAGCCTGTTTCATTGGATCCAGCAGATCCTCGCCGGTGATCTCCTGCGCGGACCGCGATCCGATGCGGTCCGAAGGGACATGGTTCGCTTCATCACGAAGTTTCAGCAGTACACCCCGCCCGTCATGGCGAAGGGTCTCGAGGACACCAGCTTCTACCGTCATCACCAACTCGTCTCGCTGAACGAGGTGGGAGGCGATCCGAGACGTTTCGGGATCTCGCTCGAGGATTTCCACGCGGCAAACCAGGAGCGCGTCGCCCGCTGGCCGCGTGCGCATGCTCACGACCTCGACTCACGACACCAAGCGCGGCGAGGATGTGCGCGCCCGGATCAACGTTCTCTCCGAGATTCCCGGAGAGTGGCGAGAGAGGGTCCAGACCTGGGCGAAGCTCAATCGCCGGTTCAAGGAGAGGGTCGAGGGATGGCCGGCGCCGACGGCGAATCACGAGTATCTCCTCTACCAGACCCTGATCGGAAGCTGGCCCGTCGGACCGGAAGACGAGCTTCCGGAGGAGCTTCCCAGGTATCGGGAGCGGATCGACGCCTACATGATCAAGGCGGCTCGGGAGGGGAAGGAGAGCAGCAGCTGGCAGAACCCCGACGCCGCCTACGAGAAAGCCCTCTCGGGATTCGTCCAGAAGATCCTCGACCCGGCGAAGGCGGGCGCCTTTCTGGCCGACCTGCTTGCCTTTGCGGGGTGCATCGCAGAGCTCGGAGCGACGAACAGCCTCTCTCAGCTCCTCCTCAAGCTCACCTCGCCCGGCGTTCCGGACGTCTACCAGGGCTGCGAACTCTGGGACCTCTCGCTCGTGGATCCCGACAACCGAAGGCCCGTGGACTACGAGAAACGCGTCCATCTGCTCTCGGAACTGCGGGAGAAGCACGACGAAGCCGGTTCGCACGCGGCGCCGGACCTCCGCGCCCTCGCCGGGTCGTGGTGGGACGGCCGGGTCAAGCTTCTCGTGACGTGGAAGCTCCTCGAGTTCCGCAGGGAGCATCCCGAGCTCTTCCTGGAGGGAAGCTACCGGTCCCTCTCCACGCGTGGCGAACGTGCCCGCAACATCTGTGCCTTTGCGCGGGAGGACTGGGGCTCCACGCTCGTCGTCGCCGCGCCGCGGCTCTGTGCCCGCCTCGAGCGTCAGGCCAAGCCCTTTCCTCTGGGAGCTGCCGCATGGGGAGACACCACGGTGAGCTGGCCCGGGGTGGGCGCGGACCTCTTCCAGGACGTCGTCACCGGCCGCAAGTGCCCCGCTCTGCAGAGGGAGGATGCGACTGAGCTTCGCGCGGCCGACCTCTTCACCGATCTTCCGATTGCCGCCGTCGTCCCCGTGCGTCGCGACCCGGGAGAGACGTGATCGGGTAGCCCAGCTCCCGAGACCTTGATTTTCCGCAGGGAATTGGCCCAACCGAGAGTCCCCCGGGCTTGGCCGGGGAGGCAGTCACCCTGTTGCCGGCTCCTCGCGGCTCGCCCATAGCTCGAGGAAGCGCTCTTCGGCGTCGGGGGTCCCGATCAGCAGGATGTCGGCGCCGTCGGGGAGCTGCGCTTCGGGGCCTGGCACCACCTCCATGCCCTTCGAGGTGCTGATTCCGGCCACGGTGCAACCGCTCCGTGCCCGGATCTCCGACTCCACGATCGTCTTGCCCGCGAGAGCCTTCGGCACGGGCACGCGGAACAGGTCGAGGCCCTCCGCGGCCATCAAGATCCGGCCGGGCTTGAGCCAGTTCATGATCATGCTGGCCCCCATTCCCGCATACGACATGACGATGTCCGCGCCCGCCCGGTGCAGTGTGGCGACATTCCGCTCCAGGGTGGCGCGGCTGATGATCTGGATGTCGGGGCGCAGACGGCGGCAGTAAATGGTGAGGTAGACGTTCAGGTCGTCGTCGTGTGGGGTGATGAGCACTGTCGGGGTCTCGTCGATCCCGGCCTGCTTCAGCACCTCGAGGTCCGCTGCATTGCCCACGATCCACTTGGCTTCCTCGGGTACGCGCTCGGGCCGCAGCTCCACGATTCGGTAGTCGACCTGGCGTGCGGTGAAGGCGCGCGCAATGGCCCGCCCGACGCGACCTCCGCCCAGGATCACGACCGGGGCGCCCGACACGTTGTAGGCTGCGGAAGAGATCGTTGTAGCTACGCAGGCTCTCGGCGGTTCCGGCCAGAACCAGGATGCTGTCGTCTTGGATCTGGCTCTCGGGGCGCGGCGGCTCGAAGTTGCCGCGCTCCCACATCCCGACCACGTTCACACCGAGCTCTCGGCGCAGGGCGGTCTCGCTCAGCGTCTTGCCGACCAGCGGCGTTCGGTGCGCCATGGCCTCTGCGATCAGCAAGCGGTCGAAGCGACCGATCGTGTGAGCCATGGCGTCGCCGCCGATCGTCCGCCGCGCGAAGGCCTGGGCCATCATCTCGTCGAGCCGCACCACGTGCTTGCTCCCTGCAAGCGTGAGGATGTCGACCGAAGCCTCGTCGCTCGCGGTCGTGATGATGGGGACATCCTTCGAGATCGCGCGCACCGTGGAGGCCACATTGGTGTTCGCGAAGTCGTTCGCCGTGCTGACGACGAGCGCCGCCCGCTCCACCCCGACGCGCCGCCAGGCTTCCGGGTCGTCGAGATCGCCCACGACGGTGTTCAGGCCGAGATCGTGCAAGCGCAGCGCCTCGTCGACCTCCGGAACCAGCAGCGCGTAGGGGGTGTGGTACTGCTCGAGGCGGCGAATCAGCGCAGTGGTCACGGCGTCGTGGTTCGTGAGCAGCGCGTGACCAGAGACCTCGGGCGGCAGTTCGCGCGGCGCGCGCGCCGCGGCTTGCGCCTGCATCCACGGCTCGTAGAAGAACTCGATGAAGGTGAAGGGCAGCAGCACCAGCAGGAAGACGATCCCCGAAAGAAGCACCAGGATCGAGAAGATGCGCCCGAGGTCCGTATGGAAAGTGATGTCGCCGAAGCCAAGCGTCGACATCACGGTGAGAGTCCAGTAGAAGCCGGTGATCCAGGTGTGCTCTTGCCCCTCGCGCAGCATCAGGACGTGGAAGACCACGGAGTAGACCGAGATCATGCCCATCAGGACGAGCAGGAAGCGCAGTAGCGCGCTCAAGTTGCGCCGCCCTCGGCGGCTTCGGACGATGGAGATGATTTGGGCGGGAATGGATTTGATCATGGCGGCTTCCAGCCCGGCACGGAGTCCTCAACTCTGGGGATCGCCTCGACCGCAGTCTACACCAATCTGCCAATCGAAGTCATTACCTTCGACCCGCGGAATATTGTCTCTGCGACGCGAGCTGCCGTGGGGCCCGATCTGCTGTATCCGGCCTCGATTCCGGAGAAAGGCGAGTTGCGGTAGAGTGTCTTGCGCCGTCCTTCGGCGGCGACGGGCGCTCGATCGCGGGTTGCGAGCAAGATCGTGCAAGTGCGAATGACCTCGATGCTTCAGGAGTGCGACGATGAGCTTATCTCCGGCGGGGGTGAACACGACAGACAAGATCGAAAGCGATCTTCAGTACTTGATGGGGCTCTTCCGGGAAGTGCTCGAAGACCTGGGGGAGAGCGATTTGGTGTGCCGCATGCCATGGGGAGACGCGCAGCCAGAGGTGGAGCCGGTCTGCGATCTCTTTCGAACCACGCAAGCGTATTCCATGGCCTTCCGGCTGCTCGGACTGATCGAAGAAAACGCATTGGCGCAGTCTCGACGCAAGCTTGAAACCGAACAGGGTCTTGCTCAATCGTCAGGGACATGGGCGGCACACTTGCATCAACTCAAGCAATTGGGGTTGAGCGGAACACAGATCACGGAAGAGCTGTCTCGAATTCACGTCGAGCCAGTACTTACCGCGCATCCAACAGAAGCCAAACGACAGACCGTGCTCGAACACTACCGTGAGCTGTATCTGTTGCTCGTCAAACGCGAGAACGCAATGTGGACGCCTCAGGAGCAGAGCGCCATTACGGAAGAGATAAAGGCAACGCTCGAGCGACTGTGGCGCACCGGAGACATCTTTCTCGAAAAGCCAGACCTCCCGTCCGAGCTGCGCAACATCATTCACTACCTGCGAAACGTCTTCCCGAGTGTTCTCTCTCAGCTCGACTTGCGGCTGCAGCAGGCCTGGACCGATGCGGGGTTCGACGCCGCACTCCTGTCCGATCCCATGAAACTTCCCCGCCTCTCCTTCGGTAATTGGGTAGGCGGCGATCGTGACGGTCACCCACTGGTGGATGCTGAGGTTACCCGTCGCGCGCTCGACGATCTGCGGTCAAACGCGTTGTCCCTTCTGCATCAGCAGCTTACCGGACTCGCCATCCACCTGAGCCTCTCCGATCGCCTCAGCGTCCCTCCGGTGAAGCTGATCGAGCGGATCACGCATCTAGCGGAGAGTCTGGGTGAGAGTGGTCAACAGGCGCTGGCCCGCAATCCCGGCGAGCCCTGGCGGCAGTTCGTCAATCTCATGCTTGCCAAGCTACCGATCGAGATGACCGTGGATGGCTCGATGCTCCTGCGAAAGCACCCATCTTGTTACAGCACCGCAGCTGGTTTGGAGCAAGATCTGAATCTGCTTCGAGAGCTTCTCGTCGAGGCGGGAGCGGACCGCCTCGCCCTGGCCGACGTACAACCGGTCCTCAGGACTGTACAGTCCTTCGGGTTTCACCTCGCGCGGATGGATGTCCGGCAGAACAGTCGTGTTCATGAGTTGGCGGTCGGGCAACTGATGACGAGCGCCGGCTTGAATGGAGCAGACTTCGCGGATTGGGAGGAGACGAGACGACTCGGGTTCCTGAACCAGGAACTGAGCGTTCCGCGCCCGTTTACCCGGCCCGACATGGAGCTGGGACCCGAAGCCCACAGCGTCTTGAGCTGTTACCGGGTCTTGAAAGATCACCTCCACGATTGGGGCCAGGACGGGCTAGGCGCATTGATCGTCAGCATGACGCGCGGTCTACCGGACTTGCTGGCCGTGTATCTGCTGACCCGCGAGGTCGGTATCACGTTTCCGACGTCGTCGGGATTGGTGTGTCGCCTCCCGGTCGTTCCGCTCTTCGAGACCATCGAAGACCTCAAACGGAGCCCGGACATACTTGGAGAGTTCCTTGATCATCCCATCACTCGCCGGAGCCTCGACCATCAACGCGAGATGGGAGGCGCAGAGGTGCCTGTCCAGCAAGTCATGATCGGCTACAGCGACAGCAACAAGGACGGGGGCATTCTCGCCAGCCTCTGGGGTCTATATCGCGTTCAGCAAGTACTGTCGGAAGTCGGAAGAATCCGCGGTATTCGGGTACGCTTCTTCCACGGTCGCGGCGGAACGATCAGTCGAGGTGGAGGGACCGACACATCGTTTGCTTCGGGCTTTGCCGCATTCATCCGTCGAAGGCGACATGCGGATGACCGAACAGGGGGAGACCATAGCTCAGAAGTACTCCAACCGGATCACAGCCGTTCACAACCTCGAGCTTCTTCTGGCGGGAGTGAGCGCTGCTTCCGTCGCCCACTGGCACACGTCGAGGGAGACTCACCCGCTGGAGCCCCTCATGGATCGCCTTGCAGAGACGAGTCGCCGTGCCTATCAGGAGCTGCTGGCCAGCGAAGGATTCTTGACGTTCTTCAGGCAGGCGACGCCGATCGACGCCATCGAATCCAGCCGAATCGGCTCTCGCCCGAGCCGACGAACGGGCCAGCGGACACTCGCCGATTTGAGGGCGATTCCCTGGGTGTTCAGCTGGAGCCAGTCTCGGTTCTACATATCGGGTTGGTACGGAGCGGGAACTGCTCTGGAGGAGCTTCAGCAGCACGATGAGGCGGCTCTCGAATCGATCAGGCGGGAGACATTCCAGTGGCCGCCGCTTCATTTCATGATGAGCAGCATCGCCACATCCCTGATGACAGCCAACGAGGAGATCATGCACGCATACGCGATGTTGGTCGATGATCACTCATTGAGGGAAGAGATCTTCGGAAAGATCTCGACCGAGCTGGAGCGCACACGGCGGATGCTGGAGATCATCTACGACGGATCGCTCTCCGAGAGGCGTCCCAACTTCCACCGCACGTTGATGCTACGCAAGGAAGGCCTGCGTACGCTGCACCACCAGCAGATTCAGCTTCTGCGGCGATGGCGGGAGCTGCAGAGACAAAGGAGACGTCAGGCAAGCGGAGCAGGCTCTGCTTCACCTCCTCCTCAACATCAATGCCATCGCGAGCTGCCTGGGGACGACTGGCTAGGACCCGGTCACCGGGACAAGGTGGTCATTGCGGATACCCGGGTCGGACTGGAACGCCGGGGGATCCATGCAACTCCTGAAGCAGACTCTCCCAGTCCGGAGACTGGCGCAACAGCCTCCCCGCAACTTCGCGGAGGCGGTCCACGGCGCCGGGGGGCAGATTGAAGTTCGTCGGCAGGGAGTTGAAGTATCGGCGTTCGCTGTCGTCCAGCAGGGCGTTGAAGTTGACTTCAATGATGTGGAAATCCACCTCCGGAACCGAGGTGGTATGTGCGCCGGAGACCTCTTGGATTTCCTCTTCCGGGAGTTCGGCTCGCCTGAGCTCCCGGATTTCCTCGCTCCACTTCTCCATGTGATCTCGGAAGAGCTCCACCATTTCAAAGGAATATCGGTTGATGGGTACTCGCATCGCAGAGCGGACGACCTTGAATGAGCCCGGGGCATTCTCCCGGGTGCCGACCGTGAAGTCTCTTCCTACGCTGGCATTGACCACAATCAGGATGACCTTTCGCAGCTTCTCGAGATGATAGGCCTGCATGGTTCGCCAGACGCTATCGCGACTGATGACTGCGTCCAGGAATCCTCGAACCCCGAGATTGTCGGCCAGGCCACCGTCCAGGAGGTGAATGTATTGCCGGTCCGTTTGGTTCAAATAGGAGCGGACCTCCATGACCTTGCTCTGACGGCGGTCCGACATACCGGGGCCATCGGAAGCCTTCATCCACTCCGGCTCCGTATCGCCACAGGTCCCCCCATGGTTTCGCAGCGTGATGGGGGTCAGAAGGCCTGGGATAGCTCGATGAGGCGGCCACGGCCCTGGCTACAGGGAAAGTGGATAGATCGCTACACAGCAGGTCGAACTGCTCCTGGGTGAACTCGAAGCGGAAGCCCAGCTCCATGTCCGTTGCATTGATCGTCAGGAAGGGACCCTGCCCGTCTCTCAGGAGGTCTCCGAAGGTTCGATGTCCGAACAAGTGCCGGTCATAGTACTCTGCTGCAAGGTCGCTTCGATCGAAGTGCGGCGAAGCGAGTCTCACCCAGTTGACCGGTGAGAGGAGGAGTCGCAAGAGCCTGCCCTGGATGTTTTGATTGAGAAAGCGCGGCTCGAAATCCTCGAATATATCCTCTCCGTGGACCGCGTAGTAGGCGGCGGTGAAGCTGCCACCGGAGACTGCCGAGATCCAGTCCACCTCGTCGAGCAGCCGTCTCTGTCTTCCCTCCCAGAGAATCTGCGCCTTCGAGAGCTGCTCCAGCACGCCGTAGGACAGTGCTGCCGCCCGTGCGCCCCCGCCCGAGAAGGCAAGCAGGAGGAGGAGGCTGTCCGACCTGTTCTCGTCCGAGACGGTGATGAACCGGTATCCCCGGCCGGAATCGACCTCCCTCATCGGCGAGTTCACGGGATAGTGCGCACACCCGCTGATGGGTAGAACGCAGACCGCCAATAGCAGGATCAGCCAGGGGGTAGCTCGCGGACGAGCGAAGGACGAACGAGACCACATCGTGTCTGGGGGGTCTCTCCATACGCCGCGACAACTTATCTCTCCCTGACGTCGAAAGCCACGCCCCCGATCGACGGCAGATAGAATTCCCTCGCGTAGTCCATGATCATGCGATCTGCATTGAAACGCCAGGCGAGGGTCTGAAGCGCATTCTTCACCCTCGCCAACCGACTTCGTCCAGAGTCAAATGGGGCCCAACAAGACCGCGGCGGTCATTGTAGGGCATGTGGACCGCAAGGAAGAGATCTCATCGCGTGCCAGCGCCGAAGTAGCGGTCCATCCAGTCCGCGTCGGTCGGGCAGTCGATGCTCGGGATCCCGGCGAGCCCGTCGCATTTCATTTTACTAAGATCTCCGCCAACCTGTCGCCGGAGTTTCGGTGTCCAGTCCCCAGCCGCACGCATCCGACCGCTCCCTGCTGGGTCGCATCATCGATCTCTTCCTGCGCGGCGACCTGGCGGGCCTGGTGATCGCGGTCTCGCTGGCTGCCGGGCTGCTGGCTGTCACGATCACTCCCCGCGAAGAGGAGCCACAGATCGTCGTGCCCCTGGCCGACGTGCTCGTCGCGGCGCCGGGGCTCTCGGTCGAGGAGGTCGAGCGCCAGGTCGCGACGCGCGCTCGAGAAGCTGCTCTACCAGATCGACGGCGTCGAGTACGTCTACTCGATGTCGCTGCCCGGGCGAGGCCGTCGTGACGGTGCGCTTCTACGTGGGCGAGGACCGCGAAGACAGCCTGGTCAAGATCTACAACAAGATCCACTCGAACACGGATCTCGTCCCGCCGGCGGTCGACCGGCTGGGTGGTCAAGCCCGTCGAGATCGACGACGTCCCGATCGTCATCGTGACGCTCTGGAGCGATCGGCCCGATGCGCATCGACGACTTCGCGCTGCGCCGCATCGCCGAGGAGGTGGAGATCGAGCTGCAGGCGATCCCGAGCACCAACCGCGTCGAGGTCGTGGGCGGGCGGCCGCGCGACGATGCGGGTCGAGCTCGACGCCGGACGCGCTGGCGGCGCGGCAGACCTCCGCCGCTGGAGGTGGCCTGGGCGCTCGGCGTCTCGCAACGTGCGGCGGCCCGCCGGCGGGTTCGACCGGCGGATCGCTTCATTCATGGTCGACGCCGGCGACTTCTTCGCGCGGCGCTCGACGAGCTTGCGGCGAGCTGGTGGTGAACGTGGTCGACGGGACGGCCGGTCTTCCTCGAAGACGTGGCGGCGCGTCGCGACGGCCCGGCCGAGCGCGACAGCTACAGCTGGATCGGCTTCGGCCCGGCCGAGGGGGAGCGCGAGTCGCGCGACGGCCGAGCTGCTGTCCCGCCGTCCACATCGCGGTGGCCAAGCAGAAGGGCACCAACGCGGTGCGGGTGGCGCGAGCGCGGTGCGAGCGAGCGGATGGAGGAGCTGGCGGCCACCCTCCTGCCCGACGGCGTCCACTGCGGATCACGCGCGACTACGGCGAGACCGCCAACGACAAGGTCAACGAGCTGGTCGAAGGCGCTGGCCGTCGCCATCGCTGATCGTGATCGGCCTGATCGGCCTGCGTCGCTGGGCTGGCGCGAGGCGCTGGTGGTGGCGGTGGCGGTCCCGATCACCTTCTCGCCTCACGCTGCTCGTCAACTACTGCGCCGGCTACACCATCAACCGGGTGACGCTGTTCGCGCTGATCCTGTCGCTGGGCCTGGTGGTGGACGATCCGATCGTGGACGTCGAGAACATCTACCGGCACCTGCGCATGCGGGCTGAGCCGCCGCTCGCAGGCCGTGCGCACGGCCGTGAACGAGGTGCGGCCGCCGATCCTGCTGGCGACGCTGGCGGTGATCGTCTCCTTCCTGCCGCATGTTCTTCATCACCGGCATGATGGGGCCCTACATGCGGCCGATGGCGCTCAACGTGCCCGTGGCGATGCTCATGTCGATGGTGGTCGCCTTCACCGATCACGCCATGGCTCGCCTATCGGGCCCTGCGCGGCGATGCCGCCGAACGAGCGACGAGGAGCCGGCGCGCTCGATCGAGCAGACGCCCTTCTACCGCGTCTACGCGCGCGCTGCTCGAGCCCTTCCTCGACGCCGCCGGCGCTGCCTGGGCGCTGCTGGGCGGCGTGACGTCTGCTCTTCGCGGCGCTGCCGTGCTGGCGCTGCTGCGGCCGGTGCCGCTCAAGATGCTGCCCTTCGACAACAAGAACGAGTTCCAGATCGTGGTCGACATGCCCGAGGGCACCACGCTCGAGCGCACCGACGCGGTCGCGCGGAGCCTGGGCGAGGTAGCTGCGCACGCGCGCCCGAAGTGCGCGACTTCGAGCTCTACGTCGGGCATCGCCTCTCCCATGGATTTCAACGGCATGGTGCGCCACTACTTCCTGCGCGAGGGCCCCACGTGGCCGACATCCGCGTCAATCTGGTGGCAAAGCGAAGCAGGGAGATGCAGTCGCACGAGATCGCGCTCCGGCTGCGCGACTCGCTGGCGGCCGTTGCGCACGCCGCGGGCGCCCGGATCTCGATCGTCGAGACGCCGCCCGGGCCACGGCCTCCCGGCTGTCAGAGAGGGGGACGACACGTGAGCGGTTCGCTACGACGCGTTCTCGAGGCCGTGGCCGGGCTCGCCGTGATCGGACTGGCGGTGGCGTGGCTCTCCGGCGGCTGCGGGGAGCGCATCCCCGCTGGCGAGGGCCAGGTCCCCGAACGCAGGGAGCCGGGAGCCGTAGCAGTGGTCGAGCGCAGGGTCGCACCCGGGATCGAGTGGGCCGGCGGCGCGGTCGAGTCGGCGCGGCGCACGGCCGTGGCCTCGCGCATTCCGGCCCGCATCGAGGAGATCCGGGTGAGTGCGGGCTTGGAGGTGGCCGAGGGGGACCTGCTGATCCGGCTCGACGCCCGCGACCTCGACGCCCGCAGCGGCGAGGTGGGCGAAGGGCTGCGCAGTGCGCGTGCCAAGCTCACGCTTGCCCGCACCGAGCAGGAGCGGATGGCGAAGCTGGTGGCACAGGGGGTGGAGTCGCAGCAGCGGCTGGACCGCGCAGAGAGCGATCTCCGGGTGGCGCGGGCCGAGGTGAGCCGGCTGGAGGCAAGCCAGCGGGAGTCGCGCACCGGAGTATCGTTCGCCGAGATCCGCTCGCCGGTGAGCGGACGTGTCGTGGACCGCCTCGCCGAGCCGGGAGACACCGCGGTGCCCGGCCGTCCCCTGCTGCGCATCTACGATCCGACCGTGCTTCGGGTAGAGGTTCCGGTGCGCGAGTCTCTGGCCGTGCGGCTTGCCGTCGGCGCTCCCCTCGAGGTGCGCATTCCCTCGCTGGACGCGGAAGTCCAAGGGGTGATCGACGAGATCGTTCCCTTCGGCGAGCCGGGCGCCCGGACCCTGATGATCAAGGCCCGTCTCCCTTATGACGCGCGGCTTTTTGCCGGGATGTTTGCGCGCATGGCCTTACCCGCGGGCGAGCGTGTGTGGCTGGCAGTGCCCGAAGGCTCGGTCGAGCGCGTCGGGCAGCTCGAGTTCGTTCCGGTGGTCGGCGAGAGCGGCCCGGAGCGCCGTATGGTCACCACGGGGCCGCGTCTGGAGGACGGGCTGGTCGAGGTGCTGAGCGGGCTCGCTGCTGGGGAGCGGGTGGCCCTTCCGACATCGGGCTGACGCTCGTTTAGCGGGGGTTCCCGGTCGCCGAAGCGCTCGGCTTCAGCCGCGAGTGAATCAATGCTCGGAGGAACGACGCTTGCGGCGCCTGCGCGCGCGACGTTCTCGAAGGCGCTCTACGGTGCGGAGCGTCAGCGGGTAGGTGATCGCCGCAGCGATCGAACCCACGATCAGCCCACCGATCCACATGGGCATGAATACGTCCAGCCCCAGATCGAGAAATACACCGAGCTGCTCTCGGAAGGCGAGGAAGTCGAGCGACTCCACCTCCTTGGCGGCTGCGCGCATGGCGCGGGTAACGTTGGCAAGCTCCGGGCCGGGCCAGCAGAAGCTGCCGAGGTAGTACGTGAAGGCGTACACGGGAGGAATGGTGAAGGGGTTCGTCAGCCAGGTCGGGACGATGGAGACGGGTCGATTCGCGTTCAGAAGGGTCGCGACGCCGAGGGCGATGAGCGTCTGAAAGCCGATCGTCGGCGTGAACGCGACGATCATTCCGATCGCGACACCCCGGGCGATCGCCTGCGGGGATCCGCGCAGCCGGATCAGCCAGATCAGGAACCGCCGGAGGCGGGGCCGAGCGGTGCTTCGCGTATGCTTGGGCCGGGGCATGCGTCCTCGAACTGTCCAGACTCTATTGCGAGACCGTCCCCGAGCCCCGTTTCTCCCCGGTGTTCCTGCCGAGCCGCCGCAGGGCGATCGATTCGACCTCGTGCCTCAACCGGTTCAGGAGGCGGCGCGCCCAGAGGAATTCGGTGCCGAGGATGAAGAGGCCGATGGGGATGACCACGAAGGCGGGACCAGGCAGCACCAGCAGGGCGACGCCTATCAGGAGGACGGTGGATCCGATGGCGAGAACCATGATCTTCCGTGCGGCGCTGAGTGACACGGTAACCAGATCTTCGAGCTCGCGCGCCACGGGAGAGGCGAGAGGCGCCGTCTCGAGCTTCGCCGGTGCGAACGAGGCCACGACACCGACCCCGAGAATTCCGAAGATCACCGACAGCGAGATGGGTGTTGGAATGGGCCAGTGATGCGAGAGCATCATCTTCACGCCGATGAAAGCCAGGAGGAAGACCAGGCTCGTCTTGAGAAAGCGGAAGCGGTCCATGAGTGGGGCGAGTGCGAAGTAGAGACTCCGCATGCCCAGGATGGCGAAGACGTTGGACGTGAACACCAGAAAGGGGTCCGTCGTGATGGCGAAGATGGCCGGAATCGAGTCGATGGCGAACAGAACATCCGTTGCCTCTACGAGGATCAGAACCAGGAAGAGCGGCGTCATCGTTCGCCGGCCGTCGAGGGTGATGAGGAACCGGGCGCCGTGGAGGTCTTGCGTCACCGGGTAGAGCCGGCGAGCCAGGCGCACGACCGGGCTCTTCTCGGGCTCCAGGTTGTCGTGGCGCGCCACCAGCATCCGTACAGCCGTGAGGAGCAGAGCGACGCCGAAGACGTAGGCCATCCAGTCGAAGCGCTGCATCAGCGCGGCCCCCGCTGCGATCATGATTCCCCGCAGGACCAGCGCCCCCAGGATTCCCCAGAAGAGAACCCGGTGCTGGTAGGCGAGCGGGATCTGGAAGTACGTGAAGATCAGGGCGATCACGAAGATGTTGTCGAGGCTCAGGCTCTTTTCGACGACGAATCCCGTGAAGAATTGAAGCGCCGCGGTCCAGCCGTCGAGATCGGCGACCCCGGTGTGTCCTACGCCCATCCAGTTGTGCTCGTAGATGAAGAAGACCGCCACGTTGAAGACGAGCGCAAGAATGATCCAGAAGGCGCTCCAGGCGAGAGCCTCGCCCATGCCGATCGCGTGGACCCGCCGGTGGAAGACGCCGAGGTCCAGAGCGAGCAGCGCCAGGATCACGAGGATGAATCCCGCCCACAGCCAGATCATGGGTGTCCTCGCCCGCGCACCTCTCCTCCTCTGGGGTCAGATTACCATACGCCCAGAGGCAAGTGCCGATGGGCGCGCGGGACCGGTGGCTCCGCCATGGATTTCTCTCATCCGCGAATCAGTCCGAGAAGAGCCGCAGGAACTCTTCCTCGAGCTGCTGCGCGTCGCGGTAGCCCAGCTCGACGAGCGGGGCGGTGTACACGGCGTCAAACAGGAGATACGAGACGAGGTCCGTCTCGAACTCGCCCTCCTGCAGAAGCCTGTGAATGGCCCGGGCGCCGTCCTTCCCGCTGCTCCAGGAGAGCAGCAGCTTCCGGCGGCCTGGTCCGACGGACTCAGCTGCTACCGAGTGGGTATCGCTGCTGGAGGGCGCATCGCTTCGCGCCGATCCGCCCCTCGGCGCAGCCGCGCAGCGTGGAGGGAGCAGCCTCGTCTCCGCTCGCGAACAGATAATGCCAAGGTTGCTCAGAGCGGTCATCAGTTGATTGATTAGCGCAGTGACACGCGGATGTTCGACTTCGAACTCTTTCGCTTCGTTCTGCAGAGTCTGCGCCAGATCACGGATGTCCTCCAGTGTATACCGCTCTATTCCTTCTCTGGCCTGTTCGAGCTCTTGTTCAAGAAGGCTGGTTTCCTTCGGAGTTTGTTCCAGTTCGCTCTTTAGCTCGGTGATCGTGTCTTTCACATCCTTGTGCAGCATTCTATGCCCTCAAATCTCGACTGTGCTTTAGGGAGGGAGCTTTGACTGAAGCTGTCTTTCAATTCCAGTTCTAACCCTGATTCGCAATAAATCTGAGCCTACGCGGGCTCGGGCAGGGCGTCCAAGATTTGTAGGATTCTCGCCTGGGTGTCTTCAGCCGCGGCGATGCGCAGCTCGGCACGTCCCTCTGGCCGTGCGAGCTTTGCGGGCAGGTTGAGGACTTCGTACCGGAAGGTGCGCAGCGACTCGAGGACCCACCGGTAGGTTCGCTTGCGGCCGTTCGTTCGCTGCTTGGCAGTAGTCGCGATCTGGAACTGGCGAAAGACGTTGTGGGTCAGCGCGCTGATCAGCTGCCAGGCGCTGTTCGCGTCCCAATCGCGGGTCGGGATCGTTTCAAAGGCTAGGTGCTGCTTCAGCTCGCCCAGCGTCTTCTCGTGACCACCGCGACCGGCCATGAAGTCCCAGAGCGCTCGCAGGCCGATCCGTTTGTTGGTGGCGACGGACGAGTACTCGTAGTGCCCATCGTTCGGGTCGAACAGGTCGAGCTGGAAGTTCTTCCGGGTCCGGTGCGAGACGTGCTTGCGATATACCGCAACCCGGAGGGTGAGATCCCACTTCGGGATCCGGAGCTTGGTGAAGAACGCCTGCAGGTCGGGGCGAATCCGCTTCCAGCGCCGACGCTTCCCGATCAGCACGCGGGTTCCGAGCCAGTCCCACAGCGGGGCCTTCATCGCGTACTCGATGCCCGAGGTCTCCAGATATTCGAGGAGGTCTCGTCGGAAGAAGGCCCCATCGAAGCGGGCTTCGAGGTGCCGCGGGGCCAGCTCCCGTCGCACGTCCTTGACCAGGAACTCCAGCGTCTCGAGCGCCTTCTCCGAGTCGTGGACATTGCCCTCGCGGTTGACCACGGCCAGGAGCTGACCCGTCTGCGCCAGGTGAGCGGTCAGCGGGTAGTACGACTTGTCCTTCGGGTGATGCGGATTGAAGCCACGCGCCGCGCCCTCCGCGAAGAGTCCCGTGCGCAGCACGGTCCCATCGAGATCGATCGTGGCACGGGGCAGGCCAGCCGCCCGGGCAGTGTCGTATGCGACCTCACGAAGCAGCCCCCCAAGTCCATCCCGCACCGCTTGGGTCGTCTCCTTCAACGTATTGGAGACCGTGCGGTCCGTGGGGAGCTGCTGCAGACGGGCGAAGCGGAGGAACAGCGGGTCCCGCTCCAGGACCCGTAGGTGTCGCAATCGCGTGCCGCCGAGCAGCAGCATGCCCATCAAGGCCAGCGTGACGCGAAACGACCCGTAGTCGCCATCGAACTGACGGATCGAAAAGACCCTCTTGAGCCGCTCCGCAAAGCCCGAGCGATCGATGAAACGTCGAAATAGCTCGATCCCCCCGTACGCGCTGAGCTTCTCGTCACTGAAAACGATCGGAAGATCGCCCTTGACACGGCCTCGAATCGAGCGTTTCCTTATTCTCACGAATGTGGCCCTTTTGGTGTTGGAAGTTGGGTGGCTCTTTCTTCCATACCACCGACGGGGCCACTTTCAATTCGGGCGTTTCACCACGCTTCGTTATTGCGAATCAGGGCTAAGTGGCGTAAGACATCTCATGAGTCGGGACGAGATCTTAACTACGCCTGTCCGTCCCGGAAACTCACCCCTGCGAGGTTCGGGCCTCAAGGCGAATGCGGACAAGCGGGCAGGAGAGAACCCGCGGCCTGGGGTCGCTGCTCTGCTTGACCGGCAACCGGCGAGGCGGTCACCCTTGGCCGCTCTCCGGGGATTCGCTGCCACTGGCGCGATTCTCACCATCCCGCGATTGCGTGTCGAAGGCAGGTGCCACCGGGCTCATGCGACCAGGACGCTGGCGTTCGACTTCCCTTCGCGGATGAGCGCACCGTCGGGTGCCGTAATGTCCTTCTGGATCCGGGCGACCACCACGAGGTGGTCACGCAGAAAGCCGCGGCGCTACGAACAGCTCGCCAACAAGGCCAGCGGCGCCGGCAGCGCGCTCTTCTTCCTGGGACTCACCCGAACGTGGACTCGAGGTCCTCCAGTACAGCCTTCTCCGCTTCCGAGATGGAGCCGAGACCGAGGAAGCCACCCGCCGACTCCGCGATTCGGCGGGCGTTGCCGAGCACGCGCTCTCGCATCAACGAGCGCTCACCGGGATCGAGCTCGTTCAGCAACCTCGTGGAGTAGTGGCGCCAGACCTCGAGCAGCCTCCGATCGGGCCGTTTGCGCAGCCAGTTTTCGAGCAGCTCGTGATTCACGCTGTCGGGGGTGACTCCGCGCTCCTCGGCCGCCCGCAGGATGGCATCCCGCTCCTTGGGCTGCACCTGCCCGTCCGCCCAGGCGACCTCCACCAGCGGCACCAGGCTGAACGCAACGATGGCCTCGGGCGAAAGGTCGAGGTCCATCAGGTGGTCGAGAATGTTGTCGTCGTCGAGGTTGAGCGCCTCGGCGAGAAGCTCGCGCTTCCGCCGGCGGGCCGCCTCTTCCTGAAGGCTGGCCAGCAGCTTCCGGTTCTCCTTCGCGAAGAACGAATCCTCCAGCGCCTTCGCCGACTTCCTCAGTCCGATCGCGTCTTCCATCCAGCCTCCTGGTCGCTCGCCCCGGCATTCGATCCGGGACGACGGTCGAGAGTCATCCACTTGAGCTTGGCCCGAGTATGCCACGGGTTCCGCACGACGGCCTGTCTGCTCTCAAAACCTGTCGGCTGGTCCGTTCGACGTCTTGGAGTGAACCCGAGGGCGTCTTGCGCCGCCTCCGCCCAGACGTACCGCTGGTGAAGACCGCCGACACGCGGCAAAGCGACGACCCTGGCAGTAGGGGAGGGCCGGGGCTCGATTGAGCGGCCATCTGGTGAATCGCCGAGCCTCGTGTGGACCCGCTCGGCGTTGCAGTAGGCAAACTAATCAGCGAGCAGGCGCCTGAGATGACCTTCGCCGAAGACGATCCCGTGATCGATGAGGAGCCAGACGTACAACAGCTGCAAGCTCACCGTGGCGACGATGCGAAAGTCCAGGTGGCCGCCTGGCCGGGGCATCCCGCGGTTTGGGATGCGCTTCGATAAGTGGCGGTGATATCACGAGAATCCGACTTACGGGAGGCACAGGATGACGGCGGTGAGTGAGGGGGATGCCCGGCTCGGGAAATCGGAGTGCGGCCACGCAAGCGAATCTTGCGGGCAAGCTGCTTGATCGCGTGGTGTTTTTACCCCATTTCATCTCCTCCCTCTTCGCGATCCGGCCCGGGCGGCTCGTCGACGAATCTCCTGCCTGCCATCTGACCAAGCCGGCAAAACAGCGCTAATCCTTTTGACTCGATCAAGCCGATACCGGGGGGTAAGGCAGCGCCATTCTCAGGCCGAATTCGAGCCGAGGGAACCCAGCGGGGACTCGAAGCGCCGATCCGCAAGTCAACGGGACTCGAGCGCTTCGCTCGAACGCCCCTGTCCGGTGAACAGAGGGCATCAAAGACGAGACCATGGCGAATCATCGATGAATCGAGCCGCCGAATCAGGTACCGGCAGCAACCTCGCCGCGCGTTGCCGAAGCTCGGGATTGGTCGCCACCCTGGCGTTCGTGCTGATGGGAGCAGCCGTGTTCGGCGAAGCGGATGCAAAGGAATCGGCCGCCCCCTGGCCGGACCGGATTCCCGTCCGCTCGGTGGAGGCCCCTACCGGATCGCGGTTCGCGGAGAGCACCAAGCAGCTCAACGGTGGCGAGCGTCAAGAGGCGGCCGTATCCGAAATCAAGCATGGAAACATCCCGGATTTTCTTCGCGCGCTGAAACCCGTTTGGATGGAAGGCCGTCTCGCTACCGGGCAGACTGCGACGGCGATGATCTGGGTGATGCCAGACTATCTGGCGATCGGCTGCAACGAGGATTTTCTTCGGATTCCACTCACCATGCCGTCGGCTACGGCGGTCGCGAATGAGTTCGGCTTCTCGCTCCCGACTCCGAAGATCGTAGACGCCATCCATGCGCAGTCCAATTTCCAGTTCGAGCCGATTCCGATGCGCCCCGGACCGATGATGCGTTCCAGCGATTATTACCTCCGGCATCAGCGCATGACCGAGGCGCAGCGCGCGGGGCGTCCGCTCGGCGAGCTGGTCTCCGGTCACAAGAAAGACGTCGTGTTGACCACGCGGCTCCGACATTACCTCGACCGGATCGCCATCTACGGGTGGCAGCGGCGGGGTGGTGATCCGATCCAGCCGCTCAGCAGATGGCACGGGCAGGGCTATGCTGACTACAGCCACGGGATCCGCCTGGTCTGGGAGACTGTGTGGATCGACGGAACCCCCCGTTCTCTCTATGACGTGTTGAAGGACCCGGATCTGGCGCCGTTGCTCACCGATGAGAAGGTCTTCGAGAAGCCACGCTTGCTGATGCGGCTGGTCGGGCGTTGACGTAGACGAAGCACCGGGAAGAAGACGATCGTGAAACAACCGGCCTTCTGGTCAGTCATCGCCGCGGGGTGGCTCCTGTGTCTGTCCGCCGCTGCGGAGGAGCCAACGGCGGAGCGGCTCTCCGAGTACCAGGGGAATCATCCGAAAAGCGTGGTTGCCCTCCAGCAGTTCCGGACCACGACGGAGATTTCGATTCAGGACTCGGCGACCAACCGCGGAGTCGCGTCGCTCACGAATCTGAATCCACACATCAACACCTGGTTCCTCCTTTCGATCGATTGGGAGTCAACCGGGGACGTTGATTCCTACCATCTGGAGAGCATTCTCCCGGACCGACAACGACTCGTCCTCGATTCGACGTTTCCATCTGGACTGGTGATCGAAACGGAAGATCAGTCAGTGCGATGTGATCTGTGGAGCGATCGTACGTCCGGCGCGATCGCGAACGCGCGCGCCGCCGGCGAGGCATTTGCACCACTGTGCGGGGGCCGCCTTTATCTTCGCAACCCGACGAGCGGGCACAAGACCAGCCTGGAGCTGGCGACCGACCTGCTGCGGCGACACGTCCCGGGGGGCGAGACGATCACGGCGTTCGTTCGCGAGGAGTTCTACCGGGACAAGTTCCTGAGCACGGCGGAGCTGATTTCAGCGGAAGCGCCCGACGAGCTGCAGAAAGCCCGGCTCGCAGGTGCTCCCGCTCGTCCGCTGCTGGATCCGCGATTCGACGCTCAGCTCCTGAAGCCGCCCGACTTGGGGATCCGCGTCGAGAACGAGATGGCTCCCACGATGCAGGTCGGTCGGTGGTATCGCGTCCGAGAGCAACCGGGGATGTTCGTCAGCGTCACCCAGCCGCGCTTCGCGGCGCCGGAGGTTGCCGGGCTCCAGAAGGGTCTCGTCCCAGCCCTCGACGAAGTGGAGCCGTCGGCCCTGGTGTATCTGATTGCCTTCGATATCGGCCAGTTTCGCCTCGACTTCGCTCTCGGGACCGAGCACCCGAACGTCGACTGGTCGGACCGCGTCCTTCCGAACGTCCGCAACGACGAGCTTCCGGGGCCCGATGGCTTTGCGACGGTCGAGCCGCTGGTGCGAACCGGGATGGTCAGTCCGACCAGAGCGGAGCGGATCGCCGCCGCGTTCATCGGTGGGTTCAAGCGATACCACGGAGCGTTCCACTGGGGCGATTTCGCGACGAAGAATTCGGGTACGCACTATGGATTCGTCGAAGAGGGTACGGTCCTGAGCAAGTTGCAGCCCGGGCTATCGACCGTGCTCATGTGGGACGACGACCGGGTCGAGATGAAGACCTGGACAGAGAGTGACAACGCGAACCTGTGGCGTATCCGGTATGCGCGCCAGAACGGCGTGCCTATCATCGAATACGATCCGGAAACGGGCAGCTCGCTGCCGGGGAGCCTGGTCAAGGAGTGGTCGAAGGGCAATTGGTCCGGCTCCGCGGAGAAGCGGTTCCGGACGGTCCGCGCGGGGCTGGGAATCCAGGAGCACGAAGGACGCGAGTTCCTGGTCTACGGGTACTTCTCCGCGGCCACGGCAGCCGCGATGGCGCGGGTCTTCGGGGCGTATCAGTGTCGGTACGCAATGCTCCTGGACATCAACGCTCTGGAGCACACCTACCTCGCGATCTATCGGACGGAGGGGGGCGAGTTCAGGGTCCAACACCTGATCAAGGGGATGGAGGTGTTGGACAAGACGGGGGGCGGTCAGACCGTGCCCCGATTCATCGGCTACGCGGACAATCGCGACTTCTTCTATCTCCGCCGCAGAGCGAAGCCATGAAGGGCCGTCTACGCGCCGCGGTTCTCGGGTCGTCGTGCGTGGCCATGGCGCTCTTGATCTCGGGTTCGACGCTTGTCGAGCAGAACCAATCGTTGTTTCGTGAGATGCAGGCAGTACACGGCCTGAGCGATGGTCAGGTGGCGCAGGTGCAAGCGATCTTTTCCGATTCCGGCTTCATCGGCCAGGGCAACCCCGCGATCACCAAGCACCCGACGACTCCGGCTGAGTGCCGGGAGGAGCTCTCCGCGGCGGGCGTCAGCTACGGGAATGCGGGTTTCGATGCGATCTGCGGCGGGCCCTTCATGGCGCCGCTATACGACCCGTCGCGCGAGACACCAGAGGACGCACCGCCTGCATCGACCAGTTCGAGTTTCCGGACATCCCCTGTGTGTTTCCGGTCGTCTGGGTGCGGGCTCGCGAGGCGGCACGGCTGTGTGAGGCGGTCGGAAAGCGCCTCTGCGATGCCCACGAATGGGAAGGAGCATGCGCGGGCGCCTTGATGACGCCGGACTACCGTTTCGACCTGGCCAAGGGCCCAGATGCCTCGGTCTCAGTGGGGCGCATGCGGCAGGCCCACAACAGAACGCACGAGCCGGACAAGAGCGTGGAGCTACGGAGGAGAGTCCCGGAACGGGATCTGTGGCGCCTCGAGCTTCAAGAACGCGGCTTGTACCGGAGGAAGCTGGACGAAATGCGGATCGAACACCTACCCGGCCGGCTTCTTTCCGGAGTGCCGCAGCGCGCTCTCGGGTCTACGACCTTCACGGGAATGCCGCCGAGCACATGAACCTTCCGCTGGAGGAGAGCCAGATGGCCAGCCGGGGCAGCCAGACCCTGGGCCACACGGAGATGAAGGGGAGCTGGTTCATCTTCGACAAGTACCGGGCCCACGAGGACTGGTGTCGCTGGAGGGCTCCCTACTGGCACGGCAGCCGGGTGATGGACGCAAACAGCCATCGCAACTACCACCTGGGCTTTCGCTGTTGCAGGACGGTGTCGGGGGAGGAAGCGGGCGAGTGATCGATCCCTGGTTCGAGAGCGCCGATCCCTCCTGGCATTCAAAGGGGAAACTCCTCGAGGAATCCGACTCGGGCCTCGGGCAGCCCCGATCGAGGAGGGATGCAGGTACTGATCATCGAGACTCGGGTTGCCGGGCAGCCAGCGAGTGCCGGTCGGTCCGCAGGGCCGGCGACACCGGGTCCGAGAACGGCGTGCCATGCAACGCCCGCGTTTCCACCTACCGCGCGGACTTGCTAGGCTAACCGTTACCATGTTCGTAACAGCCAGGTCGCAGGGCGAAGACCCCCGCGGCTGTAGTATCACGGCGATTGCGGCGAGAGGACACCGTGCCTATCTCGATATGGTTTGAAATCCTGCCGCTCGTCGTCTTGCTGGGACTCTCGGCCTTCTTCTCCAGCTCCGAGACGAGCCTCTTTTCGCTGAGTCGGCTGCAGCTCGAGCAGTTGAGGAGGGATCGCCATCCCCGCAGCGACCTCCTGCAACGCTTGCTCGGTCAGCCGCGGCGACTCATCGTCACCATCCTCATCGGCAACGAGCTGGTCAACGTGGCCGCCTCGGCCATCTCGGCAGCACTGATCATTCAGCTGTGGGGCCAGGAACAGAAGTGGCTCAACATGGTCATCATGGTGCCTGTGCTTCTGCTGTTCGGCGAGATCACTCCCAAGACCCTTGCCATCCGCAATAACGTGGCCTTCGCCTGCTTCCAGGCTCGCTATCTCGACTGGTTCGCCAAGGCGATCATGCCCGTACGGTGGACCGTTCGGCACATCGCGGACTACTTCACCACGCTGCTGACGGGCAGGTCGCGCTCTCCCGCCAGCATCGTTACCGAGGACATGGTCCGCGTCCTGGCCCGCGAGGGCGTCGGAGAAGGCGAAATCGATGAGAACGAGGCGCAATACATCGATCATATCTTCGAGTTCGGCGACACAATCCTGCGAGATATTATGACGTCCCGTTCTCAGATTTTCTCTTTGCCTGCGAGTTCCACGGTGGAGAAGTTGGCGGGCGCGGTGACGAAGACGCACCACACCAAGGTGCCGGTTTACTCCCAGAACAGCGACGCCATCGTGGGGGTCTTGTTCGCTCGCGACCTCCTCGGAATTGCCCTTGCGGAGGTAAGGCCCGAAGAGAACCACAGGCTTCTCTTCAGCCTCTTGCGCAAGCCGTACTTCGTCCCGGAGACCAAGCTGGCGGTCGACCTGTTCCACACCTTTCGCAAACGCCACCTCTCCATCGCCTTCACCGTTGACGAATACGGCGGTCTTACCGGCTTGGTAACCATGGAGGACCTGCTCGAATGCATTTTCGGCGAGATTCCGAGCCGCTCCGAGGTGGCGAGAGAGGGGACCGTGGGGTTCACCCGTGTCGGACCGAACGAGTACCGGGTCGATGGAGCGCTGACCGTAGCGAAATTCAAGAACGATCTGGGGGTCGAATTGCCCACAGAAGGGGTCGAGACGATCGGGGGATTGCTGCTGCGTGAGTTTCGTGAGTTGCCAGCTGAAGGAGATCAGATCACCGTCGAGGGAGTGGAGTTCGTCGTCACGGCGGTAGCGGAGAGGAGGATTCAGGAAGTCATCGCACGTTTTGAGCCAACTGGAGACGACGGCGAATCCGACCCGGGTCCGCCCACTCCGGCTTCGGAGGGGGCCTGAGCCATGGCAGTCTCGACTACTCTGCTGATCACTATCGGCCTCCTTGCGCTGGAAGGTTTCTTCTCCGGTAGCGAGATGGGAGTCGTGAGTGCGGATAAGATGCGCTTGCGCCACGAGGCCGCAAAGGGATCGCGCGGCGCGCGTCTCGCGCTGAAGATGCTGGAAAAGCCTGAGTGGCTGCTGGCAACGACTCTGGTGGGAACCAACATCTGTGTGGTTGGAAATACGACCGTTGCGACCGGCACGGTGGTCCGCCTGTTCGGCGAGCAATACGCGTGGCTCGCCGTGGCACTTCTGGCGCCCCTCATCTGGGTGTTCGGAGAGGTCGTTCCCAAGAGCGTGTTCCAGCAGCAGGCAAACGTCATCACGCCGATGGTGGTGTATCCGCTACGGCTGGCCTCGTGGCTCTTCGCGCCGATTCTCCTAGTGTTTACGATTCTGTCGCGAGCCCTGAGCCGCATCGTAGGGGCAAAGCTCGAAAACCCTTTCCCGTTGCGTGAGGAGATCCTGGCAATGGTGGAAACCGCGCATCCCGGGGGCGACATACACCCCGCGGAACAGAGCATGATCCGAAGGGTGTTTCGGTTTGGCGATACCGAGGCGAGGGACATCATGGTGCCACTCATCGATGTCATCGCCATCGCCCAGCACGCAACGTGTGGCGATGTTCTGCAACTCGCCGCCGAGAAGGCCCACAAGAGGCTACCCGTGTACGACGAGCGAGTGGACCGGATTGTCGGGGTCGTCAACGCTCTTGACCTGCTCTTGGAAGACGCCGCGTTGCCCCTGGCTCCACGCGTGATGCCGGTTCCGTACGTCCCCGGCTCAAAGTCCATCCACCAGTTGCTGCTCGATTTCAGGAGTACCGGGGGAAACCTGGCCGTGGTCGTGGACGAGTACGGCGGGGCCGAAGGGATTGTCACGCTGGAGGACCTCATCGAAGAAGTGGTCGGCGACATCGAGGACGAGTACGACTCGGGCGAGGAAAATTTGCAGTGGGTTAAGCAGTTGCGGGAACGGGAGTATCTCGTCAGTGCCCGAGCGGAGTTGGCAACGGTAAAGGAGGAACTGGGACTGGACCTCCCCGACGGAGACTACGAAACGTTGGGAGGCTTTTTGCTCGACATGCTTGGCGACATCCCCACGGCGGGTCAGACCGTCCGCTACCGTCGCGCCACCTTCACCATCGAGAAGGTAACGCCGCTCGCCATTCTCGAAGTACGCGTCAAACTCTGATCGACACAGGACTGAGGTCAAGGAGTTTCCCCGAACTCTAGTTCGAGATCGTGCGAACGCGTGCCACTCACACCCCTCTCACCGGGAGTGCTTCCATAGTGGCCCCCCAACTCGATCCGTTCACCGGCGGTCAGGACGGCGCGCCAGCGTTACAGGAGCACCCGACAGCGTTTCGGCACTCCTGCCGCGGAGCGCCGGGCCAAATCGGTCCTCGGTGGTTGAGAGGTGAAGTGGGAACCTGGTTCCTACCTATATCGGACGCCAAAGCGGCCTTGGAACTGTCATGCCCCGTTCTCCCTGACCACCGATGCGTCGATCCAGGCCGTCGCGGTCCAGGTCTCCAGGTTCTTCAGGGGATCGAACCACTGGTGACTCGAGACCAGCTCGAATTCACGGGCGGGGGCCACGCCGGAACGCCGAGATACTCGCCAGAGGATCGCGCCCGCCTCGACGAAACTCGATCCTGCGAGCGATTCACCGAACAGACGCCTCAGCACGGCACTTTCGCCCATTCCCCCGGCGAGGATCCTCAGCAACAAGGCGGGATCCGGCGAGGGAATGTCCAGCCACGCCGTGCCTTTTTCGCTGGCCGTTTCGAGCCGGACCGCGACCGACACCGCATCCGGCTTGTCGAACTCGCGCGGGAAGGCTCGCTGAAGCAGAGCCACCGCGTTGAAGATCCCCACCTGTTGTGAGATGTCGGCGAATTCCTCCCAGGGTCGTTCCTCTTTGAGATCGTGGGCGAGATTCTGTCTGATGCCGTGCCGCATCCAGTCGCCGAAGACCGCCTCCAGAACGCGGTCCGCGGCCTCGTCCGGTTCGAGGTCCTGCAGGGCCAGGACGGTCATCTCCAGCGCGTCGTTCTCGGACACGCCGTCCACCTCCATGCTGGTCAGCAGGGACAGAAGCCGGCCGGGCGGCCATCCCTCCGGCAGTTCATGTACCTGTCTCCAGTCCAGCAACCGGGCGTGGAACTCAGGGGTCTCCTTGGTCATGAAACTCCTTCGCTTCGCGGGCGGCAATCGGGCGAGTCAGCCGCACGATAGTGACTCTGCATCGGCTACCGGGCCGGGGCAAGCGTATTCGCTGGATCCTCGCTCGCTGTACCGGTCAAGAAGGCCATCTCAGGCAGAAGGGCTCGGCCACGATCCGCCCCTGGCTCGGTGGCTCGATCTCGTGGGGCCGGGGAGCGTTGCCGGCGAGGGACTGGTGGAGCCGCGAGTCGTGGTAGTAGGCAGAGTACTCGCGTAGAACCCGCCGGAGATGAGCTTCGCTGATCACGAGGTTCTCTGCGACGAGTTCGGCGCGGCTCTGGAGCAGCTGCCGGAGGAGGGCGGTCACGAGTCGCAGTGTGCCCATCGAGGTTCCCGTGTGAGAGGAATGCCCCGAGCGTACCGCGTAGACTCATCTGCACCTGGGATCGAAAAACTTGAAGAATGGCGGGAAGTTCGGAGTATTTGACCGGGACAGCTAGATTTCATTCGTCGTGTGCCCGCGCGGGGGGGGCTCTTCGGGCGCCTCGCTGCTTGCGCTGGCGAGGATCGGCCGCTGGACCGCTACGCCCGACGGGCGCACCGCGAGGGTGCGGAGCCGAAAGCCCTTGGGCACGCGTGTCGCCGCGGGCGTTCGCCACAGGAGCGCGAGGGTGAGGAGGCGCCCTGCGCTGGAGACGGCGAAGAGCCAGGCGTAGCCTGCCGCGGAGCCGTCCACCCAGGTGAAGAGCTGGGCTCCCGCGAGGGCACCGACCGCGATCGCCGCTGCATTGGCCAGGTTGAAGGCGGAGAGCACACTGGTGCGGTCGCTCTCCGGGATCCCCTCGAAGAACGAGAGGGTGGTCGCGAGTTCGATCGCGCCCCAGGCGACGCCCGCGAAGAGCTGGAGAGCGAGGAGGTAGTAGAAGTCGTGGGAGACCAGCCAGAGGAGGGGGAGGGGAACGATTCCCACCCCTCCCAGCCAGAGCGCGCTTCGCGCACCGCGGTGCTGAGCGAGGCGGCCGAGGAGGGGGAGCACGGCCACCCGGGCTGCGAAGGAGGCCGCGATCAGGGTCATGAAGCGGCCGTAGGAGAGGTCGAGCGGCCCGAGCATGTAGGGCGTGAAGTAGGGGGCCGCGATGTGTGTCACCGCGTTCATGCCAAGGAGGTAGGTGAGGACGCGGACCGAGCCGGCGCTTCGCAGCCGTTCCCAGACGGGGGCTGCCCCGAGCGCGCGATGGCTCGCTGCGAGGCCCGGGGCCTCGCTCTGTGCCGAGAGGAAGCCGGAGGAAACGAAGCGGGACGTCATGGCGGCGGCGAACAGGGCTGCGAAGACGGCGAGCTCGACGCCGTGGCTGCGTCCATGCTCCAGGGCGATGCCTCCGACCAGGAGGCCTCCGAGCAGGGCGGCCTGGCCGGCCCGCGCTCTCCGGGCGAAGAACCTCGCTCGGATCCCGAGCGGCACGAGGCTCGTCACCCAGGCGTTCCACGCCGGGCTCGTCGACATCCCGAATGTCCAGTAGGCCACCGTGGCGACTCCGACCCACAGCAGTCCCACCTTCCCGAGAGCCGCGCCGACGATGAGCGGCGCGAAACTGAGCGCCTGGAGACGCGCGCAGAGAACCACCCAACGCCGATACGAGCCCAGATGGCGAACTGCTGCCGGCGTCACCATCTGCAGGCAGGCGCCCGCGAGCATCGGGACCGTCGCCACCAGGCCCGAAGCCACCTCGCCGAGTCCCGCGGCCAGCGCGAAGGCGGGCACGTAGGTCTCGCCGAGGCCCACCATTGCGCTGAAGGCGACGCCATCGGCCGTCATCGCGCGGAGATCGCGCTCGAGGTGGGGATGGGAGGCTTTCGTCGTCGGCATCAGAGCAGCGAAGGTCGCTAGAGCGTGGACTCGAGCCGTTCCCACTCCTTGTGGGCCGGCAGAGCCGGAGCCTCCGCGGACTTTACAGACTCAGGCGGAGCTCCACTACATCGTCTCCCGGCAGCCGCTGCCTGGTGAAGTGATGACGCGCGGCGAGAGCGAGTACCGCCCTGTTGTCGGGAAGGGCCTGTCCGACGAGCTCTCCCGTCCCCTTCTCGCGGCAATAGCGGATCATCTTGCCCAGGAGCGCGGAGCCCAGTCCCTGGCGTTTGAGGTCCGACCGCACCGAGATCGCGAACTCCGCCGAGGTGTTGTCCGGATCCCCAACGGCACGCACGACGCCGAGCGTTTCTGGCTTGCCCGCGTCGTCGGTCGCCGTGGCGATGAAGGCCATCTCACGGTCGTAGTCGATCTGCGTAAAGCGCGCCAGCTGAGGGTGAGGCATCCGGTGGATGACATTGAAGAAGCGGTAGTAGATATCCTCTGGTGTCATGCGCTGGAAGAGCTCCTGGTGAGCGGGCTCGTCCTCGGGGCGGATGGGGCGGAGAAGAACGCTCCGACCATCCCGCAGAGTGACGGTCTCTTCGAACTCTCGCGGGTAGGGCCGAATGGTGAGGCGATCGCCTGGCCCCCCTGCCGCAACGGTGGAAGGGCGACCGCGCGATCGGCGATCACCTCGACGGCGATACCACCGCGCCCGAAGAGAATCACGGGGCCGAACACCGGGTCCGTTGCAGCACCCACGATCAGCTCGTGTGCCCCGGGTCGGCGCGCCATCTCCTTCTTCGATCTCGAGAAGCACCGAGACCAGGTCTTGCGAGCACGAACTGGGAACGAGGTCCGCCAGATCCTCGCAGCGCTGCAGCCAACGTAGGCTCAGCGGGTCTCGTTACGATTGGGTGAATCGACCTCGCCGACCTCCCAGGCTGGGAATCGTGGAACTCTGCTCTCCGTTGCCGCGTCCGAGGACTGTGCAACATGGGGCGATTCGCCCCGTCCAACCGAGCGCGCCCCTAATGTGCGCGGGGAGCGAAGAAGCTCGACGCGAGGCAGCAGAATGCGGCTGACGACCTCGCTCCATGCGAAGGTCTTTGCCGTGCGCCGTGCGGTTGCGCGCAGAGTCTTTTCCTCTTCGGGGTGCGCGCGAAGCCGCTCGAGGACGGCGACGAGTTCGTAGGGGTCTTCCGTCTGAAGCACCAACGCGTTGCGGCCCGGAAGGGCGTAGTCCTCCCCGGTGAGTCCGACACAGGCGACCCCGCCCGCCGCCATCGCCTCGAGGCCGACCAGGCCGAATGGTTCGAAGCGGCTGTTGGCGAGCACCGCGTCCGCGGCTCGATAGAGGGCGCGGCAGGTCGCCGAATCCAGGGCAAAGTCGAGACAGACGACGTCGGCCTCGTGGAGGTTCCCGAGTGCGTCCGGAAGGCTTGCAGGACTGCTTCGGTCGATCCAGTGCAGATCCGCGGCGCCCGCGGACTCGCGTACTTGCGCGCCGTGGGCCTCAGCCCCGCCGCGCGCGATCAGCAGTGGGCGAAGGCCGGCCTGCTTCAGGGCCCGAACGCCCCCGACCGCGGAAAACCAGGCTTTGTCGGGGTCCCAGCGCGCCACCTTTGCCAGCAACAGACGTCCTCGAAGCTGCGCGCGCAGCTGTGCCACCAGGCGGCGGTCGGGCGGGGTGAAGGCCTCGGGGGGGAGCCCGTTGGGGATGACGAGCACGGGCACGCCGGTTGCCGCCATCCGCAGGCGCATCATGCGGCTCACCGTGGTGATTGCAGCGGCGCGCGAGAGCTCGGACCATGCGATTCGGTCGAAGCCAAACAGGTTGTTCGCATTCCACAGCAGGGCGACCCGCTCGCGAAACCCAGCTCTACGAAGCTGGCTGTCGAGACTGAGCACTGCCTCCGCTGTCTGCCACTCCTCGGCGAGGACCACTGCGTCTCCACCCGCCGCCAGGTACGGGAGCAAGACCTGCCTCAGCAGATAGGGCCCCAGCGAGGTAGTGTAGTCGCGCTGCTTCGCCTCCTCACCGTCGTACACCCCGTGTGGGTGGAATCGGCTCAGCCATTGGCACCAGCGGTGGAGTCGTACTCCGTTGCGCTCCTCGTGGCCGGGGAGATCCGGGTCGCCGACGAACCAGAGATGTGTCTCGAAGCCCAGGGAGACCAGCAACCGCGTGAGCCCATCAACGCGGCTCGCCAGGCCGCCCGCCCGCGCGTAGGGATCGGGACCCTCGAAGGAGAGCAGGTGAAACTGCGTCACGGTTCAGGACGTCTCCGCGTCGAGAGAACCTCGCGGATCCCATCTTCCCTCATGTCGACAGACGGGTCCAGGGCCCCGGCTCGCCGCGCCGTGCCGGAGCCCCGCTTCTCAACCCGCCTTCACTTCGATGCTGCGCGGTCGGTGCTTCTCCGCCTTCGGCAAGCGGAGGTCGAGCACACCGTCCTTCATCGACGCCCTGATCTCATTTGCGTCGATCCGATCCGAGAGCGTGAACTCCCGGTAGTAGCTGCCCATCCGGTACTCGCCGTAGATCGGCTGCCATTCGGGCTCGGGCTCGACGGCCAGCTGGGCGCGAATCGACAGCAGGCCCTTCTCTAGGCGCACGTCGACGTGCTGCTCGTCCACGCCGGGAAGATCGGCGGTCACGACGAACTCATCGACGCGCTCCACGATATCGACGTCGGGCCGGAACACGAAGCCGGGCCGCGTCTGCTCGCGCTCGACTTCCTGCTTCTCGCGGGTCTCGATCACGCGATTCGGATTCTCGTTTGACATGCGTCTCTCCTCAGCTCCCTCGAACGCTGACGCGCCGAGGCTGGTGCACTTCCGCCTTGGGCAGCCGCACCATCAGAACGCCGTGGCGGGTCACCGCCTCCGCCTTCTCGGGGTCCGTAGGCTCCGGCAGGTTGAAGGTACGGCGGAAGACACCGGACTGGCGCTCCCGCCGGTGCAGGCTGGTGGTGCCGTCGCTCGGGTAGGCGATGGCGCGCTTGCCGCCGATCGTCACCCGCTCGTCTTCCACGGAAACCTCGAGGTCTCCGCTCTCAACCCCGGGAATCTCGGCAGTCAGTACGTAGCCTTCAGCGGTTTCGTAAAGGTTCACTGGCGGAAACGGAGTCCCCCTCGCTGGGACGGCGGTCGTCCCTAGACGATCGAAGGCTTGCGCCATGTCGAGCTGGAGCTGATCGAGGGCCGCCCAGCTGTCTCGCGACCTGGGGCTGTGAAATCGAACCGTGGCCATAATCTCACCTCCTCTTCGTGCCTCTCGTGGGCCGGCGGTCCGCCGGTCGCGAAAGCACTTCTGGGGTTCGAGTCAGAGCTAAGCACGTCGCTCGGACTGTCAACCCGGGCGGTTTCGCTGCATCTGCTTGACAGGGTTCCGCCGGTGACGATCCGTACTGGGGACAACGCAACGCGATTCGGCGAAGGCACGGAAGTTCCGGAGCGACCGATCAGAACCCCGGTCTCACTGAGGAGAGAGACATGAAGGTCCGACCGCTCCACGACCGCATTCTGGTTAAGCGGATCGAGGAGGAAGAGAAGAGCAAGGGCGGCGCTTCCGGCATGCCGGACATGTCCGACATGGACATGTAGGAGCCTGTCGCCCTTCGGGACTCAGCGGCGGTCGGACAGGAATCGACCACGTCTCGCCCGTCTTGGGCGGCGGGGCGTCTCACGTCTCACGAGTGGATCGCCCGCTTGTCCACCGCCAGTGCGGCCTCGCGCACTACCTCCGAGAGGGTGGGGTGGGCGTGGCAGGTGCGCGCCAGGTCCTCTGCCGACGCCTGGAACTCCATGGCCAGCACCCCCTCGGCGATCAACTCGGATACCCGCGGTCCCACCATGTGCACGCCGAGGATCTCGTCGGTCTCCTTGTGGGCGAGGATCTTGACCATGCCGTCGAGCAGGCCGAGGCCCTTGGCGCGGCCGTTGACGCGGAACATGAAGCGGCCACCGGAGAACGGCACCCCGGCTTCCTTCAACTCGGCCTCGGTCCTGCCGACCATTGCCAACTCGGGCTCGGTGTAGATCACGTTGGGGATGGTGCCGTAGTTGACGTGGCCGGCCTGCCCGGCCAGCAGCTCGGCCAGGGCGATGCCCTCGTCCTCGGCCTTGTGGGCGAGCATGGGCCCGCGGACGAGATCGCCGATGGCATACACCCCCTCGATGTTGGTGCAGAAGTGCTCGTCCACCTTGATGCGCCGCTGCTCGTCAAGCTCGATCCCCATGCCCTCGATACCGGCGCCCTGGATGTTGGGCCTGCGGCCAACCGCCACCAGCACCTTGTCGCACTCGACCTCCTGGCTGTTTCCGTCCTTGCCCGCGAAGCCCACCTTGGCGCCGTTCTCGAGGGACTGGATCTCGGTCACCTTGCTCTCGAGGTGGAACTCGAGACCCTGGGCGGCCAGAGCGCGCTCCAGAGAGCCGGACATCTGCTTGTCGGCGAATGGGGCGATGGCAGGCAGCATCTCCACCACCGTCACCTTGGCACCGAGGCGGCTCCACAGGCTGCCCAGCTCGAGGCCCACCGCCCCTGCGCCAATCACCACAAGACTCTCCGGCACCTCGGTGAAGCAAAGCGCCTCGGTGGAGGACACAATACGCTCTCCGTCGAAGGGGGCGAAGGGCAGCTCCACCGCCTCCGAGCCCATGGCCAGGCACACCGCTTTGGCCGCGAGCTCCTCTTCGCGGTCGCCAGCGTGGACAGTGACCCGACCGGGCGCGGTGAGCACGCCGCGGCCGGTGTGGACGGCCACCTTGTTCTTCTTCATCAGCAGCGCGACGCCGTCCACCAGCTCCTTCACGATCCCGCCCTTGCGCGCCATCATCTGCGGCAGGTCCAGCGCCAGGCCGTCGGCCAGGATGCCGTGGTCGGCGAAGCCGTGGTGGGCGGAAGCGTACAGCTCGCTCGACTCCAGGAGCGCCTTGGAGGGGATGCACCCCACGTTGAGGCAGGTGCCTCCGAGGGTGGAGCGTTTCTCGACCAGGGCCGTCTCGAGCCCGAGCTGAGCGGCGCGGATGGCACACACGTAGCCTCCGGGCCCGGCGCCGATGATCACCAGATCGTAGCTCTCCATGGTCTCAGATCTCGAGCAGCATGCGTTCGGGGTTTTCGATGCACTCCACGATTCTCTTCAGGAATGTCACCGCCTCGCGGCCGTCGATGATGCGATGGTCGTACGACACGGCGAGGTACATCATCGGCCGGATCGTGATCTCGTCGTCGACCACCACGGGTCGCTTCTTGATGGCGTGCATGCCGAGGATCGCGCTCCCCGGCGGGTTGAGGATCGGGGTCGACAGCATGGACCCGAAGACGCCACCGTTGGAGATCGTGAACACCGCCCCGGTGAGCTCGCTCAGCTCGAGCTTGCGCTCCTGGGCGCGGCGCGAGAAGTCGGCGATCCGGGCCTCGACTTCGGCCATGGGAAGCCGGTCCGCGCCGCGCATCACCGGCACCACCAGGCCCCGGTCGGTGCTCACAGCGATCCCGATGTCGTAGTAGTGGTTGGTGACGACGTCGCCGCCGTCGATGAAGCTGTTCACCTGGGGGACCGTCTTGAGCGCGTCGATCGAGGCCTTGACGAAGAAGGACATGAAGCCGAGACCGATGCCGTGGCGCTCCTTGAACCTGTCCTTGAAGCGGGCGCGGAGGGTCATCACCCCGCTCATGTCGGCTTCGTTGAAGGTGGTCAAGATGGCCGAGCGTTGCTGCACCTCCAGCAGCCGGTCGGCGACCCGCTGGCGCAGAGGCGTCATGGGTGCGCGTGTCTGGCGATCTGTCACCGAGCTCAACGAGGCGAGCCTGGATCGCGGCCGGGGCCGCGGCCTGCTCGGCTTCGACCGGGGCGGCCGGCGCTCTCCCTGACACCGGCTGATTGGATGGCGCGCTCGGCCGCCGATGCCCGTCGATGTGGCGCACCACGTCCGCCTTGGTAATGCGCCCGTCCCTTCCGCTGCCTGCGATGGCCGCCGCATCCAGGTGGTGCTCCACGACCATGCGCTGCACGGCCGGCGACAGACCCCTTGAGAGGCTCCAGCTTGGCAGCGGCCTGGGGCATGCCGGCGGGCGGGCTCAAGGGTGCCGCAGCGGCCGGCGACGGCGGGGGAGAGTGGTGCTCCGGTGCGGGCTGTGGCGCCTCCTCGGCTTCGATGAGGGGCTTCTCCCCGGCCGGCACCACCCGGGGCTCGGCCTCGGTGTCGATGGTGGCCACCACCTGGCCCACCTGGACCGTCGCGCCCTCGGGTACCAGGATCTTGAGCTGGCCGGCCGCCTCGGCGTTGACGGTCATGGTGATCTTGTCCGTCTCGAGCTCCAGCAACGGTTCCTCGGCTTCGACCCAGTCACCGTCGGCCTTGCACCACTCGGCGAGGATGCCCTCGGTGATGGACTCGCCGACCTCGGGGATTTTCACTTCAAGGGGCATCGCGTTCACCCTGTCACGGCCTCGCCACGTCGCCGCAATGGCTCGGCGCTGGCAGTCGCAGAGGCGCTTGGCGCGACCTCTGATTGGTCATCATATCGAATTCCGGCCACGCTTGGGGGAGCGTCGCTCACCTCGGGCCTCCGAGCGCCTCTGCCACCACGGCGGCCTGCTGCTTGCGGTGCGCGCGCAGGGATCCGGTGGCCGGGCTGGCGCTCGGCTCGCGGCCCGCATAGGCGATCTCGTGGTCCGGGAAATGCTCGAGCAGAAGGGGCAGCATGTAGCTCCACGCCCCGCGGTTCCTGGTCTCCTCCTGGACCCACACCACAGCCTGTGCCCCCAGGTAGGGTTCGATGATCCGGCGAAACATCGCCGAGTTGAAGGGGTAGAGCTGCTCCACCCGCACGATCGCGACGTCATCGATGCCGGCCGCGTCACGACCCTCCACGAGATCGTAGAAGATCTTCCCGCTGCACAGCGCGAGGCGTCGCGGCCGGGCCGGCGGCGAGGGGTCTTCGAGCACCTCGTGGAAGCGGTCCGACACCAGCTCGTCGACCGGCGACACCGCCCGGCGGTGACGCAGCAGGCTCTTGGGGGACATGATGACGAGGGGGCGCCGGAGTCGGCGCGCCAGCTGTCGGCGCAGGGCGTGGAAGTACTGCGCGGGGGTGGTGAGGTTGCAGACCTGGATGTTGTCCTCGGCACACAGGGTGAGGTAGCGCTCGAGGTAGGCGTTGGAGTGCTCGGGTCCCTGCCCCTCGTAGCCATGGGGGAGCAGCATGACCAGTCCCGACCCGCGTTCCCACTTGTCGAGGGCGGCGGTGATGAACTGGTCGATGATCACCTGGGCTCCGTTGGAGAAGTCGCCGAACTGCGCCTCCCAGATCACCAGGATGTCGGGATCCACCAGTGAGTAGCCGTAGTCGAACCCGAGCACCGCGGCCTCGGACAGCATGCTGTTGTACACGCAGAACTGTTCTTGCTCCTCGTGGATGTGATTGAGCGGGATGTAGATTTCCTGCGTCTCGGTATCGAACCACGCGGCGTGGCGCTGGGAGAAGGTGCCGCGGATCGAGTCCTGACCGCTCAGCCGCACCGGGAACTTCTCGGAGAGGAGACTGCCGAGGGCCAGGAGCTCGGCCAGGCTCCAGTCCACCTCCTTGCGGTCGACGACGGCCTCGAGCTGAGCCGCAAGTCTTCGCTCGATCTTGCGGTGGAGGCAGAAGCCCGCGGGAACCGTGGTGAGGGCGCGCGCCACCTGTACGAGATCCTGGTGGGGGACTCCGGTTTCCACCGGTTCGTTTGAGTACGGGCTATCGAGCCCAGACCACAGACCCCCGAAGGCGTGGCCGTCGTCCTGCAGGGGCACCGGGCAGCTCTCCTGGACGCTCTTGAAAGCCTCGTGCAGGCGATCCTTGAACTCGCTGGACAGCCTGGTGCTGTCGTCCAAACTGAGGATGTGTTCCTGCTCGAGCTTCTGCTGATAGAGTTCGCGCACCGGGGGGTGGCTCTCGATGCGTTGATACATGAGGGGCTGGGTGAACGCCGGCTCGTCACCTTCGTTGTGTCCGTGCTTGCGGTAGCACAGCAGGTCGATGACGGCGTTGCGCCCGAACTTCTGGCGGAAGCGGAGGGCAAGGTCGATGACGTAGCATACCGCCTCAGGGTCGTCGCCGTTGACGTGGAAGATCGGCGCCTCGACGAGCTTGGCGATGTCGGTCGCGTAGCGGGAGGAGCGCGACTCCCCCGGCAGCGTCGTGAAGCCGATCTGGTTGTCGATCACGATGTGGACCGTGCCGCCGGTGCGATACCCCTTGAGCTGCGACAGGTTGAAAGTCTCCGCCACCAGGCCCTGGCCGGAAAACGCCGCGTCGCCGTGGATCAGGAGCGGCAACACCTTCTTGCGGAGCTTGGTGTCGTCGCGCCGCCGCTGCTTGGCGCGCGCGCGGCCCTCCACCACGGGGTCCACCGCCTCGAGGTGGCTGGGGTTGGCGGTGAGGCTGACGTGGATGGTCGCGCCGTACCCGGTGACGTAGTCGGAGGTGTACCCACGGTGATACTTGACGTCGCCGTCACCAGCCACCGGATCGGGGGCGATGTTGTCCTCGAACTCGTGGAATATGGTCTGGTACGGCTTGTGCAGGATGTTGGCGAGCACGTTCAGCCGCCCGCGATGGGCCATCCCCAGCACGACGTCTTCGGCACCGGTCTCGGCGGCGGTCTCCATGAACTGGTGGAGGGCGGGAATCAGCGATTCCGCCCCCTCCAGGGAGAACCGCTTCTGACCCTGGTAGCGGCTGTGGGTGAAGGTCTCGAACAGCTCGGCGTCGATGAGCTGGGTGAGGATCCGGATCTTGCTCTCCGGGGAGAGCTCGGGCTGGTTGCGAACGGGTTCCATCTCCTGCTGCAGCCAGCGCCGGACGGATCGCTCCTGGATGTGCAAGTACTCCACGCCGACGTTGCGGCAGTAGGTGTCGCGGAGGACCTCCAGGATCTCGCGCAGGGTGATCCGCTGCGGGCCGCCGAGGTGGCCGGTGTCGAAAACCATGTCGAGGTGCTCGGAGCCGAGGTCGAAGGCTTCCAGCTCGAGCTCGGGGTGAGTTGCCGGGCTCTCCTCGATGGGGTTGGTCCGCGCGATGAGGTGGCCGATGCTGCGATAGGCGAAGATCAGGCTGGCCACCCGCGACTGGGCGTTGGCGCGCTCGCCGGCCACGCAGTCGCGGGGGCACATGGCGAGGTCGAAACCCGTGAAGAAGAGACGCCACTCCTCTGACAGCGCCGAGGGATCCTGCCGCCAGCGCTCGTACATTTCGTCCACGTAGTCAGCGCTCGACAGGACGGACATGGTGGGAGGGCCTGGGCTGGACGTGGGATCAATTGCCACTGTTGGCTCGCTCCTTCTGGGGGTGACGGGCTCCGCGCGGCCTCGGGGTCAAACGCCGGCCCTACGGGCCACCGCGCGAGCCCCAGATCCTACCAGGAGTCCAGAATGTTCTGAGATGCGGCAGGGTGAGAAATCCTTCTAGGTCGGGATCACTCGAGCGGCAGGTCTTCGAGCAGCTGCGATCCTGCGCTCCGGTTCGCCGTCGCGCCGTCGGGCCTCGAGACCAGCCACCTCGATTTCCTGCCAGTGCGCCCGAGCTTCTTCAGGAGGGCCTTCGCGATCTCGCAGGAGACAGCTCGCCAGTCGCCGCCGTCCAGGATCACCCGCCCCCCGGCCACCATCCCGTGGCCTCCCGCGCTGCCGGGCAGGCAGCAGGCATGCGAGCAATTCGCCTGCGTGGGCGTCTCGGTCATTGCTGCGCACCGAGACTTGAAGGTAGGGCCCAAACGGCGCGATGCAGACAGCCCAGAGTGCTCCCTCGAGACGAACCAGAAGATCAACCAGCTCCGCCACTGCGTCGGGGTAGGGCACCTCGGGCAGAATCGAGATCACCACGTCGTCACATACGATGGCACTCTCGACGGCCTCGCCCAGGGACTGGAAGTAGCTCGCCTTCAGACGCGGCGTCTCGATCTCTGCCAGGGCTCGCTTGTCCACGTACGGATACAGGAACTGGCTGGCCACGATGTCGGCCGGCTGCGCCTCTCGACCGAGGTTTCGCGTCTCCGAGGTGATGCCGTAGAAGAGCGCAGTGGCCAGGCGCTTGCGAATCGGAACCTCCAGCTCCTGGAGGTACTCGGTCACGATCGTGGATGTGGCGCCATATCCCTCTCGCAGATCGAGGAAGGGCACTCCCTCGTTGCTTCCCCAGTCCGGATGGTGGTCGATCACCGCTGCGGGCCTGACATCCGGGGGGAGCGAGTTGTTCTTGCGACCGGGCTGCGTGTCGACGAGCACCACCGTCTCGCGGAGCTGTCGCTTCAGCTTGGCGATCGGCTCGAGCTCGAGCCGCAGAGTCGAGACCATCGCTCGGTTCTGCGAGCGTCCGATGATGCCGCTCAGAGCGATCGCGACGGGCTTCCGGAGCGCATGCCGGATCGCGGCGCGAAGCCCTTCGGCACTCGCCAGCGAGTCCGGATCGGGGTTGTCGTGGGGGAGGATGACGATCTCTCGCGCGGGCTCGAGAACGGCCAGGAGATCTCGCGCACTGGCGCGGGCACTGGGGCTCATCGGCCCTCCTTCACCCCCGAAGACGAGTCTACGACGAGGCTCGCCTTCTCGGCACCCCACGGGGATCGGCGCTCGGAGCATCGCGCCGGGAACCGGCGCCCCTTTCAACGGCCGATCGTCTCGCGCAGCAGCTTGACGTTGGGAATGCTCCAGCTCGACTCGCCATTCCGGAGCAGCGTGTCCACGGGCCCGATTCGTTCGACCCGCCCCTTTCGATCTTCGATCTCGATCACGTCCCCCTCCGCGAGGCTCTGGCGGATGTAGTGACTGGCCAGGATCGCCTCGACGACCTCGCGCGATCCCAAGGCGAACGCCAGGCCTATCGCCAGCGCGGCCGCCGCGATCAGCGCGGTGATCACCGTCATCAAGAGCTGCGTATCGACGCCGAGCTGCTGCGCGGTCAGTACGCCCACCATGACGACGACGGCCCCATGCGCAGCCGAACCCAGCTGTCGGGCGTAGACCAGGTTGGCGGTCGCGGCTCCCGAGCTGACCAGGCTCTGAACGAATCGCGCCAGGAGAAGGCCCACCACGACGATGAACGCCGCCGCGATCACGTTGGGGAGATAGGCGATCAGACGGTCGATGGTCGCGGTGACGGCCTCGAGCCCCAGCGTCTCCACTGCGGATAGCAGGAAGGTCAGCATCAGGATCCAGAAGATCAGGCGGCTCACGATCTCCGAGGGCACCATCGCCAGCCCCGCGCTTCGGAGCGTCTCGGCGACGCCGAGGCGTTCCGCTCCGCGATCGAGGCCTGCCCTCTGCAGGAGCCGTCGGAAGAGTCCGGCGGTCAGGCGGGAGATCGCCCACCCGACCAGGAGGATGACGAGCATCCCCACCAGGTTCGGGAGGAATCCGGCGATCGTGGTGCCCAGCTCGCTGAGCGACGAGACGAGAACTTCCCGCCAGGCTTCGATGTTGATCAGATCACTCATTTCTGGTCTCCTTCTCTGGAGAGGTTCCCCAGGCCGGCCGCCACGAGATCCAGGACCGGCGCGAAGAATCGAAGTACGAACGTCGATGTGAAGAGGTCCACGACCTCGTGCAAGGTGATCTCCGAGTGCACGCGACGCATGGTTGCCTCGACCAGGGCCGATTCATCCGGGGCGACCTGCTCGATGCGCAAAGGTTCCAACAGCTCGTGAGCTGCCTGCTCCCACGGCTCGCGATCGTTTGACATCTGCGTCCTCTCTGTTTCTTCGGTTAGAGCCTGTCTTCATCCAAGCCGAGCTGTTTCCGGACGCGCCGCATCCCGCGCGCGACGCGCATCTTGACCGTCGATTCCTTCTCTCCGGTCATCCTCGCGATCTCGACGTACGAGTGGCCGTCGACGAAGCGGAGAAGCGATCGCGACCCGGGTCTGCGGGGGGAGCGAGTCCAGCGCTTCGGTGAGAGAGCGCCGCAGCATCGGGTCGGATTCCGAGCCGGGCTCCGCGGCTGTCTGATGCAGCTGCAGCGCCTCGCGTCGGCGCCGCTCGCGCCGCCGACGATCGAGGAGGCGGAGGGAGGCGTTGAGCGTGATCGCGTTGAGCCAGTGGACGAAGCGGCCGCGAATCTCGACGCGAGGGATGGCCCGAAAGACGTTGAGAAAGACCTCCTGCACCACATCCTCCGCGTCGGCGCGCGACCCGAGGAGCCGGTATGCGCGCCGGAAGACCGCCGCAGAGTGGCGCTCGACGAGTTCCTGGTAGGCTGCCGTCCGGTAGGGCAGCTCACGCCGGGCTCGGTCGACGAGTGGTCGGTCCGGATCTTCGCTCGGTGAAGGCACGGCACCGACTCTACGGTCTCCAGAAGGCGAAGTGGACGCTCCTTGAGCGCATAGCTGCGCTAGCTAGCGATGGGATCCGGTCAGGCACGAGGTCGAATCCCCGCGATTCCCGGTCTTGCGAAGCTCCGCCAGCTTGGCGGCGTTCGAGTCCAATGCTGCCTTGGCCTCCTTGACCCGCTGCAGCACCGCGTGGTGCTCGGGAGGCACGGCGGAGTTCGGCTGCTCACCCCTCTCGAGGGTCGCGTACAGGACACGCCCCAGCTCCCGATGGGCCCGGTCCATTTCGTCCGCAGCACGCGGTGGTTCGCTTGAAGCGTGGTGAACCGTGCGCCGCCGGAGAGCATCTCGCCACAGCGCTTCGCCCAACGCTTCGAGGTGTCAGCCGAACTGCCAGCGAGCATCCTGCAGCCTGCCTCCGATCTTCCTTGCGGATTCGGCGGTCTCCCTCGCAGCGGTCTGGATCGTGTTCTTGGTCTCGGTGGTCTCCATGTCGGAATCCTCCTCATAAAGAGAAGATCCCCCGACACAGAGATTCGTCACACACCGGTCTTCCCCTCGGGGACGCACAGGACTAGGATTGACTCAGCAACGGCAGGAATGCGGTCGCGATGCCGAGGACCAGCGCGAATCCGCACATGTCGGTGACGGTCGTCAGGATCGGGCCCGAGGCGAGCGCCGGATCGACGCGGAGCCGTCGGAGCAGGAGCGGCACGACGCCGCCGAGGGAGACCGCAATCAGCGTGTTGATGGCCATGGCAGCGCCGACGACGGCCCCGAGATAGGGATTGCCCTGCCAGGCCCAGGCGGCGGCGGCGATCAAGCAGCCCAGGGCGGCGCCGTTGAGGAGCCCCACCGACGCCTCCTTGAGCCAGACGCGGGCCGCATCCATCGGGCGGATCAACCCGAGCGTCAGCTCGCGCATGCTCACCGCTACGGCCTGGTTGCCCGAGCAACCGCTCATGTCGGAGATGATCGGCAGGAACACAGCCAGCGCGATGACGGCCTGCAGCGTCTCCTGGTAGAGCGCGATGACGCTCGCCGCGATCAGGTTGAGGACGATGTTCACCGAGAGCCATGACAGCCTGCGGCGAGACCGCAGGAATACCGACATGGTCCGGAGCTCCTCGCCGCCTACGATTCCCTGGGTCTTCAGGTGGTCGCTCTCGGAACGGCCTTCGAGGGCCTCCAGTACCTTCGCCCGGCGAACGACGCCGACGAGCGTGCCTCGGTCCGCCACCACGGGTACGCCGACGAACGGGTGCTCTTCGAAGAAGGCGCGCAGCTCGTCGAGGGTCGCCTCCGCCGACACCCGCAGCGGCTTCTCGATCATCAGGGAGCGGACCGGTGTCCTCGCGGCGGACAGGAGCAGGTCGCGGAGAGCGAGTACCCCGACCAGCCGTCCGTCTCGAGCGGTCACGTAGGCGTACTGCACGTCGTAGCTCGCGTAGCGGTCCGACTTTGCGCGAATGTCGTCCACCACGTCCTGGACCGTGGCGTGCGCCGGGTAGCGGAGGAACTCGGCGATCATCAGGCCACCCGCCAGGTCGCCGGGGTAGGCTGAGAGACGGCGAGCCGTGCGCGCCTCCTCGGGCTCCATGTTCGCCAGGATCTCGTCCGCGCGTTCCTCGGCGAGCAAAGAGAGAAGGTCGGCTTGCGCATCGCTGGGCAGCTCGTTCATGATCGCCGCGGCTGTCGCCGGGTCGAGCAGGTCGAGCAGGTCAGCGGCCTGAGCATCCGGAAGCGACTCCAGGACGTTCGCACTCGCACCCGGGGCCAACAACGCGAGGGCGCTTCGCTGGGCGTCGCGCTGCAGGTTTGCGAAGACGCGCGCTGTCTCGCCGGGCGGGAGCCCCGAGAGGAGCTCCTCGGCCCCGCGGCGATCGCCTTCCGCGGCGAGCTCCTCGAGGCGCGTCCAGGGTTGTGCCATCGGTTCTTCGGGTTGCACGAATCCCCTCCGTGTTTACGCCGGAATGTTCACCTCGGAGGCGCGGCCACGGCGGGCGCTGACTGGCCATCCTCCGGCTGGGGAAAGCCTGGGATCTCTTGAGTTGCCGGCGCGGAGCGGGCATCCAGGGCAATGGCCACCCCCGGCTCCGGGTGGAACGGGGCGAACTCGCCCGGCCCTACCCGGACGCGCTCGGGCGCTACCGCGTACTCGTCCTCCAGCAGGCTCGCGATGGCGAGGGCGCGCCTCACCTCCAAGTCCGCGATCCATTGGTCGTCTTCGAGATCGCTGTGGGCCTGTCTTTCGGGTGTGCCGACGTCGGCGTCGGTCGCCCTCGCGTGGAGCCGGATCGCCAGCTCCGGCCTCTCGGCGAGAAGCTTCGCCAAGGCCTGCACCCTGCGCCGGCCTTCTTCCGACAGGCTCGCTCGCCCGGGAACGAAGCCGAGCCAGGTTGCGGGCGCCTCTGGCAGCGCGCCGCTGGCTGTCAGGGCACCGATCAGGCGGAGTGGAGTCGTCGTGGCGCGCACCAGACTCCGCTGCAGACCCGCCGAGAGCAGAGACAGCCAGTCCATGCCGATCTCCTCCCGGCCGAAGGCGAGATCGAGGTCGAGAGCGATGTCGCCACCTGCATCGGTCAGGAGGGCGAGTGCGACGGCCAGCGGCATCTCTCCAAGCCGGTCCAGCGACAGGGTTGGGTGCTCGCTCTTCAGCTCGAGCTGCGAGAGCACGAGCTGCGCCGGTGCTCGTACTTCGGAACGGTCGATGCGAACGGTCGAATCCAGCGATCCGGTTCCGCCGACCACCTCGAGCCCTGTACGCGCGGCGACCTGGGGGCTGTATCGAACCAGAGAGTCCCCGTGACCCTGGATCGAGAGCTCGGATCCCTCTGGCGACACCTGCCCCGAGATCCGCACCGGGTCGCCGCCGACCCCCGATGCCTCTACCTCGAGCTGGTCGATCTCGAGCTGTGGCCACGAGAACTGTTCGAGCTCGCCATTGATGTGAGACCACCGAGCCCGGAACGGGGGGTCCGTCGTCTCGTCGAGAAAAGCGAGGAAGCCGTCTTCGATCTGCACCGACCTCGATGCGATGCGAATCGGTGGGGAGCCCTCCTCGGGGGCAGGATCTGGCGTTCGAAGCGGTCTCACGATCTCGATCCGCGGGTGTGCGAGGTCCACGCGGCCCAGGCGTGCGTCCAGGCGAGGCGCCCTGGGCAAGCCCAGGATCCGGATCTCCTCCACTACGGCGGATACCTCGGAAGAGGTGACGGAATGCCTGCTCGTACCCAGGATCTCGAGCTCCAGGTCGTCGACCTCGATTGCCCTCTCGTCCTGCCGATCGGGGATCGGGGCGAGGCGGACGCCGTATCGTCCATCGGCCTCGCGAGCCACCGCGATCGCGAGCCGCCCGCTGACCCGTCCACCGGTCACCGGAACCCGTTGGTCGACGCGAGCCAGGAGGGGCGCGAGCTCCACCTGGCTCGCAACGATGTTTCCGTCGATCCGGGGCTCTCCGATCTGGACCAGCCCTGACAGGGCCAGGGTCGCGTCGGCCCTGGTCAGCTCCGCCTCGATCGGGAATGCGGCGTCGGGCGCGAGGTTCGATGCCCTACCGGAGAACGAGACCGAGAGCTGCTCTCCTTCGGCACGAGAGACGAGGGCTCGAGACGGATCCACGCTCAAGCCGGCGAGGCGCCACGGCGTCTCCCCGGGTGCTCCAGGAAGTGCCAGATCCGTCGCCAGAACGCCGGGGATGTGGACTTCGACTTCCCGTGTCTCGGAGATTCGCACGTGGACCCGCGCATCTGAGATCGACACCCGCTCGATCTGGATCGGCCATCCGGAAAGGGCTGTGGGCTCCTGGGCCCCAGCCGGGGTCGGACGCTCGGAATCCGGATGCGCGGCCCCGACCTCGAGGAGAGGCTGCACGACGCTTACCTCGGCCAGCGCCACGCGGCCCCTCGCCAGCTCAGCCAGGTGGATGGTTGCCAGCGCGCTCCGGAAGTGCAGCGAGCGGAGCGCACCACCCGTCGTAGAGGTGACGGAGAGGTCCTCGATCGAGATCTCCTGACGCACCAGCGAGACGTCCACGCGCCCGACCTCGACACCACGCTCTGCGATCACCCGCTGGATTGCCCACGGCAGTAGTTCCTGTGTCAGCAGCAGGAGAAGCGCCGCAACGGCCATCGCGGTTAACACGACTGCGAGGAGCAGGCGCGCGGGACGGCGTCGCCGGACCTTGGTGGACGCAGAATCGGTGCTGGGGGGCAAGGTCTCGATCCTCTTTTCGGGGGGTGCCGGTTCTAGCGAAAAGCCTGGGATGGTACGGGTGACTGCACCTAAGATCCCCTCACCCTACGTTTCGTCACAGCGGTCGCGCCGGCCTACAGGAACCGGGCGACGACAGTAGCTTGGGCACGGGTTCGGCAATCTCGACGGCCCCCTCGAGCTCCGCCTGCTCCTCCGCGGCGAAATCACCCCAGAGCGGTTGACCTCGCCGCGCGCAACGCGCCGCCAGAGATCTCTGCGCGTCGCGGCAGGTCCGGCATTCGACGCTTCAGAGGGTCGCCATCTCTACGTTGTCGAAGTTCCGGCGGTAGAAGCCCATGTAGGCGACCTTCCGCTCCAGCGCCTGGATCACGGCGGTGCTGAAGTTGACGTTCTCGAGCTTCTGCGCGCTCCCGAGTCCGCCCGGGCTGAACACGTTGATCTCCATCAGCTTGTCGCCGACGATGTCGAGGCCGACCAGGAACATCCCGTCCTGGGTGAGCTTGGGGCGCACGATCTCGGCGAGGTGCAGGTGCGACTCGTCGATGGTCGCGGCCGCCAGCTTGCCGCCCGCGTGGATGTTGCTCCTCATGTCGTCTCCGTGGCGGACGCGGCGGAAGGCCGCGTACTTTCCCTTGTAGCGGAGGGGCTCGCCGTTCATGAGGAAGAGGCGGGTATCGCCCTGCTCGGCCGCCGGGAGATAGGCCTGGCAGATCACGTAGCCATCGCGAACCAGCGCCTCGATCATCTGGTTGGTGTTGGATCGATCGTCGGGGCGGACCAGGAAGACCCCCGAGCCGCCGGAACCTTGCAGGGGCTTGAGCACGGCGTGGCCGCCCAGGTCCTTGACGAAGGCCTTGATCTCCGCGCCGTCGAGCGTGATCAGCGTCTTGGGTCGCACCTCCTCGGGAAAGAGCTGGAAGTACATCTTGTTCGCCGCCTTGGCGAGGGCATTCGGGTCATTGAGCACGATGACGCCATGCCGCATGGCGATGCGGCCGAAGTCGATGCCGGCGCTCTGCGCCCAGGTGCGGTTTCCCTTGTCTTCCGAGGGATCGTTGCGGAGCATCAGGATGTCGAGATCGTCGACGGTGATGCGCTCCGAGCGTCCGGCCTTGCCCTGGAGGTCGCTCAGGTAGGCCTCGGGTGTCCTGTACTGGGCCTTGGACACGGTTCGGGCGCGTGCGCGAATGGTCTCGTCCGCGTCGTAGGCGAAGTCGGCTACCCCCATCACGAAGACCTGGTGCCCGCGGTTCACTGCCGCCTGGCCGAGCCGGGTCGTCGTGTATCCCCCCCGCTCGGACATGACGCTGTTGACGACCATTCCCAGTCTCATTTTTCACCTCCGTCGATCAGGTCCAGTACCGAGCGTCCCTTGCGCAATTCCTCGAGCCGCTCCAGCGCTTCAGGGTCTTCCAGGTACCGCGGGCGCAGCGGCGCCTCGCGGAGCACCTTGCGCCATTGTAGCTCCTTCACCATCCCGATGTGGTCGGGACTGAGCTTTCCGATCAGCAGCGGCTCGATGTCGCCACCTCGACCCAGATAGGCGAGGAGCTCGTCGAGTCCCCGCAGGTAGATGAGGTCCTTGGTGAGTCCCCCTCCTCGAAAGACGCGCGTCGCGATGGTGAAGGCGATGCGCTGCTCGAAGAAGTGCTCCCGGTCGAGCTCGTGGAAGACCTCCTGGAAGCTGGCTCCCTCCAGCATCTGCTGCACGGCGAGAACGCGCGCGGCGAGGAGCCTCAAGCGGGGGCGGGTGAGTCCCCCGACCAGGTACTCGGCGAGCACGCCCAGCCCTTCCTGAAGCTCCTCGTAGTCGGGAAGGCCGACATGGAGCTGCCGGAACGGCTGTGCCCGGCCGTTCGCATGGGTGACGACGTGGGTTCCGACCTCGTGCTGCAGCAGGGCCTCGACGCGTTTGACCGGGATTCTCGAGCTCGCCCCCACCAGCAGGTTGCCGTGGGAGACGACCAGCCCCGAGTAGTCGTCGCGTATCTCGACCCGGCTCTCGAACTCGGGACTCCGTTCGCGATAGTAGGCGAGCTCCTGTTCCGCCCGCGCTGCGAACTCCGCCGCACCGATGGAGCGGGCGGGCGATTCGTCCCTGGTGCGCGGCGGCACACGCTGGAGCACCCGACGCGCGAGATCGAGCAGCGGCGCGTCCGGTCGGCCGAAGAGCAGGACGCTTCCGGTGACGAAGTTCGGAGTCAGACGATCGGTGAGCATGGTGAGCCGCCGATCGAGATCGATCTGCTGCTTGCGAAACAGGTCCTCGAGGGTGGGGTCCTCGATCCGCTCGACGGGAATCTGCCAGAGCCTTCGCTTGAGGAGGCTCGGATCGATCGACATGGGCCGGTAGGCAAAGTTCGGGCTGCTCGCGAAGCGCTTCCTGCGAAAGGCGCGCCAGGCGGAGTCCGTGTTGGTCGGCGACACGTTGAGCAGCAGGTCGAAGGAAGTGCTCACCTCCGCCAGCTCCCGGTCCACCTCCCAGACGGCCTTGACCATGCTGCGCCGACCCAGCGTGTGGAAGTGCGGTGGGCGATGGGTGGTCTCGCTGCGTGTGAACTCGAAGAAGGCTCGCTTGAGGGCGCGATCGAATCCGCGGTGGAGAGTCCGTCGGATCATCGGAAAGGGCTCACCGGTGGTGGCGTCGCGGTAGACCTCGGGAACCTCGATTCCGATCAGGTGGACGCGGCGCGCGGCGGCAACCTCGGTAGCGAAGAGGGGCCGAAGACCGGGGGGCGCGATCCGCGCGCTCCGGACAATCTCCACCTCCGCCGACTTGCGCTGCAGCGTGAGGCCGCGGAGCGCCTTCTCGAGCGCCTCGGTGGTCGAGGCGATCTCGGGCCGTCGCGTCCGGAAAACACGGAAGCGCGGGTGTTCGGGCGTCGCACCGACCTCGGTGCGTCCTTCGCGGGAGGCCCAGATCTCGACGACCAGAAAGGCCCCAAAGCTCGGCAGGAGCACATCGACGGCTCGCTCCACCAGCGCGACGAGACCCGCGTGGCACCGGCGCTCTGCGGAGGCGAGCAGGTAGGAGGCCTCACCTACCAGCAGGTCCTCCGTCCCCGCACCCTCGTCCTGTGGCCGCCGCCGAAACACGCAGAGGAAGGGGAGCTGTCGGTCCACGTGGATCCGGCCCCAGCCCGGGAGCGTGCGCCGAAGCGGCTTGCCGGCAGCGAGGCGCCTGCACGCCGACGCGACGAAGCGATCGGTGACGACCGGTTTCTGGGCGGCTCTCCCTGCGCTGCCGCCGCGGGCTCGCGCAATCGATCGCTCGGCCGCGTTCTCGAGGCCCGGCTCATCGATGCTCACAGCTTGGCTCCCAGGCGACGCAGCTCCTCCAGCACCCCGGGAACGGTTGCGTCGAGTGCGCGCCCGATGGCGGCGTGCTGGACCCGATCGAGTTCCCCCGTCCACTCGTCCATGAAGAACTTCTTGAACTCGATCGAGAGCACACAGCCTGCTTCGGGAAAGGTCTGGTGCGCCCACCGCCCCAGGTTTCCACCGCGGAACCGGACGTTCTCGCGGACGTCGAGGTGGCGGCCGAGGAACTCGGCCGCGCTCAGGTCCGCGATGAAGCGATCGATCAGCGGGGCCCAGGCGGCGCGATCCCGCATCGTGCCGGTGCCGACGTTCACCTCCGGGTTGCCAGCGGGGTCTGCCGGCGTGCCCGCGGGACCCGAGCGGCGGTGGTTGTAGCTGTGCAGGTCGAAGTGGACGAACTTGCCGAAGCGCGCGGCGAGCCTGGAATGGATCCGCTCGACCAGGGCGTAGAAGGCGTCGAAGCTCTCGAGCGACCGCTTGACGATTCCCTCCGACGGCTCCTCCTTCCACACCTCGAGCCCCCATGCATCCTCGGGTTGGAGGTAGACGGACTTCTCGCGGGGACGGTTGAGGTCGATCTCGAAGCGCGAGTGCAGCACCACCAGCCGGGTGGGGGCGACCGAGGTCCATGCGCCGGTGTAGGGATCTTCCTCGCGCAGACGATCGGCCTCGCCGAGAGCCATCCGAGCTGCCACTTCCTCGCGAAGGCCGTGCCCGTCGTGGATGGCCGTAGCCATGATCGGGCCATCTCCCTCGACGATTTCGCAGAAGCAAGGATCCATCGACATTTCGTTTCGGTTCTTCCGGTCACGAAGACGCGTGTGGTGCTCGTGACCCGTGGCTCCCCGAGGGGTTGATTCCCTTGTCGTCATGCGAGTGGCGGCCCGAGCGAGGATACGTGATCTCTCGTGAAAGAGGATACACTTCCACTCGAGAAACGCCGCGAGAGGGTTTGTGCCCCTGTGTTCTTCGGTCAGAGCACAGAGGCGCGTCCCGCTCGGGCCCGAGGAGGAGCCATGCGCGTCGGAATACTCGTCAACGACCTGGCCACGGAGCGCCCCGGTTACACGACCACACGGCTGGCTCTTACCGCGAGCGGGCGGGGCCACGAGGTCTGGGTCATGGGCGCGGGCGACCTGGCCTACGACCCCGACGAGACCATCCACGCTCGGGCTCGCGCCGCTTCCAAGGCCCAGTACAAGTCGGGAGAGGCCTACCTGGCGGACCTGCAGGGGAAAGCTGCCCGGGTCGAGCGGATCCTTCTCGACGATCTCGACGTCCTGATGCTCCGCAACAATCCGACCGAGGAGCCCCCGGAGCGCGCCTGGGCCCGAACTGCCGGTATCGACTTCGGCCGCATCGCCATGAGGCATGGCGTTATCGTCCTCAACGACCCCAATGCGCTGGCAAGTGCCCAGAACAAGACCTACCTGCAGCTCTTTCCTGACGAGGTCCGCGCTCGGACTCTGGTCTCGGTCGACCGGGACGAGATCAAGCAGTTCATCCAGCAACTCGGGACGCGCGCCATCCTCAAGCCGCTCTGGGGCTCGGCGGGAGCCCGCGTCTTCGTGGTGAGCCCCGACGACAAGGCCAACACCAACCAGATGATCGAGTCTCTCGTTCGCGACGGCTACGTGATGGCGCAGGAGTATCTCGAGCAGGACCGGGAGGGGGATGCGCGTCTCTTCCTGATGAACGGACGCCCGCTCGTGTCAAAGGGGCGCCTCGCGGCCTTCAGGCGCTCTCGTGCCAGTGAGGATACGCACAGCTTCATGCACCGGGACCAGACGCTGGCGCGCGCCGATCTCACTCCCCAGCAGCTGCGGGTGGCGGACATCGTACGCCCCAAGCTCGTCCAGGACGGCATGTTCTTCGTGGCGCTCGATTTCGTCGGCGATCTCCTGATCGACATCAACGTGTTCAGTCCGGGCGGACTCGGGAGCGCACAGGAGCTGGAGAAGGCGAATTTCTGCATCCCGGTGATCGCGGCCCTCGAGCGCAAGGTCGCCTACATGGGGTACTACCGCCGGAACTTCGACAACGTGGAGATGGCCACGTTGTAGGGGGCAGGCGGAGGCGAGCAGAGGTGTCGATCGACGACTCAGCCCAGCTTCGCGCGCGAGCCTGGCTTCTGGGCGCTCGCCTTGACCTCAAGCAGCTCGAAGGCTCTCGGCTAGTGCCTCTCGAGGTGGGGGAGCCCCTGGCGCTCGGGCCTCTCACTTTTCGAGCTGGCTGCGGCGGATGCGCGATCCTGTTCCGCTTCGGTGCCGCCGTGTTCTTCGGGGTGGAGCCCAAAGAGGAGAAGCGCTTCCTCGACTCGATTCGCGCCTTCGTAGCCGAGCCCCTCGACCAGCTCGAGAGCGAGGAGGCAGAGATCCACATCGATCCAGAGCGTGCTGAGCGGGTGGCACCGAGCGGCGAGATTCTCCTGCGCGACGCTCGCGTCGAGCGGCTCCAGGTTGTTGCGGACGTCCTGGCCAAGAGTACAGTGCTCGCGTTCTACGAGGAGCGGGTCGCCGAGGTCTTCGACCGGGTCGAGGCCCTGGCCGAAGGGCTGCGCACCGGCGCGCGCAGGCCCGCCAGCGGCCGGGAGCTGCTGCGCGAGATCGGGAGCGTCCTCGCCATCCAGGCCCGGACGGTGGGCCGGGCCGAGGTCGCCGAGAAGCCTGAAATCACCTGGGACGACACCGAGCTCGATCGCCTGCACGAGCGGCTCGGCGTGGAGTACGAGCTGCACGACCGCGACGTGGCGCTCTCCCGCAAGCTCGACCTGGTGGCCCACACCGCCCAGACCTACCTCGACCTGCTCCAGAATCGCCAGAGCGTTCGCCTCGAGTGGTACATCGTGATCCTGATCGCCGCGGAGATCCTGCTCATTCTCTACGACATCTTCCTGGCGGGTTGAGCTCGCGTGGGTCAGGCGGACCAGGTTCGCGAGAGCCAGACCTACTTCCCGTCGTCTGGCTCCGCCGTCTGGGTAGACCGGCTGACTGGCTCGCACAGCAATCGCACGATCCGCCGTTGACTCACCTCGTCGACGCGAAGCCGGTATCCGCCAATCGTCAGCTCGTCGCCGGGGCGGGGAAGGCGCCCGAGCTGTGCGACCACGTGGCCTCCAATGGTGTCGGACTCGTCGCCGAGGTCGTCTGCCCCGAGTAGCTCCTCCGCCTCTGGAAGATTCAACGAGCCGGGCAGCTCGAGGGTCTCACCCCCCGCATTCCGCACGACCTTCACTGGGTGGTCGAATTCGTCCGCGATCGGGCCCACGATCTCCTCGACATTGCGCTGTGGCAGTGGATCGCGCTGCTGGCGCTCGCCCTGGTGACCGCGATCGCGTCCTGGCTGCTGGCCATGGCGATCGTCTCGCTCGTGCGGCCGCTGGTAGCGCGCACCGAGACGCTCGTCGACGATCGGTTGCTCGAAGGCGCCGCAGGTCCGATCCGCCTGGTGATCGCGCTCCTGGTCTTCCGCGTCGGCCTGATTCCTCTGGGTCTGCACGGGGACGCGATCGGATTCATTTCGATGATGCTCCGGGGGCTCTTCATCGTGGCGACGGCGTGGCTGCTGCTTCGCGCCGGCGATGTCTTCTCCTCGAGGGTCGAGGAGTGGCTGGTCGCGCGTGACGAGGCCAGCGCTACCGCCGCGGTGCCCGCGGGTCGCAAGGTTGTCAAGGGGGTCATCCTCCTGATCGCCTTCGTCGCGATCCTCGACAGCTTTGGCTTCAGCGTGACCGCGCTGATCGCCGGACTCGGCGTGGGTGGAATTGCCGTGGCCCTCGCCGCCCAGAAGACCATCGAGAATCTCTTCGGAGGAATCTCCCTCTACGGGGACCGCCCGGTGGGCGTGGGTGACTTCTGCCGGTTCGGGGACAAGATCGGCACTGTGGAGGAGATCGGGATCCGCTCCACCCGAGTCCGCACCCTGGATCGCACCGTGATCACGATCCCCAATGCGGAGTTCTCCAACCTACAGCTTGAGAACTACGCAAAGCGCGACCGCATGCGCCTCTTCGCGATGATCGGGGTCCGCTACGAGACCACGCCGGAGCAGCTCCGCTACATCCTGGTGGAGATCCGAAAGCTCCTCTACGCGCACGAGCGGGTCACGCCAGACCCGGCGCGCATCCGCTTCGTGGGCTTCGGGGCCTATTCCCTGGACCTGGAGATCTTCGCCTACGTGGATACGTCGGACTGGAACGAGTTCCTGGGCATCCGCGAGGACATCTACCTGCGCATCATGGACATCATCGAGGCCAGCGGGACAGGGTTCGCCTTTCCCTCGCAGACACTGTACCTGGGGCGCGACGGAGGTCTCAGCGCGGAGAGGGCTCGAGAGGTGGCCGAGGAGGTCCAGGGCTGGCGCGACCGCAGCGAGATCTTCCTCCCGAACTTTCCGGCCGAGCGGATCGCAGCTCTCGAGAACACGCTCGCGTATCCCGCGGAGGGCTCACCCGAGCATCGAACCATCGCTTCGCCGAGCCAGGGGAGGACTGAGTGAGCTACCGGCCACCAGGCATTGGCCCCTTCCGTGCCTCCGCATTACGGGTCAGATGGCTGCTGGACGGCAGGCGGGTTCGGCTGCGCGTCCTTGTCCTCCTCCTGGCGAACAGAGAGGCGCACGTGGTCCGGGACCACCTGCACGACGGTGAGAGTAGGTGGATGCTCGAGATCGGCGGGTGTGATCTCGAAGTTGCGCCGTCCGAGCTTGACGAGCAGAGCGTCGAGCCGCACCGCCAGAGCGGCACGATTGACCAGGTAGGCGTCGCGGCGACGTCCCTCGAGAGTGACCTCGATCTCGGGAGGATCGATCTCCTCGAGCACGTATCCGCGTGGAAGGTTGTCTACCCGGACCGGAACGCGGTGGGTCACCGCCGTCACCAAAGAGCCGGGAACGAACATGACCCAGAGCAACGCGGCGAGCAGTATCGAAACGGAAGCCTCCTTCCAGACACCGCGGAGCCGTCGCCAAAGCGGCTCCGATTGGTTCTCCGGGCTCGCTTCCTGCAGAAAACGACCCAGCTCGTCTGCGAGCTCCTCTGGTCTCTGGAGCGTGCGCAGCGCCCCGTGAGAGGCCACGGAGACCTTTCCCCGCTCTTCCGAAACCACGACGCAGAGCGCATCGGTTCGCTCCGCCAGCCCCAGAGCGGCGGCGTGTCGGGTCCCTCCCACCCTGAGCTGAGCATGATCGCTCGACAAGGGGAGGTGGACCGCGAAGCGCTCGATCTCAGAGCCTCGCAGGATCGCCGCGCCGTCGTGGCCCGGCGAGCTCGCGTCGAACAGGCTCAGCAGGATCGGCTCGCTCAGATTGCCGCTCAGTGAGATTCCCCCCTCGACGTGACGCCCGAGGTCCTCCGTCCCGGGGATGACCAGCAGCGCGCCGGTCCGCGTAGCCGCGAGCTGTGCCACCGCACGCACGATCAGATCGATCATTCCCGTTTGCAGGGTCTGGCGACGACGGCGCAGACCCCAGGAGCCGATCTGTTCGAAGAAGCGGCGCAGGTCCTCTTGGAAGACCACCACCACGACGATGATGAGAACGGCGAAGAAGCCCTGCAGGATGCCTGCGGTGACCCTGAGCCCAAGCTGGCGCGCGAAGAGGTAGACGACGCCGAGGATCGCGAGACCGGTCAACGCCACCCGCGCCCGAGTGCGTCGCAGCAGCACCATCGCCGACCAGAGCAGCGCGGCGACCATCACCATGTCGGCGATGTCCAGCAATCTCAGGCTGAAGAAGGTTTCACGGATCAAGGTCATCATCGGCAGGAACTCAGAGCATACCGGAAAGGAGGGTCGCGATGCCGAGGAAGCTGAAGAAGCCCACCACGTCGGTGATGGTGGTGAGGATGATGGAGGAAGACTGGGCGGGGTCCTGGCGGAGGGCGGTCAGCAGCATGGGGATACAGGCACCCGAGAGGCCGGCCAGCGTCATGGAGATGACCATCGAGACCCCGATGACGAGCGCGAGACCCACCGATCGGCTCCACGCGTAGACCGCAATAGCGGTGGTGGCCGCCACTGCCAGTCCGTTGGCTGCGCCCACCAGGGTCTCCTTGAGCGAGACGCGCGGCCAGTTCCGGACGCGCACCTCGCGCAGGGCGAGCCCGCGGATCGTCACCGCCAGCGCCTGGGCACCGGTGTTTCCGGACTGGCCCGCGACGACCGGAAGCAGCACCGCGAGGGCCGTGTAGGCCGCAATGGTGTCTTCGAAGAGGCCCACTACCGAGGCCGCCAGAAAAGCCGTCAGGAGATTCACCTGAAGCCAGGGCAGGCGCTTGCGGACCGCAAGCTGCGGTGGCGACAGCGCGCGCTCGTCTCTTCCGGCGCCCACCATGGTGAGCGCGTCAATGGTGGCCTCCTCCCGGGCCGCAGTGAGCAACTCGTCCTGCCGCAGCACGCCGAGCATGCGTTGGTCGAAGTCCACCACGGGAAGGCTCGCCACACGGTGACGCTGGAGCTCCGCCACCACCTCTTCCCGGGGGGATGTGGCCGCTACCTGAGGCGTGGGGGAGCGCATGATTGCCTCGAGGCGGGTGTCGGACGGTGCGAGCACCACTTCCTGCATGGTCACCGATCCGAGCAGTCGGCCTTCCGGGTCCACCACGAAGACATCTTGGACGCGCCTCCGTCGGAAGGTGCGGAGGCGCCGTACCAGGTCCCGGACCGTGGCGTCGGGGCGGAAGGTAGTGACGCGTGGATCCATCAGCCCCCCGGCCGTTTCTCGCGGGTATTCCGCGAGCGCCCGAAGCTCCTCGGCCAGGGACTCGTCGAGAGCCGCGAGGCACGCATTCCTCTCGTCTGGATCGAGACGTGCGAGAAGATTGGCGGCGCGATTCGGGTCGAGCGCGGTGAGGACGCGGCGGGTGGCCTCGTCACCGAAAGCCGCGACGATGCGTGCGGCCCGGTCGGGTGTCAGGCGCCGGAGGACGGCTGCGGTTCGCTGCGCCGGCTGCGCCTCGAGAAGCGTGACGATCTCCGCTACCGACGCCGTTTCGAGGACTCGGGCCGCGTCGTCGGGAAAGCGATCCAGGGCGAGCTCCGCAAGCGCCCTGCGAGCGATATTCTGGTTACGCGCCATCGCGAGACCTCCCGAGCTCCGCGGGGGGCTGGTCTGGCGGCGCAGAAGCCACCATGGCCTCGAGCATGGCGGAGGCGCCCGCGCGGAGGAGACCGCCGAGCGCACGGGCCGTCGCCCCCTCCTCGGACCTGCTTCCTCGTAGCTGCTCCTCCAGGAGTCTCAAGGTCCGGTAGCGGATCGCGCCCAGGTAGAGGCCTCGCTCGTCGACGACTGGGAGCGCGTGGACTTCACGCCAGCCTGGATTCGACACGACGGCATGGCGGTCGGCTCTCGCGGGGAGTCGGTGGACCCTCGTCTGCATCCGCGAGGAGAGCCGGTCCCCGGGTCGAGCCATCAGCAGCTCATGGAGATTGATCACGCCGACGAGTGTCTGATCCCGATCGACGATGTAGAGGTTGTAGCGAGCATTTCCGGCCGCCTCGCGGACTCGTGCGAGAGCTTCTCGCGCGGAGAGATCGTCCGGGAGGGCGAGCACCTCGGGATCCATCAACGCACCCGCCGTGCCATCGGGAAAGTGCAGGAGGGAGGTCAGCGCCCGCGAGCGTCGGCCGGGCAGGGCGGCGAGGACCTGCTCGCGGAGGGATGGGTCCATGCTGCGAAGCGAGAGCGCCGCCATCTCCACCGGCAGCCTTTCGAGGATCTCGGAGGCCTTCTCCAAGGGGAGCTCCGAGAGAACCGCGCCCGCCAAAGGCGGTGCCATGTGCTGCAAAATCCCCCCACTCACCGCTGTTTCCGCCTTCCCGATCAACGCCGCCACGTCTCGGGCGGGCAGCCGCTCGGACGCCTGGGCGGCGTCGAGGGGGTGCGCCTCGAGAAGGTCGCCAGCGAGTCTGGTCTCGATGTCCATGCGGAATCCCTCTGAATCGGGGGCCAAGTGCCTCCTCAGCTCCAGGACGAGGGAAGCACGCCACCCATCGGTCCTGCAAGTCGCACGTGTAGGCCCGCGCGGGATAAGCTCCTCGTGGCCGTCACGAGCCGCCTCGCCAGGCGGACCCGTGACCTCAGGGAGGGAGCCATGTCGGAGATTCTCGATGTCGAGGCCTGGCGTCAGGTCCTCGTGAATTCAGTCACCGAGGTCGGTGCAACCACGGCCGCATTCCTGCCCAGCCTGATCGCAACGCTGGTGATCCTCGGGGTGGGCTGGCTGGTCTCGCGACTCGTCGCGGCCATCTCGGAACGCGTGCTTCTACAGCTGGGGCTGGACCGTGCCGCCGCACGCCTGGGGGTCTCCGAGACGCTCCGGGAGGCGGGTGTTTCAGTGCCACCTTCGCACATCGTCGGCCGGCTCGTCTTCTGGATACTGATGCTCACCTTTCTGCTCTCGGCGGTGGAGACGCTCGGGCTTTCGGCAGTGACCGCGACGATCGACCGGCTGATCGCGTTTCTCCCCAACGTCATCGCAGCCGGGCTCATCTTCGTGCTCGGACTTCTCCTCGCCCGGCTGGTGCGCAACCTGGTCAGCTCCGGGGCCGCCGCGGCCGAGCTGGACCAGGCGCCCCGTCTCGGCTCCCTGGCCGAGATCGTGGTGGCGCTCATCGTCGGGGTGGTGGCCCTCGAGCAGCTCGGCATCGAGACCCAGATGGTCGTCACCGTCGTCACGGCGGTGGTAGGGGCCGTCGGTGTGACGGTTGGCGTGGCGTTCGCCCTCGGCGCGAGGCCAGTGATCACCCACATCCTCGCCGGACATTTCCTGCGGCAAAGCCTTCCGAGCGGAGGTTCCGTCGAGGTCGGTGGTCAGCGTGGCGTCGTGGAGCGAGTCGGGGCCGTCGACACGCTCGTGCGGGACGAAGAACACATCTGGAGCATTCCGAACGGGAGACTCATCGAGGAGATCGTGATCCGCTGAGTTCCGGATGGGAGACGGCTCTTGGCCTGATCCAATCGAGAGCCTTCTCCGTTTTCGGGATCGTCCCGCTCTCCATCACGGTTTCAGCTCCTTCGAAGTCGCCAACAGAGGCAGTTCGGGATCCATCTGCAGCACCAGCTCACCCCGGGAAAACACCCGAACGTCGCCGTCCGTCGAGGATACCACTACTGCCGTTGCGTTCGTGCGCGCCGTAACCGCTGCCGCAGTCAGGTGACGCGCACCGAGACCACGGGGAACGCTGACCTCGGTCGTGAGTGCGGCCAGAAATGCGCCCGCCGTTTGGATGAATCCGTCTCCACGAAGCACGAAGGCTCCGTCCAGCTTCGCGAGCTCTACCAGCATTTCGTGGATGTCGGGGTTCAGCACCGTCCGATTCGCCGCTTCGTGACCCTCGAACGGATTCAGAATCAGCTGCCTCGAGCTGTCCAGTACATTCTTGGAGTCCCCGAGAACCAAGAGAGCCCCCAAGGGCTTGCCGCTGCGCGTGACACGGCCGATCTTGCATGCCACGCTCAGGGTTGTCTGCAGCGTGTCGGGCCGAATGCCGTCCGTCAGCTTCACCAGCTCTGAGAGCCTCAGCTCGCCAGCGCCGGATTCAATGTCGGTTACCAGAATGAGATCTTCCCCACCATTGCACAGGTCATGTCCGATGGCGCAGACGACGAGTTGTCCCGCGCTGACCTTTCCGGCGTTCACGGCCATGGCGATTGCGTAGCGAGCCTGGGTGTACTTATGGGCCACGCGCACTGACAGCCGCACGACGTCAAAGCCCTCACGGGAGAGTGCGTCGTGAGCAGCGGCATTCGGCGTAGCGGCGACCAGCTGTAGATCTTCGCCGATCTCGTGGAGGTGCCGAAAGAGCGCTCCGGTCTCGGTGCCACAGATGACCGCGTCGGGGCGCACCGATCGGGCGACTTCTGCGATCATCCTGGCCATCTCGCGATCGGATCGGAGTGGTTTCAATTGCTCTTCGTCGCTCACCATGACCTCTTCCCTGCCGTCCTTTGAGTACGTTGCCTCGGAGTATCGCACCGACATCACGGTGATGACAAGACAAGGTCATCGGCTCAGCAGAGACTGCTTGGCAGCTACCGGGGACCGGAGACGATCCCCCTCCTCGGCGCCGCGGAGCCCAGCCCCGGCTCTCGGTCTCGCTGGCGCGACCACCGCGCTAAGCTCGGCATCCGCATTCGGAGCGAGGGCCTCCGCGCAGCGCCGGGGCGCTGCCTTCCGATCGCTAGTAGGAGCTGATGCGATGCCGGCAAGACCCAGACAATTCCAGGGCTTTTTCAGGGACGTATCGCGGTATTTCAAGCGCGCGGCGCGCTACACGGAGTTCTCTCCGGGAATTCTCGAACAGGTGCGCTCCTGCAACGGGGTCTACCGGATCAAGTTCCCGGTGGAGCGCGACGACGGGGGAATCGAGGTCGTCGAAGCCTACCGCGTGGAGCACAGTCACCACCGGCTCCCCACCAAGGGTGGAATTCGCTTCAGTTCCGACATCAACCAGGACGAGGTGATGGCCCTCGCAGCGCTCATGACATACAAGTGTGCTCTCGTCAACGTGCCCTTCGGCGGAGCCAAGGGCGGGGTCCGAGTCGATCCCCACACGGTGAGCGAACGGTTTCGCGAGCGGGTCACTCGGCGCTACACGGCGGAGCTGATCAAAAAGAACTTCATCGGTCCGTCGGTGGATGTCCCCGCGCCCGACTACGGGACCGGCGAGCGGGAGATGACCTGGATCGTCGACACCTTTCAGGCGCTCAACCCGACGCAGCTCGACTCGTACGCATGCGTCACCGGCAAGCCGATCTCCCTGCACGGTCTTCCGGGCCGCCGTGAAGCCACCGGTCTCGGCGTCTACTACGGGATCCAGCAGGCGATGGCAACCGCGGAGGACATGAAGCCCCTCGGCCTCGAGCCGGGCCTGGCGGGGAAGCGGGTCGTGGTGCAGGGACTCGGAAACGTCGGCTACCACGCCGCCCACTTCGCCGAGGTCGAGGGCGGCGCGGTGATCGTCGGGATCGCGGAGCTCGAAGGAGGGATCCACGATCCCAATGGTCTGGACGTCGACGCCGTCCTGCAGCACCGCCGTGAGACCGGGTCCATCCTCGACTTTCCGGGCGCCCGGAACATTGAAGACTCAGCCAAGGTGCTCGAACTCGAGTGTGACGTATTGATCCCGGCGGCGCTGGAGCACCAGATCACCGCTGAGAACGCGCCCCGCATTCAGGCCCGGATCGTCGCCGAGGGGGCCAACGGCCCGGTCGACTCCGACGGCGAGAAGATCCTTCTCGACCGCGGCGCCTTCGTGATTCCGGACATCTTTCTCAACTCCGGTGGCGTCACCGCCTCGTACTTCGAGTGGGTCAAGAACCTCTCGCACATCAGCTTCGACCGGATGACCAAGCGACATCAGGAGATCTCCAACCGGCGGATCGTCGAGATGATGGAGCGGGTCACCGGGAAGCTGATCTCGACGTCCGAGCGCGAGACGCTCACCCGTGGGCAGAACGAGATCGACTTTGTCTACACGGCGCTGGAAGAGACGATGGCGGTCGCCTACGAGCAGATTCGCAACGTCTGGAAGCAGCGCGCGCTCCCCGATCTGCGAACGGCTGCCTTCCTGCTGGCGATCGAGCGGGTAAGCAACTGTTACCTTTCCCAGGGGATCTTCCCGTAGGCCGGGATTCGCGCCTCCAGTAGGGGGACGTTACCATCACCGGTACCGCCACAATTGATTGGGTGGGCATCTTGCCATGAAGTATTTCGCCTACGGTTCGAACTGCAATCCCGCCATCATGAAGAGGAAAGGCGTGAGCTTCACCTCGCGCCAGCGAGCCGTGCTGCGAGGATTCCGGCTGCTATTCAACAAGAAGGCGACGCGGGCCAGCCTGCCGGAAGATATCGGCTTCGCCAACATCAACGAGGACGCCGACGGGGTCGTGGAAGGAATCCTTTACGAAATCGTCGACGACGATCTGGAGCGGCTGGACAGCTCCGAGAGATACCCGGACCACTACGATCGCATCGACGTAACCGTCGAAACCGACGCGGGTCACGAACAGTGTTGCACGTACCGGGCGCAGGCCGACAAGGTCTGCGCGGGCCTGAAACCATCCCGCAACTATTTGAATCATATCCTCGCGGCCGGCGACTTTCTCTCCAGGCAGTACTACGATGCACTGGACAAGTCACAGGCCTACGAAGGCGACTGCGTTTGCTGCGGCAAGTTGACCGAGGTGGTGTTCATCAAGGAAGACGAACGTCTGTATATGGTTTGTCAGGCCTGCCGGGAAGCACGGCTGATATGGGGGGACGTTCGCGGCCGGGCATTCACCGTCGTGGAAACCGAAGCGGTGATGAAGCAGCTTGTACTGGGCGGGAAGGGGTTCCCTTCAATGAACGAGCTGATCCAGGAAGCCATCGAGGAAAGGATCATCGATCCTTGAACTGCGTGCCGAACTTCGATGACGCCCGTCCCGCGCCGCAACCGGGCGCTCAGGAGGTTGCTTCCTCAGGCGAAGCGGTGGTGGAGGGAACGGCAAGGACGGGCCGGTCGGCGAGCTTGAGGACGCGATCCGTGGTCTTCCCAATCAGAAGCTCCGCGAGTGGGGTGCGTCCCTGGACACCGACCACGATCCAGTCGCACTGCGTGTTTCTGGCGACCTCGACGAGCGCCGTTTCGGGACGACCCTCGACAACGCGCGCGTCCATCTCCACGCCCGCCGCGCGGTGCCGCGCTGCCCACGCCGCGAGCACCTCCTTTTCGTACGGCCGCTTGCCTCGGTGGATGAGCTCACTCCAGCCCTCGAGGTAGAGTTCCCGATCACCCGGATACACGTGCGTCAGGACGAGACCGCGGCGTGTCCCGAGGTCGCGCGCCAAGCAGATGGCCGCGTCGAGGGCATCGCGCGATGCAAGCGAGAAGTCAACGCCCACCAGGAGGCGCTCGGGGGGCTCCGAAGTCGCCGTGCCCTTGGGAACGACCAGCACGGGACAGGAGGCTCGGCGCACGACCCGCTCGCTCACGCTCCCTAGAAGGACGTGGGCAAGGCTGGCGCGGCCGCGTCGCCCGACGACGGCGAGCGTGGGCCTCAGTTCCCCTGCGATCCGGGTGATCGAATTGGACGCAGCCCCCGGCTCCAATCGGGACTCCACACGCGCCCCCGCCCGCCGCGTATACTCTCCCCACACCTCGAGGCGGGCCCGCGCCAACTCCCTAGCGGCGTCGAGCCAGCCCTCTCCTCCTTCGGCCATTTCGGGCTCTGAGACCCAGCCCGTTGGGTTCCAGGAGTGCAAGAGGACCAGCTCGGCATCGAGTTTCAGGGACAGCGGGATGGCGTGGTCGAGAGCCCTCCGTGAAGCGTCTGAGAAATCGACGCCCACCACGATGCAAGCCTGGGACGACATCATGACCCTCCTGAGCGCTGGAACCGAATTGTCCAGGGACCCGATCGCAGCGTCGGATGAATTCAGCGAAGGAGCATGCCGCCACGATGTCTACCTCGCTGCTGTCAGCGCCGCCGCTCGAGAAGTGTGGCATCCTCCCACCGCACCCTCAACCGCCGGAGGCTCTGGCGAAAGACCCGATGTCGTCGTCGAAGGAGAGGACGAACGAAGCGGCGCGTGGAAGCTCGCTCTCTTTGGATGGTCCCGGGCACCGATTCAGCTGCACAAAGAGCGCCTCGGCAAGGCTGAGCGCACTCTTTTCGCTGGGCGTGAAGGGCGAGCGGCGCGTGTAGACGTCCAGACCGGTGGGGAGGCTCTCATCGCGTACGATCGCGATTCTCCGATAGCGTCCCTTTCTAGGGTCGAAGCTGTACTCGACACGAACTTCCCTGACGATGCCGGTCTCGCCCGTGGAGAAGCCGCGTTCCATCTCGATCTTCCCGGGTTGGCCGCAGGATTCGCAGATGAAGATCTCTGCCTCGTTCGGGAGAATTGTCCTGTCGCTGTTCTCGCAACCAGCGTTCTCGCAGTACCCGATGCCGTGTCTCACTCTCATGTCTCTCTTTGCGGACACTCCCAGGCGTTCTCGTGGTCTTGGGGCGTTGTTGTCCGCTGCTGGCGCACCCTCAACTCGCTCGAGCGCCTGGATGGGAGCCCCCGATGAAGCGCGGTTCTCGCGAGGCGTAGGAGCGCCCCAGAGCCCGCTCCCCGCCCCTGAATGGGGATCTCGCGGGGCTGGGCCCCGGGGCGCGAGGACCGCTCGAGGTTGCGCCGGAGGACCGCAGCGACGGTCGGCCGGGTGGGTCTCCCTGCTCCACCCTGGTACTCATCCGATCGATCGACTGCGGATGCCTGCATCGACACCCAGGCCGGTGACGACGCTAGGGAAGGCGTGCATCTCGTCCCGTCCTGGTTCTCCATTGTGCGGCCCTGTTGGCTCCAGCCCGTCGATTTGGGACCGGTGCCGTATTCCTTCTCCAAGCAAGCACCGTGCCACTGCTGGCGTGCAGTGGTGGGCAGGACGGCCAGGAGCACGCTGGCGATGATCGAGAGGACTCGCGCCAACCTGTCGCGGCGTGGGAGAACCGACTGCCTAAGTCCCCTTCCGCGGATTCGATCCTGGCGTCGCCGTTGAAGATTCCGATTCCGCGAATCGGGCCAAGGTGGAGTTCTCGGGCCCACTCCCGGGCACGGTCGGGCTCCTCGTCCCAGGCGTAGAAGCCCGGACCTTCTAGCGCGAGCCCCGAGTCGAGGCCAACCCGGGCAGAGCGAGCGCCAGCACATCGACCATGCCTACCTGGGTTTACGCTTCGAGCGAAGCGCGGAAGGAACCACATCGGAGCCCAGAGACCTGATTTGCCGAAGCTGTCGGAGTCCCCACCACCGACCAGAGACCTACCGCAGCCCTGGCTTCGCCCGTCAGAATGCCCGAGCCTGCGCTTGGGACTTGAGGATGTCAGTCGCTAGGTGCTCCAGCGTGCCGCTCCTCGATCGCGACGCTGCCCGGGCGGCTCGGGGTCCTCACCCGGTGCCGAACGGCGGCCACTAGGTCGGGAAGAGCGATGTGCGGAGCGTCGGCTTCCGCCGATAGGCCTCCCAGGGGCGTCAAGGAACTGGCGCAGCTCGTCGTAACGGTCGCGAAGCTCGGCCAGAAGCGACTCTGCCTCCTCAACGTCCGAGGACACCTTCGCCTCCGCAAGCGGGGCCAAGCGGCGCATTCTGCGACGAAGGCGCTTCCAGGAGTTCTCCAGCCGCTCGCGAAGATCTCTCACCTCCGGGTCATGGAACCGCAGTCGAGGCAAGAGCTCCCTCCTCGTCTGCTTGATTTCTTCGAAGCCATCCCGGAGCTCGTCGATCAGGTTCACCATCTTTCGCTCCGTCACAGCTTTACCCTCGTTCGCACGGGGGAGGGCCATTCCGTCCACCCCGAAAAGCGATCATCCTCGTCTCCCTTCGCGACGTGCTCGGAAGCGACTGGTAGACAGGGACGCGCCAGGAGCTCCTCCAGGCATTGGTGCAGCCGGGGGGCCGTCCACGGAGCGTCCACCAGGGAATACTCGCAACCGATGCGTTCCAGAGACCAGCAGACCGCAAGGGGTGTCATTGTTGAGCCACCCGCAAGGTGAGGGCTACCTGCGATTAGTACGAGCACCCGGAGGGTTTTCTGCACAGAAAGGGCGCGCCCAAGGAAACTGTCCAGTCCAGAATCGAGCAGCGATGGTCCGAGGACTAGGATATCGAATCGAAGGTGTGCGACGTTGCAGAGGTCCAGGGCTCGCGCGGCGGATCGAGCCGAGATCACTCCGATGCCAAGGTTCTCCAAGATGACCTCTGCCGCGCCAAGCGTACGGCCATCGCTCTCCGCTAGAAGGACCTTCATCTCACCGGGCCCCCTATTGTCAGAGGCACCCAGCTTCCCAAAGCCGATTTCAAGAGCCATGGAGTCCTCGGGTGACAGGTCTTTTTCAAAGCAAGAGTCGTGCCACAAGGGAAGCGTTCTGGGTGCGCTTGGAGCGGTTCTACTCCGGAACTCGGAGGCGGAAACTCCGATATTTCTCTGTTCTCCGAACTCGGCCCAGCAGCTCGTGGGCTGGCAGACGGAGAGGATCGAAGCGGGTCGGTGCTCAGGCGGCCCGTCGGTATCGGTGGTGAAGACCGCCGACCCGGGGCTCGGCCACGATCCGCCCCTGGCTCGGCGGCTCAATCTCGCGCGACCGGGGGATGAGGATGCGGAAGTTCGGGGTCACGACTGTGAAGAAGTCGATGCCGCCGGGAGGTTAGACGACCGCGACTCTCGATCGGTACCCGAGCAGATGAAGCTCCGAGCGGATCCGGCGTCGTCCCCAGGTGGGCCTCGCCACAGGCGGGAGAGCCAGACGCAGAAGATCCGGTCTCGCCGATGGAGCTTCGGGGGCTTCGCCGAGCGCTGGAGGATGACGATCTGATGGCGGAGGGCGAGGTTCTCTGCGATGAGTGCGGCACGGCTCTGAAGCAGCTGCCGGACGAGGGCGGTGACGAGTTGCAGTGCGCCCATTGAGGCTCCCGTGTGAGAGAACTGCCCCGAGCGTACCGCGTGGCCACGTTTGAACCTGCGGCTGGAAAACGTAAACGATGGCGGGAAGTTCCGAGTATTTGACCAGGACAGCAGATTCGTGCCGAACGGTTACCCCTCCAGCAGCTCGCGCAGCTTCTGGATCAGCGCGTCGGGCTCGTAAGGCTTCTGGAGGAAGCCGTCGACCTCCTGTCCCTCGAGGCGAGCAGCAACGTCCACTGCACTGTATCCGCTCGAGAGAATGATGCGTGCATCGGGCCGAATCTTTCGCATCTCGACCAAGGCTTCGAGACCCCCGATCCCGGGCATCGCCAGGTCGAGCAGCACGGCCGCGATCTTCGGTGAATGCTCCCGAAAGCGTTCCACGGCCTCCCGTCCGTCGTTGGCCATGATGACCGACAGGCCGCATTTCTGAAGTGTGCGCCCCAGGACATTTCTCACCGCCTCTTCGTCGTCAACCACCAGAACCGTTCCAGAGCTGCGCCACTCGCGAGGACGTGCGAACGTCTTCGCGATCGCCGCAGGCGAACCGGGGACACACGGAAAGAGCAGCCGGAACCACGTCCCGCTTCCGAGCTCGCTCTCCACTCTGACGGCACCCCGGTGAGAGCGTACGATGCCCAACAGGGCCGCCAGGCCGAGACCGCGCCCGGTGAACTTGGTCGTGAAGAAGGGATCGAAGATCTTCGACCTGGTTTCCTCGTCCATCCCGCAGCCGCTATCCCGAATGTCCAGGTAGATGTACGAACCCTCGGGAAGTTCGGGGCCGAGGTCTGTCTGCCCCAGGGAAGCAAAGTCGGCTTCGATCGTTCCGGCGCCGATGGTCACCACGCCTGGCTCATCCCCTATCGCCTCCGAGGCGTTGATGATCAGGTTGAGGACGACCTGTCGAAGCTGCGCGGGGTCCCCCTCGATGAGCGGAAGAGCGTCCGGAAGCTCGTACCTGAGCTCGACCTTGCGCGGAATTGCCGTGTGAAGGAGCTTTCCCATCTCGCGCAGAAGCTCGCAGACGTCTAGCGGTCGAGTGGTCAGTGTCCCACGGCCGGCATATGCGAGCAGCTGGCTGGTCAGCTCCGAGGTTCGCAAGGCAGCGGTTGCGATCTGCTCGACGAACGGGCCCACTGGGGAGCCGGGTGGTAGCTCGCCTTCGGCGAGGCGCGCATTTCCGAGGATCGGCACGAGAAGATTGTTGAAGTCGTGGGCAATTCCTCCGGCCAGCACACCGAGGCTCTCGAGCTTCTGGGTCTGCTGCATCTGCGCTTCGAGCTTCTCCTGCTGCACCTGGGCCCGCTTGCGCTCGGTGATGTCGCGGCTGATGATCACCGCCCGCATCTCTCCGGAGGGCACCTGGTATGCGTTTCCGGAGAATTCGAACCAGCGCCAACTTCTGTCCTTGTGCTGGAGCCGCGTCACGACCTCATGCTCCCAATGGCCCGCGAGCAACCCCTGGAAGGCTCGGGTCACCTCTTGTCGGTCATCAGGGTGGACCAGCTCGAACGATATTTGACCAGTGAGTGTGTCCGGGTCGTAGCCGAGTACGGCGCGATGGTTTGGACTGGCGTAGAGCAGCCTGCCGTTTGAATCGATCTCCATGATCAGGTCGAAGGCGTTGTCCGTCAGCCGTCGGTAGCGTTCCTCGCTCTCCCGCAGAGCGCCCTCCGCCAGGGTGCGCCGCTCGAGTTCGGATGTCCGATCCTCGATCGACCCGGTCCAGGTCGGTGTTCACGCGCTGGAGGTGATCGATGGCGTCGCGCCACTGCGTCATGATGTAGGCGATGACGCCGACAACGATGAGCGTTGCGAGGGTGCTCGAGATCGTGTTGCCGAGCGCGAATGGGAGCGCCATCTGGGATGCCACGATCGGCGTGTGGGCGAGTGCCGGGGCATACGGGATCACGCCCGTCATCACACCGACGAGGCTCGCCAAGAGCAGCGTCAGGCCTACGCTGATTGCCAGGACCGCCACTCGCCGCGGTAGGAGCAACAGGTTCGTGACGCAGCCGATGACGACTGCGATCCAGGCGGGAGTCGTGATCGGGCCGAGCGCGTAGGCAACGCTGACCACGCCGAGCCACCAGGAAAGGCTCCCGACGACCAGGTACAGCGTGTGTGACCCGGGTCGGCGTCGCTCCAGCGAGCCCCAGGCGAGAAAGAGCGCCCAGAAGAAACAGGCCGCCACGAGTCCGGAGCGCATCGAGACCAGCGTGGCCCGGTCGTAGTAAGGCTCGACGTTCGGGTGCGCCAGCAGGTAGTGGGATCGCAGGGCGTACCCGGCGAAGAAGGGGACGGTGAGCAGGATCAGCAGCCGACAGCGGTCGACCGCGCTCCAGTCGAACAGCTTCCCCATCCGGACGCGGTACGGCACCCGGTCATGCGGCTCTCGGAGGGCATCGGTCTCCTGCCGCCTACACACTGTCCTGGTCGCCTGCTCCGGCACTTCAGTCCATTGGAGCATGAACGAGGCGTTCGATCAAGTTCGGGTGTCGATGCTCGAGGCCGCAGGGGCGAAGCTCGAGGAGATCCGCCCGGCTGGAATCATGGGGCCCGCATTTTCGTCCGGTTCGCGCGGCCCTCGCGGGCTTGCGGCAACCGAGAACCTGCCACAGAGTGGCGCCATGAAAGAGATCCTGGAGCCGCGTCTCGAGGGCACGGTCCTGTTGCGCGACGGCCGTTCGATCGGATTCGCGGAGTACGGCAGCTCCGACGGCGCCCCCATCTTCTGGTTCCCCGGCACGCCGGGAGGTCGCCGCCAGATCCCGCCGCAGGCGCGAAAGGCCGCCGAGCAGCGCGACGTGCGCTTGATCGCGGTCGAGCGCCCCGGCCTGGGCGCATCGACGCCGCACCTGTACGAGTCGCTGCTGGGATGGGCGGAAGATGTGGAGGAGATCGCGGACCGGTTCGGTTTGGATCGCTTCGGCCTCGTGGGCCTTTCCGGCGGCGGAGCCTACGTGCTCGCCTGCGCCCACCAGCTCGCCGAACGCGTGGTTGGCGGGGCTCTGTTGGGGGGAGTTGCGCCGGCGCGCGGCGACGATGCGCCCACGGGAGGAGCCCTGGGCTTCGCAGTCCGCGGCCGCGTCTTCCTCCACGCCTTCCGGGAGCCATTCGCACACGCGCTGTGGGCGACCGTCTACTCGCTGCGACCTCTCGCCTCACCGGTGTTCGACCTCTTCGTCTCCACCATGCCCGAGGGGGATCAGAAGGTCATGCAGCGCCCCGAGATGAAGCAAATGTTCCTCGACGACATGCTTCGGGCCAGCCGTCGGCAGCTTCACGCGCTGGTGTACGACGCGGTGCTCTTCACCAGACCCTGGGGCTTCTCAGTGCGCGAGATCCGCGTGCCCATCCGCCTCTGGCACGGGGATGCCGACAACCTGGTCCCTCTCGAGCACGCCAAGCACCTGGCCGCTCTCATCCCCGACACCGAGCTCAGGATCCGACCGCGGGAGGGCCACATGGGCAACCTCGACGCAGCCGAGGAGGTCCTCGACACCCTGTTGGGCCTGTGGGTACGTTAGACACCCCCGCTCGAACCATCCGCCGCGGAGGGCTGAGTGCGGAATGTCCTGAGATGCAGCAGCGCTCAGGATCCCCCACGGATGTTGATGCTGAGCTTCGCGCTGTAGCCCTCGGGCAGCTCGAAGGCGCTTTCCGGCAGGGCTTTGCGCTGAATCTTTGTCACCACGGTCTCGCTTTCGACGCTGTCGCCGCTATAGGCGCGCACGCGCATGGGCACACCCTCCAGGCGTCCGAAGGACTCCAGGGCCGCGAGCGCCTCGCTGCCGTCGTCGTCGTCCAGGAAGGCTGCCAATGCATCCTGGAGCAGGTCCTGTACCTCGCCGATCCCAGCGAAGCTCTCGCGCGAGACGCCGGCGTCGGCGTAGCTGGCGCGGCACACGTCGGCGATGCGCCGCTCGCCCTGGTAGATCTGGAGCTCGTCGCAAGGGACGCCGGTCACGGTGGAGCGCGTGCCCGTCTTGCGGATCTCCAGCTTCGGATCGACGCCCGCCGCCACGTCGACCGCCGCGCGCTGTTCGTCGTCGAGCTTCGAGCGCGCCGCCGCCGCCAGTCCCGCGGCACTCGGCCGCGTCACCTGCAGGTAGTTCTTCTTCTTGTGGTCGATCAGCCAGATCAGTCCCTCCTCACCACGATAGATGAATGCGCGCCGTCCGCTGGAGGTGTCGATCCGCACACGCCGGCCGTCGAAGAGCGCGTGCCCGGGGCTCACCTCGCCGTTCACGTCGCGCGTCTCGGTCTCGACCTCGGTTCCCGCGCCGGCGACGCTCGCGATCCCCATGCACACGACCAGCGCGGTCACCCACTTCATCACGTCCCCCTTCGGCTCCGCCGTGTTGGCCCACAACCAGGGTAGCCCCTCTTGGTTCTTCATGAAGGGTAATAGGTATCCTACTGTCGACAGCCTCCCGGGTTTGCAGGCAGGTCGTCGAACCGGCCCGCTGGGCGGGCCTTCCGGTAGGCCTCGAGGATCGGCTCGAGCTCTGCCGGGCTCGAACCGTGAAGGATCACTCCATCACAGCCAAGGGCGAACTGGCCCAGGATCTTCTCCGCACACCGTTCCGGGCTGCCGCTGGCAGCCGGGGCCAACCACTCGTCTGGAATCAATGTCGCGACGTGCTCCAGCTGCTCAGCGGTGGCGGTGGCGTCGAAGGCACCACGAAAGCCCGAGACGAGTGCGTCACTCCGGAAGCGGTCCAAGACCGCGGGATCCCAACGATTGGTCGTCACCATCAGATCGCCATAGGCCTGCAGGTAGGTGGCGATCCGCCCCACTGTCTTCTTGATCCTCAGCTCTTCGGGGAGATGGTCACCGATCGTCGCGAAGCACGACCACACCCGAACAGCGGCGGGGTCCCGCCCCGCCTCTTCGGCGGCCCGCTTGACGCCCTGCACGCAGCGGGCGGTGGTCTCGTCGGTGAAGAAGGTGTGGAGCACCACCGCGTCAAAGGCTCGACCTCCCAGCGCCAGGGAATTGGGTCCGAACGCGGTGAACGTCATCGGGATGTGTTCCTGATAGTCGGGCCCCATCGTCAACAACGGATACCGCCCCGCCGGCCCGTCGTGCCCGACCACCAACTCGCCACGCCAGATCCGACGCATCAAGCCGACGAAGTCCTCGATCTCCGCGGTCTTGATCCGGCGCAGTCCGTAGACGTCGAACAGGCGGGCGATCCCCCGGCCGAGGCCCAGCGAGAATCGCCCTCCCGTGAGGCGGTGCATGGTCATCGCGAAGGCGGCGGTCACCATCGGATGCCGCGTGTTGTGATTGGTCGCCGCAGTCGCAATACCGACCTCGCTCGACACCGCTCCCACCGCTCCCGACAGGGTGGCGGCCTCCTTGATGTTGAAGCGCTCCGAGATGAACGCCGTCCCGAGCCCCAGCGTTTCCGCCGCTTGCACCTCTTCGATGAGCGCCCGAGGAGAGTCGGGTGCACCGGCGAGCGTGTAGAAGCCGATCTCGTTCATGCGTTCCATGCGGGTCTCCTCAGGCAAGGTGTTCGGAAGCGATCCTATCGCAGTTCCGAGGGTTCTCCGCTCCGATAGAGCAATCCGGTCTGCCCGTGCCAGACTGTTGAAGTTGGCCGCTTCCGATCCCGAGAACGCCTCAAATCGGCGGATATGTACGATGAGCGGGCTATAATCCCCAGAGAGAAGGCGTGCGCCAACGCGAATTGGCGAACTCGCCGGCCGGATTCCGGTCCTTCAGAGAGGTAGGTTCCATGTCCGAGGAAGGTCCTGGGTCTCCCAGGAAGAACGCGGGTAGCCCGATGAACCCGAGGGTCCCGGAGATGATCAACGGGCTCCTCGAAGACGTCGTGATTCCCCCGCTTCTCTACGGCTGCGGGTACAGCAAAGCCGATCTCGAGGCGCCGAGGGTCGGGATCGCAAACAGCTGGACCGACTTGAACCCCGGTCACGTGCATCTCAATCGGATTGCCGACTGGGTTCGAGAGGGAATCCGCAAGGTCGGGATGACGCCCTTCGGGTTCAACACCATCGCCCCCTGCGACGGTATCGCCGGGGGACACGAGGGAATGCACTACATTCTCCCCGCACGCGAGGTCATCGCCGATTCGGTCGAGATCATGGCCAAGGTCAACCGGCTGGACGGGCTGGTGCTGATCGGATCTTGCGACAAGATCGTACCCGGTCTACTGATGGCGGCGGCACGGATCGACATACCAGCCATCATCATCACCGGTGGGTATCACCTTCCCTACTGCCAACCCGACCAGGAGTTTGCCGAGGAAGAGGAGTTTGCCCACTACGAGATCGGCAAGTTCTTCTTCGCGAAGAACGCCGGGAAGATCTCCGAGAGGGAATTCGAGAAGGCCTTGAAGGGCATCGTCACCGGACCAGGTGCCTGTCCGATGATTGGAACGGCGATCACGATGCAGTGCATGACAGAGGCCCTCGGCATGGCGCTGCCCTATTCCTCGATTTTGGTGGCGGAGAGCGAGGAGAAGTACGACTTCGCTCAAAGGACCGGTGAGGCACTCAGGCACCTGATCGAGAACGACATCACGCCATCGAAGATCATGACCGCCGAGGCCTTCCGGAACGCAATCACCGTGCTGCATACCATGGGAGGATCGACGAACGGGTTCCTCCATCTCCCCGCGATAGCGAACGAACTCGATATTCCGATTCCCATCGATCTCTTCGACGAGCTGAGCGAAAGACGCCGCAGACCTGCGCCGTGAAGCCCAACGGTCTTCGCGCCATCAACTCGATCGACGAGGCGGGAGGAATCCCCGCCGTGATGAAGAACATCTCGAGCCTTCTCGATCTCGAGGTGATCACCGTAACCGGGGGAAACCTCGGCGCTATCCTCGATGGTGCGGTGATCAAGGAGCCCGAGATCATCCGGCCGATGGACGATCCGGTGAGGCCCAACGGGGGACTTGCCGTGTTGCGGGGGAACCTCTCCCCGGACGGGGCCATCGTCAAGAAGTCAGCGGTGCCCGAGAAGATGTTCAGCTACCGCGGACCGGCCCGCGTCTTCGAGTGCGAAGAGGATGCCATCTATCAGATGTTCAACGGAAAAGTGACGCCTGGCGAGTGCGTCATCATACGATACGAAGGCCCCAAGGGAGGGCCGGGCATGCGTGAGATGGCGATTCCGGCGCACCTTCTCCAGCTCCTGGGACTCGGGGATTCGAGCGCCCTGGTGACGGATGGACGCTATAGCGGGACCAACTACGGGATGTGCATCGGGCACGTATCACCGGAGGCGGCGGACGGCGGGCCCCTCGCCGTGGTTCAAGACGGAGACATGATCGAGGTCGACATCCACGAGCGGCGCATTCGGCTGGACATCCCGGACGATGAGCTCGAGAAAAGACTCTCAGCCTGGCAGCCCCCGGAGCCCAGGTTCAAGAAAGGCATCCTGTCCTGGTACGCTCGAAACGTCGCCTCCGGTGACAAAGGGGCGGTGCTGAGACCGGGAGGCCGATGATCGGGGAGGCGTCGGGGCTTCCCTATCCCCCCCCCCAAGGACGAGATCTGCAGCACACAGTTGCGGTTCGGCCGCGCGGACTTCGCGATCCGTCAAGCGCTACCCTGTCCGGATGCAACTCATACTCGTCCACCCAGAGATCCCGCACAACACGGGCTGTGCCGCCCGCCTGGCGGCCGCCACCGGCGTGCGCCTGCACCTGGTGGAGCCGTTGGGCTTCTCGCTGGAGGACCGCTATCTGAAGCGTGCCGGCCTCGACTACTGGCCCATGGTGGACCTCGTCGTGCATGCCGACTGGGAAAGGGCTGTGAAAGGTCTGAGCGCCGAATCCGACCGGCCCGCTCTCGGAGCGGCTGCGGCTGTTCACCGCTCGTGGGGGACGCTCGCTCTTCGAGAGCGACTTCGGCAGCGAGGACCTGCTGGTCTTCGGGAGCGAGAGCACGGGCCTGCCGCCCGCACTGTTGGAGGCGCACAGCGACCGGCGCGTCTACGTGCCCATCCGAGAGGGAGTACGCAGCCTGAACCTGGCCAACACGGTCTGCCTCGGGCTCTATACCGCGCTCGATCGCGCCGGTTTGCCGCTACCCGACAATGACGGCTGCTACGTCGCCCACCTGGGTGCCGGTGGGGACGTTCGGCCCAGCGAACGCGCGCGGCGTCCGTCGGATGAATGAGCGACCGTACTTCGCGAGAGCCAGGTCTCCTGCTTGGTGGTGAGGATCGGGACGACCCGGCAAGCCTGATCGGAGGAGAATGGGGGAGGCGAGGATTTGCGGTGGCTCCAAGGCAATTCACTCAGCGGACAGGTTGACGCCATGACTGCTAGACTCACGGTCTTCCCGCGGCTTCGTGAACACGATCCAAGACAGAGGCAGGCCGTCTGCAAGACCGCCGCCGGAGCCCGCTTCTTGCGGAACGACGAGGCACAGCAGTGCAGCGAGGCCGTCTACACAAGGACCTATGAAGAATTCCACGCTTGAACAGCGCATCATCGAGCGCCTCGAACAGCCGAGATACCGGCCGCTCACCCGTTCCGATCTCGCGAAGGCCATCCGCCTCCACAGCAGCGAGCGCAACAAGCTGCGCAAGACACTTCTCGATCTGGAGAAGAAGGGGACAGTCGTCTGCCTGCGCAAGAACCGGTGGGCACTCGCCGGAAACCTGCGACGGAGTTCCGGGATCGTTCGCGTCATGGAAACAGGCTTCGGCCTCTTTACGCCCGCCGACGGCGGCGAAGAGATCTACATTGCCCGCGACAACCTGAGATGCGCGCTCCACGAAGACCGCGTCAGGATCGAAATGTTTCCCGTCTTCGCAAAGAAGCCGCCTCGCGGTCGCACCTTCACTCAGCGAAACTCCGAAGGCCGCGTCGTCGAAGTCCTCGAGCGCAAACACAGCGAATTGGTCGGCCTGCTGCGCCGCACCCCCTACTACGCCTATGTGGTCCCCGACAACCCGCGGTTCGGTCGAGATGTCCGCGTCATTGAATGGGAGCGCGGCCTCGAAGAAACCCCCGAAGGTCATAAAGTGGTGGTCCGCCTTCACGAATGGACTGACCCTTTCAAGCCGCTCACCGGATCTCTGATCGAGAATATCGGTCATCGCGACGACGCCAACGTCGAGATGCAGTGCATTCTCCGCACGCACGGGTTCCGGCAGGAGTTCTCCGACGAGGTTCTTGCCGAGGCTGAGACACTGCCGGATGAATTGCGGCCCGAAGATTACCGAAACCGTGCAGATCTGCGCGATCGCCTCACATTCACAATTGATCCCGAGACCGCCCGCGACTTCGACGACGCCATCTCGCTGGAAAGAACTACCAACGGCTGGAGACTCTCGGTCCATATTGCCGATGTTGCGCACTTTGTGCCCCAAGGCTCGCTCATCGATCAGGAGGCACTTCACCGTGGCAACAGCGTCTACCTGGTTGACCGCGTTGTCATGATGCTGCCCACGGAACTCACCACGCGAATCTGCAGCCTGAATCCGAATGGTGGACCGCCTCGCGCACACAGCGGAGATCAGGCTCGATGACAACGGGGAGATGATCGGCCTGGAGACCTGCCGCTCCGTCATCCACTCCGATGCGCGCCTGACCTACGAGCAGGTGCAGGGGCTCTTCGACGGGCAGCCCGGCCACGAGATTCCCGATCTCGTAGTTGAGGTCCTCGGGGAACTTCGCCCGCTGACTCGCACTCTGCGCGCAAAGCGCTCGATGGCCGGCTCACTGGAAATCAATACCCCAGAGATCAAATGCGTGCTCGGCAAGGACGGAAAAGTCGCTTCGATCAGGAAAGGTGAAGCGAAGGAAGCCTATCAGCTGATCGAAGAGTGCATGCTGCTCGCCAACGTCGCCGTCGCGCGCAAACTCAAAGCCGCGCAATGGTCCGCCGTCCACCGGATTCACGAGGCACCGGACGAGGACCAATGGGGACAGATGGGTGCTGAACTGCAGGCGCTTGGCGTCGACGCGCTGCCCGGCCACACGAGCCGACATCAATGCCGCACTCGAGAAAATCGCCGGCACACCGCTGGAGTATTCCGCCAGCCTCGCCATCTTGCGAAATCTAAAGCGGGCGGGCTACTCCGCGGAACCCAGTGGACACTTCGGCCTCGCGTTCGACGATTACGTCCACTTCACGTCCCCCATCCGACGCTACCCCGACCTCGTCATCCACCGCCTGCTCAGCGCGCTCGAGAGAGGCGGGAAACAACCCTATCGAAAGGAAGATCTGGAGAGTATCGCTGCACAGAGCACCCGCACCGAGGCCGAAGCCGACGCCGCCGAAAAGGAAAGCATCACCCTCCGCCGCGCCGAGTATTACCGCGATCTGCTCGGCGAAGGCGAAACCGGCCCGTATAGAGCCTGCATCATCAAGGTTCTCGGCAAAGGGCTGCTGGTCGAGCTGCCCGACACCCTGCAGCGTGGACTCGTCGCCTTTTCGTCCATTGCTGACGATCGCTACCTAGGCAACGCCTCGAAGACCCGGGCCACCGGGCAGCGCCGGAAGAGAGTGTTTGAAATCGGCGATTTGCTCGAAGTCGAGCTCGTCGAAGTGGATACGGTGCGAAACTTCGTGGATTTCCAGCTCGCCGGCGAGAGCGCGCCGCGCGCAGCCGCAAAAGGTGGCAGGGTCAATCGCGGCGGAAAGAAGAAAAGACAGAAGGTCACCTTCACCGGCGATCGACGGCGCGGCGCCAAGCCCAGGAGGCGGCGCAAATAGAAAGTGACGCGGCTGCGAATCACGGCAGGGAGAGATTAGGACCTTTAAGGGCGGGGTACAGAGGTCGGTGCTGTCGCGGCTATGCTCTCCCTCTAGGAGCTGCGGCGGTGTCGTGCCGGCAGCGATCCCGCCGCCGCCGATCCAGAGGGGGTCGCGGGCGGTGGGGACAAGGATCAGGCGGGAGAGTGGCCGTTCTCCCGATGAGGAGAATCGAGTGATGACGAAGACATTTGCGGTAGGCGTGTTGGGGATGATGCTCTGCTTCTTTGGACGAGACAGGCGATGTCGCAGGAGAACCCGGGGTATCTCAGGAGGATCCCGCGGCGCCGCCGGAGCAGCCCGGGGTGTCGGTGGAGAACGCTCTCTCCGGCGACGAGGTGCGAAAACTCTTCGAGGGCGACACCGAGTCCGGCGAGGGGAGGAAGGGCGAGATGGACACCGGCCGCCGCTGGATGGCCTTCTACGCCCAGGACGGCACGGTTCGGAAACTCGAAGTCAAGAACGGCAGTAGGAAGAAGGGCACCTGGTTCGTCGATTCGGAGGGGCAGAACTGCTTCCAATACGAGGGCAAAGAGGAGCCCAAGTGCGATTTGATCATCCCCCAGGACGGCCAGTATCTCCGCGTCCGGGAAGGTCAGGTGCGCGGCCAGATCCGGATCCAGCAGGGCAACCCCTCCAACCTCTAGCTGTTTGCTGCCTGTTCCGCTGCCTGGGTTGGGGCAGTCGAGTGTATGGTGGCTCAGGCCGGTAGATTCCTCGGCTCGCTGCGTGCGCGCCGCCTTCGCCGACTTTCAGGGCAGACGTGTAGTATGATCTCGCAGTGAATGGCAGGAGAGCCTTGTGGCGCCCGTAGTGGTCAGGAATCTCAGATACACGTGGCGGATGCGTGTAACCTCGCGTGCGAGGGATGTTCCCACTACTCCAATTACGGGCACAAAGGTGTACGTTCGCTTGCCACGGCCGAAGACGGCTCGACCCGGGAGAGGTGCTAAGAAGTCGTCTGCTAGGTGGTGAGCGGCGATAAAAAAAAAAAAAAAAAAAAAAAAAAAAAAAAAAAAAAAAAAAAAAAAAAAAAAAAAAAAAAAAAAAAAAAAAAAAAAAAAAAAAAAAAAAAAAAAAAAAAAAAAAAAAAAACGGCTGCGGAATTCACGGCAGCCATCGAGTTTTCGCTTCCAAGCCCACTTCGCAGCGCAAAGCCAGGGGGCGTCGAGAACGGCGACCCCCCGCCGGTCAAACCTGCGTTGGAGCGAGCGCGGACTCGGCCTAGCGGAGCGACCGGAAGCAGGTGCGGACCTCGGCGACGAAGGTCTCGGGCTGCTCGAAGGCGGCGAAGTGGCCGCCCTTGTCGAGATCGTTCCAGTGCACGATGTTCGCGAAGCGCTTCTCGGCCCAGCGCTCGAGGCTGCGGAAGATCTCCTTGGGGAAGATGCTGCAGCCGATCGGGACGTTGACCGGGTCGAGGGCGGGCGTGTCGAAGCTCTCCCAGTAGAGCCGCGCCGACGAGGCCGCCGTTGCCGGGCAGCCAGTAGAGCATCACGTTGTCGAGCAGCTCGTCGCGGGTGAGCACGTTCTCGGGGTGTCCGTCGCAGTCGGTCCAGGTCCAGAACTTCTCGAGGATCCAGGCCGCCTGCCCGGCCGGCGAATCCACCAGCCCGTAGCCGAGCGTCTGGGGCCGCGTGCTCTGCTGCTTGGAGTAGCCCGAGTCCCATTGCTGGTAGTGCTGCATGCCCGCCATGGCGCGCCTGCTCGCGTCGGTGAGCTCGCCCATGGTCTCCGGGTCGGGCAGGGCGATGGGCATGTTGAGATGGATCCCGGCGCAGTGCTCGGGGTCCTGTGCGCCGATGCACGTGGTGACCATCGCGCCCCAGTCTCCGCCCTGGGCCACGTAGCGCTCGTAGCCGAGGCGCCGCATCAGCTGGCCCCAGGCGTCGGCGATGCTGCTCGACGCCCCAGCCGGTCGCGGTGGGCTTGTCCGAGAAGCCGTAGCCCGGCAGCGAGGGGCAGACGACGTGGAAGGCGTCGGCGGCCTCGCCGCCGTGCGCCGTGGGGTCGGTGAGCGGCTCGATCACCTTGTGGAACTCGACGATCGAGCCCGGCCAGCCGTGGGTGATCACCAGGGGCAGCGCGTCGGCGTGGGGCGAGCGCACATGGATGAAGTGGATGCCGAGGCCGTCGATCTCGGTCTTGAACTGGGCGAAGCGTTGAGCTGGGCCTCGCGCTGCGCGCCAGTCGTACTTCTCGGCCCAGTAGCCGCAGACCTCCTGCGTGTAGGCCAGCGGGAATGCCCTGGGACCAGTCGTCGACGGTTTCGGGCTCGGGCCAGCGCGTGGCCGCGAGCCGGCGCTGCAGATCGTCGAGCTCGGCGTCGGTCGCCTCGATCCGGAAGGGGGTGATATCGCTAGCCATGGGTTCTCCTGTTGACGCGCGGTGCGCGAGTTGGTCTCCCTATTCTAGCCGCAAATGGTACCGGTGGACTTTCCAGCTCTCCGGGCCCTGCATCGCGTGTCCGAGCAGGATCCCTCGAAAAGCGCCACTCGCCGTGTCCCCAAGCTGCTAGTGTCCTCTATTCGAAAGGAAGGAGCGTGTCCATGCTGGTGACGAGAGAGGACGCCGCGGGCGTCACGACCCTGACACTGAACCGGCCCGAGAAGCTCAATGCGATCACCCCCGCACTGATGGTCGATCTGCGCGGACAACTCGACCAGATCGCCGGGGACGAGTCGGTGAGATGCGTGATCCTGACCGGTGCCGGGCGCTCCTTCTGCGCCGGCCACGATCTTCCGGCCATCCTGAGTGGCGAGCAGGCGCCCAGGAAACACCACGAGCCAGAGACCATCGATGCGCTGGAGAGCCTTCCGCAGCCTACCGTGGCGAAGATCCGCGGCCACTGCTTCACCGGAGGTCTCGAGCTGGCGCTGGGCTGCGACCTGCTGGTGGCCTCGGAGTCGGCGAAGCTGGGCGACACCCACGGTCAGTGGGGGCTCGCGCCCATCTGGGGCATGTCGGTGCGCCTTCCGGAGCGCATCGGCCCCTCGCGCGCCAAGGAGCTGATGTTCACCAGCCGGCGCATCACGGGAGCCGAGGCGGCGGCCCTCGGGCTGGTCGACCGCGCCTGTCCGGAGGACGATCTCGACGACGTGGTGTCCAGGCTGGCCGAAGAGATCGCGGAGAACTCTCCGGGGACGAACCGCATCGACAAGGCGCTCCTGCGGGACGCGGCGCGCATGGCGCGCAACGAGGCCCTGCTTCGCGAGCGCGAGATGCCCTACGGCATGCCCGAGGACATGGGCGAGCGCATGCGCGCGGGGTCGAAGAAACCCGGGGCGAAGCGAGACCCGTCTGGTGATTCGGGCCCTTCGCGCTGTTGATTCGAAAGGCGCTGCCCGTAGCGCGCTTCAGGACATCCTGAAGCGGAGGCGCTGCAGCAGCAGCGTTCCTGGGTTCATTGAAGTCAGCTCGCGGGAGCGCCGCCGGCCCAGTGCGTCTCGCGGCGGACGCGCCCGAGCGGATCGTACTCGCGCATCGGGCCGTGCTGAAGGTCGTTCTGGAAGCCGGCGCTGGTTTCGAGATCCCCCTTGGCGCTATAGCGCAGCCAGACTCCCTCACGCAGGCCATCGCGGTAGAGGCCTGCAGTGGCCGGTTGGCCGTTTGGATGCCAGGTGGCGTGGGGCCCGTGCTTCACGCCGCCCTGCTGGCACCAGAGCGCGAAGCCCTTCGGAGGCCGGGCGCCGATCAGGGTGGCGTCGGGCGGACAGGACGCCGACGCGTCTCCGCGCAGAAAGCGCTGCGCGAACTGTTCCGGTGTGCCGAGTCCGGGTGCAGCGGCCCGGGCCGCGGGGGCGGGCTCCTCGATCGTCCGAGCGCTCTCTGAGCGCTTGCTTCGGTCGCGCCACCAGGTTGGGGATCAGGATGGCGGCCCCGATGCCGAGCAGGCCGGGCGCGGTGGAGAGAAGGAACGGTTTCTTGGCCACGTCCCAGTGCCGGATGGCGAAGACCAGCACTGCGCCCGGAATCAGGAACACCGCGAGAAACCAGAGCACCGAGACCCGAACGGCGGTGATCAGCATCCAGATCGAGCCGATGACCGAGACCAGGATGAGAGCGCAGAGGAGAAAGAGGGCGACCATTTCCATGTGCGACTCCTTCCGGGTGCCCGCAAGCGCTTCGCCATCCATCGGCAGACTGGAGACCTGGCTGGAGGGCTCGGAATAGGGGCGCCGGTCATCAAAATCCCTCCGAAATGGCCTGATTGCGCTTCAAAGCCCCTGCTGGCGCTGCACTTCGACCCGGACGAGCCGCGCGAGCCCCGATACGATCTGGCGCGTCGGCTCCGCGAGCGCGAGATCGAGAGCTTCACGGTGCTTGCTCACGGCTCGCTGGAGCCGAACCCTGCGTATTCGCCCCCGCCGCAGCCCCGCTCGGAACGCATCCCGTATCTTCTCTACGCGCTGGTGATCCCGCTGGTAGGAGGCCTCGGGTGGTATGTCGCCCGGACGATCCAGCGAGGAGTTCCTGACTGAGGTACTCGCGGGTTCGGGTCCGGCCGCCTCGAGGTCGGGGTTCGGGTGTGTCGATTCTCCTGGATGGAACCCTTGCTCAGGCCCGAGGTCGGTCCTCGAGGATCAGGTCGGAGGCCCGCTCCGCGACCATGATGGTGGGGGCGTTGGTGTTGGCGCTGGGTATCACCGGCATCACGGAGGCGTCGACCACCCTGAGTCCCTCTACTCCCAGGACGCGCAGGCGCTCGTCCACGACAGCGTCATCCCCGAGTCCCATCTTGCAGGTCCCGACCGGGTGATAGGCGGGAAGGGTGCTGAAGCGCAGGAACTGCTCGTACTCGGCGTCGCTCTGGACCCCGGGTCCGGGAAGGAATTCCTGCTCGAAGTAGGGGGCGAAGGCCCTGGTCGCGAAGATCTCGCGCACCACGCGACAGCCGGCGATGGTGCGCACCAGGTCATCGGGATCGCTGAAGAGATTCGACCTGATGCAGGGAGGGTCGTCGGGGTTCGGGGAGCGAAGCCATATCTCGCTGCAGCTCTGCGGCCGGCAGGCGTTGACGCCGATCAGGACGCCGGGACGCTCGAGAAAGTTAACAGGTGTGCCCGGCTCGCTCGCGTAGATGACGGGGAGGAGCTGGAGCTGCACGTCGGGGCGGCTCTCCTGTCGGGCCGGGTTCGGATGAAGGCCCCGGCGTGGGCCACCGGTCCGGCGGCCGGGCCCTTCCGAACAGCAGCCAGTTGAGTCCGTGCTTGACGAAACGATAGGGCGTGAGCTCGGTGTTGTGCGTGCTCACGTTCACGAAGGCCCCGGGAAAAGCGATCGGGTTCTCCTGCAGGTTCTTGCCCACGCCGGGCAGGTGATGAACGAGAGGATGCCGTGTTGCTTCAGCTGCTCTTCGGGTCCCAGGCCCGAGCGCATCAGGACGGTCGGCGATGCGAGCGCGCCCGCTGACAGGATGACCTCGCCGGAGTGCGTTCCTCGCGGATCCTCCCCCGTTTCTTGAAGCGTACGCCGACGGCACGGCTGCCGTCGAACAGGATCCGGTCCACCATGGCGTGGGTGACGACGCTGAGATTCGAGCGGCGGCGGGCCGGCCGCAGATAGGCCAATCCCGTGTTGTGTCGCCGGCCCCTGCGGATCGAGCCCTGGATGGGACCGATGCCTTCCTGCCGTTCGCCGTTCAAGTCGGGGTTGTGGGGAATGCCGATCTCCACGCCGGCCTCGATGAAGGCCTCCGCCAGGGGGTGGGGGTGGGTACGTGGGAGGCAGAGGGGGCCGCTGTCGCCGTGGTACTCACTCGCGCCGAACTCGTTGGACTCCATGCGCTTGAAGTAGGGCAGGACGTCGGCGTAGCTCCAAGGCCGCTGCTGCCGAGCAGGCGGCCCAGTCGTCGTAGTCCTCGCGCTGCCCGCGGAGGTAGATCATCCCGTTGATCGAGCTGCTGCCGCCCAGGACCCTGCCGCCCGGCCACTTGGTCACGCGGTCGTTCAGCGAGGGATCGGGCTCCGCGTCGTAGTTCCAGTTGTACCTGGGGCTGGCAATGGCGAAGATCTCGCCCGCCGGAATGCGGACGATCGGCGTCCTGTCCGATCCACCCGCCTCCAGGATCAGGACGCTGCTATTCCGTCCGCCGAGAGCCGGTTGGCCAGCACGCATCCGGCCGTTCCCCCTCCCGCGATGATTCGTCCCATGCCATCGGGGTGCCCCTCCAGATCATTCCGGGTCAGGTCAGTACACCTGACTAGAACTGCGGGCCCATTGTATGGATCCCGCGAGGCGTGATGACCCGCAGGGACTCGTTCCGGAGGGGTGGGGCCGCGAAGTCCGTGGTCAGTGCGCCGCACACGCCTCGTCGATTCGACGGATGGACGTAGGCGGCCGCGCAGGGCAGATCGATTTCCTGGTGAAAGACGCAGATCGGTCTCCAGACCGCCGTCGGTCAGAAAGACACCGTTCGAGAGCTGGGGAAGGCCGTCGCGATAGAGGCTCATATCGAGAATGCATCCCAGGATCGCCAATAGGGAAAATCGATAGTCTCGATGACGCGATAGAAGGTGCTGATACCGATGCCGGGAGTCGCGCCGTTGCCTGGTTCGCGCGCGGCTGCGTCCGGCGGGTCCGGCCTTCGAGGTGGAGCCGAACGAATCTTGGGCAGAGGCTTCGATGGCGATGGCATTCACCGGGCGGGGGTGAGTTCGAGGAGTCGGCGCCGCGGATCCCGCTCGGTTATCTTCGGGAGCTGTCTGGTCCTGATGTGGAGAATGCCCTGCGCAGGGAGGTTGGCTGTGCCTGAATCTTCTGTCTCTCTGTCCCGGCTCTGCGCCGTTTCAAGCAGCTCGACCCGAGGAGCGTCTCCGGAAGCTGATGTCCCGCCCCTACGAGTACCGGGGCTGGGAGGACGTCTACCGCGAGGAGTGGACGTGGGACGACGTGGTCAAGGTGTCGCACCTGCGGGTGAACTGCATCGAGAGCTGCTCGTACGACGCGTACGTGAAGGACGGGATCGTCTGGCGGGAGGAGCAGAACGCGAACTACCCGCAGGAGTTCAAGGACATCCCGGACTTCAATCCGCGGGGCTGTGGCCCGGGCTGTGCGTATGCCGCGCAGATGTACGACCCGACGCGCATCCGCTATCCGATGAAGCGCGTCGGTGAGCGGGGCTCGGGTCGCTGGCAGCGGCTGAGCTGGGATCAGGCCCTCGAGGAGATCGCCGACAAGCTGCTGGACGTCATCGACGAAGACGGCCCCGACTGCGTCATCTACGACTCGGGCACCACCAACATCGACGCCGGAATCGGCTCGGTGATGGAGATGCACCTCTTCATGGCCTGCCTCGGGGCGATCACCATCGACAACTGGGCCGGTGTCGGTGACCTGCCGGTGGGTCTGATCCAGAGCTGGGGCACCTACATGAGCGAGGGGACCGCCGACGACTGGTTCCGCTCGGACTACATCTTCATCTGGCTCGCCAATCCGAACTACACGCGGCAGCCCGATGCCCACTTCCTCTACGAGGCGCGCTATCGCGGAGCCAAGGTGGTGACGGTGGCCCCCGACTTCAGTCCCTCGACGGTCCACGCGGACCGCTGGCTCAATCCGCGCCAGGGCACGGACGCCGCCCTGGCGCTGGGCATGGCGCACGTACTCGTCGAGGAGGGTCTCTACGACGCCGAGTACGTGAAGGAGCAGACGGATCTTCCCTTCCTGGTGCGGGACGACAACGGCCGCTTCCTCCGCGAGAGCGACGTCGTCGAGGGCGGAGCGGACGACCAGTTCTACTTCTGGAACGCCGCGAAGGGTCAGAAGCAGCTGGCGACGGGTACCTGGGGCTCGGAGGTGATGACGATCGCCCTGGACGCCGAGACCGACCCGGCGCTGGAGGGAGCCCACCGGGTGCGTCTGCTGGACGGGACGCGGGTGCGGGTACGCCCGGTGTTCGAGCTGCTGCGCGCCCATCTGGCGGAGTACACGCCGGAGCGCGCCGCGGAGATCACGGGCGTTCCGGCGAAGAACATGCGCGTGGTGGCGCGGGAGCTGGCGGCGGCCGGCTCTGCGATGATCTTCTCCTCCTGGGGCGCCTGCAAGCACTACCACTCGGACCTCTTCCAGCGCGGGATGGTGTACCTGATGGCGCTGACCGGAAACAGCGGAGGGAAGCCCGGCTCGGGGATCAAGGTGTCGACCTGGTGGCCGTTTCCGGGCTTCTCGATGTTCACGATGGGGACGGCGCTCGCCAGCGAGCCGCGAGAGCCGGATCCGATGGAGCGCCCCCAGATGCAGAACGTCTCCAAGCTGCTCTTCGCGCTGACCAAGGAGCACAGGCGGCTGGTGCCGCTCATCCCCTGGCTGTACGCGCACGACCCGAAGTTCGCCGAGACGGCCGCCACGGACGCGTACGCGGATCCGGCCTTGCCCCGTCCGGTGTCCGAGTACATGGACGAGATCTTCGAGAAGGAATGGCAGCCGGTGCATCCCAAGCCGCCCAAGCGCCCCCGGTTCCTGTACTACTCGGGACCCAACCCGCTGCGCCGCTGGCCCAACCCGCGGACGATTCGGGACAGCCTGTGGAAGAGCCTCGACACCATCGTGACCTGTGACTTCCGCATGTCGACCTCGGGGATGTGGTCGGACTACATCCTCCCCGCGGCCGGCTACTACGAGAAGCCGGGCATCAAGTACACGATCTCGTACCTCCCCTATGTGGTGGTGGGCGACCGGGCAGTGCCGCCCCTCTACGAGTCCAAGCACGAGTGGGACATCGTGCTCGGGATGGCCAAGAAGATCCAGGAGCGGGCCAGGGCCAGGGGCATCGAGGACTGCACCGACGTCAATGGCGCCGTGCACACGCTCTCGAACCTCTACGACGAGCTCACCGTGAATGGCCTGTACACGGAAGGCGAGAAGGGCGAGACCAAGGCACTCGACTACATCATGCAGAACTCGCCGATCACCCGGGCCACCGATCTCGGCGAGCAGCCGTGGAGGAAGGCCGCCGAGGACGGAATGGTCAAGATCGAGGAGGTCCCGGGCCTCTTCATGGCCATGGGGCTCAACTGCATGATGAGTGACTTCGACACCAGCGAGCCGCTCACCCAGTTCGGCTGGTTCCACAAGCAGAAGAACCCCTGGCCGACGCTGACGGGCCGCCAGCAGTTCTACATCGACCACGAGTGGTACATGGAGGTGGGCGAGCAGTTCACCACGCACAAGGAGCCGGTGGCGGCAGGCGGACCGTACCCGCTGCGCCTCAACGGCGGTCACGCCCGCTGGAGCCAGCACTCCATCATGCGCGCCAACCAGCAGATGCTGCGCCTGCAGCGGGGCGGGCCGGTCGCCTACCTGAGCCACGTGGACGCCCGGGAGCGGGGGATCTCCGATCACGATCAGATTCGCGTCTACAACGACGTGGGTGAGTTCGTGCTGCGCGCGAAGGTCTCACCGACCGTGCAGCCGGGGGAGGTGATCTGCTACCACGCCTGGGAGGGCTACCAGTTCCCGGACGGCGCGGTGCAGAACGACGTGGCGCCCGCCTCGCTCAAGCCCAACAACATGGTGGGCGACTACGGCCACCTGCAATACCGCGGTCACTATCTCTCCATGAACAACACCCCCAAGGAGGTGGCCGTCGAGGTGGAGAGAGTGCGGGAGGAGGTGTGACCCTCCGCCAGACCAACCCGACCGAGGAGCGCCAGCGCAGGCACATCCAGGAGGAGTGGGACGAGGCGCACTTCGGGACCCACTGCGTCAATTGCGTCCCCGGGGACTGCCCGATCTACGTGCTGGTGAAGGATGGCAAGGTGGTGCGGGAGGAGGCCGCGGGCGTGCGCGAGCAGGTCGAGGCCGGCGTCCCCGACATGAATCCGATGATCTGCCAGAAGGGTCTGGCCTGGAGCCTGGAGATGGAGGCCCCGGACCGGCTCGAGTACCCGCTGCGCCGCGCCGGTGAGCGCGGCGAGGGGCGCTGGGAGCGCATCTCCTGGGACGAGGCGTTGACCGAGGTCGCCGACGCCATCCTCGATGCCATCGAGGAGGTTGGCCCCGAGTCTCTGGTGCACGAGCTGAGCCCCCAGATCGTGACCACCGGGCCCAGCTCGCGCTTCGTGGGCGTCCTCGGCGGCCAGATCCTGGACGTGAACGCCACCATCAACGACTTCCACGCCGGATACCAGCAGACCTTCGGGAAGTTCTCGTTTACGCCCTCCCATGACGACATGTTCCACTCCGACCTCATCCTGATCTGGCACTCGAACCCCGCGCACACCTGGAGCACGGTGTTCCACTACATCACCGAGGCGCGATACCGCGGCGCGGAGGTCATCCTGATCTCGACGGACGTGAGCCCCTCGCACAGTCACGTCGATTACCACATACCGGTGCGACACGGGACCGACACGGCCCTGGCACTGTCCGCCTGCCAGGTGGTCATCTCCGAGGGGCTGGTGGATTGGAGCTTCGCGGCCTCACAAACCGACCTCTCCCTGCTGGTGCGCACCGATACCGGGGAGTTCCTGCGGCAGAGCCACGTCGAAGCGGAAGGAAGCGACGAGCGCTTCTTCCAGGCCCACCCGGATCGGGGCGTGGTCCCGGCCGATCCCGCCAGCTTGCTGCTCGATTTCGAGCCGCTCGCCGAGGGCACGCTGGAGGTCGAGACACTCGACGCGGGGCGGATCCGCGTCGAGCCGCTGTTCGCGCGTCTCCGACGCATGCTCGACGAGCACTACACCCCGGAGCAGGCCGCCGAGATCTGCGAGGTCCATCCCGACACGATCCGGATGCTGGCTCGCAAGGTCGCCGCTCGCGTCACGCGCGCCATCCCGGAGGCGGGTGTCTGCAAGCACTACCACGGCGACCTGATGTGCCGCGGCAAGGCGCTGCTGCTCGGCCTCACCGGCAATTGGGGCAAGAAGGGCGCCGGTCTGGGCAGCTGGAACTCCTTCATGTTCGATGGCAACTCGACGGTGATGGCCAAGACCGAGCCGGGCGTCGAGGCGGGAAGGGCCTTGCTGGAGCAGGGGCGGGCCCTGCGCCGCCAGCTGCAGGAGCAGGATCCGACACTGACCGGAGAGCTGCCGGATCGGGTGATCCTGCGCGCCATGGGCGGCGGCATGATGATGCCCCCGGCCTTCTTCTGGTACACGCACGCCGGCTATCGCGAGCGCTGGAACAATCCCGACTGGCACGATCCCAGCATGAGGCGCGAGCTTCGAGGAGTACTACCAGGAGGCCTGCGGGATGGAGGCCTGGGGCGCGGCGCCCGAGGTCGCTGCCACCAAGCCGCCGCGCGTACTGCTCGAGGTGGGGGGCAACACGCTGCGGCGAACGCCGCGGCGGGAAGAAGGCGGTCTTCGAGAACCTGTGGCCGAAGCTGACCAAGGTCGTGTGCATGGACTACCGGATGTCACAGACGGCGCTCCACGCCGACATCGTGCTGCCGGCCACGCAGCACTACGAGAAGACGGGCTTCGGCATGCCGACGCCCTGGCCCTTCATCCTGTCGATGTCTCATGCCGTCGTGCCTCCCTACGGGGAGTCCCAGGGCGAGTGGGAGGCCCTCGGCGGGCTGATGAAGAAGATCGCCGAGCGGGCCGAGGAGCGCGGTCTCGAGGGCTTCCAGCACCGCAGCGGGGTGTGGCGCCGCTACGACGAGCTATGGGACCTCTTCACGCTCAAGGGGACACTCATCGACGGCGAGAGCGTGGTCCAAGAGGCACTGGCGGATGCCGTGACCTCGGGCAACATGCCGCCCGGCACCACCATCGAAACGTTCCGCAAGCAGGGCTACAGCCGCTACAACGACTGGGCCTTTCTCGCCCTGTGCACGGCCAACGCTTCTCCCTTCCCGAGAGGGGAGACCCACGCGCCGCTGCGCAACCACGTCGAGCTGGGTCACCCCTACCCGACGCTGACGCGCCGTGCACAGTTCCTGATCGACCACCCGTGGTACCGGGAGGCCGGCGAGGATCTGCCGGTGCACAAGGAGCCGCCCGCCATGGGCGGCGATCACCCGTTCCGGCTTTCCGGCGGCCACGCCCGCTGGAGCATCCACGCCATGAACATGACCAACCCGCTGATGCTGGAGACCCACCGCGGCAAGCCCTTCGTGCTGATCAACGATCGGGCGGCAGGGAGAAGGGAATCGAGGACGATTCCCTGGTGCGGGTCTGGAACGATGTAGGCGAGTTCGTGGTGCCGGCCCGCACCAGCCCCGCCCAGCGGCCCAACGGACTCACGGTCTACAACGGCTTCGAGGGCTTCATGTTTCCGGGCGGGAAGGGGGCCAATGAGGTCGAGCCGGGCATGGTCAAGTGGCTGCACCTCGCCGGGGACTACGGCCACTTCTCCTACGCCCCCACCGAGTGGCAGCCCACGCCCTCGGACCGCTGCATCAATGTCGACTGCGAGCTCTTCGAGGGCGAGCTGGATGGCGTCCGCTCTGAAGGGGTCGCGGAGTAGGAGAAGAGCATGCGAATGAATGCGATCGTGGCCGGCGTCGGCATGACCCGGTTCGGGAAGCACATGGAGACGGGGCTCAAGGCCCTGGGTGCGGAGGCCGTTCAGGCGGCGCTCGAGGATTCCGGTGTCGAAGCCGCGGATCTCGAGGCGGCCTACGTCAGCAACGCGATGGCCGGCATCATCACCGGGCAGGAGTGCATCCGCGGCCAGGTGATCCTGCGTCGATCGGCATCGGGCGGATTCCCGTCATCAACATCGACAATGCCTGCGGAAGCGCTTCCACGGCGTTCAATCAGGCCTGCGCGATGGTCTCGACCGGCTGCTACGACGTGGTCCTCGCTCTCGGCGTGGAGAAGCTCTACCACGCCGACAAGCAGAGGACCTTCCTGGCGCTGCGTGGCGGAATGGACGTCGAGGAGATGGAATCGATGCTCGCCAGCTTTGCTGCGGACGAGTCAGGAGCCGGCGGGGCGCCCGAGGCGCTGGTGGAGGTGACAAGCGCTCCGTCGCCATGGACTTCTACGCGAACGTGGCGCGAGCCCACATGCGGCAGTACGGGACCACCGTGGAGCAGCTGGCCGGGGTCTCGGCCAAGAACTCCTTGCACGGGAGCCTGAATCCGCGGGCCCAGTTCCGCGAGGCGTTGAGCGTCGACGACGTGCTCGGAGCACCGATGATCGTCGAGCCACTCACGCGACCGATGTGCTCTCCGATCGGCGACGGTGCGGCGGCCGCCGTGGTGGTGAGCGAGCGCAAGGCGCGCCAGCTCGGCATCGAGAAACCGGTGCGCGTGGCTTCCAGCGTCCTGCACTCCGGATGGGACCATGGGCCCGAGGGAGGTGGGCTCCGCCACGCTCTGCGCGAGAGAGGCCTACGAGGAGGCCGGCCTCGGTCCCGAGGATCTGGGAGTCATCGAGCTCCACGATGCCTCGGCCATCGGCGAGCTCCTGGGCTACGAGTCGCTCGGTCTGTGCCGGGAGGGCGAGTCGGGAAAGCTGATCGACGAGGGCGCCACCAAGCTCGGGGGCCGCGTGCCGGTGAACACCTCCGGTGGCCTGCTCCGCAAGGGACACCCGGTGGGCGCCACCGGGATCGCCCAGATCGTCGAGCTCACCGAGCAGCTGCAGGGCCGGTGCGGCAAGCGACAGATCGAAGCTGCGACGGCCGCCCTGGCACACAACGGGGGCGGGGTCGTGGGAGGGGAGGCAGCCTCGATGTGCGTGACGATTCTCACCCGCTAGAGCCGATCTCGATCTATGATCTCCGGATTTCGTCAGGGCGATCCGACCGTGAAGGGCGGGTCCGAAGAGAGGGCCGAGAGGGCCGATCATTCTAGGAGAAGACCATGGGCAGCATCGATTACGAGGTAGAGCTGACCCAGGAAGAGCGATCCGTGCAGGAGATGGTTCACCGGTTCGCCGAGGAGGTCCTGCGACCCGCGGGCGCGAGCTCGATGCGATGCCGGACCCGCAGGAGGTGATCGCCGAGGGCTCGATCCTCTGGGAGGTGTTCGAGAAGCACCGCGCCCTGGGCCTCGACGAGTTCACGGACCCCGATGGAGACCTGACGCCCGCACAGCTGGCGCGGATTCGCTGCATCATCAGCGAGGAGCTGGGCTGGGGTGACTCGGGGCTGGCGATCGGATTCGGCGTCGCCGGATTTCCGCGGATGATGGCACAGATGTCAGGGAAGCCCGAGCTGGTCGAACGCTTCAGTGCCGACGACTGCATCGGCTGCTGGGCCGGCACCGAGCCGGACCACGGCAGCGATCTGATCTACTACATGAACAAGCCGCAGGTCGAACAGCCGGGTCATCCAAACTGCATCGCGCGCAAGGACGGCGACTCCTTCGTGCTGAGCGGACAGAAGGCCGCTTGGGTCTCGAACGGAACCATCGCCAAGGCGGCCGCCATGTTCTCCGCCGTCGACATGGGGGACGGGGTGCGCCGCGATGGCGGGTTCCTGGTGCCGCTGGACGTGCCCGGCGTGTCGAAGGGGAAGCCCCTGGACAAGATCGGACAGCGAGCCTTGAATCAGGGTGAGCTCTTCTTCGACGATGTGCGCCTGCCGGCCGACTACATGGTGATTCCGCCAGAGATGTACGGGATCGCGACCGAGATGATCCTGACCAACGCGAACGGGGGAATGGGCTCGATCTTCGTTGGCGTGGCGCAAGCCGCACTGGATCTGGCCATCGACTACGCCAAGGAGCGCGTCCAGGGCGGCGTGCCGATTTTCGAGCACCAGGGCGTGAAAGGGCGCCTGTTCGAGATGTTCCGGAAGGTCCAGGCAGCCAGGGCACTGAGCCGGCAGGTGACGCTCTACAACTCGGTGAACCATGCCCCCCAAGCTGCAGCTGGCGGTCGCTTCGAAGGTCACGTCGACGAACACTGCCTTCGAGGTGGCGAGCAGCGCTCTGCAGATTTTCGGGGGCAACGGGCTGAGCCGCGAGTATCCGATCGAGAAGCTGCTGCGCGACGCCCGCGCCTCGATGATCGAGGACGGCTGCAACGACGTCCTGAGTCTGGTGGCGGCCGAGAGTCTGTAGTCGGCGAGCTCGTTCTCAGGTTGAGCTCAGTTGATCGGTTCGCCCGTCTCGTAGCGGCCTTCGCGGAACAGGCTGAAGAAGTGCTCGAGAAGTGGATGTGTGATCGGCTGGCCCGACTCGTCCGGCTCCAAGTTGCGCTCGGCGACATAGGTCATGTGTGTCGCACCGTGCACGAGGACGTGGTACCAGGGCCGATCTCGCGGCGGGCGCGAGCGCGCCACCTGTTCGTACCACTCGTCGCTCGCCTGGCAGGTCGCATCTACGTCGACGACCACGCCTCGATAGTCGAAGAGCCGGTGATGAATCAGTTGCCCGGGAGAAAATTGCGCGCGTGCCTCGGAATCGCCTCCAGCTTCGCCCTGCGCATTCTCCGGATCGATGGACCTGGGCATCGACTCCTCCCTCCTGGTGTCGCCTCGAACCACCGCATACCAGGATAGCGCAGCCAGGAGGGGGGCTGAGAAAACGTCCAGTGGGGTGCTGCGAACGAGTGGCGCGCGAGCGGGGCGACCGGGTGAGAAGAGTAGACCAGCTTGGAGGCGGCACGACACTTCTGGTACGGGTGGGGGCGGTCAGCATGCGGGAGTGCTGGAAGCCATCGAGGGCGCTTCGTACAGGTGCGCTCGATTTCGATCGCACCTGACAAGTTCAGAGCTTCTGGTGGTACTGGACGATTACAGTGGACGCACAGGAAGTGCTTTCTCAGGAGCTTAGACGAGTTGATGAATGACCTTCGGATCATTCTACTCCTTGCCGCACTTTGCACCGATCTCGCTGAGAGTCGCCTCGCCTTGACCTCCGCCGGAAGGAGATTGGGCTCTAACGAAACATGCTGAGAACACCGAGAAAAAGAGACGGGAGTTGCCGATGAGTTGCCGCACCGGAAAATGTGCGTGGTGTTTCAACGGAACTCTCTGGCTATGCTAAAGTCGCACGCCAAGCGTTGGATCCAAGGCGGCAGCGATGAGGGAAAAAGGTTTCCGTGTCATCACCATCCTTCTCATCGCACTCGGTAACCTGGCGATCCTCATCGCCTTGCTCGTGGTTGTCGAAGGCCTCTCCAGCTACGCGCTCCTGATCAGGGAGGTTGCACGAGCATCCGCTGCAGCCATTGCGCCATCACACCCGCTATGACGTAGAGCTCGGATGGGTGAGCCTGCCGAATCTCGAGCATCGAAGACATGTACGGGCCGGGTGTAGGCCTTCGCACCAACGGGCGAGGTTTCCGAAACTCCGAGGACATCGAGCCCAGACGCCACCCGGGTCGGCGTCGAATCGTTTGCTCGGGTGATTCCGTCACCTTCGGACAGGGCGTAGACGGGGACGAGACATGGTGCAGCTTCGACTTGGCGTTCTGGATCCGAGCCTCGAGCCGGTCAACATGGGTCAGGTTGGGTACGGCGTGGATCAGGCCTACCTCTGGTATCGCCGGGATACGGAGGATTTGGAGGTCGATCTCCACGTGCTCGCGTTCATTACGCACGATTTCCTGCGGCTGAAATACAAGGTGTATAGCGGGGTTCGGTCGTCCGGTGCTGGTCGTGCGCGACGGCAAACTCGAGGTGACCAACGTCGCCCGTTCCCAAGAAGGGCTACATCCTGCCATCGCTGACGCTCCTGGCTTCCAAGATTGGGATGCTGAAGACGGCCGAGGTTGCCGCCAAGCTTCGCAAGCGACTCCCCGGAGTCGCGAAGAGGTACCGGGCGCGTGGCAGGCTCGAAGCAACGAGGATGTGCAGAAGCGTGCTGAGCGCCCTGTTCGTGGAGGCGAGGCGGTTCAACGAAGAGCGCTCGCGGAGACACAGTACTGGTCTATCTGCCTTCCATGCGAGGAGCTGCAAGATCCAAGGGATGCGAGGATCCTCGCAGAGTGGCTGGCCTTCGCCGAAGCGCAGGCGGGTGCGCTGGACGTGCCCTTCTTCGATTTTGTCGAGGGAGTTCGCGGATCTGCCGGCCCACGAAGCGAGAGGAGCTGTTTCTCGATGGCTACCATTTGACCGAGGCAGGTCATGCGCTGGTAGCCCACAGGCTGCTCGAAGGACTGCGTGCCGACCCGCGTTCTGGCCGGAGCCTCTCGCTGGAGTAGACGGAGATGAAACGGGACTATTTCTGGGTGGTGGCGGTTGCGCTGCTGTTGATCGCAGGCGTACTCCGTTTCCATGCACTCGAGGCTGACCCCTCCGAAGCCGTAGGTCGGGTCTTCTTGAGCGACGAAGGTTGGTGGGCCCACAACGCGCGCAACCACTATCTGTTCGGCGCCTGGGTGTTGGACGACTGGAACCAGGCGAGACTCTGGCTCCGCTGCACACGTTGCTAGTGCGCGCCAGCTTCGAGTGGTTCGGCCTTGGGCTCACACAGGCCCGGCTGGTGTCGGCGACCAGTGGGCTTCTCACCGTCGCGCTGGTGGGAATCCTTCTCGCGCGCTCTGTTGGGCGACGAGCCGCGCTCTGGGGAATGGGGATTCTCGCGATCGATACCTTCTCGATTGGCTACAGCCGCGTTGCCTGATAGAGGCCCTCTCCCTCGCGATGATGGCGCTGGTCGCCGTACTGTCGGCTCCAGGAGGGCAGCATCGCGCGTTGCGGGACGACAGCCGCGGGCGCGTTCGGGATGGGGGCGGCTCTCTGCAAGCTCAACGCCTCTTGATTCTGCCAACTGGTTCTCAGCGTCGCCGGTTGGTGCTTCCTCGCGCAGGAGGCCGAGCCCGGCAGGTCCCTGGCCACTGCAGTCCGCCGCTTAGCGAGCATCGCCGCGGGAGTCGGATCGGTCGCGCTCATCTGGTTCTTTGCGCTCGTCCTGCCAGATCTCGAGGGATGGCTGTTCGAGGTCGCTCGACAGGGCGGGCAGAACATCGCACCGCTCGGCGCCTATCTGCTCACGAGGGGCTTCGCCATCGGCCTTGTCCTGGAACCCGATGGGGGCGTCACCCAAGGGACGTTTCTTCGCCGACTCTCTCCCGGTTCTTCCCGCCCTGGTCTGGGCGCTTCATTTCGCGGCCCGTACGCTGTGGCAGGGTGCCATGGCCACCATTCGCTCGTGGACGTTTGCGGAGCTCTTTGCCGTGGTGTGGGTGCTGGCAGAGGTCATGCTGCTTTGGTTTACCACCGCGCCCGACCGGCGTCACCTCTGTCTGACCTTCCCCTGCGCGATCCTGGCGGCACACGCGCTGGGACATCCGCCGACGGCCGGCCGCACCGTCTCGGAACTCGTTCCTGGCAGTGTGGAGCGCTGGCGAGCGTGTGGCCTGGGCGTGGCGATGGCGGCGGTACTCTCTGTCTACCTCCGACAGCCGCTGGCATCCGCGCTCGCTCCGCTGACGCAGAACCTCGAGCTGGGGTTTGAGGTGGGCTTGTCGTTGGGTGCGATCTGCGCGGTCGCGGTCCTTGGGCTCTGCACCTCGGAGCTTTCTTCGGCCCGGAGACGGCTCGTGTGCTGCGCGGGGTGCATGTTCGCTGGGGAACGATTGCACTCGGCGTTGTCCTCACTGCCGGAGTGTCTTCCGGGCTGCGTCTGTTTGAGGAGGTCACGAGCCGTTCCTACGAGCTGCGCAGGGTGTCACGCGAAATCCGAGGGATCGTGGGCGAGGAGGCTGCAGTCGCTGGCTCTGCGGTCGACACACTGCTATTCGACGCTCCGAACCGAACGCTGGTGATCCACGACCGCACCAGGTACGGATTCGGCGTGTACGGGTTGGCCCATCTCGATGGAGTGAATCCCAGCTACCTCATTATCGACGAGGCCGTCGATCGCGGATCGATCTCCGCAAGGACTCAGCGTGTCTCGCGCGGCCTGCTAAGCGCAATCCCTTCTTCGTCTCGGATCGTCCGCGGCGTGCAGCGGATCGCCGGAGCGGTAGATCAGCCCATGGAGTTCACCCTGGTGCGTCTCTCGAACGATCAGTGATACTCGCCAGCGACAGGCTCCGGCCTGGCCTCTGCGGGTGCTCTCCGCTCAGGGATCCCCTTCGAACACCATCCCGGCCATCTCGCGCCAGTACTGCGGCACCACCTCGGCGTCGATCAGGGCGCGGGCCTGGGTCATGTCCTGGACCGCGGGGTGCTCGTGGAGGCGGACCGGCACCAGCGGGATGAAGTAGGGGGGAATGCGCTCGAGGGTGTAGCGCAGCAGGGCCAGCTTCTGTTCGTCGTCTGCCCAGGCGAGTCTGCCGAGGCCCAGGAACCGGAAGGCCTGGCGCAAGGTTGATCGGCTTGGGGAGCACGGGGACGTGCGCGCTCTCGAACCGCTCCCAGAGAGCGCCGAGTTCGCGCTCGATGGCCATGCGCTGAGCCTGCGGGAGACTGCCGCCCGCCGCCCACGAAGACGAGGTGGCGATCGGTCCAGCCGAGGAAGCGCTCGACGAACTCCATGAAGGCGCCCCTCCCCGGGCCGCGGATGTAGAGGGACTCGTCGAAGATCACCACCGTGGGCCGCACCACGTCGTCGATCTCCCGCAGCAGTGCGGCGGCGTCGTCCCGCTTGATCAGCTGCTGGGCGTCGAGGGAGACCACCTGGTGCCCCTGGGCGGCGAGTGCGGCCTCCAGGTTCCAGATCACGATCTCGGTCTTGCCCGTGCCCGAAAGCCCGGTCATCGACACCAGCCGTGCTCCATCGAGGACGGCGCGGGCCGCGCGCTCCACCTCCGGCGCCCGGTAGTCGCGGAGCCTCGCGCTCGGCGGATCGGCCGCGATCGAGCGGACCAGTGCGTCGTCCGAGGCGCGAAACCCGATCACCCGAACCGGTGGCTCGGGCGGGAACAGGGACTCGAGGTCCGGGATCCTCAGGCGTCTCCCTGGGCAGCGGAAAGAGATAGGGACGGTAGGTGAGCAGGGCGTTGCGCACCCGCCTGGGGAGCTGGCTGAAGGGATTGCCGAGCACACCCCGCAGCCGCTGCAGTGACTCGCGCCGGCGCCCCAGGCGCACGGATTCCAGAAAGCTGCGCGTAGGTGCGGTCGTCGGTGACCTCCAGGCTCATGCAGTAGGCCGGCTGGTCGAGCAAGAACGTGAGCCCGGGCCGGCGCGCGACGTCTACCACCTGGTCCACGGTGAAGCGAAAGCCCTGGGACTGCACGATCTCGTTGACGACCTCCATCCAGGGCTCGCGGATCCGGGGGAGCACCACGAAGTCGACGATCTCCCGCGGGCTCCGCAGGCTCGCGAAGAGCTCGCTGTCGATCTCGACCCCGAGCAGAGGGCTGGCCTCCGCCAGCCGCCGCCCGATCTCCGCGCGGGTGGCCGCGTCGACCTCGGGCCCATGCATGAAGCGGTAGGCGTAGCGACCGACCTCCCGCGCCTCCACCTCCACGCGGTCGACGCGCTCGGTGCGACGGGCAAAGTCGACCAGATTGGCGTGCAGCTGCAAGGCCAGCCGCGACCTCGACCCGCTGATGAAGAGTCGCCCCTCGCGGGTCCTGACGAGCCGTCCCCGATCGCCGCGCTGCCACACGTTGACGAAGGTACCGCTGACGCTCTGGTCGCGGTTGGCGAACCCCATCCGCGTCTCGAAGAAGATCGGGGCCGTTACGCGATAGCCGCAGGGAGTCGAGGCGCACATCGTCCACGGTGCAGGACTCGATCAGGCGCTGCACCGAAATATGGGGCCCGAAGAATTCTCGAAGGTGGCCCTCGAGCTGCGAGCGCCGCAGCGCGTCGCCGAGCGCGAACTCGGTGCCGTCGAAGGTCACGCAGCGCAGCGCGGCGTCCGCCTCGGAGGCTCGCGGGGAGTTCTCCTGCTCTGATCCCATGGGATTCATATAGGGTGACACTCCCAACCCGTCAACGCTGGATGCATCCCCGGCGGGCCTCCAGGTCGCCCATCGCCCGCCGAGTTCAGGTAGCATGCAGGTTCCGTCCATCTCGCCTGGGGATGGGCCAATCCACCAGCAGAAGGACTCCGCAATGGCCGACCTCGTTTCTCTATCTACCCAGATCATCGACGAAGGAGCGCCCATCTTTCCCGTCCGCGTCAATCAGGAGCTCAGTGAGATCGCCGATGGCGTGGTGGTGGTAGAGTCGTTTTCCAACGCGATCGCCTTGACGACGGAAGAAGGTCTGATCGTCTCGGATACGAGCGGCGCCAGGACCGGTGGGGAGGTCGTGCGGCGCTTGCGGGAGTGGAGCCAGGATACGTTTCACACGATCCTCTACACACACGGACACCTCGATCACGTGGGTGGAGCCGCCGCCTTCGTGGCCAACGCCGGGGATCTCGGTCATCGGGCGCCGCGGTTCGTCGGGCACGAGAATCTGCCGCCGCGTTTCGATCGATACAACATGACCGCTGGCTACAACTCGATCGTCAATGCAAGGCAATTTGGCGAGGCCAGGAACATGAGCATCGGAGGCGCCGAGCAGTTCCTGCCCGCTGGAACTCCGGCGCCCGATGTCACCTTCGGCGACCGTCTGGGCTTGAGTGTGGGTGGCGTGCGGATGGATCTGCGGCACGCCAAGGGAGAGACCGATGACCATGTCTGGGCATGGCTCCCCGAACGCAAGATGATTTTGACCGGTGATCTTTTCATGTGGAACTTCCCGAACGCGGGCAATCCGCAGAAGGTCCAACGCTACCCCCGCGAGTGGGCACTGGCCCTGCGCGAGATGTCCGGTATGGGGGCCGAGCTTCTGGTGCCCGCCCACGGGTTTCCCGTGGGTGGTGTGGATCGCATCCGCATGATCCTGGACGACACCGCCAGTGCCTTGGAGATGCTCGTGAACGGTACCCTCCAGATGATGAATGCTGGTGAGCGGCTGGACTCCATCCTCCATTCGCTGAAGCTGCCGGGAGAGGTGATGGCCAAGCCGTACTTGCGCGCGGTCTACGACGAGCCGGAGTTCATCATCCACAACATCTGGCGTCTCTACGGGGGCTGGTACGATGGCAACCCTTCGCGGCTCAAGCCGGCATCCGACGCGACCGTCGCTGTCGAGATGGCGAGCCTGAGCGGCGGCGTCGACGTCCTGGTCGGGCGTGCCGAGGCGCTGGCCCAGGCGGAAGAGTTTCGCCTCGCCTGTCACCTGATCGAGATGGCGGTGCTGGCGGAGCCCGACAATCGGAGGGCTCACGGGGCTCGGGCAGAGATCTACGCAAGGCGCAGAGACCGGGAGGGCTCCTTGATGTCGCGAGGCATCTTTGGCGCTGCCGCCAGCGAGTCGCAGGAGAAGGCGTAGGGCTTGAACCGAAACAGGACGCGGCGACAGGCGATCATCGACCTCGGCACGGGTCTGCTCTCCCTTGGATTGCTGGGAAGAAACTCCCCGGCCCTCGGGGTTCCTGGATCGAGACAGGAACAGACCCTTCTGCCTGGTTCTGTCCCACAAGGCGGTTCACCTTCAGTTCTTTCCTCCCAAGGAACTCGACCATCTCTACGATGAGGCAGAGCTCAATCTACCGAGAGAAGCCGACAACTGGGTGGGACTGACCGATGGCAATTTCTATCCCAACCCCTCAGCTCACTGTACAGGGATTACCTCGAGTGCCTTTTCGCAATGGATCAACAGATCGGACGTGTGCTGGACAGACTGGACCAACTCGGTCTGGCGGACGATACGGTGGTCGTCTACGCCGGAGACAACGCGTCAGCTACTTCTTTCTATACAACGATCTCTATCGGTACCTCTTCTGGTAATGACACGGCACGCGAGGGGGCTTCCAGCCCGGCTACCGGGTCCGGACCCCCTGCCTCTCGAGCGCTTTCTGTACCGCAGCGATGTCGACCCGCCTGCAAGTGGCATTCTCCTTGACGGAGACTGCTGCGGCGACTCCCGCGCCCTGTCCGGTGACCGAGCAACACATCATCTGACGCGTGGCGGCGAATGCGATTCGATCCGCAGCGACGCAGCGGCCCGCGACGAGCAGGTTCTCCACCTGTCTGCGGGAGCAGGCTGCGATAGGGGAACTGGAAGTAGCGTCCGGTAGTCGGCATGATGACGACGCCGTAGGCGTCGAGGAATTCCGGACAGATTCCGATCGCGTCGTCGAAGCGAGCTTGATTCTTCACGTCCTGCTCGGTGAGGATGTACTCCCCGAAGATCTTTCTCGATTCCCTCGTTCCAAGCGATGAGTTGAATGATCGGAGTCTGGCGTTCTGGAAGCCGGGCGTGTACTTTCGGAGCGCCTCGAGGGCCCAGATGACCTTCTGGCGCCCCTCGATCTCTGCCCTGGTGAGGTCCCAGACGTCCGTCGCGTCGATGGCGAGGGAATGAGCCACGTTGATATTCGTGGCCTCTCCGGCTTCCGTCAGACCGCCCCAGTAGCCGAGAATGACCGCATCCGCGGGCATCTCGCCGGCCTCCTTGGCTTTCTTGAACGGCTCCGTGATCCAGGTGGAGAAAAGGTCGTCTTCCTTGCCCGAGGTGGTGGTCGCCCAGTCCGCCAACCGAGAGGGGTTGTTCGTCACGTACTCGAGGAACTCCGTCACATCGACGCCGCTGCAGGAGAAGGTGGTCGTGGCGCCCATCAGCTGCTCTTTCGGTCCCTTTCGGTAGGGAATACCGGCATGAAAGGCCAGATCCGCATCTCCCGTGGCATCGATTACGCGTTTCGCGAGGATGGCCTGTCTCCCGGACTTACTCTCGGTGACGACGCCCGTCACGGTGTCGCCGTCGAGGATGGTATCTACGCTCTGGCAATGAAGGACGGGGATGACGCTGGCCTCTCTCACCAGCGTGTCGGCCACGTACTTGAACATATCGGAATCCAGGAGATGCCCGCCGCTGTCATAGTCCTTGAGAGCCCCTCCCATCTCCGCGGCTCTCGTCTCGAACTCTACGCCGATCCCCCCCGCCTCCACGGTCTGGGCGTGCCGGTACCACGCAATGGTTCCGACCATCGCATGGGTGATGTTTCCGCCGAAGCAGCCGTAACGCTCGACGAGCATGGTGTCCACACCCTCTCTAGCGGATGCCAGCGCAGCTGAGAGACCGGCCGGGCCACTGCCGACGACCAGGACATCCGTCTCGGCCATCACGGGTATGGTTCGGGAGGGTTCCTCGATTTCATTCACGTTTCAGCGCCCCTTGACGAATCGGATCGTGTTCACCGGGTCCATGCTGCCCAACTGGTAGAAGCTCACCGTGACACTCGGGCCATCTACATCGACGGTCAGAAATCCGGACTCTGGCATGTTGTAGTCGCAACGGTTGGCCTTGCACGTCTTCGTTCTGACACCGGCAGAGCCGGCGACGAATTGATGGAATGGACGGATCACACCTTCGAAGGATCCATCCGGAGGGATCCTGGTCTCATCGATGTAGGTGTAGGCGTGGGTGTGCTCGTGGCCGTGGAAGGTGGCTGAAACGATGGGGTGGCGGTTCAGAATGAAGATCAGCTCCTGCACTCGCGGGTTGATGGGACAGACCCTCGCTGTGCAGTGACAGTGCCCATTCACGCAGTAGAGAGGCCCATGGAAATAGATGAAGGCATGGGTCAGCCCGCGTGCCTCTGCGTCGGCAAGGTCGGCGTCGATCCATTGAATCTGGGTGCTGGTGATCCTGGAGGCGCTGCCGGGGACATCTACTCCGATGAAGTGGGCGTTCTGGTAGTCAAAGGAGTAGGTCAGATCTTCCTGGCCTGACATGTTGGTGAAGTGGGTCGCACCAAGGTGATTCGCAGTCGCCTGGAAGTCGAAATAGGCTTGCCAGCCCAAGGCGTCGCCTCGATCGTGGTTGCCGCGAACGGGGAAGGCGATCTCGAACATGCCATTGGGTGTGGTGTCCCCGGTGTGCCCCCCGTCCATGGCTTCCTTCCAGCGGTCCATACCGGGTTCGGTGAAACCGGTTGCCTCCAGGTCGCCTGGATAGATGCTGAAAGCCGGATTGAGCTGGGCCGCCTGGTCGGAAAGGCCAGAGAGAACATCATGGCCGCGCTTGGTATCTGCCCAGGATACAAAGGTGAAAGGTCGATCGGTGCGCTCGTGCCGGAGCCCCGATGGGAACACGCAACCGTCCAGCAGCAGCGCGACGCCGAGCAGCACTGGTAGGAGGAAGGGCCGCACTCAGGCGTCGCCCCGGCGCCTTCCGAGGACCGCGGCCGACGAGAGGATGTTGCGAGGGATGAAGGAGTCCGCGTGTTCGGCGAAGGCGGTGCTGGCGGCATCCATGGAGGTTGCGCCGGCCTTGGAGCTCGAATCTTCGGAAGTCATCGGGGAGCCTTCCACGGGGTCAGCCGGACGAAGCACGATCTTGGCCGCGGCCGTCTTTCCCTCTTGGAGGTCGGCGAAAGCCTGCGCGCCATCGCCGAGCGCGCGCGTCTCGACCCAGTCCAAGGCTCCCAGGGCGCCCGAAGAGAGGGCTCTTACCGAAGCCCGGAAGTCGACCATGCTGTAGGTGTAGATGCCGACCAGGGTGACCTCCTGAAGAGTGAGCTTCCTCACGTCCAGGCCACCCCCGGTCTCCATCAAACCGATGTGGACGATGACGCCACCGGGCTTCACCGCTGTCGAGGCGACCTTGCGCGTCTCCCTCCCTCCGACGGCATCGACGACCAGGTCATAGCTGTTCGCCGCCGGCCCGGCGCTCTCCAGTGGATCATAGACGGCGAGGCCGCCCTCCGACTTCGCCATCTGCCTGCGCAGGGGGTTGGTTTCAGCTACCGCGACCTCGGCCGCGCCCCGGCTGCGCAGAGCCAGAGCGGCTGCGATCCCCACGGCCCCGGCCCCGAGAACCAGAGCGCGAACTTCTGCCAGGGGCCTCCACAGCGCTTTCTCGGCGACGGCCATGGCGTGGAGCGCTGTCGCCGTCGGCTCCGCCAGAGCGGCCTTGACCGGATCGAACTGCTCCGGAACCGGAATGAGATTGGTCTCCGGTATCTTGACCAACTCGGCGTAGGCGCCCTGGCGAGGCGGCATTCCGATGATCTGCCTCTGGCCGCAGAGATTCGACCGACCCCCTAGACAATGGTCGCAGCGCCCGCAGGTCACCAGGGGGTTGAGGACCACCCTCTGTCCTTGGTGCTCCCCCGACAAGGCGCGCCCGCTCACTTCGTGACCGAGGATCAGCGGCGGTGGCCGGCGCTCGTCGTGTCCGAGATAGGCATGCAGATCCGATCCGCATATCCCCACCGCCTCCACCTGGATCAGCGCCTCCCCCGCACCGGGAATGGGGTCGGGCTCCTCTCGATAGACGATCTGACCGGGTTCGGTGTAGACAAGCGCCTTCATCAGCTGTGCCCTGGTCTATTTCGCGGAAAACCCGCCGTCCAGCGGTAGAACCTGACCCGTCACGTAGGAAGAGGCGGCGGAGGCGAGGAAGACCGTCGTGCCATCGAGATCCGTCAGCTCCCCGTTGCGACCGATCGCCGTCATTCGCGCGTTGTGGCTCACCAGCTCCGGGTTCTCGAAGACGGGCTGCGTCAATCGGGTGGGGAAGAAGCCCGGCGCGATCGCGTTGGCGGTGATGCCGTCTCTGGACCAGGCTTCGGCCATCGCTCGGGTGAGCTGCGCAACTCCGCCCTTCGACGCTCCATAGGGAATGCAGTTGGGGAAGGCCCGGAAGGACTGAAGCGAGGCGATGTTGATGATCCTTCCGCGACCCTTGGCCCTCATGCCGGCCACGCAGGCCCGAGCGAGAAAGAACGGCACCGCGAGGTTGAGGTTGACGGTCTGATCCCAGCTCTCCCAGCTGACGTCCTCGACGGGTTCACGGAGGTTGACCCCCGCGGCGTTGATCAGGATGTCTGGAGCGCCGAACGATTCTCCGGCCTTCTCCACGAGGTTCTGAATTCCGCTCCTGTCGAGCAGATCCGCGGTCAACGTCGCCGACCGGCCACCGGGTAGCTTCTCGATCTCGCTTTCCGCCTCGGCCAGACCTCTCGGGTCACGATCGACCAGCACCAGATCGGCGCCCGCCTGTGCGAGGGCAAGAGCCATACGTCTTCCGATTCCCGACGCGCTCCCGGTGCACAAGCCAACGCATCCCTGCAGTGAAAACAGCTGACTGAGAAAGGGGTTCATGTCCGGGACGGTGCGATTGTCGAAGGCAGGTGAGTGGGAGCGGAGACGATCACTCGCCCATCTCGTCGAGAACCGCCTCGAGCGCGGTGGCGACGCGATCGACTTGAGCCTCGCTGAGGGCCGGGAAGGCGGGTACGTGGAGCACCTCTCGATCGACCCGGGCGGCGTTGGGAAGCTTCGCCGGCTCCTCGAGCAGCCCGCTGCAATCGCGCATGTAGCCCCGCTTGGTATCGACACCGCGTGCCAGCAGAGCGCGCGCAACCTTTGGCGCATCGGCGAAACGAGCGGCGAGCAGCATCGGGTTGGGCATGACGTCGGGCTCGTCCGTCCCCTGGAAGGGAACCCGTGGGCTCAGCCGGTCGATGATGCGGCGGGCGTTGCTGCGGCGCCGCTCGGCGAGCGGCGCGAGCGCGTGGAGCTGGGCCAGACCGAGCTCGGCCTGATAGCTGGTGTAGCGCCCCAGCTTCCCGGCCACAGTCAGGGTGTCCGCGGCGTAGCCGGACGTGAACTGGTCGCGCTCGCCGAGCGCAAAGCGAAGCGCCGGGTATACGGTCAGATTGAATCCGAGCGGATGGGTGACGAGTGCCTCGAAGCTCGTCTTCAGCAGGCGTTTGGTGAGCCAGGGGAACCCGTTCGGCGGCTGGGAAGCGGCGATCTTGCGGAGCCGTTCGGCGAGCTCGCGATCAGCGGTGGTGATCATCCCGCCACCCATCGTGTTCAGAATCTTCGAGGTCTCGAAGCTGAAATAGCCCGCCCGGCCCACCGAGCCCGTGGACCGACCGCCGACCCTGGCGCCGAGGGAGTGCGCGCAGTCTTCCAGCAGGACGGCGCCGTGGGCGTCGGCGATGCGGGCGATCTCGCGGACGCGGCACGGAGTGCCGTAGAGGTGGGTCGTGATCACGCAGCTGGTGCGGTCGGAGATCACCGCCTCGAGCCCTTCCGGATCCATGCCCATGGTGCGCAGCTCGCAGTCGACCAGGCGCAGGGAATGGCCCGCCTCGCGCACCAGGTGCGGGACCACGGGATATCCAAACGCGCAGCAGATCACCTCGCTGCCGGGCTCGAGGTCGAGCGCCTCGAGCAGGAAGCGGAGGGCGATGCGCCCGGAAGGGACGGAGATCGCCTCCGCCACACCGACCTCGTCGGCGATGGCGCGCTCGAACCGCGCGAGGGGCTCACCCTCCCAGAGCTCGTTTCGTCGCCAGCCTGCGTACGCGCGGCGCCAGGAGCGGGGCGGGAGATGGATCCGCTGCCTCGGGATGGCCATGACACCCCCAAATTCGATTGCGACCGGACCCTAACAGCAGAGGTGGGCGTCGGCAAGCGCCGGCCGCGGGTTGTCCAACCCCGCGCGATGAGGGGGTTCCGTGGGTTAAGTCGCGATGAAGACACGCGAGCGCGCGCGGTGGGAGATCAGGACGGCTCGGCCTTCTTGGGGGGAACAAGCGCAGTCGCAAGAAGGGCGGTGGCAAAGGTGAGGACCACGACGTAGACGAAGGCGATGTCGTAGCTGCCGAACCTGTCGTAGATGAGTCCCGCCACCACCGGGACGGGTGCGCCGATCAGGATCATCACCGGTGACAGGAATCCAGTGATCGGCGCAAAGGCCGACGGCCCGAAGTAGTTCCCGATCATCGCTGGGAAGATGGGTACGATGGAACCGAAGCAGAACCCGAAGATCGACACGATCACGAGCAGGACCATGAAGTCTTCGGGAACCCTCCAGATGCCGATCATCGAAGCTGCCATGCCGGCCAGGGCGATGGTCATGATCCAGCGGGGTTCGATTCGATCACCGACGAACCCGATCGGGAAACGCGCAAATCCACTGAACAGGATCAGGTTTCCGATCGCCGATGCGGCCTGCATGCTGGTGAATCCAGCGTCCGTCAGGTGAAGTACACCATGCGTCGTCAACAGATAGATGGCACTCATCTGTGCAACCATGCAGAGCCCGAGCAGGTAGAGAACGGGCTGGCGCAGGACTTCTCGCAGTGCCCATGTCTCGGAGGTCCGGTAGGTCCTCGCCTTCCCACTGGTGGCCGAGTTCGCTGTGTCGGACGCGTCGTCGGGATCGATGCCGTCGGGGAACTGGCCGATATCCGCAGGCTTGCTCTTCATGAAGAGCGAGCAGACCAACGCGAGGGCGCAGAAGGTCCCGGCGGCGAGCCATCCGGCTCTCCAGGTGCCGGCTTCCCGCATGATCAGCGTATACAGCGGTGCGGCGACGAAGCCTCCGAATGCCGCGGCGGATAGCACGATGCCCAGTGCGGTGGCGCGCCTGACGTTGAACCAGTAGGTCAGTGTCGTCTGGATCGGGATCGCGCCCCCGAAGGAGAACGAGACGGGCATCAGGATTCCCCAGAGAAGGATCCAGTGCCAGAGTTGACTGGTGACGGTTCCGAGAATTCCCAGGACGACGACCCCAAAGGACAGCCCGGCGATCATGGTGCGTTTCGCGCCGACCTTGCCGACGGCGAAGGCGACGAGCGGGGCGAGCGCGCCCAGAGAGAGTGCCCTCAGCGTGTGAGCCACCGACGCGTCGCCACGACTCCACCCCTGGGCCCGTATCATTTCCGGGAAGACCACCGTGAAGCCGTAGAAGACGAAGCCGTACACCGCTCCATAGATGAAGAAGAGGAGCACGACGTTCTTCCATCCAAAGAAGCCCGCGCTCCTCTGCGGATCCGCCTCAGGCACTTGTGGTTTCCTCGAGAGCGTCGGGAAGCTGGCGAGTGGCAGCCTCAGTCGATGAGACGAGAGGGTTCGCGATGTGGGTGCGCAAGGCGTGATCGGGATTCACGCCTGGGCACCGACTCCTCGAGAGAGGTTTGCAGCCAGTCCAGGGAGAATCTCGCGGGCCTGGCCGACCATATCGTCGATTACCTCGGCTACGCTGCGCACCTCCCGGATCATGCCGGTTACCTGCCCGACTCCGGTCTGGACCGGATCGAGATCCGGTATGGTGGGGCTCTTGGTGTCTTCCAGCTCCTGCAACGCCGTCTTGGCGAAATCCTGCTTGAACATCCGACTGGCGGCCCTGCCATGGGGCTCGAGATAGGTATCCGTCTCCCTCGCCCTCACCATCATCTCCTTGAAGGCGGGCGAGACCTCGCACTCCATGGTGGCCATCAGCACCGTTCCGACCTGCACCCCCAGCGGCCCCGAGGGCAAACGCCGCGGCGAGTCCCCGCCCGTCGGCGATCCCTCCCGCGGCGATCACCGGGCAGCCGACCGCTTCTGCGACCTGGGGGACCAGGACCAGGGTCGAGACCTGCTCCATGCTGGTCATGCCTCCGGACTCCGACCCCTCGGCGACGATCGCGTCCACACCGGCCTTTTCGGCCGTCATGGCGTGGGCAACCGTCGAGACCACGTGAATCACGTAGATGCCGCCCTCCTTGAGCCGGGCGACGAAGCGCCGGGGATTGCCGGCGGAGGTGGAGATGACCGGAAGCTTTTCGGCGATGGCCGTCTCCACGAGTTCGTCGGCCTCTTCTGCGTGGTCGGGGATGTTGGCCCCAAAGACGCCGTCGGTCAGCTTGCGCGTCTCTCGGATCTGCTCTCGAAACTCCTCTGCGGTCCAGGGACCCGCTCCCAGCAGACCGACGCCTCCCGCGTTGCTGACCGCGGCCACCAGCGGCGCCCGGCCGATCCTCGAAAGTCCGCCGAGGATGATGGGGTAGGGGATTCCCAGGGCCTCACAGATCGGATTCGACATCGCTTCTCCTTCTCGAGCAGGCAGGTTCAGGTTCCAGATCCGATGGAATTCCGAAAGAGACTGCTTGCGATACTAGCAGCCGCGATGTAGCTCGCCGCTCGGATTGGTGAGGCCCGAGGCGCAGCTCCCTCGGGACGATGTGGATCACATCGGTGAGTCACGCTGGGCTTTACGACAGACCTCGCTCGGCTCCGATCCTGTTCAACGTATCGTCGAAGGTCGCGGGCGGCGGCTCGGTACCCGGCTTTGGCACCATCGAGATGGCCTCGGTCGGACACTCCGCAACGCAGAGACCGCAGCCGATGCATCGGCCGTCGACGATTCCATAGGCGTCATCGCCCTCTTCGATTGCATCCATCTGGCAGCGGTCGGCGCAGAGTCCGCAGCTGTTGCACTCCTCGGCGTCCAGCTTGGCTTCGTAGTAGGAGGTGACCGAGTCTGCGGGGCGAGGCATCAGCTTCGCGAACCGGAGGATCGGACAGCAGCAGGAGCAGCAGCAGCAGATCGCCTCGATCTTCTGGGAGTTGGTGGGAGAGGCGACCAGGCCCGCCTCCTCCGCGGTGTCGAGGACCTTGAGCGCCTCGTCGACGCTGATCTGTCTCCCCATCCCGTTGTCGATGTAGAACTGGGCGAAGTCGCCGAAGCCGATGCAGACCTCCTTGGGCTTCTCGCACTCGTTGCCGAGAAGGCCCTGCTCCTTGCGGCAGATGCAGGGCTCGACGGAGATGACCTCCTGCTGGCGGACGAGATCCCGGAGCCGGTTGTAGGTCTCTACGGCGGGCGTCGCCTCCACCGACGACTCCAGGGGGATGACGCGCATCTGGCTGGTCTTGGCCTGGGCCATGGAGAGGCCGATGTGGGGCAGGTACTCCTCGAACAGCTCGGCGAACTCGCGATCCAGCGAGTTGAGCTGGAACTCGTACACCCCGACGACGAACTGGTACGCCTGATAGAGCCGTTTCTCCCCGTCCCGGATCCGGAAGATGCAGCCCTTCAGAGCCAGCTCCTCGAGCTTCTCGGCCAGCTCCTTCTCGTCCATACCAATCCGGGCGGCGATGCTCTGGACCTCCTCGGGCTCCTGACCCAGCTTCATGGTCAGCTCGGCCTGCTCCGGTGTGAACAGCTTCTCGAGCAGCTTGATCTCGACCCCGCTCGGCGTTGCGGGATAGCCTCCCGGCAAGGTGTCCATGAACTCTCTGCAGCCGCGTGTAGACGTCCTCACTCATCGCTTGCCTCCTTCGCTGGGCCTCGACCCCGGAACAGCCCGATCCGCCCGGAATCTCCGCGCCAGCTTACCCGCGTCGACCTGTTGGTGGCAACCGTCGGCGGGGACGTGCGCGCTCCCCCAGCGAGAAATGCGGGCTAACTGCGGGTCAGAGAGCGGTAGACCTTGCCGAGCTCGACCGGAAGCGACTCGACCTCGTCGATGATCAAGTAGCGCCCCTCGGGGCACATCTCTCTCAGATAGTCGTGTCCGGCTCGGTCGATGGTCACGCAGAAGGTCTGGATGTGCGCGAGCTCCGCCTCGCGCAGGGCCTGCGCGGTGTCGTGAATGCCGTACTCGCGGTCGTCGCGATCGGGTCCGTAGTCGATGTCCTGTGGGTAGCCGTCGGAGATCAGGAGCATCACCTTGCGGCGTGCGCTCCTGGCGCTCGAGCTTGCGGATCGTGTGGCGGATCGCGGTACCCATTCTCGTATAGCGGTGCGAGTGCATGGCCGCGATCGCGTTCCAGACCCGCGACGCTCAGGCGATCGCCGAGCTCCTTCGCGACGTAGAACTCGACGCTTTCGACGGCTCTCGCCGGAGAAGCCATAGATTCCGTACTCGTCGCCGAGCGCCTCGAGCGCCTGCACCATCAGCGCGAGCGCCTCCTTCTGGATGTCGATCACCCTGCGTCGCTGGTCGTCGCGTTCCACCAGTGAAGGACGGACAGCCCAGAAGGGGCGATCGTCGACATCGGCGATCTGGGTCTTGTCGGGCTCGCCATCCGGGTCGGGTACGGGCTCCCTGACCGAAGCCGAGAGATCGACGAGAAAAGCCGCCGCGACCTCGCGGCGGGCGCGGTCGCGGCGCATGTACACCCGCTCGCTCGGCGCCAGGCCGGCGCGGATGTCGATCCTCGCCTCGACGGCGCGGTCGAGGTCGATCTCCTCGCCGTCCGAGACCTTGCGCACGCGCTGGGTCGACTCGGGCTTGATGTGCTGGAATTGCCGCCGCACCCGGGCGAGAAGAGCTCCGTGCCGATGCTGGACCGACTCCAGGAACGCCGGCCCATTCTCGCCCCTGAGCCGCTCCTCGTGCAGCCGACACCAGCCTCGGAGATAGGTTCTGCTGTGGTAGTCCCACTCGTCGTAGAGGAAGCTCCGCTCGGCGCGGCTGACGCCGCCGAAGGCACGTCGCAGCGCAGCGCGGTCCGAATCCATGCGTCGCTGGAGCGCCTTGGTGAGCTCGTCGGGGGACGCGTCGTCGGGGAGATCCTCGGCGATGCGATCGAGCGCATCGGGCGAGATGGCGGTCCCTGCCTCGCCGAGCGTCTCGAGGGCGTGCTGCGTCGCCTCGATCCGCACACGCAGCTGCGCGACGTCGAGCGGGGCATCGCCGCGGAAGTCGACGACCTCCACCGAGCCCTCGACCTCGTCGAGCATCAGCACCCCGAGCGTCCCCTCGATCCCGGCGGTTCGCAGAAGCTCGAGACAGCGGATGGCCTGCTCGGCGCTGGTGTACACGTCGGCCCCCGATTCCCCGGCCCGCCGGGCCGCGTCGATCACGACCTCCACCAGACCCGTCGCGTCGGCCGCCCGCAGGGTTTCGGCGCCGTCCCGAAGCGTGCAGCGCACCAGGGCTTCGAGGAGACCGGCCGCTCCCTCGATCGACGGCAGAGCCCCGCGCCGCTCGAGAGCGAGCTCCATCGCCCGGCCCAGGTCCCGCCGTAGACCCGGATACGCGCGCGCCAGCCCAGAGTCGACCCGGTGGTCCTCGAGCACGCCGAAGAGCCGGCGCAGGAGGCGCTGTTCCTGGAAGCAGGCGAAGAACTTCTCCAGCTCCCCGGGGTGTGCGCGCCACCTCTCGGCGTCGCGCGATGCCAGGCCAGGCACGCGCCGCCGCGCCTCGGCGAACTCGAAGGCCCAGGTCTCGAACTCGAAGAAGCCGACCTGGTGCATGACGGCGACCTTGTAGAAGCCCAGGTTCTGCCGAGGCTCCGCGAACTCCTCGACCGCATCGGGCAGGAAGAGAGTCCGCCCGTCACTCGTCGGCGTCTCCGGTCGGAACTCGCCCTTCAGCGCCGCCAGCGGTTGCAGGTGGAAGTAGCGGCCCGAGATCCCCTGAGCGAAGAGCGAGAGCAGGCGCTGGGCCTCGACGAGATTCACGCTGGACGACGCCGCTTCCATCGGAACCTCAGGGAAGCAGAACGTCGACGATCTCGTTGATCGCCTGCACGACCTCTTCGTCGTCGGTGACCGCGCGCGCCATGGCCAGGTCGCAGGCGCGCCGCGGCTCGATGCCCCGCGCGATCAGCTTCGCGGCGTAGATCAGGAGGCGTGTGCTGACTCCCTCTTCGAAGCCATGCTCTCGCAGGTTGCGCACGCGCTCACCGACCACGCTCAGCCGCTCGGCCGACGCCTCATCGACGCCGCTCTCGCGGACGATGATCTGCGTCTCGCGCTCGACGTCCGGGTAATCGAAATCCAGGCTGACGAAGCGCTGGCGCGTGCTGGGCTTCAGATCCTTCAGCACGCTCTGGTAGCCCGGGTTGTAGGAGATGACCAGCAGAAAATCGGGGTGGGCATCGAGCGTCTCACCGAGCTTCTCGACGGGCAGCATGCGGCGGTGATCCGTCAGCGAGTGGATCAACACCGTCGTGTCCTTGCGCGCCTCGACGATCTCGTCCAGATAGCAGATGGCCCCCTCGCGCACCGCGCGCGTCAGCGGCCCGTCCATCCAGATCGTCTCGTCTCCGGCGAGCAGGTAGCGCCCCACCAGGTCCGTCCCGGTCAGGTCCTCGTGGCAGGCGACGGTGATCAAGGGAGTCTCGAGTCGGCCGCGGGGTTCGGCGGCCTCCTGGCCACGGTAGAGGTGCCAGGTGACGTGCTCGACGAAGCGCGTCTTCCCACAGCCCGTCGGTCCCTTGAGCAGCACCGGCAACCGCTCCTGGTACGCGGCGAGGAAGACCGCTACCTCGTCAGCCAGGGGGAGGTACCAGGGCTCGGCCATCAGACGATGGTCTGCAATGGTGCCCGGAACCGAATCACGTTTCAGTGCGCTCTTGCTCATGACCTCTCGCTCATCAGGCTGGGGAGCTTATCCGATCCCGCGCTTCTCCGGGGACGCGGCAGGTGGGCATCGGCGCCCCTACCGAGAATCCCCTCGGGGCAGTACTCTGGGCGGGCGATCGAGAGGGGGCAAGGAGTGAACCAAGCCATGCGTCTCCACGGCAACTGGAACTACCCCACCTCGATCCGTTTCGGAGCCGGCCGCATTCGGGAGCTTCCCGCTGCCTGCCGCGAGCTTGGGTTGCAGCGCCCGATGCTGGTGACCGATGAAGGACTGCGCACGCTACCCATGGTGGCGTCCGCCGTGGCTTCCTGCCGTGACGCCGGCCTGGGCTGCGAAGTCTTCAGCGAGGTGCAGGCCAATCCGGTAGCCGAGAATGTCAGCGCCGGTGTCGCAGTCTACCGCGAGGGAGGACACGACGGCGTGATCGCATTCGGTGGCGGCTCGGGCCTGGATGCGGGCAAGGCCATCGCCCTGATGGTCGGCCAGGACCGGCCGATCTTCGATTTCGAGGACCGCGAGGACTGGTACACGCGGGTGAAGGTGGCCGGCGTGGCGCCCGTGGTGGCGGTGCCGACCACCTCGGGCACCGGTTCGGAGGTCGGCCGCGCCTCGGTGATCACCGACCTTCGCGATCACACCAAGAAGATCATCTTTCACCCGAAGATGTTGCCGGCCATCGTCGTCGCTGACCCGGAGCTGACGCTGGGCCTGTCGCCGCAGATCACCGCCGCGGTCGGCATGGACGCGCTGTCGCACAACCTGGAGGCCTTCTGCAGCCCCGGCTACCACCCGATGGCCCAGGGCATCGCCCTCGAGGGCATCAAGCTGATCCACCAGTGGCTGCCGGTCGTCTACCGAGACGGTGCAAGCCTGGAGGGGCGGGCGCAGATGATGGCGGCGTCCGCCATGGGCGCGACCGCGTTCCAGAAGGGCCTCGGTACCATGCACAGCCTGTCGCACCCGGTCACCGCCCTGCTGGGAGCCCACCATGGTCTGACCAATGCCGTGGTGATGCCCTACGTGCTGGCTTTCAATCGCGACGCGATCGCAGACAAGATGGAGGAGCTCGCCCGGTACCTGGACCTGCCGGAGATCTCTTCTGCGGGGGTGCTCGACTGGGTCGTGTCGCTGCGTCGGGAGCTGGGGATTCCGGAGACGCTGGCAGACCTCGGTATGACCGAGGACCTGATCGACCGCATGGCACCCATGGCGGCCGCCGACCCTTCCACCGCCAGCAATCCGCTGCCGTGCACGACGGAAGACATGGCGGCCCTCTACCGCCGCTGTCTTGGGGGCGAATTGTAGGATCCGGCCAGGTCCTACGGTTTCTCCATGATGTGGATGGTCATGGCGGCCTCGCCGGCGCCGACGGTTCCTCCGCCGTTCTCGGTCATGGCGAATCGGTGGTTCTTCACCTGCCGCTCCCCGGCTTCTCCTCGGAGCTGGGTCACCAGTTCGTAGATCTGCGCCAGACCAGAGGCGCCAATGGGATGTCCCCTCGAGATCAATCCACCGCTGGGATTGATCGGGATCTTTCCCTCCAGTGCCGTGTCGCCCCTCTCTGCCATGACGCCGCCTTCACCCCTCGGACAGAAGCCGAGGGCTTCCATGACGGAGATCTCGCCGAAGGCCGTGGCGTCGTGAACCTCCATGACATTGATGTCTTCGGGCCCGACGCCGCTGATCTCGAACGCCTTCTTCGCGGCGCGCTCGCTGATGTCGCCGGCCCCCGTTCTCTTCCCACCCTCGAGGACAGAGGCTGCGATGCGGATCGCCCTCGCGGAGGGGTGTCGCTTCAGAAACGATTCGTTGCAGATGATGGCTGCGGCAGCGCCATCACCGATGGGTGCGCACATGGCTCTGGTCAGCGGATACGCCACGACACGGTCGTTCAGCACCTGCTCTACCGTCTGGGGAAAAGTGTATTGAGCCAGGGGGTTCTTCGTCGAGTTGTTGTGATTCTTGGCGGCGACGCAGGCGAGCTGCCTCTGCGTGGATCCGTAGGCCTCCATGTGGGCGCGGGCGCCGGCCGCATAGAAATCCATGAATGCCGAGTGACCACCGGCCTTCGCCGCTTCACCCTCAGCGCTCTTCGCCTGTCCGGCTTCCTGTCTCTTCTTCTGCTCTGTCTCCCGAAGCTCGGCGACTCTCGCGGCCATCTCCTGCACGTCGGTACCGGCGATGAAGCTCTGCATGACCTTCGCCCGATCTTCGTTGTACTGCTTCTCCACACCCATGGCCAAGGCGCAGTCGTAGAGCCCCGCCTTGATCGAAGTCCAGGCGGCGTGAAGGGCGGTGCTGGCACTGGCGCAGGCATTCTCCACGTTGGTGACGGGGATGCCCTGCAGCCCGTTCGCCGTCAGGGCGACCTGGCCGCGAATGGAGTGCTGGAAATCGTACAGACCCCACATGGTGTTGGAGAACCACGCCGCCTGGATGTCGTCGCGAGTCAGAGCGCAGTCCTGGAGCGTTTCCTCCAGCACCAGTCCTGCCATGTCCTTGACGCTTCTCTCCAGGAACTTCCCGAACTTGATCATTCCTACGCCGAGAATGTAGACGTCATCGCTCATCTCAATGATCCTCCTGGGAGTGGTCTGGTCCAGCTGCGTCTGGCGCCGGGCGCCTCGCAGTCCGTTACCTGATCATCGCACAACCAGCCGAGTCAAGCCGCAGGGGCTCCCAAGACCTCGCGATGGTTTGCGCGCTCCACCCTTCGGCGCGTCCGGATCTCCAGCAGGCGGCCGAGTCCGACCTCCTCGAAAAGATCCGTGACAGAAAGGCGATCCTCGGCGGGCATGGACGTGCAGGCATCCTGCAGGCGTTGGAGCAGGAAGATCCGGTAGGGCTGGGCCAGGGCATTGATGCTCGTCCCGCGAAACTCGAAGCGACAGAGCCCGAGGCCTCGCTCGAGGACGGCGCCTTCCTCGATGTCGTCCTGGGCCTCCAGCCACTCGTCGAGGAAGCGGGCGGTGGCCTCTGTCTCGGGAACCAGGTCCTCGGCGGCGTGGCGAAGGATCGCCTTCAGACTTTCGGGGATCTCGTCGTTCTCGAAGAAATCGCCGGAGTCATCCGGAGATGCTTCCGCGCTCGGCGTTTCTCGAGTTCATTCTCTCCGTCCACCGGAAGACGCGATGGGCTCGCTGCTTCATCAAGGTCGAGGGATGGGGGTCGCGAGACAGGTGGGCGTAGAGCGGTGCGATCAAGCCGTAGTCCGCCAGCGACGGGCGCCCGCCGAGCAGATAGGGAGCCGCGCCGAAGTGAGCCTGGAGAAGCTCCAGGAGCTCCAGATACGCGGACTCGATCACCGGGATCGTCTCCGGTGAGACTCCGAACGCAGCGGCCGCCAGGCGCATCCGATTCATTCCCTGCTGGGCGGCTGCGAGCGCCTGATCTGCGGGGGCACCGGGCCGGAGGCCGTCGGCAAAGTTCCTCTCGATGAACGCGTCGTTGACCTCGGGGAAGTTCCAGCGGTAGTGCATGGCCGGGCGCAGGAGACCTTCGCTGCCGTAGAGCTCGAGGACGTGGGCAACGGCGAGCTGGCGCGGCGTGGTCGGATAGGCGCTCTCTCTGGCCAACCCCTTCTTCTCGAAGTAGTCGATGATCTCGGTGCTGTCCTGGATGATCTCTCCATCCGGTGTCTCGAGGGTCGGGATGATCATGCGACCGATCTTCGGGACGATCTCCTTCATGAACCGCGGCGTGCCGGGCACGATCTCCAGGTATTCGATGTTCTGCTTGATCAGGTAGGCGCGGGCTTTTCCGGTGTAGAGGGAGGCCCGCATCCCGTACAGGGTATAGGTGCCGCTCGGTTTCCTACTGGACATGGCTCATCCCCCACCGACCATCTCTTCGATGATCTCTCTCACTGTCAGCACCTCGTCGATAAGTCCCACGATTTCACCGGCTGGAAGGGCACCCGCCGAGAGGTCGCCGTCGATCCACGACGCCTCGAGGCTCCCCCCGCCATACGCGGCTCCAGCGGCCTTGCCCGAGCCCAGGACTTCTTCTACGAGGGGCGTTCGCAAGGCCCGCACCTGGAAGCGACCCATGTGGAGCAGGCCAGTTCCGGTTTCATTCGATTCGAGAATCGCGTTCTTGTACTTCTCGTGAGCCACGCACTCGCGACAGGCGATGAACCGCGTCCCGACCTGCACGCCCTCCGCTCCCAGGGCCAGCGCCGCGCGATACGCCCTGGAATCGCCGATGCCTCCGGCAGCGATCACCGGGACGTCCACCGCGTCCACGACGGCCGGAACCAGCACCATGGTGGACGCCCCCGCCAGCCCTTGGATGCCGCCGGACTCGCTTCCCTCGGCGATGATCGCATCCGCACCCAGCTGAGCCGCCTTGCGCGCCACGGCGACCGTGGGAACGACCACCAGGGTCTTGATCCCCTTCTCCTGCAGGAGAGGGATCAGCGCCTTGGGCGAGCCGCCGGAGATGGTGGCCGCGGGTACGCCCTCGTCCGCCAGCAGTTCGCTGATCTGCATGGTGTTCGAGTTCATGACCTGCAGATTGGCCCCGAAGGGCTTGTCCGTGAGGGCCCTGGTCGCCCGGATCTGCTGCCGAACGGTCGCCAAGTCGGGGGCGAAGGCGGTCGCCAGCAGTCCGAAGCCACCGGCCTCCGACACCGCGGCCACCATCTCTGGATTCGAGATCACACCCATCGCACCCTGGATCACCGGATGCCTGCAGGCCAGCAGCTCCGTTACTCGCGACATCCCTTCCTCCTCGTCTCGTCGGTGGACTCCGAACCCAGGCAGACGCACAGAAGCGAGCCAAACGTAGCCCAGCGGTGGGGGCCGTTGCTCGCCCTGGTCACGACCACGGAATCGGGGCTCGTGGTATCCTCTGCGACGAACCACGCGAACGGAGGTGTAGATGGACCTTCCCCAGTTCTCGCTCGACGGAAAAGTCGCCCTGGTCACCGGCGGCAGCCGCGGCATCGGCGAAGCCGCCGCCCTGACCCTGGCGCGAGCCGGCGCCGACGTCGCGGTCTCGAGTCGCAAGCTTCCGGACCTCGAACGCGTGGCCGGGGAAATCGAGAAGCTGGGCCGCCGAGCCGTGGCAGTGGCGGCGCACGTGGGGCGCATCGACCAGATCCAGCCGCTGGTGGACCGGGTCGTGGGCGAGCTCGGATCACTCGACATCCTGGTGAACAACGCCGGAACCAACTTCTTCTCTCCTGCCATCGACATGGAGGAGCGCGCCTGGGACACGGTCTTCAACCTGGACCTGAAGGGTCTCTTCTTCCTCAGCCAGGCTGCGGCGCGGGTGATGCGCGAGAAGGGCGACGGCCGGATCGTGAACGTCTCCTCGGTGAGCGGCTACCGGGTGCAGGTTCCGACCGGGCACTACTCGATCGCCAAGGCCGGCGTGATGATGGCGACCAAGGTGATGGCGCTCGAGTGGTCACCGTACGGCATCCGGGTGAACTGCGTCGCGCCGGGTGCGGTCGGGACGCATCTGTACGATTCCATCTTCTCACTCATGCCGGAAGAGCAGTCCCAGCAGGCCAAGGAGGCCGCGCGCCAGAGCATCCCGATGCAGCGCGTCGGAGAGCCCGCCGAGATCGCCGACGCCATCCTGTTCCTGGCCTCGGACGCCTCGAGCTACATGACGGGCCAATCTTTCGCCGTCGACGGCGGGGCCCTGCTCAAGTAGAGCTTCGCGCCCAGGAGGCCGCCCGGAGCGCGTTCTCAGCGCGGGGTGGTCAGATCGGGGGGCGGTTGTTCTCGCCGTAGCCGGTCAGCTCCGCGTAGCCTTCGCCTGCGTGCTGGCCGTCCGCTCCGTACAAGGTGACGGCGCCTTCCCAGTAGGTCATTCCGACGCCGGCGCGGCTTTGGTTCTCCTGATCCTCCAAGTCTGCCTCGATCGTCAGCCGGAGCTTCTCGGAGGGGATTTCGACGGCCCACGCCACGGGGTAGACGATTCCGGTTTCGGGACTCTTCCAGGTCGCTGTGGTGCTGAGCTTCCAGTCCGCCGCATTCAGGTACCGAACCTCACGGTCCGGTGAGACGAGGGTTCCCTTGCCGTAGTCGACGGCACCACCCTTGGTCCGCAATTCGTAGAGCATCAGGTCACGGCCGTCGTCGAGCCTCAGGCCGAACCAGTCCCAGCCGGCCTGTTCCTCGGTCAACTGGTTGGAGCTGATCTCCTTGTCCATCCAGCTGGTCCCATCGACCTCCCAGCTCTCGCCGTCGAGGGTGACGGTTCCCCGGGTCTTCAGGCGGGTGAAGCTGTAGTACAAGCTGGCCGCCCCAGGCTCGTCGGACTTGCGACTGAATCCGCCGGGTCCCTGAAAAAGGGGAGGATCGGAGAATGCGGTGCTGAGATCGAACGCGATGCCCTTGGCGCGATCGACCATCTGGAACTCGAATCCCTCTCCGCTCCATCGGAGCTTCCAGGTACCGTCCGTTCCCAGGGGCGCGAGACTCCACGCCATCACGGGATCCGGGTAGTCGCTGAACTGAGCAAGGAACGGCGCCTCGCGGTAGAGCACTTCGCTGAAACGATGCTCACCAGCCGCCTTGTCGGTGATCGCGGCGTGACCCATCAGCAGGTTGGCGGCATCCCAATCGGAGGCGAGGCCCGAGACACCCGGATACAGGCCGACCCGGAAGATGACGAACTGGTAGCCGAAGCGCCGCTGCGGCTTGCTGCGCGACACCAGGCTCCCCGTGAAGTACCACCACTCGTTGCGGAAGGCGCGGTGGACCCAGTGATCGCGTGGAAAGGACCATTCGTAGCCCGGACTGGCGGAGACCCATCGCTCGTTCTGTTTCGGGATCCGCAGCTCGAGGAGGTCCTGGCGCCAGGATGACCGCCAGGAAGCACAGCGCAGGGACGAGCGCGTGGCGGGTCAAGTCACCCTTCCGACTGCTCCAGGGTCTTGTGAGTACCATCGCAGTAGGGCACGTTCTTGGTGTGCTTGCACATGCACAGCCACTTCTTCTCGGAGCTGTCAGCGGTGAAGACGTGTGGTTTGAACGGGCTCCCCTGATGCGCGCCGTCACAGAAAGGCTGATCCTGGGAGCGCCCGCACATGCAGAAGGCGTATTTCTTCCCCTCCTCCAATTCGACGACTGCGGGTTTCCTTCCAGCGACATGAACTTCTTCGTTGCTCATTGTTCCCTCGATAATCGAAATGCGGTAGCAATGTAATATCCAAAGCCCCGCAGGGACGCAACCGCCAGATGTCGCCGGGGAGATGGCACAGGCGCTATCGAATCCGAGCGAAGCCTTTCGCAACGGAGCGGACGAGCATCTCCCGAATGAATGACGACGAAAAGTACTCTTTGAAATGTCCCGTGTGCTCGAAGGAATACTCGCCGGCGAGCGATCCGTTCACCTGCGCGCAATGCAATGCGCCCACCGTAGTCGCGATGAACACCGATCGAGCAGCACCCTTCGAGCCTTCGAACGAACCCTCGATGTGGCGCTACTTCGACCTGCTTCCTTTGAACGACAAGGCGTCGGTGGTATCGCAGGGCGAGGGACAGACCCCTCTGCTGGAATCTCCGAGGCTGGCGGACCAACTGGGTGTGGGCAGCCTCTTGCTCAAGAACGAGACCATGAATCCCACGGGCTCCTTCAAGGACCGTCAGGTCTCGGTCGGCATCTCCAAAGCCAAGGAGTCCGGAGCTCGCACGCTGGCTGTGATCTCCTCGGGAAACGTCGCAGCCGCCGCGGCCTCCTACGCGGCAATCGCCGGACTGAAATGCATCCTATTCGCCCCGTACAACGCCCCCGAGGAGAAACTGGTGCAGGCGAGGATGTACGGGGCTTCCTTCGTGAAGGTCAAGACGCTGTCCTCGAGCCTGATTTTCGAGCTCGTAGCACAGGCATGCGTCCAGAAGAACTGGTACCTGCTCTCCACGGCGGGGCTCTACAACCCCTATCACGTCGAAGGTGCAAAGACCATCGCATACGAGCTGGTCCAACAGTGCCCCTCGATGCCCGATTGGGTGATCGCGCCGGTCGGGGGCGGGGGCCTGGTCGGAGCGCTATGGAGAGGGTTCAACGAGCTGGTTTCAATGGGCGAGCTGGACAAGCTCCCGGCGATCGTGGGGGTTCAGTCGGCGCTGTGCACGCCGCTCGTCGATGCGATCGAGAAGAATCTCACAGCCGCCGAGGTCGTCGCGAATCCCGTGGAGGTCGGAGACACGATTGCCGGTGCGATCGCCGACGACATCCTCTTCGATGCCTATACGGTCCTGCCCGCCATCCGGGAGAGCGGCGGTACGGCAGTCAGCGTCACGGATGAGGAGATGCTCGAGGCCGAAACGCTGCTGGCGCGCACGACCGGCATCTTCGCCGAGCCGGCCAGCGCCTCGACCATCGCAGCGATCCAGAAGCTGCGCGAGTCGGACGTGATCGACGAGGGTGACTCCGTATGCTGCATCATCACGGGATCGGGGTTCAAGGACATGGCTTCGGCAAAGGGGCTGGTGCCGGCTCCAGCGCAGATCGACGCGACCCGAGAGGCGTTCCTGCGATTGGATTTGGAGTAGGGAAGGCAGGCCCGGTATGCGGGTCCGCCGCGATCAGAGATTCTCGCGGCTCAGCTCCGTGGCCGGCGTGCGGCTGGCGCGGAGCGCCGGGTAGAGGCTGGCCAGCACCGAGGCCACCACGATCGTTGCGGCCTGCTCGGCCAGGGCGCCCCAGGGCCAGTGGAAGGCGATGGTCCAGCCGAAGTAGGCCCGATTGATGATCAGGATCAGGATCAACGCCAGAGCCACTCCGCCGCCGGCTCCCATGGCCAGACCGAACAGCGCCATGCCCAGGCCCTTGCCGAGAAAGACGCGGAAGATCTGTCGGCGCCGGGCGCCGAGCGCACGGTAGAGCGCCAGCTCGGAGATCCGCTCGCGGGCGAGCACGATGAGCGTCAGCGTGATGCCGCAGACGGCGATCAGCAGGCTGATCGCCTGCAGCAGCCGTGTGACGGCGAAGGTCTGATCGAAGATCCTGAACACCTCCTCACGCAGGCTTCGCTCGCTGCGAATCACCAGCGGCAGGTCGGCGTAGCGCCCCTTGAGACCGTCCACGAACCCTTCCGGATCGACGCCGTCCTCGAGATAGAGGCCGACGTTGTTGACTGGACCGGGGCCGAAGGCGCGCTCCAGCGTGCCGAGGTCGGTGGCGGCCGCACCCGCTTCGTTGCTGTAGTCGTAGAAGATCCCGGCGACTGGGAAAGCCAACTCCCCCGCTGGTCCGGCCACGAGCAGGGTGCTGCCCACGCCGAGACCGTCCTTGCGGGCGAGCGGCTCGCTGACGATCACCGCACCTTCCTCGCGGCAGCGCCGCAGCGCCTCTCGCCAGATCTCCTTCGATCAGCTCGAACTGGCCCAGCTCCGCGGACAGACTCATGTCGACCCCGGCCAGTGAGATGCGGCGATCTCCCGCGTAGACGAGGAGCTGCCGCAGCCGATCCATCTGCGCCACGCCGGGTAGCGAGCCGAGCTCGCGCACCAGGACGTCGTCCAGTGTGGCCGCGCTGCGGGCCCGTCCCCAGGACTCGGTGGTGATGTAGACGTCGGCGTTCACCGTGGCGTTGATCCAGATCTCGACGGTGCGCCGGAAGCTGCCGATCATCAGTGTGATGCCGATCAGCAGGCTCACGGCGACGGCCAGGGCGGCGACGGCGAAGGAGGTGGTTTGCAGGCGCAGGCCGAGCGCCTTCATGCCGTAGAGCAGCCCGAAGCGGCGTGTCGTCATCGCCCGGGTCATCTGCTTGACGACCCAGGGCGTCATCAGGGGCAGGCCGATCAGCAGCGTCACGCCGAGGGCGAAGCCGCCCGGACGCCAGTCGCGGCCGACGCCGAGGTAGCCGGTGAGGCCGAGCGCCAGCACCAGACAGCCGAGCAGGAACAGGCGGAACGCCCCGGCGCCGGAGCGCTCCTGCAGGGTGTAGGCGAGCAGCAGGGATCGCGCGTCGCGGCGGCTCACCTCCAGAGCCGGAAGCAGCGCGCCCCCCAGCGCGCCGCCGACACCGATGGCCGCCGCCATTGCGTAGAGCCAGAGCGGGAAGCTGCAGCGTCTCGATCTCCTCCAGCAGGTACAGGTTGGTGAGCGTGCCGCTGACCCGTTCCACGCTGAGCGAGGCGACCCCGTATCCTAGGGGCAGCCCGAGCAACACGCCGATGGCGCCGAGCAGGGCCACCTCGCCGAGGATCAGGCCGAGCATCTGGCCGCGAGTGGTGCCGACCGACCGCAGCAGGCCGAACTCGTTGCGCCTTCGCACCAGCGAGGCCTGGGTGCTGGAGTAGATGAGAAAACCGCCCACGAAGAGACTCACCAGGCTGAGGGCCGTCAGGTTGAGGCGAAACGCGCCGAGCAGGCCGGACGCCTCCTGCCGCCGCTGCTCGGGGGTGAGCAGCTGCACCGCGGGCCCCAGGGCTCGTGCGAGACGCCTCTTGACCTGGTCGGGATCCGACCCCTCCCGCACCTGCACGTCGATCTGATGGATCACGCCCCTGCCCCCGAAGGCGCTCTGTGCCTGGGCGATGTCCATCACGACCATGCGGCTGTTGGCCAGCGGGCTGGTGCGGCGGAAGTCGACCAGCGCTCCCACCTGCAAGGTGGTGCGCCTGGAACCGCTCGACACCTCGAAGGGGTCGCCAACGCGCCAACCCTGCCGGGCGGCCAGCTCCGGAGAGACGGCGGCCCAGCCCGGATCCCAGAGCGGGCTCGAGGTGGTCTCCGGAGTCTCCCGCCAGGGGATCTGCATCGGCGCGAACAGGTCGAGACCCAGGATCTGGAGGTAGATCTCGTCCCGTCCGGCCAGGGCGACGTCGAGGCGGTAGAGAGGCCACGCCCCCGCGACGCCCGGGTCGGCCAGGACCCGCGGGTAGAGGGTCTCGGAAATCGTCGGTGTCCGTCCCAGGATCGAGAAGTCGGCATCTCCGCTGATCGCGCGCATGCTTCCCTCGAAGGCTCCGAGCGCATTGCGGTTGATGATCTGGATGGAGAGAACCGACGCGACGCCCAGGGCCACGCCGAGCACGCTCAGGAGGAAGAGCGCGCGGCCGGCTCCGAAGTGTGCGGCCAGAGATTTGAGGAAGTATCGGATCACGTCTTCTCGAGGACGCCGCTGTGAAGGCTCCAGGTCTGATCCGCCAGCGCCGCGAGCTCGCGGCTGTGCGTGACGTAGATCAGCGTGCTCGCCTCGTCTTCGACGAGCCGCAGCAGCAGCTCCATCACGCGGCGGCCGGTCTCGTCGTCCAGGTTCCCGGTGGGCTCGTCGGCGAGGAGGAGGCTCGGCCGACGCAGCATCGCCCGGCAGATCGCCACGCGCTGCATCTCACCGCCGCTCAGCTTCTCCACGGTCTCGCCGCTCCGATCGCCGAGACCGACGCGCCCGAGCAGCTCCCGAGCCCGTGGCTCGTAGCTCGTCCGGTGATCTCCGGCGATCAGTGCGGGAAGCACCACGTTGTCCAGCACGTCGAGGTGCGGCAGCAGGTGAAAGAACTGGAACACCAGGCCGATCTTCTCCCGGCGCTGGAGCGTCCGCTCCCGGTCGCTCAGCTCGTTCAGGCTGCGGCCGAGAATCGAGATCTCGCCGCGGCTGGGCTCGTCGATTCCCGCCGCCAGGTGCAGGAAGGTCGACTTGCCGCTCCCACTGCGCCCAATGATGGCGACCTTGGTTCCCTGTTCGACGCGAGCCGTCACGTCGTTCAGAGCGTGAAGCTCCCGTCCATCCAGCTGCGGATAGCTCTTCCAGACCTCCGTCGAAGCGGAGCGCATCTTGGGGCATCGAGGCGTTCTCCTGTCCGCTGGAGCGGCGGTCGGGGTGAGAGAAACCAGACTTCCCGAACGAGCGCTAGCCCTCCTCGGGTGGAATCGCGCCGCGTTGTGTCGCGATCCGCTGATAGTGCTCGATCATGCGGTTGCGCTCGAAGTTCATGATCCCCGCCCTGAGGTTCGCGCCCATGTCGAGATCACAGTCGTAGGCGATCAGCTCGTCGTCCAGCGTCGCCGACTCGGCCACGATCTCGCCGGTCGGTGCCACGATGCAGCTTCCGCCAATCAGGTCGGACCCCTCCTCGCAGCCGGCCTTTGCCGTCGCCACCACCCAGGTGGCGTTCTGGTAGGCGCCGGCTCGAAGGGAGAGGCGATGGTGGAGCATCTTCAGGTGGCTGGGGTCGATCCCTCCGAAGTCGTAGGTCGGTGTGTTGTAGCCCAGCATCACCAGGTCGACGCCCTGGAGGCCCATCACGCGGAAGGTCTCTGGCCAGCGACGATCGTTGCAGATGCACATTCCCATAACGCCGCCGAACGCGCGCCAGACGGGAAAGCCGAGGTCGCCCGGAAGGAAGTAGCGCTTCTCCAGGTGCTGGAAGCGGAACTGGGGAACGTGCATGTCGTGTCCGGGCAGGTGGACCTTGCGGTACTTGCCGATGATCCGACCGCTCGTGTCCACAAGCATCGAGGTGTTGTAGTGGCGCTTCTCGCCGCCTACGTCGACGAGCTCGGCGTAACCGAGGTAGAAGCCGATCTCGAGCTTGGCGGCCTCCTCGAAGAGTGGCCTCGTTTCCGCGCCCGGCATCTCGGTCTCGAAGAACGCGTCCACCTCCTTCGGGTCCTCCATGTACCAGCGCGGGAAGAAAGTGGTGAGCGCGAGCTCGGGGAAGACCACCAGCCGGCAGCCGCGGCTCTTCGCCTGACGCAACAGCTCGAGGAGGCGTGCGACGGCCTGGGTCCGCGTGTCGCTGCGAGCGATCGGTCCGAGCTGTGCGGAGCCGACAGTGATCTGCCGGTCCATTTCGATTCCTCCGGTTGTTTTCGAAAACGGGCGCCTTGGATCGGTCCCAGACACTATCAGCGTAGAGGAGGTGTGGCCCGCGTCCGCCTCGCGGCTATCCGACGTGGCCAGTCTGGAGGGCGCCGGAACGCTCCAGAAAGTCGATGACGGCGGCATCGAAGGCGTCGGCTGCTTCGATGTTCACGGCGTGGCCCGCGTCGACGGCCACCACTTCGAGATGGGGAAGGTGGCGCTCGGCGAACCGCCGCTGGGCTTCGAAGCGCGAGTCGCGCTCGCCGCAGACCAGCAGCGTCGGCACGCGGTTCTCGGTGACCCGCTCGCGAACGGTGGATTCGGGCACGGTGTAGCGGATCGTGTCCGCTACACCCCTCGGATCGAGAAGCTTCGCGTCGGCAACGAGTGCCTCCTGCACCTTGGGTGGTAGTCGCCTCGCGCGCAGCGGATGCAGGGGGACCTTCTCGAGCATGGCTCGGCCCCCTCGCTCGATCGCATCCGCCTGCTCTGCACCGCCGGCGCGAATTCCCGCCACCCATTCCGCATCCGCCAGGGCCGAGGTCGAGTTGGTGAACACCTGGGCGAGCAGACGCCCGGGGTGGTCGAGGGCGTAGCGCAGGGTGAGTGTGGCTCCCAGGGATTGGCCGCAGACCAGCCAGCGCGATGCACCGAGTCGCTCGCGCAGTGTCTCGAAGGCGGCGACGTAGGCGTTCGGGTGGTAGACGCCAGGATCGGCCGGCGCCGGCGAGCGGCCGTGTCCCCAGAGCTCGACCACGACCGGCCGCGTCACCCGGCAAAGGGCGGGCAGGTTCGGCTCCCACTGGGCGCGGCTGGAGAGGATGCCGTGCACCAGCAGAAGGAAGGGACCGTCACCCTCGTGGACGTCGCAGTGGAGCTCGAGCCGGGCCAAATCAGCGGCCCTCGAAATCGGGGTCCCGCTTTTCGAGGAAGGCTGTGATCCCCTCGGCGACGTCCCGGCTCTTCCGCAGGATCTCCAGCACGTAGACCTCGTAGTCGAGCGCCTGGGCCAGGTCCCAGTGCCCGAAGCGCTGGAGTCCCCGCTTCGCGAAGGCGATGGGAAGGGGAGCGTTTCGGGCGATGCGGCCTGCCAGCTCTTCGGTCGCAGTGCCGAGCTCGTCTGCCGGGACGACGCGATTCACCAGACCCAGCCGTAGCGCCTCCGCGGCGTCTACGATTTCGCCGCTCATGATCAGCTCTGCGGCCTTGGCGTATCCCACCAGCCGCGGCAGGAAGTAGATGCCTCCCCAGTCCGGGTGGAGTCCGCGACGCGTGAATACCTGGGCGAAGCGAGCGGTTTCGCTGGCGATGCGGATGTCGCAGGCGAGGGCGAGGTTGCAGCCCCCACCGGCCGCCACTCCGTTCACCGCCGCAATGACCGGTTTCTCCATTTCGTGGATTGCCAGGACCGCCTTGCACATGGGCGGGCGGTTACTGGTCGCCTGCTTCGAGAGAGCCTGGACCGTTCCGTCTGCGAACTCCTGGAGATCCCCTCCGGTGCAGAAGGCCCTTCCCGCTCCGGTGATCACCACGACGCGGATGTCGGCGTTCGCCTGAACCGCCTCGAGGCTCTCGACGAGCTCCTGGCGCATTCGGCCGCCGAAGGCGTTCATCCGCTCCGGGCGGTTGAGCGTGAGGGTCGCGACGTGATCCGTCTGGTTCAGGAGGATCTGCTGCTCACTCATTCGGTCTCCCGCTTCTCAGCCCGTTTGGAGCCTACCGCTTCCGGTGGCTGCTCGACGCGATTGACGCTGCGGTGGGAGCCTGTTACTGTCGCTAAAGCAAATTCTTGATTCGGTAAAAAGATACTATAAAACAATAGGATACCGGTGGCGCGTAGCTCCTGGATCTCCGATTTGCACTGGGTTCGCACGGCCAAGCAGCCCCGCAGCCGGCGGACCGTCGGAAGGCTCCTCGACGCAGCGGAGGAGCTGATCTCCGAGAAGGGCATCGACGACACCACCGTCGCCGACGTCGCCGCCCGAGCCGGCTGCTCGGTGGGCGCCTTCTATCATCACTTCCGAGACAAGGGCGCACTGCTGCGGGTGCTGCTCGATCGTCTGGGCCGGGAGTTTCGCGAGACGATGCGCGCAGCCGTCGATCCCGCGCGTTGGGAAGGTGCGAGCATCGCAGAGATCCTCGAGGCCTACCTCCAGTTCGCCATCGAAGTGGGCCGGGAACGAGCGGGTCTGCAGCGGGCGAAGCTGGCGCTAGCCCTTCGGGACCCGGCCTTCGGCGAGGAGCGCTTCGAGCTCCAGCGAGAGCTGGGAACGCGGCTGCGCGATCTGCTGTTGGCTCGAGGGGGGGAGGTGGGGCACCGCGACCCTTCCCTCGCCATCGACTTCGCCCTGGAACAGCTTCGCTCGATGCTGATGATGCGGTTGGATGGTGCTCCGCTGCGAACCGGCCTCGAATCCTCCACGGACGCGGAGTTCATCCGGGAAGCGATCGCCTCTGTGTGCGCCTACATGGAGATACCGCCGCCGCCCTCACTGGAGTACCTCCGATGACCGGTCTGGGACCGGGTGATCGGAAGTCCGGAGCGACCGGATAACGACAAGACAGGGAGATCTGGAATGAGCTTCTTCGAAACACGTCTGACGAAACTCTTCGGAATCGAGTACCCGATCATTCAGGGCGGCATGGCCGCGGGGCTGGTCAGTACGGCGGAATTGGCGGCGGCCGTAGCCAACGCGGGCGGCATCGGCTTCATGTGTGCCATCCAGTGGATCGACGATGTCGGCAAGCTCGAAGAGGAGATCAAGAAAGTCAAGGGGATGACGGACAAGCCGTTCGGGATCAACGTCACCCTGTTTCCGCAGATCGGTGAGAAGTGGTTCGATGACGTCTTCGACCTGATCGAGAAGTATCAGGTCCCGGCGCTGGAGACGTCCGCCAGGAGCCCGCAACCCTGGATCTCTCGCATCAAGGCGCTCGGCATTCCCTGGATGCACAAAGTGGCGAGGATCCGGGACGGCATCAAGGCAGCCGGACTCGGCGCCGACGCGCTGACCATTATCGGCTCCGAGGAGGGCGGCCATCCCGGAGCCGAGAGGAACGCGACCAGTGTGGTCGGTCCCTTGCTGGTGGACAACGTGGATGTCCCGGTGGCCATCGGTGGCGGCTTCTGTGATGGCCGGGGCCTGGCCGCCGTGTTGGCCATGGGTGGTGAGGCCGTCTACATGGGGACCCGCTTCTGCGCGTCCGAGGAGTGCGTCATCCATCCGAAGGTAAAGCAGCTAATCGTCGACTCGGCCTACAACGAGACCGACTACATCCTGATGTCCATCGGTGACCCCGTCCGCGCCATCCGAAACAAGAGAACCCAGAAGATTCTCGAGGTCGAGCAGACCGAGGGCGCCGAAGGCCTCAGAAAGTTCATGGCGGACACCCGGAGCCCGGGAGACGGGCTGGGCGGGCGGACCGCCATGAACACGGGAGACATCGAGGAGGGAATCCTTCCCCTGGGCATGGTGAGTGGGAGGATCAAGGAGGTCAAGCCGGTCAAGGAGATCGTGGATGAGATCGTCGCGGAGGCTGACGAGGTCATCGAGAAGCTGGCCAACCGGAAGTATCTAAAGGCTTGAGACCAGGAAGGTGTAGTGATGAAGACAAGACTGACTGAAATGCTGGGGATCGAACACCCCGTCGTCTGCGGCGGCTTGATGCGCCTGGCCTATCCGCCGCTCTGCGCAGCCATCTCGAATGCCGGCGGTCTCGGCAACCTGACGTCGGCCATGTACCAGGACAAGGCGGCCTTGAAGGCGGCGATCCAGGAGGTGCGAGAGCTCACCGACAAGCCGTTCTGGGTCAACGTGACGCTTCTCCCGAACATCTCGGTCAAGCCCGAGCAGTACCACGACTACTTCGAGGTCTGTGCGGAGGAGAAGGTGCCGGCGATGGAGATCGGCGGCGTGCCGCTCAGCCGCTACGAAGGCGGGAAATACCTGAAGCTGCTGAAGGACGCTGGCGTGAGGCTGTTCCACAAGGTGGGCTCGGTCCGCCACGGAATGCACGTCGCAGCGGCCGGATACGACGGAGTGATCGCCGCCGGGGTGGAGGAGGGCGGACACCCGCTGAACGAGAACGTGGCCACCACCATACTGACTCCTCGGATGGTCGAGGAGGTGGACGTCCCGGTGATCACCGCGGGAGGAATGGTAAACGGGAGGGGCCTGGCCGCCGCTCTTTGCCTGGGGGCGGAGGGCGTCCTGATGGGGACGCGGTTCATCAACACCTTCGAGTGCCGCGTGCACGCGAAGGTCCACCAGGAGCTGATCGACCGCCAGGAGAACGAGACCGTCCTCTACGGAAACAGCATCGGGCTCCAGGGCAGGGCGTTGCTCAACGATTCCATGCGCAAGGTGGTGGAGGCAGAGGCCAAGGGCGGCGGCCTGGACGAGATCCTGCCGCACATCTCCGGAGCAGCCTACGGCGACGATATCTGGCAGGAGGGGAAGATGGATACCGGTCTGATTCCCGTTGGCCAGTCCATCGGACTGATTCACGACACCGTCTCCTGCAAGGAGTTGCTAGACCGGATGGTCAGCGAAGCAGAAGAGGTGCTGTCACAGAATCGAGCGAGATTCGAATAGAGTGGTATCGCAGTTCTCGAAGGTTCGACCTGGAAGTGGCAGATGAATCGAAACCCGCTCCATACGGTCGCGGTGAAGGGATGTTCATCGGAGTTTCAGCAAAGGCAGAGGCCGGAATCGTGCACCTGGATGTCACCGATGAAGAGGGCGTGCGAAGCGCCTTCGACTCCATTCAGAGTGTCGCCGGAGGGATTCCCGTACTGGTCTGTGAGATGGTGAAAGGTTCACGGGAAGTCATCGTCGAAGGGAAGCCGGTCGTCGTGGATGCACTCTTCGTCCGTTAGGAATCCAGACGACGTGGGCTCCTTCTTCCGGAGCAGGGGGCACAGCGCATGAGCATGCGAATCGGGGTCTCCCTCCCGGTGCGAGAGCTGAAGGATGACCTGGGCGCGATCCGGGACTTTGCCGGGCTTGCGGAGCAGCTGGGCTTCACCCACCTGCGGATTTCCGAACAGATCGCCCGGAAGGAATCCGGGCACCTCCACGAGCCGCTTACGCTGCTGGGGTACATGGCGGGCCAGACCGAGCGGATCGAGCTGGTGCCTTCGGTTCTGGTGCTTCCCGCCCGCCAGACGGCTCTTGTGGCGAAGCAGGCGGCCGAGATCGACCTGCTGAGTGGAGGCCGTCTGCGCCTCGGCATCGGTGTTGGGAGCAGCCGACGCGAGTTCCAGGCGCTGGGCCAGGACTTTGCGACCCGCGGGCGTCGCTGCACGGAGCAGATGCAGCTGCTGAAGCTCCTCTGGACACTCCCCGAGGTGTCGTTCGACGGAGAGTTCGACCAGCTGAGCAAGGTGGGGATCGATCCCCTCCCGGTGCAGCGGCCGATCCCGATGTGGATCGGAGCGGCCGTCCTTCCCTCGGAGCCGGTCCTGAAGCGGATCGGCGAGCACGCGGATGGTTGGTTCGCACTATGCTCGCCCGAGGAGTACCCGGGTGTTCGCGCCCGGATCGACGAGTACGCGAGAGCCGCCGGCCGTGATCCCGCCGAGATCGGCTCGGAGAGCGGGATCGGGATCCACGGGCGCACCGAAGAGGAGTGGCTCGGAATCCTGAGCGCGCGGAAGAGTGCGGGTGCGACACACCTGTGCATGCGCACCCTGGGGGGCGAACTCGACGCCCGGGGGCACCTGGACGCGCTGACTCGTGTGCGGCGGATTTTGGTGGAGGAAGGGCACTTCGAAGACCTAGAATGAGGCTCTGCGGACCCTCCCAACGGGTCTCGAGCGTGAGGAGACGCCCATGGCGGATGCGACCTACGATGCGGTGATCATCGGAGCCGGCCACAACGGTCTGGCCCTCGGCACCTACCTCGCCAAGAGCGGCCTGGACGTCGCCATCTTCGAGAAGCGAGCGGAGGAGGGCGGCGGGCTGTGCACCGAGGAGCTCACCCGGCCGGGCTTTCTGCACAACGTCCACTGCAACTACCACACCCTGGTGGGCGTCTCTCCCGTCTACGGCGATCTGGAGCTGGAGAAGCACGGGCTGCGCTACGAGAAGCCCGAGGTGCAGATGGGGTCGGTCTTCGACGATGGCACGGCGCTGACCATCCACCGGGACCTGGACAAGACCTGCGCCTCGCTGGCGCGCTTCTCACAGAAGGACGCCGACACCTTCCGTCGCCTGGTGGAGGAGACGAAGGGGTACATGGACCTGATCCTCACCACCCTGATGTTCACGCCGCCGCTCTCGATGAACGACATCACCAAGGCGCTGGTGGCCTGGGGGGTGGAGGACAAGGCGGAGTTCCTGAGCGTGCATCTGCGCCGTCTCGACATCAACCAGTTCCTGGATCAGCACTTCGAGAACGACAAGGTGAAGGCGCACATCGCCTTCCACACGTCCTTGGGCGGCTACAGCACGGATCGCAAGGGTCTGGCGGTGACCTTGCCGCTGCTGGTGGGGAAGATCGACAACTGGCACGTCTGTGTGGGCGGCTCTCACGCGCTGGCTCACGCGCTTTGGGAGGGCTTTGCCCAGGCCGGTGGCCGCGTCTTTCTCCAGCACGGAGTGGATCGCATCCTGGTCGAGGACGGGAAGGCGGTGGGTCTCGGTCTGGAGGACGGCTCCACCGTCCGCGCGCGCCAGCTGGTGGCCAGCTCCATCAACCTGGAGCAGACCTTCCTCAAGATGCTCGATCCCAGTGTGCTTCCGGATGGCTTCGCCGAGGCGGCGGAGGCGTCGCCGCACATGGACTGGTCGTACTTCAGCGTGCACCTGGCGATGACGCAGCCTCCGCAGTACAAGGCGGCGCAGTTCGATCCGGACATCGACCAGGCGTGGGTGGTCAACGTGGGCTACGACAGCCCGGAGGCGATCAACCAGCACTGGAAGACGATGCGCTCTGGCAAGCTTCCGACCGCCTGTCCCAACGCGGCGGTCAACTCGCTGTTCGATCCCACCGACGCACCCGAGGGCCACTACACCGGTCTTCTGCGCCACTTCGCGCCCTACAATCTGAGCCCGGGGGTCCCGAGGCGTGGGACCAGATGGCCAAGGAGTTCGCGGTGAGCTGCATCGAGAAGTGGCAGGATGCGGCGCCGAACTTGAAGAACGGCGCGATCCTCGACTGGGCCACCTACTCGCCCCTGGACATCAGCCGGCGGATTCCCAACATGGTCCAGGGCGACTGGATGGGCGGCCTGATCGATCTGGAGAACATGCTGGACCAGCGGCCGTTCCCGGAGCTCTCCCAGTACCAGACACCGGTGAAGAGTCTCTACATGTGCGGGGCCACCCAGCACCCGCACGGCTTCATCACCTTCGCCCCGGCGTACAACGCGCTTCAGGTGATCGCCGACGACTACGACCTGGAGCCTTGGTGGAGGTAGGGCGTTGGTGGGGTTCCTTTTACTTCGTTCATAACGGAGGTCGAAGATGTCGGACGCTAGCTACGACGTGGTGCTGATCGGCGGCGGCCACAACGGACTCTGCGCGGCTGCCTACCTGGCCCGGGCGGGCCAGAAGGTGGGCGTGTTCGAGAACCGTCACGAGGAGGCGGGTGCCGTCCATACCTCGGAGGCCACCGTGCCCGGCTTCTGGCACAACCTCCATGCGCAGTACATGGAGTTCATCGACTACATGCCGTTCTACCACGACTTCGATCTTCCGAAGTTCGGGGCGCGCATGATCAAGCCGGAGTGCCAGATCGGGATGACCTTCGCCGATGGGAGGCCCCCGCTGCTGATCTACCTGCCGGAGCTGGAGGAGAAGACCCACGCCAGCATCGCCCGCCACTCGAAGCACGACGCGGACCGGTTCACCGAGATCCGGCGCAAGGTGATGGCGAAGGACGACCACCTGGCGGCCGTGGTCTACCGACCGCGGGACGGCGATGCCACCCGCGATGCACTCCTGAACCTGTGGCTGGAGCTCGGCTTCGAGATCGGCGAGATAGAGAAGACGGTCAAGCAGCTGATCGACGAGAACTTCGAGAGCACCGAGCTGCGGGGGACCCTCTACCGGCAGGCCCTGGAGTGGGGTGTCGACCCGCACAAGGGCAACGGCATCTCCTTCATCTTCAGCGCGTTCTGGCTCTGCGGGATCCACTACATGTCGGTGGGTGGCACCCACATGCTGGGCCACGCCATGGCCAGCGCCGCTCTCAACGCGGGAGTGGATCTCCGCTACAACCACCGGGTCCGCCGCATCCTGATGCAGGGCGACCGGGCGTCCGGGATCGAGCTCACCGACGGCCGCCAGATCGAGGCGAAGATCGTGGTCTCGAATCTCGACGCGGAGCAGACCTGCGTCGATCTTCTGGGTCCGGGCAAGGCGACGCCCGAGATCCGCAAGTTTCTCGACAACTGGCGCTTCGGTCCCGAGCACTGCCTGGGCACGCCGTCGTTCGCGCTGCACGAGCCTCCCGACTACAAGTCGGCCCGGCACGATCCCGACATCAACCGCTGCTTCTACACCATCGTCGGGTACGAGACTGCGGAAGAGGTGTCCGAGTACATTCTCGACGCGATGGGGGGTCGGCCCCCGAAGCTTCCCGCCGCGGGCATCTGGGTCAACACGCTCTGGGATCCGAGTCAGGCCCCGCCGGGCAAGCACGCCATGAACGGCTGGTACTTCTTCCCCAGGGCCTCCGATCTGACCCCGGCCGAGTGGGAGGAGCTGAAGCAGACCTACAACGGCCGCTTCCTGGCGCTCTGGGAGAAGTACGCGCCCAACATGACGCGTGCCAACGTGATCGCCGACGCCCTCTACACGCCCTACGAGATCGAGCAGGAGATGGGCATGCGGGAGGGGGACTTCGGCCACGGGCGACCCAAGACCGGCACATTCGACCTGAACGAGGCGGGAGACCGGTCCATCGGCTACACGCGGACCGGGACCGAGGGGCTCTACCTGTGCGCGGGCAACGGCGTCAGCGCCGGGCCCGGCTATGCCGCCTTCAAGGCGATCGCGGAGGACTACGACCTCCCCAAGATCTGGGAACGAGACGACCGCATCTACTGAGACTGCTGAGAGAGGGTGGCATGCCCGATATCTACACGACCGAGTGGTACGACGAGCTGAAGGATCTGCTGAACCGCAACCCGGACATGGAGAAGAGCGCTCCGAAGGGCCCGCTGAAGGTACTCGGCAGGTTGTTCGGCGAGGGCCGCTCCCCCTACCTGAGCGAGGGAGAGCAGCGTTTCTTCGTCGTGCTTCTGGACGACGGGAAGTGCACGGAATACTACGAGGTGGACGAGGCGCCGCCCCGCAAGGAGTTCGACTTCATCTTCGAGATCCCCGCCGCCATCTTCGAGGAGGTGGCCGCCGGAATCGTCGACCCGGTGGAGGTCGGCCTCAAGGGCACCATCAAGATCACCGGTGACATGCGCATCCTGATCCGGCACGCGGACCTGGTCAACGTCGTGCAGGAGGTCTACCAGCGAGAGGTGAAGACCACCTGGCCGAAGGCTCAGCCGCCGTACGGGGATTGAGCCTCAACGTTTCACCTGCCCTTGTAGACGGGATCTCGCTTCTGCATGCGGGCCGTGACGGCTTCGACGAAGTCCTCACTGCCCATCGACTGGTTGAGGGCGATGTTCTCTTCATCCAGCGCCCTCTGGATCTCTCCGTCGAGCTGGCGGTGAAGGGCCCGCTTGGTGAGTCTGACCGCCATGCCGGGGCCCCCGGGCGGAATCAGCTTCAGCGCAGCCTCTCGGGCGTGGGCAAGCAGGTCGTCGTGGGGAACCACTTCGTTGATCAGACCGAGCTCGTACGCCCGTGCGGCGGGGATGTCCTCGCCGAAATACATGAGCTGCTTGGTCCGCTGCATTCCGATGAGTCGAGGCAGGATGAAGGTACTCGCGAGCTCCGGGGCGATGCCCAACCGGACGAAGGGCATTCTGGCCCATGCGTGCTCCGACATGTAGACGAGATCTGCGCAGCTCAGGACCATCGTGAAGGCGCCGCCGATGGCCAGGCCGTTGACGGCGGCGATCACCGGTTTGTCCAGGTACCAGAGCTTGAGGACCAGCTTCTTCTGGGCAATGTCCGTGGGGTCGATCTGGTCCATTATTTCCTCAGGGACGTCTTTGGCGGCGTTGGGATCGAAGGCAGCGCCACTGGAGAATGCCTCTCGGGTGGGATCCGGATTGTTCGGATCCTTGGCGCCGGTCATGATCATGGCGTGGGCGGTGTCGTCCTTTTCGAAAATGTCGACGGACCACCACAGCTCCAGAAAGGAATAGGCGCTCAGCGCGTTCTTCCGTCTGGGCGTGTTCATCGTCACGGTGACGATGCCGGTCTCTTCTTCCTTCTGGTACAGGATGTCCTTGAATTGCTCAGCCTTCATGGATCTGCCTTTCTCCAGTCAACCCGATTCGGTTCTGCGAGTGCGCCTGTTCTGCTTCCGTGAAGGTCTCGCCCTCGATCCAGGCGCCCGCTAGGCGCGGTGGTTCACGATGCTGCCGGTGCGGAACTGCGCCAGGAAGTCGTGCGGGAAGCCGAGCTCGATCTGGCTGACCTCGTCGAGCCGGGCCTTGTCGTCCGGATCGAGCTCGAAGTCCAGGCAGCCGAGGTTGTCGTCGAGCTGCTCGCAGGTCTTGGCGCCGACCAGCGGCACGATCACGCCTTGACCCTGGCGAACCCAGTTGAGCGCTACCTGGGCAGGCGTGCGCCCCAGCTTCTCGGCCAGCTTCACCACCTCCGCGGCGATTCCGATGTCCCGGTCCTTGATCTGGCCTCGTAGTGCGGCGCGTCCCTTGGTCTCCGCGTCGCGGTTGTACTTTCCCGTCAGCACGCCCGAGCCCAGCACGTCCCAGGGCGTCACGGCCAGATCGAGCTCCTTGGCCATCGGGAGCAGCTCGCGCTCGACGGCGCGGTCGAGGAGGCTGTAGCGAATCTGGAGGCCGACGAAGGGCGTCCAGCCGCGCAGCGTGGCCAGGGTATTGGCGCGCGCCACCTCCCAGGCCGGCGTGTCGGAGATACCGACGTAGAGAACCTTCCCCTGGCGGACCAGAGTCGTCCAGGCCGCGCATCACCTCCTCGATCGGAGTGGTGAAGTCGCGCGCGTGCACCCAGTAGAGGTCGAGGTAGTCGGTGTCCAGGCGCTTCAGGCTGGCGTGAAGGGAATCCATCATGTTCTTGCGGTTGTTGCCCCCCGCGTTGACATCGCGACGGCGGGTGGCCCCTGTGTACTTGCTGGCGAGGACGATCCGATCGCGATCGCCAGCGAGAAACTCGCCGAGGAACGACTCGCTGCGCCCGCCTGCGTAGAGGTTGGCGGTGTCGATGAAGTTACCGCCGGCCTCGCGAAAGCGGTCGTAGACGCGCCGGCTCTCCTCCTTCTCGGCGCCCCAGTCCTTGTTGCCGAACGTCATGGCGCCGAGCCCGAGCTCGGACACGCGCAGCCCGCTGTTGCCCATGAGCCGATACTTCACTGTGGTACCTCCTCTCGAGGCTTCTAGGAAATGCTGCGCCCGCCATCGACTTCGAGGCAGACGCCGGTGATGAAGCTGGCGTCTTCGGAGGCGAGGAAGAGCACCGCGTTCGCCACATCCAGGGGCTCGGACAGGCGTCCCAGGGGAATCCCCTCGATCAGGCCCTTGCGGATCGGTTCGGGTACCGCGTCCACCCCGAGCGCACCCTTGAAGAAGGCCGTGTCGGAAGCCACCGGGTTCACGGCGTTCACGCGGATCCTGTAGGGGGCGACCTCCATCGCCAGACCCCGGGTCATGGTCACTACGGCGCCCTTGGTGGCGTTGTAGGCGGTGACGCCGGGGCGCGGCGCCACCGCGCCGATCGAGGCGGTATTGACGATCACCCCGCCGCCGCGCTGCTGCAGCACCGGGACGGCGTACTTGGCTCCCAGGTAGACACCCTTCGCATTGACCGAGAAGACCCGGTCGTATTCCTCTTCGGGGAGGTCCCAGAGCGGCATCATGCGGTGGGAGAAGCCGGCGTTGTTGACGAGGATGTCGAGGCCGCCGTATTCCGCGACGGCGGTGTCGATCATCGCCTTCACCTGGTCGGCCTGGGAGACATCGGCCCGCGCGAAGACGGCAGCGCCGCCCGACTCCAAGATTCCCGCGGCGACCTCCTTGCCGCCGCCCTCGTCCACATCTGCCACCACCACGCTGGCGCCCTCGGCGGCGAAGCATTTCGCGATGGCCGCGCCGAACCCCGAGGCGGCCCCCGTCACGACTGCAATCTTGTCCTGGAATCGCATTCTCTACCTCAAAGCTTGATGGTCACGCATTTGACCTGGGTGTAGTGATGCAGGGCCTCGATGCCCTTCTCGCGGCCGTAGCCGCTCTGCTTGTAGCCGCCGAACGGGATCTCGACGGGCCCGGTGACCCACTCGTTCACATAGATCTGCCCCGCCTCGAGGCGCGCTGCGACCCGGTGTGCGCGCGAGAGGTCGCGGGTCCAGAGCCCGGCGGCGAGGCCGTAGCTGGTGTCGTTGGCGATCTCGATCGCCTGCTCCTCGTCGGCGAATGGGATCACCGAAACGACGGGCCCGAAGATCTCCTCCTGTGCGATGCGCATGTCGTTGCGCACGCCGGTGTAGATGGTGGGGGCGACGAACCAGCCGCCGGCGAGATCGGGATCTTCGGGAAGATCGCCGCCCGCCACGGCGGTGGCGCCTTCCTCTCGTGCAATCCCGTAGTAGTCCTGAACCTTGCGGTACTGGTCCTCGGTCGTCAGAGGTCCGATCACCTGCCCCGGCTTGACCGCCTGGATCGCCTGGGAGAGCGCGGCGACGAACTCGTCGTGGATCTCCTTCTGCAGCAGGAGCCGGGTTCCGGCCATGCAGACCTGGCCGGCGTTGGTGACGAAGGCGCGCATCGAGCCCGGCACCGCCTGGGCCATGTCCGCATCGGAGAAGACCAGGTTGGGAGACTTGCCGCCCAGCTCGAGGGTCAGCGGGATGATGCGTTCCGCGGCGATTCTCCCGACTTCGCGCCCGGCGCGGATCGATCCGGTGAAGGCCACCTTGCGCACGTCCGGATGCTCGACCAGGGGTGCGCCCAGCTCCTGGCCGGTTCCCGTGACGACGTTCAGGACGCCGGCGGGAAGGCCGCACTCCGCCGCGATTCGCGCCAGCTCGAGGGTACTCGTGGCGGTGAACTCGGAGGGCTTCGATACCACCACGTTGCCCGCGGCCAGAGCCGGAGCGATACCGCGCGCCGCCTGGTTGATGGGTGCATTCCAGGGCGTGATCACGACCACCACGCCGAAGGGCTCGCGCCGCGTGTAGGAGTGGTAGGCCGGGCCCAGATCGAGGGTCTCGCCGTGGATCGTGTTCACGAGACCGCCGTAGAACTCGAAGTACTGGGCGGCGATCTCCACCTCGAAGGGCGCGTGGAAGGCGGGCTTTCCGGTCTCGAGCTGCTCGAGCTCGGCGAACTCCTTGGTTCGCTCCCGGATCGTCCGGGCGATCTCGAGCAGCACCCGCCCGCGCTCGATGGGCTTGCGGTCGCGCCACTCGGCGAACGCCGCTTTGGCAGCCGCCACGGCCGCTGCAGCATCATCGGCGTCGCCGCGGGCGATTTCCGTGAGCTTCTCGCCGTTGGCCGGATTCGTCGAATCGAGGTAGCGCCCCGCTCTGGGGGGGACGGCTTCGCCAGCGATCCATTGTTGGTAACGGGGTTGCATCGCCTTCTCCTTCAGAGACGCCCGGTGAGCCGCGCGCGTTCGATGACCGCCTCGAAGATCCGCAGCGAGGCCGCGTCGACCAGGAAGCCGCCCGAGGCGGCGGCACCCTGGCCATCCTTCTCCGAGGCCTCGTACGCTTCGCAGATTCGCCGCGCCAGGTCGATCTCCTGCTGGGTCGGGGCGAAGACGTCGTTGGCGATCTCGATCTGCCCGGGATGGATGCACCATTTTCCGACCGCGCCCAGGCTGCTCGCCCAGGACGCCTCGCGGCGGTAGCCATCGGGATCGCGGAAATTCGGGAAGGGTCCGTCGATGGCGTCGAGGCCGTTGGCTCGGGCCGCGGCGATCATGCGCGAGCGGGCGGCGTGCCAGAGATCGCCGGGATAGCGATGCGAGGGATCCTGCTCGTGGCCGATTCGGATCCCGAGGCTCGCCGCCAGATCGCCGAAGCCGAGAATCAGCGCCTCCAGTCGGGGAGAGCAGGCGGCGATCTCCTCCACCCGTGAGAGCGCCTCGGCCTCTTCGATCAGGATCTCGATTCCGATCCTCTGGGGGAGGCGAAGCTTCTTTTCCAACTGGTCGAGGAGCGTCTCGAAGAACCAGACGTCGCGCGGCGACTTCACCTTGGGGACGATCAGGATGTCGAGGTGCTGGCCCGCCTTCTCGACGACGCTGAGCACGTCATCGGTGGCCCACACGGTGTCGACGGAGTTGACCCGCACCGCACGCAGCGTCCGACCCCAATCGACACCCCTGAGCCCCTCGATCACGTTGTCGCGCGAGGGCACCTTGAGGGCCGGGACGACCGCATCCTCCAGATCGAGGAACACCAGGTCGGCGTCGCTCGCCGCCGCCTTCTCGATCATGCTGGGTTTGGAGGCGGGAACCGCGAGCTCCGAGCGTCGAAGTCGCAGCGTCATGACGGCTCCTTCGCCACTTTGCGGATGCCGGCTTCCGCGAGGATCTCCTCGCCGTGCTCTCCGATCTTCGGCGGCCGGCGGTAGATGCCCGAGGGCGTGCCGGTGAGCTTGATCGGCGAGCCCGCCAGGGTGATGGGGCGGTTGTTTCCGGGCTGCTCGACCTCGACCAGCATTTCGCGGATCTTCGCATGGGGATCGGCGAAGATGTCGGCGGAACCGTGTTCACGGGGCCCACCGGGACCCTGCGGGCAAGGGCGGCCACGACCTCCCGGGTGGTTGTCTGCCGGGTCCAGGCCAGGATCGCCTCGTTGACGAGCTCGCGGTGGATGGCGCGCACCAGTACGTTGCGCGTGCGCTCGTCGTCGATCAGATCGGGTCGCTCCATCGCCTCGCAAAGCGCCGCCCACTGCTCGTCCTTGGGTGCCGCAATGGCTGCGGCGCCGTCCTTCGTCTCGTAGACGTCGAAGGGGGAGAGGGAAGGGTGCCCGAAGCCCTTGGGGGGCTGGACGTGTCCGCTGGCCGAGAACTTGTAGACGATGCTCTCGCATAGCAGGAGCACACCGTCGTACATCGCCACGTCGAGGAACTGCCCCTCGCCATCGCGCCGCGCCGCGTGCACGGCGGAGACGACGCCGAGCGCGGCGAGGGTTCCAGGAAAGAGGTCGCCGACGCTGGCACCCGCCGGCATCCCACGGCTCCCGGACGGTCCGGTGGTGGCGACCATGCCACCCATCGACTGCGCCACGATGTCGAAGGCGGGCCAGTCGGCGTAGGGGCTCTCGCCGGTGCGCGGGTCGCCGAAGCCGCGGATGGCGGCGTAGACGATGCGCGGGTTGCGGGTGCGGAGCGCCTCGTAGCCGATGCCCAGGCGGTCGATCACGCCCACCCGGGCATTCTCGACCACCGCGTCGACCGTCTCGGCGAGGCGAAGGAAGGTATCGCGGTCCTGCTCGGTCTTGAGATTGAGGACGATGCTGCGCTTGTTGCGGTTGATGCTGGCGAAGTAGCCCCCGTAGTCGCACCCCTCCGGGTCGTCGGGAGCGGGTCCCAGGTAGCGCGCCATGTCCCCGAGCGGTGGCTCCACCTTGATCACGTCCGCGCCGAGATCCGCGAGCAGCATGGTGCAGAAGGGCCCCGCGAGGGCCTGGGTGAGGTCGAGGATGCGCAGGTCGGACAGCGGTCCGGTTCGCTCACTCATCTACGTGGCTCTCCTTGGCCCAGTGGCTGCGGCGCTTGATCAGCACCTCGCGTTCGCCCTCGAAGACGACGGTGTCGTCCTGCTTGACGCCCCAGTGCTTGAAGCGCACGACGCCGGCGTCGTCGCGGTCTGCATCCCGCGTCTCCAGGACCTGGGTATAGGCGATCAGGGTGTCGCCGTGGAAGACGGGTGCGCGGAACTCGAGTGCGTCGAGTCTGAGCTCGGCCAGGGCGTTTTCGGCCGTGTCCTGGGTGGCGAGCCCGATCACGATGGAGCCGGTGATCAGTCCGAAGACCAGACGCCGGCCGAACGGCAACGCCTGCATCTTCTGCTCGTTGTAGTGGGCGTCGGCGCTGTTCATCACGAGCTTGGTGAGAAGCTGGCTCTCCACCTCGTCCACGGTGCTGCCACGGGCATGGCGCATCTTCGCGCCCACCTGGAAGTCCTCGAAGTAGTTGCCGGTGCCGGTGAGGCTCGAGATCGCGGGGCTCATGGGCGACCGCTCCGCCTGGCGACCAGATTGGTGCGTTGGTAGCTCACGACGACCTCGCCCTTCTGGTTCCGGCCCTCCGTCCGCCAGCTGACGATCCCGAACTGCGGTCGCTTCTCGGACTCGCGCATCGAGACCACCACACTCCGTGCGGTGAGCGTGTCTCCAGGATACACGGGTCGATGAAACTCGACGTCGTCGACGCCGAGGAAGGGGCCGCCGGCCTCGGACAGATCCTCGACGGAGAGGCCGACGACGGTGCAGAGCACCAGGAGGGGATCGACGACGACGTCGGGGTGGCCGTGGGCGCGCGCGTACGCGGCATTCCAGTAGAGCGGCGTGAAGCGCAGCGCCACCGTGGAGAAGAGAGAGGCGTCCCCCACGTTCAGTGTGCGCCCCCAGTGGTGCGCGAAGATCTGGCCCTCCGCGAAGTCCTCGTAGCCGTTCCCCTTCGGGACGAGAGGAAAGCTCGAGAAATCGGGGTCGGGCATGGGTCGCCTCGGTACCAGAGTGGATCGTTGTAGCATAAACTGATTGGCCGACCAATAAATATCTGATAGGATCGCCGCTCGAGTGGCTGAGAGCGCAGGGAGGTACCGGCCATGGCCCTGATCGCTTGGGACGAGCTGGCCCGTCGCGTCAACGAGGACGGTGAGTTCCGCCTCGCATCGCGTTTCTGGAACACCACGCTGCGGCTCGACCTGGGCGCCGAGAGCCAACGGCTGCGCTTCCAGGAGGGCGAGCTGCGAGAGATCGGGAGCTGTGATTCCGATCTGCAGTGCGACCTGCAGATCTCGGCGCCCATCGAGGATTGGAGGCGTCTGCTGGAGCCGGTGCCGCGGCCCTTCTACCAGGACCTCTTCGCCGCCCAGATCCATCACGGCTTCCAGATGAACGCGGATCCCGTCGACTACGCCGCCTACTACCCTGCGCTGCGGCGCCTGGTCGAGATTCTCCGCGAGGCGAGGGGAGGCTAGTCTTGGCCCGCTTCGACGGGGCCACGGGCCGCTACGTCCATCTCGACATCGCTGGGGTCGAGTACCGCATCTACTTCGAGGAGAACGGCGCCGGGATTCCTCTGCTGTTGCAGCACACCGCCGGTGCGGATGCTCGGCAGTGGCGCCACATCCTCGAGGATCCGGAGCTCGCGCGCTGCTTCCGGATGATCGCCTACGACTTGCCGTATCACGGCAAGTCGCTTCCGCCCTCGGGCATCGCCTGGTGGAAGCAGGAGTATCGGCTCACCAAGGAGTTCCTGATGCGGGTGCCGTTGGCGCTCTCCCAGGCGCTCGGGCTGGAGAGCCCGGCCTACATGGGAAGCTCGATCGGGGGGCATCTGGCGCTCGACCTGGCGCTCCACCATCCCGACGAGTTTCGGGCAGTGATCGGGCTGGAGGCCGCGGCGGCGACTCCGGGAGGCTACCTGGAGATCTGGAACCATCCGCGTGTGAGCAACGCCTTCAAGGCCAGTGTGATGTACGGACTGATGTCTCCGACGTCACCCGAGGCCTGCCGGCGCGAGACCGCCTGGGGCTACAGCCAGGGAGCGCCGCCGGTCTTCAAGGGAGATCTCTACTACCACGACGTCGATCACGCCATGGGGGAAACGGCCAGGCAGATCGACACCTCGAAGGTCGCGGTCTACCTCCTCACCGGTGAGTACGACTGGAGCACGCCCCCGGTGCTCTCCCAGGCTGTGGCCGAGCAGATCCCGGGTGCCTTCTACCAGACCATGGAGGGCCTGGGTCACTTCCCGATGAGCGAGGATCCCGAGCAATTCCTGCGCTATCTGCGACCCGTCCTCGAGAAGATCCGGGCTGCTGGCAACGGAGACGGGGGGTGAACCGATGGACCGGGTAGCCAGCGAGGAAGCTGGCGGCGCGCGGCGCCGCACCCAGGCAGAGCGCACCGCCACCGCGCACCGAAGGATGATCCGTGCAGCCATCCGGCTGATCGCCCGCCAGGGATACACGCGGACCACGCTGGCCCAGGTCGGCAAGGAAGCCGGCTACACCGGGGGGCTGGTGAGCCATCATTTCGGCTCCAAAGAGGGGCTGGCGCGCGCGCTGGTGGAACGCGCCACCGGCCGCTTCTACCAGGACCAGCTGCTCGCCGCCACGCGTGAGAAAGCCGGTCTCGACGCGCTCTGCGCGTCGATGGATACCTACCTGGACGAGCTCGTGGTTCGCGAGGAGTACATGCGGGCTCTCTACGTGCTGATGGGCGAAGCGCTGGGTCCGGTGGCCGAGATCAACGAGGTCTTCGCCGAGCTCAACCGCGGCTTCCGTCACAGCGCACGCGCCTGGATCCGGGAGGGAATGGATGCGGAAGAGATCCGCACCGATCTGGATCCGGACGCCGAGGCAGCGGTGTTCGTCGGGATGCTGCGGGGCGTGGCGACGCAGTGGATGGCGGACCCCCGCTGCTTCGACCTCGACGCCGTGCGCGAGAGCCTGAAGGATGCGCTGCGCCGGCACCTGGCGGCAAGCGGGGAGGGCAACGATGGCGGTTGAAGAACGGGAGAGCGTGACCCGGGCGCTGGTCGAGGCAGTCCGAGGAATCCGCTACGACGAGATTCCGCCGGAGGCCTGCGAGACAGCCCACCACTGTCTGCTCGACTTTCTCGGCGTGGCACTGGCGGGCTCGCAGGAGCCCCTGACAGAGATCCTGGTCGGCGAGGTCGTGCGCGGTGAGGCCGCCAGGGAGGCGGGGATCATCGGGCGGCCGGAGCGTGCGACCCGGCTCACGGCGGCGCTGGTGAACGGCGCTGCCGGGCACGCGCTCGACTTCGACGATACCCACACGGCGATGATGGGCCACCCCTCCGTTCCCGTGCTCTCGGCGCTGCTCGTGCTCGCGGAGACGGAGGGAGCCGATGGTCGCGCGCTGCTGGCCGCACTCGTCGCGGGCGTGGAGCTCGAGTGCCGGGTCGGGGCGCTGCTGGGCGGTGGCCACTACGCCGCCGGCTTTCACACGACGGGGACAGTTGGCACCTTCGGAGCCGCGGCGGCCTGCGCCCATCTGATGGGTCTCGACCAGGGAGGCTGGCTTCACGCGCTCGGACTGGCCGGAACCCAGGCCGCGGGTCTCAAGTCGGGCTTCGGCACCATGGCGAAGCCGCTCCACGCCGGCCGCGCGGCATCTGCGGGTCTTCTCTCAGCCCTGCTTGCCCGGGGTGGCTTCAGCGCCCAGCCGGCGATCCTCGAGGTGCCCCAGGGCTTCCTGGCGACCCACGCCGGAGTCGAGCCCTCAACCGAGGTCCTGGCGCGGCACAAAGGTCAGTTCCTGATTCGGGACACGCTCTTCAAGTACCACGCATCCTGCCACCTGACCCACGCCACCATCGAGGCCGCCGCACAGCTTCGAGAGCGATACGGCCTGGATCCCGAGAAGATCGGCGCCGTCGAAGTGCGCGTGGCGCCCCCGCTGCTCGACGTCTGCAACATCGAGGAACCGACGACGGGTCTGGAGGGCAAGTTCAGCTTGCGCGCGACGACGGCGCTGGCCCTGCTCGGTGAGGACACCAGCGATCTCGCCACCTACAGCGATGCCAAGATGGCGGAGCCCCGGCCTGGTTGCGCTCCGCGATCGGGTGCGGGTGATCCCGACCGAGGGCCTGGGGCCGATGCAGGCGCGGGCCCGAATCGAGTCGGATCGCCAGCACGTCGAGGCGGAGACGGATACCGGCGTGCCGGCGGCGGACCTGGGTGTCCAGGGCGAGCGGCTGCGGCGCAAGTTCCTCGCCCTCGCGGCACCCGTCCTCGGCCCGGCTCGTGCCGCGGAGCTGTCCGAGGCCGCGTCGGACGTGCAGCGAATCGACTCCATCGCCGAGCTGCTGCGCCTGGCACGGCCAGGCTGAGTCGTGGACCCGAACCCAGCCAGATCGTCCGAGACGGTGCGCCCCGTCGAATCGGTGACTGAAAGGAGGACCCCATGAGCGGTGATCGAAAGATCCGAGTGCTGGTGGCCAAGCCGGGCCTGGATGGCCACGACCGCGGCGCGCGGGTGGTGGCCTACGGCCTGCGGGACGCCGGATTCGAGGTCATCTACACCGGTTTGCGACAGTCGCCGGAGCAGATCGCGGCGGCGGCGGTGCAGGAGGACGTCGATGTGATCGGTCTCTCGATCCTCTCGGGAGCCCACCTGGTGCTCACCCGGAAGGTGCTCGAGACACTGGAGACGCAGGGCGGGGAGGACATCCCGATCCTGGTAGGGGGTCTGATTCCCGAAGGCGACAAATCGGCCCTCCAGGAGATGGGGGTGGCCGGGGTGTTCACCGCGGGAACACCGATCTCGTCGATCGCAGCCTTCATCGAGTCCCAGATCGCGAACGCGTAGCGGACCGAACCGCGGGAATCCGCCAAGGAGACGAACATGAGCGAGACCCACGACGACCTCGAGCGCATCGCCGAGGCCGAGGAGGAATGGCGGCGCGACGTCGTCGAGCCCCGCGTCAAGCGCTTCCAGATCGAGAAGAGTCCGACCCGCTTCTACACCCCAACCGCGGCCCGTGACTTCGACTTCCTGGAGAAGGTGGGCTTTCCCGGGCCGCTACCCCTTCACCGCCGGGAACAACCCCTTCGACTTCTGGAGGGCGCACGCCGAGGCGGGGGCGAAGCTCGGGATCCGGCCGGATTCGCCAGGAGGAGGCGGTGGCGGCGCGCGGCCGCTACAGCGGCTACGGCACCCCGGAGGACTACCGCGACTACCAGCTCCGCATGCAGTCCCTCGGCAGCCGCGGAGGTCCCAACGTCGCCTTCGATCTGGTGACCCAGTGCGGCTACGACTCGGACAGCCCCAACGCCCTCGGCGAGGTGGGCCGGGTCGGCGTGGCGCTCGACTCGTTCCGCGACTTCCAGATCATCTACGAGGCCTTCACCGGTGAACGCGACATCGACAAGGTGGCGTCGAACTTCACCATCAACGCCCCGGCCGCGGTGATCATCGCCATGTACGTAGCCCTCGCCGAGAAGCGCGGCATCCCGCTGGAGAAGCTGCGGGGGACACCGCAGAACGACATCTTGAAGGAATTCATCGCGCGAGGCACCTACATCTATCCGCCCGGTCCCTCGATGCGGCTGTTCCGCGACACGCTGGTATTCTGTCGGCAGCAGCTGCCGAAGATCAACCTGACCAGCATCGGCGGCTACCACATCCGCGAGGCGGGGGCGACCCGCATCCAGGATCTCGCCTTCTCCTTCGCCATCGGCTGCGCCTATCTGCAGGCTGGCGTCGACGCGGGTCTCGACATAGACGACTTCGCCCCCATGTTCACCTTCAACGCCTTCGGCGGCAGCATGCAGCTCTACCACGAGGTGGCCTTCCATCGCGCCGCGCGGAGGATGTGGGCGCGGCTGGTGAAGGAGCGCTTCGGTGCCAAGAACCCCCGTGGCATGATGATTCGCCAGCCGATCGCGGCGCACATCGGATGCACCAGCACCACGCTGCAGCGGCCGCTCAACAATCTGGCCCGGGCGATGGTCGGAGGCGTTGCGGGCGGGATGTGCGGAGCGCTGCCCGCGGCCTACCCGCCCTTCGACGAGCCGCTCGGCCTCGGCCACAGCCTGGAAGCCATCCAGCTCCAGGTGGACGCGACGCGGGTCCTGATCTACGAGGCGGGGGTCGCCGACGTGAACGACCCCTGGGCGGGCTCCTACTTCATGGAGTCACTGACCGACGAGACCGAGGCCGCCGCGCAGGCGGAGCTCGAGAAGATCGACGAGATGGGCGGCGCCGTGGCCGCGGTCGAGAGCGGCTACATGCAGCGGGCCATCGCCAAGAGCGCCTACGAGCGACAGAAGCGGATCGAGAGCCAGGAAGAGCTGATGGTGGGCGTCAATTGCTTCACCGGTGAGAAGGAGCTCGAGGTGTCGGTGCAGCGCGCCGTCGAAGAGCTGTACGACCCCGGGCAGATGGCCACCGCGGAGGAGCGGCAATGCGCGAAGCTCGCCGAGCTCCGGCGGGAGCGCGACGGGAAGGCGGTCTCTCGCGCGCTCGGGGCCCTCGAGGTGAGCGCCAAGGACGAGGATGCGAACCTGATGCCCGACTTGATCGAATGCGTGAAGAGCGAAGCCACCATTCAGGAAATCTGTGACGTCCTGCGCGGCATCTTCGGCGAGGCCGAGCCGGTGAAGCTCTAACCGCGGCGATCGAGGAACCTATCGTGGAGAGGGCCTGGCAGGAGCTGATCGACGCCGTGAGCGGCGGGGAGAAGCGTGCGCTCGGCCGCCTGATCACACGGGTGGAGAACCGGGAGCCGGGTTGGCAGGACGCCATGAAAGCGCTCTACCCGCGCACCGGAACCGCCCCGGTGGTAGGCATCACCGGACCTCCGGGAGCCGGCAAGAGCTCGCTCACCAACCGGATCGCGGCGATCCTGTTGGAGCGGGGCCTGCGTGTGGGCGTCATCGCGGTCGACCCCACCAGCCCCTTTTCCGGAGGGGCGTTGCTCGGTGACCGCCTGCGCATGCGCGACGTGGCGACGGATTCGAGAATCTTCATCCGTTCCATGGCCACGCGTGGGACGCTGGGTGGACTCTGCCAGGGAGCCCGGGACGTGGCGCGAATTCTCGACGCTGCGGGTCACCAGGTCGTCCTGATCGAGACGGTGGGTGTCGGTCAGGACGAAATCGAGGTGGTGAAGGCGGCGGATCTCGTCGTCGTGGTCTGCGTGCCGGGGCAGGGGGACGGAGTGCAGACGCTGAAGGCGGGGATCATGGAGATCGCCGACCTCTTCGTCGTGAACAAGGCCGATCGCGAGGGGGCCGACGAACTGGTCGCGGACATCCGCTCGATGCTGGCGTTGACAGGCGACCAGAACGGCGAAGCGCCACCGGTGCTCGAAACCTGCGCCCTCTCGGGTGACGGCGTGGATGCGCTGGTCGCCGCCCTGCTGGAGCGCGCCGATCGGGCGAGACCTTCCGGTCCACGCGCCGAGACGCGGGTCCGCGAGGAGATCCTGACGCTGATCGAGCGCGAGCTGGCCCGGGTGGTGCGACGGCGCTTCGGGAGCGACAGCCGATTCGACGAGGCCGTCAAGTCTGTGCAGAGCGGAGAGAACGACCCCTACAGCGCCGCCGAGACGGTCCTCGAGACCCTCCAGCTGGCGAAATGAGGAGAAGGGGAGCGGAGCCATGGAAGAAGCCAACGAGCTGCTGACCGAGAGACGAGACCGGATCGGCGTGCTGATCTTGAACCGACCGGAGCGACGAAACGCACTTTCGCCGCAGTTGCTGTTCGCGTTGCACGAAGCCCTCGAGGCCTGGGCGGCGGAGGACGAGATCCGCAGCGTCGTGATCCGGGGCGCGGGAGAGAAGGCGTTCTCGTCCGGCTACGACATCCTGGCCATCCCCACCGGCGTGACGCCGGAGGCGGCGAGCCGGCTCCGCGACCGCAACCCGTTCCAGCTCGCTCTCGAGAGCGTCAAGCAGTTTCCCTATCCGACGATCGCGATGTTGAACGGCCACTGCTTCGGTGGAGCGGTGAACCTCGCCCTCTGCTGCGACCTCCGGATCGGCGCCGACGACATCGCGATGGGAATGCCGCCAGCGCGGCTGGGCGTCGTCTACCCCCACGAGGGCATCGCACAGCTCGCCGCGGTGGTGGGGATGGCGCGGGCGCGTGAGATCCTCTTTACGGCCCGCAGCTACCGGGGTGCGGAGCTGCGGGAGACGGGACTGGTCGGCCGGCTGGTCGACCGCTCCGAGCTGGAGGCCGCCACCTATGAGCTCGCGGAGGAGATCGCCGGCCACGCGCCGCTCGCGCTCAAGGGCATCAAGCGCATCCTGAACCTGACAGAGGGCTCGGCGCCTCTCTCCCAGGATGCGCGCCGCGAGGCGGAGGGGCTCTTCGCAGCCGCCATGCAGAGCGAGGATGCGAAGGAAGCGCAGAAGGCCTTCCTCGAGAAGCGCAAGCCCAGCTTCGTCGGGCGTTAGTCCGCTTTTCTCACCAGGTCGCGAAGCTCCCGCTGGATGATCTCACCGGCTCTCTGGCCGAGCGATTCGAGCTCGTGCCCAGTGAAAGGATGACCCTCTCTCCAGGGTTCGGGCTCGGGGCGGAACTGCTCTGGGGGAATGAAGTACCCGAGTGAGTCGTTGACCTGATTGATGAGGAGGGCGGGGCTCTCGGGTTCGATGTCCGCCATGATCCCGGGGAACGATTCGCCCGGCAGCGCGAAGATGGTCAGGTCTCCGATCTCGATCCGGGAGAGTGTGGTTCGGGCGGCGGGAGGTTTCCGCGCCGTCTCGAGGATTCCGTGCGCCATCATCAGCGCAAAGCCCTCGTTCTCGACTGGCAGCTCGACTTCTCGCGCCGTGACGGTGAGGGTGTCGCCCCCGACGGGCTGAGTGGCAGGCGCCAGCTGCAGCAGCTCGCTGGCCAGCTTCCTGCCATAGGCGTGGGCGGCTTCATATCCCGCCTCACAGCCCTCCGGCTGCATCCCACCACACGCTCCGAGGAGAAAGAGAGTCGTTCCTCCGAACTCCCGATCCAGGATCCGACAGGCCTCGCCGGGGTAGTCTCCTGAGATCTTGTCGTCGTTTCGCGGTACCAGCTCAGGCTGGGCCGGGTAGCTGATCAGGGAGCCTACGACGCCCTCGTCTCCGCGAAAGCTCAGGCACCAGAGGGCCAGGTTCAACTCATTCGGCTCGCGGAAATTGCCCACGCCCAGATCGACCTCGTCGATGCAGAGATACGGCCGGGCTGGCCTCGACGATTCCAGGGCCGAGGTGGCCGCCTCTGTGGCTGTCGCCAGCAGAAATTCCGTGTACGCCGGGTTGCAGCCCGACTGGCCGAAGGCCGGGCCCCACGCGCCCATGGTGTCGGGTGCCGCGTGGCTATGGGTGGTGGCAACGATGAGCTGTTCGGGCTCGATTCCGTGTGGTGCGAGGCGCAGAGCGAGAGCTTCCGTGAAGTCGCGAAACAGGCCGATCAAGTCCAGGGAGAGGAAGACCACTTTGGCCGCTCCGGCTTCGACGGTGAGGCATCGCAGGTAGATATCGTCGACGGTCCCGGTGAGCTGTTCGGCCTCCATCATCTTGTAGCCGGCTCGATAGACCGGTCCCATCTCGGGGGAAGGGGTGATCTTCTTCCGGGCGGTCCCGACTCTAAAGGGTCGCTGCTCCAATCTGTTTCCTTTCGGTGTCGAGGTCCGGCTGCCTGCGATCACTCAGACGTCGAGGCCGCCCACCAGATCCTTGATGTTCTCCAAAATGCCGAGGCCGCGCACGTTGAAGGCCTCGGCCAGGGGAAGGTTTGCCTCCTTCCCCTCCTCTTCGGCGACGGCTCGGATGGAGAGGGGAATCACCTCGTCGATCGGGCTGTCGAAGATGGGGCTCGACTTGCCCAGCACCTTCAGGCGTCCCGCGCCCTCCATCCGCATCAGCTCGAGTTGGCTCCGGTAACAGAGAATCGCGGCGATCTTCTGGTCGATGAACTCGGAGATGTCGACATGGGAGTTCGAATTCGGGCCCTTCCCGAGAATCACCTTCGCCACCATCGCCGTTTCGAGGCCTTCGTCGAGGTGTTCGGGGTGGAAGAGATGGAAGTGGGCGAAGCTGCACGCTTCCAGGACGGCCTGGCCCACGGCGCGATGATCCGGGTTCTCGTCGAAGTTCCACGGATCGAGAGTGATCACGGCACCTGGCTGCGCCGCGCGTACGTGTCGAACGATCTTCTCGCGTAGCTCGTGGGTCGGCTCGAGAAAATGGTTCTTCAGTCCGAGAAAGGTGACCTTCTCCACGCCCAGGATCTCACAGGCGGCCCGTTGCTCGTCGCGCATCACGGCGGCCAGCTTCTCGTCCGTATCATAGGAGCGTTCGAGGGTGCCCTGCTCACCGTCCGTCACCACCAGTGTCTCGACCTCGTGTCCCTCCGCGATGAGTTTTGCGACGGTGCCTCCGCAGAAGAATGCCAGGTCATCGGGATGCGGTTCGACGACGAGATAGCGCATTTCCGGTCTTCTCCTCCTGGTTTCTGCTCTCGGGATCTCTCCATCGCGGAAGACGCGAACGCCTAGAGATCGGAGATGAGCGCGTCGATGGCGTCCGGAACTTCGAGAGTCTCTCCGATGATCGTGTAGGGCAGCCGTTCTTGCCGACAGAATTCAGTCAGGGTGGAGAGGGAGTCTCGAAGCTCTCCGGACTCGAGTCCAATGTCCGCTGGACGGTACGATAGCCCGAGATTCTCGAGGAGACTCATCACCCATTCTGGTCTGTTGCCCTGGAGCCGGGACATCAGCAGGATCCCGAGGCAGACGATTTCGCCGTGAACGAACTGCTTTCCGGTTCGGAGTTCGGCGTTGTAGGCGAAGAAATGCTCGGAGCCCTCCTCGGGCCTCGAGTTCCCGAATTCCTCACAGAGATCGTTCTCCGCCTGAAAGAGCTCCACCAGCGTACGGATCCCCTTGTCGGTCACCCGGGAGATCTCGGCGGCGTTTCGTTCCAGCTCCTCGAGCAGCTCTGAAGAGCGCCGGGCGACCTGCCGGTCGTAGCGCTCCCCCTCCTTCTCGTGGCCGAGGAGCCAGTCGAAGCAGCCTGTGTGAATGGAGAGGATGTCACCGGCGCCGGCGCGGTTGAGACGCGGAGGAGCTTCTCGGATCAGGTTGAAGTCGACGAGAGTACTCTCGGGCTCGACGTGGCCGACGTAGTGGACGCGGCCTTCGTCGCGTACGCCGATCGCGCTGGTGACGCAGGCGTCCACGGAGACGATCGAGGGGATCAAGACCAGCCGGAGGTCCCGTTTCCAGGCCAGGTACTTGGCGAAATCCAGGGCGGAGCCGCCCCCCACACCGATCACGGTGTCGATGGGGGGTAGTGTGTCGGCGGCTTCGTCGAGGACGGTCCTCTCCATGGATCGGACGAATTCCACGTGACGGGGGCGTGACCGAAGGCGCGGCGTGATGAGCACCCATGGGAGCTCCATGGTCACGAATACGCTCTGTTCGGGGTGAAACTCGAGAGACTCGATCAGCTCGCTGCCGAAGCGGGCTTGGTTCGGTGTAGACATGGTGAGATTATGCCAGAGAGGTCCGAGGCGCTGAATCCCCCGGGGATCCAGGCGAATCCGCGCCCTCGACCGTCCCGACGTACAATAGGGGGGACCCGCCGCGAGAGAAGCATCTGCCTTCGATGGGAGACGGATCGATGCGACGCCTGTTTCTATCGATTGGCCTGCTCGCCGTGAGCGCTTCCTCCACCGCCCTCGACCTGGATCTCTACGCGCAGCTCCTCGAGAAGCACACCCGCGCCGTCGAGGACATCGCCAGCACGCGGGTGGACTATTCCGCCGTCTCCCGGGACCCGGACTGGCGCCTCCTGCTCCGTAGCCTCGAGGCAAGCCAGGCCGATGCCTTGGAGGGCCGGGAGAAGCTGGCCTTCTGGATCAACGCATACAACATCCTGGCCATCGAGATCGTCGCGCGAAACTACCCGGTGGCGAGCATCAAGGACGTCGGCTCGCTGCTGCGACCGGTGTGGAAGCGCCAGGCCGGAACCATCGATGGACGCGACGTCACCTTGGACGGGATCGAGCACCGCACCCTGCGCCCGCTGGGCGACCCGCGAATCCACGGAGCCATCGTCTGCGCCTCGCTCTCCTGTCCGCCGCTGCGCCGCGAGCCGTACCGGGCGGAAAACCTCGACGCACAACTCGACGACAACATGCGTCGCTGGCTGGCCGACCCGCGCAAGGGCGCGGTGGTGGGTCCGGACGACCGCACCCTGCGCGTGAGCTCCATCTTCAAGTGGTTCGCCGAGGACTTCGAGGCCCAGGGTGGCGTCCCCGCCTTTCTCGAGCGCTACGGGCCGGAGCAGGTCCGCGCGCTCCTCCACGAGGAAGGGAAACGCGTCCGCCTTCGCTATCTCGAATACGACTGGAGCCTCAACGATCTTCGATGAGCGCGACGGGGTCGGCGGCCGTCAGCCCCGCGAAGATCTGCGGCGGCGGTACCAGCGGGCGAGGGTTTCGGGCGAAATGCCCAGGTAGTAGGCCAGGACGATCGACTGGTTGAGCAGCCAGGTGCGGATCACTCCAAGATTCTCCCACCGCCTGCCGGAGGTCACCGCGGGCTGGTCGATGATCGCGATCCGGCCCCTCCGAGCCAGGCGGCGCACCAGGGCGAAGTCTTCCATGATGGGCATCAAGGGAAACCCGCCGAGCTCCCAGAAGAGGCGGGCGGTCACGAAGAGCGCTTGATCCCCGTAAGGCAACGACAGGTGCCGCGAGCGGAGGTTGGCGACGCGCTCCACCGCCCCGATGCCTCGCCGTGCCGAATCGATCTTCAAGGTGAATGCGCCGGCGGCCACCGAGGGAGTCGCACAGGCCTGGCGGACGTGATCCGAAAATCCGTCGGGCAGCAGCGTATCGGCATGGAGAAACAGGTAGATCACTCCCCGGGCCGCGGCTGCACCCAGGTTCAGCTGCCGTGCGCGGGGAGGCGAGCTGGGAACGACCCGCGCTCCGAGCTGGTCGCCAGCTCAGGGGTGCCGTCCGTGCTGCCGCCGTCCACGACGATGACCTCCAGGCCGTCTCGCTTGGGGATGGAGGCCAGGGTGCGGCCAATGCAATCGGCTTCGTTGAGGGCCGGAACGATCACGGAGATCCGCGCAGCCTCCGAGGCCGCGGCAGCTGCCTGTTGATGGTGCTCCCAGAGCCTGACGTCTTCGGGTCGATCCACGTCCGCCAGACGGTCCGTGAGGCTCCAGCTCAAATCCAACTCGTCGGCGACGGCCAGTGTCTGATCCAGAACCGCGTCGGTTCCCCAGGCGATGTCGGAGAAGAGTCGCGGGGCAACCCGCTCGAACACCGATCGCTGGAGTCCGACCAGGTAGTATCCCCCGTCTTCGGCGGGTCCCAGCACCAGGTCCGCCTTCTCCAGCTTCCCGAACGCCTGGAAGAGAATCGGGGCCGTCAGGTCTGGGACGTCGGTGCCGACCAGGACGGCGAGATCGGGCCCCTCTCGAAAGGCTCCCGCGAAAGCCTGGAGCATGCGCCGGCCGAGATCACCGCTTTCCTGAGGCGCGTAGCCCCACTCCGATCCCAGCCAGGTCCGCATCCGCTGCGGATCGCCGCCATCGAAGCAGATCCGGATCGATACCGGATGGATCGCAACCAGCTTGCGCGCCTCCTCCAGCAGGTGCTCGGTCATCTGGCGGTGCAGGTCGGCGGCCCCCTCCTCGCCGAGAGCGGAGATCAACCGGGTCTTGGCGAGCCCCGGCTCCGGGTAACGGGTGAATACCAGCAGCTGATGGTGGGAAGGATTGGACATTCAGGGGTGGTGGGGTCTCCGGGTGGCTCTCGTATTACGCAACGGCCCTCCTGCCGGTTACCGCGAGAGGAAGGGATCGAACAGCGAACGGATGAACTCCAGATCCAGGTAGCGCTGAAGCGTAGCGCCGGTGTCCGGATTCCTGATCCCGTCGTAGTCCGTCTGGTAGGCCACCCACGCCATGGCAGACCAGGAAATCCCGCGCAGGTAGACGAACGGATCGCGGAGATGGACGCGGTCGCCGATCGTGTCCCGAAGGTGCGGGTCCCGGTGCCGGCTGGCGTAGGAGCGGATGAAGGCCCGCTTCTGGTCTTCCGGCATCCGGTAGCGGGTCTTCCACAGGGTGGTCAGCGGCGAACAGAAGTGGGACAGGTCCTGAGACGGGTCGCCGTAGCGGGGCATCTCCCAATCCACCAGGTGCAGCGTCCGGAGCTCGCGGTTGACGATGAAGTTGCCCGAGTTGACTTCGGTGTTGACGATACAGGGCCAGGGATCCTCCTGGAAGAACCGTTCCTGCACCCGGGCGACATCGGCCCAGGCCTCGAGCTCTTGCAGATACGCCTTGATGCCGGGGTCGGCGAGGGGTGATCGAAAGTAGCTTTCCAGCAGAGCGGAGCACTCCTGGAAGATCAGACTCAGGGGCGCGTCCTCGCGGATCAGGTGGTTCGCCTCTTCGGCCACCGGAACCTGGTGCACGACGGCCAGCAGGTTGGCGGCTGCCTCGAGGTCGCGTTGGTAGTCGAGAGGCTCTCCCGGCAGATAGGCCATGATCAGGACGCCCCGGTCGATCTGTTCGCGGGTGTCGTCCACGAAGTGGGGCGTGGGCGTCACGCCGCTCGGCTGCAGCAGTTTCAGGGCGCGGTACTCGTAGTGGATCTGGTCATCACGGCCGATCTGGGTGCCGATATTCACCCGCAGGACCAGGCGAGTGGCGTCGTCGGTCAGCAGGTAGTTGAGGTTGTACTCTCCCTGTGCCAGGGGGACGACGCGGAAGGCGCGTCCGGCCATCGCCGGCACATCGCCCCAGTCGCGCGCCGAGAGATAGGCTTCGACGCAGGGCAGCAGCTCTTGCATGCGGTCCATGGCTCTCTGGGACAACTCTTGGACAGGGTAGGCTCGGGTTCCCCACCTGTCACCGGCTCATGCCCTGGGGCCGATCCCGGCTTCTTGACACCCCGCATCCACATCCATAGGCTAGGAGATTGCGATCGATTCCGAGCGCGACCGTTGAGCGCAAATCACCGATGACGCGTGCAGATCACTCCCCCATTGCGCTTCTCCTACGCCGCTGGCATGGGCGCGCCCTGTCAGCAGTCAGGAACGAGAGGCGGGTGCAGTGGCTTCGCACGGATCGGCAGACGAAAGGTGGCGACCATGGCCCTGGAGGCTGACGAGCGTCAGCGACTGGAGAAGAAGGCGAAGGAAATTCGGGAGGAGATCGTCAAGATCACCTACACCTGCGGCGGAGCCCACATCGGCGGGTCGCTGAGCCAGACGGATATCATGGTGGCGATCTACTACAAGTACCTGAAGTTCGACCCGAAGAATCCGGACTGGGAAGAGCGCGACCGCTTTCTCCTGAGCAAGGGTCACGGCGGCGTCGGCCACGGTGCGGTGCTGGCCGACGTCGGATTCTTCGCGCGGTCGGAGATGGATGACTTCAACAAGACCGGCTCGCCGTTTGGCATGCACCTCGACCGGCTCAAGGTGAAGGGTGTCGACGCCTCGACCGGTTCCCTGGGTCACGGCCTGGGCATCGCCAACGGCATGGCCTATGGCGCCCGGCTCCTCGGCAAGAGCTGGAGGACCTACGTACTGCTGGGCGATGGCGAGCTGAACGGCGGGCCGACCTGGGAGGCGGCGATGGCCGCGGGCCACTTCAAGCTCGCCAATCTCACCGCCCTGGTCGACCGCAACCACCTCTGTATCGACGGCTCTACCGAGGACATCATGTCGCTCGAGCCGCTTTCGGGGAAGTGGGAGAGCTTCGGCTGGAACGCGCTCGAAATCGACGGCCACGACTACGATCAGATCTGCGAGGCCATTGATGCCGCGCACCGGGAGACAGAACGACCCACCGTGATCATCGCGAGCACGATCAAGGGCAAGGGGGTCGACTTCATGGAGAACCAGGCCGGCTGGCACTACGGTGGACTGGACGAGGCCATGCAGGAACAGGCCCTCGAATCCCTCAGGAAGGAATAGACGTCATGGCAAAGGGACTGACCTGGACGGTGGACGACGCTGACCACATGACCCAGGCCGAGATCTACGGCGAGGTGCTGACCCAGCTCGGCGCCCAGAACGAGAAGATCATCGCCCTCACTGCGGACCTGGCCGGGTCGACCAAGATCGGCCGCTTTCAGAAGGACTTTCCCGACCGCTTCATCAACCTGGGCGTGGCCGAGATGAACATGATGGGGATGGCCTCGGGCCTGGCCTCGGTGGGCTTCATTCCAGTGGTCTCGACATTCGCGGTGTTCGCCAGCCTTCGCTGCGCCGAGTTCGTCCGCACCGACATCTGCTACCAGAACCGCAACGTCAAGATCATCGCCACCCACTCGGGCACCTCCTTTGGCCAGGCTGGCACCACCCACCACTGCACCGAGGATCTGGCGGTGATGCGCTCCTTCGCCAACATGAAGGTGATCGCCCCGGCCGACAGCTACGAGACCGCCAAGGCCCTGACCGAGGCGGTCGAGGACGAGGGGCCCATCTACATGCGCATCGGGCGCTCCTTCGAGCCGCCGCTCCACAAGTCCATCGATTTCGATTTCGAGATCGGGAAGGCGATCCAGATCCACGAGGGCACGGACCTCACGGTGATCGCCTGCGGCCGCACGGTGCTCTCGGCCCTCGAGGCTGCCGAGATCGCCAAGCAGCAGGGGCTGAGCGTGCGCGTGCTCGATATGCACACGGTCAAGCCGATCGACACCGATGCGGTCCTGCAGGCGGTCGGCGAGACCCGGCGGATCATCACTGCCGAGGACCACAGCGTGATCGGTGGCCTCGGGTCGGCCGTGGCCGAAGTCATCGCGGCATCGGGCAAGGGGTGTGTGCTGAGGAAGCTCGGCCTGCAGGACGAGTTCTCGATCGTCGGCTATCCCGAAGACCTGCTCCACCGCTACGGGCTCGACGGTGACGGCATCGCCGAGGCGATCCAACAGGTGATGAAGACGGACTTCGAGGCTGACGAGGACTGGGAGGACGAGGTCTGACATGTCCACCCGCGACGAACTGAAGAGCCGTCTCTTTCTTCGCGTGGCCCTGCCGCTGACCAAGGTGGTGCGCGAGGACGATCCGCGGATGCGGCGCTTGACCAGGAACATGAGCGCCGTGGTGCAGTTCGCGGTCAAGGGCACCGACACCGGCGCCCACTTGATCTTCGCCGACGACGATCTCGAGGTGGTGCAGGGCATCCACCAGAAGCCGACGGTGTCGTTCACCTTCAAGGACCTGAAGTCGCTCAACGACTTCTTCGCGGGCGGGCTCGCGGTGCCGTCGATCAAGGGCCTGATGCGACTCGACGTGATCCTGCGCACGGTGCCGTTGCTCCTGAGCCTCAAGATGCTGATGCCCGATTCCGACCCCAAGGACCCGGACAAGCGGGCGCTCAAGGTCAAGCTTCTGCTCTACATGGTGAGCACGGCCCTCTCGCAGCTCAACAAGGCGGGCGAGCCGACCATGGCAAAGATGGTCGAGAAGAGTCCCGACCGGATCTACCAGTGGATCGTCGAAGGTGGGCCGTCCGCCTATCTCAGAATGAAGGCCGGAAAGACCAAGGCCGGGCGCGGCATCTACACGCGGCGCCGGCCCTTCGTACTGATGAGGTTCCCCGACATCGAGGGGGCGTACCAGGTTCTCACCAGCAAGGTCGCCCTGGTCGAGGCGGTCAAGCAGGGCTACGTGGTGACGGAAGGGGCGATGGAGTACTCCAAGGAGATAGGGCATCCACATGCAGACGATCGAGGAGCTGATGGCGACCTAGCGGAGGCAAAGGTGAACGACAGATCATACATCCTGGCGAATCTCCACCTCCACGCAGTCCTGCCGCGCCTGGAGGAGCTGGTCAAGATCGACGAGGAGGCGCAGTCGATCGCGAAGCAGACGGAGCTGAGCGTGCGCTTCAAGGTGCGCAAGGGTCCATCGAGAGTCGTCGAGATCTCCGACGGAGTGGTGAGGACCAGCAGCGATCCGAAGGCGAAGGCCGGCCTGGGGCTCTTCTTCGCGAGCTGCGATCAGCTCAACAATCTCTTCATGGACAAGCGCGCCATCCCCGTGCCCTACAAGGGGCTGACGCAGCTCCGGCAGATGAGTCGCTTCAGCAAGCTGACCGAGATTCTGACGCGCTACCTGAAGCCCTCAGAAGCCGATCTGAAGGATGCCGGGTTCAAGAGGAAGCACGTGGAGATGATGCTGCAGACCGGCCTGGCCGGCGCGGCGCAGATCGCGAAGTACGACAGCAAGGTGGAGCATGCGGTGGAGCTTCTGCCGCACGGCACCATCCAGTTCAGCGTCCTGCCCGACGGGCCCTTTGCCTTCGTGGAGGTCGACCCGGAGAAGAACATCCGGAGCGGAGCTGGAAAGATCGACAGCCCGTCGGCCAACCTCGACATCAACGGCGTGGACATGGCCGCCGACCTGCTGGCAGACCGGCTCGACCAGTTCGCGGCTCTGGGAGGCGGCGATCTCAGGGCCAGCGGCCTCCTGCCGCTGGTCGACGAGTTCAACGCTCTGCTGGATCGCGTCGGCAAGTTCCTGGCTTGAATTCTCTATCCCGGCCCGACGATTCGGCCACGGAGACGGAAGCAGATGAGCCTCTACAACTTTGACAAGTCCAATGAGATGTTTCTGCGGGCCACCCGGGTGATTCCCACCGGCATCTCCGGCAACAAGAACCCGGCCTTTGCCATTCCCGGTGCCTTTCCCTACTTCGCCGAGCGCGGAGAGGGGTGCCGCTACTGGGACGTGGATGGCAACGAGTACATCGACTTCCTGTGCGGTTTCGGACCGGTGGTCCTCGGATTCGACTACCAGAAGGTGGACGACGCCTACGACGCGCAGCGCCGGCTGGGCTCGGCCTTCAACCACCCCACCCCGCGCACCGTGGAGCTGGCGGAGAAGATGGTCGAGCTGATTCCCTGCGCGGACTGGGCGGCATTCGGACGCAACGGATCGGACGTCACCACCTACGCCATCCAGGCCGCCCGCGAGAAGACGCAGCGCCGCAAGATCATCGTGGCCCGGGGCGCCTACCACGGCTCCCACGCCTGGTGCACGCCGGGACACGGCGGGCTGATCGAGGAGGACAAGCGCCACATCCTCGCCTTCACCTGGAACGACGCCAACGAGCTCGAAGACCTGGTCAAGAAGCACCCGGGCGACGTGGCCGGGGTCATGCTCACCCCCCACCATCACCCGGCCTTTGGCGAGCAGGCCCTGCCGGGTCCCTCCTTCTGGTCCGACGTGCGTCGCATCTGCGACGAGCACGAGGTGGTGCTGATCTGCGACGACATCCGCGACGGATTCCGTCTTCACATGAATGGATCGGGCGAGTATTTCGGCTTCGTGCCGGACATGATGTGCTTCTGCAAGGCGATCGCCAACGGCTACAGCGTGTCGGCCATCGTGGGCAAGGAAGAGATGAAGGCCGCCGCCTCCAAGGTCTTCTTCACCGGCACCTACTACACCGCCGCCGCCGACCTGGCCGCGGCCATCGCCACTCTCGATGAGCTGCAAGAGGTCGATGCCATCGATCACATGATGAAGATGGGTGGCATGCTGTGTGAAGGGCTGGTCAAGCGCGGCGAGGCGCACGGCCTGCAGGTGAAGATGACAGGACCGCCCACCATCCCCTTCCTGAACTTCGCCAACGAACGCGACTTCCGGCGAAGCCAGGTCTTCAGCAAGGAGTGCGCTCGCCGTGGCGTGCTCTTCCATCCCCACCACAACTGGTTCCTGATGTACGCCCATCAGGAGGCGGACATTCAGCAATCACTGGATGTCGCCGACGAGGCCTTTGGCGTGGTCAAGCAGGAGTTCGGCGGCTAGGGCAGCTGCTGGATCCAGTCGCTGCGCTCGAGCCAGCGCGCCCGGACTGCACTCAGGAACCCACTGCTTTCGAGGGCGTCCAGCGCGTTCTCCAGGTAGTTCACCAGGAGCACGTCGCCGGGCGGCGCGGCAATGCCGATGGGCTCGATCGTGAGTGTCTCCGGTAGCGTCGCCAAGCCCTCCGTGGGGTGGAGGAACGCGGTGAGTCTCACGATCTCGCGGTCGGCGACCACCGCGTTCACCTGGTCGGCGAGCAGGAGCTTCACGGCCTCGTCGTAGTCGGCGGTGGTGACCAGTGAGGCCTTGGGGAGCCTGGACTGGACGAACTGCTGGCTGGTCGAGCCCTCGAGGGCGGCGAACTTGAGGTCGGCCTGGTCCAGGTCGGCGACTTCCTCCGCCTGGGCGAGGCTCGTGGAGCGGGTGAGGATCGACTTGCCCGAGAGGTAGTAGGGGCCCACGAAGGCGAACTTGGTGTTGCGCTGCGGCGTGATCGTCAGGCCGGAGATGACCAGGTCGACGTCACCGCCGGCGAGGGCGCCGAGCAGCTCGGGAAAGGGTTTCTCGACGATCTTCAGCTCCAGACCCATGATTCCGGCGAGCCCCTGGGCGAGATCCACCTCGAGGCCCATCAGCTGTCCGGCCTTGTTCTTGAAGTTGAGTGGCGGCTGGCCCCCCGACATGCCCACGCGCAGCGCTCCGCTCGACAGGATGCGAGAGAGGACGGGTGACTCGGAGGCGGCCTGTGCCGGGGCCGAGACCAGTGACACGGCGAGCCCAAGCGCTGCAAGCAGGATGGCGATCGATCGACCCATGAGGTGCTCCCTCCCTCTCACGGTTCCGGGACTGAAGGGCTACTTATAGCAGCCGCGCGGATCGCGTGCGTCACGGCCGGTTCGAGCGATGCGCCGGAAGCGGGCTAGTATCTTTCCTCCATGAAGGCTGACAGTCCCCAGCACCACCAGCTTCTCCTCGCCGTCGCGACTGCGGTGGCCTGTCTCGTCTCAGCGTGCGTGTGGGATCCCTGGATCCCCGGCCAGAGCCAGTGGAATCCCGAGATCGTCGTCGATCCCGCCAACAGATTGCAGCTGCTGGCGCTGGACGCCCCCTACGTGGACGATCTCAACTGCTACGCGCAGAGGTGCCAGAAGCGCTTCCGGCTCATCGTGGATCGCCCCGGCCAGCTCACCGTGACGGCCTTGCTGGAGCTCACCAGTGAGGACCAGCAGGCGCGCCTGGTTCTGGAGAACACCCTCGGAGTCATCGCGCAGGACGGCACCGGGCGGGGTGTGCGCACCGATGTCTCGATCATCGCCGTGCGGAGTCAGGTGGAGGCGGGAACCTACTTCGTCCTGCTCCAGTCGCTCGGGCCCCGGATCCCCTACGAGCTGACCGCGACGCTCGTGCCCAGCGCCGGTCCCGCGAGGTTGCCTGAGCCCGAGCCGGTCGTCGAAGTCGTGTCCCTCCCTCCGGACCGTCAGCCACTTCGCTTCACCGAGGTCGACCTGGGCTTCGACGCCGGCGGGGGCTTCGACCCGACCGTGATCTTCACCGGCCTCAGCACCTTCACCTTTCCTCTTCCGCCCCAACCCGGGGACCCGCTACCGGCCGGCACCGCTCTCGAGACGCCGCAAGACCGCCAGATCCGCCGCTTTCTGGTCGAGGGCTTGAGGCTGAAGGGCTTCCGGCAGGCGACCGGGGGCGAGCAGGCGGACCTGCTGGTCGACTTCTCCACGGGCCAGAGGTCCCGAACCGTCTCCACGATCCCGATCCTCTATTCGAACTACGACTTCATTTCGATGGGGCATGGCTACCAGGTGGACACGCGGGGCACTCTCGTCATCGACATCATCGACACTCAGAGTGGGCGGCTGGCCTGGCACGCCTGGACCACCAAGGGCGTCGGCCCCGGCATCACCCCGGGCCAGAAGACCACGGCACTCGTTCGCGAGGCGGTCGCCGACGTCCTCGCCAAGTTCCCGCCTTTCTAGCGCGGGAGGCTCGGATTCAGGGGTGCTGCGGCTGCAGCTCTCCCACCTGGGAGGTCGTTTGCGAGATGGGCTCGGGCACGAGGTCGTAGCGGCCCTTTCGGATGCTGAAGCCGACCATCTCGGGGGCGCTGTAGAAGGCGCCACGGAGGCCGCCCGAGGCGCGGCGGCCGCGGTCGAAGGGTGCGGTCGCCAGACCGACGGTGGCCTGGGCGAGGCCGTAGAGGAGGTTTGCCGTCCCGAGCAGCGGGCGCGTCCAAACGGTGCCGTCGGCGAAGAAAAGGAAGGCGTCATCGGTGATCGAGCCCTCGTACACGGTCGAGGTCCAGGTGTTCGACTCGCGGAGCGCCACGCGGAGGCGCCCCTCCCGGCGAGCGAGTTCGGCGACCTGGCGCCTGCGATGGGAGGGAAGATCGACAGTTTCCTGGGCGAGGGCGCTCGCGGCCACATCCCGGGCGAGACCCGCCGGGATGAACGCGAGCCGTCCGGCGTCGAGGCCGGTGGCTTCCGCCAACACCGCGTTGATCTCGGTGGCACAGTTCTGCCCGATGAGGTCGTAGCCGTAGCGCTCGGCGAGCCCCGCCCGGAGCTGCGCTTCGCGGGCTGCCGCATCCGCCGTCCTGCCTTCGATTGGATTGACCGGTCGCATCGGATCCACCGCACCTGGACGGTTCGGAATCAGCCGCCCGAGGGGCCGAGCGCGAAGTGGCTGGCCACGCTCGAGCGCCGCCGTCATTTCATGGAGGCCGGTGGCGGCTTCCTCGAGCCGGTTGTAGGCGGCCTCGTTCAGCGGGTGGGATCCGAGAGCCTCTCGCTCCCGGCGCCAGCCCCGCGCCGCGCGCGCGGCCAGCTCTCTCACCAGGTGACGATGAAGCGCGATCGCCTCGGGGTCGAGGATCACGCGCTGGTCGGGAATCGCGTCGAGGAGAAGGAAGCGTCCCCGGTCGAGGGATTTCATCACCGCCTGATGTCGAGCCAGGGAAAGCATCAGAGGGCGCCCGCGATCCGGGCGCGGTGACCGGACGAGCTGTACGACGGATCGCTCCAGCGCGGTGGCGAGGTCGGCGAGGTGCTCCCGTTCTCCCGTACTCAGTTCACCGGCCTCTCCGAGCTCTGCCGCGGGGTCGACCAGAGCACCCGCTGCGAGTCCGCGCGCCTCGAGGAGTGCGATCAATGCCTCGCGGAGGAGCAGCGCGTCGCGGAGCTCCTCGCCCGCCGCGGTGGTGATACGAGCTTCGACCCGGGCTCGCTCGTTGGTAAGCGACTCGGGTCCGAGCTCGCGCACCACCCTCTCGCGGAGGGCGGCTGCCGAAGGCTCGCCGGGAAGCCCACGGTCGAAGAAGCCCGCGCCGGCCAGCTTCGGCGGGTCGGAGCCCTCCAGGTGCTGATGCCAACGGTGCTCGAGGGAGAGGGCGTCGAGGTGAGCGAGGTCGCGCTGCTGGGATCTCCAGAACCGGAGCAGCGCACCCTCCAGGCGGGTCCGCTGCTCCGGTACCAGTTCCAGGGGCACGAGGCGCATGCTCCGATTCTCGAGTGTCCCGTAGCGAAGCGCGAAAGTGCGCCACTCCTCGCGGGCCAGCACCAGGAAGCCGTGCTCGTGCACCTCCCAGTGGTAGGCGTGCTCGTCGATCCGAAGCGCCAGATGACCGCCGGCGGCGAGGCCGGTATTGGCGGTCACGTGCACGACGCCCACGGAGGGCTCTGCCGTGCCGCCCGCCGCCGAAGCGGCGAGCAGGACGAGGCCCAGGAACAGCGCGGAGCGGCCCACCGGTCTCGGACCTATTGCGGGTCGAGGGCGGCGGCGGTCCGGGTGGCGCCTTCATCGCCGAAGACCCGGGCGACGAGCTCGACGGCCTGCGGCTCGCTCATTCCCGCGTGGCGAAGCCCCACGCCGATGCCGAGCCAGGTGGCGTCGACCGACTCCCAGTCGCTGATGCCGTGCACCTCGGCCACGCGCGTCACGTCGCGGACGAGCGAAGCTTCCCGCGCGGGTGAGTCGACGAACGTCGCGCTGACGCTCGCCAGGTCGCGGGCGTACTCCTGGTCCAGGTTGGCGCTGCCTCCGCCGCCGAACGAGCTCTGGAACGACCTGGACAGCGACCAGACGGACGCCATGCTGGCGAACGAGCGCGAGGATGCTCGGCTCATCCCACAGCCGGCGAGCTGCGCCAGCAAGGCGAGCATCGCGATTGCGGTGAGAAGAGAGAGAATTCGGGTACGCAATTTGGGTTCCTCCAAAGGGTTCGGAAAAAGTATACCCAGGTTCCAGGGGTCGAGATCGGAATCGCAGCAAGTCGCCCACGCGCAGGTTCGGCCGCTTCGCCGGGAATCCGGATTTCGGGCCGCGGAGTGTTAGACTCCCCGCGAACAGAGCCGACTGAACGCGGTTCACCCTGGCGACGAGGCGGGAATGAAGCACGAGACCAGCAGTCACACGATCAAGCGGGCCCGCATCAAGCTCGAGGACGATCCGCTGATCCTGGCCCGGTTCACCATGCTCGCAGCAGAGCGCGGTGCGCGGTTCGGCGAGATCACCACGGTTCACATCGGCAAGGAACACAAGGTTCGCGACGCGGACATCATCGCGCCCAACGAGGCCGTGTTCGACGAGATCTGCGATGCCATTCGCCGGATGGACGGCATCGATCTCCTCGAAGTCAAGGATGTGGTTCGCGAGACCCACCTGCACGGCAAGATCGAGATCGCACCGCGCGTGGCCGTGAAGAGCATCGATGACTTGCAGCTCGTCTACACGCCGGGCGTGGCCTCGGTCTGCAAACAGATCGCCGCCAACCCGAGCCTCGCCTACGAGCTCACCGGCATCCAGAACAGCGTCGCCATCGTGACCAACGGGACTGCGATCCTCGGCCTCGGCGATATCGGTCCGGTGGCCGGCATGCCGGTGATGGAGGGCAAGTCCCTTCTGTTTCGCCTCCTGGCCGGTATCAACGGGTACCCGATCCTGGTCGACAGCAAGGATCCGGAGGAGATCATTCGTACCGTCGCCGCGATCGCCCAGACCTTCGGGGCCATCAAGCTGGAGGACATTCGGGCTCCGGAGTGCTTCGAGATCGAGACTCGGCTCGACGAGGCGCTCGACATACCGGTGGTTCACGACGACCAGCACGGAACCGCCGTGGTGGTGCTCGCCGCGCTCTTCAACATCGCCAACTACACTCACGTCAACTTGCGCAGATCCACGGTGGGCATCATCGGGCTGGGTGCAGCGGGTGCCGGGATCTTCAAGCTGCTGCACGCCTACGGCGTCCGACGGGTGGTGGGCACCGACATCAATGAGGCCATGATCGAGAACTTCACCGCTGGAGGCGGCGTGGCCGCCAGCTTGGAGGAGGTCATGGGTGAGGCCGACATCGTGATCGCCACCACCGGGGTGCCCGGCCTGATTCGACCCGAGCTGGTGCGAGCCAAGCAGGTCATCCTGGCGCTCTCCAACCCCGACCCCGAAATCCATCCCGACGAAGCGCTCGCCGCGGGGGCTGACTTCGCGGCGGACGGCAAGTCCGTCAACAACGCACTGGCCTTTCCCGGGCTCTTCCGCGGGGCTCTGGACGCGCGTGCCACACACATCAACAACCTGATGAAGATCGCTGCGGCGGAGGTGATCGCGGGGTTCGCGTCGGATGGCGACCTGGTGCCCAACATTCTCGACCGGGAGGTCCACGGGGCGGTGGCCAGAGCAGTACGGGAGGCGGCGCTCAAGTCCGGAGTGGTCAAGTTCGTGAGCGGGCTGGACTGATGGCGGGTCCTCGGTGGCCAGAGGATTGGAGATTTACAAAATTTACTAGTTTACAATCTCCGCCGAGAACCCGGTTTCCTCCTTTCGACCCGATCGCCAACGTTATGCAAGATCTGACTTATCCTGTGAATCAGGGTCGGGCTGTGGGCGAGTCCCAGCGCCCCGCGGTCCTCCTTCGCGGACCCATCTGCCCCTGATACCAGGAGACCAGCGATGACCAATACCGACACCGACCGAGCCGGCCCTTCGCCCGTCGGCTCGGGAAGACTGGTGATTCGCGACGATCTACAGCGGGATTACGACGACGTCTATACAGCGGAGGCGCTCGCCGCCCTCGAAGCCCTGGCCGGATTCAATCGGGAGGTCAAGGAGGCGATGGCCGCGAGGATCGAGCGAAGGGCTCGGCGGTTTCGAAACCGTGAGTACATCTCCTTCCTCGATCCCGATGACACCATCCCCCGGACCGATATCACTGTCCGAGACGCGCGAGACGGAAAGTTCGTCGGCCCGGAGATCCCGGAAGATCTGAAGCGACAATGGATCCAGGGAACGGGGCCGGGCGCAAAGCCGGACACCCCGATCGAATCGAGCATTCGAAACGTCGCCTACGCTCTGCTCTCTGGCGCGGACGGGTGGATGTTCGACGGCGAGGATGCCCTCGGCCAGATCACGGCGATGTCCCTGGACAACCAACGCAACCTCAAGCTGGCCATCCACAAGGACCCGATCTTCCTGAATGTCTCGGAGCAGGTCGCCAAGGAGATGAACCGGTGGGCGCTGGGTTTCCACGAGAGGGAGATCATCAGCGACTGGAAGACCCAGCTGGACTTCACGACGAAGATCTTCCGCGCGAGAGGGCTTCACCTGGACGACAGGCACGTTCGGGACCACGACGGCGGGCCCTTCTCGGCTTCCATCGTCGACATGGTCCTCTATGTCGTGAACAACCACGAACGGTTGGGGAGGGAGGGGTCTTCGATCGTCCTCTACCTGCCAAAGATCCAGACGGCCGGGGAAGCAGCTCTTTGGAGAGAGATGATCGAAGCTCTCGAAGCGCACGTCGGTCTCCAGCCGGGGACCATCAAGGTCTACGTTCTCGTCGAGCAGCTCGAGGCAACCTTCCAGCTGATGGAGATCCGCGCCGCCCTGGGCCAGCATTTCGTGGGCTTCAATACGGGGCGGTGGGACTACATCAACAGCGTTTCAGATGCCCTGGCGTGGGATCCCGAGTTCATCAATCCCAACATCGAAGCCATCATCATGACCTACGGCTACATGAGGAACTACGAGGACCGGGTGCGCCGCGCCGTCAACACGCCGGACAGCAACGGGCGATTCGCCCTCTGGCAAGGCGGGATGGAGCCGAATATCCCCGTCGGCTCCGAGCAAGGCGTGACCGACAGCATGCGCAAGGCCGTCGCCGGGGGAGAACGCGAGCAGCGGGAAGGGGCGAGCGGAAAATGGGTAGCCCACTGGAAGATGGTCCATATCGTCCGTCCGGTGTGGGAGCGAGCCGGCGACGACAATCAGCTCGGGCGGAGCTTTCCCCCGCTCTCCTATACGCAAGCGGACGCTGACGGGCTGATGCTTCTCGAGCCGGCGCCGCGGACGATTCGCGGGGCGCGGAATCTGCTCAGTGTCGCCCTCCAGTACGGCAATGCCTTTGGGCGGGGGTTCCAGGCAGCGGCGCTGAAGCCCGCCGATTTCTTCGGCAACGACGACATCCTCTATCTGATGGAGGACATGGCGACCGGGGAGATCCGCATGAGCATCTTGTGGGAGTGGATCCACAAGGGGGCGAAGCTCACGGAAGACGATCCGGAGACGGGGCTCAAGACAGGAGAAGTCTTCCGCATCGAGACCTTCGGAAAGCTGCTGGAGGAAGAACACGCCAAGCTGCTCCGAGCAGGCGACAGGGACGTTCACGATGATTCCAAGACCACGACCCTGCCCATCGTCAAGGAGATTGTTCACACCTACGCGCTCGATGAGGTCAAGCCGCCGTGGTACGTCGACCTCCTCAACATCAATCTGAACAACCACGATCTGGCGATCGCCAGAGATAGGACGAGAAGTTACATGGCCGCATTCAAGAGAGACGGGACCCGAATCACCGAGAATCTGGACTTCGTACCGGCCGCCCAGGTCGATCAGGCGGGGAACTGAGATGGACACCATCGAGAAGGAAGTCGCCGAGACCACCGAATGGCAGTCGAGCCCTCGCTTCGAAGGGCTCACCCGTCTCTACTCGGCGCGCCAGGTCGTCGAGCAGCGAGGAACCATCCAGGACGACTACACCATCGCGCGAACCGCCGCGGTGGCGCTCTTCGAGAGGCTCCGGGAGCTGTTTTCCGCCGGGAAGTCCATCACCTCGTTTGGCCCCTACTCCCCGGGACAGGCAGTGGCGATGAAGCGGATCGGGATCGAAGGAATCTATCTCGGGGGGTGGGCCACGTCTGCCAAGGGCTCGATCACCGAGGATCCCGGGGCCGATCTGGCGAGCTACCCACTCAGTCAGGTTCCCGACGAGGCGGCGCCGATCGTGCGAGCCCTGCTCACCGCTGACAAGAACCAGCGCTATGCCCGGGCGAGAATGAGCGACGCGGAGCGAAGGGCCTCGCCGGAGGTCGACTTCCGGCCTTTGATCATCGCGGACGCGGACACCGGACATGGTGGGGATGCCCACGTGCGAAACCTGATTCGCAGGTTCGTCGAGGTCGGCGTTCCCGGCTACCACATCGAAGATCAGAAGCCGGGCTGCAAGAAATGCGGCCATCAAGGTGGCAAGGTCCTGGTTCCTAACGACGAGCAGATCAAGCGACTCAATGCGGCGCGTTTCCAGCTCGACATCATGAAGGTCTCCGGGATCATCGTGGCGCGCACCGATGCGGAGGCGGCGACGTTGCTGGATGCGCGGGGTGACGAGCGCGATCATCCGTTCATCCTCGGCGCGACACGAGTCGATCTGCCGAGCTGCAAGGTCGCGTCGCTGGCGATTCTGAAGAAGATGCACGAGCTGGGTGTGTCGGAGGTGAACGGACACCTGCTCTACAAGGTGCCGGAGAGCGCTTACGAGGAAGCCTTCGGCTGGTTCGAGCGGGTCGGCTTCATGCCCGCGATCAAGGATGCCGCGGAGCTCCACGCGACGGCCGGCGGTTCGGACGTCGGGGTCACGTTGGACAAGCTGACGGGTCAGCTGTTCGAGACCTGGCAGGTGGAAGCCGGACTCAAGACCTACGGAGAGGCCGTCGCCGAGGCGATGGTGTTCCATACCGATGAGGGCTTGAGCTTCCCGATGACGATCGAGGAGTGGCTCGACTGGTCCGGGCAGGCGTCCTTCAACGAGGCGAGGGAGAGAGCCAGGTCGATGGGGGTCAACGTGATCTGGGACTACGAGCTCCCCAGGACTCCGGAAGGGTACTACCCGATCCAGGGCGGGATCGAGTATGCGATTTCCCGGTCGCTGCACGTGGCTCCGTTTGCGGACGTCGTCTGGATGGAGACCAAGACGGCGGACCTGGCCGATGCGAAGCAGTTCGCCGACGCCATTCATGCGAAATACCCGGAGCAGATGTTGGCCTACAACCTCTCTCCGTCCTTCAATTGGGACACCACCGGAATGACCGAGGAGGAGATGAGCCGGTTCCCCGAAGAGCTGGGGAAGCTCGGCTTCGTCTTCAACTTCATCACCTACGGTGGTCATCAGGTCGACGGGATGGCGGCCGAGGAGTTCGCGACCGCCCTCAAGCAGGACGGGATGCTCGCCCTGGCGCGTCTGCAGCGGAAGATCCGGCTGGTCGAATCCCCCTACAGGACGCCCCAGTCGCTGGTGGGCGGGACGCGTCTCGACGGTGCGCTGATGGCGTCTACCGGGCGCACCGCCACCACCAACGCGATGGGCAAGGGCTCGACCCAGGTGCAGCATTTGATGCAGACGGAAGTTCCGCCGAGCCTGCTGGGCAAATGGCTGGAGGTGTGGGCGCAGGAGCACCAGATCCCCCGCGCGCTGCGGGTCGAGCTGCGGCCGCATACGGCCGGCTCGGACCTTCTGGGACTGAATGTCCTGGATGAGTCCGGTACGAAGGTGGCCGGCGTCGTCTTCGCGACGATTCAGGATCGGCGGGGCCACACCATTCTGTCGGTCAGGGATCAGGAGACCTTCGATACCTCACTTCGAAAGAAGCGGCTGATGACGCTGCTCCACATCTTCCTGATTCACCGCTACAAGGCGATCTCGGTTCACTACGTGAGTCCTACCGACGACAATCACAAGCAGACCGACGGAATGAAGGCGATGGGGATCTTCGACGACGTCGCCGACGAGGTGGGCCAGATCATCGTCGCCGACGTGAATGCGGTGCGTGTTCAGGAGCTGCTGGCCTCGGACGGGCTCGAATTGAAGAAGCTGATTTCGCGCACTTCCAAGTGAGCGGGGGGTGCTTCGCTGGCGTCACCAGATCGCCGACACACTGGGGTTGCATCACCCCAGTGCCGGTGGCGAGCTCGAGACGTCTGCTTGTAAAAGCCCTGCGCTCTCGTAGACTGACCTAAACACTGAGGAATGAGGAGTCCTGAATGGGCCTGATCGATTTCGTAAAGGAGGCGGGCGAGTCCCTCCTCGAAAAGGTTGGCGAGAGCCGGGCGGCCGCTGGCGAGGCGGTTTCCAAGCGGATCCAGGATCTGGGGCTGTCGGTTGACGGGCTCAAGGTCGACGTGGATGGCGAAAAGGCCGTGCTCTCGGGCAAGGCGGCGAGCCAGGCGGAGCGGGAGAAGGCCATCCTCGCCGCCGGCAATACCCAGGGCGTGGCCCAGGTGGACGACCAGCTGAGCGTCGCCTCCGCCGAGCCCGAATCGCAATATTACCGGGTTGTGTCCGGGGACACGCTGTCGAAGATCGCCAAGCAGTACTATGGCGACACATCGAAGTACCCGGTGATCTTCGAGGCCAACCAGCCCATGCTGAAGGACCCCGACAAGATCTACCCGGGCCAGGTACTACGCATTCCGCCGCTCGCGGGTTGAGCCGCGGGCAACAGGAGAAAATCCGATGAGAATCACGACCCTCTGCATTCTGTTGATCGCGCTCGCTCTGCCCCTGGCGTGCAGTCGAGCCCAGGAGACGGCGGAAGACGCTGCCGCCGTCGCTGGAGAGGCAGCCGACGCAGTGGCCGCCACCGCCCAGGACGCTGCGGATGCCGCGGCCGAAACGGCCTCGGACGCCAAGCAGGCGGTGTCCGACGTCGCGGCCGGCGTGACCGACGACCCGATTGCGAAGTGCAGCGAGCTCGCTGCCAAGGAGGCCTGGGGCGAGGCGCTCGACGTGTGCACCAAGGCGCACCAGGCCGACCCCGACAACATGGCCGTCGAGCATGCGCTGCAGCAGGCGAAGGCTGCGGCAGAGCAATAGGAGCTGGCGGGAGTCGGAGGGCTAGAGCGCTCCTGCGGAGAAGGTGTTGCAGGCTTCGGGGTCGCCGCTCTCGAAGCCTACCTGGAACCAGCGCATGCGTTGCTTCGAGGAGCCGTGGGTGAAGCTCTCCGGCGCTACCCGGCCGGTCGACATGCGCTGGATTCGGTCGTCCCCCACGGCAGCGGCTGCCTGCAGGCCCTCCTCCAGATCGCCGGTCTCCAACAGCTCGCGACGCGCCGTGGAATGGGCCCAGATTCCGGCGTAGCAGTCGGCCTGTAGCTCCATCCGCACTGAGAGCGCTTTGGCGTCGCGTGGATGCGAGCGCTGGGCGCGTCGAACCTTCTGCTCGGTTCCCGTCACCTTCTGTACGTGGTGGCCGATCTCGTGGGCCAGCACGTAGGCCTGGGCAAAGTCGCCGGGTGCACCGAACCGCTGCCGCAGCTCCTCGTAGAAGCCGAGGTCGATGTAGACCTTCTGATCGCTCGGGCAGTAGAACGGGCCCATGGCGGCCTGGGCAAAGCCACAGGCGCTTTCCACGGCGTCGCGAAACAGCACGAGCTTGGCGGGGGGATACCCGGGCAGCTGCTGCTCCCAGACGGATTGGGCGTCGTCCAGGACGAAAGAGACGAACTCCACCAGCTCTTCCTCCTGGGGGGTGCTGCGCACCTTGCCCCCGGGCGCTACCTCCGCGCCGCCCGGGAAGGCGCCGGGCCCCATCGGCACTTGGACCGACCCGCCGCCCGTCGCTCCGCCGGACAAGGCTCCGAGGAGCGCCATCGGGTCGACGCCCAGCAGCCACATCACCACCAGCATCACGAGGATCGAGGTGAGGCTCAGCTTGCCGCCGCGTCCCCTGGGCAGCGGCAGGGGGATGCCCGCGCCGCCCATTCGACCCGGCAGGCGGACCCTCGGGCGGGCTCTCTGACTCCGGCGGTCTTCGAGGTTCTGGCTTCGGCCCCGGCGAGTCCACTTCATGCTTCGCCTCCTGCGCCGAGAGGGTAGGGCAAGACGCCGGGAAAACACGCCCTGGAAGCCGTCTAGACCCGCTTGACGAGGTGGGAGAGCAGGTGGGGAACTCGTGAGCTCGAGCCCTTCAGGCGCGCCATCAGGTAGGGGTAGACCGACCGTACGGGCCCGAGGTAGGTCAGATCGGTGGGGTTCACCTTCATCAGGTGGAAGAGGGCCTCCGTGACGGCGCAGAGGTCGTTGCAGTACTCGCTGAGATAGACGTTCCGGCGGCCCAGACGCTCGATGAGCCGCTCCGAGACCTCCTCGACTGCGCAGGGGCCGACCACCAGCACGCGACCCTGGATCGCGTCGATCGTCCGGGGGTCGTGGCCTTTGCCAAAAACGAAGCTGAAGCCGCCCTGTCCGCCGTGATCGGCGTGGAAGACCTGGATGCCGGCGAGCGGGTTGTTCACGCAGCCTTCCCGGCAGGCGCGTTCCACCCCCCGGACGAACCGGACGTCGCCGGGAAAGTGATCGATCAGGTCGAAGGGGTATTTCCCCTCCTCGGGCATGTCGCCGACCAGGTCGATGGCGTCCAGGCCTTCCAGGTCTCCGGAGAGGACGATGTCGTCGGGGCCGCGAACTCCGTCCCCGTAGCCGCGTTCGAGGGAGAGCTTCAGCTGGGGAACGTCGTCGACCTCGAAGCCGAAGATTCGCGCGCCCACCAGGTCTGCCGCCACGACGTTGCGGCTGCCGACCAGGACCCGGAAAGGCTTGACGCACTGGTCCGCCAGCGAGGTGGCCGGGTAGTGACCGTGAATGGTGCCCTCGACACCCTCGATGAGTGTCAGGTCCGGTCGAAGGTGCTCCAGAAGGTCGACCAATTTGTGGTGCAGGTTGAAGTTGTGGTCGAAGCGCCGGCAGCCGTGGGCGGGCAGGCCCCACTGGTTCTTGATGCCGAGAGTGACGACACCCATGGAGTGCGTCTTCAGCTTGGGGAGGCTGACGTAGAGGTTCTGGTCCCCCTCGCGGACCAGCTTCTCGGCGACGATCCGCGGCATGTGGAAGGTCGTCCTCTCGTAGCCCTCTGGGTCCCCGTCCGCGACGGAGGTCTTTCCCTGAAAAGGGAAGATCTCCGTCTTCTCCTCGTCGAGGTAGATCGGCGTCGCGCCGGTCTCCTTGCAGATCTTCGCGTAGCCGTTCGCCTCGAAGACGATCCTGGTGTAGTTCGCCTGGGTCGCGTTCTCGAACAGATAGACCGTTCGCGCCCCGGCATCGAGCCAGTACTCGATTGCCGCCCGCACGACCTCGGGCCGCGTGTGGGTGTAGGGCCGAGCGTCGACCGCATTGGGCTTGATGTAGACGTCCCCGCTCGGCTTCAGCAGCGCCCGTCCGCCGAGCTCCTCGAAGATGTCCCGCGACCGCCTGCCGGACGGCCGACACCATCGCCGGCGCGCAGCGGGCGGTAGCGCGTGAAGCTCTCCGCCGGGTGGGGCGCACCGAGTCGTTTGACGACCACGAAGCCGGGGAGGTCACTGTCGCGATCCTCGGCTCTCGCGCATGGGCTCTCTAGGCCAGCAGCGAGCGGGCCGCGGTGGCGATGCTGGCGGCGTCCAGACCCGCCAGCTTCAGGATGTCCGGGTAGGGCGCTACATCCACGATGAATTCGTCCTCGAGCCCCAGCCTTCGGAGACGTCCGGTTCCGAGCTCAGCCAGGACTTCAGCGACGGCTCCACCGAGACCTCCAGCGACGAAGTGCTCCTCGACGGTCAGGATGCGGCCGATCCGTGTCGCGGCCGCTTCGATGGCCTCCCGGTCGATGGGCTTGATCGTGTGCATGTTCAGCACCCGCGCCGAGACGCCCTGCTCTTTCAGCAGATCGTGGGCCGTGATCGCCTGCGCCACGCTCGCGCCGGTCGCCAGGATCGCGACATCGGAGCCTTCCCGCATCAGCGGGTGCACGGCCGATCTCGAAGTCCTCCGCGTATCCCTCGATCGGCTGGATGTAGCCGAGGCGAATGTAGACGGGGCCATCCACCTCGGCCGCAGCCCGAACCGCACGGGTCGCCTCTGCCGGATCGGCTGGACAGAGAACCGTCATGCCCGGAATCATCCTGAGCAGCGCGAGATCTTCGACCGCGTGGTGGGTGGGGCCCCAGTATCCGCCCTCCAGACCCGAGCAGGGGGCAATGATCTTCACCCTGTTGCGGTTGTACCCGCAGTCGGTTCGAAGCTGCTCGAAGGCCCTCATGCTGACGAATGGCGCCATCGCCATCACGAAGGGCAGCTTGCCCGCATGGGCCAGTCCAGCGGCGACTCCGATCAGATTCGCTTCACTGATGCCGACGTCGAAGAACCGCTCGGGGAACCGTTTCGAAAAGGGGCGGAAGGAGTTGATGTCTTGAGAGACGAGGACGATGTCGGGGTCCTCTTCGGCCATCTCCGCCAATACCTTGCTCTGCGCAAAAGCCCACTCGAAGCCGAGCATCATTCGCCCTCCAGCGTGGTCAGAGCCTCTTTCAGCTCGTCGTCCGTCAGCGTCGTGAAGTGAGCCCGAGAGCGTCCTTCCAGGCTTGGGACACCCTTGCCCTTCACGGTGTCAGCGATGAGCACCGTCGGGCCCTCCTCGGCGGGGAATCGTTCCAGGGCCGCCAGAATGGCCTCGATATCGTGACCATCGATCACCTGGGTGTTCCAGCAGAAGCTCCTCCACTTCTCTTCGAGGGGATCCAGCGGCAGGATGCGATCGACGGCAGCGCTCGCCTGAAAGCCGTTGCGGTCCACGATGGCCAGCAGGTTCGTCAGGTCGAAGCGGGGTGCGCACAGAGCGCAGCCTCCCAGACCGAGCCCTCCTGTAGCTCGCCGTCGCCCATCAGGACGACGGTCCTGGAGCTGGAGCCGTCGAGCCTCTCGGCCAGGGCGATGCCGATTCCGACCGAGAGGCCGTGTCCCAGCGAACCGGTGGCGAATTCGACCAGCGGGGCCTTCAGGCTCGGGTGACCCGCCAGGCGGGTGCCCATCTGGCCGAGGGTCGAGAATTCACTCGTCTCGATCTTGCCCAGCTCGGCCAGGCAGGCGTGGAAGGTATGGATGGTGTGGCCCTTGCTGAGGATGAAGTGGTCCCTCGGTCGCTCTCCGCCCTCCACCTCCAGGAAGTGAAAGAACAGCGCCGCCATCAGCTCTGCGATGGACATGGAGCCGCCGATATGGATGTGTTGCTTGCCCGAGGCCATCGTCAGGATGTGCTTGCGCAGAGTCGCCGTGCGCTCCTCCAGGGTCCGCACCAGCGTGGGATCCGACATCCGTTTCCTCCCGTCCCGTTCGTCTCGTGACCGATCGATTCGTCGGAGTGCCCCGCGGTCAGGCGCGTGTGGCCCTCCGGAAAGCGTGGTAGCGGTGAAGGCGAGCCAGCGCCCGAGCCGCTCTTCGGGCGGCCGGGTAGGCCGGTATCCCGGCATTGCAGAACTGCGCTCGGAGCGCGGCTCCCCGCTGGGCCAGATCCGGATCTCCCCCGCCCGAGTCCACCGAAAACACCGTCGGCTTGGGTCGGCTCTTGCTCTTCAACATCTGGATCGTCGCGGGAGTCGGATCGGGAAGGTCGGGCAGGTGGAAGATGTTTCTGGGAATGACTCGTTCGATGATGACCATTCCGATGGCGGGATCCTGGTCCGCCAGGTCCAGGACCTCTCCGAGATAGGCGGCATCCTGGAAGATCCGGAACATGTCGAGGGGATTGCCCGCGATGGAGCCCGCCATGGGCACGCTCTCGCGGAGGCTCTCCAAGGTGGCCTCGGAGAGGCGGGGGACATCGAGTCCCTCCTTGATGCAGGCGTCACCATTGGCCACGCTGTTTCCGCCGCCGCCACCCATCACGAAGACACCCTTCCCATCCGGTGCGGGGAGGCGGGCAAAGGCGAGGATGGTCTCCGCCCATTCGTCCATCGAGTGCACCGGAGTGGCGCCGGTCTGACGGAAGAGGGCCTCCCAGATTCGCCACTCGCTGGACATGGCGCCGGTGTGGGAGGCAGCCGTCGCCGCGCCGGCCTCGGTCTCGCCGCCCTTCCAGATGATGATGGGCTTGCGCTGGTTCACCTCCTTGGCGAGGCGAAAGAACCGCCTTCCATCCCGAACGCTCTCCAGGTACATGGCGATCACCTGAATCTTCGGATCCGCAGCCATGAACTCGAGGAAATCGGACTCGTCGAGAACGGTCGCATTTCCGAAGCTCACCGCCTTGTCGGTGCCGACCCCGAGAGACAAGCTGTACTCGGTGAGACGCTGGGTGATGGCGCCACTCTGAGAGATGATGCCGAGCGGGCCGCTCATGCCGGGAATCGCGCCCCACGCGGTCAGGCGAGCGGACGGAGAATAGGGACCCATGCAATTGGGCCCGATCACCAGCAGCCCCTTGTCTCTCGCGATCGACTGCATCCGCGACTCGAGCTCGGTTCCCTCCCTGGTCGCGGTCTCCCGAAAGCCGGCGGTCAGGACATGGACGTGTCGGAGCCCGATGCGGCTGCACTCCTCGAGGATCGACGGAACCAGGCGCGCCGCGACGCAGACGATGGCGTGATCGGGCACCTCGGGGAGGGAGGAGAGATCGGGATAGGCCTTGAGCCCTCCCAGCTCCGTCGCCTTGGGATTGATCGGATAGATGCTCCCGGGAAAGCCGGCCTCCTGGAGCTTCTTGAGGAAGCTCATCCCGCCGAACCGAAAGCCTCCTGCCGACACGCCGACGATCGCGATGCTCTTCGGGTTGAAGAATTGCTCCGAGCTCTGCTCTGCCACAAGGCAACCTCCAGCTCGCAACCCGCTCACCGTAGGGGATTCGTCAGCGACGTCCAGCGCTTCGCCGAGCCGCCAGGTGCAGCGGGGGCGCCTGCTCGGCGTCAGAGAGCTCCCCGGTCGATTCGGATTCCCGCGCTCGAAGAGGTCCGCTCGCGCTTCGCGGTGGCTGTCCCGGTTGCCCAGCCTGGCGACGACCTCGCTCGGTTGCTGGTAGTGGGCGGACGTGTAGACACGCTGCGAGAAGACGTTCTGGACGAAGAACAGCAGCACGAAGGCGACGGCTGCCGAGATCACCGGCGTCGCTACCCAGCCCGACGAGATCCGGCCCAGGACGCCGAATCGGATGTTGTGGGCACCCTTGGCGAGTCCGACGCCGATGATGGCGCCGACCACCGCCTGCGAGCTCGAGACGGGCACCAACGGGATGGTCGGCAGGCCCCGCGACGAGAGCCAGCTCTCGAGGCCCTCGGAGGAGAACAGGAATAGTACCAGCCCCTGGGCAAGGACCACGACCAGGGCGGAGATTGGGGAGAGCTGGAACAGCCGTGACCCGACTGTGAGCATCACCCTTTTCGAGTAGGTGAAGACACCGACGGCGATGGCGATCCCGCCGATCAGAAAGAGCTGCTGGCGGGCGTCGAGCTGGAACAGTCCGAAGACGTCGACGTCGCCAAAGGGTGCCGATGGAACGAAGACGCCCATGACGTTGGCGATGTTGTTGGCCCCCAGGCTGTAGGAAGCGAAGGCGCCGGCCACGATGAGGCCGTAGCGGGTGGTGGCGTCGATCCGGAAGAGGTGCAGGGGGACCACACGCAGCAACGCCTCCGCGAGCTTGAGCAGGCAGACCGCGAAGACCGCGGCGAGAATGGGACAGAGGATCCAGGAGCTGACGATCCTGGTGAGGGTGGTGAGATCGGTGGCCGACCCCGAGAAGAAATTCCATCCGATGATGGACCCGACGATCGCCTGTGACGTCGAAACGGGGATTCCCAGTCGCGTCATCCAGGTGACGGTGAGGGCGGCGGCCAGCGCCACGGTGAACGCGCCCGCCGGCGCGTTCACCGAGCCGAGCTTTCCCAATGTCTCTGAGGCCCCCGCCCCGCTGACGACAGCGCCCAGGATGACGAAGACGCTGCACAGCGATCGCCGCGGTGCGGAATCTGATCATGCGCGTGCCCACGGCCGTCCCGTAGGCGTTCGCGGCGTCGTTGGCGCCGAGGGACCAGCCGAGGAAGAGACCACTGAGGAGGAAGACCAGGAACATCAGGCGCTACGCCGAACGCTTGATGCTGGCGATGAGGAGACAGTCTCCCACTTCCTCGGCGATGTCCGACAGCGACGCCAGGGAGTCGGCGAAGTAGCGGAGGTGGTGCTTGCGCGCCAGATCGATCTCGGATTCGTAGATCAGCTTCTTGAGCCGCAGGCCGGCGCGGTCCACCTCCTTCTCGTAGAACTCCACCTTTGCGATGCAGTCGCGCATACGGCTCTCGTTGCGGAAGAAGGCGCGCGCGGCGTCCACGATGTGCTCGACGGCGTGGACGCTCTTGTTGGTGAGCACCGTGAACTGGTCCAGGAAGCCGATCTCGACGTCGGGCCTCTGCACGTCGAACTCCTGGACGATGCTCTTGGCCTGATCGATGACATCGTCGAGGTTCTCCAGCAGCTCCATCACGTCCGCGCGAGACTCGGGAATCAGCGAATGGGTGAACAGGGTCGCTTCCGTACTCCTGCGCAGATCGTCGGCCTGTCGCTCGTAGTTGCTGACCATCTCGACCCTGTTCTCGAAATCCTCGTCGTCCGCGCTGAGGTAGGAGACGATGGCCTCCCGCATGCAGAGGGTGCCCGTGATGATGAGGTCGAGGAACTGGTCGACCTTGGCTTCCAGCGCCTTGGTCTTGCCGAAGGGAAAGAGCAAGGAAACCTCCTACTCGGCCAGGAAGTGACTCTGTACGCTGCGCTGCGGCCGGATCTCGAGCGCGGCGGCGGGTTCCATTGCCATACCCCAGCCTACACGAGCAGAGGCCGGAGCAGGGTCTCTCTTCATGGTCTGGGAGGGTGCAGCGGGGCGGGCGGCGTGCTCCAGAGTCATGACCGCTGACTCCCCGTGGGGGCCGCGCGCACGGGACTCGCTGATTCCGCTGCTGTAGAAGAGGGTTGGGGGGAGAAGCTGAAAAAAGCCCTCCCTGCCGAAGCAGGGAGGGCTGGGTTCTTCAGGGAAGGACGCGGTCTGGCTTACAGCGTCTTCAGCATCTCGTCGACTTCGTCGCAGGTCTTGCGGACCGCGCCGGAGGAGTGCGCGAAGGCTTCCTTCTCCTCGGCGGTCAGGTCGAGCTGAATGACCTCTTCCATGCCGTTCTTGCCGAGGATGGCGGGCACGCCCACGAACATGCCATTGACGCCGTACTCGCCCTCGAGCTTGGCGCACACCGGCAGGATCTTGCGCTTGTCGAAGATGATGGCCTCGGCCATCTCCAGCGCCGCCCAGGCCGGCGAGACGAACGCCGAGCCGAAGCCGAGCAGGCCGACCACCTCGCCCCCGGCCTTGCGGGTGCGGGTCTCGATGGCCTCCAGCGTCTTCTCATCCAGGAATTTGGTGACCGGGATTCCGGCGATCGCGCAAGAGCTGCGCACCGGCACCATGGTGTCCCCGTGGCCGCCCAGAACCAGGGCGTTCACGTTCTCCATCGACACGTTGGCGGCCTCGGCGACGAAGGCGCAGTAGCGGCCCGAGTCGAGCTGGCCCGCCATGCCGAACAGCTTGTTCTTGGGGGGGCTGAGCCGCTTGTCCAAGGTGTACACGATGGCGTCGAGCGGGTTGGCGACGGAGATGATGATGGCGTCCGGGCAGTTCTGCTTGATGCCCTCGGCCACCTGGTTGGTGACCCGGAGGTTGGTGGCCAGCAGCTCCTCGCGGCTGGGGAAGGTGCCGTCGGGCCGCGCTTTGCGCGGCACGCCAGCGGTGTTGATGATCAACTCCGCACCTGCGATGGCCGAGTAGTCCTTGGACGCGACACAGCGCACGTCCTTGCCGATGGTGGGGAGCCCCTCGAAGATATCCAGAGCCTTGCCCTTGGCGACCGACTGCTTCTTGGCCACTTCCTGGCGCTCGGGAGGATCATCGGGGTTCACGAACGGTGCCGGGTCGGTGAGGCCCACTTCGCGCGCGAGACCCCGCTGGACGATCTCCTGGGTGAGAACGCCGCCGATGTATCCACCACCGATCAGGCCAATCTTCTTGAGCATTGCTGTTCTCCTTTTGGTGAGACGGTGCAGACCCGCGCCTGCCTTCCCCGGTGTTTCAGTGTCGTTTGGCAGTGGGCCGCAAGGTCTGCGAAAAAAAGACACACCGATTCAATTGGGGGCGGGCAGTATATCAATTTGGCCAGCGAATGGGTACGCCGGAGGCGCCCATTTTGGGACGGGCAGGGGGCGCCGCGGGCCCGGCTCGGATGCCGCGCCCCACTGCGATCAGGGGCCGCGAGGGTCCGGGCCCCGAATCCCTCCGAGGCCGCCCTGGCGCGGCGCCCGAGCGTGCCGGTCGTCCGCCAGGCTCGGCCGCCGCTCCAGAAGCCGGTGGCCTCCTCGAAGGCGTGAGCGAGCTGAAGCACGCCGAAGTCGTCCCGGTGGCGACCGACGATCTGCACGCCCACGGGCAGTCCCTCCGGCGTGAAGCCACAGGGGACGGAGATGGCCGGGTGGCCGGTGAGGGTGATGTAGTAGCAGGACTTCATCCAGTCGATGTAGGTCTCCATCTTCTGTCCGGCGATCTCCGTCACGTAGCGCTGCTTCACATCGAAGGGCGGGACCTGGTTGACGGGAAGAATCAGGAACTCGTGAGTCTCCATGGAGCGGCGGACCCGATGGTAGAGCTGCGTGCGTTCGATCTCCGCCTCTCCCACCTGCGCGGCGCTGAGCTTTCGACCTTGCTCGATGTTCCAGACGACGGTCTCCTTGAGCTGCTCGAGGAGGTCGTCGCCGGCCATGCGGAAGGGCAGCGAGAAGGTCCACGCCCGCAGCACCTTGAAGATCCGGTCGGCGTCGCCGAATTCCGGCTCGCCCTCCTCGATGACACAGCCGAGCGACTCGAAGACGTGTCTCTGGGAATCGATGGCGGCGGTCACGCGTGAGTCGACGGGGAGCCCGTGGAGCGGGCCTGGAGCTTCGCCACGGGCCTGCCGCTCGTCGGCGGCCCCGGGCGCTCCGTGCATCCGACCGGCCTTCAGCCTCGGGAAAATCCCCGGGCTACGCACCCGTCGGCTTCCCGGAAACCATCCGAAAAACGAATACAGATCCATGGGTTAGGTGAAAGATGAGGAATCTGCTTGAAATCTCCTGCGAGTCTTCAGAGAAGCTGTGCGGATCGCCTCCTACTCGACCAGACGGACCTGCTGCCCGGAGAGGATGTTGAAGAGGATGTTGTGAAGCTCTGCCGGGGCGACGTTCTGGTACTCGCGCCCGCCGTGGCAGGGATTGGGCTGGGGGCCGCTGTTCCCCGTGTTGATCAGCACCGTGTTCAGCTGGATCCTGGGATTCGCGCTGCAGAGCGCGTCCGCGGCGCTGTCCGTGGCGCTCTCGTCGGTGGGGTCACCATCGGTCACCAGGATCGCGATCTGGTCGGCCATGTCGTCGGGGCTCGACGCAAACATCTGCCGCGCCTGGTTGAGTCCGTCCTCGGTGTGCGTCATGCCACCCGGGCTGAGGCCGTTGATCCGGTTGCGCAGGCCTCCGACGTGCGACCCGGTCATGTGGTCCAGGGAAACCTCGACCTGGGCGCTGTCGGAAAAGCTGACCAGGCCCATCTCGTCACCCGGCATCGGCCGCGTCGCCATGAAGTTCACGAAGGTCAGGAGTGCGGTTCGGGAACGCGGCATCTTTTGGCTCTGGGTCATCGATCCGCTCACGTCCTGGATGATCACGATGTGGCGCCGCTTCACGAAGGAGACCGCACTGGCTTCGAGCCGCTGGTCCGCGATCCCGAAGAAGCCACCCAGCAGGAGCGGATGATCGATCGGGTGGTTCTGGACCTGAACCGCGGGAACGCCCGGCTGGAGGACGCTCGTGAACGGAGTGAAGTCGCGTGTGGCGAAGTCCCACGCTCCCTTGACTGGATTGGCCTCGGTGGCCCCGGTCTGGAACGGAACATGGCCATTGATCTGGACCGGATCCACGGGCAGCCCGAACTCCTCCTTCAGGTGCGCGAGCGACTTGGCGTCGACGTAGTTCTGCAGAGACGTCTGTGCGACGACGCAGTTTCCGTAGTCGATGGCGAGAGCGAGGATGCCGATCAGGGGCACCAGGGCGATGGCGACCAGGATCGTCACCGTGCCGCGCTCGCGTCGGGAAGGGTGTCGGTTGCTGCGGGTCATTGTGAATCCTCCTGGCGTCGAGTGGCCGCCTTCTGAAGCGAGGTTCGGCCAATGCCCGATTCCGGCGCTGTGAACTGCTTCACCTCTGGGTTCCTCGAATTCGTCCTCTCTCGCGCCGCGGGCCTCATTGTGTGCTCGACAGAGCCTGGATCAGCCGGAGCCCGGCCGGGCCGACCAGCACCAGCATGGTGGCGGGGAAGATGAAGACCGAGGCCGGGAGGATCATCTTGACCGCGGCCTTCTGAGCGACTTCCTCGGCCCGCTGGAGACGATCCTGGCGCATTCCCTGGCAATGGACGCGCAGGGCCTCGGAGACGCTGGTTCCGAAGCGCTCGGTCTGGATGAGCATTGCGGCGAGTGCACTCACCTCCTGGACGCCGACCCGGTCGGCGAGGGCGCGCAGCGCATCCGCACCCCCCTTGCCGGCCTGCATCTCCGCGGTCACCAGGCGGAGCTCCTCGCAGAGGGCGGGGGAGCTGCGCACGAACTCCTGGGCCACACGGGCGATTCCCGCTCCCAGACTCAGCCCCGCCTCGAGGCATACGACCAGCAGGTCGAGGGCGTCGGGAAGAGCGTGCCGGATCGCGGCCTGTCGACGCTGTCGGCGCTTGTCGAGCCAGTAGCTCGGTCCGACGTAGCCGACGATCCCGGCCACCAGCAGCGCGATCAGCCGTCGGGAGGGATTCCCTCCTACCAGGGTCGCTCCCAGGAAGGCAACGGCGACCAGCACCGCGGGCAACGCGACGCGCAGGCCCACGTAGATCACCATGCTCGACTCGTCGCGGAATCCGGCCTGGATCAGGCGTTGGCGAATCTCGTCGGACGCGCCGCCCACCCGTGCCGCGATCGGCGCCAGGAAGCTCTCGAGCCGCTCCCTCCGAGAGGCGGGCACCGCCTCTTCTCCGCCCGACGCGATGCGCGCCAGGCGACGCCTGGTGGCGGAACCTTGTAGAAGCGGTGCGACACCCAGAGCCAGCAGGGCTCCGGTCAGGAATGCAAAGAGTAGAAACGGCGTCATTCTTCCATCTCCTTCCGACTCAGACGCTGACCCGGGCGATCCGGCGACAGACCAGGTACCCGACGCTGACCATCCCCAGCCCTGCGCCCAGCATCACGTGGCCGACCTCGGTCTCGAAGAGGGGCGCCACGTAGATGGGGTTCAGCACGTGCATGATGCCGACGATCGTGAACGGTACGGCAACCAGGATCTTGGCGGACATGGCGCTCTGGGCGGTGAGCGCCCGCACCTTGCCATCGAAGAGAATTCTCTCGCGGATCACGCCAGCGAGGTTGTCGAGGATCTCCGCCAGGTTGCCGCCCGTCTCGAGCTGGACCAGCACGGCGGTCACGAAGACGGGGAGGTCGGACGCGTCGAGGCGATCCTGCAGATTCGCCATCGCGGTCGTGGGCGAGAGCCCCAGTGCGATTTCCTTCGCCACCAGGGCGAACTCCGGACCGACCGGATCGGGAAGCTCCGATCCGACCATCTGAAGCGCTGCGGTCATGCTGTGACCGGCGCGCAGGGCCCTGGAGAAGAGTGCCAGCGCCTGCGGGAACTCCTGGTCGAAGGCCTTCATGCGGCGATTCTTGAGCCGTCGCACCACGATCCAGGGAGCCAGTCCCAGCAGGGCGGGGGCGGGGGTGAGACCCAGCATCGCTCCCAGCAAACCCGCGGCCAGGGTGAGCCCAGCCGAGAGCCCCAGGAATCGCGAGAGGGTGATGGGCCGCCCGGCGCGGTAGAGCAGAAGCTCGAGGGAGCGAACTGCGGGGAAGCGCTCCGCGGCATCCGAGAGCAGCGAGCTCAGGTCGCTCTCCGTCTCGCGCAGGATCGAGGCGGCCTCCTCGTCGAGGCCGGCTCCGCTGGACATGGAGCGCTCGATGCGCGCCAGCGCGGCTCGGCGCCGGCTCGTCTCTCCGCCGATCACGGCGAAGGAGAGCCCCGCGAGGAAAAGGAAGACCGTCATGGCAATCAGAAGGGTCAGCATCGTCTGGTTCCTCTCCCGCTACGAGCGCGGTGCGCCGGGGCGGGGCTTGAAGATCTCCTCGGGCAGCTCGATTCCCTCGTCCTTGAGCTTCTCGACGAACTTCGGTCGAATTCCGGTAGGCACCAGACGGGCCACCACCTTGCCGTTTGCGTCTACCCCATCGCGCTCGAGGGTGAAGATTTCCTGCGACGTCACCACTTCTCCCTCCATCCCGACCACCTCTTGCAGGCTGGTGATCTTTCGGGATCCGTCGGAGAGGCGGGCTTGTTGGACCACCAGATCGATCGCGGAGGCGATCTGCTGTCGCACGGCCATCTTGGGGAGTTCGAGGCCCGACATGGCGACCATCGTCTCGAGACGCGAGAGCGCATCGCGCGGGGTGTTGGCATGGACCGTGGTGAGCGAGCCATCGTGACCGGTGTTCATGGCCTGCAGCATGTCGAGAGCCTCACCGGCGCGACACTCGCCCACGATGATGCGGTCCGGGCGCATTCGCAGCGTATTCACGACCAGCTCTCTCTGGGTCACGGCACCGTTACCCTCGAGATTGGCGGGCCGCGTTTCCAGACGCACCACGTGTTCCTGGCGGAGCTGTAGCTCCGCCGAGTCCTCGATGGTGACGATTCGCTCGTCCTCGGGAATGAAGCTCGAGAGAATGTTGAGCAGCGTCGTCTTTCCCGATCCGGTTCCGCCCGATACCAGGATGTTGAGTCGGAGCCGCACGGCGGCCTGCAGTGTGGCCACGAATTCCTCGGTCAGGGATCCGAGCCGGATCATGTCGTTGTGATCGAGCTTGTCGGCATTGAAGCGCCGGATCGACATGGACGGCCCATCGAGAGCCAGGGGAGGGACGATCGCGTTGACTCGGGATCCGTCCTCCAGGCGGGCGTCCACCATCGGGTTGGACTCGTCGATGCGGCGACCGATCCGGGAGACGATCCGCTCGATGATGCGCATCAGGTGGGCGTCGTCCCGGAAGCGGGCGGAGGTGAACTCGATCTTGCCGGCGCGCTCCACGTAGACCTGGCTGGCGCCGTTCACGAGGATGTCGCATACCGTCGGATCGCGAAGCAGCGGCTCGATGGGGCCGAGGCCGAAGACCTCGTCCTTGATCTCGCGCAGCAGGCGTTGCCGCTCATCCTTGGTGAGTGCCACGCCCTCCTCGGAGAGGATCCGCTGAGTGGCTGCCACCACCTCGTCGCCATTCTTCTCCTCGCTCATCTGCTCCGCCTGGGAGAGATCGAGGACGTCGAAGAGGCGGTGATGGACTCGGAACTTGAGCTCCTGGTACTTGGAGTCCCGCGGCTGCGCGGCGCGATCCCTGCGGCGGGCCTTCTGGCTGGACGCGATCTTGGGAGTGGGCGTCACCAGCTCGAGCTTGGCTCGTTTCTCCTGCTGGGGCTCGGGAGCGAGCGTCGCGCTGGGCGTGGGAGGCTTTGCCTCCGCGGCCTTGGCGGGCACGGGATCCGGAGTGGCGGGGGTTACCGGAGTCTGCTTCTTCAGTCTTGCGCCAAGCGACATTTCACACTCCTCACAATCTTTTGCAGGCGATCGCCGAGCGAACCCCGCTCCGCGGGTTCCTGCCAATCTGCGCCACACCAGCCGTGCAGCGCGCGCGCCAGCTCGAAGAAGGCACTGGCTACCTTGCTCGGGCCAGCCGCCGACACGGGAGATCCTGATTCGATGCTCGCCGAGAAGGCGGCGGGATCGTCCGGAAGCTGGGCCTCCGCCTCGAGTCCCAGAATCGCAAACGGATCCTCCTCGCCGAGAAGGCTCGAGCGAGAGGCGCGATTCGCGACGAGATGGACCTTCCCCTCGCCGTGACCCAGCTGCTCGAGAATCTTGCGGTGCTGTTGGGCGCGGGCGAGCGCCGTCACCTCGGTGGTGGTGACCAGCAGCGTCTGCTCGGCCCGGTCCAGGATCTGAAGGGAGATCTCGTCCGTGATGCGCGGCAGATCCACCACGACCCAGTCGAACTCGGCTTGCAGCAGCTCGATGGCGCGCTCCAGATGGCAGGCCGCGATGGCTTCGGCCTCTTCCGGATCGCGCGGAGCCGCCACCACCTGGACTCCGGAGTCCTGGTGGAGATGCGCGACCGTGGCGAGGAAGGCAGCATCCAGGTCATCGGCGTGCCCGGCCACGTCCGCCAGCGTGTAGGCGGGCGAGACGTCGAAGTGGAGGGCCACGTCTCCGAAGCAGGTCTTGGCGTCGACGATGGCGACGCGGGCCCCGCAGCGCGCGAGGGACGCAGCGATCTCGCAGGCGACGGTGGTGCTCCCCACGCCGCCCTTCACGCCCAGCACGGCGATCGCTCGGCCCATCGCGGCCGGTGCCTCCGCCGCGGTCTGGCTCCGCAGCCGGGCGCTGATCCGGTAGAGCTCGTCGTCGAACTGGTGGTCGGGAAAGAAGCCGAGGGCGCCGGCGCGCATCGCGCGCAGGATGACCTGCGGCTCGGCCGGACCTCCCGCCAGCAGCGGGGGCGCAGGCTCCGGCAATGCCTCGATCCAGTCCAATGCCTCCTCGGCGTCCGAATTCAGATCGAGGTAGAGGCCGAGCTTCGGGTTGCCCCGGAGCGTCGCCTCGAGCTCCTCGGGACGAGATGCCTCTGCCACCACCCGGATGGCGCCGGTCGCCACCATGCTCTGGGCGATGGAGGCGCGTGCCGGCTCCTCGGTGGAGAGCACTGCGAAGGGAATCTTGTCATGCATGATTGTCTCCTCGGGCCTCAGTTCTCGCCAATCTCTTCCAGGAGGAACGTGAATCCATCGTCCTGGTGGCTGGCTTCCTGGCGCTGGTGGTAGTTGACACTGACGTGGTCTGCGGTCGTGGAGGCGATTCCCTCGATGGGCTTCGCCTGCTCGCCCGCGTCCGGGTTCGCGATCTGCTGCTGCTTCAGCGTTGCGTAGGACTCCCCTTTGAACTCATCGCTGTGGTTGTGCATGCATCCCATGCTGAGGTTCGCCAGCAACAGGCTGGTCAGCAGAGCGCCGATTCTTCGCTTCATGATTCTCACTCCTTGGTCTCGCGAGGCATTCGCTCTCGATGCCCGCTAGTTGCCGCTCGTCTGTTCGTTGGTTCCGCCTCGAGACGGGTCGCTGGCCACCTGCGCCTCCTGGTGCGGGTGGGGATTCCTGCCCTCTTCGCGGCCGAGCAGGAAGAAATCCACATCGTCGGGCGGGGTGTAGTGATCGGTGGGGAGCGGGTGCGGGCCCGGTCCCAGGGGCTTCACCAGGTGCGGGGTCACGATCATCACCAGCTCCGATTCTCGCTGCTGAAACGACTGGCTCCGGAACAGCGTGCCCAGAATCGGGATGTCGCCGAAGCCGGGGACCTTGTCGATGACGGTGACCACGTCGTCTCTCAGGAGACCGGCGATCGCGAAGCTCTGGCCATCGCTGAGCTCGACGCCGGTCGAGGCGCGTCGGGTTCGGAAGCCCGGCACCTGGTGCCCGTCGACCTCGACGGCGAGGCCAAAGTCGGGCTCGCTCACCTCCGGTGAGATCTGCAGGTGGATCCGGTCCGCACTCATCACGGTCGGTACGAAATCGACACCGACACCGAAGGGCTTGAAATCGATGGTGACCTGGCCGAAGCCCTGGGGCACGGTGAAGGGCACCTCACCGCCCGCCAGGAAGCTGGCCCGCTCGCCGCTTCTGGCGACCAGAGTGGGCTCGGCCAGGATCTTGACCAGACCTTTCGAGCGTGCGAGCCGCAGGTAGGCGCTGATGTCGAGGTCCGGGCTGCCGTAGCTTCCGGCCAGGTCGGCGCTCGCAGCGGTGACTGCGCCGAGCCCGTTGCTGAAGGCGAAGGCGCGAGCCCCGTCCTGGATCATCGCCTCAAAGTTCACGGCAAAGCGGCGCCCGAGGTTTCGCGACATCTCCGCCATCACCACCTCGATCATCACCTGGTGGTTGCCCGCCACGTCGATCAGGTTGACGACGTCGTCGGCACGAACTTCCTGGCCGAGATCCTGAGGGTCATCGAGGAATGCCAGGGCCAGCTGCTCTGCCTTCTCGCGCTCCTCGATGCGCGCCACGGTGCCTCGAAGCACGATCGTCTCCGCGCCCGCCATCTCCACGGTGATGCTGTCGTTGCCGAGGATTTCGCGGATCTTCGCCTGCACCTGGTTCTGCATCAGGCCCACGTGGAGATCGAGGGCCGTCTGCAGTGTGCCGCTCTCATCCCAGAGGAGGACGTTGGTGCCACCCGGCTCGAGCGCCACCACCTGGATGGTTCGGGGATCGGTCAGGACGATGCCCGCCGTCTCCGGGTCTCCCACCGCGACGCGCTGGACGTCGAAGTCCGTGATCAGAACGACCGACTTGCCGGTCTCGAGCTCGATCCGGTGCCGGACCTCGTCGGAGCTCTGGGCCCGGGTGATGGGGATGATCTGGCGGCCGTTGGGGATCAGCTCCTCGGAGCGGGGCTCCGCGGTCAGGATTCCACTCGTCGCCAGGTACGCCTGGACCACCGGTCCGGCAACGCTCAGGGCGATGGTCGCAGCCACGGTCAGGGCGATCTGGACGAACAGCCGATGGGACTTGTCGCGCGGAAGTATCGTTCGCATCACTTAGAACCTCACATCGTGGACGTCGGTGCCCAGGACCAGCTGTGCCGGACGGGACTGCCCTTCGTCCTTGGGGTTGCGTAGGGCGAGCTTGATCGGACCTTCGGTCTCAGCGTGAGCCAGCACCTGAGCTTCCTCGGGGCTGACCTCGAGCGTCGCGACCTGAACCTCCTGGCTCGCTTCGCCGCTTCGCTCCAGGCGTGTATTCACGGCGAGGACGCGCACGTTCTGCAGGACCGCGCGGGTCACCGAATTCGCGCGCGAATCGTCGCCGCCGACTGGCCTGAAGGTGGAGAGAACGTCGACCCGCGAGCCGGGCTGTACGAAGCCCGCCACGCCGATGAACTGGTCGACCTGGACCGAGACGGCCCGGGCCGATTCGCCGATCAGGCTGTCGAGCCCCGCAGCCGCTCCCACGGGCAACAACGTCGATTCCAGGATCGCCTCACCCTCCACCACCGTCCGGGCGAGTACCCGGTCCTGCAGCTGGATGGGATCCTGGAAGGCGCCCTCGGGAATCAGCTCCGCGGGCCAGTGTGCGAGCTTGGGCTGAGCATTCGGTACCTCGCTTCCGAGGGCCGCGGCGCTGCCAGCCACCACCACGGGGACTTTGTTCTCGGTCGCCGGTGCCGGGCTCTCGAGCAAGCTCGGGGCAGCGAAGGCGGTGAGGAGCCCGCACATGGCGGAGAGGGTCAGAAAGAGGATGGCTCGTCGGTTCTTCATTGACTTTCTCCGTGTTTCACGACCGGCCTAGAACTCGCCCCGCATCACCACGGCGGCGGTGAGCGGGATCTGATTCAGGGACGGAACGAATGCGCCGAGCATGGCCGGCTGGTAGTTCGAGCTGGCTGTCGCGGTGACCAGGCCTCGGCTGCACACCGGGCCAGTGACGTCGATGTCGCCGTCCACATCGGCTTGCGCGAGAGCGGCCATGCCGTCGGCGGTCGCCAACGCTCGAATCGTCCCCTGATTGCAGGGGTTGTGGAACATGGTGGCGGTGCGCGCAGCGACACGGGCGGAGTGGCCGAGGAGCATCCAGTCCCGGAAGAGAAGGCCGAAATCGATGGTTCCGAAGAGGAGCAGGAGCAGCACCGGGAGCACCGTGATCATCTCGACGCTCGCGACGCCACGCTGTCGCCGTTCGCGACACTTCCTGTCTCGGGAAGCGTCAAGTCGTCGTCGGTTCAGGAAATCCATGTCAACTCCCAGATTCGATTTGCGGCGACGCCGAGCGCGATGGCGACGCCGAAGGGAAGGCTCGCGGCCGCCGTGGATCCGGCTGCCGGTCGGATGTACCAGGTCTCTCGGGTCAGGAGACTGAGCTCGAGGCTCCGGTACCAGCGGCGCAGCAGGTCCAGGCACTGGCCTTCCGCGACGAGGGTGCAGAGGGCGAGCAGGCCGCCCACCGTGGTGATCCACCAGAGCAGACTGGGCAGGGCCGAGACACCGAAGAACGCCCCCAGCGCCATGACTGCCTTTACGTCGCCCGCTCCGAGCCAGCCCATCGCGAAAGGAATTGCCAGGACGGCGAGAGCGAGGCCGGCTCCTGCGAAGGCGGAGAGCAGACCGTCGAATCCCGCCAGCCAGGCGGCGTGGAGGAGGGCGGCGGCGAATCCCAGGAAAGTGATGCGATTCGGGATTCGCCACCGGCGAAGATCCTCCTCGACCACCGCCATCAGGAGACCCACGACGACGATTCCCGCCCAGGAGCCGAAGGCTCCGGTCGAGAACAGGATCGCGCCCACCAGGACCGCTGCGGCGAGGGAGACCGTGCGTGCCCGATGGGGATCGTGGATCGCGATCGCGGTGGTGTGGAATCGGGACATCATCAGGAGCCGGCGCCCGCGACCCGGTTGCCAATGGCGTTCAGGGCGTCACTCAGCGTGTTGGCGAGCGTCTCCCACGCCGCGATTCCGGCGAGGGCGAAGACCGAGGCCACCAGTGCCCACTCCACCATTTCCATGCCGTCTTCCTCGACGACGAAGCGTTTGATCAAGTCACGCATTTCTTTCTCCTGTTCGGTGCGCTGATTGCGCGTTTTGTTTGACGTCGCGCAGGGTGCCATGACCGCGAGTCGCAGACAGTGAAGCCCTTCACAACCGCGCAGAGTTTTTTTCGCGGGCTGCGAGGCTCTCGCAACTAGCTGATCCGGAAAGGAGTTTTCCGGGTGGTTCAGATCGAGAAGGCGGCGCCCGGGTGGACTTTTTTCGCGGTCAGATCGAGTAGACTCGTGAGGAGATGAATGGACGGCTCGGGGGCTGGGATCGATCCCGCGACCCACTCGTGTGTTTCCTGGTTCTGGTGGCGGTGATCGCGAGTGCGTCGCTATCGGCCTGCGGAGAGCGACTCCCGTCCGAAGGCCGAGGGCGACCGGCCTCCGGTCGTGGTGCAGGTGGTTACGGCGATGGCGAGCGAGCTGCCGCGTACGCTCGCCGCCGTCGGCTCCCTGCAGAGTCCCGAGACGACCGTGGTCGCCTCCGAGATCGCCGGTACCACGGTCGCCATCGACATCCCAGAGGGCCGCCATGTGATGGCGGGGCACCTGCTCGCCCGTGTGGACGACGCCGAGGCGCGGGCGGCTCTCAGCGTGGCGCACGCCCGACTCACCAACGCCAGGGCCCGGCTGGAGCGGCTGCGTCTGCTGCGCGCGTCCAGCGTCAGCTCCGAGCAGGCGCTGGACGACGCGGTGGCCGAATTCGACGGCGCCCAGGGGGAGGTCGACGAGGCGGAGACCCGCCTGCGCAAGACCGAGATTCGCGCGCCTTTCGCCGGGATTCTCGGGCTTCGGCAGGTGAACCAGGGACAATACCTGGATCCCGGCGCCCCGATCGTGGAGATCACCCAGGTCGACCCGCTCGAGCTCGAGTTCGGCATTCCGCAGCGCCACGCCGGCGAGCTCGAGCTCGACCAGGTCGTGCTGGGAACCGTCGGCCAGTGCGGCCAGCGCTTCGAGGCGAGGGTCGATGCGATCGATCCGCGCGTGGACCCCGCGACCCGGGCCGTGCGCCTCCAGGCCGCGGTCCCCAACCCGGAGGGAAGCTCCTGCCGGGGATGGCCGTCCGCGTGCGGCTGGTGGTTGGCGCGATCCCGAACGCCGTGGTGATTCCCCAGGAGGCGATCATCCGCCAGGGCACCAAGCATCGGGTGTACGTCGTCGACGAGGAGGGGAGGGCGCGTGAACGGGACGTCACCCTGGGCAGCTTCTTCGTCGACGGCGTTCACGTGCGCGCCGGTGTCGATGCCGGAGACACGGTGGTGGTCGCAGGGCATCAGAAGCTTCAGGCCGGCGCGCCCACCAGCACGAAGCCCTACCAGCCCACCGAGAACCCCAATCTGGAGCTCGGCTGGTTCGGGCCGGAAGGCGACTGCGGGGATCGGCGGTGAGGATCTCGGAGATCTCCATCGAGCGGCCCGTGCTCGCCTCGGTGATGAGTCTCCTGATCGTGGTGGCGGGGACGGTGGCCTTCCTGCATGCTACCGGTTCGCGAGTACCCGGACGTCGACCCACCCGAGGTCTCGGTGACGACGGTCTACCCGGGGGCGAGCCCGGAGACCGTCGAGACCACCGTGACCGAGCCTCTCGAGCAGGTGCTCAACGGCATCGAGGGGATCCGCGAGCATCGAGTCGACCAGCGGCTTTGGCGTGAGTGTGATCAGCGTCGAGTTCGTGGTGGGGCGGGACATCGATCTGGCCGCCACGGACGTCTCCAACGCGATCCAGCGCGGGCTTCGCGATCTGCCCGAGGAGGCGGAGCGGCCGACCGTTTCCAAGGCGGGGGCGCGATCGCGGCCGATCATGTGGCTCAACGTGAAGGGCGAGGCCTACACGCCCGGTGACCGCACCGACCTGGCCGAACGGATCGTGAAGGCGCCGCTGCAGGTGCTGCCGGGTGTGGCGAGGGCATGGATCGGCGGCTCGCGTCGCTATGCGATGCGAATCTGGCTCGACCCGGCTCGGATGGCCGCGCGCGGGGTGGATGCGGCGGACGTGCGCCGCGCGATCCGCGAGAACAACCTGCAGGCGCCGGCGGGTGAGCTGGAGGCCGCGGCGCGCAAGTTCACGGTGAACGTGGACGCGGTGATCGACGATCCACGGGTCTACGAGCAGATCATCATCCGGGAGGATGACGGCGTTCCCGTCCGGATCGGAGATGTGGGCCGCGCGGAGCTGGGCGCCGAGAACTACCAGGTGATCACGCGCTTCAGCCAGACGCCCACCGTGGGGGTCGGAATCGTCCGGCAATCACGGGCCAACGAGCTCGCCGTCTCCCGGGCCGTGCGGGAGCAGCTCCCGGAGATCCGCAAGTCCCTTCCCGAAGATGCGCAGCTCGACATCGCCGTCGACAACACCTTCTTCGTCGAGGCCGCGCTGCAGCAGGTCTGGGTGACACTGGGCATCGTCTTCGTCGTGGTGGTCCTGGTGAATCTGGTCTTCCTGCGTTCACCGACGACGACGGCCATCACCGCGGTGGCGATTCCGGTTTCGCTGATCGGCACCTTCGCCTTCATGCAGGTGCTGGGGTTTTCGATCAACTTCCTCACCCTTCTCGCCCTGGTGCTGGCGATCGGGCTGCTGGTGGACGACTCGATCGTGGTGCTGGAGAACGTCTACCGGCGTCAGGAGCTCGGAGAGTCCAAGCTGCTCTCCGCGCGGAACGGCTCGCGGGAGGTGGGCTTTCCGGTGATCGCCACCACCACGGCGGTGGTGGCGGTCCTGATTCCGCTCTCGATGATGACCGGGAACATGGGCCGGCTGTTTCGCGAGTTCGCGATCACCATGGCGGTCGCGCTGAGCATCTCCACCTTCGTGGCGCTCAGCCTGGTTCCGATGCTCTGCTCGCAGTTCCTGACGCTTCGCAGGGAGCACGGCCGAGCCTTCCAGGCCATCGAGAGCGTGTTGTCCGGCGCGGCCAGCGGCTACCGGCGAGCGCTCGACTGGAGCCTCGGGCATCGCGCCGCGGTCGGGGAGTCGTCCTGCTCGTCGTCGTGGTCCTGATCCCGCTGCTCCTGGCCATCCTCCCCACCACGCTGGTGCCGATCGAGGACCGCGGCAACATCCTCACCATCATCCGCGCGCCCCAGGGCTCGACCTCGGCCTATACCGATCAGGCGATGAGGCAGGTCGAGGCGGCGCTGGCCGAGACCCCCGAGGTCGCCGGCTTCTTCGCCGCGATCGGCCTGGGGATGGGGGGCGTCCCCGACTCGGCGGAGGGGATCGTCTTCACCCGTCTGCACCCCTGGGAGACGCGGGATCGGACCCAGCAGGAGATCGTGGCCGATCTGTTTCCGCGTTTCTTCGCGATTCCGCAGGCGCTGGTCTTCCCGATCAATCCGCCCTCGCTCGGGCAGGGCCGGAGCAGCGACATCCACGTCATCGTGAAGAGCTCCTCCGCGGCCCTCGAGGAGTTCCGGCTGGCCACCGAGGCGATCCTGGCGCGGGTGCGGCAGATCCCCGGTCTGGTCAACGTCGACAGCGACCTGCGGATCGAGAATCCACAGCTCGATCTCCGCTTCGATCGCGAACGGGCCGCCGACATCGGGGTGCCGGTGAGCTCGGTGGCGGAGAGCCTGCGGCTGCTGGTCTCGCAGGGGCCCGCGGACGACTTCGTCCTGCGAAACAAGCAGTACGACGTGGTGACGGCCCTGGCCACGCGCTACCGCAGCGTTCCCGATCAGCTGGGAGAGATCCACCTGCGCGCGCGCGACGGCTCGATGGTCCCGATGGCGACGCTCGTCGAGGCGGTGCCGGTCGATCGGTCCCGCCAGCCTCCACCACTACGATCTGCAGCGCTCGGCCACCCTCACCGCCAACCTGGCGCCGGGGGCGACGCTCGGGGAGGCGCTGCCCCGCGTGATGGAGATCGTCGAGGAGGAGATTCCACGGGGCTTCGGAACCGCGCTCGGCGGCATCTCGAGGGAGTTCGTGGAGTCGTCGCGGGGTGGTCTTCCTGACCTTCGGAATCGCCTTGATCGTGATCTACCTGGTGCTGGCCGCCCAGTTCGAGAGCTTCGTCCACCCCCTCACGGTGATGTTCAGCGTACCGCTGGCGTCGCTCGGCGCCCTCGGCGGGCTGGCGCTCACCGGCAATACCATGAACCTCTACAGCCAGATCGGAATCATCCTCCTGGTCGGGCTGGTGACCAAGAACTCGATTCTGCTGGTGGACTTCGCCAACCAGGAGCGGGCGCGGGGGGCGGCGCTTGCTCGAGGCGTTGCGCGCGGCCGGCAGGATCCGGTTCCGGCCGATCCTGATGACCAGCGCGACGTCCATCCTCGGCGCGGTCCCGCTTGCCGCGGCTTTCGGCGCAGGCGCCGAGAGCCGTCGCCCGATCGGCGCCGCCATCGTCGGTGGTCTGCTCTTTTCGACCCTCTTCACGCTCGTGGTCATCCCCGTGGTGTACTACGCCGTGACCCGGATTGCCGAACGGATCGGCTTGAAGACGATTCCCCCCCTGGTGGGGCTCGAGACGGACAGGTGGTGGCGCCGAGGCGACCGCCTCCCGATAGCCGCCGTGGCAGCGCGGCCGCGCCTGGGTTAGGATTTCGTGGTGCGTCTGCCGGAATCCGTGGACACGCCGCTGCGCACCGCCTTCTGCATCCTGGTGCTTCCGCCGGGGATGATCCTCGCCAGCTTGTTGGGGATGGTGCTGGGGCTCCTGGGTGCACCCCAGAGGCGCGTCAACATCGCCTACACCGGCTTCGCCCGCTTCTGTCTCCTGATGGGGGCGACTCGGCTCGAGGTGAATGGTCTCGACAGGCTGAAGCTCGATCAGGCATACCTCATCGTGTCGAACCACGAGAGCAACTGGGATCTGCCGAGCCTGGCGGCGGGCCTCTCGCGGCTGATCGTCCGCTATGTCGCCAAGAAGGAGATCATGCGGATTCCGATCTTCGGACAGGCGCTGCGACTCACCGGGAACGTGAGGGTGGTTCGCACCCAGACCTCCCGCGACATCGAGCGGATCCGGAAGGGGATGACGCGGCGGGCCAAGGAGGTTTCCGTGCTCTTCTTCGCGGAGGGTACGCGTTCGCAGGACGGGGCTCTCCAAGCGTTCAAGAAGGGCGCCTTCGCCACCGCGATCGGGTTCGGACTCCCGGTTCTCCCGGTCGCGATCGCGGGAACCCGCCCGATCTGGCCGAAGGGGAAGCTGCGGGTGCGCCGGGGCACCGTCGCCATCGAAGTGGGTGAGCCGATTTCCGTCGATGGCCTCACAATCGACGACCGCATCCGCCTCCGGGACCAGACCCACGCGGCGGTGGCGAAGCTGCGCGCCCACGCTCGCCAGCGGCTTCGCGACTGGGGCCATGATCCCGGCGGTGTCGGCTGAGCGGTGCGAGGAGGGCGACTGGGACGCGCCAGGTGGCTCTAGGGAGCTCGTGAAGCGGCCTTCGCGGACTTTCCGTAGGCCGCGAGGGTGCTCGCGACGATGGCCTGCTCGATCGCCCGCCCCAGAGGCGGGAGCCGCACCTTGACGGCTCCGTCTAGGATTCTAAGACAGCTCGCTCCGCGAAGCGGCTCGATCCGAATCAACCCCTGGATCTTCGCCCGGTCGGCCAGGACGGAGGGCGTCATCTGCCAGCGCACCGCCATCTCCGTCCGACTCCGCCACTGCTCCTCGATGTAGCTGACCTTCTCGCCCGCACCGACGCCTCGGAGCAGCCTCCGAAAGGCGCCGGGGATGCGCGGCACCACCCGGATCCTTCGGTAGACCGCGTCTTCGGTTTCCTCGCGTTCCAGCTCGGTGTACTCGGCCAGCCCGATCGCCTGGGCCAGATGCGCCTCGAAGGCTGGCGTGTGAAGAACCTCCCAGAGGTCTCGTGCATCTCGCAGGATCCGGTGCTCGCAATACAGCTTCACCGGGGAAGAAGGTGCAGAGCAGGGAAGGGTTGCGCAAGGGCCGCTACCACCCACGGGGATGCTCAGCGGTCTCCGCTCGCCTGCTTCTGGTCAGCCAGCGCGACCAGCGAATCGAGAGAGATGCGCGCCATCCGGATGTCGGTGGGCAGGAACATGCCCAGGAACCAGGGGTAGTCCCGCTGGATCGCGCTGGTGTAGTAGTCGATGTACGCGAAGCCATCGCGGAGCACCACTCCCGCGTAGGATGTGTCGCCCGCACTCGGTAGATCCGAGAGATGGGTGAGCCCTTCTTCGGTGACCTCGTAGAGTGCCGTGCGCTTGCGGCTCCAGACTCCTCCGAGGCGCATGAGAGGCACTCGCTTGCCGTCCTGGTGGCGCGCCACCGCGAAGACCCGTCCGGCATGGGAGAAGAGCACCGGGCCATCCAGCCGCGTGACCCGGCTCTTGCGGTAGCTCCAGCGTTCGAAGGGAGGCTCGGCCACGGCGAGCAGCGTCGAGGCGTCCTTGTTTCCGCTGAGGGTGTCGGGAGTGACCTCGAGGCGCGCGGTCGCGAGGAGTCGCCCATCCGGGAGGAACTCGATCGCCGTCTCGTCGTTTCCCTCTCCATCGTAGATCGTCGACACCTGCTCCCAGTCGAATCCGTCCAGAGAGCGAAGCAGGACCGACTTGCCGTGTTCCCACCAGTAGGCGGGCACGTACCAGGTCTTCCCATCCGCCGACTTGGGTCGCCAGAAGAGCCAGCCGGGCGGCCCCACGGGCTGGAAATCGCTCCAGCTCATCCCATCCTGGCTGGTGGAGACGACGCTCTGCTCGGGCGTTGCGAAGACTCCCTCGTTGGGAAGTGCGTAGAGGAAGAGACGGTCGCCGATGGGGGCGAACTTGGGATCGCGGATGTCCTTGCCGGTCGCTTTGAGAGTGGCCACGGTTTCCCAGCTCCGGGCGTCGCTGGAGCGGCGGATGAGCAGGCGGGACTTGGGTGTTCCCAGGTGGTAGGGGGAGGCGGCGTGGACGAGCCAGAAGTGCCCGCGCCAGAAGATCATGTCGGTGTTGGAGTTGTGCTCGCCGTCCGCGACCACGTCCCAGCTCTCGATCTCGAGTGCGGGAGCCAGCTGCGCGCGATTGGGGCGCAGCAGGGCGTACGCCCCCACCAGGACGAAGAGGAGAAGGACGGTGGTGGTGGCGGAAAGGGCAAATCGCATGGGCGCTCTCCCATATAGCAGAGTCTTTTCGGCCCGTGACCTGTACCAGAATTCTGGAAGAATGCGCCAGGAACGGAATCGCTCCAGGCCTCATTTCCTGGTCGGGTGCGCCCGATAGATCCATGGAGGGGGTCCACACCAGGATGCCGGAGTCGTCGATGCCGCAGCAGCAGGCCCCGAAGCCGGGCGCACCGAAGACGCTGCGAGTCTGCTTCGAAACCGCCGAAGGGTTCCGGAAGGAATACCACCAGAACATCGCCAGGGGGGTGCTGTTCGTCCCGAGCGACGATCCCCATGTACCTCACGAAAGGATCGATCTCGTGTTCGATCTGACCTTTTGCGAGGCATCGATCGAGGTCTCGGGCGAGGTCGTGGTGGTCATCGACCCGGTCCTCGCCGAGGCGGGTGGGACATCTGCCGGAATCTCGTTGCGCCTGATCGAGGATGCTTCGAATCTGCGGCTCGAGCTCGAGAAGCTGTCCGGGGTCTCGCTCCGGGAGCAAGCTCCTGCCAAAGTCGGTGACAGACGGGTGGCGGAGCGCAGCGGATCCGACGCCGACGTTCGAATCGATACCGGCGAAGGTCGGTTCTGGGGCGTGACCGCGAACGTCTCCTACGAGGGCGTCCTGGCGCTGCTATGGCGAGCAACGATTCCGGTCGGTACCGCGGTGCGCACCGTTCTCTCGAGCCCGGCGGTAGAGCTCGAGCTCCCTGTGGATGGGAAGATCGTCCACCAGACACGCTGCAGCGACGGGATGGTCGCGCACGGCATTCAGCTTCAGTATCCCGCCCATCGAATCGAGGAAGTCATGAGCTTCATCGATTTCCTGCAGGCCTTCGATCGCGCCCGCCGACTCGTGGCCATCACCGGTGAGATCGATGAGTCCGGGCTCGGCGCCATCCTGGAGATGTTCGTGAACACGGCGCCGGCGGGAACGATGACCGTCTCGCGCGGCGAGGAGGAAGGCAAGATCGTCTTCTCGGACAACGAAATCCTCCACTGCAGACTGGGGATCGTCTCGGGCCTGAAGGCCCTCTCGCGAATGTTCCGCTGGAAGCAAGGACGCTTCGAATTTCATCACGACCTGCAGCTGACGGGAGACGCCGATGCTCCTCAGCCCCTCCAGGCAGCCATGATGAGTGCCTCGGTGCAGATGGACGAGATGGCCCGGGTCGATGGCGAGGTCCTGAATGCTGCAGGCACCTTCGAGATCCTCCTCGAGCAGGCCGAGACTCTCCGGGATTCCCTCTCCGAGGTGGAGAGGGAGGTGCTCGACTATGCCGCGGAAGGGTTCAATGTCGAGGCGATCTCCGACGTGGTCGCGGCTAGCGATGCCGCGGTCTACAAGGCGCTGTCGACACTGCTCGATGCGGGATTGATCACGCTGCGGCGCGAGTGAGTCAAGAGCTGCCCTCGAACCTGGCGGGTGGCTAACCTGGGGTGCAGGCGCCGGAGTCGGCGAGGGCGGCAGCGGAGTCGGCTCCCACGGGCTCGGATGCCGGCGCCGAGCCGGGCTCCACCTCGGGAAGACGCAGAAAGAGCGTCGCAATCATTGCCAGCGCGTAGACTCCCAGGAAGGTGAGGAAGGCGATGTCGTAGCTGCCGGTGCGGTCGTAGACCAGCCCAGCGTACGGGATCCCGAAGAGGTGGATGGGGAGCATCAGCGGGCCCATGAGTCCCATCACGCGCCCGAAGGCGTGCCGCCCGAAGCCCGCGCCGATCGTCGCCCCCCAGATCGGAATGATGCCTCCCATTCCGAGCCCGAAGACGGCGCCGGCGGCCAACAGAGCCGGGTACTTCACGGCAGAGAAGACCAGCGCGACGCCGAGCGCCTGGAGGCCACTGGCGAGCCAGAGGGCGGCCCGCTTGGGTAGCCAATCGACGAGCCAGCCGAAGAGGACCTTCCCGATCACGCCGAACCCCGCCATCGTCGAGAGCACCCAGGCCGCCGCAAGCGGCTCGAACCCGATGTCGGTCGCGTGCGGGATGATGTGGGTGAGGACCGCGCCGTTGGCGAAGAAGTTGAGCCCGACGAAGAGCGTGATCACCCAGAAGTTCGGCTCGCGGAGCGCCTGCCCGCGTCGACCAGACCGCTGTGGGCGGAGACTCGACGGGCGAGGCGGGTCGAGAAGACGGCGTCTGGGCCTCGGCCGTGTCAGGGACATCCGCGCCAGCCTCGCCTCCGTCCGGGAGAAGTCCCATCTCCTCGGGACGGTTCACCATCACCCACCAGACGGCGGGGATCACGGTGAGGAGAGTCACCGCGGCGTAGACCAGGAAGGTGTTGCGCCAGCCGATCGATTCGATGAGGCCGGTCGCCACCGGGGCCATCGCCAGGCCCGAGAGGGAGATCCCCATACCCGCCACGCCCAGCGCGATTCCCCGCCGCGTGCTGAACCAGTTGGCGACGGCGGTCGAGCCGGGGATGGCTCCCAGCATCACGGATCCCAACGCCAGCAGCGTTCCCATGATCACGTAGAACTGCCACAGCGCTTCGATTCGGGAGGCGGCGGCGAATCCGATCGCCATCAACAAAGCGCCGCCGCACATGATGTGGCGGATCGATCCGCGGTCCACCAGTCGCCCCAGGTATGGAGAAACGGCGGCGATTCCCACTTGCATGACGGCCATGCCAGTGGCGATGCCAAAGCGGGAGCCTCCGAACTCGTTGGCGAGGGACTTGAAGAAGACCCCGTACGAGTAGAAGACCAGCCCGACGGAAATGAAGTGGGTCAGGAAGACAACCGAGACGATTCGCCAGCCGTAGAACACGATGGCGGCGAGGTTGGTCGCCGATTCAGGGACTGTCAATGACGCCGGTCATACCGACGGCGAGAAGATTGGGAGAGATGAGCTCGTCGGCGAGGAGTGGTCTCCCCGTCTGGCGATCAGGCTCGGGTCGACGCAGCGGCCATCAAGACCCCAAGGAAGGGCTGCCTGTCCCAGCCTTCGCGCAATGGGGAGAGGTGTCGGATCTCCGCTCTGCGCTCCTCGAAGTGCCAGGTGTCGGCCAGACGTCGAAGGCGATCGAAGTATCGGCCGCCGCCAAGAATCGCCTCCCCGCTGGAGGCGTCCAGCGCGGTGAGCTCGAAGTAGCTCTCGGCGGACGCGCTGTCTCCGTCGATCGCGATCCTCTGGTTGTGCACCGTGTGGCTCATCTCGCGAAGGAGTCCGGCGACGGTGCTCTTGAAGAAGACGCGGATCTCTTCGCGCCCCTCGGCCACCAGGGGATCCAGCCCGCTCGCCAGGAGGCGAAAATCGCATCGGGCGTCCTCCGCGAAGCAGCGATCCACGAGATCGTCGAACCGACCGTCGTCGACCAGGAAGCAGTAGGTCGCGTGCAGCTCACGGATCGCGTCCCGATCCTCGAGCGCCCGCAGTCGGTCTTCCTCGGTCTTCGCCATGGGTCTTCCTCCGGGATCTGGTGCAGGGAAGGAGTGGGGTGCGTGTTCGATTCCGGGCTGGACGGAAGCTGGGGGCACCTCGCCGGCGCTCAACGGAGGTTGGCGTGAATCACGCGGAGGATGTCGAAGCGGGTGATGGCTCCGACGAGCTTGCCGGCCTCGACCACCGGAAATCGGCGGAAACCCTGATGCAGGAACAGGCCCGCGGCGTAGTACACGTCGGTGTCTGGCGAGATCGTGGTCACCGCCGTGGTCATGAAATCCGCGACGGTCCCTCGGGGCCGGTTTGCATCGGCGCCCGCCGCGACCAGCTTGAGGCAATCCTTCTCGGTCAGCATACCCAGCAGGTGTCCGGCTCCGTCGATGACGGGGGCTCCGGTGACGCGGTGTTCGAGGAGGAACCCCACTGCGTCGAGGATCTCGGTCCCCGGCTCGAGGCTGTATACCTCGGTGTCCATGTGGTCTCGGACGATCGGAAGCTTCTCCATCGCGCTCTCCAGAACTCCGGGTTCGGATGTTCCATTCCAGGGTAGACCTTCCCACCCAGCTGCGCCTGCCCGCGGATCATTCGGGTGGCGGCAGGCTCATGGTGCCGGCGAGAAGCTGGGTGACGACGTTGTTTCGCTCGAGAACCAGGCCGATCTCCTTGGGGAAGGTGCCGTAGGCGACCTGCTGCTGCATGATGCGAATCATGACTACCGCGAAACGGAAGCCGGCGAAGACCTTGTAGTAGTGGAGATGGTGGGCCTCCTGGCCCAGCAGCTCTTCCCATCGGGCGACGGTCGCGTCGTGGCTGGGCAGACCCTCGAGCCGTGGCCGCTCCATCCCGGGTATACCGTTGCCCTTCATGCTGACTTCGTCCACGAAGAGCCACCACGACAGATCCAGCACCGGGTTTCCGATCGTGGCCATCTCCCAGTCGAGGAGAGCGGCGACCTCGAAGTCCTGGAAGATCTGGTTTCCGATGCGCGCGTCTCCCCAACAGAGCCCCGCCGGTTCGTCGGCGGGCATGTTGCGCTGGAGCCAGTCGAGCGCCGCTTGCGCCACCGGCTGCGGCTGGCCGCGCTTTGCCCACTCGAAGTAGCGCTCGTAGAATCGGAGGTGCCGCTCGATCGGCGTGGCGCCGAGGTGGGACCAGCTGAGCTTCCCGATTCCAAGGGACTTCCAGCCGACCTTGTGCACCCGGCTCATGGCCTCGATTCCGCTCCACCAGAGCTTTTCTCGCTGGGCTGGGCTCGCGTCGAAGACGAATCCCTGGGTCGGAAAGGGGGGGTTGTCCGCCGGAATCTGCCCCTCGACGTACCCCATGACGTAGAAGGGGCCGCCCAGGATCGCACTCTCGCTCTCCCGCCAGAGCATCTGGGGTACGGGCACGTCCGATTTCTCGGCGAGCGCCTTCATCAGCTCGAACTGGGTCCCCACGTCGTAGAAAGGGAAGACCCGGAAGGCTGCCGGATCGGGCTCGATGCGAATCACCGCCTTTCGGCTTCGGATCTCTCCACCTTCCCGGTAGGAGAGATCGAAGATCAGCGTGTCGCTCGAGAAGCCCGATGCGCCAGGCTTGATCAGCTCGGAGATGCGGATGTGTCTGGCGTCGGGAAGCTTCGACTCGAACCAATCCGTGAGCTGCAGCCGAGTCCTCTCCAGATCACGTGCGAAGGGTTCGGGCATTCCGGGTCTTCGCTCCTGCGGGTGAACGACCGCGTCGAGATCCGGAGGCCCACCGACCCGGCACGGGGATCCGAGGCCGCGAGCGAGCCATGGGAGTCGGAACTCCCTGGCCGGCTAGGCCAACCCGGATGGGCCCTGCTCGGTCTTCAGCGTCTGGTAATACTGGTAGGCCTCTTGCGGCTTGAAGTTCTCGTGGACCACCTTCCGAACCGCCTGGATCATGGCAGGTGGGTTCTCGGCCTGGAAGATGTTGCGACCCATGTCCACACCGCTGGCGCCCTCCTGGATCGCGCTGTGGGCGAGGTGCAGGGCGTCGACCTCGGGCAGCTTCTTGCCACCGGCGATCACGATGGGGACGGGACAGGAGGCGGTCACGGTGTCGAAGCCGTCTTCCACGTAGTAGGTCTTGACGTACGATGCGCCGAGTTCCGCGCAGATGCGCGCGGCGAGCCGGATGTACTTGGCGTCGCGGACCATGTCCGTGCCGACGGCTGTCACGCCCAGCGTGGCGATACCATGGCGATTCCCCATGTCCACCAGCCGCGTCATGTTGTGGATCGACTGGGTTTCGTTCTCGCCTCCGATGAAGACCTGGACCGCCATGGCCGCAACGTTGAGTCGTATCGCCTCGTCGATGCTGACGGCGATCTGCTCGTCGGAGAGCTCCTTGAGAATGCTGGGGCCACCGCTGGCGCGGAGCACGATTCCGCCGGTGTAGGTGGGCGGGATGCAGCTGCGCAGGATGCCGCGGGTGAGCATCAGCGTGTCGGCGAAGGGCGTGAGGGGCACGATGTCGAGGTCGACTCTCTCGAGGCCGCTGGTGGGGCCCAGGAAATAGCCGTGGTCGAAGGCCAACATCACGGTTCGCCCCGACTCGGGGCTGAAGATGTTCGACAGGCGGTTCTTCATCCCCCAGTCCAGGTTGTTCGATCCCTTCAGAAAGAAGGGCTGGCTCTGCGCGGGGATGTCCACCTTGTAGTTCTTTGCGGTGGCGGTATCGGTGTCGGCCATCGGCTTCCCTCCAATCGACGGGCGAATCGATGGGCGGCCCGGCTGCGTTCCATACCCATGACCCGAGGACTCCGGGAGTGTATCCGCGCCGATTGGCCCCGCAAACCGGCTGCGGTCTTGCGGAGAGGCCGGTCGATCCTCGGCGGGGGTGGGAGCGAAGCCGCGTCTCGACTGCGGTGGGAAGACTAGCGGCCACCCCGTCGGAGCCGGTCAGTGATTCCTCCGATGGCACGACTCCAGGACGCCCTGTCGATCATGCTCCTGGATCGGGTAGCCGACCTGCCTCCGGACTTGCCGTCATTCTGCTCCTGGAGGCTCCGCCAGTAGCGGCGAAAGTCGCCCAGCTCTTTCGCGTCCAACGGCTGGCTGATCAGGAACCCCTGAATCTCGTCGCAGCCCAGCTCCCGTATCCGCTCGGCCTGCCCGGGGCTGTCGACGCCTTCTGCCACGATTCGAAGCCCCAACCGGCGCCCCATCGTCACCACTGCCTCGACGATGCTCGCGGCCGCCGGGTCGTCTTCCACCCCGGATGCGATGGAGCGGTCTATCTTGAGCACATCGAGCGGGAAGCGGGTGAGGAAGCTCAGCGACGAGTATCCAGTGCCGAAGTCGTCGAGGGCCAGGGCCACTCCGATGGCCCTGAGGTCTCGCAGGGCCAATGCCGTCCTGTTGTCTTCTCCGACCATCAGGCTCTCGGTCACCTCGAGCTCCAGGGCCTGTGGCTTGAGGCTGGTGGTGCGCAGAGTGTCGGTGACCGTCTTCGTCAGGTCGCTCGAGGCGAACTGCTCACTGGAAACGTTGACGGAGAGCCGGAGACCCGACCAGCCGATGCGCTGCCAGAGAGCGAGCTGCGCACAGGCGGTCTCGATCACCCACGCGCCAATCGGAACGATGAGGCGGGTCTCCTCGGCGACGGGAATGAACTCCCTGGGCTGAACCCACCCGAGCTCGGGTGAGTTCCATCGTATCAGAGCCTCCATGCCCACCATGGTGCCGGTGCGAATATCGATCCGCGGCTGGTAGCGCATTTCGAACTCGTCTCGTTCAAGGGCATGGCGCAGGTGCTTCTCGAGCTCGACCCGGCGAACAAACGCCTGACCCATCGAGGGCTGATAGAACTCGTAGCGCCCCGGTCCCTTTGCCTTCGCCCCGTACATGGCCATGTCCGCGCACTTCAGAAGGGTCTCCGCGTCCTGTCCATCCTGGGGGAACACCGCGATTCCGATGCTCGCCGTGGTCGAGAGCTCATAGCCAGCCACGGAAACGGGCGCTTTCACCGCCTCGAGGATGCGGCGCGCCACATCGCCCGCGTCTTGCGCGCGGCGCACCTTCGAAAGAAGAACCGTGAACTCGTCTCCACCGAGCCGCGAGACTGCGCCGGCTCCCTGGGTCCCGCCAGCGCTCACCACGTCCGTGGGCCGGACCTCGCCTTTGAGAAGACGGGCCACTTCCTGCAGCAGCGCATCGCCCACCGCGTGCCCGAGCGTGTCGTTGACTCCCTTGAACCGGTCGAGATCGATGTAGAGGAGGGCTGCTGGGTAGTCATCGCGTTTGGCGTTCCGGAGAGCCTCATCCATGCTCCGCGTGAACGAATCCCGGCCGGCGAGCCCGGTCAACCCGTCGCGACTGGCGCGGGTTCGGGCGCGGTCCGCTTCCTCGTGCAGCTGGCAGCGCTCGCGGGCAGCGCGGACCATTGCCTCGATGCGAAGTGCGAGCAGCTCCCCGGAGTCGGATGCTTCCGCAAAGTCCGAGATGCCGAGCTGGATGGCCCGCTTGATCGTGGCGACATCGGCTGGCGCAGCGATCAGAAAAACGGGAGTCGCCGGTTCGCCGCGCTGCTGCTCCTGGATGCCAGCACAGGCCTCCAGGGCCCCCTTCTTCGAGGCAGCCGCATCGACGATCACCGCGGCAGGACGTACCTCTTCAAGGGACTCGGTGAGCGAGCCGCCCGCGCGGAAGGCTCGGAGACCTCGTTCGGAGAGCGAGCTCTTCAGCATCTGCACGAGCTCCGCCCGTGGACTCCAGACCAGGACCCGGGTCGGCGCCCCGCTTTGGGGATCGGTCGACATGGCACCTGTTCAATCGGTCTGGCGAGCGTCTGGCAGCAGAAAAAAAAGAAATCCCCGCGGGGAGTAGGCTTCGTACGGCTGCTTTGCCTCGTTTGCGGCACCTCCGCTTTCGTGATATCCGGTGACCTGATCCTCCGCGGACCCGGGAGGGAGTTCCCGGTTCCCGCGGATCGGGACTCAAGTGGAGTCTGAAGCGGATTTCGTCACGTGGGTGGTCACGTGAGAGGTCGAGTTCTTCGAGCGGGCAGGTCGAGCTGGCTGAGACGCGGAGCATCCCTGCTCCTGGTGCTCTACTCTCGCCTGGGTCGTGTCTCCAGCGCTTCACCAGCTTCACCAGAATCTCGGGAGACACCGACAACCGGGCCAGCCCTGTCCGGCAGACGATCCGGGCTGGCGGATCCTCTCCCATCCGCCGGACCAGCCGTGCTCGGATCCGAACCACCACCATCACCCCCGTCCGGTTCACGACGAGGATCATTGCCTCAGCTGCCGGCTGAGCGGAGCCGCGGTGGCTGTGCTTCCCGTCGCCGAAGCTCCGAGCCCCTCGATCCAGGCCAGGCGCCCCCGGGTGTCCCCGCCCGTCCTGGCGCTGCTTCCTCCGGCGCTGCTGACCATGTCTCCACGCGCTCCACCGCAGCTCGCCAGCGCGTAGCAGCTCTTCTCGCATCCCGACCGTTTGCTGATTCTGGATCGCCGTGCGGCGATCCAGCCATCCGCAGACCGGCCGCTCCTTCCTGCGCGGGAAGGAGAATCGTGTCCGGGGCACCAGGCCGAGGTCGAGAGGGAAGACGGAGCTTGCGAGAGCTTCTTTCGGCGACTCCGGCGCAGTCCGCGAGAGGGCGGAAACGCGCCGCATTCTGAGGAGGTGAGAACTCCAATGCTGTCGCATCGACTGAGACTGCTGGTGGTCCTTTCCCTGGTACTGCTCGTCCCAGCGAGAGCCTCTCTGGGCGAAACGGACGGACGCGGCGACCTCGAGGGCGAGCTGGCGGAGATCAGGGACGGACTCGAACGAATGCAAGGCGTCCTACGAGTCGCGAATCGAAGCGCTGGAGAAGAAGGTTGGCGGGGAGGATTTGCTGAGGGCCGAGATCGACGCAGAAGGAAGATGAGATTCGGGCCCTGAAGGATCAGGTCATGGCGCTGGAGGAGGACCAGGACGGCGGGGGCCTGGCGCGGAGAGTCGAGCGGCTCGAGCGGGCGGAAGCTCCCCGTCACAAGGCGGCTCCCGTGGGCGCATACGGCGGATTGATGAATCCCGACATCAGCTTCATCGCCAACATGAAGGGGTTCCTCAGCAGCGACGACGACAACCCACTCAACCAGAAGTTCATTGTCGAAGAAGCGGAGGTCGGTTTTCAGGGATTCCTCTGGCCGGGCATCCGAGGGGACGCCTTCGTGGCCTTGGAGCAGCACGTGGAAGGGGATGGCTACGTCACCACCGAAACCCACCTGGAGGAGGCGTACGTCTCGTTTCTGGACCTGCCCGCGGGTCTCCAGGTGCAGGCGGGACGCCAGCTCCAGGATTTCGGTCGCCTCAACGCGCTCCACCCCCACCACTGGGCGATTCCGGATACTCCCCTGCCGCTCCTCCGGCTCTTCGGCGATCATCCCTGGCTCGACGACGGCGTGCAGATCAGCACGTTGATCCCGAATCCCTGGGACGCGTACGTGAAGGTTCAGGGAGGCGTGTGGAGCGGCTGGCAGCTGGGCCACGACCACGGCGACGAGCACGAGCACGAGGAGGAATTGGCCGAAGACGCCGAGCTCGATCAGCTGACGCGCTGGAACGGAAACGTCTTCACCGCGCGAGCCAGCCTCGATTTCCCGCTCACCGACAACACCAATCTGATGCCCGGTTACAGCTTCGCCGGAGACGACGGCGGTGACACCTTTCTCCACGGCCTGGATCTGACCCTCATCCACCGCTGGCCCCAGTCGTACCGGAGGCTTCGCTGGCAGAACGAGCTCTTCTATCGCGATTGGGAGGCGGGGCACGATCGCCGCGACGCCGACGACTGGGGTGGGTATTCGCTGCTTGCGCTGACCCTCGACAAGTACTGGGAGACCGGTGTTCGCTTCGACTGGTGGGACGCCGACCATCTGGGCGGCGAATGGGGGGTGACGACCTTCTTGAGCTACTTCTTCTCGCACTCCATGTACCTGAGACCCGCATATCGTTTCAACAGCTTTCCCGACGGCAGCAGACGAGCACCTCGCCCTCGTGCAGTTCGTCTGGGGTCTCGGTCCCCACGCCCATCGGCTCGAGGACTGAGGTCGTTCCATCATGGGAGGTGAATCAGAAATGAAGGCTCTGATGCGGAGTGCGGTGATCGCGGCGATCCTGGCGGTCAGCCCGACGTCCATTGCTGGCGAGACGCTGAATGTGGTGGCCTCGACCCTCGACATGGCGGATATCGCCGAACAGATCGGAGGAGATAGAGTCAGCGTCTACGCGATTTCCACCGGCAAGTACGATCTTCACTTCTTCGACCCCCGCCCCAGCCAGGTCATGAAGCTCCGCAAGGCGGACCTGTTGATCGTCGGAGGTCTCGACGTGGACATCTGGATTCAGGCTCTGATCGACGCCTCGCGAAATCGCAAGATCCGGTTCGGGGAGGTGGGGTACATCGATCCATCCGATGGCGTCCAACCGATTCAGGTGCCCAAGGGGAGGATCGACGGCGCCATGGGGGACGTGCATCCCTATGGAAACCCCCACTACTGGGTGACACGGGAGAACTTGCAGCAAGTCATCGAGAACATCGCCAATGGCTTGACTCGCGTTTCTCCGAAGGATGCCGACTACTTCGAGCGAAACCGGCAGGCCTACCTCGAGAAGGTTCGCGAGGTCTTCGACGGACTGCACGCGCGACTCGAGCCTTTCAAAGGCACCAAGGTGATCCAGTACCACCAATCCTGGGACTATTTCTGCTCCGAGTTCGGACTCGAGATCGTGGGAAGCCTCGAGCCAAAGCCGGGCATCCCCCCGTCCGCTTCGCACCTGGAGGAGCTCGTCGGCTGGGCGAAGCATGAAGGGGCCAAGCTGATGCTGATCGAGCCCTACTATCCGAAGCGACCGGTCGAGTTCGTAGCTCGCGAGACAGGGGCGAAGGTCCTGCGCCTGCCGTTCTATGCTGGAGGCAAGGAAGGCGTAGAGGGTCTCCTCGACAATCTCACCTACAACGTCACGCAGATCGTCGAGGCGCTATCGGGATGAACCGCGGGGAGCCGACAGATGGGACAGCGGTGGTGTTCGAGGGGGTTTCTCTTGGCTACGGGCGCGCGGCGGTCCTGAGCGACGTCACCTTCTCGATCGAGGAGGGCGATTTCCTGGGCATCATCGGGCCGAATGGCTCGGGAAAGACCACGATTCTGCGCGCCATTCTTCGCATGCTCGAGCCAGTGCGCGGGTCGATTCGGATCCGCGAGGGCCTGACCTTCGGCTACGTCATGCAGCGACAGGCTCTCGATGAGATCTTTCCGCTCAGTGTCTGGGATATCGTTTCCATGGGCAGGATCGGGAGGCTGGGTCCGTTTCGTCGCTCGAGAAACGACGATTTCGAAAAGATCGAGGGAGCGCTCTCGATCACCGGGATGCAGGATCTTCGCCGGGAGAGCTACCGGGACCTGTCGGGGGGACAGAGGCAGCGGGTCCTGGTGGCGCGGGCGCTCGCCTTCGACCCGGACGTGCTGCTCCTCGACGAGCCCACCAACGACCTCGACATCCAGGGCGAGGAGCAGGTGGTCAAACTGATCCGGGAGATCCACGGAGCCATGGGGATCACCATCGTTCTCGTGAGCCACATGCTGAACGTGGTCTTCAGCTGCGTCGAGCGCGTGCTGTTTCTGAAGGAGAAGAGAATGCGCATCCACGATCGGAGAGACGCTCTCTGCTCGGAGCTTCTGAGCGAGATCTACGAGATCCCGCTCCGCATCGAAGAGGTCGACGGCAGGTCGGTCATCGTTCCTGAGGGGGAGGACACTGTTGGGCGTCGGTGAAGGCGTTTCCGCCGAGGGTGCCTTTTTCCTGGTGGAGGTGTTGAGGGAGCCCTTCCTGCGCTACGCGCTGGTGGCAGGGCTGCTGGCGGGCAGCGTTTGCGCATTTCTCGGGGTGTACGTGATCCTCCGGAGGATCGTCTTCCTCGGAGTGGCCCTTTCAGAGGCCGCAGCCCTGGGTGTGGCGCTCGGCTTGTTTCTGGGGTGGAATCCTGAAGCTGCCGCGTCCGGCCTGACGCTGCTGACGGCGCTGCTGCTGTCCCTCGCGGGAAGGTACCGGGCTCTCTCTCAGGAGAGCCTGATCGGGTGGGCCTATGTGGTGGCCGCCGGCGCCGCCATCATCCTGATCGCCAAGAACCCGGTCGCCGAGGCCCATGGGCTGGACGTGGTATCGGGCTCGCTCCTGTACGCTTCGGGGAGGGAGATCTGGCAACTCGGCATCCTGGCGGGTGTGGTGCTGCTGATCTTCATCGCGCTGCACAGAGTGTTCATCTTCGTCTCCTTCGACAAGGAGACGGCCCGCTCCATGGGGCTGAATACATCCCTCTATGAGTTCGGCTTCTACGCCTGCCTCGGGCTTTCGATCTCGCTGGCGATGAAGACTGCCGGGATTCTCTTCGTCTTTGCCTCTCTCTTGATTCCGGGGATGATCTCCCTTTCGCTGTTTCGGCGGATGTGGTTGATTCTTCTGGGAGCAGTCCTGGTCGTGGTGGTATCCGTGCCCATCGGGATCGGTCTCTCCTATCAAGCGGATCTTCCCACGGGCCCCGCGGTGGTCTGTGCGTATGCGGCGCTGTTCCTGCTGGCGTCCGCGGCGGGTGCGATCTATCGCTGGCTCCGTTGAGAGCTCGCGAGGACGGGTTGCAGCAGCGATGAGGCGAAAGGCCTACGAATCCGTTCGGTGGACGAGCGGGCCTGTCCGTGAGAGCGCCCTCCCAGACGATCGGCCCTGGTCCTCTGCGATCCAGCGGCGGCCAGCTATCCTCCAGCAGAGGTCAGCATGAGCGGGAACGAGGTAGAACGAGATTTCCCGGACTGGGCGCTGCCGGCCGAGGTGGCCGATGCGGCGCGCCTGGCAGCGGGCGAGCTCGCCCATCCGCAGCGGATTCTGGGGCCCCATGAGGTCGCCCTCGAGGGGCGCAAGGGCGTGGTGGTGCGCGCCTTCCAGGCCGACGCGATCGCTGCCTCGCTGCTCCTGGCGGAATCCGACCCGGTGCCGATGGAGCCGGTGGGCTCCCGGGGTCTGTTCGCCTGTTTCTTGTCCGAAACCACAATGCCGCTGCGCTATCGGCTGCGCTTCCACTTTGCCGACGGCAATACCTGGGAGCGGGAGGATCCCTACCGCTTCCCCTGCAGTATCGGGGAACTCGATCTCCATCTCTTCGGGGAGGGGACTCATCGGCGGCTGTGGCAGGTGCTCGGTGCGCACCCGCGCCGGATCGACGGTGTCGACGGCGTCGCTTTTGCGGTGTGGGCTCCCGAGGCGCGGCGCGTGAGCGTGGTCGGGGATTTCTGCCAGTGGGATGGCAGCGTGTTTCCGATGCGCTGCACCGGTGAATCCGGTGTCTTCGAGCTCTTCGTGCCGGAGCTTCAGCCGGGTGCCCTCTACAAGTACGAGATCAAGACCAGCAATGGCGCGATTCGTCTCAAGGCCGATCCCTTCGCCTTCTCCATGGAGCCGCCGCCGGCCAATGCTTCGCGCGTCGGCGAGTCCCTGTACGCCTGGTGCGACAAGGACTGGATGGAGGCGCGGCGCGATCGCGACCCTCTCCGCGAGCCTGTCGCCATCTGCGAGGTTCACCTCGGCTCCTTTGCGCGGGTGCCCGGGGAGGGGAATCGGCCGCTCTCGTATCGCGAGATCGCGCCCCGGCTCGTCGAGTATCTGAAACGATTCCGCTACACACACCTGGAGCTGCTGCCGATCACCGAGTACCCCTTCGATGGATCCTGGGGCTATCAGGTGAGTGGCTACTATGCGCCGACGGCCCGCTACGGAGAACCGGACGATTTCCGCTACCTGGTGGATCTGTGTCACCAGAACGGCATCGGAGTCCTGCTCGACTGGGTGCCGGCCCACTTCCCACGTGACGACTTCGCGCTGCGCCGCTTCGACGGGTCTGCGCTCTACGAACACGAGGATTCCCGTCTCGGGGAGCACCCGGACTGGGGAACCTTGATCTTCAACTACTCGCGACACGAAGTGAGGAATTTCCTGATCGCAAATGCTCTCTTCTGGCTCCGGGAATACCACATCGACGGCCTCAGGGTCGACGCCGTGGCCTCCATGCTCTACCGGGACTACAGCCGCGAGGAGGGGGAGTGGATCCCGAACTACCTGGGTGGTCCGGAGAACTTCGAGGCGGTGGATTTTCTTCGCTCGCTGAACGAGACGATTCGGGTCGAGGAGCCGGGTGTCATCGTCGCCGCCGAGGAATCCACCGCGTGGCCGGGTGTTTCCAGCCCGGTCGACGACGGCGGGCTCGGCTTCACCTTCAAGTGGAACATGGGATGGATGCACGACACGCTGTCGTATCTGGCCAGGGAGCCCGTACATCGGCGGTTCCACCACGACGAGTTTACCTTTGCCGCGATCTACGAGGACAGCGAGCATTTCATCATGCCGCTCTCCCACGATGAAGTCGTGCATGGCAAAGGATCGTTGTTGGAGAAGATGCCGGGTGATCCGTGGCAGAAGTTCGCGAACCTGCGCCTTCTCTTTGCCTACCAATACACGCGGCCGGGCAAGAAACTGCTCTTCATGGGCGCCGAGCTGGCACCGCACGGGGAGTGGGACCACCGAAACAGCCTCGACTGGCACCTGGCTGCGGATCCGCCCCGCGTCGGGCTCAGCCGTCTGCTCGAGGTGCTGGGCTGGCTCTACCTCGAGCACCCATGCCTCTGGCGCTCGGATCCGGATCCGGAGGGCTTTGCCTGGATCGACTGCTCCGACCGGGACCAGTCGGTGGTCTCCTACCGACGCCGCCACGGCGAAGACGAGTTGGTGGTGGTAGTGAATGCGACGCCCGAACCGCGCGTCGACTACCGGATCGGGGCGCCGCATCCGGGGCTCTGGGTCGAGAAGCTGTCGACCGATGCGCGCGAGTTCGGGGGGAGCACCTTCGAGACGCTCGCCTCGGTGATCGCGGAGCCGATTCCCTGTCACGGCTATCCACAGTCACTGTGCCTTCGCCTGCCCCCACTCTCCTGCCTCGTGCTTGCTCCGACGAGCTGAGGCCGCTGGCGGCAGGGAGTTCCGCAGCGAGGCGCCGAGTCTCAGACCCGAGGAGGGAACGGCCATGGACTATGAGCATCTCCAGATCGAGAGGCGCGGAAGCGTCGCCGTGGTGACCCTCGATCGACCGGAGAGGCTGAACGCGCTCCATCGCGAGCTGATGCTCGAGATCACCCAGGCCGCGAATGCGTTTCAGGAGGACGTGGAGACCCGTGTGGTCGTGTTTACAGGCAACGGGAAGCATTTCAGTGCAGGCGCGGACATGCGCGATCCCGATCGGGGATCCGGGTCTACGCGACTGAGCGAGAGGCGAAGAATCCGCTCGGGGCCCGGACATGATTCGCAGCATCTTCGAGATGCATCAGATCACGATTGCCGCCATCAACGGCGTCGCGTTGGGCGGTGGGGCCTGCATCGCCACGGCATGTGACTTCCGGATCGGCGCCCGCGATTCATTCTGCGGATACCCGGAAATAAACCGGGGAATGAACCTGCACTGGGTGGCGTTGCCGCTTTGCGTGCACTTGATCGGCCCATCGCGGGCCAAACGGATGATCGGGTTGGGACGCAACGAAGATGCGGAAACCCTGCTTCGCTGGGGGTTCTACGACGAGGTCGTCGACGCGGATCAGCTGATGGAGAGTGCGTTGGCGATGGCGAAAGATTACGCCAGTCAGCCGCCGCTTCCCGCCCAGATGATCAAGCAGAGCGTGAATGCCGTCGTCTCGGCTCTGGATCGCTCCATCATGCACATGGATCACGACCAATGGATGCTGACCGCGTCCACCGAGGACTATCGCGAAGGCATCAAGGCATTCTTCGAGAAGCGGGAGCCCGAGTTCAAAGGAAACTAGCCAGTGAAACGGACGTGTGACGTTCACTGCGGAAGAGTTGAACGTTCAACAACGTCCCCGGCTGAGTGCTGCTACTGCAGTCTCGCCAGTAGCCCGAGGATCTTCTTGGAGGGGCCCGAGCGGCTTCGGACTCTGGAGACGAGGTGTTGGGCGACCGTGTCCATCACCGCGCGCCCATCGGATTCGATGAGGGTTCCATGCGAGAGAATGATTCTCTCGAAATCCCAGGATCGAATGCGCTCGAGGGACTCGGCCGCTGCCGCGAGATCGGTGGTGTAGAGGCGGTGTTCCGGCGATGCCACTGGCTGCGATCCAACGCCGAAGAGGCGCGCGAGCGTCCGCCCGAAGACGGACGCGGTCTCGCTGTCGAGATTCTCGACCAGGTCGGTCACGATCAGGGTGCGGGAAGCCCGGTGCAGAAAGACGATCTCCGCGAAGAAGACGTTGCCGCGGACCTCTGCCTGGTCGAGTTCGGCGGCCCATCCGGGATCCGGTTGATCACCGAGAACGCCGTCGAAGGCGAGGTCGGCGCGCCGCTCGGAAAGACCCGGGGATGCGAACACGCTTGCCCGGGGATAGGCGTCGATGTATTCGCCGATCGACAGATGGTGAATCTTGTTGGGCGAGACGACGAAGGCGACCTCGCCCAGGCTGTCGAGATCGCGCCGGAGGCGCAGCATCGAGCGGTACCGGGGAATGGAGAAATAGCCGCGAGTCCGAGAGCTGCACGACGGTCATTCGAGTCTGGATTCGAACGCCATAGAACCGAACCGCCGACTCGACCAGATGGATTCCCGGTGCGAATTCTCTCAAGCTTGCACCCGCCTACCGGTGATCTTCCGTGCTCAAGGCCTGCCCCGCAAGGAGGCTCAGCGGAAACGGCTCGCCGTCCGAGAGCTCCTCCTGACCGGGGAAGAACTTCGGCAAGCCGGTCAACTCCATACCGGTGTCAGGCGGAAAGCCGGTGTCGATGAGCTTGCGGGCGATTCGGATGTACTCGTCGTGAACCATCCGAAGGTGTGTTTCGGCGCTCCTCTGGTTCTCGGGGAGCTCCTTGAAATCGAAATACTCCTTGACGCTCTGGGGCTCCTTCAGGGTCAGGAGCGGTCTCTTCAGATCATCCTGCTCGAGTCGGCCCCGGAAGGTCGCCTCGAAGTGCATGGGGGCAAGATCCTCGTGATTCATGGTCCAGTAGCGGTCGTAGGATCGATGGGCGAGGAAATCGATGCTGTCATCGTCGGTGATCGAGATCGCGAAGATGCTGCCGGGATACTGCGCCTGAGAGGTCTGGTAGTCGTCGTAGAGGAGTCGACCGCAGCCGCTGTGCATGTCGTCGCCTGAGCCAACCGGCTCGGCAGTGGCGCGCTCGGCTTCGCGGGAGAGAACGGGGAGGCGGATGGTTACCGTGGTTCCGGCACCCGGTGCGCTGTCGATGGAGAGCTCTCCGTTCAACTCCGCCACCGTTTGTCTCACAAAAACGAAGCCCAGGGAGTGGAGCTCACCGTCGAGGGTCTCCCTGTCGGCGAGCAGTTGACGGATCTTCTCCTGGGTCATGCCGGACCCGTTGTCGCGCACTCGCAGGACGACGCGGTCCCCTTCGACGGTGTCGCTGACGTCGATCACCCCGCCGGCTCGGTCGGTCATGGCGTCCGCGGCATTCATGATCAGGTTGAAGTACATCCGCCGGAATCTGGGCTGGCTACCGCCGATGGTTGCGGAATCCAGCCTGTCGAGCCGGATTTCCACCGAAGAGCCGCCCTTCTCGGTGACGTAGGGTCGCGCGACATCGCGGGTGAAATCCTCCAGCTCGGCACTCAGGTCGAACTCCGCGTGGTCTTCCCGGTCCCCCGCTTCGTCCAGGAAGTGCTCGATGCGGCGGGAGACACCGGCGATCCAGTGGATGCAGTTTCGATACAGGTCTCGCGAGCGGGCCGAGCGGGATTCCGCCGGTAGAAAGTCCAGGACCTTGTCGGAGCGCCCCCAGAGGGGGTTCAAGATCAGGGCGCAGGTACTGCGGATGGTCTCGACGTAATTTCTGCCGGCCAGGAGGATGGTCCGATCCGGCGAGAAGTTCTGGACGGCGTTGGAGTAGTCCTGAAAGGCCTTGCGGAGGCCGATGGCCTTCGTCTTCAGCACCTGCAGATCCTCGCCGTGCAGGATCACCGCCTGTTCGACGCCGTAGATCTCGAGGTCGGTGTTCAGGGTTACGTGGAAGTGAATGACCTCGTTGATGAACCTCTCGACGCGGAGGTCGTGGATGAGGAACTTGACCTCAGCGACCTCCTTCTTGCTGCCCTGCGTGTAGTCGGCCATTCGTCGACGTCCGATCGCTCTTCCGCGGCGTGAGTCGAGGGCACGCCGTGGCCAAACGAGAAGAGGGGCCCCGCCGGAGGGCCCCTCTTCAATTGCGGTGACTCTGGATGCTCTAGATTCCGGCGGTCTTCTCGAGCATGGCGGTCGTCAGCGACTTGGGCCGCTCGATGGCGTAGCCGAGAGCCCTGTCCCAGGTGATGTTGGCGAGCACGCCGATCGCTCTTCCGACGCCGAAGAGCACCGTGTAGAACTCGTACTCGGTGAGCCCGTAGTACCACTGAATCACGCCGGACTGGGCGTCGACGTTGGGCCACGGGTTCTTGGCCTTGCCCTGCTCCCTCAGAATGTCCGGAGCGACCTCGTAGATCCCGGAAACGACCTTGAACAGATCGTCGTCGGGCAGGTGCTTCAGGCAGTAGTCACGCTGCGAGGCATACCGCGGGTCGGTCTTTCGGAGCACGGCGTGTCCGTAGCCCGGAATGACCTGGCCGCTGTTCAGCGTGTCCCACAGGAACTTCTTCAGCTCTTCCTGAGTCGGGATCTTCCCGCCGAGCTTGTCGAAGACGTCCTGGATCCAGCGGAGCACCTCTTCGTTCGCCAGGCCGTGCAGCGGCCCGGCCAGGGCGTTGATGCCGCCCGAAAGGGCGTAGTACGCATCGGAGAGGGTGGAGGCGACCAGGTGCGTGGCGTGAGCCGAGGCATTCCCGGACTCGTGGTCGGAGTGAAGGATGAAATACATCCTCGCGACGTCATCGTAAGGGGGATCGATCCCCATCATGTGGGCGAAGTTGCCCCCGAGATCGAGATCCGGGTTCGGCTCGATCGGCGTATCGTTGCGGTACTTCATCCTGTAGATGTACGCAGCGATGGTGGGGATCCGCGCCAGAATGTCCGTGGAGTCCTCGTACATCGACTCCCAGGCGGTCATCCGGTCGTAGGATTCCTTGTAGTTCTTCGCGAACTTCGACTCGCGCTGCATGGCGACGATGGCCGCGGAGAACATCGTCATCGGATGGGTGTCGCGCGGCAGTGTCCGGAGCAGATCGAAGACGTACTGGGGTACCGGGCTCCTGGCCTTGAAATCCTCGACGACCTCCAAGGCCTGCTTCTCGGTCGGGACATCACCCGTCAGCAGGAGATACCAGAAGCCTTCGACGTAGGGGAAATCCTTCCCCTTCGGCCTGGGTAGCGCTTCCATTACCTCCGGGATGGTCATTCCTCGGAAGCGAATCCCCTCCTCGGGGTCCAGATACGAGATGTCGGTGACGAGGCAGCGCACGCCTCGCGCGCCACCGATGGCCTGGGCGATGGTGACCTCACCTATCTTGACGTCGCCGTGCTGCTTCACCAGCTTCTGGGTCCGCGGACGCGCCGCCTCGATCTTTTCCCTCAAGACATCCTTGAGCGGCATTGCTACCTCCTCTTTCGAGAGTCATCTATTCCGGATCGGGAAACAAAACGGGGTGATTGGCTCGGATCACTCGACTCCGACTCGAGGCACACGGTTCCCGCTCTCCGTGACCTCCCGCAAACACAGCAGTGTCCGACCAACAGATGCACTCAACCCGTCGAGAAAGGCTTTTTCGACGTAGTCGAATGGACACACTCCGGCGACGACCCTAGCGAATTTTTCCTGAATTCGACAGCCCCTCAGGGGCGTTGTTGCGCATCGGCCAGGGCAGGATCCGGCGGTTTTTCAGGTGTTTTTGACCGGCTTCCAGCTATTCGACGACCGCCGCGGGTGCTGGCTCGGCTGGCGGCTGCCGCGACGGCAAGGTGGCGGATGTCATCTCCTATAGACCTTCGAGATCGTCACGGGCTCTGTCAAAATCTGGCCCTCGAGCATCGCGATTGGTGTGGCGCCCGCTGGCTCGCCTTCGGAGATTCTCATCACCACATCCATCGAAGAAACGACCTTGCCAAACGCCGGAAATCCCTTGTCGTCGGGTTCCGTCCGGCCGCCAAAGTCCAGCTGTGGAAAGTCACCCAGGCAGATGAAGAATTCGGGCAGGGCGAAACCGGTGCCCAGGAGATCCCGGGCCAACGAAACCGTCCCGGATTGATGCGCAAGGCCGGTCTGCGCCGTCGTTTCGATCTCTTCCAGTAGCGCAGGTCTCGTCCGGTCCGAGGGTTGCGATGCAGTGCCCGTCAGTGCGTCAGCGAGGAGACCGCCCTGGATCAACCTCGGGCCACTGGGAACCGAGAGTCTCGTGGACCGGTAGAAAGTCGCGCCGTCGTAGTCTCCGCGGTCGACGAATCCGAGAAAATAGGCGGCGGTCTTGGGCGCCTTCTCTTCCAGGACATCGACCACGATTGCGCCAGCGGAGGTCTCGAGTACAACTTGCATAGCTGGATCCTGTGGTGATGAATCGGCCAACGCTTCGGAAGTTCACATCCAACGTTACAGGCCTGAGATCGAAGATAGCTTCACACACCGGAAGCTCGAGCGCTTACTCGACCCCCAGCCGCTTCATCTTCTTGTAGAGGCCCTCGCGGGTGACGCCGAGTCGGCGGGCGGTCCGGGTGCGGTGGCCGTGATGGGCCTCGAGAGCACGGCGGAGCAGCCAGGCTTCGACTCGTTCCAGGGTCTCCTGCAGGGACTCGCCCTCGCGCATCACGGCTTCGACCGGCTCGATCAGGCGGGTGATGGAGTCCGAGAGCAGAGCGGGTGTGATCTCGCCTTCGGAATCCGAGAGCGCCAGGGTGCGCTGGATCTCGTTTTCGAGTTCGCGCACGTTCCCAGGCCAGCTGTAGCTCAGCAGCAGGTGTGCGGCGTCGCGGGAGACGCGGCAGCCGGGCTTCCGCTCGCGACGGCCGTAGCGACGCAGGAAGTGCTCCACCAGTGGCAGGATGTCCTCGGGGCGCTTGCGCAACGGGGGGACGGTGATCGGGAAGACCGCGAGCCGGTAGAAGAGGTCCTCACGGAAGTGTCCATTGGAGACCTCGAAGCGCAGGTCACGATTCGTCGCAGCGATCACGCGGACGTCGATGCGGCGGGTGCGCGTGCCGCCCAGGGGACGGACCTCCCTCTCCTGGAGGACGCGCAACAGCTTGGCCTGAAGCGGCCCGGAGGTTTCTCCAATCTCGTCCAGGAAAAGCGTGCCGCTGCCCGCGGCCTCGAAGAGCCCTCGCTTTTCGCGATCGGCACCGGTGTAGGCGCCCTTCAGATGCCCGAAGAGCTCGCTCTCCAGCAGGGAGTCGGGAAAGGCGGCGCAGTTCACCGCGACGAACGGGCCGGCGCGTCGCTGCCCGCCCACGTGGATCGCGCGACCGAGCAGCTCCTTTCCGGTTCCGGTTTCGCCACTCAGCAGGACCGTCGCTTCGGATCGTCTGGCGCGATGAACCAGGGCGAAGGTTTCGCGCATGGCCGGGCTCTCGCCGATGATTCCCTCCACCGTCGTAGGGCCGGTGCTGGGCGGCGGCGAGGATCTTTCCAGCCGCTCGACCAGGTCCAGTGCGGAGGCTCGTTCCGGGCCCTCGTCGGCGAGGACGACTTCTCGCGCTCCGGCCTCTGAGATCCTCCGGGCGAGGGCCGAATTTCCGCCGGGAAGGTGCACTAGCAGGGGCGGAAGCTCAGGGGCGCCGGTCAGGCGGCCGAGGTCGTCCTCCAGGGTCTCAGGGTTCGGTCCGTCGAGAATCACGCCGTCGAAGCAGTTGAGCGGAAGCTCGAGGGCTCCCTCTACATCAGGCGCCCATACCAGATCGAGGCTGGGGGCGTCGTTCACGCGGCTCTCTTCGAGGCTTCGCGTGCTGCCAATCCAAAGAACGGAGCGTATCGGTCGCATGAGTTCTCCCGGCTCGGGGCGAGGCAGGACAATGCAACCGGCATGCCGTCGTCTTCGTGGCAGAGGTTTCAGCAGAGGGAGGAAGGAGCGCCGGAAATGGCGGGTTCGCCGCGATCGGCCATCTGAGGGCGCGCGCTGCGGGAATCGCCGGACCCGGTCAGCGCCCCCGCCAGAACGGGTGAAGGCTCCCGCAGCCGAGCTTCTCGAGAGGGGCTTCGACGTCGGTCACGCCACTGACCCCCACCAGTTTCTCACCCTCGAAGCAGCGATCGATCTGGCCGTCGAACTCGGAGTCTTCGCACTGGCGGACGATGTTTCCATCGACCAGGTACTGGACGACGTCCGGCCGACCGTCGTCATTGGTGTCGACCTCGACGCGAGAGAGCTGCCCGCCAGAGTAGATCTGGCGTTGCTCGGCGACGCTGTCGCCATCCGTATCGACCAATCCCTCGCTGACGACTCCACCGTCGATCCGGTAGCGGACCTCGAAGGCGCCATTGCCGTCTAGGTCGACACACTGACTGCGAATGCTGCCGTCTTTGTTGATGAACAGCTTCTTGTCCGGCTTCTTCTTTCCCTCACCGACCATCTCCTGGATGGTGGCGGTGCCGCTGCCGCTGTAGCGAGTCAGGACGGTCGCCCGGCCGGTGCGGCGCTGATCCTTCGCCTGCCACGCGACCTTGCCGTTCTCCAGGCCCGACCAGAGATCGATCTTGCAGTCGCCGTCCTCATCGGTGAGTTGCCGGGTGAGCTCCCCCTTGGAGTCGTAGCGCTCCTCGAGGTCGAAGCAGCCCTTGAGTTCCGTGTCCTGGCGGAGATGGCGGAGTGTGCCGCTCTTGTAGCTGGAGATGACGTCCGCCTTTCCATCGAAGTTCCGGTCCTCCTCCTGACGGGAGACCTCACCATCGGCGTCGAGTGTGATCCAGAGATCGGTCTTGCCGTCGCCGTTCTTGTCGACTTCCTGGAGCTGGGAGCCGCCCTTGCCGGAGGCGACCTTCTTCTCGAAGACGCCGTCGAAGTCGTCGTCCTGCTCGGTGCGGGAGATCTTGCCATCGGCGTAGGTGGCGATCACGTCGGCGCGGCCATCCCCATCGCGGTCCTTCTCGGTGCGGACGAGCACCCCTTTCTCGAGGAAGCTGACCGTCTCCCGACGTCCGTCGCCGTCGCTGTCCTCCTCGATCTTGGCCGGCTTCTCGTCGCCGCCGAAGTGCGTGACCACGTCCACAGAGCCGTCGAAATTCCGATCCTCGGTCTGGATCTTCTTGCGTCCACCTTCGTACTGGACCACGACATCGGCTTCGTTGTCGCCGTCGAGATCTTCCTCGGAGCGCCGCGGCGTCCCGTTCTCGAAGGTGGTCACCAGCTCGAAGCGGCCATCGAAGTCCTTGTCCTGCTCTTCCCGGCCGGTTTCGCCGTTGGCGTAGAAGCGCTTGAAATCCGGCTGGCGATCGGCGTTGGTGTCGACCTCCTCTCGAAGGATCGAGCCACCGGGACCGAAATAGGTGACCTGGTCGCTCTCTCCGTCACCGGTGGTATCGCGATCCTGGCGGGAGGGCTTGCCCTTCTCGAAATGAATCCGGGTATCGAACTTCCCGTCGCCAGTGGTGTCCTGCTCCTGCAGGGTTTCGACTCCGCCCTCGAAGCGGGTGATCACGTCGGCCTTGCCGTCGCCGCGGGTGTCCTTTTCCTCGCGAATCTTCTCTCCATCGCGGTAGGCGACTTCGAGATCGAATCCCTCCGCCGTTCCGGTGGAACGCTCTTCGCTGACCAGTTGGCCATCGGGAGACAGCTTTCCGCGCACGTCCGGCTTCCCGTCGAAGTCCGTGTCCTCTTCGAAGCGGGCGGGCTTCCCGTCGGCGAACTTCACGAAGCGGTCCGGCTTCCCGTCGCTGTTCTTGTCCTCCTCCAGCGAGACGGCCACGCCACGGGGATCATTGGCCCGCCAGATATCCACCTTTCCGTCGGCGTCGGAATCTTCGAGGACCCGGGTTTCCTTGCCCGTTTCGACGTCGAGGGTGACCCAGGTGTCGGGACTCCCGTCGTCGTTGCGGTCCTGCTCCTGCTTCTCCAGCCGACCCTTCGGATCGTAGAAATTCCACAGATCGAAGCGCGAGTCGAGATTCTCGTCGAGCTCGACTCGGAGGAGCCGTTCCTCGCCGTAGTGCTCGATCCGATCCGGCCTCCCTTTTCCGGTGTTGTCGATTTCCTTGCGGAGGATCCGCCCTCCCTCGTAGGTGCCCGCGGTCTCGAAGCGGCCGTCGAAATCCACGTCGCGTTGTTCCGAACGGATCTGCTCGCCACCCGGCGCGTAGGTGAAGGAGACGTCGATCTCGCCGTCGTGGTTCTGATCCTCCTCCTGGCCGGCGCGCACGCCATCGCGGAAGGTGACGAAGACGTCCTTCTTTCCATCGTGGTTGGTGTCTGCCTCGCTCCGGCTGATGAGGGTCGCCTCGAACTGGCTCTCGAAGTCGAAACGGCCGTCGCCATCGGTGTCCTCTGTTTCCAGGACCTTCACGCCATCCCGGTAGCTGCGGACCAGGCTCACGCGGCCGTCATCGTCGGGATCGAACTCCTCTCGCTCCCGATCCCCGTTGGGGAGAAACTGGATGACCACCTCCGGGTTTCCGTCCGCGTCTCCATCTCGAACCTGGCGGTGCTCCTTGCCGCCGCGGTAGATCGATTCCGTGTCGAAGTGGCGGTCGCCGCTGGTATCGGCGCGGCGTCGGACGATCTGACCGCCGCGGTAGTAGGTCACGCTATCCACCCGACCGTTCTGATCCGTGTCCTCTTCGACGCGGGTCTTCTCGCCGTGGTCGTACTGGATGGTGACGTCGAAGCTTCCGTCGGCGTTCGTGTCCTGCTGCTCGACCTTCTTGGTGCCGTCGGGGTTGAATTCCGCTCGCAGGTCAGGGCGGCCGTCGGCCGTGTGATCCTCTTCGACCACGGAGGGCTCGCCACCGGCGTAGGTGATGGTGCGGTCCGGGCGGCCGTCGAAGTTGACGTCCTCTTCTCTGCGCACCGGCACGCCGGCCTGGTACTCGACCGTCGAGTCCGCCTTGCCGTCGAAGTTGTGGTCGTCCCGCTGCCGTCTGGGGACGCCGGCTTCGAAATCGATCCACTGATCCGCCCGTCCGTCGGCGTTGGTGTCGCGCTCCTGCGCGAGGGGCTTGGAGTCGGGTCCGAAGCGGATCGTCGTGTCGCGGGTTCCGTCGTAATTGGTGTCCTGCTCGGCGCGAACCGGAGTGCCCTTGCTGTAGTAGATGAACTCGTCGTAACGGCCATCTCCGTTGGTGTCGGCGTGCTTCTCCTTCAGCTGCTCCTCCTCGTCGAAGAGCAGGACGACGGGCTTCCTGGCCTGCGCCCAGGCCCCGCCCGCCCCGATCAGCGTGAGCAGGGAAAACAGGCAGAGCAGGAGTAGGGTCTCAGTTCGTCGCAATGGTCGGATTGCGGAAGGTGGCCATGATCGGGTTTCCGGCGAGGCAGCGCACCCGGTCGGACATCTGGTCGAAGGGAGAGGCGGAGCGCATCGCCTTGACGGCGCTCTCACCGAGGACGTTGTCTTCCGCGGAGACGAAGGAGACGCGGTTGGCGGTGCCCGCCGGGTCGAGCACGAAGCGGAGGGTGACGGTGCGGTTGGCCTGCACGTTGGAAGGCAGCACCCAGCGGTTCAGTACCCGGCTCTTGATGTGTTGCATGTAGGCTCTAACCTCGGGCCGGCCCATGCACTGGTCCCAGCTGACCCCGCCAGGGCCGGTTCCCTGACCGCCGCTTCCCCGCATGTTGCTGTCGCCGACGGCCCAGTTCACCTTGGCGCGGACCCCGGTCTTGCTGCCGAGGACGTCGCGGTTGGATGCGATGCCCTCGCGAACCGAGGAGCCGGTGCCGAGCGCGGAGGGATCCGCGATGCCCACGCCGCTCCCTCGGACCACCTGTCGCGGCCCGGCCTGGATCCCCGAAGGAGCCTGAAGCTCGACGGGGCCGCGGATGGCCGGAGCCGATGCGTCGATCTCCAGGGGAGACGCCGTGGCCTGGGCGATGGACTGATAGGTGCGCGCCGTCTCGACCTGGCGGCTCGCCCGCTGCACCTCGCGGGGGGCCTGGACCGGATTGACCGTGTCGAGTTGGAGCTGCTCGGCATTGATTACCGGGGCCGCGCGCTGGATCACCGCGGGGCTGACGACCTGGGGCACGGTGGCCATGGGCGCGGGGTCGTACGCGGCGAAGCTCTCCGCCAGCACCCGCGGTGCCGGAGCGGGCTCCTCCGAGGCGAGCTCTTCCTCGATTCGGGTGATCTCGATGATCTCCTCGATCATCTCCTCCGGCGCGAGCCAGGCGGCCAGCAGGATGGCGCTGATCGCAAGGCCGTGCAGAAGGAGGGAGATCCCCCCCGAGACCAGGCGCCCTCGTGTCCCCTCGGGGTCGGGGATCGCGATTCCAGGGAAGTCGACGCCGGCAGTGGCGGTGGCAGTGCCGGCGGCAAGACTGCCGATTCGCCGGGTGCGCATCGGAGAAGGGCGGGCTCGCCGCCTGTGGATCACGATCTCATCGGTCATCGCGCGGTACGTTCCCTGGAACGCTTTCCTTGCCGATTACGGCCCCTGAACCCCAGGAGTTACCGGTGAGCTGCCTGCCGGTTAAACCGTTCCGGACGATCTGCCGATCTCATCGGCGGATCCCATCGACCAGAGGTCGGGTTTCTCATCGGCCAGACGTCGGCTTTCGTGAAGCAGCCCGCAAAGGTAGACGGCCACGGGGACGCAACTATTCGACACGATTGTGAAATCTCCCGCCCCCCCAAAAGCGTAAGAGAGGGTCGGGGGGGTGTCAACGCGCGAAGGCCCGGGTAAGTTTGGGTCGGGCGCGAGGAAGAGATTAGGAGAAGCCACCTTGAATATGGAATGGAGCCATGTCCTGGAGCTGCTGCACCAGGGGCGCCTCACCGTGTATCCGCTCGGAGTTCTGTCGGTGATCGTCTTCGCGGTCGCTCTCGAGCGGGTCTGGAAATACCGGGGCCTCGATGCGGCGACCCGGGAGCTGACGCGCAAGCTCGTCGATACCCTGGTTCGGCGCGACCTCTCGGCGGCGCGCACGCTCTGCGAGGCCTCCAGTACCCCGATGTCCGAAGTCTTCGGCGAGGGACTGCGCTGGCGGAACATCGCGCTCGAGGATCTCGACCACGTGCTGAGCACCGCCAGACAGGAGGCGCTCACCGAGCTGCGCCGGGGTCTCTGGTTCATCGGAACCGTGGGCTCGCTGGCCCCCTACATCGGTCTGTTCGGAACCGTCATCGGGATCATGGTGGCCTTCGGCGCGATCGCCGAGTCGGGTGACGCGGGCTTCGAGGTGGTTTCCGCAGGAATCTCCGAGGCGCTGATCGCGACAGCCGTGGGCCTGCTGGTGGCGATCGTTTCCCTGGCCCTCTTCAACTGGCTCCAGGTCCGAGTCGGCGGAATCGCCGCCAGCTTCACGCGGGCCAGTGAGCGCTTCATCCAGGCGCTGCTCTACGTCGAGGCGGCTCCGTCTGCCTCGCCCGGCCCCAATCCGGAGGTAGCTGATGGCAACCTCATTCCTGCCCGAGGGTGACGACGCCGGCGGCATCGTCGCCGAGATCAACATCACCCCGCTGACCGACGTCTTCCTGGTCCTGCTGATCATCTTCATGGTGACCTCCTCGGTAATCGCCAACACCGGGAAGAAGGTGGATCTCCCGGAGGCGACGCAGCAGAGCCAGACGCCGCCCCAGGCGATCACCGTGACGATGACTGCGAACGACATCGTCCAAGTGAACGACAAGGTGGTGAAGCTGGAGGATCTTCGCGCCCATCTGGAGGTGGCGCTGGCCAGTGCCGAGGACAAGATGGTGATCTTGCGCGGGGACAAGGAGGTGATCCTGGGGAAGGCCGTCTACGTCCTGGATCAGGCTCAGCTCGCCGGCGCCGAAGGCTTCGCCCTGGCCACTACCAAGCCAAAGAAACGGCGCTGACCGGCGTCGCGGCTCAGGCGGATCGCCGTCGCAGCCAGAGGGCGGCCGCGGCGATCAGCAGAAGCTCCGGGAGCAGCAGCCCGAGGCCCTGGAACATCTGCAGGGTGCTGGCGATCGGCAGTGGGAACTGCATGCCACCGACGCTCGTCTTGGGGCGCAGGGTGATGTCGGGCTCCCTCTCCAGCGCCCAGTGGATCGCGTTCAACACCAGATCCAGATTGTAGAGCGTTCGCAGGTGGCGGTTGGAGGCGAAGTCGCTGTCGCCGAAGGCGACGATCCGCGCCTGGCCCTGCTCCCGTGGGAAGGCAGCGGCGACGACGATGGGGTGGTAGTCCTCGACCGCCGCCGCTGGACGCTCTGGCTCGACCTTGCTGGAGAGCACGGAGAAGTCCGTGTGGAGCCAGGATCGAGGGCTCGCAAAGACCACGCCGGCCAGCTTGTCGCTGGGCCGAGGCTTGCGCAGCTCGAAGGACCGCGCTCCCCGGAAGAAGGTCATGCGAGACGCATCGAGGCCGCTGGCTACCGGGTGGCTGCTGGTGTAGTTGAAGGCGATCGGGTTGACGCCGGGAGCGTCCCCGTCGACCGGGCCCGAAGCCGGGTCGATCAGCACCGCGCTGGCCGATCGGATCCCCCACCTGGCGAGCAGCTCTTCGACACCGGATTCGCGTCCGGGCTCGATGAAGGCGACCATCCGTCCGCCGCCCACCAGGTAGCGGTCGAGGGCCTCGATCGCCTCGGGGCGAAGTGGGCGAGCCGGCGCGACCAGGATCACTGCGTCGGCCTCCTCGGGGACTTCGCTCACCGACGCGGTCACCAGCTGTCGCAGGCGATAGCCCTCGGTGATGAGTGCCTGGGCGAGTCCGGAGAATCCGACCGCATCGCCGCGTTCGAAGTCTCCCTCGCCGGAGCCTCGTGTCAGGTAGAGGGTCCTGGTGTCGAAGGAGCGGAAGCTGTAGAGGGCCTCGTAGATGGCACCCTCGGTGGGTCGCTCGACGGTCTGGTATTCGTCGCCGCAGTGAAAGACGACTGTGTTGGACGATCCGATGGCGTAGCGATCTTCGTCGTCCGGGTGATCGTCGAGGCGTCGTTCGTCGAAGACCAGGCCACCGGTCTGCCCCATGGTGCGCAGGAGAAGGCGCGTGCTGCGGCTGCGGGGGTCGAAGTCATCGTAGTAGAGCGTGGCGGAGAGCTCGCAGGGGAGATCGCCGAGGGCGGTGACAGTCGCGTCGGAGAGGGCGAACTTTCCCTCGAAGGACCAGTCGAACTGGATGCCGGAGTGGTAGGCGGCGCGCTCCAAAGCGGCGCCCAGGAGCGCAGCGGCGAGAATGCCCAGCAGGCCGCGGAGGAGGACCCTGCGGAAGGCCGGCGCGCTGGCACCGCGCACCCGAAACAGAGCCCGCACCGCCGCGACGGTGAGAGCCAGGCCGCCGAGAATCACGTTCGCGTAGCTGAAGACGCCGAAGTGATCGGTGGCGTAGTAGGAGCCCATCCCGAAGGCGATGGCGATCAGTCCGCCCAGTGCCAGCTCTCGCATCAGCCCGCCACCCGCCGCCAGTCGAAGGAGAATCGCGCCACCGCAGCGGCGACCAGGGCGACGCCCAGGAAGTAGGCCAGGTTCGCGAGGTTGACGATTCCCTCGGCGAAGCTGCCGTAGCGGAGATGGAGGGAAATCGCGTCGAGAAACTTGCTGGTGGTCTCGCCCACGAAGGGGCTCGCCCAGTTGAAATCCCAGAGGACGAATCCGACTGCCCAGCCCGCGATGGCAGCGACGAGCTGACTCGATGTGAAGGCGGAGCATGCCAGCCCGATCGAGGCGAGGGCGACAGCGTGGAGCAGAAGCCCGAGAAAGACCGCCACCAGGTGCTGCGCGCCGATGCCCCCCTGCTGGATCGCCAACGCGGGATACACGAAGCTCGCAGCCATCATGAGCGTTACGAAGAGGTAGGCGACGGCGAACTTGGCCAACACGATCTGGCCGGCAGAGAGGTGCGTCGTCACCAGGAACTCGTCGGTTCCGCGGGCTCGCTCCTCGGCGAAGACCCGCATGGTCACCAGTGGCACCACGCCGATCAACGTGATGCCGAGGGTTTCCATCACCGGAAAGAAGACCGAGTCGCGGAGGTTGATGTAGTCGGGGATGGTGTCGGTCTCGAAGCCGCCCAGGGTGCTGCTCGCATACAGGAAGAGGATCTGGTTGTAGAGGCGCAGGTGGTCGAAGAAGATCAGCGCGGTCACCAGGACCACCAGGGTGAGCGACAGATACGCCATGGGAGAGCCGAACAGGACGGCAACCTCCTTGCGCATCAGGGCGAGGAGCGGCCTCACGGGCGGGCTCCCTTCTCGCCCCGGAAGAAGGGCAGGGCATCGCCGTTTCCGAGCACTTCCGCGGTTGGACCCACGGCGACGAGCTTTCCGCGATGCAGGATCGCCACCCGATCGGTCAGATCGCGTGCCTCCCCCAGGTCGTGGGTGCAGAGAATCAGGGTTCGCTGGCCGCGCAGGGCGCGCAGGACGCCGCGCACCTCCTCCTGCTGGATGGGGTCGAGGCCGATGCTGGGCTCGTCGACGATCACCAGCGGCGGGTCCCCGAGGAAGGCCTGGGCGAGGGAGATCCTTTGCTGGAAGCCCTTGGAGAGGTGCCCGATCAGCCGGTCTCTCACATCGACCAACTCGAAGCGGTGAAGGGCCTCGTCCACGGCGATTCGGAGGGTTTCCCCTGCCAGGCTGCGGATGCCACCGGCGAAGCGAAGGAAGGAGCCGACGCGGAGATCGGGGTAGAGGCGCGAGGTCTCCGCCACGAACCCGAGGCGGCGGCGGACCGCCTTGAATTCGCGGGTCGGAGAGAGCCCATCGATGCTGAGAGTTCCCGCCGATGGGATCAGGAATCCGGTCACGAGGCGGATGAAAGTGGTCTTGCCGGCACCGTTGGCGCCGAGCAGACCGAAGGCCTCACCGGGTTCGATCTCGAGATCGAGCCGGTCGAGCGCGACGTGTCGGCCGAAGCGGCGGGTCAAGCCCTTCGCCTCGATTCGTACGCCGGAGCGCTCGGTCTCCGGCTGGGTTCTGGTCGGGTCCGCGCTGGTCACGTCAGACATGGTACGCGGGAGGCGGTCTCCCGGGTACGGAGGTTTTCCAGCTCCGCGGAGAAAGAGGCCCGCCTGGGTTGCTTCAGTGACAAGAGCTTCGTAAATTCCCCGCCGTGATTCATACCCACCCGTCCTGCGGCGGGGGATCCTGTGCCGCCTGCCGCTCCGCTCTCGACCTCGACGCCGTCAAACGCGAGGGGATCTGGTACTGTAGCCCCAGCTGCGCTCAGGGCCTTCCGAGCTCCGAGAAGCGCAGCGTGCGAATCTCCGAGGCGCGGCTCTATCACCGCCCGCGGCGCTTCCACCACCGGCGGGCCCCCCGCGAGCTGCGCAGAGTGTCCTCCAGATCATAGACGCTCCAGGGCATCGAAGTAGTTCGGCCAGGTCTTGGAGACGCACCCGGGATCCTGAATCGCCACACCCGGTACCCGCAGCCCAGCCAGGGCGAAGGCCATGGCGATGCGGTGGTCGTCGTAGGTATCGATGACGGCGCCATGGAGCGGGCCGGGCTCGATCCGCAGCCAATCCGGGCCGGCGGTCGCCAGCCCTCCGAGACGGCGTAGCTGGCTCTCCAAGGCGGCCAGGCGGTCGGTCTCCTTGATGCGAAGGTTCGCGATGTTCCGGATCGTGGTCGGTCCCTCGGCGAAGAGGGCGACGACGGCCATGGCGAGCGCGGCGTCGGGCATGGCGTTCATGTCGATTTCGACCCCCCGAAGGGTGTGCTGGGCGCCGTGCACCTCGACCGCATCCGGCTTCCGCTCCACCCGGCACCCCATCGACTCGAGCGCCTCGAGGAAGAGCAGGTCCGTCTGGCGTGACTCGGCTGGAATGCCGTCGACCCGGACCCGCCCGCCCGCGATGGCGGCAGCTGCGAATCCGTAGACCGCAGATTGGGCGTCGGGCTCGATGGGATAGACCCGGGATCGATAGGGGGAGCCGGCGCGCACCCGCAGCCCTTCGCCATGCCAGCTCGCCCGAGCCTCGAAGGCGCGCATCACCTCGAGGGTGAGGTCCACGAAGGGCCGGGAGACCAGGACGCCCTCGACGAAGGAGAGCTCTACGTCGCGGTCGGCGTAGGGCGCGGCGAGGAGGATCCCGGACACGTACTGGCTGGAACGCCGCGCGTCGATGCTGGCGCGGCCGCCCGGGAGGCCTCCGCCGGCCACGTGTACCGGTGGGCAGCCACCGGGGCTCTGAGCCTCGCAATCGGCGCCGAGGGCGCGGAGGGCCTCGACCAGCTCCTGGATCGGCCGCTCGCGCATGCGGGGGATTCCGTCGATCACCACCGGGCCGGCGGCCAGGGTGGCCGCGGCGGTCAGAAAGCGCGCCGTGGTGCCCGAGGCGCCGACGTTCACGGTCTCGCGCGGTGCTCCGAAGCGGCCCCCGACACCGATCACCGTCCAGGCGTCCTCGTCCACGGCGATGCGGGCGCCGAGGGCGCAGAGCCCCTTCCGCATCACGTCGGTGTCGTCGCTGCTAGCGGCGCCCTCGAGACGGCTCTCGCCGCTGGCCAGGGCCGAGGCCAGCAGCGCTCGATTGGTGATGCTGCGAGACCCGGGGACACGAATTCGGGCGTCCAGAGGTCCGCGCGAACGGATCGGTAGGGGATCGGGGAGGGTGGTCATGGGTTTCCGATCTGCGAGATCGATGAATCCTCTAGGCTAGCACCCGGGGGGCGCTCCGACTCTGCGTTGACACCCCCGAAAGCGTTCGCCAGAATCCTCGCTTCGTGCGGGATTCGCTTGGCTCCTTGGGGGCTTGGCGACCCATCCCAGCTGCGAACCCCCAGCCGGAACGGGATTGTCCTGGATCAGAGTGAGGGCAGATTCGAGCGGAGGCTGCCTCTGCCCTCTGATCGCCTGCGCCGAGCAACTAGGAGAGAGCCGTGCCCAAAGTCCTGATCAGCGATCCGCTGGCACGCGAAGGCCTCGAGATTCTGGAGAGGGCCCGAGGAATCGAAGTCCTCAACGAGCCGGATCTGGATGAAGCGGGTCTCATCGAAGCGATTCGCGACGTGGAGGGTCTGCTGATTCGCAGCGGCACCCAGGTGACCGCGGAGGTGCTGGAGGCGGCCGAGAAGCTCAAGGTGATCGGTCGCGCGGGGGTCGGTGTCGACAACGTGGACGTGGGCGCCGCCAGCAAGAGGGGCGTCGTGGTCGTCAACGCGCCCGGCGGCAACACCGTCACCACGGCGGAGCACGCCATCGCACTCCTCGTCGCTCTCGCCCGCCACGTTCCGCAGGCCACCGCCTCGATGAAGGCGGGGAAGTGGGAGAAGAAGAAGTTCAAGGGGATGGAGCTCTACAGCCGGACGCTCGGTGTGGTGGGGCTCGGCAACGTCGGGCGCATCGTGGCGGACCGGGCTCGGGGCCTGGGCATGCGGGTGATCGCATTCGATCCCTTCATCTCGGCAGAGGTCGCCCAGAAGCAGGAGGTCGAGCTGCTCGGCTTCGACGAGCTGCTGGAGCGGGCCGACGCCATCAGCGTCCATGTCCCTCGCAGCAAGGAAACCCTGGGGCTGCTGGGGCGGGAGGCCTTCGAGAAGGTGCGTCCCGGGGTCCTGTTGGTGAACGCGGCCCGGGGTGGCATCGTGGACGAGGAGGCCCTGGCCGAGGCCCTCGAATCCGGCAAGGTGGGCGCCGCCGCCCTCGACGTCTTCGTGGAGGAGCCGCCGCCGCCGGACCACCCGCTGCTCGGCCTGGACAACGTGATCTGCACGCCGCACCTGGGCGCGTCCACCGGCCAGGCCCAGCTCAACGTCTCCATCACCGCGGCGGAGCAGGTCCGCGACTATCTCCTGGAGGGCGCGGTGCGCAACGCCGTGAACGTGCCCTCCATTTCGCCGGAGCTCCTGGAGCAGGTGCGACCCTACTTGATGCTCGGCGAGAAGCTCGGGCGCTTCCAGGGGCAGCTCTGTCCGGGGGCCATCGAGGAGATCGAGATCGAGTACGCCGGCGAGGTCGCCGATCTGCGCGTGGCGCCGATCACCGTGGCGGTGCTCAAGGGCATGCTCGAGTCGGTCAGCGATCGCGTCAACATGGTGAACGCGCCGATCATCGCCCAGGAGCACGGAATCAAGGTGATCGAGTCGAAGTCGAGCCGCGCGATGGACTTTGCCAGCACCGTGACGACCCGGGTGCGAGGCTGTGTCGAACGCCTGATCGCCGGCGCGATCTTCCACGGGAATCAGCCGCGCATCGTGCGGGTGGACGACTTCATGCTCGAGGCGATTCCCGAGGGTCCGACCATCCTGCTTCAGAATCGCGACCGACCGGGGGTGGTGGGACACGTCGGCAACTGCCTCGGAGAGGCTGGGATCAACATCTCCCGCATGCAACTCGCCCTGGCCCCGGAACGGGCCGAGGCGGCGATGTTGGTGAACGTGGATCAAATGCCCGACGATGATGTGATGGAGAAGCTTCGGGAGCTCCCCCACATGATCGCGGCACAATTGGTGGACTTGGGAACATGACAGCAGTCGTAGTCGTAGGCGTCCAATGGGGCGATGAAGGCAAGGGAAAGATCGTCGATCGGCTCGGCGTGAGCGCGGACCTGGTGGTGCGCTTCCAGGGTGGCAACAACGCCGGCCATACACTCGAGGTAGACGGCAAGCAGCGGGTGATGCATCTGGTTCCATCGGGAATCCTGCGGCCGGGGACCGTCAACCTGATCGGCCCAGGGGTGGTGGTCGACCCGCGCGTCCTGCTGAAGGAGCTCGACGACATCAGCGCCAGCGGCGCGCTGCGCGATCCCTCGCGGGTGCGCCTCTCGGGCAAGGCTCACGTGATTCTGGACTGGCACACCGCCCTCGACAAGGCCCGTGAGAAGGCGCGCGGGGGAGGCGCCATCGGCACCACCGGGCGCGGCATCGGGCCGACCTACGAGGACAAGATCGCGCGTCGCGGGATCCGCGTGGCGGATCTCCTCGACCCGCCGAGGCTCCGCGAGGCCGTCGAACGGCTCACCAAGGAGAAGAACTTCGAGCTGACCCAGATCCACGGCGCGGAGCCCATCGATGGCGAGGCGGTCTACCAGGAGTACGTCGAGATGGGCAAGCGTCTCGAGCCCTACGTGGACCACACCGGCCGGATCCTCGACCGGGCCTTCCGCGAGGGCAAGAACGTGCTGTTCGAAGGAGCCCAGGGGACCTTCCTCGACATCGACCACGGTACCTATCCCTACGTGACCTCGTCCAACTGCGTGGCCGGTGCGGTGTGCACGGGCGCGGGAGTGGGGCCGACGCGGATCGATCGCGTGCTGGGCATCACCAAGGCCTACACCACGCGGGTCGGCAGCGGGCCGTTCCCGACCGAGGACGAGGGCGAGGGCGGCGATTGGCTGGGCTCCAAGGGCAAGGAGTTCGGCGCCACCACCGGCCGCAAGCGTCGCTGTGGCTGGCTCGACACCGTGGTGCTCCGCGAGGCCGCCATCGTGAACGGCCTCAGCGGTCTCGCCATGAACAAGCTCGACATCCTCTCGGGGCTGAAGGAGGTGCCGGTCGCGGTCAAGTACCGCATCGACGGAAAGGTCACCGACGACTTCCCCATGACACTCGGCGAGCTCGCTCGCGCCGAGGCCGTCTACGAGACCTTGCCCGGGTGGGAGGAAGAGGTCACCGGAGCCCGCGAGTGGTCCGACCTGCCCGACAACGCGCAGCGCTACGTCGAGCGCATCGAGGCGCTGGTGGAGGTTCCCGTCCAGCTGATCTCGGTGGGGCCCGGTCGGGATACAGGACTACGACCGTGGCTAGCAAGAAGCTTCCCAAGGGCTGGACGGAGGGATCCGTTCAGGAACTCCTCGGCCTGACCGACGAGGAGGCGGCTATCGTCGAGATGCGAGTTCGGCTGGCTGAGCGGGTTCGAAAGAGGCGGCGGTCGCAGCGGATCACACAGAAGGATCTCGCCCGGCGTATGCGCTCGACCCAGCCGCGCGTCGCACGCCTCGAGCAGGCCGACGCGAGCATCGAGATGCTCATGCGGGCGCTCTTCGTTCTCGGTGCCGACCGCAAGGAGATCGCGAAGCTGCTGGCGGCCTGATCGTCTCTTTGTCGCTGGCTGGTCCGGAGCTGTGCAAGCTCGGCTGCGCGGTTACTGGCCGCCGTGCTCAGCAGCAACTGTCCTCCGGTTGAGCGACCTAGGGAAGCGGCGGCGAGAAGGTCTCGATGCGTTCGGCCGCCAGGCGGACGTCGCGCGGGCTCATGGGCACGCGGTGGTAGTCCACCGTGAGCCAGTTCGCGAGCTGCGAGGCGTAGAGCGGATATCGGAGTCTCCCGAAGATCCGCCGGGTATGTTGGCGAAGCCGAGCACGCGCTCCCACCCGGCGAGGGGGTGGCCTGCTGCCGCCACGAGGCGGTACTCGGAGCCATCAGAGAAGTGGAAGGCTTGGGAGTTGATCGCAGTATCCTGGAAGTTCCAGCCTCCTCCCGGGTTCACGGTCCAGTAGCCTCCGTCGCGCGCGATCCCGGGGAGCTGCGGCGACAGGTCGCTGAAGCCCGCTGCGGGCGGGATCGAGCGCGACCCATCCAGTGGGTGCGCCAGGGTGACGCGATTCAGCTTTCCCCAGCGATAGTCGTCCTGGTTGGAGGAGCTGCCAAAGGCAGCTGCGAAGGCGTTCCCGGCCAGCAGGTCCAGGGTGTCACGCAGCGCCTGCAGAAGCGCCACGTCACGCCGATCGGGCGCCGGAAGGCGCGGCGGGCTCGGGGAAGAAGTCGATCCCCGAGGCCCCGACCCCCGTGAAGGGCTCCCGGGAGAGAAGGTGGTGCAGCCCATTGAAGCTCACGATCGGGTAGCTCTCGTCAGGCCGAAGTCGCCAAGGCGACCGCGGATGACGTCGGTCGGTCAGCTTGGTTCGCCAGACGTTGTAGAGGGTGGCGGCCACGCTCTGCGCGGCCTCCTCGGCGGAGACCACGGGATCGCGCTCGCCGTCGACCTCCGCCGCGTCGTAGCCCTCCGGGATGCCGGTCGGCGTGGAGAAGTCCCAGGCTGCAAGCCGGGAAACGGCTTCATCGATCTCCGCATCGTTCGCGAAGGCGGCGAGCTCGGCCGGTGCCCCCGGTCGCTGGGCATTCGCGTGTGCTGCCGTCAGGAATGGCGCCATCAGCTCGGCGTCGAGCTGCTGCGTGTTGGCCTGGAAGCGCTTCATGTCCTCGAGGGAGATCTTCTCCCCGGCCTCGATTTTGTCCTCGAGCAGTTGGGTGAGGCGACCCGCCCGAACGCCGAGAGGCGTGTACGACTGGAGGTAGTAGATCCCACCCGAGGGGCGGAACTGGTTGGAGAGGTCGTTGTCGAGGTTGGACCCAGAGGGATCGTTGTTGGCGTTCACCACGAACCCGTTCGGAGGGTTCACCAGCGAGGGCATCTCGTCGAAGGGGATCGTCAGGAAGGGGATGGTCTGACCCTGGGAATAGGGTGGAACCTCCTGCCCCTGGAGGGAGAGCGGGTCGCGAATCCAGTTGCAGGGACCCGAGCCATCTCGTATCAGCCACGGCTCGCTTCCCACCACCTGGCCCGCCTCGAGATCGGCTCGCAGGGGGATGTCGCCGCTGGTGAAGTAGGCCAGGTTGCCCTCGGCGTCGGCCACCACCCAGTGGTGCACTACTCCCCGCGTAGGACCGCACCGCTTCTCCAAACTCCCCGACGTCCCGCGCGGTCATGACCCCGAGCGACCGCGCGCACGATCCCGGTTCCGTGCAGGTCCGTGTACTGGACGGTCAGGGCGGTGGTCTCGGCGGGCGAGGAGTCCGGGTCGTCGACCACGCTCCGATCCGCGACCTCGAGGATCGGCCCGAAGCTCCGGAAGGGAACGCTGAGGACATTCACTGCCTCTGGCGCCCACGCAGCGACCGACCACGTATAGTCGGTGCTATCATCCTGGACACCGTTCCCGAGGTTGTTCACGCGGTATGTCTCGGATCGCTTCTCCACGGGGTGCATCTCGCCCGCCGACTCGATGCACAGCCGGGCCGGACAGGACGGGTCTCCCCGCACCAGGCGGTCGCGGAAGACGTCCCATACGTCGGCGAAGAAGCTATTCCCGCCCCAGGCAAGGAACTGGCTCTGTCCGAATCTGACGCCCGGTGCGCCGGGAGCACTCATGCCGCTCAGGTTCAGATCCCCGAAGATCGGATCGCCCTCCACGACCAGATGGATCTCGTGCGAATACGCCGGCGCCGTCAAGTAGTGGTGCGAATCGTTGGCGACCATCGGGACGCCCTCCGCACTCGCCCAGGCTGCCAGCCCCCATAAGTTGCTGCCCGCCGGGCCGCCCCGGTGAGGAGAGACGCCCTGGCGAGGAGAGACGCGCGCGAATTCCCGCGCACGGGCGATCGTGGGGAGCTCGCTGCGGCCCCCTCGAGCCGCGACTGCAGGCCGGGGTACGCGCCCGCTCGAGGGCGAGGCCGCGAAGGGCGTGCCTCCCCCGGCATCGGGTACTGTTGCGGCGGGCACCATGGGCGCGACCCGCATCACGTCCTGGAAGAAGAGCGCCCTACCGTCGAATCCCGCCTGATCTCCCGCGGCTTCGTAGCTCTCCAGAAGCTTCGTGTTGTCGCCCTCGTAGTCGGCGTTGTCCCAGGCGGACATCTCCTTGGCTAGAATCAGCGTATCCAGTCCCTCCCAGGGCAGAACGGTGCTGATCTCGAGCTCGGTGTACTCCGCCGGGAGCGGATTCGAGGCCAGCCAGGCGTTCACCCCGCCGGCGTAGGCTTGGAGCAGCTCCTGCTCATACGGCGACAGGAGCGCCGCCTCACGCTCGGCAGCTGCTCGAAGGCCGAGAGGACGGCTTCGGATGTCAGCCAACAAGTCGAGTCCGCCGGTGAGCTCCGCGAGGCGACCGGCCGCCCTGCGACGCAGCACGTCCATCTGAAAGAAGCGATCGCGCGCGTGGAGGTATCCCTGCACGCGAAACCCATCGAGGAGGCTCTGCGCGACGACGTGCGGCACGCCGCGCGTGTCGGTCGTGACGCGGACCGGACCCTCGAGGCCCGGCAGCTCGAGTTCGTCTAGTTCCACGGGGGGCAGAGGCGGACAGCTGTAAGCCAGCAGAGCCGGAATCAGCAGCAGGAATGCAATCGCGAGCGATAGTGAGCGATTCATCTGAGGTTCCTCCTCTTTTCCTGTCCTGGGCGACCCGCCTGGTTGAGAGGCCGCCACTCGACGCATTGGGTCACATTCCGCGAGGATCTACTTGGCCACAGCTTGGCCTCTTCTTGGTATATGATGTCCCCCGGGACCACCGCTCGGTGCGGCCGAGCGCGTGTTCGCCGTTCCTGCCCGGAGGGCGGAGCTTGGAGGACCAGCCGACCGTCTTCGCATTCGGGGGCTTCGAGGTGGACGAAGCCCTCCAGGAGCTCCGCAGGGAGAGTCAACCTGTCGAGCTCCAGGCCGCGCCCCTGCGCCTGCTTCTCTACCTGCTGCGGCACCGGGAACGGGTAATCCCAAAGGGGGAGCTTCTCGACCAGGTCTGGCCCGAGGTGGTCGTCAGTGAGACCGCGCTTTCGACGGCGCTCAAGAAGATTCGACACGCCCTCGGTGATACCGGGTCAGAGCAGCGTGTGGTTCAGACGCTCCAGGGTCGGGGCTATCGCCTGATCGCGCCCGTCAGCGAGCGGCCGGCCGCCGTACGCCCAAGCACGCGCGCGGTGCGAGCGACCGACTTCGTGGGCCGAGGTGCCATCCTCGATCAGCTCGATGCCGCCCTCGAAGACGCACTCGCTGGGCGAGGGCGAATCGTCCTCTTGGCCGGAGAGGCCGGTATCGGCAAGACGCGGACCGCCGAGGAGTTCGCCGCCGGCGCCCGCTCGGAAAGCCTTTCTGTACACACGGCCTGGTGTCGCGAGGATAAGGGGGTCCCGGCCTATTGGCCGTGGGTGCAGATCGTGCGCGGAATCGTCAACGGGCGGGGTGCCGACGCCTTGCGGATCGACCTGGGGGACGGAGCCACACGCATCTCCCGGGTCGTTCCGGCGATCCGCGAGCGCCTGCCCGATCTCCCCGAACCTCCCGCCGAGGCCGACCCCGAGGAGGCACGCTTCCGCCTCTTCGATGCCATCGCGGGCTTCCTCACGCGCGCCTCTGCGCGCGAGGCGCGGATCTTGATCGTCGAAGATCTCCACTGGGCCGGCGCGTCCTCGCTTCAGCTGCTCGAATTCCTGGCGCACGAGATCGCGGCGACACGGATTCTGCTCGTCGGCAGCTATCGAGACGTGGAGGTGGATCGCGATCATCCGCTGGCGGGGAGCCTCGCGGAGCTGGCCCGACACGATCTGTGCACGCGCATTCCCCTGGAAGGTCTCCGACCCGACGAGGTCCGAGAGCTCGTGCAACGGCTCGCGGGCATCGATCCACCGAAGGACCTGGTAGCGAAGGTCCTCGAGAGGACGGACGGCAATCCCTTCTTCATTCGTGAGCTGGTGAACCTGCTCGCCGGGCGAGATGCTGTGAGCGGGCCTGTGGATGCCGCCGCGGGCGTTCTGGAGGTGCCGACGCGGGTGCGCGAGGTGATCCGCGGCCGTCTCCAAAACCTCTCGCCTGGCTGTACCCAGGTGCTCGAAGTCGCATCCACCATCGGCCGGGAGTTCGCGATCGAGATCCTGGAGGAGGCGAGTGAGCTCGCCGACGAGGCCCTGGCCGAAGCGCTCGACGAAGCCCACCGGGCAGGGCTCATCGACGACGCTCCAAGCGGGAGCTACCGCTTCGCCCACGCGCTCACCCAGGAGGCGGTTTACGTCGAGCAGAGTCTTCACCGCCAGGCGAGGCTGCACGGGCGGGTCGGAGAGGCGCTGGAGCGGCTCTCCGCCGCGGATCGGACCCCCATCTCGGGGATCTCGCGCGCCACTTCGGCGCAGCGGGGGACGCGAAGAAGGCGGTGGGTTACGCGACGCGGGCCGGCCACCGGGCGATGGATCAGCTGGCGTGGGAGGAGGCGGCGGAGCACTTCGAGGGGGCGCTCCGCGCGCTGGAACGGAGCGGGGCGGGCGATCCGATCCAGCGCTGTGATCTATTGCTCGATCTCGGAGCGGCGCGCTTTCTCGCGGGCAACCGCCAGCTCTACCGGCAGGCATTCCTCGAGGCGGCCCAGCTCGCGCGTCGCTGCAAGGACGCCGAACGCCTCGCCGGGGCCGCGATCGGCTTCGTACGCTCCAGTGGGTAGGGTTTCCGGACGAGCAGGGTGTGCACCTGCTGGAGGAGGCACTACGGGCCCACGGTCCCGCCGGCACGCCTCGCCGCGCCGAGCTCCTCGCCGAGCTGGCCAACGTGCTCCGTTGCTGCGATCAACTCGAGCGCGCGGATGCGATGGTCGCGGAAGCCCGCGAGCTGGCCCAGGGGTCGGCGATGCTCGAGTGCGGGCTCGGGTGGCTGGGGTTCGGGGATACCTGCTGTTTGGCCGGGCGCACCCCCGGGAGCTGCTCGAGGCCTGCGACGAGATCAGCCGGCTCGCCGAGCTGACCGGCGACGAGAGCCGCCATATTCCGCCAACGCTCGCTTCTGGCGCATCCATGCCTTGCTGAGCCTCGGCGATCTAGCCGAGGCGGACGCCGAGGCGGCGCGCCTGGCGCAACTGGCGCGGTGGTCCCGGGCTCGCACCATTTATGCTGGCGCAATACCAGGGAATGAAGGCGCTCCTTGCCGGGCGCTTCGACGAGGCCGAGCGGCTCATCGAAGAGGCGGCCGCGCTGGCGCGCCGGACGGAAGAACCGATGGATTCCCAACTGCTGGCTGCCCAAACCTACATGCTGCGCCGTGAGCAGGGGGGCCTCGTCGAGCTGGAGCCGGGCCTGCGCGCGCTGGCCAAGCAGCAACCCGGCATCCCCACCTGGCGCTGTGTTCTCGCCGAGCCTTTTGCCATACTCGGGCGCAGGGAGGAGGCGCGCCGGGAGTTCGAAGGCCTGGCGACGTCGGAGTTCTCCGCCCTCCCGCGCGGCGACCTGTCGTTGCCGGTCTCCCTGGTGCTCCTCACCGAGGTCTGCATGGTCCTCGAGGACGAGCTTCGCGCCGAGGTCCTCTACGGATTGCTCCGACCCCTCACCCGCCGGAACGTCGTGGTGTCCAGCATGACCGTCTCCTGGGGCTCGACGGACCGCCCGCTGGGCTCCCTGGCCGGCTTGCTTCGCCGCTTCGAGGAGGCGGAGCGCCACTTCGAGGACGCCCTCGAGATGCACCGCCGGATGGGCGCGCGCCCCTGGCTTGCTCACACCCAGCACGACTTCGCGCGCATGCTTCTAACCCGCGGCGAGGCGCGCGATCGAGACCGGGCGCGAGAGTTCACTGGGGAAGCCCTCGCCACCGCGCGCGAACTCGGCATGGTCGCTCTTGACCGAGCGCACGGAGGCGATGCAGCAGGAGGTCCAGGGCGCGATCCCCCTGCGCGCGCGCCGCCGCTCCTCGACTTGAGCCGACGGACTCACGGTTGGCATCAACAACGATCTCTAGGTCATTTTCTCGGGAAATTGAAGAACGGAAACATCGGCAGGAAGCCGTTCTCGGCGAGGTTCAGAAAACCGATCTGGACGCCCGTGAGCTTCCGGGTGACGTTGAGGAAGCCCAGCTGGACGGTCGAGCGGTCGGAGACATTGAGTCCGCCCAGATCCAGCATGGTGTACCCATCGGCGATGTTGACGAAGCCGAGGTTGGCTCCGCTCTTCAGGGTATTGACTCGATTGACGAAGGCGGCATTCACGCCGGTGTCCACGCCCGTATGGACATTGATGAGGCCGGTGGCGCAACCGGACAGGTCACCGTTGAGCTTGCCCATGCCAATGACGCTGCTGAAGCCCGTCAGGTTGCGGGTTTCGCTCAGGGAAAAGAGCCCGAGATCGACGCCGCGCACGCTCTGATTGTTGCCATGAAACAGCGTGAACCGAATCCCGCTCACGTTCGGATCATCGGGGGCCCGTAGATTCGGCGCGGCAAACTGAAAGGGGGTCTGGGCAAAGACCGCCTGCGAAAATACGAGGAGCGGGAGGACGAGGAGCAGTCGGTTCATGGCTTTTCCTTTGGACTGAGAACTCCGGATGATCGCCAATTTCCGGGATCCGGGCCCGAAGCGAACCTGGAGGGCGGAAATCCTCCTCCCCAGTGAGGCTGGCGCGAAACGGAGTCCGAATCACCGGACCGAAACTCCCCGCGGGGCCCAGAAGGCGCCGACTCCCGTCTCACCCGCATCGTCGGCATCGGCTCGCTGACGCCCCCTCGATCTGTCCTCGACCGCCGAGCAGCCGTCAGGCCTGCCGAGGGAAATCCGATAGGTAGGATGTGGACGGGAGCTCGGTGATCACCTGGGGATCTGCGGCGGTCGGCGTTCTGATGGCGTTCGCCTTCGTGCGTGTCTTCAACCAGCTCGTAGGCGCGCGCAACGCATGCCTCAACGCTCGGGGCAGCGTCGAGGTAAATCTCAAGAAGCGGCACGACCTCGTCCCCAATCTGGTTCGTATCGTACGCGGCTATGCAGAGCACGAACGCGAGGTGCTGCGTCTCGTCACGGAGGCGCGTGCTCGCGCCGTTGCGAGCCTCGGGACCGCTTCGAGTCCACACGAGGAGGCGGCGCTGACTCGTGCTCTCCACAGCCTCGACTCTCGGATCGAGGCCTACCCGGAGCTCAAAGCCAGTGACCAGTTCGTGCACCTGTCGAAAGCCCTCACCGAGCTGGAAGAACAGATCTCCGCAGCGCGCCGCGCATTCAACGCCCACGTCATGGCATTGAACAATCTCGTGCAACGCTTTCCCACGCTGGTCGTCGCCCGCCTGACCCGTTTCACGACGATGGGTTTCTTCGAAACCGATGCGAGTATCCGGGAAACGCCAGCAGCTGCGCTGACAACGGGCGGCGATGGCTGAAACCACGGTGGCGAACCCCGCAACCCGACTCGGGGAGGACTCCGTCCCGGACTCCCTGGATTCCGTGTTCGCAGATCTGGAGCTCGAGCGCCGGCGAACCGTCTTCGCCTGGTGGGGCACGATCGTTGCCCTCGTCGCATGCCTGCCTCTTCTCGCTGCCCCGTTTCTCTTCCTGGCTTGGCTCGGCACGCAACCAGCGCCCGGCAGTCTGAGCGCCGATCTCCTGTCGCAGACTCGCGCGTGGATCGAGCCCCATGGAGCCTGGGGCGGCCCTATCGTCTTCTGCTGGCCCATCGCCGGAATTCTCGGGTTTGCCTGGGCGTTTCGGCGCTTTGCGATCCGCCCCAGGAACACCTATCTCGGCGACTACAAGCGTCGGGTCTTCACGGCGGTTTGCCGCCAGCACTTTCCGGAGATCGCCTACGAGCCGGCAGAAGGCATTCCTTGGCGACTGCTCGACCAGAGCGGATTGTTTCCCTTCGCGAGCGACGTCTACCGGAGCGAGGACCGCTTCACCGGTCGCTGGGGTGCGACCGAGGTATGCTTCGCCGAGGCGCGCGCCGAACGCAAGCGGCGACGTTGGACCAGTCAGGGATTCGAGACGGTCTACGAAACCTACTTCCGCGGCATTGTCTTCATCGCGGATTTTCACAAACACTTCCGCAGTACCACGCGATTGCTGCCCCGAGGAGAGAAGGCCGCGTCGGCTCCGGGGGAAGAGCAGGCGACGCTCGAAGATCCTCACTTCCAGGCGGCCTTCGAGACCTGGACTACGGATCAAGTGGACGTTCGCTTCATCCTGAGTACCGGCATGATGTCGCGCCTCAGCGCACTGAATCGGCGTTTTCCCGGACTGCGCGCGCGCTTTCACCACGAGTGCCTGTTGCTGCTGCTCCCCAGCCGGAGAGACCGATTCGAGCCGTCGCTGTACCGCCGGGCAGGGAGCCAGGTCCAGCTCGCGGCCTTCGTGGATGATGTGCGCGCTTGTCTCTCCGTGGTGGACGATCTCAACCTCAACACGCGGATCTGGTCGAAATCGTGAGGACTCAGGGGTGGAATGGCAGGGTCGTGACGGAGCCGCACCCTCTGATGGGCACGCCTTCGTAGGTCTCACCGAGATCTTGGCCGTTTTCCAGGTGGCCGCGGTTCCTCCGGTGGCCTACCAGGATTCCTGCACACAAGCCGTTGGTTAGAAGAGATCTCTCGACACGGTCTTAAGTCGGGTGAGGTAGATCTGCGCGCCGAGGTGCGACGGCCGGATCGTTCCGTCACGGACGATTGCCGTGGCAGAGCCCGGCCTCCACCCGTGCGGCCGGATTCGCGCTAGGTTTAGGAAGATTTACGTTTATTAAATCGAGAAGGAGCTTCGAGATGAAGCGGATCGCATTGCTCGCAGCGCTCGGGGTCCTGGTGGGGTGCACCCCCGCGGCCGAGGCTGCCGACCAGCCCAACATCCTGGTGATCTGGGGTGACGACGTGGGGCAGTCGAACATCAGCGCCTACACGATGGGCCTGGTGGGCTACCACACGCCCAACATCGACCGGATCGCCGACGAGGGGATGATCTTCACCGACTACTACGGCGAGCAGAGCTGCACCGCCGGGCGGTCGTCCTTCATCACCGGTCAGAGCGTCTTCCGCACCGGCCTCTCCAAGGTCGGCCTGCCGGGCGCCGAGATCGGCATGCGCGTGGAGGATCCCACCATCGCCGGGCTGCTCAAGGCGCGCGGCTACGCCACGGGTCAGTTCGGCAAGAACCACCTCGGCGACCGGGACGAGCACCTTCCGACCAACCACGGCTTCGACGAGTTCTACGGCAACCTCTATCACCTGAACGCCGAGGAGGAGCCGGAGAACGAGGACTACTTCAAGGACCCGGAGATGAAGAAGCGCTTCGGGCCGCGGGGAGTGATCCACTCCTGGGCGGACGGCCGGATCGAGGACACCGGTCCGCTGACCAAGAAGCGCATGGAGACGGTGGACGACGACACCTCGGACCGGGCCATCGGCTTCATCCGGGAGGCCCACGCCGCCGGGAAGCCCTTCTTCATCTGGTGGAGCGGGACGCGCATGCACTTCCGCACCCACGTGAAGGAGGAGCTGCGGGGGATCTCGGGGCAGGACGAGTACGCCGACGGCATGGTCGAGCACGACATGCACATCGGGAAGTTCCTGAAGCTGCTCGACGAGCTCGGGATCGCCGAAAACACCATCGTCTTCTACAGCACGGACAACGGACCTCACTACAACACCTGGCCCGACGCCGCCGCCACGCCCTTCCGCGGAGAGAAGAACACCAACTGGGAGGGCGGCTGGCGCGTGCCTTCGATGGTGCGCTGGCCCGGCCAGATCGAGGCCGGCTCGGTCTCCAACGAGATCATGCACCACATGGACTGGCTGCCGACCTTCCTGGCCGCTGCGGGCGACGCGAACGTCAAGCAGAACCTGCTGAGCGGCGTGAAGGCGATCGGCCGCAGCTACAAGGTCCACCTGGACGGCTACAACTTCCTGCCGTACCTGACCGGGAAGGACAGAGGAAGGGCCGCGCAACGAGATCTTCTACTTCTCGGACGACGGCGACCTGACCGCCCTCCGCTACCAGGACTGGAAGATCATCTTCATGGAGCAGAAGGCCACAGGCACCATGCGGGTGTGGATGGAGCCGTTCGTGCCGCTTCGCCTGCCGCTGATCGAGAACCTGCGCCGGGATCCCTACGAGCGCGCGACGATCACCTCCAACACCTATTTCGACTGGCTGCTCGACCGGTCGTTCCTGCTGGTGCCCGCCCAGGCCTACGTCGGGGAGTTCCTGCAGACCTTCAAGGAATTCCCGCCGCGCCAGAAGGCGGCGAGCTTCAGCCTGGACCAGGTGATGGCGAAGCTGGAGAGCGGCGGCGGGGCCCAGTAGGAACTCGGCGAAGGCTCCGAGACATTTCACCCCGAAGCAGTGCTGGCGGTTACGCGAGCACTGGTTCGGGGATCCTTCGCCGGCCTGCACGCCACAGCAGCGGGACCAGCACCAGCTCGACGCCGAGACCACAGCCCGGTGGCGAGGCGCTGCTCCAGGCAGCCGGCGCTTCGAAGGCGCCCAAATCCGGGGCGAAGCCCGCGTAGTCCCCGAGGTGCGCGATTCAGCACCACCTCGGAATCCCACTCGAAGAAGGCTGTACCCGCGTCGATGGACGGGCTGCCTCGCGACGGGCGGTGGTCGGCGTCGAGCAGCGGATCTTCGCGGATCGTGGTGGCGGCATCGGTATTCGAGTCGACGACATCCCGTCCGTTGCCGAAGAACAGGTTGTGGGCCGCGATCGAGCCTCCATTCATCCCCTTGAGCGCGACCTCGGCGTTGTGGGCAAACAGGTTGTTGAGGGCGATCGCGTTGTCACCGCCCGTCACTCCGTGATCGTTGCCGATGAAGGTGTTGTCGAAGAAGTAGATTCGCTCGGCCAGGCTGGCGCCCTGGAAGTCTTCCCGGGTGTTCATGCAGCACATCATGCCGATCGCCGCCTGCGCGTTGTTCGCGATCAGATTGCGCTCGATCCGGAAGACCCGCGAGGACGGCGCCTCGTCGTCGATCAGCTGAATCCCGTCCCCGGCGTTGTCCGAGATCCGATTGTCTCGGATCACGATGACCAGCTCGGGGCCGGTGTAGTCGTGAAGTCGCACTTCGATCCCATCGTTGCCGTTGTTCCGGATGATGCTGTGCTCGATCACGACCGCCACGTCGTCGTCCAGGTCGATCCCGTCGTCCCGGTTGTGCTCGAAGGTGCAATTCGCCACCAGGCCGCCCGAGCCGCTCTCGTAGTCGATACCATCGCCACTGGCGGTGACGCGGTTGTGGGTGAATTCGAATCGGCCCGAGGCCCGGACGCCGTCGTCCGCGTTGCGAATCGTGAAGCCCCGAATCGCCGTACCGGGGCCCACTGAGCCGGCGATCCGAATGGCGTGGTCGCCACCTCCCCCGTCGATCACGGTCTGGTCGATGAGGGAAGGGTCGCCTCGGGTGAGGTGCCAGGAGGCGAGGACGATCGCCTTCCCCCCGATCAGGACACTCTCCTGATAGGTCCCGGGCGCGACCAGCACCACGTCTCCATCGCCGGCCGCGTCGATCGCCTGCTGAATCGTCGGGTAGGTGCCCGGAACCTCCAGGAAGGCGGAAGAGGGCGCCGCTGCGAGGAGCAGGCCGAGAGCAAAGGTGATCCATCTTCGCATGGCCTTCTCCTCGGAGGCGCGAGTCCCGTGGACTGGGAAGTGGAGAGCCTCGAAGACTCGCTCATCCCGGACTCGCCCGCACCGGACTCGAGCGAGCAGAAGTTGTCATAATCGGCTTGTGATCAGATGAAGGGCCTCGCAGGTCCACCTGAGCCTTTGAGGGGGTCGGCTTGAGACGCGGCTGGCTGGTGTTGGCGATCTGGATTTCGCTCCTGGGCCTGGGCTTCAGCCTCGGGCTACAGAAGATCCGAACCTTCGACTACTGGTGGCAGCTCCGGACTGGCGC
>CAVROS010000004.1:0-459316 GCA_963722885.1 uncultured delta proteobacterium
CCTGCTCCGTGAATGGTGCGTCACGAGCGGCGGGTGAACGCCGGGGCACGAGCGTGGCCTGCGGAGCGGCGTCGGCGCGACGAGAGGACGCCCGGGGCCTGGCACGCACCTGCCCGCACAACCCGCCTCTCGTGCAAGGCGAAGCCCCCTCGCTTGCTCCACAGGCGGGGCCCCAGCCGGCGACAGATCGGCTACACGCGCAGGCAGCCCGAGGAGAGCGTCCTCTACGGCGTCGTCCGCGACGAGATCGAGACCTTCCTCGCGCGCGCCCGAGAGCGGGACCGCCCCGCCCCGCGCTTCGTCGAGCGCGAGCTGCGCACCTACCTCGAGTGCGGGATCCTCGCCCACGGCTTCGTTCGGGTGCGCTGGGATGCCTCTGCCCGCGATCGGCTCGGTCGCCTTCTCGTGCAAAGGCAGGGTCTGTTGCCCCAGCTGCGGTGAGAAGGGGGCGGCGCACCTGGTGGACCGGGTCTTGCCCGAGGCTCCCGTCCGGCAGTGGGTGCTCTCGCTTCCCTTCGCCCTTCGCTACCGCCTCGGTTACGACGCCCGACTCACCGGAGACGTGCTCCAGCTCTTCGTGCGAGCCATCTTCGCCTCGCTGCGGCGGTGGGCCCGGAAAAAATGGGGCGCTCGTCATGCGCCGTGTGGCGCTGTCACCTTCGTGCAGCGTTTCGGCGACGCCCTCAATCTGAACGTCCACTTCCACTCGCTGGGTGATCTGATGGGGTGTACAGCGGTGACGACAAGGCGGAACTCGGGTTCTACGCCTTGCCCTCGCCGACCGACGCCGAGGTGGGGCGCGTGGCGGGCCGGGTGGCGCGGCGTCTGGCACTTTTTTTTTTTTTTTTTTTTTTTTTTTTTTTTTTTTTTTTTTTTTTTTTGGGGGGGGGGGGGGGGGGGGGGGGGGGGGGGGGGGGGGGGGGGGGGGGGGGGAAAAAAAAAAAAAAAAAAGGGCGGGTGCTGCGTCTCGGCGATCCCATCGAAGCCGAGGACCTTCCCTTCTTGGAGGGAGAGCGCTGTGCGAGTGTCGCGGGAGTGAGTCTCCACGCCAACGTGACCGTTCCGGCGCGGGACCGAGCCCGGCTCGAGCGGCTGTGCCGCTATGTGGCGCGCCCGCCGGTCGCCAGCGAGCGCCTCTCGCACCTTCCCGATGGCCGCCTGCTTTACCGCCTGCGGCGCCGCTGGCGCGACGGCACCACCCACCTGGTGTTCGCCCCCCCCTCGACCCTACCACCCTTTCTGCGTCCGGTAGGTCCCAGTTACGTCCAGTCCCGCGGGGAATGCGGTCCTGAGGCACCCATACGGCGGCTCCGCCGCAGGATTGGGGTGCGCTCTAACCCTCGACGTCACAGACGACGAGTCCGTGGCGAGGGCAGTCGATGAGGCGCTTCGCCGTGCCGGACGGCTCGATGTGGTCGTCAACGATGCCGGTGTCGATACCTTGGGAGCGATCGAGGACATCGCCCTCGACAAGGTCCGCGAGATCATGGAGACGAACTTTCTCGGGGCGCTCCGCGTCACGCGTCGCGCGCTGTCGGCCATGCGCACCCAGGGTGCGGGCAAGATCGTGATGGTGACATCCGTGGCGGCGGTCTTCTCCAGCTACGGGGAGGGAGCGAACGCGGCGAGCAGGCGCGCGCTCGAGGGGGCTGAGAGAGTGCTTCAAAACGGGGCCGGACGCTGGGGGAACCGCGTCCTGGTCGCCAACGGGGGATCGAGGATGAGCGAATGCCCTACATCCCCACGGGATTTGACCGAATGGCGCTCATCGGACGCAGAAGCGTGCCTTGATACTTCCTATCCGCCAGAAGTCCGACGATTTTGAAAGAATCCGCGTCACAAACCTCTCCCTGACACCACACGGTAGGTAGGGGGCGAGTCGGACCAGGGGGCGCGTACACCATGCGAAGGATCTTCGGTTCGCTGCTGCTGGGGGCGGTCTTCCTGCTGACGTCTGCTCAGGTGGGCGCGATCCCCATGGAGGTGATTCCGAGCAGCTACTCGTTTACCCCGAGTGCCACCAACTATCTGGACAGCAGCGGGGTGGAGCTGATCGACGGCTTCTACGGCGGGGGCCAGTATCACATCGGCAACTGGGTGGGTTGGTGGAACCCGGCGCTCGTGAGCATCACCTTCGACTTCGGGTCGGCCACCAAGATTGGCGAAATCGACGTCGGAACGCTCGAGGATTCTTCAGGTGGCGTCTACATCCCGACGACCGTGACAGTCATGAGCAGCGAAAACGGCGCGATCTGGACGACCGAGACGAGCGCATCGCGGCCCTCCAGCCCATCGGAAGGGCACTATACGGTCGAGTTCGAGGGCTTGACGATCGACGCGCGCTACGTGCAGATCCAGGCATCCCGGTACGGGGAGTGGGTCTTCATGGACGAGGTCGATTTCTTCGTCCCGGAGCCCGCCACTGCGCTGCTGCTGGGCCTGGGTCTGGCCGGCCTCTCGCTGGCCGGACAAAGGCGGGGGAGCGCCTGAGACGGCGCCAGCCCGAAATGCCGCTCGCCAGGCCGCCTGGGATTCACGGCCAAGGCTCCCGTACTCCGCGAAAATTCTGTTGCGAGCTGCTGTCACAGGGCGAGGACCGTGAGGTGAAGGGAGACGCTTGAACGAAGCAGAGAGGCCACGGCGACGACCAACGCGACGGGGACGGCGCTGCTGGCGGGCACACTACTCACGCCGTTGCCGCTGCTCAACGGCTTCGCTGGAGACCGTCGTGCCCATCCCGCCGCTTGGCCGGCGCAGCCCGCGGCCGAGGACGCTGTCCATCCCGAAAACCCGATTCTCGCGGAATCACGGCCACTTATCGAGGCGCATCCCCAGCCGTGGGGTGCCCCGGCCGGGCGGCGGCATGGGCACGAGGGTCCCCGCCGGCGCCGTTGAGCAGTGGCGACGGCGGGAGTACCGTGCCCGCCATGAGAGCTGCCCTCGTCGCATTGGTCGTCGCCATGGTCTCCGTGCTCCGCTCACGCGCCTCGCTGCACCTCGAGGTCCTCGCCCTGCGGCATCAACTCGCCGTACTTCAGGGCGGCGGGCGGCGTCCACGACTCAAGCCAGCCGACCGCGTGCTCTGGGTATGGCTCTCGCGAGCGTGGTCTGGCTGGCAGGACGCCCTCGTCTTCGTGAAGCCGAGCACGGTCATCTCCTGGCAGCGCAAGCGCTTTCGCGACCATTGGACGCGGCTGAGCCGACGGGGTAGACCCGGCCGGCCACCCATCGCCAAGGAGATCCGCGATCTCATCCGGAAGATGTCGCGGGCCAACCCCTCCTGGGGGTCACCGCGCATTCGGAGCGAGCTGCGGAAGCTGGGCATCGACGTCGCCAAGTCCACGGTGGAGAAGTACATGGTCCGTCGGCGCAAGCCGCCGTCGCCGACATGGCGGGCGTTCCTGGCCAACCACGTCAAGGAGCTGGTGTCGCTGGACTTCTTCACGGTTCCGACGGTTCGGTTCGAGGTGCTCTTCGTTTTGATCATCCTCGCCCACGACCGGCGCAGAGTCGTGCACTTCCACATCACCGAGCACCCCACGGCGCGGTGGACGGCTCAGCAGGTCGTAGAGGCGTTCCCGTGGGACACGGCGCCGCGGTTTCTCCTCCGAGACCGAGATGGGGTCTACGGCGCCGACTTCCGCAGGCGGGTCGAGTCGATGGGCATCGAGGAGGTGATCATCGCGGCGAGGAGTCCGTGGCAATCGCCCTACGTCGAGCGGATGATCGGCAGCATCCGTCGCGAGTGCCTCGACAACGTCGTGGTTCTCGGCGAGCGGCATCTGCGGCGGATCCTCAAGGACTACTTCTCCCACTACCACCGCTGGCGCTGCCACCAGTCCCTGGAGATGGACTGCCCTGAGCCGCGGCCTGTGCAGCCGCCGGAGGTCGGCGAGGTCGTTGAGGTCCGCGAAGCCGGCGGTCTGTACCGGCACTACGAGCGAGTGGCTGCCTGAGGCGCGAAGACCTGCCGTCCCTCACTCGCCTTCGGCGCGCAGTCGGGGGATGGCGAGGTTCGCACCACGGACATCGAGTTCGCGGAAAGCGGCGATGGACGACCGCGTCGCTGATCACTGCGAAAGCTGATCGACGGTCTCAGATCGTGGGCTGCGCCTCATTCGCTTGTGTGTATCGGTCGGGAGACGCCCAGCGGCGCCAGCAGGGGTTCTCGGGACGGACAAGCCCATTGGATTGACGTGGTATGCAGAGGAGGGGCACTAACTGTTCCGATTTTAAAGGTTCTTGCCACAGGAAGAGGGATTCTCGATTTTCTTCCTGCGGCGATTCCGGCGTCTGGGTTTCGTGCTCGAAGACCGGGTGATTTTCATTTCGGCTTCGGCGGTGGGGGCGGGTATGATGGGACAATAGCGTCGTCGCCTAGGCTAGAGTGCGTCTCGAGTCGCCCGTAGCCGGGAAGGCGTGGCGATTGGTCTCTGAAGCCTATCATCCCTCTGATTTGCCGTGGAAAGAACACCCAATGCCGAGTCCGACCCCCCTTAACGGCTCTTCTCTTGTTACGCGGAGCGAGCGCCAACGGAGCCCGGCGGTAAGCGAGTCTACTCGCCCGCTTCGTGGAAGACGATCTTCCTTCTTGCATGCCTCGCGGCCGCTGCTTCAATCCTCAGCTCGTGTGTGAGCATTGATTCCGGTGGGTCGCAGCCGAGCCCGGCGCCGCAGTTGCCTTCGTCAGCGCTGGATGGACCGGAGTCGGCGCAAGACGACTGGCTGGGGCGGGTGCGGCGGGGGCTGGTTGAAGGGGAGTACCATGCGAGCCGCAATCGTGTGGGGCTTCAAGCGCCCAACCGCGTCCATAATCTGCGTACCTACTTCGAGGCTTCGGGGATCCGGGTGCACGACCGCACGGCGGTGGGGAGCCGTAAACTGCTTTCGCTCTCGCTGTCATCGGTAGGGCGTTCCGGGCAGATGGAGTTGGCGACGCCCGGCGAGGCAAAGATCGTGGGAGGGCGGGTAGAGATCCGGCGTCCGGGTCTGGTGGAGTGGTACACGAACTCACGCGAGGGTCTGGAACAGGGCTTCACCGTTGCGGAGCCGCCCGCTGGCGATGGGCCGTTGGTGCTAGAGCTGGCAGTGGAAGGCGCACGGGTATCGCGACACTCCGACCGGGTAATCTTCCAGGCACAGACAGGTCGACGCTTGGAGTACGGGAAACTGGCGGCGGTGGATTCGCAGGATCGCACGCTGGTGGCACGACTCGAGGTGCCGGAGGCATCCCGCCTACGGCTGATCGTGGAGGACGAAGGCGCCGTCTACCCTGTGTTCATCGACCCGCTGTTCACTGCGACGGCCGACGCTCAGCTGCTATCGAAGCAGAAAGGTGCGCTTCTGGGGTACAGCGTTGCGGCTGCCGGGGACGTCAACGGGGATGGTTACGACGACGTGATCGTGGGCGCTCGGGACTACGACGCGGGCGAGTGGAACGAGGGCGCGGCGTTCGTGTTTCTGGGGAGCGCCTCGGGGATCGCCGACGGGGATCCCGGCACCGCCGCGGCCCAGCTCGAGTCGGACCAAGGGAACGCGAAGCTGGGCTCGAGCGTGGCGGGTGGCGGTGACGTCAACGGGGATGGTTACGACGACGTGATCGTGGGCGCCGAGGGCTACAACGCGGGCGAGTCGGACGAGGGCGCGGCGTTCGTGTTTCTGGGGAGCGCCTCGGGGATCGCCGACGGGGATCCCGGCACCGCCGCGGCCCAGCTCGAGTCGGACCAACGCGGCGCGAAGCTGGGCTCGAGTGTAGCCGGTGCCCGGGACGTGAACGGGGACGGTTACGACGACGTGATCGTGGGCGCTCGGGACTACGACGCGGGCGAGTCGAACGAGGGCGCGGCATTCGTGTTCCTGGGAAGCGCCTCGGGGATCGCTGACGGGGATCCCGAGCACCGCCGCGGCCCAGCTCGAGTCGGACCAACGCGGCGCGAAGCTGGGCTCGGGCGTCGCGGGTGCGGGGGACGTGAACGGGGACGGTTACGACGACGTGATCGTGGGCGCGCGGGGCTACGATTCGGGTGATTGAACGAGGGCGCAGCGTTCGTATTTCTGGGGAGTGCCTCGGGGATCGCGGATGGGCACCCCGGCACCGCCGCGGCCCAGCTCGGGGCGGACCGAGGGGGCGCGAAGCTGGGCTCGAGCGTCGCGGGCGCGGGGGACGTGAACGGGGACGGCTACGACGACGTGATCGTGGGCGCTCCGGGTTGGGGGGGGCACGGCCTTCGTGTTCTTGGGGAGCGCCTCTGGCATGGAGGACGGGAATCCCGATACGGCCGCGGCCCAGCTCGAGTCGGATCAAACGAGCGGGAAGCTGGGCTCGAGTGTAGGGGCTGCCGGGGACGTGAACGGAGACGGCTACGACGACGTGATCGTGGGTGCCCCGAGTTCGCGGGGCGCGGCCCTCGTGTTTCTGGGGAGCGACTCGGGGATCGCCTATGGGGTTCCCGACAGCGACGCGGTTCTGCTCGAGCCGGATCAAGGGTTCGTGAGGCTGGGCTCCAGCGTCGCGGGTGCGGGGGACGTGAACGGAGACGGCTACGACGACGTAATTGTGGGTGCCCAGGGCTACGAGGCGGGCGAGTTGAACGAGGGTGCGGCCTTCGTGTTGTTGGGCGGTCCGACCGAGTGCGACGACAGCATCGACAATGACGGCGATGGGTTGGTGGACTTCTCCGACGATCCCGGCTGCAAAGCCATTGGTGATCTCTCGGAGTACTCGCCGCTGCTGGCCTGTGACGACGGCGTTGACAACGATAACGATCAGCTCGTCGACTACGACGAAGACCCGGGCTGCGATTCGCTCTTGTCTCCTCGCGAGAACCCGGAGTGCGGCCTCGGCACCATTGGCCCCGACGAGGCCTGCGATGACGGCAACATCTTCGACGGAGATGGTTGTAGCGGCCTCTGAGGTCGAGTCGGGCTACGAGTGTTTCGGAGAGCCCAGCGCCTGCTACGTCAAAGCGGCTCCTGACTTGGAGCAGCGGGCGTGCATCAGCGAGATGAACAAGAACGGCGAGAAGGTCAACAAGGCGCAGCTCAAGGAGAACGAGAAATGTCTAAAGGACTACCAGAAGGGCAAGCTCACCACGAGCTTCGAGGCATGCACCACCGCCGACCGCAGAGGCAGGGTGCAGAAGGCCAAGGACAAGACGGTGTAGGGAGAAGCCAAGAAGTGCGCCGCGCTCGCCGATGCCTCCGCCCTTCGCCTACACGGACTCGACGACAGTGAACCAGGCCGCCGTGGACGGGGCCCTGGCGTGACCACGACATCTTCGGTGGTCCGGTCGAAGACGCGGACCTCGTCACGAAGGCCGCGACAAAGACATGGCGAAGTGCCAGCATGAGATGCTCAAGCAGGCCGGCAAGATTGAGAACACCGTCCTCAAGGAGATCAACAAGGCCAAGAAGCAGGCTCATCAAGGAAGAGGCGGTCAACAGCGCTTCGGCGCTTGAGACGGCGCTGGCGGCGATTCTCAACTGCGAACGACGGGATCACGAGGACCGAGGAGAAGCTCGTGCAGAGGGTCGGCAAGAAGTGCGCTTCGCTTGGGACGCCCCTGACACGGTCTTCCCAGGCGCCTGCGCGGATGCCGACCTGGGCGAGGTCGAGGACTGCGTGATCGCAGCGGCGCGCTGCGAGGCGTGCTTGAAGATCAACGCGTTCGACGACCTGAAGCTCGACTGCGACGACCTGGACGACGGAAGCGCCAACATGAGCTGTCCGTAGTCACAGCGAACCTTGACTCGAGATCACCGATGATCACAGCGCCGCGAATGGGTGCAGGAATTCTCGACCCGGCGTCCAGTCGGGTCGAGTCGAGACCTGGATCCTGGAGGTTGGGCCCGCTAGCGACGGAAGCTGTAAGCAACTTCTTCAGTAAGTGACTGAAATCATTGTGTGAGGACTCCACCGGGTGCCTTACGTCTACCCCTTCCGCAGTTCCTCCGCAGAGCATCCAGCGCCCGTCGGTCGTCAGGATCCTCAAAATTCCTGGAGCTTCACTACATCGTACGCCGGACCTGATAAGGGTGCGCGGCTTTTCGCGGCCGCCACTGCGGTCTAATCACGGCTTCATCACAAATCAACTCCACACGGTACTCCGGCACCGTCTCCACTACACCGCTCGAATCAGTGTGCGATCGGCACTGCCGACGGCCGGAGCTGTGGCTCTCTCGAAACTCGGCAGGTTTCGGACTCTTTCAAGCTCCAGCACCAAACGGGCGTACGCGAAGAGTGAAGATCAGGAAACGCTGGAAATGGTGGCGAGCCGGGGACGATCTGGCCATGGCATCCACCGTCTGGTCGATCTCTTCCGCGGTGTTGTAGTGTCCGAGAGAGAAGCGGATGGAGCCCTGGGCGGTGCGGGGCTCCAGACCCATGGCCTGCTCCAGGCTCCTGCCCCGGGCCAGGTGGGTGACCATACTGCTGGTGGCGATGGCGCCGGGACAGCCAAAGGACTTGAACTTGATATCCGTGATTCGGCCCTTCTCCACCTTGATCCAGAGCTTCATCTGTCGGGTCGCCGCTCAGGGCGTAGCCGTCCGCCTCGTCTGCGGCCATCTCGCCGATGTTGCGCGGATTGCTGAAGTGATCGAGTACCGGCGTCGGTGTAGTAGAGCACCGGCCCCAACGTCTCGGGCGGAGGCGCCGGTCGCGATTCCTGTTCAGCCCTCGTGAGCACCGCTTCCGGTTTGCCATTGCCTCGTTTCTCCGGGTCCATGGTCCTCCTCGGTCAGCCTTGAACGCTCGTCGCGATGGGCGCGAATAGTGTTGTCTTGCAGAGGGATCGTCGTCTGGATCGAGTGACGTGCGTCTCTGGCTCCGCCGTCAATGCCCGCACTCGCAATACCTCTCCAGCTCCAGAATCTTCGCGGCGGCGGCGATGGTTACGCCGTAGAAGATCACGCGTTTGCCGGTGTCGAGAAATTCCGGGAGCGTGCCGTTCACGATCGTACTGCCCGTAGCCAGGATCACATCGCACCAGGCGATCCCCTGTGGGCTGCTGGCTGGGCCGGAGATCGCCACCCCGAGCTTCGTGGCTCCGATGTTGTCCGGGTCCAGGTCCACCACTCTGAGCGGATTGCGTCCGGAGAGAAACTCGAGGAGTCTGGGCTGGAAGCCCACGAGAAGCACCTTGACGCCCTCGTCGATTCTGGCGCCCAGCCCCTCCGCGCATTCCCGGGGCTCGTTGTCCCTACAGTGGACGGACCTGTCACACAGACCGAGGTGGCGATAGATGGCGTTGAGTGCGGCGATGAACTCCGCCCTCTCTCGGGTGGTTTGGGGATCTCGCTCGACCAGTTGTTCGACAGTACACGCGCCGTTGCGCAGTTCATCCGAGAACGCGTGACCTCTCGCGGCCTCGAAGGAGGCCTCCAAGATCCGTTCCCGGCCCTTGACGATGGGGTAGTCGGTGTCATCCGGGTTCCCGATGGCTTGCTCCGGCGTCATGGGCCTGACCCGGATCGACACCTGCTGTTCCATGAAGCCATGTCGGATCGCCTGCTCCCGCAGGGCCGCCCGCAGTCGCTCGAAGAGCGTGTGAAGCTCGGGCAAGACGTCTCCTCTGGTGCTCATCACCGATGCGTACTTCTTCCGCCAGGATCGGTCCCGTGCCAGCCTGGTTCAGCAGTTTGGCTTGGTCAATCGGGTAGCAGAACGCCTCGAAGTGACCGTGCCGGCCTCGGTGCTAGTCGGATCCACGTTGTCCGCCTCGGCCCATACCACTGCCGCGGCCGCCGCCGCCGCCTCGTCCCATTCCACCGCCACCACCCCTGCCGCGACCGCCGCCTCGACCCATACCACCGGCGCCTCCCCTGCCGCCCCCGCCGGCGCCCGTTTCTGTAGCAGAGCTACTCGAGGGGGGTTGAAGAGTGCCGGCGGCGAGCATGTCGAGGGCCTGGTCGGCGGTGAGGCCGTCCGGTGCGATCTTCATCTCGATACCGAGTTGAGCCAGGGCCTGGTCGGCCTTGGGGCCGAATCGCCCTGAAATCACGATCTCGACATCGTGGGCGGACATCCTCGCCGCAGATCCAGTACCCGCCCCGTGAGCGACATCTGCGGAGTCATTGTCCAACTCGGCGATGATCTGACGGTCGTCGGGATCGACGATGAGGAAGGCTGGCGCACGCCCGAAGCGCGGATCGAGCAATGATTGGAGACCATTCTTGCTCTCAACGCTCATTGCGACTCGTTTGGACATCGGATTCTCCTTCCATAATCCCCGACTCTGACCCATTGCTTCCAGCCCTGTCTGAAGCACGTACCGTGCCAGATCGAAAAACAATTGGAACTACAAGGGCTTGAGGATGTGCCTTTGGATTGCACCGAGCCTGGGAAAGATCGGCGTTTCAGGCATGCGACCCAATGTTTCAGTACGGTTCAGGATGTTTTAAACGCGACCGGCGCGAAGCGCGGAATGCCAGGAGAGCGGATGCGGGTGTACGGCTCGAAGATCTCCTACTACACGGGCAAGTTGGAGGCCTACCTCCGCTACAAGGGCCTCGACTACGAGCGCCTCCCTTCCACGATCCATCAACGGGAGATTCGGAAGCACGTCGGCGCGATACAGATGCCGGTCGTGGAACGCGACGATGGTCGCTGGATGTCCGACTCGACGCCCATCCTCCTGCAGCTCGAGACGGAACATCCCAGGCCCCCGATCCTTCCCGCCAACCAGGCCGTGCGCTTCATCGGTCTTCTCCTCGAGGACTACGCCGACGAGTGGCTCTGGCGCCCGGCCATGCACTACCGATGGAGCTACTCGCACGATCGCGAGCTGCTTTCGAGCATCATCGTCGACGAATTGATGCCTCACGTTCCGCTGCCCCGCTTCGCGAAGCGCCGCATCATCCAGCTGCGACAGCGCATCGGATTCGTGATCCGCGATGGTGTCCGGAAGCAGACCCGGGAGCACGTCGAGGCGGGGTACTTCGCCGCCCTCGACAACATGACCCGAATGCTCGAGACACGGTCCTACCTCCTGGGTGACGCCCCCTCCATCGCGGATTTCGGATTCATGGCGCCCATGCTGCGCCATTTCGGGCAGGACCCGACACCCGCCGAAGTGATGCGCGAGCGTGCGCCGGCCGTCTACGCATGGGTCGCCCGCGTCTGGAACGCGAAGCCGCCTGCGAGCGGCCCACGCTTCGTCGACACGATCCCCGAGGACACGGTCCCCATGCTGAAGGAGGTCTCCGAGACCCACCTCCATCAGCTCGCAGTGAATGCCGAGGCCTACGGCCGCGGCGCCCGGCGCTTCCAGATGCGTGTCCAGGGCTGCGAGTACGTGAAGCTGCCCGTATCGAGATACCGCGTCGCCTGCCTGGAGCGACTTCGAGCATTGCATGCGGTGCTCACCGAGTCCGACCGGGCGGTCGTGCAGGCGCTCCTCCCCTATCCGGAAGCCGGCATCCTCTGGGATCCCGCCTTCCAGACGCGATCCGGCTACGACGAAGAGGGCGAGGCGCCCTTCAACCGGGCCATCAATGTCTATGGCAAGGGTGTCCCCCGCTGAGCACTCCAGCGCGGTCGAGCACTCACGCGAGAACGGGCAGGACGGGCGGCTTCGCGAGCTGGGTGCTCAGGAATCTGGTGCGCCCTGGGTGTCGAGCGCAGGCACCTCGCGAATGTGAAGAAAGCCAAAGAGCAATGTGCGAAGTAGATGGCCGAGGGACGACCCAGGGGCATGGCGGAATCTCGGGAGAAAGACGGCGTACTCGACCACGTGGATGATGGCCATCAGCCAGAAGCCAAGACGGCCCACGGTGGAAATCGTGGAGCTGGTGGCGACAAAGAAGCAGCTGATCAGGAGAAGCCAGACGACAAGCACGAGGGCCTTTGAAGTGGACATTGAAGGGAAGGCTCCGATCGCTCCACCCGGTGGATTCCGATGCCGGCTACCCAGCCGGGGTCGAGCCTAGCATTCGTACGCCCGCTGCGGCGAGCCTTGCCAGGCAGGTGGCAGACTTGGGAATGGCGGTATCCTCTCGCTTCCGTCGCCCTCGTTTCGGGCGAAAGTTCGATTGCGAAGAAGACGCCACCGAAGGACCACGCGATGCTCGAGCTTTTCATCGATCCGGCATTCTGGGCTGCTCTGTTCTCCGTCACGCTCATCCAGGTCGCCCTGGGGGCGGACAACCTCATCATCATCACCATTCTGGCGAACAAGCTCCCACCCCGGAAGCAGGGTCAGGCCGTCCAAGTGGGGCTGGTACTGGCCATGGTCTTCCGGATCATCCTGCTTGGGGTGGTGAGCTGGCTCCTCCGCTTCGCCACCGACGTCTTCCTCGTGGTAGACACCTCGGTCTTCGGCCTGCACATCAAAGCCGACATCACAGTGAAGGCCCTGGTCCTGGGCTTCGGTGGGCTGATCCTCATCTGGAAAGGCGTGAAGGAGCTGAGGGTGAAGGCCAAGGGTGTGGGTGAAGAAGTTCAGGCGACAGAGAAATTCGCCGAGGTGGTGGCAGTCATCGTGGGAATGAACCTGCTCTTCAGCGTCGACTCCATCCTCACCGTGGTGGGAATGACGGACATCTTTGCGGTCATGGTGGGCTCCGTCGTCATCTCGGTGGCTCTGATGTTGATCTTCGCCAAACCACTGGCCCGGTTCCTGAGGGAGAACCCGGACTTCGAGATCCTGGGCCTCTTCGTGCTCCTCCTGATCGGTTTCGTCCTCTTCTTGGAGGGCGGGCGTGAAGCGGGGGTCTCGGTGAACGCCAGCGAGTTTCCACACATTCCCCAGTGGATCGTGATCTTCACCCTGATGCTCATGTTCAGCGTGGATCTCTACCAGAACTGGTGGGAGCAGAAGTTCCGGAAGCGGGCCAAGGCGCCGCTGGAGCTGGGACGGCGGAAAAAGTAGGCACTCTGGAGACTCCGGCGCGGGCTACAGCCGATTTCCAGCACTGCCGATAAGTCCTTCATGGGTCTGCGACTGGTCGTACTCGTGTTGACGACGATCCTTGGGCTCGGATGCTTCGTCCTGGAGGAGCTCGACTCGGCGGGCGATCTCATGGACAAGCCGAGCTTCGCGGACAAGCGGCAGCAGAAGCAGCAGAAGAAGAAGCCCGCGGCGCCAGAACAGCCCCAAGCTGCTCCTGAGAAGGGTCACGCGAATCTGCCTTCGGTGGGTGACTGGTGGAAGAAGACGCGCTCTCTCACGTCCGGTGAAGTGGCAGACGAGTTCGTCAAGTGTGAAGTCGATGGGACGATGCAGTTCATGCGTCGTCCCGACTGCCTCGCTCGGGGCGGGAAGCCCCACCGGGCCGGGGGTTAGCCCCAGATCGTCTGGACTTCAGGGTGCCTGCGCGAGCTTTGCGGGCTTCGGCAAGAGGGCGACCAGGAGTCCGACGCCGAGCGCACCGGAGACGATCGACCCGGTGAGGATCCCGATCTTGGCTGCGTCGAGCGTCGCGCCGCTGAGCGCGAGTATAGAGCGATCGGTTCTCAGGAGATGAGACTGGCGCGGCGGCGATCGGGTACACTGCGCGAATGGACGTCAGGCAACTCAAGCAAGAGATCTGCACCGCCGTCGACGGGATGCGCGACCAACTCCTGGGCGTCGCGCGCGCGATCCACGCGAAGCCCGAACTCGCTTTCCAGGAGCACGAGGCTGCGGCGCTGCTGGTGGGGCTGCTGCGCGAGGCGGGGCTCGAGGTCAGCGAGGGCGCCTACGGCCTCGAGACGGCCTTCTCCGCCGAGTTCGGGCCCAAGGACGGGCCCTGCGTGGCGTTGCTCGCCGAGTACGACGCGCTACCCGAGATCGGCCACGCTTGCGGGCACAACCTGATCGCCGTCTCCGGTGCGGGTGCAGGCCTGGCTCTGGCGGGCCTCGGCGACTGGCTCCCCGGGCGGGTGCGCTTGCTCGGAACACCGGCGGAGGAGCGTGGCTGCGGCAAGGAGCTGATGGCGCGCGAGGGTGCATTCGAGGGTGTCGATGCGGCGTTGATGATGCACCCCTCCAGCGTGAACATGGTGACCATGCCCTGTATCGCGATGGCGGAGCTCGAGATCGTCTACCATGGCCGGGCCGCCCACGCATCGGCGATGCCCCAGCAGGGAGTCAATGCACTCGACGCCATGGTGATCGCCTACCAGGGGGTCGCGGCGCTTCGGCAGCACATCGGCGGAGACGAACGCGTCCACGGCATCATCACCGATGGCGGACAGGCGCCGAACATCGTGCCCGAGCGCACGGCTGGCCGTTTCTACGCGCGCGCCGCCAACTTCGAGGCGCTCGAGCCGCTGAAGCGCCGCGTCGAGGCGTGCTTCCGGGCCGGCGCCGAGGCCACGGGCTGCGAAGTCGAGGTTCAGTGGGGTGTGGCCGACTATCGCGACATCCTCCTCAACGAGCCTCTCGCCGATGCCTTCCGCAGCAATGCGGAAACCCTCGGCCGCGAGTTCTTCCCCTGGGAGAAGCTGCCCGCGAGCATCCGGGGTAGCAGCGACATGGGTAACGTCAGCTACCGGGTGCCCTCGATCCATCCAATGCTCGCCGCCTCGCCTCCCGACGTGACGATCCACAACGCCGAGTTCGCGAAGTGGGCCAACTCCGAGAAGGGCGACGCCGCGGCGCTCGACGGTGCCAAGGCGCTGGCCATGACGGCCCTCGATTTCCTCAGCGACCCGGATCTGCGCGAGCGGGCTCACTCGATCTTCGAGGCGCAGCAACCGGCCTGAGCGAGGAGCATCTTCCCCGGCGAGGCTCTCAGCTACCGGCGTCTTTGAACGCCTGGTAGGTCTTGATGCCTCCGGAGAGATTCCGCACGTCGAAGCCGCGCTGGAGAAGCGCGCGGGTGGCGTAGTAGGCGCGCTGACCCACGCCACAGACGAGATGGATCTCGCGGTCCACGGGGAGTTCGTCGAGGCGGCCCCGCAGCTCCTCGAGGGGAAGGTTGCGCGTGTCTGGGAGGTGGCCCTCTTCGAACTCGTCACGGCTGCGCACGTCGACGATCTCGGCGTCGCCATGGCCAAACTCGCTCCAATCGACCAGCGGAAGGTCGCCGCGCAAGTGGTTGGCCGCGATCATCCCGGCCAGGTTGATCGGGTCCTTGGCGGCGCCGAACTGCGGCGCGTAGCAGAGCTCCGCCTCCTCGAGATCGAAGACCGTGCCACCCATCTGGAGGGCCATGGCGATCACGTCGATTCGCCGCGCGACCCCCTCCTCCCCCACGGCCTGGGCGCCGAGGATGCGTCCGTCCTCACTGGAGAAGAGCAGCTTGATGTGGATGGGCTGGGCTCCGGGGTAGTAGTCGACGTGGTTGCCCGGGTGCAGGTAGATCTTGGCGTAGTGTCCGATCCCGGAACGCTGCAGGGCCTTTTCACTGGCACCCGTGATGGCGACGGTCAGACCGAAGACGCCGCAGATGGACGTGGCCTGTACGCCGCGGAAGCGCGCGGCACTGCGCTCGGAGGGAGGCGCTTCTTCGCCTCCGCGGCCCAGGATTGCCGCTGCCGCGATGCGGCCCTGGCGGTTGGCGGGGCCGGCCAGAGGGACGAGACCCAGGGCACCCGTCACCACGTCGCGTACCTCCACGGCGTCGCCCACCGCCCAGATGTCCGGATCGCTGGTGCGCATGCTCTCGTCGACGCGAATGCCGCCGCGGGTGCCGAGCTCCAGCCCGGCCTGCTGGGCCAATCCGCTGAGGGGCCTTACACCGATGCCGAGGATCGCGATGTCCGCATCGAGCTCCGCGCCCGAAGAGGTGCGCACGTGGAGCCCCCCTCCGGGCCGCTCCTCGAAAGCCTCCACGGCCTGCTCGAGAAGCAGGGCGACTCCGTTGTCCCGCAACCGGGTGGCCACCGCGGAGGCCATCTCGGGATCGAGCGGGGGCATCAGCTGATCGGCGAGCTCGACCACGGTCACCTCGAGGCCCCGCCGCACCAGGTTCTCCACCATCTCCAGCCCGATGAATCCCCCGCCCACCACGACCGCGCGCCTGGCGCCGCCCACCGCTTCGCGGATCCGACGGCTGTCGGGGATCGTGCGCAGGACGAAGATTCCCGGCAGGTCGATGCCGGGGAGGGCAGGGCGCAGAGCCTCGGCGCCCGGCGAGAGGACCAGGGCGTCGTAGCCTTCGCGCCGGGTCTCTCCGGAGCGCAGGTCGCGCACCTCGACCTGCCGGGCCTCTCGGTCGATGCGCAGCACCTCGGTCTCTGTGTGGACCTGGATGTCGAAGCGGTCCCGGAATCGCTCCGGACTGGCGAGCAGGAGCTTTTCCTCTTCTTCGATTACGTCTCCCACGTAGTAGGGAAGCCCGCAGTTCGCGAAGGAGACGTAGGGTCCGCGGTCGAAGATCAGGATCTCGCATCGCTCGCAGAGTCGCCGCGCCCGCGCTGCGCAGGAGGCGCCGCCCGCGACGCCGCCGACGATCAAGATGCGTTTTCCATCATTGCTCATCATCATTCCTCCTGTTCACGGAACGCCTGCGACTCATCGGCACGGGTGGACGACGCAAACCCGAGCGCGCCCCGGGTCGGGGGATTCGTGAGCGCACAATCCACCCGTGCTCCCCGCCCGGCACCCGCCGAGATGCGGCGAGGCGGGCAGGGGGGCCTCCGTGGCTCCAAGACCGTGCTCAGCCACGGATGCGGGGAGAGCTAATCCTCGATTTCCGGCTTCTCCGAGCCCTCGCGAAGCCACGTCACGGGCCGGAACTCGCGAGCCACCATCCCCTCTTGCTTGAAGGCAGGCCAGCCCAGCACCATCGTCGTGATGACCTCGAAATTCGGCAAGAGGTTGATCTTGTCCGCGATGACCGGAATCCCGGGCACCAGGAAGCCGACCCAGCAGGCCTTGATGCCGAGAGAGTTGGCCACCAGGTTCATGTTCTGGCCGCAGATCCCAATGTTCAGATGCTGTCCACTGATGGCGCGCTTGTCGGCGCAGAGCAGGATCACGCAGGGCGCGTTGAGCGAAGCGGGCAGATTCTTCTGGGCGATCGAGCCCATTCCACCCAGAGCCAGCCGCGGATCGAACATATTGGGCGAGCTCTCGACCATGGGCGCCATGTGCGGAATCATCTCGTCGTTCTTGAAGTTGTTGTACATCCCGTTGAACATGGTCCAGACGGCCTCGTCCATCTGCTGGATCAGCGCCTTGTCGGTGATGACGATGAACTGCCAGGGCTGGCAGTTCCCGGCACTCGGGGCGAACCGACCCGCCTCGAGCACCCGCCGGATCAGATGATCGGGTACGGGTTTGTCTTCGAAGTTCCGGACGCTGCGCCTGTTGAGAACGGCGCGCTCGACGGTGTTCCACTCGTCGAGATTCCCGTCGGCATCCCTTGGCTTGAGCGGCATCTTGTACGGCAGGGGATTCGGCTCCGTCTTCCAGAATCCACTCGTCCGCGTGGTAGACCTCGGCGATGGAGATCGCGTCGGTCGGACAGACCACCATGCAGTTGGAGCAGCTGAAGCAGGCATAATCCTCCTTCAAATCTGGATAGCCGCCCTCCACCATGGTCCAACACTTGAAAGGACAGTTGTCCACACAGAGCCCGCAGCTGGTGCACTTCTCCTCATCCACTTCCATGACGCCCATATGGACGTCCTTGGGCCGCACGATCTCGTTTAGCTGATCCGGATCCATGAGATGCTCCTTTCGAGGATCGATTTCCGACCTCATTTTGTCACATTTGATGGAGAAGCCAAGCCGGGAGAGCAGGGACGCCAGCGGATGCCGATCCCGGACCCGATCGCTCTCCGAAGGTGCGTTCAGAAAGCGCGGAATGAAGAAACTCGCTCAGCTCGGGTGTTCTGGAAGCCGATACGGGTCGTTGCGTACCGGCACGCGGGCCCTCGGGGTGCATGGAAATCGCGACCACCGCCGCAACCAGCATCATGGCGACGAAGAGGTAGAAGACCGGCAGATAGCTCCCGGTACGGTCGAAGTAGATCCCCGCGCCCACCGGTCCGATGGCGCCGCCCACCGTTGCCATGATGTTGAGAACGCCGTAGAGCGCGCCGAAGTGCTTCATCCCCAGGTATTCGCTGGTGAGCAGAGGGTTGAGGACCAGGGGCGCTCCGCAGGCGAATCCGTAGATCGCAGCGAAGACCAGGACGATCCAGTAGGGCTGCGCGAACGTCACGATCGCGATCGAGATCGCAAACAGCACACAGGCTCCGGCCATGGCATTCCGGGCGCTCCATCGGTCGGCAAACGGCCCGATCGAGAGCTTGCCCAGGATCATCACCCCCATCACCATGCTCCATGCGAAGGCTGCCCTATCCGGCGAATGTTCCAGATCGGTCAAGTAGGCCACGCAGTGGTTGCCGAGCCCGCCTGCCACCAGACCCATGATGAGCATGACGGCGGCGATCTGCCAGAACGACCGCAGGGAAAACGCCTCCTTCACACCGACGCCCCAGTTCTCTTCGGACTCCGAGGAGTCGGCGCCGGAATCGCGGTACGGCTCGAGCCCAAGGTCCGATGGATGGGTGCGAATCGCCAGAAGGACGACGGGAATCACCACGACGATGATCGTGAGACCGCTCAGCGCGAACGCCGTTCTCCAGCCGTAGTTGAGGATGATCCAGTTCGCGACCGGTGACATGACCATCCCGCCGGCGCTGGTGCCGACGAAGGCACCGCTCATCGCGGTGCCCCTTCGCGACACGAACCAGTTCGAGATGATGAGCGAGCAGGGGATGATCGACGCGGACATCAGTCCGCAGCCGATCGCAACGAAGACGAGGTACAGCTGCCAGAGGTGCGTGATCTGACTTCCGGCCAGGAGGCCGAGACCGATCGTGAGTGCTCCGGCGACCATCACGGGTCTGGCGCCGATGCGGTCGATGATGGCTCCGGCGACCGGCGCCGCAATGCCGGTTCCGATCGAGCCCATCAGCAACGCGACGGCCAGCGCGCCTCGCCCCCAGTTCATGTCCTCGGCGATGGGCTTGAGGAAGATCGGGAAGGTGTTGAGAACCATGCCCCAGACGAGGAACAAGATGACGAAGCACGCAGCGACGACCACGTAACCGTAGAACAGCTTCGGGGAGTGCGGGGGGCCCATGGATCAGGTGCTCCTCTCGATCAGATCAGCTTCGTCCGAGCAGCTGCCAGCGGCTACCCGCTCCCGGCGGTGTCGACGTCCCCGTTCTAGGACTCCCAGCATAGGGCACCGCGGTTCAGTCCTGCGATGACCTCGGAAACGCTCGTAAAAACAAATACCTGAACGATCTAGTTGCGTATCAGTGAGGATCCGTCACCCGGCTCTCCGATTACAGCGACCGGCGGAATCCGCCGATGGTCATTCCAATCGCTTCTCGCGATGCGTCTCCCTCCCCCCTTTCGAAACCGGCGCCGGAGCGAAATCATGCTTCCCGACTTCTACCGTTCCTTCGAAACCAGCACTCTCAAGGACCTGGTCTCCTACGGTGATCCCGCCGACGAAGAGCCGAGGACGGAGGGGTTGGATCGCCGCGACGAGGAAGCTTCGCCGCGCCAGCGAGCCCGGGGCCGCCGCCGCTCCTGGTCAGCGCTGAGGCGGGCGAAGGGGAAGTGGTTCCGTCTGGGTCGGCGCGCGAACGCTCGGGCCGAGCTGCGATAGAGCGCAGAAGGACCCTCGCGCCAGCTCGCCATACATCGGATCCGGGCAGGACGCATCCGCAGCGCAATCTGCCCTATCATCGGCCCCCGATCATGCCGGTTTTTCGAGCGCTGGCGCTACTGGTCTTCCTGACCGGCTTTTCGATTGCCGGGAATCGGGCCGAGGCCGCTGCCTCGCCCTTGGTCGAATCCAACGCGGCTTTTGCCTGCGACCTCTACCAGGCGGTCCGCCAGCGGGAGGGAAACCTCCTCTTCTCGCCCTATTCGATCTCGGTGGCGCTGGCGATGGTCCGCGTCGGTGCCGCGGGTGAGACCGCCTCGCAGATGGATACCGTTCTCCACCTGCCTGGTGCGAGCGCCGCCCAGGGCCACCGCGATCTTGCACGGCGGCTCGAGCCCCCTCTTGCTTCCGAGGCCGAGCCGGCGGAAGCGCAACGCATATCGGCCTACGAGCTGAACATCGCCAACGCGCTGTGGGGCCAGGAGGGCCTGCCGTTCCGGGAGCGGTTCCTGGCGGTTCTCAGGAATGACTACGGCGCACCGCTCGCAAGGGTCGACTTCCGGAAGTCCGGAGAGGCTCGCGACCGGATCAATGCCTGGGTCGAGGCGCAGACGCGAAGGCGGATTACGGACATCATTCCGGATGGACAGCCCGATCCCGGCGCCCGGCTGGCCGTCGCCAATGCGATCTACCTGAAGGCCGCCTGGGAGAATCCCTTCAAGGAGGGGAGGACCGCGGAGGCGCCCTTCACCACCGGCGAGGGAGCCGAGGTGACTGCTCGATTCATGCATCAGAGCGAGACCCTTCGCTACACGGGGATGGAGGATCTCCAGGTGCTCTCGCTTCCCTACCGGGATGGACGCCTGTCGATGGTCATCCTGCTTCCGCGGCGGAGCGGCGCCCTGGAGGAGCTGGAGGCGCGGCTGGATCCCGAGCGGCTCGCCAGCTGGCTCTCGGCGCTGCGGCCGATCCACGTCCACGCGGCACTCCCGCGCTTCGAGTTCGAGAGCTCCTTCGATCTCACCGGGACCCTCGCGGAGATGGGGATGCGTGATGCCTTCGACCGGGAGCGGGCCGACTTCTCCGAGATGACGGAGGTGCAGCTCTTCATCAGCCTGGTTCTTCACAAGGCCTTCGTCTCCGTGGACGAAGAGGGCACGGAAGCGGCAGCTGCGACCGCGGTAGTGATGACCGACACGGGGGCTCCTTCGGAGCCCGCGGTCGAGTTCCAGGCGGATCGCCCGTTCCTCTTCTTCATCCAGCATCGCGATACCGGGGCGATCCTCTTCCTGGGACGCTTCGCCGACCCGAAGGGCTCCTGAGCTCCCGCCTTGGCCGCGGCCCGAGCTGGGCGCGCGAGAAACCGCTCCGCCGCGCCGCAACGGCCTCAAAAAGCTGCGATAGACTCGAGATCAGTTCTCGAATCCCGGTCTCTGAACAAGGCGAAGGACCGGATCGACGCCCCCACCGGAACCGAAACAACCCACCCCAATCCGGAAGGACGAGAATGGCCATTCAAGAGGTGCGCCTCAGCGCGCGCCGTCTGCAGCAGTTCGCACAGATCGTCCCCCCTGGGGAAATGGGAGAGGCACTCCAGTCCGCGGCCGCCACCCGCGAGCGCCTCGCTGGCCGTGTGCTCTGGCAGGTGAACTCCACCGCCGTGGGCGGAGGGGTGGCGGAAATGCTCCCCCCGCTGCTCGGTTACACCCGAGGCACGGGGGTCGATGCGCGGTGGGTGGTGATCGACGGCGACCCCGAGTTCTTTCGGATCACCAAGCGCATTCACCACGCCCTCCACGGCAGCCGGGGCGACGGTACGCCTCTGGACGACAAGGCGCGGCGGCACTACGAGGAGACGCTGACCAAGAACGCGGAGGAGCTCTGTGCCGTGATTCGCTCCGGGGACGTGGTCTTCCTGCACGATCCCCAGACCGCCGGACTCGGGCCCGCTCTGGTCCAGGCCGGGGCACGGGTGCTCTGGCGCTGTCACATCGGGCACGACACGACCAACGAGGAGGTCGAAGCGGCTTGGAGGTGGTTGCAGCCGTACCTCGAACCGATTCCGCTCTTCGTGTTCTCTCGCGAGGCCTACATCCCCGACTACTGCGATCACGGCAAGAGTGCGATCGTGACGCCGAGTATCGACGTCTTCTCTCCGAAGAATCAGGATCTGGACGAAGAAACCGTTCGAAGCATTCTGATCGAGGCGGATCTGGTGGACGGCCCCGCTTCCGCTGACAGGCCCCCGCTCTTCTGGTGCGACGACGGCTCTCCGGAGCGCGTCTGCCGCCGGGCAGAGGTGGTCCGACTCGGCCGTGCTCCCTCATGGGAGACGCCTCTCGTTCTCCAGGTATCGCGTTGGGATCCCCTGAAGGATCCGGTCGGTGTGATGCGCGGCTTCGTAGAGCTGTTGCAGGGATCGAGCGGGGACGATGTCGAGCTGGTCCTGGCGGGTCCCAGCACGGAAGGCGTTGCGGACGACCCCGAGGGCGCCACGGTGCTCGAAGACGTCATCGCAACCTGGCGGGAGCTGCCCGAGTCGGCCCGGGCGCGAATCCATCTCGCTTCGCTTCCAACGGACGACGTGGCGGAGAACGCCGCGATCGTGAACGCGCTCCAACGTCACGCCAGCGTGATCGTCCAGAAGAGCCTTCACGAGGGATTCGGGCTCACGGTGACCGAGGCGATGTGGAAGGGGCGACCGGTCGTGGCGAGCGCAGTCGGAGGCATTCAGGACCAGATCGAGCACGGTGTGAGTGGTGTGCTGCTCGAGGATCCCGAGGACACTTCGGCCTTCGCCGCGTCACTCGCGGGGCTGCTGGACGACCCGGATCTCGCCCGACGCCTCGGAGAGGCCGGCCGTGACCGGGTCCGCGAGCACTTCCTGGGGGTGCGGCATCTCCTCAAGTACGCCCGGCTGATCGAGCGGCTCGACGACTGACCCGCAGCCGGGCTCCGGCCTAAACACCTCCGGGAGCAGAGGGACGGATCTGCCCGGCGAAGATCTCGGGATCCGTGGTGGGGCTCTTGCAGACGCGGTTCTCGCAGACGTAGGCGGTCACCTTGCCCTCCTGGGCGAGCTTCCCGGCCACCAGGGGGACGGCTGCCGAGTGCGCGCTCAGGTCTTCGCCCTCGGTGGCCACCACCAGGATGCGGTTGGGCAGGTGGGTGGAGCGCAGTGGCGCCAGCATGGTGGCCAGGTCGCCGCCGGAGGGCGGCCGAATCACGACGATCTCCTTGGTCGGCTCCAGCTCGAAATCGAGGGCCAGAAGCATCTCGGACAGGGCCGCGGGTGATTGTGTCAGCGTCTCGTGGAAGGCCGAGAAGAGCATCGAGGCTCGCTCGCGGTAGCGATCGTCGCCGGTGAGCTCGGCGAGGCGGAGGAGGTTCAGGGCGGCAACCGAGTTGCCGGAGGGAAGAGCCCCATCCTGGCCGGGCTTCTCACGGGCCAGAAGACGCTCGTGATCGTCGGCGTTGTTGAAGTAGCCACCGCCCGGCTCATCGGCGTAGTGGGCGTCGAGGGTCTCTTGGAGTGAGAGTGCCTGCTGCAGCCAGCTGCGGATCCGGGTCGGCCTCGTACAGGTCGATCAGAGCGCCGATCAGAAAGGCGTAGTCCTCGAGGAAGGCCGGCCCGTCGGCGCGCCCGCCTTGGAAGGTCCGCAGCAGACGTCCGTCTTCCCGCATCCGCTCCAGCACGAAGCGCGCCGCTCGCCGGGCGGCCTCGGTGTATGCGGGCTCCGCCAGGGAGAAGCCCGCCTGGGCGAACGCCGAGATCATGAGCCCGTTCCAGGCGGCCAGGATCTTCTCGTCGCGAAGCGGCGCGGGCCGGCGGGCGCGGACCTGGTAGAGGGGCTCGCGCGCCGCGCGCACGGTCGCGAGCAGCTGATCGGGCTCGATCCCGAGCTCGAGTGCGAGCTCTGCGGGCTCCCTCTCGCGGTGGAGGACGCTGCGCCCCTCGTGATTTCCGCCCGGGGTGACGCCGAAGAACGCGTTGACGCAGGCGGCCCGCTTCCACACCCAGCACCGCCTCGATCTCCTGCGGTGTCCAGGTGAAGAACCAGCCCTCTTCCGGCTCACCCTCTCGCATTCAGACTGTCGGCATCGGTGGCCGAGTAGAATCCGCCCTCCGGCGAAGTCATCTCGCGCTCCACGTAGCGCAGGATCTCACCCGTCACCTGCGCGAAATCCGCGCGCCCGGTCGCCTGCCAGCCTTCCAGGTAGGCGAGGGCCAGAAGCGCGTTGTCGTAGAGCATCTTCTCGAAGTGCGGGACCAGCCAGTCCGGATCGGTGGAGTAGCGGTGAAAGCCGCCACCGATCTGGTCGTGAATGCCTCCCGCCGCCATCCGTTCCAGGGTGAGGGTCGCCAGCTCGAGAGCTTCCGGATCGCCGGTGCGGCGATGGAAGCGCAGGAGGAAGCGGATCGGAAACGTCGCGGGAAACTTCATCTGGCCCAGCAGTCCGCCACGGGCCCGATCCGCGTTTCGGGCGTAGGCGGACTTGGCCAGCTTCAGCACCTCGTCGCCGAGGGGTTGTGTTGCGGCGGGGGAGGAGGCCTCCAGATCCCGCTTGATGAATCCCGTCAGCTGATCCGCGACCTGCTCGACCTGTCCGCGTTCCTGTGAGTAGTACCGTTGGATCGCCTCCAGGACCGACGGAAACCCGCGATGGGGGCCGCGATCGGCGGGAGGGAAGTAGGTTCCCCCGTAGAAGGGCTTCCGCTCCGGCGTCAGCCAGACGCTCAGGGGCCAGCCACCGCTTCCGGTCATCGCCTGGACCGCGCTCATGTAGATCGCGTCGACATCCGGACGCACCTCGCGATCCACCTTGATCGCGACGAAGTGCTGGTTCAGGATCCGGGCGATCTCCGGTTCGTCGAAGGACTCGTCCTCCATCACGTGGCACCAGTGGCAGGTCGAGTAGCCGATGCTGAGGAAGACCGGTCGATCCAGGCGCTTCGCCTCCTCGAAGGCCTCTTCGCCCCACGGATACCAGTTCACCGGGTTGTGAGAGTGCTGTTGGAGGTAGGGGCTCGTTTCCAGCAGCAGGCGATTGGTGTAGAGAGGCGAGCCATCCTCCCGGCGGTTTCGGGTTCGCGGGGGACCCTTCGAGGCGCGGGTGGTGAGGGCGCTGGCGAGCCGTGCTCTGAGCTCGGCGGAGAAAGCCGGCGCACCCGGAAGTGCTTCGGGGATCTTCGTCAATTCGGCCTCCGAGGGTGCGCGTGTCGAGCCCGCTGAAGGCAGGGAGAGACCGAGGAAGAGGCAGGCGCAGAGCACCGCAGCGTGTCTCGCCTGCTCGATCAACCGAATCCCTCGCACCCTTCGTCCGCGGGTAATTCAAGTCTACCCGGCGATCGAGGGGCCCCCAAAGACACCGCTCGCAAAGGGCGGGAGTCACCCCTGGTGTCAGAGGTCTTCGAGGTGATCGGTGTGATTGAAGCTCAACAGCTCCGGGCTGGGGATCCATGCGCAGATCGCTGACGGCGCAGTTTCCCATCACATTCCGCCAGGAAGTCACGTCACCGTCCACCAGGAGGGCGAGGCCGAGAGTGAGGGCGCCGCCGTGAGCGACCAGAATGGGGTTTTCGCCTGGGTGCGCTGCAGCGATCCGGCGAAAGGCTCCGGCGTAGCGTTCGGCGACCTGCCGCGGGGACTCTCCGCCACCGGGGGCGTGGTCCGGCTCCTCGCGCATGCGCTCGAAGAGGCGGTGCTTTCGCGGTGAGCTCCCGGTAGCTGACACCCTCCAGGCTACCGAGATGGTACTCGGTCAGGTCGGGTTCGATTCGAGTCTCGAGGCCCAGTGCCTCGGCAATGCTGCGAGCCGTGCGGCGGGAGCGGATCAGAGGGCTGGCGTAGACGGCCGCGGCCCGGGGCCGGGTGTCGGCGAGGTGGCGGGCAACCTGCTCGGCCTGGCGAAGTCCCCGTTCGGTCATCTGGGTATCGATGGAGCCGTGCCAGACCCCCTCGACGTTGGCCGTGGTCTCCCCGTGCCGAACCAGCGTGAGAATCGTCTGCGTGCTCATCGAGGGCGAAGCATAGCGATCCGTTCGCGGGGGACCCGCGCTCCTCGCGAGTCAGAGCTCGGCCTCGCTCCAGGCCCGTAGAAGCGCGCGCAGCTGCTCCTCGCTGTTGCAGTCGGCGTTCTCCTCGACCCGCCGGGCGAGGTAGCGCAGCGCGCGTCCCACCAAGGGGCCGGCTCCGACCCCGAGGATCTCCATCACCTCGCGCCCACCGATGGCCAGACGCGTCCGGCGGTGGGCTTCTTCCCCGGCGTTTCGAATCCTTTCCAGGGCCCCCCGCAGCAGGGAGAGTCGTGCGCGAATCTCCGGAGCCTCGTCGAGCGTGACGCTTCCGCTCTCGAGCTCCGCCTCCCGCAGCGTGAAGAGTCGATCCAGATTGGTGTCTCCGGCCCGCTTGATCAGACGGCGGAGCTCCGGGTCTCGGGTCGGAATCAGATCACCGTCGAGCGGGTGCAGGGAGAGCAGGCATTCGACGTCGCGGACCAGGGGAACGGAGAAGCGGAGTCGGACCAGGATCTTGACGGCACGGGTTCCTCGCAGCCATCCGGTCAGGCGAAGCGGCAGATCGGCCGGTAGCTGGTCCACCAGAGGAGCTGCGTCGGCGAGGACTCCCGGCGCCACGGTTGCCTCGATTCCGGTTCGGCGCAGCAGCTCGAGCCCGGCTCCTGCTCGGGGCGCGAGGAGTAGCAGAGAGATCTCCTGGCGCATCCGCTGAGCGCTGAGCGATCCGAGCGCCGGGCGGATGCCGGCCATGGCGTCTTCGAGCTCCGCGTCTGGCTTCAGGGGAAGCTCCGCGACCAGGCGTGCCGCACGCAGCGCGCGAAGCGGATCCTCCTCGAGTCGCGTCCTGGCGGAGCCCACCGTTCTCAAACGATCGGCGTCGAGATCCCGAAGGCCTCCCTGGGGATCGACCAGTCTCGGTCCGCCTTCCGCCATCGGGTCGTAGGCGATCGCATCGATGGTGAAGTCGCGCAGGGCGAGATCGTCCTCGAGGCGCTCGCCGCCGCGAAAGCGGGTGACGTCGACCGGCCCGGCCCGGGTCGGGACCATCACCGTGGCGTAGCGGGGAGCGATCGGGACCGCGTGGGGAAAGAGCGTGAGCACTCGCTCCGCGGGGGCCGAGCTCGCCACCTGGAAGTCGCCCACTCGGCGGCCGCCGAGAAGAGCGCGTACGCAGGGGCCCACGAGCGCGGCCTGGTGGCCGTCGGAGGCGAGCGTCTCGAGCGTCTGCTGCACTGCAGCCGGTAGCGACAGGTCGCGCGCCTCCATGGCGCCCCAATGTACCGTGCCCGCGCGGATTCCACGAAGCCCTGGCGGGGGGAGGGAGCCCGCCACCTCCCCCGCTATCCTTTCTTGCGGGAACAGGGATGGAGGGACCGGATGGGCGAGGAACAGCATCGGGCGAGAGATCGAGTTCGCCAGCGACGGAGAGGAGGCGAGGGGCTATCTCTCGCTCCCGGCCTCTGGGCGCGGTCCCGGGGTGATCGTGATCCAGGAGTGGTGGGGGCTGGTGCCGCACATTCGTGACGTCTGCGACCGGATGGCTCGAGAGGGCTTCGTTGCGCTGGCGCCGGATCTCTACCGCGGTGAGTCGACCGACGATCCGGACGTGGCGAGCCGGCTGATGATGGACCTCGAGATACCCCGTGCAGCGCGCGATCTCGATGCTGCCGTGGCGGCGCTGCTCAATCACGAGGCCGTAGACGGCGCGAAGGTGGGGGCCATGGGCTTCTGCATGGGCGGACAGCTCGCGCTCTTTGCGGCGACCCGGAACCGGCGAATTGGCGCGGTGGGCGATTTCTACGGAATCCACCCGAACGTGACTCTCGATCTCTCGGGACTGGAGGCGGCGGTGCTGGGGATCTTCGCCGAGCGGGATGCCTACGCGACCCCCGAGGCGGTCCGCAAGCTCGAGTCGGATCTGCGGGCCGCAGGCAAGCGCGTCCACTTCAGCATCTACCCGGGCGTCGATCACGCCTTCTTCAACGAGACGCGACCCGACGTCTACGATGCCAAGGCGGCGACCCGCGCCTGGTCCGAGCTGCTGGCCTTCCTGCGAGCGGAGCTGGGGTGAGTCGAGGAGAACTGGATATCGTGGACGGCGAGACGGCTGAGGAAGGGGGGCTCCGGGAAACCCGGGTGCCGATCCCCCTCGCCGATCTTCGCGCCGAGCTCGACGAGCGGATCTCCCGGATCACCACGCGGTTGAACGACTACGGGTTCGATCCCTTCGGCGCGAAGCCGGAGTACGCGGGCAGACTCGCTCTGCTTCCGGCTCTCTTGTACCGCTACTGGTTCCGCGTCGAGACCGATGGCATCGATCGGGTACCCGAAGGCCGCGTGCTGCTGATCGGCAATCACGCAGGCAACACCTTCGCCTACGACGCGGCGATGCTCGCCATGGCGATGCTGATGGAGGCGGAGCCGCCCCGCCTGGTGCGGGGGATGGCCGAGTACTACCTCCCCCAGCTCCCCTTCTTTGGCACCCTCATGCACCGCGCCGGCTCGGTGGTTGGAACACCGGAGAACTGCGTCCAGCTCCTCGAACACGACGAGGCGGTGATGGTGTTTCCGGAAGGTGCGGAGGGCTTCGTCAAGCCCTTCAGCAAACGCTACCAGCTCCAGCGCTTCGGCCTGGGATTCATGCGGCTGGCCATCGGAACCGACACTCCCATCGTGCCGGTGGGAATCGTCGGTGCCGAGGAGCAGAGTCCGGCGGTGGCGGATGTGAAGTGGCTGGGCAGGCTGGTGGGGTCGCCGGCGTTTCCCATCACGCCCACGTTTCCATGGCTGGGGCTCGCAGGCTTTGTGCCACTTCCGGTGAAGTTCCGGATGCGTTTCGGGGAGCCTCTTCGTTTCGAGGGCGATGCGAACGAGGACGACGCGGCCATCGAGAAGCGGGTCACGGTGGTGAAGAAGGCGATCCGCAAGCTGCTGGCGGAGGCGCAGGCGCAGCGCCAGGGTTGGTTCGCCTGATCCTCCCAGTCAGAAAATAGTCAGAAGATCAGCCTGTTACGTAGCATCCTTGGGAAACACCTGGAGGGTTTCGCGGACCTCGACGCTGGCGAAGACCCCCTCGACCGCGTAGGGATCGGTCTCCGCGAAGGCCTGGGCGGCGGCGAGATCGGTGGCCTCGAAGACCACCACGCTGCCACAAGGGTTGCCGTCCGCGGTGCGGATCGGTCCCGCGAAGCGCACCCGACCGGCATCGACCAGGGGCTGGAGATTGGCGAGATGGGCGTCGCGGTGGCGCTTTCGCAGGGCGATTCCGTCCGGGCCGTCGCGCCCGATCAGTACGAAGAGAGGCATGCCCTCTGGATAGCGAGCTTCGCCTCAGGTTTCGAGCAGCGCGATCTCGGCGGGATCGGTCAGCGGGCGAATGATCTCGAGGGAGACGGCGAGACCCGCGGCCTCTCGCGAGGCGTCCACCTCGAAGAGCCCCTCGCCGGGTAGCTCGTAGTAGAAATAGAGCTCCTGAGCGCCGTCGCCGGTTTCTGTGCTCAGCCGCTCGGGTACCCGGGTCTGCTCGAAGAGGAGGCCCACGATGGTGTCGGTGTCCTCCCGCGCGAGCTGGCGGTAGCGAAGCGTCTTCGCCTCGGAGTTGACCGTGAAGCGGGGAGGAGAGCCCACCCGGAAATCGATCCGGGTGGCGTCCTCGGCGAGTCCGAAGCGAAGCAGGCGGAGCAGAGCGGTAGCGTCGATGCGGCGGAGCGGCGCGAGCATGGCGGAATCCCCCAGACCGGCTTCTGCGGAGAAGCTCTTGTGATCTGGGAGACTTATCGGCGTACTTGCCGGCGGCTTTAGCCTCTGGAGGATTCCACTTGGCGGGGCCCATTGGACCCCGCCGGTCGCTCGTCGTGCTTGGATCGGCTCCGCGACTAGGAGCCGAGGTTGCGCTCGAGGAAGCTCCAGTTCACCAGGTTCCAGAACGCCTCGATGTACTTGGGCCGAGCATTTCGGTAGTCGATGTAGTAGGCGTGCTCCCAGACGTCGCAGGTGAGCAGGGGCTTTTTGCCCTCGGTGATCGGAGTGCCTGCGTTCTGGGTCTGCTCGATCGAAAGACTCCCGTCAGCGTTCTTCACCAGCCAGCACCATCCCGAGCCGAAGAGGGTTGCGGCCTTACCGCTGAACTCTTCCTTGAACTTTCCGAAGGAGCCATAGGCCTGGTCGAGGGCCGCCTTGGCTGCTCCGGTGGGCTCGCCGCCTCCGTCGGGGGAGAGGCTGTTCCAGTAGAAGGTGTGGTTCCAGATCTGGGCGGCGTTGTTGAAGATTCCGCCCTCGGCTTTGACGATGATGTCCTCGAGGGAAGCCCCGGCAAAGTCGGTGTCTCGGATCAGATTGTTCAGGTTCTTCACGTAGGTCGCGTGGTGCGCGCCGTAGTGAAAGTCGATCGTCTCGGCCGAGATATGGGGTGCGAGCGCGTCCTTGGCGTAGGGGAGCTCGGGAAGTTCGATGGCCATGGCGTGTTCTTCTCCTTCGGTTCTGTCGTTCGGTAGTTCGAACCCGCGCGGCCCGTGGCTTTCCCACGCCGCGTGGTTCGCCGTTCTTATTAAATTAATGTCTTTACAAATTTACGCAAGGAAGTATTTGCCTTTTTCCGGATCTAGCTTAACTTGATTGCAGAAAGAAGGGAATTGATGACGCCCGCACGCCGAAAGCTGCTGGAGCTGATCAAATCCGGGGGGCCGCAGACCGCCACCGAGCTGGCGCAGCAACTCGGTGTGACGCCCGTCGCGGTGCGGCAGCACCTGCAGGCGCTGAGCAAGGATGAGCTCCTGGTCTATGTCGAGGAGAGGCGCCCGGTGGGCCGTCCCGCTCGCCGCTGGAGTCTCAGCGAGGCCGCTCAGCCGTTCTTTCCCGACAGCCACCGGGAGTTCGCCGTTGGGCTGATCGAGGCCATCGACGGCGCCTTCGGTGGCGAGGGTCTTCAGCGCCTGGTCGAGGAGCGGGTTCGGCTGCAGATCCGGCGCTATCGTCGGCGAATGCCGGGACATGAGACCCCTCTGGAGAAGCGGGTGGAGGCGCTCGCGTCGCTTCGCAACGAAGAGGGCTACATGGCGGAATGGTTCGCCGACGGCGAGGATCGCTGGGTCCTGGCGGAGAACCACTGCCCGATCTGCGCTGCGGCCAAGGTCTGCGGCGGTCTTTGTGCCGGGGAGCCGGCGCTCTTCCAGACCATCCTGGGACCCGATGTCGAGGTGCGAAGGACCGAGCACCTGCTGGAAGATTCCCACCGGTGCGTGTACCAGATCAGCACCCGGGAGGGCCCCTATGCCAACTCGGGTAAAATGACCGCCTCCGTTCCACCGCCCGGTACGACCGGCGAACGAGGAAAGGCTGATGAAGGTCATCGTCAACTCTGATCTCTGCGAGGCGAACGCGGTCTGCGTGCGCAGTTGTCCGGAGGCGTTTCGCCTCGAAGAGGACGACACGCTGACCGTCCTGCTCGACCCGATTCCGGAGAACCTGCGCTCAGGCGTGGAGAGAGCGGTGCGCGGGTGTCCCCGACAGGCGCTCGCCGTTCAGGAATGAGCTGATCCGGGAGCTCCCGCGGCGCCCCGGTCAGCCCATCAGCACGTAGCTGCTCATGGGATGGGACTCGACGCGAGCGAAGTCGAGGAATTTCGCGCAGCTCTCCATCAGGCGGCGCCGGTTCTCCTCGAGCTTCTCCCGCGAGCTTCCCGCGGCGAAGAAGACCATGGGATCGGTCGGGGCCTCTGCCGGGAAGCTCTCCTCGACGATGGCGGACCAGCCAGGGGCTTCCGGGGTCACCGCTCGAACGATCACGTTCTGGATGTAGAGAAAGGTGCTCTGCGTCTCGATCGCGACCTGGGTGTGGTGGCCCTGCCACTGGTCGAGCCAGGATTCGTAGGTCATGGCCTCGGGCTTCTCGAGGAATGCCACCGTGGTGATGCCGGGGGTGCGCTCGCCGAGAGGAGCGATGTGGGTGGTGTTGACGATCGGGACGGACTCCAGAACCAGGTAGCCCGCAAAACGCTGGCAGGCCGTCCTCGAGCAGCCGATGGACGGGGTCCCGGTCGAGGGCCGTGTCGAGCCAGATGGAGACGGTTCCCGACAGGGGCTCTGGCATCTTCGTGATCCGCATGCGCTGGGCGTAGGCCGCCTGCTCGTCGGCCAGATTCATCGAGAGTCCCCGCACCCCGAGACCATCGAGGCCACCCGCGACGTCGCCGAGCATCGTCTGCTGGAAGCTCTCGATGGACTCCTCCGTTCTCTTCCAGACCACGTAGATCAGCTTCTCCAAGGCTCCTCCTCGGTCGTGGGTGGGTGGCCAGTGCCGTCACAGCGATCCCTTCGCAAGCGGGCGACCTCCCGGAAGAACGGATCGATGGGGTGGGATAGAATACGCTCCCCACGCAATCGCGCCCGGTCCGTTTGAGGGGTTTTCTGCGCCGTCGAGAGAATCCTCGGGTTCGGGCCCGGACTGAGGTAGAGGCCGAACCATGGACTCATTCGAGCAGACGATTCCGCGACTGGTTCGCGGGGCCGCCGAGCGCTTCGGGGATCGAATCGCCATCGAGGAGGGCAATCTCGCCCTGAGCTTTGCAGAGCTGGCGAGCGCATCGGTGCGGGCGGCGCGGGCCTTCTGCGCCGCCGGGATCGAACCCGGCGATCGCGTCGCGATCTGGGCGCCGAACATTCACGAATGGGTGGTCGCCGCGATCGGTCTGCAGGCGGCAGGCGGGGTGCTGGTGACGCTCAATACGCGGATGAAGGGAAGCGAGGCGGGCTACATCCTCGAGAAGAGCGGAGCACGCATCCTGTGCACGGTGGCCGGATTCCTGGACACCGACTACGTCGGTCTGCTGCGCGATGCCCTGGGAGGCGCGGGTTCAGCGCGCCCGATCGCCGGGCTGCCGCACCTCGAGAGAATCATTCTCCTGCGGGGGGCGAGAAGGCCGCGGCGGACACCACTTCCTGGTCCGAGTTCCTCGCCGAGGGCGAGGCGGTCAGCGCGGAGGAAGCAGAGCGGCGCGCCGAGGCCGTATCGGCCGACGACCTCTCGGACATTCTCTTCACCTCCGGAACGACGGGAAAGCCGAAGGGAGTGATGGGCACCCACGGCCAGACTCTCCGCTGCTTCGAGACGTGGAGCGAGATCGTCGGTCTTCGGGAGGGCGATCGCTATCTGATCGTGAATCCGTTCTTCCACTACTTCGGCTACAAGGCGGGCTGGTTGGCGGCGATCATGCGCGGCGCGACGATCCTTCCGCAGCCGGTGTTCGACGTCCCGGCGGTGCTGGAGCGGGTCGGAAAGGAGCGCGTCAGTGTCCTCCCGGGTCCGCCCACGCTCTATCAGTCGATTCTGGCCCACCCCGATCGGGAGAAGTTCGATCTCTCCTGCCTTCGCCTCGCCATCACCGGCGCCGCCGTGATCCCCGTGGAGTTGATCCACCGGATGCGCCGCGATCTCGGCTTCGAGACCATCATCACCGGCTACGGGCTCACCGAGTGCACCGGTCCGGTGACCTTGTGCCGCGAGGATGACGACCCCGAGACGATCGCCAGGACCTCCGGCAGGGCGATACCGGATGTCGAGGTCCGCTGCGTGGACAAGGAGGGGAAGGAGACCCCTCGCGGGGAGCCGGGCGAGGTGGTGGTGCGCGGCTACAACGTCATGCCGGGCTACTTCGACGACGCTGCCGAGACCGCCAAGGCCATCGACGCGGAGGGCTGGCTGCACACCGGTGACATCGGGATCATGGACGATCGCGGCTACCTGCGGATCACCGACCGCATCAAGGACATGTTCATCATGGGCGGCTTCAACTGCTATCCCGCCGAGATCGAGAACCTGATGCACTCCTGGGAGGAGATCCTCCAGGTGGCGGTGATCGGCGTCCCCGACGAGCGCATGGGCGAGGTCGGGATGGCCTTCGTCGTGCCGGCGCCGGGCTCCTCGATCACGCCGGACTCGGTGATCGCGTGGTGTCGCGCGAACATGGCGAACTACAAGGTCCCGCGACGCGTCGAGATCGTCGATTCCCTGCCGATGAATGCCATGGGAAAGGTGACCAAGTTCGTCCTCCGCGAACGAGTGGCAGGCGGGCGCTCGCAGCATGGCGACTGAGCAGATCGAGGCCGTGGTGCGCGAGCTCTCGGATCGGGAGGCGATTCGAGAGCTGGCCCATCGCTACGCCCACTGCGTATGGCAGAAGGAGATGGCTGCTGCCGTCGATCTCTTCACGGAAGACGGCGAGATGGACACCGGGGATCGCCCGGTGATCAGGGGCCGGAAGGCCCTGCTGGAGAGCTATCGAGCAGATGCTCGGAGCTGCCGACTTCCACCCCTTCGTTCACAACCAGCTGATCTCGCTCCGGGGAGACGAAGCGACGGGCACCTGTCACCTCGATCTGCGCGCCACGATCGACGGAGAGAGCATGATCGGATCCGGCTACTACGAGGACGAGTACGTCCGGGTCGAGGGCCAATGGAAGTTCCGCAGGCGCAAGCTCACCATGTGCTACCTGGTTCCGCTCCGCGAGGGCTGGACGGATCGGCCTCCGAATTCGGCCAGATGACGCGAGCCGTCGCGAAGGGCGGCGACGACCAGGCCGCTGGAGAGCTCCGATCTCGCCCTCGACCAGGGGCGGTCGAGCAGACAGAGATCCGCCGGCGCGCCCGCCTGGATGGATCGCGGCGCCGCGCCCGGTCGCTCGGGGGGCGAGGTGAACAGGGCGAGGGCTCGCTCGGGTGTGAGCGCCTCGTCGGGGCCGATGCTGGCCCCGGCTTCGGTGCGGCGATCGACCGCCGCGCGCATCGCCGCCCAGGGGTCTGGATCGCCGAAGGGGGCGTCGGTGCTACCGCCGAGCGGCACCGAGGCGCGCAGGAATCCGCGCGCATCGGTAGAGCCAGGGCCGATCCCGAGGCTCGACGTCGACGAGGTAGGCGTCGCCGCGCTCGCGGATGAAGCCGGGCTGGGTGACGACGGTGAGGGGGAGATTCGCGACCAGCTGCACCGCGTCGGGTGGCGCCACGGAGGCGTGCTCGATTCGGTCTCCCGGTCGAGCGCCGGCGGCCGCGAAGGCCGCGGCGGCGAGGACGAGCTCCGATCGGGTCACGCAGTGAACGGCCACCGAGCGGCTCTCGCCGTGGGCGGTCCCGATGATCGCCTGGAGCTGCTCGAATGAAGGGAGGTCGTTCTCGTCGAGCAGCACCTTGAGGGCGCCCGGTTCGACCATCGGGTGGGTGGGTGAGTGGAGATCGGGCCTGCCCATCACCACCAGGCGCTGGAGGAGCTCGCCGCACTCCGCTGCGGCGACGAAGGCGCGGAGCTCGGCACTCGAGTTCTCGGCCGTTGCGTCCGTCAGACCCGTCACGCCGAAGCTGGCCAGACGGAGGCTGACATCGCCCAGACTCGGCGGGTCGCCCATCTTCGAGTCGCTCTCGGAGCCAGGCGTCGAGGCGGAAGAGCCGCCCCGTGGCGCGGCCGGTGGCGTCGCGCTCGATACCCGGCTGGTCCACGCCGCGGTCGAGGCCGAGGCGATCCACCGCGGGTGAGTTCATCACCCACATCGCCCCGCTCCGGTGCTGGATGCGGACGGGGCGGTCGGGAGCCAGGTCGTCGAGAAGCGCTCGGTCGAGGTGACCGGCAACGGACTCGTGGTAGCCGACTCCGCGAATCCATCCGCTTCGTTGCGCGCCAAAGCTCAGGGCATTCCCCAGCGACTCGATGCTTCGGACCTGCGGAGGGCCGCAGCGGACCGATGCCTCGGCGGCGGCCATGGCCATCAGGTGGATGTGGTGGTCGTGCAGGCCGGGGAGGAGCGCGCCGCCGGCGGCGTCGAGCACCCGCTCGCCGCCGCGGCGGGCCAGCGCGCAGCCGATCTCGGCGATCCGGCCGCGGGCGATGCGGAGGTCGAGAGGCGCGTTGCCGTCGATCTCTGCGCGGGTGATCAGCACGAGATGGAGAGCTCTTCGAGCACCCGCTCGGTGTCGGCTCCGAGCGGCCCGCGCCGGGCGCCGGACCGGCCGCGCCCGGGGCGGAGAGACGGCGGTTCGCTGGTGACCGGCCACGACCTCCCAGCCGGGGCCGGTGCGATGAACGCTGGCAGGGGATGGCGCGGGTCCGAAGGCGAGAACGTGCGCGACCACATCGCTGAGCGCGAGGTCCAGCAGGTATCCACCACCGCCCTGCCAGCAGGCGAGCGCTGCCAGGGCAGCGTGGATGCCGGCAAGGGGATCGGCGATGGCATCCCCACAGAAGAGCGGCGGGCCGCCTCGCCCGCCGGTGGCGGCTGCGAGCCCGGCAGCGACGCTGGCGTCGTCGCCGAAGGCGACCCAGCCCGCCCCTGGCTCTCGGCGTCCGTACCCGGTCAGGCTCACCCAGGTGAGTCCCGGGGCGCTCTCCACCAATGACTCGGCATCCACTCCGAGCTGCGCGAGGGCTCGGGGCCTGGCGCTCTCCACCACGATGTCCGCGCGTTCCAGGATCCGGTGCAGCTGGCGGCGGCCGGAGGGATCGCCGAAGTCGAGCGCCACGCTCGACTTCCCGGCGTTGAGGAGCGCGAAGAATTCGGGCGGGCCCGAGCGGGCGCCATCCGTCCGGCGGGTGCTCTCCAGCTTCACCACCCGCGCTCCGGCAAGCTCGAGGAGGTGGGTGCAGAGCGGACCGGCCCAGAGCGAGGAGAGGTCGACGACCAGCGGCAGCTCGGATCGGGCTCGCGTGACCGATCTTCCACGAGCAGCGACTCGGCACCAGGGGGGAGCGACGGCGGGCGGATCCACGGCGACTGCCGCCGCAAGCCCGAGGAGTCGTGCGCGCGCGACGATCTCGGCAGCGGGTCGAAGCGCCACGCGGCTGGCCACGAACTCCCAGGGCTCAGCGACCTCACCCTCGCCGAGCCAGGCGGGGATCGACCTCAGGTCGTCGGGCCGGGGCAGGCTGATGGCGATCCATCCGTCCGTCGCCTGGAGGATGCGGCAGCTCCCGCCGGGTGAGACGACCCCGCGTCGAGCCAGGCCGAAGATGGCCGCACGTTCTCCGAGGAGGGCGGGCCCGTCGAGGTCCGACGACCAGCGCTCACCGGCGACCAGGCGGATCGCATCCAACGCGGCGCGCGCGCAGGTGGCCAGCGGGCCCGGCGCGAGAACGGGCGGGCCATCGGCGTGGCCGGTGAGGGCCATCGCGCCCGAGTCGGCCCACTCGATGGCCGGGTGGGGCTCGCTGCCGTTCGGTGAGCGCACGACACGGCAGCCGAGCCACTCCAGCAGCGACGCGGTGTAGTCGGATCCGACACCCGAATCGGCGACGCGATACTCGGTGGTGGCCAGGGAGTCACAGCCAACGGGGCTGGCGGCTTCAGACACCGGGCTCATCGCGGATCTCGTCGATCAGACCCCAGTGCTGTGCGGTGACCGCGTCGATGCGAAGGCCCGAGAGAGCGAGATACGCGGTGCGCTGCCGCCCGATTCGCCGTGGGATGCTGACCGTGCCTCCAGCTCCGGGTACCAGCCCCATCGCCACTTCGGGAAGCTGGAAGAAGGCGTCTTCCGAGGCCGTCAGCTTGCGGGCGAAGGCCGCAAGCTCGATTCCCGCGCCCACGCAGGCTCCGTGCAGCTCGGCGCGTACCCGGTCGGCGCATTCGCCGAGCAGGCGAGCCGGGTTGCGGGTGGATCGGACCGCGTGGGCGGTGGAGGGGTCGGGTAGGCTGCCGAACTCGTCGAGGTCTCCTCCGCTGCAGAAGGCCGGTCCGGCTCCGCGGAGGATCACCTCGGTGATCGAAGAATCGCAGACGGCCGTCCGAAGTCCCTCCACCAGGGCATCGCGCATCTGCAACGGAGAAGGCGTTCCTCTTCTCCGGTCGATTCAGCGTGAGCTCGAGGCGGGCGCCGGATCGACGCAGGAGAACGGGCGGCTCCAGGCTCCGGCTCGTGCACGGGTGCTGCGGGTCGCGCCGACAACCAGCTCTCCGAACTCCGGTCCGCTCTGAAGCGTGGAGTACACCAGCGACTCCGCGACCAGACCCTGGTGGATGTCGAGGTGGGCGCTCTGCCGGAGCAGCTGGACCAGCGCCATGGCCGCAAGCGGTGTCCGCCGGGTGGCGCTGAGGATCGGCTCGAGCTCCTCCCGTGAGCGGACCACGATGTCGAAGTGATCGCGGAGCGGAGTCGCCGTCGATCCGGGGCTCCCGGTATCGAGGGCCACGGCGGGGCAGGGAAGGGCCGCGAGGCCCGCCTCTGCCGCGGCGATCGCTTCGGCGCTTGGCGCTCCAGCATCGGAGTCGAGGGCGACCAGCAGGATCGGCTCCCCGGTCAAGGCAGAGAAATCTTCGGAGGCGAAGGGCGACTGCAGTCGCTCGATCGCCTCCGCCAGCGAGAGGACAACGGTCTTCGGTTCCTGGTCTACGTCTCGTCTCCCAGCATCTCTGCGCGCAGCTTTCGCCGCAGCAGCTTTCCGAGCTCGCTGTAGGGAAGCTCGTCGCGAAAATCGATTCGCTGGGGAGTGCGCGACGATCGGAGTCGATCCTTGACCCAGCTGCGGATCTCCTCCTCGCTGACGGAGCGCCCGGGCCTGGTCACCACGGCGGCCGCGACGGTCTCTCCCCACTGCTCATCGGGAAGTCCTACCACCGCAGCGTCCGCCACGGCCTCGTGCTCGAGCAGCACGTCTTCGATCTCTCCCGGCGACATGTTCTCGCCGCCGCGCACGATGATGTCGTCGGCGCGGCCCTCGATGAAGATGTAGCCCTCCCCATCCATGGAACCGCTGTCACGGGTGGGAAACCAGCCCTCGCCGTCGACACTGCTGCCCCGGCCGAGGTATTCGCCGGAGACCTGCTCTCCGCGCACGTAGATCTCGCCGCGCTCGCCGGAGGCCAGGAGCTTTCCCTCCTCGTCGCGGATCTGGACCTCGACGCTCGGCAGCGGGCGACCCACGGAGGTCAGACGACGCCGGATTTTCGGGTCGTCGCTCCCCGCGGCGGCGCGATGTTCGTCGGGACCGAGGAGGGAGATGGTCGAGCTGGTCTCGGTCAGTCCGTACGCGTTGGTGAAGTCGGTATCGGGAAAGAGCTTCATCGCGCGCTCGATCACCGACTGCGGCATCTTGCCGCCACCGTAGGAGAGGGCCCTGAGAGTGGGGAGGTTCGCGCTCTCGGCGTCCGAGAGGGCTTCGATGACGCGCGCCAGCATGGTGGGTACCACCATGGCGTTGGTGACGCTTTCCGAGCGCGCAAGCTCCAGCCAGGCCTCGGCGCTGAAGCTGGGAAGCTGCACGATCCGTCGTCCGGCGTAGACGGAGCTGGCGATCGCCGCCATTCCGGCGACGTGGTAGGGAGGGACGCTCACCAGTGCCGCGTCGTCCTCGGCGGCGGAAGCGAACTCGACGGAGCCGAGGATGTACGAGACCAGGTGCTTGTGGCGAAGCAGGGCCGCCTTGGGAGGGCCCGTGGTCCCGCTGGTGAAGAGAAGGATCGCAATCTGGTCGGGATCCATCGGCCAGGTGGGCTCTCCCGCCGAGCCGGCCCTGGCCCGCTCGAGGAATCGTTCACGGCTGACGACAGTCGTGCCGGGGAGCTTCGAGAGAGCCTCGGCCCGGTTGCTGTCCGTGACCAGGTAGGAGGGAGCGATCTCCTCCAGCAGTCTCTCCAGCTCGGCCCCGGTCAGGCGGTAGTTGAGCGGGACGAAGGGCAGGCCCGCCCAGGCGCTGGCGAAGAGACCCACCGGCACCGCCAGGCTGCTCTCGTCCAGGAGCGCCATCCGCTCGCACCCGGAGGCGGCGATCTCCCGGGCGGCGGCCCCCGCCGCCTCGAAAAGCTGCGAGTAGGTGAGACTGGCCGCCCCGCTCTTGACGGCCACCCGATCGCCGAAGCCCGACGTGGCCATTTCGAGCAGCATCATCAAGTTCATGGCTCAGTCCGATGAGGGCAGCGGCTTGGCTTCCTTGAGCGAGAGCAGGGCGCCGCCGACTCCCAGCGAGCCCTCACCCGGCTTCGTGCACAGCAGCTCGAGGTCGCCGGCCTCGTTGACGTAGCGTTTTCCGAGAGCCGTTCCCGCTGCGGCATCGGGCGAGACCGAAGCCCCCGCGGGGGGGTCGTCTTTGATGCCGATCATCGGGGCCCCGCCGCAGGTCACCTCCACCTCATCCGCGGGTGCCGCGACGACCATTACCTCGGTGGCGCAGACGGCGCTGCGCATTCGCGTGCCTGCCTTCAGTTGAGCCATCTCTCGTTCTCCCTCCGGGCGGCGGATGATACTCGAGAACCCATCGGCTGTCCGCGACGCGGGGGGCATTCCGGCATCCACGCCGGGCGGAAGGGTCTCCGCGTCGCCACTCGCTCGGAGAATTTTGGTACGGTGGATCGGCAGTCGCGACGCGCCCCTGCGAACCGCGAGCGCGGTTTCGGGGCCAGTGGAGAAGGAGGATCGGATCGTGAACTTCGAGTTTTCAGAGGAGCAGTACGAGTTTCTGGAGCAGGTCGACCGGTTCCTCGAGGAAAACCACGACCCGGAAGTCATGGATCCCAGTCGAGAGAACATGTCTCAGCTGGTGGATACCCCGAAGCGGCGCGCCTTCATGAAGAAGATCGGTCAGCGCGGTTGGCTGGGCATGACCTGGCCGAAGAAGTACGGGGGGAGCGAAGGCGAGGGCGTCTACGAGTACCTGCTCAACGAGCGCCTCGCCGGCGCGGGCTGCCCGCAGATTGGCAAGGGCGTCGGGATCATCGGAAAGACGTTGATCCGTCAAGGCAGCGAGAAGCTCAAGCAGGAGTTCCTTCCCAAGATCCTCGAGAACGACATCGAGTTCGCGGTCGGATACAGCGAGCCCCAGGCCGGATCCGATGCGGCCGCGATGGCGCTCAAGGCCGTCCGCGACGGCGATGGCTGGCGTCTCAACGGCCAGAAGATCTTCACCACCTCGGCTCACTTCGCCGAGTGGTACTGGTTCGGTGCGCGGACCGATCCCGATGCGCCCAAGCACAAGGGGATCACTCTCTTCTTGATGCCGATGGATGCGCCTGGCTTGACGATTCAGGCGATGGCCACGATCGGGGAGCGCGAGATCACCAATCAGGTGTTCTTCGACGATGCCTTTGTTCTCGACGAGTACCGGGTCGGAGAGCTGAACAAGGGCTTCCAGTACATCTCCGAGGCCCTCGACCTGGAGCGGTTCACGATGTTCACCTTCGCTCCGATTCAGGGGAGGGTCGATCTGCTCTGCGACTACGTGGCCACCGAGGAGCGCGACGGCAAGCCGCTTCGCGAAGACCCGGTGATGCGCCAGAAAATTGCCCAGCTGGTCACTCAAACAGAGGTGGCTCGCGTGCTCGGCCTCCGGTTCGTGGCCAAGTCGATGAAGGGTGGGGCACCACCCACCAACGAGGCCTCGCAGTACAAGCTCTATGCCACCACCCACTCGGTACGCGTGGCCAATGCGTCGATGGACATCGGGGGAGCCGCGGCACAGCTCCGGGTGGGCACGGAAGACGCCCCCATGAACGGCAGGGCAGACACCAGCTATCGCTGCACCGTGGTCGAGACCATCGGCGGCGGATCATCCGAGATCCAGAAGAACATCATTGCCCGGCGCAAGCTGGGCCTGCCCAAGAACTTCTAGCCCGATCCGCTGGAGGCCGATCTCGGCGATCGGACCTCCGCGACCCGACGATACTCGAGGAGCCGCAATGGACCTGGATTTCACTGAAGAACAGCAGATGTTGCGAGAGATGGTACGGGGGGTCTGCGCAGAATACGCCCCGATCGATGTGGTCCGGGCCATGGAAGACGACCCGACCGGTTACCCCACGGAGTTCTGGAAACAGCTGGGAGAGCTGGACCTGCTCGGACTCACGATTTCCGAGGAGTACGGTGGGTCGGGGCAGACGGCGCTCGAGGCCGCGATCGTCTACGCGGAGCTGGGACGTTCGCTGGCTCCCTCCCCTCACTTGGTGAGCTCGGTGATGAGCGCGGGTGCCCTGGGGCTGGCGGGCAGTGACGAGCAGAAGCGAGCCTGGCTTCCGAAGATCGTCTCGGGCGACGCGATTCTGACGCCCGCGTGGCTGGAGCCGAAGGGAGGCTACGGTCCCGCCGGAGTGCAGCTCCGGGCAGTGGCAGACGGAGCGGATTATCGTCTCACGGGTGTCAAGCAGCACGTGCTGTTCGCGAGTGCGGCGAGCCGATTGCTGGTGCTGGTGCGAACCGGTGACGGCGACGAAGATCTCGCGCTGCTGCTGGTCGATCCGAAGTCGCCGGGCGTCGAGTTGAGCCAGCAGCTCAGTCTGGCCTCCGACACCCAGTACAAGGTCAGCTTCAACGACGTCCGTGTGCCCGCGACGGATCGAATCGGCGCGGAAGGATCGGGCTGGGCAACCTGGGATGAGGTCATGTACGACGGGATCATCATGCTCGCGGCCCAGGCGATGGGAGGCGCCGAAAGGTCGCTCGAGATCACGGTCGAGTACACCAAGGACCGCGAGCAGTTCGGCAAGCCGCTCGGCGCCTTCCAGGCGATCGCGCACTACCTGGCCGATGCTTCCACCGAAGTGGACGGGGGGATGACACTCGTCTGGGAGGCGGCCTGGGCCCGATCGGAGGGCAAGTCGGTCAAGCGTCTGGCGCCGATGGCCAAGCTCTTCGCGTGTCAGACCTACCGGGACATGACGGCGATGTGTGTGCAGGTCTGGGGTGGCGTCGGCTTCACCCTCGAGTACGACATCCAGCTCTACTTCCGCCGGGCCAAGCAGCTCCAGCTGTCGTGGTGGGATACGCGGTACCTGGAGGAGTTGATCGCCAGCGACGTTCTGGACCGGGCCGAGGCGTAGTCGACGGCGACGGTGGCTGACGCGGCGGCAGGAGAGCGCGCTCTCGCTGGAAGGCGGGTCCTGGAGCTGGCCGACGAGAAGGGTGTCTACTGCGGCAAGCTCCTCGCCGACATGGGCGCCGATGTCATCAAGATCGAAAGGCCCGGCGGCGATGCGACCAGGGACATCCCTCCTTTCTGGGGCGACCAGCGCCATCCCGAAAGGAGCTTGTTCTTCCTCTACACCAACACCAGCAAGCGGGGCGTGACCCTCGATGTCAGCAGTGTGGAAGGGCAGGGGCTCTTCAGGCGGCTGGCGAAAACCGCGGACATGGTTCTGGAGACCTTTCCGCCGGGCTTCCTGGAGGGTCTCGGTCTCGGCTACCGGGATCTGCGCGAGGTGAACCCCCGCCTCGTCTTCACCTCGATCACGGACTTCGGGCAGACGGGACCCTACAGGAGCTTCAAGTCCTCGGATATCGTGGCCAGCGCGCTCGGGGGGTGGATGTACGTCACCGGAGAGGAAGAAGACCCTCCGGTGAAGCTGGCTGGCTCCCAGGCCTACATGATGGCGTCGACCTATGCAGCGGTGAGCAGCATGATCGCGCTCTACCACGGCGCGATCAGCGGAGAGGGCCAGCACGTCGACATCTCGGTGGAAGAGGCCGCTGTCTCGGTGTCTCACATCTGCGGTGTGGGAAAGTGGCTCGATGACGGCATCATCCCCAGACGCCGGGGTACGGGTCTCTTCGCCTCGGTACCCTCGGGTGCGTATCCCTGCACCGATGGCATGGTCTACCTGATGATCAATCGGCCGCTTCACTGGCAGGCCCTGGCGCGATGGATCAACGAGGTGACGGGCAATCAGGAGGTCCTCGATCCGATGTTCGAAGGCCCCTCCTCGACCCGGCAGCCCTACCGGGAGCTGCTCGACATCTTCATCTCCGATCTCACCTCCCAGTTCACAGTCGACGAGATCTACCATGAGGGTCAGCGGCGGCACATTGCCTTTACGCCCGTGAACACCGCCGCGGCTGTGGCCCGGGATGGCCATCTCGCCGCCAGGAACTATTTCGTGGATCTGGAGCATCCGGGAGTGGGCACGGTCGCGTATCCGGGTGCGGCCTACAGGCACTCGGCGACCCCCTGGCGCATCGCCCGGCCCGCTCCCGGTGTGGGCGAGCACAACCAGGAACTCTACGCAGAGGAGCTCGGCGTGACCGCGGAGCAGCTTCGCGTCCTGGAAGAGGCCGGGGTCATCTGATGGCGAGGACGGACCGGCCTGCGGCCGCGATGCCGCAGGCGCTGGAAGGTCTCCGGGTGGTCGAGTTTGCGGCAGCTCTGGCGGGACCCTGGATCGGAAGGATCATGGCCTTCTGTGGCGCCGAAGTGATCAGGGTCGAGTCGAAGAAGCGCCCCGATGTGGTGCGCGGATACGTACCCCCGTGGGCACCCGAGATGGGGGTGCAGCCCGAGCTCTCGCCGTGGTTCACCGACTGGAATGCGGGGAAACGCTTCGTGGCTCTGGATCTGACCCGGCCCGAGGCCGTGGAGATCTCCCGGCGCATGGTCGCGGCCTGCGACGTGGTGGTCGAGAACTACAGCGCGGGTGTGATGGAGAAGCTCGGGCTGGGCTACTCGGAGCTTCGTCAGGCAAAGCCGGACGTCGTCATGATCAGCACGTCGGGGTACGGCGATCGGGGACCCCAGCATCGTTACATCACCTGGGGTCCGAACATCGAGGCGCTGTCGGGTCTGAGCAGCCTCTCCGGCTTCCCCGGACGGGAGTGCACGATGACCCAATACGCGTACCCTGACACCTTGAGCGCTCTTCACGGGCTCTTTGCCGTGATGTGCGCACTCGATCATCGCTCCAGAACGGGCGAAGGGCAGCACATCAGCCTCTCTCAGACCGAGGCGACGATTGCCGTGATCGGCGATGTGATGATGGAGTATCTGGCGAATCAACGTGAGCCGCAGAGCCTCGGCAACCGCTCTCTGCACACCGCGCCGCACGGCTGCTACCGATGCGAGGGTGAAGACAGGTGGTGCGCCATTGCCGTGTTCGGCGACGCGGAGTGGGAGAGCTTCTGCGAGGTTCTCGGTCGACCCGAATGGCTGACGGATCCTCGATTTTCCAGCCTCTCCGCTCGGCTCGAGAATGCCGAGGTGCTCGACGAGCTGATCGAGCAGTGGACTGCTGGCCGCAATGACTACGAAGTGATGTCCGCGCTGCAGGGGGCGGGCGTTGCCGCGGGGGTGGTGCAGAACACGGAGGACCAGCTGCATCGCGATCGGCAGCTGACGGAACGGAAGTTCTTCGAAGAGGTGCCGCACGCGAAGAAGGGGACTGTCGTCGCTGCGGGTATCCCGGTGGGATTGACCGGTACCCCGGGGCGCAGCGGCCTTGCCGGGGCGGCTGTGGGCGAGGACAACGAGTACGTATTCGGCGAGCTGCTGGGGATGACGCGGGAAGAGATCCAACGCGCGATCGACGCAGGGGCGATCGAGACCAGCGACGAGAGATGAGTGGACCGGGCCTCTGGCCCGGGAGAGTCAGGAGGATCGCGTAGTGACTGTGGCGAGAGGCGAGCCGGGCAAGACGCGGATCGGTTGGATCGGAACCGGCGTGATGGGGTCGAGCATGTGCGGCCACCTGCTGGACGCCGGCTTCGGCATCACCGTTCACAACCGCACCCGCGAGAAGGCCCAGAGTCTGGTCGAGCGCGGGGCCGAGTGGGCGGGGACGCCCAGGTCCGTTGCGGAAGCGTCCGAGGTCGTGTTCACCATGGTGGGCTACCCGAGCGACGTCGAGAGCGTGATTCTGGGCGAGGACGGCGTCCTCGCCGGCTGTCGCAAGGGGGCTGTCGTCGCGGACATGACCACCAGCCAGCCATCGCTGGCCGCCCGGATCGCCGAGGCGGCCGCAGGGGTCGGAGCGATCAGCATCGACGCTCCCGTCTCCGGAGGCGACGTCGGCGCCCGGGAGGCGAGACTGTCGATCATGATCGGCGGTGACGAGGAGGCGGTCGAGGCCCTGATGCCCTGCTGGCGCGTGATGGGCAAGACGATCGTCCGCCAGGGGGGGGCGGGCGCCGGGCAACACACGAAGATGGTCAATCAGACCGTCATCGCCACCAACATGATCGGGGTCTGCGAGGGATTGCTCTACGCCTACAAAGCCGGACTCGACCTGGAGACGGTGATGGAGTCCGTCGGCTCTGGAGCGGCAGGGAGTTGGTCGCTCTTGAATCTCGGGAAGCGGATCATGGACGACGACTTCGATCCCGGGTTCTTCGTCGAACACTTCATCAAGGACATGGGCATCGCGCTGGAGGAGGCCAGGCGCATGGGCCTGTCGATGCCCGGACTGGCGCTGGCCCATCAGCTGTACGTCGCCCTGATGGCCCAGGGACACGGGCGCGATGGAACCCAGGCCCTCCACCTCGCCCTGGCATCTCTGTCCGGGATCGACTGGAAGAATCGTTAGCGGTTACCAGCCGCTGCAACTCCGTCTATGAGATAAACCCGCCACCACAAATCACGAGTATATGGCCAGTCATATAAGACGCCTCATCGGAGGCCAGATACAGCACTGCATTGGCTATATCCTCGGGCTGCCCTAGCCTGTTCAGATTCAACTTCTCTAGTATTTCTGTCATCGTCTCCTTGGGTATCTGTTCAACTACTCGGGTTTCGATTACCCCCGGGGCGACAGCATTGACATTGATTCCGTAGGAATTCACCTCCTTCGCCAGCGCCTTGGTGAAGCCGATGATCCCAGCTTTGGCCGCCGAGTAGTCGGCAAACCCAGCTTGTCCCGAGATGCCGTTGACCGAGGCGAGATTCACGATCTTGCCACTCTTTCTCTCGATCATGTGGTTTATCACCGCTCTGGTACAGACGAGAGTCCCGTTGAGATTACGGGCTATCGTTGAATTCCAGACCTCTTCCTCTGCTTCATGAAACACAGAGGCTTTATCCCGCGCACTTCCACCGGCATTGTTGACCAGTATGTCTATTCCCCCAAACCTCTGAAGGGTGGCTTCGACCATCTGGTTGATCTCTGCGCTCTTGGTCACATCTACTTTGCTGGCCAGGGCTTGGCCACCAGCGGCCTTGATTTCATTGGCCACATCGTTCAGCGGCTCGATGTCTATATCAGATATTGTCACCTTGGCGCCTTCACGAACGAGAGTCAGAGCTATCTCGCGACCAATCCCGCGCGCTGCCCCAGTTACTATCGCTACCCTGTCGGCCAATTTCATCTGACTGATCCTCCCTATGAGATGTGGATTGCTCCCTAGCTCAGCAGATAGCTCGCATAAACGGCTTGTCTTCTATAGTACTTCGCTATCAGACTCCCATCCGGAGGGTACTCCCTCCAAGGGGGTGTCCGACTCTAAGCGACGCAGAAGAGACCCGCTAATGACACCTATCCCCGACTTGCTTTCCATCCGAGAACCGGGACGGGCGCCCTGACGAATGGAGCCAGATCCGATTCCTTGGACGGAACTGACAAACTGGACTCGGCAAAATGAGCAAGCGAATCCGCACTGTCATATCGTTCTCGCTGGTTGGCTTTCTTTTCTCAGCGTGCGGACACCTGGAGGGCCAGTCCGAAGACGGGCTTGCCACGATACGCAACCAACTCGTCGATTCGGCAATCGTTGCGGCGGGAATCAAGAACCCTCGCGTGATCGCCTCAATGCGCAGGACGCCGCGTCACGAGTTCGTGCCGCGGCGTCAGCGGCGGTACGCCTATTTTGACATGTCGCTCCCCATCGGAGCCGGTCAAACGATCTCACCACCGTATGTGGTGGCCTTCATGACCGAGCAGTTGGATCCTCAGCCGGGAGACAGAGTCCTCGAGGTCGGAACCGGCAGCGGTTATCAAGCCGCGGTGCTCAGCGGACTGGTGGACGAGGTCTACACCGTCGAAATCGTGGAGGCGCTCGCCCGACGGGCCGCTCGTACCCTGCAAAGTCTGGGGTACGAGAACGTACACACGAAGATTGGCGACGGTTACTCGGGCTGGCCCGAACATGCGCCGTTCGACAAGATCATTGTCACTTGCTCGCCGGAGGACATCCCGCAGCCGCTGGTCAGGCAACTGGCAGAGGGGGGGCGGATCATCGTGCCGCTTGGGGAACGTTTTCAACAGACGCTCTATCTCTTCGGAAAGGCCGGTGGACACTTGCATCGCGAGGCGTTGCAGACAACTTTCTTTGTGCCAATGACGGGCCGAGCCGAACAACGGCGACGAGTCAAGCCGGACACAGCGCATCCGTCCTTGGCTCACGGCAGTTTCGAACAGACCGTCGAGTCCTCCAGTGATCCCGCCGGCTGGTACTATGTTCGCCAGGGCCGGGTCACAGCCGACCGGAACGCTCCGGACGGCGGGAATTGCCTGGCTTTTTCCAATTCGGTCCCGGGTCGCGATGCGCATGCGTTGCAGTCCTTCGGGGTTGATGGGCGGTCGGTGCGTTCGTTGGAGGTCTCGCTTTGGGTGCGGGGCAAGGGAGTTCAGCCCGGCCGAGGAGCCAGAGAGCAGACGGGCGTTCTGGTGGCTTTTTACGGCGAGGACCGCGCACCTGTCGGCAGCGAGGCCCTGGGGCCGTGGTCCGGTACGTTTGGCTGGACGCACCGTCAAGCTCGGATCAAGGTCCCAACCAACGCGCGACTTGCGGTAATCGCCATCGGCCTGTTGGGCGGAACCGGCGATGTCGCGTTCGACCTGGTCGAAGTCAGTAGGGCCAATTGACCTGACTTGTGGGTCCCGAGAGCTGGATTCTCCCGGGATCACGGTCACCTCATGAGGTACGTCCTCACCCGAGGTATGCATCGGTCGGGAGACGCGCCGCACGCGGCATGAACCGCATCTGGCCGCCGAGAGCGGCGAAGCTGCCGAGGATGCGAACGCCGAGCAGCGCCTGACCGAGGGCGACGCTGGCCCACATCGCTGCCATCGTCCCGACGCCGCCGGTGATGGGCGCCGTCGCGAAGATCACCGTCAGCAGGAGAGGCGGAAGGACGAGCAACAGCCACAGCACCAGAGTCTTCGTCCCACGTCGCAGCGTGAATTCGATACCAAGGAAGAAGGCCGTCCTCGCCTTGCTCTCCGGCTCGAGAAAGGCGGCGATGCGAGCGTAGTCGTAAACCCGTGCGACCCAGCTGCCCAGCAAGAGCAGAATCGCCCAGTGCAGCCAGGTCAGGTAGAAGAGCGGCTGGGGGCCTGCCGCATCTTCCGTCCACGACTCGACCAGTCGCGCGAGCGCATAGTGCGGGAGCCCCAGGACGATCGCAGCCAGCGCCAGCGTCATGAGCGCCACGCGGATCAGCATGGAGAGATTCCGGTTGCATGCACCAAAGAACTCGGCCCAAGGCTCTCGAAGGCCGGCGCGGAGGCGATGGAGAATACCGCCGGTCAGGTAGAGGCTCACGAAGAGGTAGGCGAGTGCGATCGGCACGGAGGCCAGCGCTGCCAGACGAAGCTGGGGTCCGGCGGCGAGCGCGAACTCCACGGCGATATCCGTGCCCATGCTCTCGAACGCCTGCTCTCCGACCACGCTATGAGCCAGGTGATCCTCGAGCAGGAGGACCGCGGGCAGGACGGCTGCGGCAGCGAAGGTCAAATTCACCAACCACTTGAGGATGAGGATACCCGGCATGCCGAGAGCGACTTTCCAGCCGGTCCACCACGCGGCCCGGATGCCGCGGATCCGGGCTTGCCGCGGTCCGTGGGGGGGGAGACTGGTGTCACTGCGCGGGCTCACGCGACTGCGCTCCCGAGGGTCTGCAGGAGGTTCTGAATCATCAACAGAAGCCGGAGTCCCCAACGAAGCCCCGCGCGTCGGGCGGGGTCGACGACGAAGGAGTTGTTCGCGCGGTTCAGGTCGATGAAGAGCTTCTCATCGGGATCGACGACCACCCGATCGAGAGGCGCATCTCGCTCGTAGCTGAAACGCACCCAGCGATAGCTCCCATCCCAGCTCTCCCGCACCTCGCTTGCGTCGGTGAAGCGGACGAGGATGTCTACCGGATACTCGACGGTCCCGTGATTCTCGATGACGACCGTGGTGCGATACGGGCCGGATTCGCCGTCCTCCTCTTCGGCTTCCTCGCGTCGCTCCTCCATCTCGGTCCTCTCGCGGGTGATCCGCCCCTCGGGCGTGTCGAAGACACCCGCCTCGAATCCCAGGCGCTCGCTCTCTGCCTCCGTGACCGCGTAGTCCAGCGTCCCCGTGCCGAAGAGGAGCTGGTCGAAGAACCAGTCGAGCTCGCGACCGGATACCTCTTCGGCGACCTCGATGAAGTCCTTCGTGTCGGGGTGGCGAAACTGCCAGCGCTGGAAGTAGGTACGCATCAACCGCGCCATGGTGTCTTCGCCCAGCTCCGTTTCGAGCTGCCAGAGTACGCTCACGCTCTTCGGGTAGGAGTTCACGAAGTAGCTGAAGATGCTTCGGAACTCCCAGGCCCTTCGCCAGATCCGATCCTGGCCGCGATCTGCAATGGATCCCAGACGTGCGTACTGGCTCTGCGCCAGAGGGGCGAGGCCGAGCCATCTGTAGGCCGGCAGTGGTACCTGGTTGAGGCGGAGGTACTGCTCGCTGCGCCCGTACGCCGCGGCCATGACTCGGGCGGTCGAGTACGAATTGATTCCCTCGTCGAGCCAAGGCTCCTCGAACTCGTTGGTGGCGACCACGCTCTGCCAGTACTGGTGCCCGAACTCGTGGATCGTGACGCCTTCGGGTCCACTGCGCCCCAGAACCCCGCCGCGATTGGCCGCAGGTGCAAACCACTGTGTGCCTGCGGTGATGAAGGTGGGGTACTCCATTCCGCCGGAGCCGCCGGCCTCCCAGGCCGGATCGACGAGCGTGATCGTCGGGTAGGGGTAGGGACCGTACCAGAGACCGAAGTACTTGATCGCGTTCGCGAGGGCATCGAAGTGGCGATCCGCCTGCGCGCGGTGCTCCGGCTGCAGCAGCAGAATCATCCTGGTATCCGGCAGCCTGGCCTCGTCGGGCGTGATTCCGTGAAGCTCGGCGATGGTCCGCAGCTCCTCGTCGCTCACCCAGTCCCGCATTCGGAAGGTGCGTTCTTCGCGGATGAAGCGAGGGCTCGCGGTCCAGGCGAAGTCGATGACCCGGTCCTGCTCGAAGCTGTAGGTCGTGCTGTCGCCTGCCCGAACGCGTCCGGTCTCTACCCCGGTGGCGCCGACGACGAAGTCGGCCGGTACCGTCAGGTGCACCTCGTAGCGCCCGAAGTCGGCGTAGAACTCACTCGTGCCGTGGAACTGGTGACAGTTCCATCCGGGCGCCGTGGCATGCCGGCGCCCGACGCTCTCCCAAACCCCGATCTTCGGGAACCACTGGCCGGCGAGAAGATAATCGCCGCGATATCCGGTTCGGGCGAAGACCTTGGGAAGCTGAGCTTCGAACTCGAAGGCCACTTCGACGGTCTCTCCGGGCCCGAGCGGCGAGGCGAGTGGCACTCGGGCGACGGTGCGATCCCCGGGGTCCGTTCCGTCGGGCTGGATGTAGGTCAGGTCCTGAGTGCGATCCGTGCCGGCGATCGTCAGGCGGTGGATGTCGATCCAGCCCCAACCCCCGCTGGACATCTCGTCACGCCGGAGATGCCCCCGGCTCTCACGCATGAAGGTGCTCTCGTCGTTGCGGAAGCCATTGAGGTAGAGGTGAAAGTGGAGGTCGGGGATCGTGTCGGGCGACCGGTTCGTGTAGCGCAAGGTCTCGGAGCCGCGCAGCTGCATCCGCTCCGAGTCCAGTTTCACGTGGATGGTGTAGTCGACCGGCGGCGCCGGGTCGGGAGATGCGTTTCCGGTTCCCGCCGTGGCGAAGAAGAACAGGAAGAAGGCGACCCCGACCCAGCCGGCGAAGGCGGCCTCGCAAGATCCGCTTCGTCATCCGTGGGATTCCGGAATCAATAGTCCAGCGTCAGAATGCGTCCCTTGGTGAAGGCGAAGAATGCGTCCTTGTCGGCAACCTTCACGCCGGGCATCAGATCGGCCGGAGTCTTCCCAGCGGCCTTCAAGCACCCTGGACACGCATAGACACCGATACCCATCTCGATCAGCTTCTGGAGCTGGCTCTTCGAGGCGGGAAAGTGGCTGAAGGTGAGATCCGGAGCGCTCTCGAGCACGACCTCGACTCCCTTGATGTCGAAATACACCAGCACATCCCGGCTCTCGGCCATGATCTCTGCCATGTTCAGGGCCATCAACACGCGGTGCGGTTTGTCCACGCCATGACTGATGTGCAGGAACACGCCATCGCGCGGAGTCGTGTCCTCGGCGCGGACGACCTGTCCAGAGACCATCAGGGCCAACAAACCGGTCACCATGGCGCACCGGAGTAGCGTTCTAGAAGACATGCCGGATCTCCTTGGATGATTCGATGTCAGAGAAGAAAAGCATTGCACGGTTTCGAGTATCCCCTGCCGGAAAGACGACGAGCCACACCTCGAGGGGTGTAGCCCGCAGCCATCATACCGTATCGCGGACCGGCGCTCGCGCGCATCGGAACGCGCGGACGCGAGGCCACCTGAGCGGCTCGGCCCCTCGGCCCAGGGTGTAGAGTCTGGATGAAAGACAAGCGGCAAGTCCCTGAAATGGTTGGATATTCGTTGGAGCGCATGATCAGCTGCTTCGGCGCTCCGGGTCGTCTGCGGCAGAACCGAGATCGTTACTTGATGTACTGGCGGGCTGATCCTCGCGATTCGAGGTGAGACATACGGATCGAGCCAGCCGAACGGCCTTCTGTGAGAAAGGGCTTCCAGGGTGGACAGCAAGAGGCCGTAGCGTCGGACACGAAAGAGGCGACGTGCCCAGCGATCCTGAAATTGGAGCCTTCTGAATCCGGAAGGGAGAAACCTCCAGCTTCGGCAAGCCACTCAATGCGTATCCCCTCTCCACGAGCAGATCGCCGATCCTCGCTTCGATCAGCCGAACCTCCTCCTCGGGCGCTCTTGTCTTTCCACTGGAAGACGAGCTTGGGGTCCGGGAGGTCGTATGTGGAATCGTCGGGAAAGGAAAGCATGGCTTCATCGAACGGAACCCGGATGAAGCCGCAGATGGCCTCGAGGCTCTCCCGTGGGTGTCCAATGAGTTCTTCGTACCTCACCTCGCAATAGCGGGTCTCGGGTAGCCGCTTGCGAAGAGCGGTCCAGAGTCGTTCGGCTTCGATCCAGATCGTCGGCGCCCGTCCACACGTTTCCGGCCCAGCCCATTCGGATACAGGACCGGGCTACGTCCCTTCCGTCTCGAAGAATGATGGATGTATCGAGCGTCGGGCCACACGTGTCAGGAGCCGGTCGAAATGCCGATGGACTGTTGCGCCTACCAGCTGCTTTCCGTCCCTTCTTCGCTTCTGCTCGAGGAAGCTGTTGACGAGCTGCGGAAAATCGAGCGACGGTATCGAGCGTTGCGTCCTGACCCGCGAAAACACCCGTTCCGACGCGAGCCAGTTGTGATACGCCTCAAGTGGCGGAAAGGTGCCATCGTCAGCCAAGTCCTTTCGACAGGCGAATTCGGAAACTCGAAGTGAAAGGCAATGCTCGGGATGGTGGTCGAGCATCAGACGAAGAAGGGTCGTGCCGGAGCGTTCCGATCCAACCAGGAAGATCGGCTCTCTGATCATGTCGTTCTGTGAGTGGCCCATTCGAAGCTCGCGGGTGATGGCGAGAGTTCAAGGAATTCCGGGAGTATACCGATACGTACTTCTCTTCCAAGACAGCAGGGTTCTTCTACCCTAAGATTGTCAGGGAGATTGTCATCGCGCTGGGCTATGCAGACCGATCCGCAACCTGACCAGCAGTCGCGCCGATCGACAGTGCCGCAAGTCACCGTTGTAATCGTCACGTACCAGTCAGCGGGGACGATCGAGAAGGCGCTCGAGCCGCTGCGTCAGCCCTGCCAGCAAGGCCTTCTCCGGTGTGTCGTGGTCGACAACGCCAGCGCGGACGGGACCGTCGAGATCCTGCGTCGGGAAACGGATTGGCTGAAGCTGATCGAGAGCAAGGAGAACGTCGGCTACGGCCCTGGCTGCAATCTGGGGTGGCCGTCGGCAGTGACGCCGTACGTTCTGTTCCTGAACCCGGATGCGATACTCGACGCGACTGCCCTGGGTATTCTGGTCGACTTCATGGAGGAGCACCCGCGGGCCGGGATCGTGGCTCCGGCGCTGTTGGGCCGTTCCGGCCAGCCGCACGGTGCGGGTACTCTGGTGACTCCCAGGAGAATCATCCGCGGGGCGCTGGGACTGGCGGTCGAGGCAAAGCAGCCGTTCGAGCCGGGAGGCGCTCCCTTTCGCACCAACTGGCTCAGCGGCGCCGTGGAGCTGGTCAGAACGCAGCTCTTGCGCGAGCTGAATGGGTTCGATCCGCGCTACTTCATGTACTTCGAGGAGACCGACCTGGGTGTCCGCGCGCTCGAGGCCGGCTGGGAGCTCTGGGCGGTGGGCGAGGCGATTGGCCATCACCTGGTCGCGGCGAGTGCGCGCGCTTCGGGACGAACGCTGATAGGTCATGACATCGCGGACTTCTTCTTTCGGAGTCGCTTCTACTATCTCGTGAAGCACCACGGCTGGCCGTCCGCTATCGCGGCTGAGTCGATGGATCTGCTCGGCTCGGGTCTGAGAGGTGTGGCGCGCTGGGCGATCGGACGGGACGCGTCGCGGCAGTTTGCGCGTCTCCGCGCGCCCGCCTTCCGCTTCCCGCCGCCCCCGATATCCCCTCGCTTCTCCGAAACCTCGGCGAGTGAATCGAATCCTCTGGTTTCGATCCGTAACGCGGGCGAGGCAGACGAGCCACGGATCGTCGAGCTCTTGTTCAAGGCCTTCCAGAGATGGCCGCAGTTCCAGATACCGACTTCTCCCCTCGAACATCTCCGCTGGAAGCTGCGGAGTGATCCGATCGCCCCGCGGCACCAGTGGGTCGGCGAGATCGACGGAAGGATCGTCGGGACGATCTTGAGGGTGGTTCGCAGGGTTCGAGTGAGAGGGCGGGACTGCCTCGCCCGAGATGGTGTGGACGCCGCAGTGGATCCGCACTACGAAGGCCAGAGGGTGTACAGCTCCATCCTCGACCATGCTCGGGATTGCCCGCAGGCTTCCGACTTCGATCTCGGCTTCTGGTACACCACCAACCCGAGGACGCGTCGGCGGAGCAGGTCGACAGGAGAGCACAGCGCTCGCCAACCCGATCCAGGTGCTTCAGAAGCCGTACCGGGCGCGCGCCATCGTGGCCCGGCGCCGAGAGAAGTACGGTGGGCGCGTGCCCGCGCCGTTGGCCGTACTCAGGATCAAGGCCGAGGCGGCATTCAACAGGCTCGGGCACCCGCCATTCCTCCGCCCGGCGAAGGGTGCCTGGTCCATCACCACCCTCGAGCGGTTCGACGATCGCGTCGGGAAGCTCTTCGAGGATGCGGCTGAGGCGTTCGATTTCCTGATCGTGAGAGAGAAGAACTACATGAACTGGCGGTACTGCGACCCGGCGGGAGGGCGGTTCACGGTCAGGGCGGCGGAGGAGCAGGGGCGGCTCCTCGGATTTCTGGTCTTCAAGATCGGGGAGGGTGAGGGCTACGTCGCTGACCTGCTGGTGCTGCCCGGACGGATCGACGTCGTGCGGTCTCTCGTCGAAGATGCTCTTCGGATCTTCCGCGAAGCCGGCGTCGAGCTGGTCAACTGTTGGATGATTTCGCGGCACCCGTACAACCGCGTGCTGCGGAAGTACGGATTCATCGACACGAGAAAGGACGTCGGGTTCAAGTGTCGGCCGGTGAGCCTCGATGAGAGCGAACTCGAGTTCCTGAGCGATGAAGGTTCGCGGATCCATCTCACCCATGGCGACACGGACTGGGTGTAGGAATGGGTTGCTCGATCTGTGAATCCGTCGGCCATCGTGGCAGGACGGCGTTGCCCTGCGCCGGACATGGCGTTGACGTCGCTGAGGTTGCAGAGGAATGAAGGCGCTCGAGCCGAGGTTTCCGCTTCGCCCAGTCGCGATTCGCCGTCGGGTGCTGCACGCACTCGAAGGGGGCATGTACTGGACTGGAGCTGCGGCCCTCTATGTCCGGGTGTTGTGACGCTCGGGGCGCCGCGATCGTGGCCTATCACAGCGTGACGGATCGGTCGATCGCACGGTGGATCGATCCTCGCAACGCGATTCCGCTGGAGATCTTCGAGGCCCAGATGGACTTCCTCGCTCGGCGGCGGAAGGTCGTCAGCATGAGCGCTCTCGTCGATGCACTCGAGAGTGGGGAAAACGCCGAACCCGGGACGGTGGTGATCAGCTTCGACGACGGTTATCGAGATACACTCGAGCTGGCCGCTCCGATACTGGAGCGGTATGGACTTCCCGCGATCGTCTACCTGTCCACGGGAAACGCGGCGCGGGGCGTGAATCAGTGGGTCGATGAGCTCTACTCGGCGTTCCAGTTCAGGACGAGGCACCGCTTGCGTCTCGATGGGCCTGATGCACCTGTCTACGATCTGGAGAAGAAGGATATCCTCCTCGAGGCATACCACTCGACGGCCGGGCGGCTGGTAGCCATGGAGCCGAGCGAGCGAAACGAGCTTCTCGAAGAGGTGAAGGCTCAGCTCTCCGTGGCAGAACGACCCCCGAGGCTGATGCTGACATGGCCGGAGGTGAAGGAGTTGGTCCGGCGCTACCCAGGTTTCGAAATCGGTGGCCACACGCGCGAACACCTCGACCTCACCGCTTGCGGAGAAGAGGCGGCTCGAGCCGATCTCGAGGGCTCGATGGCCGACATCGCTGGGGAGTTGAAGATCGAGGTCGAACACCTTGCCTATCCGTACGGGAGGACCAACGAGCGCATCCGTGAGATGGTCGCTGGTTCTTCCCTGCGCTCCGCCGTCATCGGCGAGTCGATGTCCCTGGTCCACTGCGGTACGGATCGATTCGCGATGCCGCGGATCGAGGCCCGTAGCGCCATGACACGGTTCCGATTCCAGACCAGCGGCGCCTATCCCGATCTGCCGCTGGCGCTTCTGGGGAGGGCATGACGCGGTCCAAACCGTCGTTTTGCGTGTTTCCGCTCCCCGCGTTGATGGGTGCCGGCTTCGGGCCCGCAGACGACAATGGGTGAGGCGAAACAGCGAGCGACGGTCCGCAACGCCAGCGAGGCCGACGAGCCGCAGATGCTGGAGCTGCTGTCCAGAGCCTTCGGACGATGGCCGGCGTTCGAGCTCAACGTAACTCCGCTGGAGCACATGCGCTGGAAGATGCGGAGCGATCCAATCGCGTCGCGGCACCAGTGGGTCGCCGAGATCGACGGCCGGATCGTCGGAATGGTCCTCAGGATCGTTCGCAGGGTTCGAGTGAGAGGCCGGGACTGCCTCCTCCGAGACGGTGTGGACGTTGCGGTCGATCCTCGCTACCAGGACGAGGGACTCTATGCCGCAATCCTCGACCACGCCCGGGAGAGTCCGCAGGCCTCGGAATTCGATCTCGCTTGGGCGTACAGCACCAATCCGAGGACTCGGCGCCGGAGCAGAGAAGCGGATAGGCGGGAGATCTCCAATCCGATTCAGGTGCTCCAGAGGTCGTACAACGCCCGTGCCATCGTGGCTCGGCGTCGAGCGAAGTACGGGGGAAGGTTGCCGGCCTGGTTGGCCGTACTGAGGATCAAGCTGGAGACAGCTTTCAACAGGCTCGGGCACCGGCCATACTGGCGTCCCGCGAAGCGCGCCTGGTCGATCACCACCCTGGAGCGGTTCGACGACCGCATCGACGAGTGTTTCGACGAAGCCGCCAAGCCCTTCGATTTCCTGGCAGTGAGAAGCAGGGACTACATGAACTGGCGGTACTGTGACCCGGCCGCAGGGCGGTTCACGGTGAGGATCGCAGAGCAGGAGGGAAGAATTCTCGGGTACCTCGTGTTCAAGCTCACCGAAGGGACCGGGTACATTGTAGACCTGCTGGCGCTACCGGGGCGGATCGACGTGGTGCGGTCTCTCGTCGAGGATGCACTTCGCTTCTTCCGCGAAGCCGGCGCCGAGCTCGTCAGCTGTTGGATGATCTCCCGGCACCCGTACAACGGCATCCTGCGGAGGTACGGATTCGTCGATTCACGGAGCGAGGTTGGGTTTCGGTACCGCCTGGTGAGCCTCGATGAGAGCGAGGTCGAGTTCCTGGCTGATCCGGATGCGCGGATCCACCTGACGCACGGGGACTCGGATTGGGTCTAGGAATGGGACAGGATCGGCTTCGGAGACGGCGGTGAGTGAGGGGGTTCAGCGAGCTACGATCCGCAACGCCAGTGAGGACGACGAGTCGCAGATAGTCGAGTTGCTGTTCAGAGCCTTCGAGCGATGGCCGGCGTTCGAGCTAAACGTATCCCCGCTGGAACACCTCCGCTGGAAGATGCGAAGTGATCCGATTGCGTGGCGGCACCACTTGGTCGTCCGAACTCGACGGCAGGATTGTTGCGATGTTACTCGCGATCGCTCGCAGGGTACGGATGAGAGGGCGGGACTACCTCGTCCGGGACGGCGTGGACGCCTCAGCCGATCCGCGCATCCGGGGAGGGAGAGTGTACGGTGCGCTGGCGGACCATGCCGACATGATTGCGCAGAATGCCGAATTCGATCTCGGCTGCGGATACAGTTACGAATCCCAGAATGTGGCAGCAGAGAAGACGAAAAGGAAGAAAGCCGCTCGGAAACCCCATCCAGGTGCTCGAGAAGCGGTACCGCGCACATGCCGTCGTCGCCCGGGGCCGAGAGAAGTACGGCGGACGGCTGCCGGCGCCGTTGGCCGTCCTCAGAATCAAGCTGGAGACGATATTCAACAGGCTCGGGCACCGACCCTACTGGCGCCCCGCGGAACGGACCTGGTCGATCACTACCTTGGAGCGGTTCGACGACCGGATCGAAGGGTTTTTCGAGGAAGCCGCCAAGCCCTTCGATTTTCTGATCGTGAGAGGCAAGGACTACATGAACTGGCGATACTGCGAGCCGGCTGGCGGACGGTTCACGGTCCGGGTGGCGGAGCAGGATGGAAGGATCCTCGGGTATCTCGTGTTCAAGGTCGGCGAAGGGAGCGGGTACATCGCCGACTTGCTGGCGCTGCCGGGGCGAATTGACGTGGTGCGGTCCCTGGTTGAAGATGCTCTTCACCTCTTCCGCGAGGTCGGCGTCGAGTTGGTCACCTGCTGGATGATTTGGCGGCACCCGTACAACGGCATGCTGCGGCGGTACGGATTTGTCGATTCGAGGAGAGACGTTGGCTTCAGCTGCTATCCGATTCGCCCCGACGAGTCCGGATGTACGGTTCCTGGCTGACGCCCGCGCGAGAATCCACCTAACCCACGGAGACTCGGATTGGATCTAGCCTGGTGTCTTATCGGGAAAAGAGGGCTCTCAGATTTCGCCGAGCGGGCTCCAGTTTCTCGCGGCGGAACTGGCGGATTGCCCTGCGGGAGTAGGCGGTACGCCCTCTTGAGGAAGAGCGCGGCGGCGGCCCGTTGGCAGTGGAGCCGCTGACGCCGAGTCGAGAGGCGCGGCTCGGATGATCGAGAGCATGCCCTTGAAGATCTTCGACGGAGTGGCGGACAGCTCCCTGTGGCGGGTCGGGTGATAGCGCCGGAGCAGTTCGGTGCGGTCCGAAGGAGCTGTCTTTCCGGACTCCTTGATGCGGTGGGCGAGGCACTCGGGTACGTGTTGGAAGCGTCCAAGCAGGGAGAGCTCCGCGCCCATCATCCGGTCTCCCCAGTCCATCATCCAGACCAGGTGTGTGCGCTCGAGGGCATCGCGGCGCATCATGCTGTAGATCGGATCGTACTTCGCGTCTCCAGCCTGGTAGAACCACAGCATGCGGGCGAAACGGCGCTCGGGTCGTTCGGAGTCGACCCGTTCGCCGCGGTACTCCTCGTAGCGCGAGGTCCCGTCCTCTCGATGAATGCGGAAGTAGGTGGTGACCAGGATGGCCCCCGGATCGGCGTCCATCGCCTCCACGCAGCGCGAGGCGTAGTGCGGCTCGAGCCAGTCGGTCACGCCGATCCAGCGGAAGTACTCTCCCCGCGACTTGGCGGAAGACGAGGTTGAAGTTCTCGATCGCGCCGATGTTCTCCTGGTTTCGCGAGACGCGAATCCGAGGATCGCGCGCCGCGTATTCGGAGAGGATCTGGCTCGTCCCATCCGTCGAGGCATTGTCCGACACGACCACTTCGAAGTCGGTGAAGTCCTGGGCCAGCAGCGAGTCGAGGCACTTGCGAATCGAGGCTTCGCCGTTCCAGACCGGGAGGCCGAAGCTGACACGCGGGGTGTGCTCGTTGCCTCCCTCATGGCGTGTCCGATGAGTTGTCTCGTCGCTCATTGTCTGAAAGCTAGCACTCGACCTGAATCGAACTTTGGGGTTTGCGTAGAAGTGTGGATCAGGCGTTCAAGACCGCTTTTCGACGTTCGAGACGGGGAACTTGAGGATCCGTCAGGGAGCGTGGCTGACGAAGAACTCGTCGAAGGCCCGTGGTGCGAGCGTCCGGGCGATACGTCAACGCTCCTGTGACGCCGTGAACGGATCGTCGAAGTCTCGAAACATAAGCTATTGAATTAGCTTGAGAAACTCTCTGGGAAACTCGAGAGCGACGGGTGGCGCCGAGATCAGAGGCGCGAGGCGCCGACGATGCTCAGCACTTCGTTGCAGCCGTCCTCGATCAGCGAGGCGCGCGCATCTCGCAGGAGCTTCTCGATGGGATACTCGCGGCTCAGGCCATTGCCTCCGAAGATCTGAAGCGCGTCGCTCGCGACCTCGAAGGCGGTGTTGGTGCAGAAGACCTTGGTCGCGATGCTGTAGTGGACCTGGGGGGCGCCGCCGGCATTGAAGACGGCCACGCGGCGAGCCAGGGCCCGCGCCGCCTCGACCTTGGTGAACATCCTGAAGAGTCTGGACTTGACGCTCTGGTGCTCGAAGATCGGTACGCCTCCCTGGATGCGCTCCTTGGCGTAGGCGACGGCGTGGTCGCAGGCGGCGCTCGCCACGCCGACGAAGAGCTGGCCCATGGCGGCGTTGGCGTGTGCGAGCATCATCTCCAGCCCGACCGCGTAGAGCTCCGGCCCGAGGGCCATGTAGCTGGACGGGATCCGGACCTCGTCGAAGAAGAGCTCACCCTGGTTGAGCGGACGCTGCCCCAGCTTGTCCAGCGGCTTCGGACGGGAGATTCCGGGCAGGTCGAGGGGGACCAGCAGCACCGCGCCTCCCTTGAAGCCCTGGCTCTGGTCGAGGGTGCAGAAGACCACCGCGATGTCCGCGATCGTCCCGTTCGAGACCCAGGCCGCCTTCTGTCCCTTGATCACGTACTCGTCGCCCTCCTTGTGGGCGACACAGTTCGCCTTGAGGGACGGATCGCTGAAATGGCCTTCGCTGAGGGTGACGGTGTCGCTTCCGTGGTCGGGCTCGGTGAGCGCCCAGCAGCCGATGGTCGGCTTGTCCGGATCGCAGAAACGCTCGATCAGGTCGGCGTCGCCGGTCTGCTGCACCCAGGGTCCGTGAAAGCCGCAGAGCCCCAGCGTGATGGCGAGCCCGACATCGCCCCAGGAGAGCTCCTCGTTGACGATGGCCATCAAGCGGGCCTTGGCGACGGGATCCATCTCGGTGTCGGCGACCAGGCCATCGAATCCGAGCTCGTGATACTTCTCGAACACGTCCCATAGAACCGACTCGGGGGCGATCACGTCAGACGGGGTCGGGCATCCGGTCGAGCTCGGCACCGGCGGGCCGCAACACCTCCTCCGCGAACTTGTGGGCCGTGTCACGGACGGCGATGTCCTCATCCGAGAGACCGATTTCGATATCCATCATGGCCATGGCGTGTCACTCCTGATGAAAAGTGGCAGAAGCGGGGAGCCGATTCGATTCCCCGAAATGGACGTTAGCGAGAGGCGCCACGCCCCTGCTCGACCAGCTCTGCGATGTCGAAGACCCTCCGCTCGTCGGTATGCTTGCTCACCCCCTCCGTCAGCATCAGCAGGCAGAAGGGGCAGGAGGTCGCGATCTTCTCTGCTCCCGTATCGAGTGCTTCCCGCGACCTGACCTCGTTGATCCTCTCGCCGCCTTCTCCGCCCCAGTAGTTTCCGCCACCGGCGCCGCAGCAGAAGCTCTGCTTCCTGTTTCGAGGCATCTCGACCAGCTCGCCGACGGCAGAGAGCACGCCCCGCGCTTCGGACTCGATGTCGTTGTGTCGGGACAGGTAACAGGGGTCGTGGAAGGTGACTCGCTCCTCGCTCCGGGCGAGGCGGAGCTTCCCGGCCTCGATCAGCTCCTGGATCAGCACCGCGTGCGGAATCACCTGGTAGCTCCCACCCAGCTCCGGGTAGTACCGGGTGAAGCTGTTGTAGCAATGGGCGCACAGGGTGATGATCTTCTCGATCCCCAGCGCCTCGAAATCCTCGATGTTCTGCTGTGCCAGCTCGACGAAGAGAAGCTCATTGCCCATCTGCTTGGCTGGATCCCCGGTGCAGCGAGCCTGCTCCAGGACGCCGAACGAGACAGCGGACGCCTGGAGGATGCGCACGGTCGCCCGCGCGATCTCCTGTGCCCGCTCCTCGTAGGTGATCGCGCAGCCGATCCAGAGGAGGTACTCGGTCTCGCCCTTCTCGAAGAGCGGGACATCCAGGTCCCTGCGCCAGTCGTCGGGACTGGCAGCGGTTCCGACGAACGGGTGCTGCCTCCCCTCGAGGTTCTTCTGGGCGTGTCCCATCACCTCCGGAATCTGGGACTGCTCCATGACGAAGTGCCGCCGGAGCTGCAGGATGCTCTCCGGCTGGCTGATGCTGACCGGACAGGCCTCCATGCAGGCGGCGCAGGTGACGCAGTCGAAGGCGGCCTGAATCCCGATCGTCTCCAGCAGAGAGTCGTCCTCGAGCTTCTGGTCGGCGAGGTACTCCGAAACGGTGGCGACCACCCCCTTGGGCGAGAGGGCCTTTCCCGTCTGCGTGGCGGGACAGACCTCGTCGCAGCGCCCGCACCAGAGGCAGGTGGAGGAGTCGAGCAGGATCTTCCGATCGAAATCCACCAGCTTGGAGGCCCCGAGCGGGGGTATCTCTTCCGCCTCTTCGTCTTCCAGGGCGCTCCAGTCGATCGGCTTCAACGCGATCCCGCGCCGCGCGGAGGCGAGGGCGGAATTGATCGGCCCGAGGAGGATGTGGACGATCGGCGAGTAGGCGATGCAGGAGATGAAGGTGAGACCGAGCAGACCGTGGATCCACCAGGCGTTCCGGAAGGCCGCGGAGGTGCCTCCCGTGCCGCCGAGCAGTGAGGCCAGGAAGTTCCCGACGAACTTTCCCTCGTGGGCTCCGCTGTGGGCGATCCGGACGGCCTCGGCGCCGAATCCCGCCAGGACCACGACGAGCAGCAGGATCTCCATGAAGACGAAGCCGCTGCGTTTCTTCGGCTTGGAGAGTCGCTCGGGAGGGAAGAGCCTCCTGTACCAGAAAGAACACCAAGCCGAGCAGCACGGCCACACCGGCGAGGTCGCGTCCGAGGCCCATGAGCCAGAAGCCGATTCTCCCCTCGAAGAGCGGGACTCCCAGGAAGGTCAGAGGGAAGAGGGCGTGGCCCAGGATCAGGATCATCGAGCCGAAGAGGACCAGGGCGTGGGCAGTGCCGGAGAAGGGCCGCTTGAACAGCCGTGACGCGAGCACCCCCCTGGTGAAGAAGGCCCACCCGTTGATCGGGCCCAGTGCTGTCGAGAGATCACCCGCCGCGCCCGGTTCCACTGGCCGACCCGCGGCAATCCGCAGCCAGATCCGGTAGAGGCCAAAGGCGAGGGCGGCGAGGGCGCTCAGGAGCAGGAGGGTCAAGAGGGCGTAGTCGAGCGTGGGAATCAGGTCCATCGTTTGCGATCTCTCTTCCGGCGCCAGGAACGCGGCCCGCGAGCCGACCGATTGCAGGGATGACAATCTCCCGCTCGCCCGCGGTTCCATGTCCTTGGCCTTGACGAGGACTGACTCTTGAGTAAGCTGTTTTCCTCGGAGTAAGTCAAGGGGGAATTTGGCTTCGCGATCCTCTCGCAGCCCAGCGGGATCGCGGGGAGCAGCGGGGCGACGCGGATGGCGATCGAGATCCGGGAGACGTTTCAGGTCCAGGCGCCGATCGATGCCGTGTGGCGATTCGTGATGGACCCGGACCAGGTGGTGGCCTGCATGCCGGGGGCGGAGCTCGAGGAGGCGGTGGATGACCGCACCTTTCTCGGCCGCGTCAAGGTCAAGCTGGGCGCCATCACCACCAGCTACAAGGGCCGCATCCAGTTCACCGAGGTGGACGAAGAGGGCCACACGGTCCGGATGGTGGCCGAAGGGCGCGAGACCGGAGGCGGTACGGCCAAGGGGACCATCTTCAGCTGCCTGCGTGCACTGCCGGACGGGCAGACCGAGGTGGTGGCAGAGGCCAGCGTGGATCTCACCGGGCGCGTCATGCAGGTGGGCCGGGGGATGATCCAGGGCGTCTCCCAGCAACTGTTTCAACAGTTCGTAGCCAGCACCAAGGAGCGTCTCGAGGGGGCACAGGGGGCGGATAGCCCGATGCCGGCTGCCGTCGAGCAGGAGCCGGTTCGGCTGCTGCCGCTGATCCTGCGGGTCCTCTGGTCCCCCGTCGCGCGGTTCTTTCGCCGGCTGCGCGGGCGCCCTGCGGACTGAGAAGTCGTAGTAGCGTGAAAGGCCACGGACTTGGCAGTGCCAGGAGCAGTCGGGCTTCGGCCCGAGAAAGGAAGCGAAATGAAGAGGGGAGAAAAGCTCGAAATAGAAAAGCTCGAGAAGCCCGCTTTCATGACGGACGGAGAGTGGAAGGCGACACTGGAAACCCTCTCCATGTTGAACCAGACCATCCCGGATGAAGCGTGGGGGAATATCGGGGAGAAGGTCACCTCCCTGGATCGCATCAGGTCTGACGGCTGGGAGGATAGGGAGAAATTCCTGTCCACCGATGGGAGGGAATTCGCCGAGCCAGGGGTTGCCCCCACTTTGCTGCTGACCACCATCGGGCGCAAGTCGGGAAAGGAGTTCACGACTCCCGTCAACGGCATGCGGGACGGCGACAATTATTATCGTCGTGGCCTCCCTCGCCGGCTACGACGAGTTCCCCCACTGGTACCTGAACCTGGAGAAGAACCCGCGGAGTATGGATCCAGGCGAAGGGCAAGAAGGTTCCGGCTACCGCGCGCACGCTGAGTCGAGAGGAGAAGGCCCCGCTCTGGCCGCGTCTGCTGGCGGAAGGGCAGCCTCTCTGGGCGTACTTCCAGATGTTCACGGAGCGGGAGTTCCCGGTAGTTCTCATCACTCCCGAGAAGTAGGCATCCCTGGCCGGCACCGCCAGGTCAGCCGTTTCGGAGCTCCGATCGTAACGGCTGGATCCGCGATCTGCACGCTGACATGCCATCGCCGAGACAATCGAGGAGAAGAACTCCATGAGCAAGACGCAGTTCGAACACCTTTTCGCACCCTTGCAGGTGGGGCCCATGCGGGTGCCGAACCGTATCTGCGAGACCACCAATACCATCAATTCGTCGATGATTCCCGGTGAAATCGACGAGAACTTCAGAGCGCACCATGGCGCCAAGGCCCGGGGCGGTACCGGCTGGATCGGCAGCGAAACCTGGCTGCTCAACCTTCCGTTTCCACCGGAGACGCCGGATGAAGTAGGTCTCTCCGTGGGGTTTGCCGCGCATTTTGCGGCCTATCAGAATCCGGCCTTTGCCGATGGCATGGAGAAATTCATCGACGAGGTGCACCAGGCCGGCGCCGTGGCGGTAATTCAATTGACCCACCTCAGTGCCGTGTGGGCTCCTTCGCCGGTGCCCGTCGTCGGGGCCCAGGACTATACGCCGCACGTGCTCGGCGATGAGGAGATCGAATTCTGCATCAATACCTACGCCGATGCCGCAGCGCTTGCCAAGGATGTGGGAGCGGATGGAGTGCAGATTCACTGCGCCCACGAGACCCTGGCCTACAGCTTCTTGTCGCCGGTGACGAATCGGCGCACCGACAAATGGGGCGGTGGCCCTCAGGAGCGCATCCGCTTCGTCGTGGAAGTGCTGGAGCGCGTCCGCAAAGTCATCGGCAGCGAGCTCGCGTTGGGTATCCGCATTACTGGCGAGGAGTTTCGGCAGGGCGGCGCCGATCATCTCGAAATGCGCGAGATGATCTATTGTCTCGGCGAAACCGGCCTGCTCGATTTCGTGGACATCGATGTCGGTCACTGCTGGGGTGCGCCTTCCTATGTGCCGTCGTCGTACTATGGCGAGGCAGAGTTTCGCGAGGTCGGCAAAGCGGCGCGCGTCGACTTCGCCGACCTGGATTCGAAGATCGCCGTCCTGTTCTCCGGGCGCATCAACGACGCCGGTGTGGCGGAGGAGCTGATCAAGGACGGGTATTGCGATCTGGTGGGCATGGTGCGAGCGGGCATCGCCGATCCCGAATTCGCCAACAAGGCGCGCGAGGGCCGTTTGATGGAGATACGCCGCTGCATCGCCTGCACTCGCTGCATCGACGAGGCGGCGGCACCCGCGACCTTTCCCTACGCGCCGACCTGCTCCATCAATCCGGTCGTCGGCCATGAGGTGCGCTGGGAGGAACAGTTCCGGCCGGCGGACGAACCGAAGCGCGTCGTGGTCGTCGGCGGAGGTCTCGCCGGATGCGAAGCCGCGCGGGTGGCGGCCATGCGTGGCCACCAGGTGACCCTGCTCGAGCAGGGCAAGCGCCTGGGAGGTCAACTGCTGATCGCCGCCAAGGCCCCCGGGCGCGATTCCTTCGAAGACCAGGTCTACTTCGAGGAAAACGAGATGGCTCGTCTCGGAGTCGATGTGCGGCTCGAGAACAATGCGGATATCGACGCGATCAAGGCGCTGTCGCCAGAGGCGGTGGTCATTGCCACGGGTTCGATCCCGCGCGTGCCCAACGATGTTCCCGGTATCGACCTGCCACACGTGGTACAGGGGTGGGACGTGATGCAGGGCAAGGCCTCGACGGGAGATCGGGTCGCAGTCATATCGCAGGAAGACTATTACGAAACGCCCTGTGTCGCCGAATTCCTGGCCGAAGGCGGCAAGCAGGTGGAGGTCTTTCACAAGTCCATCCATCTGGGCACGGAGATCAACAGATATTCGATCGGAATGGTCCTGGCCCGCATGGAGGTTTGCGGGGTCACCATCCATCCGAACCTGATTCTGAAGGAGGTTCAGGCCGACGGGCTCGAGTTCGTTTCGTCTTTCGGTGGGAAGACCTATCGCAAGGAAGGGTTCGATAGCGTGGTCCTGGTGTACGGGTCGGTGCCGCAACACGATCTGTACGACCAGCTCAAGGCCGAGGGCAGCATCCCGCAGCTCTATCTGGCCGGCTCGGCCTGGCTACCGCGCTTCATGGCAGAGGCTACACGGCATGGTGCCGACATCGGGTTGGTGATCTAGATCGACGCTTTCCGTGGGGGCAGGTAGGATCGAATGAGGCGTTCATGAGCAGGGCACTCGAGGGCATCGTCGTTCTGGATCTCACAGCCGAGTTCTTTGCCTCGCTGACCGGCGCACTGCTCGGGCGACTTCGGAGCGACGGTGATTCGCGTCGAGGATCTCGCCGAACCCCGGAAGGTCGATCACAATCGCGATGGGATGCACCCGCCCGAGCGCTGGAACTCCCTCGACGAACTGGCCCACCGCAACAAGCAGAGCCTCGGGTTGAATCTCGGCGACCCTGCGGGCCGCGAGATCCTGGGGAAGCTGATCGGCTGCGCGGACGTGTTCCTGACCGACATCCCCTTCGAGACGCTGGACGAGAGGGGCTGGGACTACCAGAGCCTCTGCAAGCTCAAGTCGGACATCGTCTACGCGCGGGGCTCGGGCTTCGGACCCGAAGGGCCGGACCGCGATCTCCCGGCGTACGACGAGCTGGCGGCGGCGCGAACCGGTGTGATGCCGACGCTGGTCCAGCCAGGTCAGCCTCCGGTCTACACCGGCGTCGGCCAGATGCAGACGGCGGTCATGCTCGCCCTGGGCATCGTGATGGCGCTCTACCATCGCGACGAGTCCGGCGAAGGCCAGGTCGTGGACGCGTCGCTCCTCGGCGGAAACATGTACTCGCAGAGCCTGGACATGCAGGCCTATCTGGCCATGCGGGAGGATCGCTTCCTCGAGCCGATCTCTCGCCTCGACTCGAGCAATCCCATGAGTGGCCCGATGTATCCCAGCGCCGACGGCCGCTGGGTGACGCTCGCCATGCCCGACACCGACAAATACTGGCCGGCCTTCGCCGAGATCATGGGCCTCGACGTCGACGACCCGCGCTTCGACAGTCACGAGAAGCGCTGCGGGGAGCATCGGCTCGAGATGATGCAGGTACTGGAGGAGATCTTTAGCGGGCGGCCGGGCTCGCATTGGAAGAGGGAGCTCGACGAGAAGCAGCTGCCGGCGGACGTGATCGAGAAGTACGACTATCCGGCATCCGATCCGATCGCCGCGGTCAATCGATACATCCTGAACCTGGAGCACCCGAGCCACGGCGCGATTCAGAGCCTGGGCTTTCCCATCTACATGAGCGAGAGCCCGGCGCGGCTTCGCAGCATGGCGCCCTGTGTCGGACAACACTCCGCCGAGATCCTGCAGGAGCGGCTGGGGTACACGGATGCCGAGATCGGCGCGCTCGCGGGGAAGGGCGCGGTCGGGAGTTGAGCATGGCCAAGGCTTTGGAGGGGATCCGCGTTCTCGACCTGACCCAGTGGTTGCAGGGACCGGTCTGCGCTCAGCACCTCGCGGACTTCGGCGCAGAGGTCATCCACATCGAGCGCCCGGTCACCGGAGATGGCGCACGCGGTGTCCGGAGCATCAAGGCGTTGCCCGTCGGTGACTGGAACCAGTACTTCCTGGTGATCAATCGCAACAAGAAGAGTCTGGCGGTCGATCTCAAGAAGGAGGAGGGGCAGGAGCTCTTCTACGAGCTGGTGAAGCAGGCGGATGTCTTCCTCTCCAACTTTCCAATGAACGTCCTCGAGGCGCTGAACCTCGACTACCCGAAGCTGAAGGAGGTCAACCCGAGGATCATCTACGCCACCAACACCGGCTATGGCCATGCGGTCGAGGTGAACAGGCCCTCCTACGACATCAACGTCCAGGCCCTGACCGGCATCATGACCCGACAGGGAGAGCCCGGTCAGCCTCCCATCTACCTGGGGATGGGCTCCGGCGACACCTACGGGGGCATCATGTCGGCGCTCGGCATCATGATGGCGCTCTACCAGCGCAGGCAGACAGGGGTGGGACAGTCGATCGATGCCTCCCTCTACGGAGCCCAGCTCTTCATGGGCGCGCCGACGCTGCAACCCTTCCTGGCTTCGCGCAGGGAGCTCTACTCGACGCAGCAATCGCGGAAGCAGGCCGGCAACCCTCTCTGGAATCGCTACCAGGCCAAGGATAAGTGGGTGTTCCTCTGCCAGGAGAACACGGACCAGAACTGGGCGCGGCTCTGCGAGAGCTTCGAGCGGGCAGAGCTGGCCGACGATGCGAGGTTCGCGACGGCGGAGAAGCGAGCGGAGAACAACGCGGAGCTGGTGGCAGTCCTCGACGGGATCCTGAAGGAGCGGAAGGCGCAGGATTGGATGGATCGCTGGGCGCCGCTGGGCATCGTCGCGAGCCCGATCCAGAACCTGAAGGAAATCTCCGAGGATCCTCAGGCCTGGGAGAACGACTACCTGGTCAAGGCGCACTGCGAAGAGGTGAATCGCGAGGTCGAGGTGCGCGGCCTGCCCATCACCCTGAGCAAGACGCCGGGCAGCGTGGAGAGCCTTGGCCCGGAGCTCGGACAGGACACGGAGCTGATACTCGCCGACACGCTGGGCATCTCCTGGGAGAGGATCGGCGAGCTGAAGGAACGAGGGGTGATTCCCTGATGGCTGAGGATTCGAACAGCGGTCCGCTCGAGGGCATCCGCGTCCTCGACATGTCGACGATGATGGCCGGACCGTACGGCGCGACGCTGCTCGGCGACCTCGGCGCCGACGTCATCAAGATCGAGTCCCACTACGGCGACGAGAGCCGTCACCTGGGACCCGAGCGCGACGGGGAGAGGTCGGCCTTTCTGAGCCTCAACCGAAACAAGCGAGCGATCGTGCTCGACCTGCGGCGCCCTTCTGCCCAGGAGGTCTTTTCCCGCCTCGCCGCCACCAGCGACATCCTGATCACCAACATCCGCGGGCCCGCCCTGGCCAAGCTCGGGATCGACTACGAAGGGGTGCGCAAGCACCGCCAGGACATCATCTGGATCGGCGTCACGGCATTCGGTGCGGACGGGCCTTACGCCGGCAGGGCCGGCATCGACTTCCTGGCCCAGGGCTACGCCGGTCTGCTGGCGCTGAACGGCGTCCCGGGCGGCTCGACGGTCAGGGTGACGGTGCCCCTCATCGACACCATGACCTCGTTGCTCGTCGTCTCCGGGGCGCTCTCCGCTCTCCACGTTCGCGAGAAGAGCGGCGAGGGACAGCGCGTCGACATCTGTCTCCTCGATGCGCTGACCCACGCCCAGTGCAGCGGCCTGGGCAGCTTTCTCAACACCGGAGAGATTCCGCCGAAGACCGGAAATCGCAGCCAGTACTTCTCGCCTTCGGGGGTCTACACCTGTGGCGACGGGAAGGAGGCCGTCATTACCTGTCCGTCGGAAAAGTTCTTCCGCAACCTGTGCGCGGCGCTCGACGTCCCCTGGGCGGAGGATCCGCGCTTCGAGACCATCGACCGGCGGCTCGAGAACGAGGAGGAGCTCGACCGGGCGATCGCTGCGCGCTGCCAGCAGTTCACGCGGGACGAACTGGTGGAGCGGCTGGTCGCAGGAGACGTCCTGACCGCGCCGATCAACGAGATCCCGGAAGTCGCGCAGGACCCCCAGATTCGCCACAACCAGATGATCGTCACCACCGAGCACGCCAAGCTCGGCCCGGTCGAAGTCACCGGCCTTCCCATCCACTTCCACGGCACACCCGGGAGTGTGCGAAGAGCCCCTCCGCTGCAAGGACAGCACACCGAGGAGATCCTCGGCGAGCTGGGCTACGGGCCGGCGGAGATCGCAGGGCTCGTCGAGGATGGATCCGCCGCGACCAGCGCAGGGATCGAGCGTGCAAAGAGAGCTTGATCCGCGAAACGCGGCGGGGTCTCGGCTAGTCCCCTTCGCTCTCGTAGTCTTCCACGAGCTTCTCCTGGACGCGCTGCGCGCTCTTGCGCAGGGTCCAGAAGCGGGGAGGGCGCTTCTCCGAGAAGGCGGCACCGCCCTCCTTGCACTCGGGCATGTCGAACCAGTCGGGGTAGAACTGGCTCGAGATCACTCCGAGATCCGCGTACCCGTCCATCTCCTGGTCGAAGCTGGCCTTGAGGATCTCCAGACAACCCGGGCTCACCGAGAGGAGCTCCTCGCACCACTGGTCGACCTCCTCCTCCAGGCTCGCCAGGGGGACGACCTTGTTCACCAGTCCCATCTGGAGAGCCTCGGGAGCCGGGTAGCGACGGCACAGCATCCACATCTCGCGGGCTTTCTTGGCTCCGACCACTTTCGTCAGGTACGGGACGAAGAAGCCGTCGGCTGGGCTCGAAACCTTGGGGCCGGCCTGGCCGAAGATGGCGTCGTCAGCGGCGATGGTGAAGTCGCAGCAGTAGGCCATGTGGTTGTGGCCGCCGAGGCAGTAGCCCTGCACGGCCGCGATCACCGGCTTGCGGGAGAGGCGGATCAGGCGGTTGTGGGGGTAGCGGTTGTAGAAGGCCTCCCGCAGGCCCCACTTCTCCCACTCCACGTCTCCGCCCACCCCGAAATGCTTGCCGATCGCAGCGACGATCAGGACGCCGATCGAGGCGTCGTGGTTCGCGTCGTAAAAGGCGCGGAACATCTCGTCCACCGTGACCATGGTCATGGTGTTGTACTTCTTTGGCTTGTTGATCGAGATTCGAGCGACGCCGCCCTCCAGATCCGCATGGAACTTCTTCTCGTAGATGATCTCCTGGAAGTCGAGTCCCTCGCCTTCCACCGTTTCCCAGGCACTCCAGGTCATGCTGTGCGGCCTCCCGATCAAAGGGTTCCAATCATGGGCCAAGGATACAGGGCGAGGCCGATGGCGTCCTCCATTCTCCAGATGGAGGAGTTCGCGCTTGACCGCGCGCAGGCCACACGCAAACATCGGCCAGCAGTGGGTCTGGAATCCAGCGAGGCGATTCGATGAAGCCGGCACCCTTCGAGTACTTCGACCCGAGAACGGTGGAGGAGGCGGTCGCGCTTCTCCGTGAGCACGGGGAGGAAGCCAAGATTCTGGCCGGCGGCCAGAGCTTGATGCCCCTGCTGAACATGCGGATGGCCCGACCGGAGGCTCTGATCGACCTCTCCAGGGTCGCGGGGCTCGAGTACATTCGCGAGACCGACGATGCACTCGCGATCGGGGCGATGACGAGCAAGCGGACGGTGGAGCGCTCGGGATTGGTCAAGAGTCGTCAGCCGCTCCTGCACGCGGCCACCCGCCTGGTCGCTCACCCGCAGATTCGCAACCGCGGCACCGTCGGCGGCTCGATGGCGCAGGCCGATCCCGCCGCGGAATATCCGGCGGTTGCGCTGGTCCTGGACGCGGAGCTGCGCGCGGTGGGCCCCGATGGGGAGAGGGTGATCGATGCGTGCGACTTCTTCGTCAGCTATCTGACCACGGCCCTGGGTCCGGCCGAGGTCCTGACCGAGGTGCGGTTTCCAGTACTGGGCGCCGGGACCGGATGGGCCTTCCAGGAGCTGTCGCGGCGGCACGGTGATTTCGCGATGGCCGGTGTGGCGGTGACGTTGTCGGTGGACGGCGCGGGCCGCTGCACGGCAGCCAGGATCGTTCTGTTCGGTGTTGGCCCGACGCCGGTTCGGGCGCACGGCGCGGAGCAGATGCTCGTCGGAGAGGCTCTGGGACAGCCCGCGCTGGAAGCGGCGGGGCGGAAGGCGAGCGAGGACCTCGACGAGCCTTTGTCCGACGTTCATGCGTCGGCGGAGTTTCGTCGGCATCTGGCCGAGGTACTGACGCGGCGCGCGCTCAGCGAGGCGATGGAACGGGCCGGAGGAGGATGAGCGGAATGGCGACGGCGCGACAGGTTCGCTTGACGGTGAACGGGATAGCTCACGAGGGAGTCGTCGAGCCGCGGATGACGCTGGCGGACTTCCTGCGCGGTGAGCTGGGGCTGGTCGGCACCCACGTCGGCTGCGAACACGGGGTGTGCGGTGCGTGCACCGTTCTGCTGAATGGGAAGACGGTGCGCGCCTGCCTGATGCTGGCGGTTCAAGCCGACGGCGCCCAGCTGATGACCGTCGAAGGGCTGGACGACGACGGCAGACTCCATCCGATTCAGCAGGCATTCCTCGAAGAGCACGGTCTGCAGTGCGGTTTCTGCACGCCGGGTTTCCTGTTGACGGTCTACGAGTTGCTGGGGGAGAGCCCCGAGCCGACGGAAGACGAAATCATGGATGCGCTGAGCGGCCAGATCTGCCGCTGCACGGGATATCAACCCATCCTGGCCGCCGTGCGGCTGGCCGCGGCAAAGCTCCAGAAGGCCAGGGAGACGGGTGCGGTGCAGCAGGCCCAGGCATAGGAGCCGGCCCGGAGGCTCGCGAGAGAGGACATGGCCATCGAGATCCCGAAGAGGCTGGAAGACCTTCCCACGAGCTCGCCCCGCTGGGTGGGCCGAGCGGTGAACCGGATCGAGGATCCGGAGCTTCTCACCGGTCGCACCCAGTTCATCGACAACCTGAGCCTGCCCGGCATGCTGCACTGCGCGATTCTCCGCAGTCCGTTCGCCCACGCGCGCATCGCGTCCATCGACGTCAGCGCGGCGGAGGCGCTGCCGGGCGTGGCAGCCGTGATCAGCGGCGAAGACGCGCTCCGTTGGAGCTTCCCGGCGACCACCTCGCCCGAGGGCTGGGGCAGCCACTGCCTGGCGACGGAAAAGGTGCGCTTCGTCGGCGAGCCGGTGGCGGCCGTCGCCGCCACCAGCCGCTACGTCGCCGAGGACGCACTCGAGCAGATCGTCGTGGACTACGAGCCGCTGGAGGTGGTGGCCGATCCCAGGAAGGCGATGGAAGCGGGGAGCCCCCTGCTCTTCGAGGAACGCGGAAACAACGTGATGCTCCAGCGGGTGTTCACCTGGGGAGAGGTGGAGGAGGTCTTCCGTAGCGCGGACCAGGTCTTCACCGAGCAGTTCCGCTGGAATCGCGTGGGAGCGAATCCGATCGAGACCTTCGGCGTCATCAGCGAGTGGAATCCCGTCGAGGGGAGCGTCACCTGTCACGGGGGCTACCAGTCTCCTTCCTTCATGGGGCTCGCATGCGCTGCGCTCCTGGGACTGCCCACCAACAAGGTGCGCATCGTCAGCCAGCCCCACGGCGGGAGCTTCGGCGGCAAGGGCGGCACCAGGGGAACGGTCATCACCGCGATGCTGTCGCGGAAGGCCCGGGGTCGGCCCGTCAAGTGGATCGAGGACCGGATGGAGTATCTGACGGCCGGGGGTAGCCAGGCCTGGGATCGCCGCTACCGGGCCTCGCTCGCGGTCCAGCAGGACGGGACGGTGACCGGCCTCAAAGTCGAGCTGCTGGACGATCTCGGAGCCACCGGCGAGGGGTTCGGATCGATCAGTGCCGCGAAGCCACTGGCGGCCTTTACCGGCCCCTACGCCATCCGGGCCGCTCAGTACGATCTCACCCTGGTCGCGACCAACAAGCTCCCTGCGAGCCCGTATCGGGGAATGGGTCCGCCGCCGCACAATTTCGTGCTGGAGCAGATGATGGACATCGCCGCGCGGGAGCTGGAGATCGACCCGGCGGAAATGAGGCGCAGGAATTACATCCAGCCGGAGCAGTTCCCCTACACGATTCCGAGTGGGAACGAGTACGACAGCGGCGAATACGAGGCGGCGCTCGACAAGGTGCTGGAGATGGCGGAGTACCCGGAGTTGCGCCGGAAGCAGGCCGAGGCGCGCGAGCAGGGGCGCCACCTGGGCATTGGCGTAGCCAGCACCATCGAGCCCGGTGTCTTCGACTGGAACGCCTACGCGATCGTGGGCATGCCGGGCATCGGGGTGCCCGAGGGCGCCACGGTGAGCTTCGACATCCTGGGAAAGGCGACGGTGCGGGTGGGATTCTCCCTCGAGGGACAGGGACAGTACACCCTCGCCGCGCAGCTGGTGGCCGACTACTTCGGCCTGGAGATGGACGACGTCCACGTCCTCATGCTGGACACTCACTCGGCTCCGCCCCACTTCGGTCCTGGCGGCAGCCGTCTGGGCGTCGCCATCACAGGGGCGATTCTCGGCGCCTCCGCGCGGATCAAGGAGAAGCTCGTCAAGGTGGCCGCGGGACTCTTCCAGGCCGAGCCGGAGAACGTGGAGCTGATGGACGGCATGCTCAGGGTGAAGGGAATGCCGGGCGTGGAGATGCCGCTGGCCCAGGTGGTGGGAACCATGCTCGCGCGCAGTGATCTCCTCCCGCCCGACGTGGATCCCAGACCGGAGGCTACCTACGTCTGGACCGCCCCGGGGCGGACGGCCCCCGACGAGGAGGGCCGCGCCAAGAGCTACCTGACCGCCGCCAACGCCTGTCACCTGGTGCTGGTGGAGATCGACGGTGAGACCGGGAAGGTGGAGATTCTCAGGTACCTGATCGCCGACGATTGCGGCACCCGGCTCAATCCGGCGACGGTGGAGGGAATGACCCAGGGTGGTGTGGCCCAGGGCGTGGCGGCGGCGTTGCTGGAGGAGTACGTCTACGACGAGGAGGGGCAGTTGCTCACCTCCACCTTCATGGACTACCTGCTGCCGACGATTCACGAAGTGCCGATGACCGAGAAAGCGGCGCTGGTGACCCCCTCGCCATTCACTCCGCTGGGCGCCAAGGGATGCGGGGAGGGCGCCATTCACGCGGCGCCGGCGGCCGTGATGTGCGCCATCAACGACGCGCTGGCGCCGCTGGGCGTGCGCGCGACCGAGGTGCCCGCCAGTCCGAACCGTCTCTGGGAGCTGATGCGAGCGGCGAAGCCGCAATCTCGGGGCGAGTAGCGCAATACCAGGAGGAACTCGCGTGGCGAGCAACGACCACTTCGTGGCCCTGTCCGAATGTCACTTCTTGAATCCGCAGACCATGGCGGAGATCCGCTACTACCGAAACACGAGCCGCTGGTGGGCCAGCGTTGACGGCGTGATGCGCGCCTGGGCCGGCCGGGACCTGACCAGCGAGGACGCGTCGTGGCCCCATCCCATCGCCAGCGAGCTGATCAAGTACATGGACGAGGCCGGGGTCGATGTCTGCTTCGCCCTGCGCGAAGGAATGATGGACATCAGCGGGCAGACCGTCGCCCTCTCCACCAACGGCTTCATGATGGAGCAGATCGCGCCCTATCCCGAGCGCATGTATCTCGAGGCCATGGTCGGGCCGATCCTCCGCCGGGGCGTCGACGAGGCCATCTGGGAGCTCGAGTACCTGGTCAAGGAGTGTGACGCCAAGCTCTGCAAGGTCTATCAGCCCGAGGATCTCGGTCCGCTGGATGACAGGCGGATGTGGCCCTTCTACGAGAAGGCCTGCGAGCTGGACATCGCGCTGACCATGCACACCGGCATGTCCTATGTGGTGCCGCAGCCGAGCTGTCACACCCACCCCGATACCCTCGACCGCGTGCTGCTCGACTTCCCCGAGCTCAAAGTGATTGCCTACCACATGGGCTGGCCCCATACCGAGGAGCTGATCGGCCTGGCCGGAAAGCACCAGAATCTCTACCTGAGTCTCTCGGGTGTCGTCGGCTGGTACCAGCGGTCGCCCTATCGCGGCTACCACGCCATCGGCACGGCCCTCCAGTGGGTGAGTCACGAGAGGATCGTGATGGGTCTGGACCTCCCCTTCGACGACACCAAGAGGATCGTCGACTACATCCGCGATCTGCAGATGCCCGAGGAGCTTCAGGAGAAGTGGGGCTATCCGGAGATCACGGAGGAGATTCGGGCCGGGATCCTCGGCCTCAACCTCGCGCGGCTCGCCAAGATCGAGCCGACCAGGCGGGTCAAGTAGGCTCCTGGCCGTGAAGGATCGGGCCTGTATCGTCGGGATCGGAGAGACGGCCTACGTGCGCCGCCCCGGCTCCGGGATGAGCCTGCTCGGTCTTCAGCTTCAGGCGGCGGTTCGCGCCATCGAGGACGCCGGGCTCGATGGCGCGCGGATCGACGGTTTGATGCCCTTCCCGAACCTCGGCAGCGCTGAAGCGTTCGCTGCCAACCTGGGCTGCGAGAACCTGCGCTACGCGGCGACCATCCACATGGGGGGGGCCGCACCGGTCGCGTCGCTGCAGGCGGCGGCCACCGCGGTGATCGCTGGGATCGCCAGCTACGTGCTGATTCCGGCGGGCTGGAACGGCTATTCCGGCGCGCGAGCGCGGCAGACGGTGGCGTCGGATGTCGCGTCTATGCCGGGCGGAGAGATCGCCCGGGACTACTATCTGCCCTACGGGCTGACGGCGCCGCCCCAGTGGTACTCGCTGATGGCGCGGCGCCACATGCACGAGTACGGCACCCGGCCGGAGCAACTGGGGGCCATCGCGGTGGCGATGCGCAAGCACGCCCAGCTGAATCCGCGGGCGGTGATGCACGGTCGTCCCCTGTCCCTCGACGACTACCTCGCCTCGCCGATGCTCGCCGATCCCTACCGCCTCTTCGACTGCTGTCTGGAGACGGACGGGGCGGCGGCCGCGCTGGTGACGACGCCGGAGCGAGCTCGAGACCTGGACAAGAAGCCCGTCTACATCATGGCGACGGCCTCCGGGCAGCCCTATCCGGCGGACGAGATCACCAATCGCAAGGACATCTTCAAGACGGGATTGACGATCGCGGCGCCGGAGGCCTTCGCCAGGGCGGGGATCGGTGCAACGGACGTCGATTTCGCCCAGATCTACGACTGCTTCACCTTCGAGGTGCTCCAACAGATCGAGGAGACGGGGTTCTGCAAGCGGGGTGAAGGCGGAGCCTTCGTCGAAGGCGGTCGCATCGAGCTGGGGGGGAGCTTCCCGTCAACACCCATGGCGGCCTGCTCTCCGAGGCCCACGTCCTCGGGATGAACCACATCGTGGAGGCGGTCCGCCAGCTCCGAGGGGATGCCGAGCAGCGACAGGTCGAGAACGCCGAGATCGGCGTCGTCACCGGGTGGGGAGACTTCGGAGACGGCAGCATCGCCGTTCTCCGGCGTTGATGAGTGCAGCGGCACGAGGCGCTGGCCTCGGACGGATGATCGCACGGGAGACTCCATGGCAGAGAAAGATGCGGGAACCGCGAGACCGCTTCCCGAGCTGCAGGGATTCTCGAAGGACTTCTACGAGTGGTGCAAGAAGCGCGAGCTTCGTTTCCAGCGCTGCAGCGACTGCGGGGCATGGCGCCACGTACCGCGGGAGATGTGCGCCGAATGCGGCTCCTGGCAATGGGAGTGGAGCCGATCGAGCGGCCGCGGCAGCGTGTTCACCTGGACGGTCGTGGTCCGGGCGATGCACCCGGCCTTCGAAGCGGAGGTCCCTCTCGCGCCGGCGGTGATCGAGATGGAGGAGGGCGTGCGACTTCTCAGTCAGGTCGAGGACTGCCCTCCGGAAGAGCTGGAGATCGGAATGCCCGTCGAGGTGGTCTTCGACGACGTCACCGCCGAGATCACACTGCCGAAATTCCGTCGGCTGCAGAGCTGATGCGAAAGGTCATCTGAACAGCGAGGGAGCTGAACCCGTGGAACGACCCCCCACCATTCAATTCGAGAAGAGGGATCACACCGCCATCGTCACCATCAACCGGCCGGAGGCGATGAACTCCCTCACCCGGGACATGTTGACGGCCCTGGATGACGCCTTCGTCGAGTTCGATCAGGACCCCGATCTCTGGGTCGCCGTCCTGACGGGCGCGGGAGACAAGGCGTTCTCGGCGGGGATGGACTTGAAGGAGGCGATTCCCCTGCTCACGTCGGGGGACCAGCTGGGCTACGACGACCCGACCAAACGGCAGTTCTCCGATGTCTTCAAACCGATCATCGCAGCCGTAAACGGCCTCTGCATCGCAGGCGGCCTGGAGATGCTCCAGGGCACCGATCTGCGGATCGCGGCGGAGCACGCGAGCTTTGGACTGGGCGAGGTGCGCTGGGGGATCATCCCCGCTGGGGGCTCTCACATTCGACTACCCCGCCAGATCCCCTGGGCGGTTGCCATGGAGCTCCTGCTCACCGGACAGCCCATCGACGCCGAGCGCGCCTACCAGATCGGTCTGGTGAACCGGGTGGTTCCTCGCGGAGAGACACTCGACGCGGCGGTCGAGCTGGCGGAGAAGATCTGCAAGAACGGGCCGCTGGCGGTTCGCACCGCCAAGGAGATCGCCGTGCGCTCCCTCGGCCAGGAGGCCGGATTCATCCTGGAGAAATCCCTGGGCGCCCGCGTCTTCGAATCGGAGGACGCCAAGGAGGGTCCGCGGGCCTTTGCAGAGAAACGCCCGGCGCGGTTCACGGGGCGGTAGTTCACACGTTGGGAGAGAGCATGAAGTTCGCCCTCGGAATGCCAGGCCTCATCCTCTATCCGCCGATCGTGAGCCCCTGGGAGTCCGAGGCGAGCTCGGGCGACATCCTGCAGGTGGCGAAGACGGCGGACCGGGCGGGATGGGACTGGCTCACCCTCTCGGAGCACCTGGTCATTCCCCGGGAGATGGCCGACGTCATGGGTCCCCGCTTTCCCGAGGCGATCAGCGCCGCCGCCGTGCTGGCCGGCGCCACCGAGCGGATCAAGATTCTCACCTACGTGCTGGTGCTGCCCTACCGCAATCCCGTGGTGCTCGCCAAGCAGATATCCACCCTCGACTTCCTCTCGGCCGGGCGCTTCATCCTGGGCACCGCCGTCGGCCACCTGGAACGGGAGTTCCAGGTGCTGAAGGTACCGTTCGAAGAACGCGGGCCCATGACCGACGAGTATCTCCGGGCGATGCGTGGAGCTCTGGACCAGTCCCGATCCCTCGTTTCAAGGGCGCTACGTCCAATTCGAGAATGTCGTCTTCGAGCCCAAGCCGGTGCAGAAGCCTCACCCGCCGATCCTGATCGGGGGCAACACGCGGCCTGCACTGAGAAGGGCGGCAGCGCTGGGAGACGGCTGGCTGCCCTGGCTCGTTACCCGGGAAGGTCTGCCCGCCTGTCTCTCCTACCTCCGGGAGCAGCCGGGTTTCGAGGAGCGGAGCGCGCGATTCGAAGTGGTGATGCCGGTGTCTTCTCTGAACGTGGCGGATTTCAGCCACGAGATTCGCGGCGAGACCCATCTGCGGAGCAGCCGAGAGGAGTTGATCGAGGAGATCGGTCTCCTCGAGGATGCAGGCGTTACTGTGGTTCAGGTTCCCCCGCCCCGCACTTCCGACGTCGCGCAGCTTCTCGAGTGGACGGAGTGGTTCGCCGCGGAGATCATCCCGTGCTTCCGAGAGTGAAATCGCCCCGAACCGACTCGGCCGGTGTGCTAGATTCGCGGCCTGGTTGCGCGGCGTTGGCGAGGAAAAGCCCGCCCTCCGAGTGTGCGGGCGATCTCGAACGCGAGTTGGCGTACCGGCAGTGGCATGATCGAGCGTCGAGTGCGTGCCTCGGATTTCTCCAGGTCACTTCCAGGAGGGAGAATCTCATGAGTTCCGAACCGACGGTAACCCGCAGAGAGCTCATCAAGGGCGCGGCAGCCGGCGGCATGGCCGTGGCCGCTGCTGGCGCTCTATCGGGGTGCGCTCCCGTGGCTCCGTCGAATCTGCCGGAGAAGTGGGATCTGGAAGCCGATGTCGTCATCGTCGGTCTGGGCGGGGCCGGGAGCGGCGGCGGCCATCGAAGCGGCTCGTGCCGGAGCCAAGGTTCTGGTCTTGGAGCGAATGCCCGTCGGCGGCGGCAGCACGGTTCTGTGCGGCGGACTGATCTACATGGGCGGCGGGACGCCGATGCAGACGGCGACCGGTTTCGAGGACAGCGTCGAGAACATGTACAACTACATGCTCGCAGCAGCCGGAGAGGGCGCCGATCCGGAGCTGATCAAGATCTACTGCGAGAAGAGCCCGGGCTTGTACGACTGGCTGGTCGAGCTGGGGGTGCCCTTCAAGGAGAGCTACATCCCGGGAAAGTACGCCACGGTTCCCACCGATGATGGACTGGCCTACACCGGCAACGAGATGCAGGCCGACTACAAGGCCGTGGCCAGTCCGGTGCCCAGGGGCCATCACGTCCAAGGACTCGACCATACCGGCAAAGTCCTCTACCCACCCCTGCTAGCGGGTGTGGAAGCAGCGGGGGCCGAGATCTACTACGAAGCGCCGGCCCAGCGGCTGGTGCTCAACCCCGATGGGCGAATCGTGGGCGTGGTAGTCGAAGTCGACGGCGTAGAGGAGTACGTCAAAGCCGGCAAAGGCGTGGTCCTGTGCGCCGGTGGCTTCGGCGCCAACAAGGAGATGGTGGCGCAGCACTGTCCCCAGTATCTGCGTTCCCAGTTTCTGGTGGGAACCAAGACCGATGATGGCCACGGTATTCGAATGGGGCAGGGCGCCGGTGGTGACCTGCGGATGATGGGCGATGCTTTCGCCTACTCGGGCATCTACGAATTCGGGGAAGCTCTGGTCAAGGGGATCCTGGTCGACGACCGAGGTCGCCGCTTCATCGGGGAAGACAACTACGGATCCTGGGTGGGGAGGGCCCTGATTCAGGGACATCCCGTCTCCTATGTGATCGTCGATCAATCCATCTGGGACGAGATTCCAGAACAAGGACGGGCGTACATCGCAGAACACATCAAGTATCTCGGACCGGCCGATACCATCCCCGAACTGGCTCGGGTGGCAAACATCAATCTCGACCTGCTGGAGAACACGGTCCGCTTCTACAACGAGCACGCCGCCAAGGGTGAAGACCCCGAGTGCTCGAAGGACCCGCACTACCTGGTGCCGCTGGAGAAGGGGCCATTCTACGCCATCAACTTCCCGGCCGCCTTTGCCTGGTTCTTTACTACCGGTGGGTTGAAGACCAACGGCAAGGCCGAAGTGCTGAACCCATTCGGCCAACCGGTGCCGGGGCTGTACGCCGCCGGTCGCAACGCTTTTGGGGTGAGCGCAGAGCAGTATCCCGGCAGTGGCGCCTCGGTTGGAGATGGGCTGACCTTCGGTCGCATCGCCGGCAGCAACGTCGCTGCTCTGGAACCCTGGTCCTGACGAGCTCGCACCAGGCGCCCGGGATCCTGGCTCTCGTGCCCATCGGGTCCGGTCATTCGTATCTGGGAGTATCGCGTCTTGGAGTAGCGTAGTCCTCCCTTCGGGGTCTGCTCTTGTTGCGGGCGATTGCGCCACGCTTGCCGCGCCCGCTGTGGCTTGCACGGAACGGTGGAACATGAACCGAGTGGTCGGGATTGGTCTCCTTGTGCTTCTGCTTCTCGCCGTCACTCACTCCGGCGCCATGGTCCGCGCCGCCGGTGGGAGTCCTTCCGGATCCAGCTTCGACGCGACCGGCAGCGAGGACGTCTCTCCGATCTCCGAAACGCCGGCGCAGGCGTGTGCTCGAGCGGATGGTGGCAGCGAGGCGTGCGCCAGCCGATATCCGAAGGAGTATCGCGAATGGCAGGAATCGGTTCATGGCAAGGCCTACCTCTCCGGAGACCCCGATGCCCCCGGCTGTATCGACTGCCACGACGATCCCGAGAGCGGCGAGATCCGTACCGCGGCGTTCCGTCTGGAGATTCCCTCTCGGTGTGCCGGATGTCACGGTGATGAGAAACTGATGCTCGAGCACGAGATTGTCAGCGATCGCTACACCTCGTACCGCGCCGACTACCACGGCTTCACGATCGACTACTACCGGACCCACGATGCCTCGACATGGCGCTACGAAGCGGTCTGCAGCGACTGCCACGGTAGCCACGCCATCTTTCCAGCCAGCGATTCTCGCTCGTGGGTCGCCCCGGAGAATCTGCTGGAAACCTGTCGACGGTGTCATCAGGGAGCCGCGGCCAACTTCACTTCGACGAGCTCCGGTCACTTTCGCACCAGTCGTGACAGTTCGTTGCTGGTGTACTGCGTCGAGCTGATCTACCGGCTGGTGATCCCGGCGGTGATCGGCCTGATGGCGATCTATGTCGGGTTGGATGTCCTGCATCGGTTGCGAAAGAAACTGGCAGAGACGAGATAGCCATGGCAGAGGAAGCAAGGGCAGAAGCTACGTTCATTCGGTTCTCTCTCAGTCAGAGGTTGCAACACATTCTATTGATCGTATCCTTCACGCTCTTGTGTCTGACCGGCTTGCCGCAGCGCTACTGCGACGCGGACTGGGCGCGAGGACTCATCTTCGTGATGGGTGGCCTCGATACGGTTCGTCTCGTGCACCACCTGGCTGGGATCATGCTCCTGTTCCAGGGGCTCTATCACATCATCGAGTCGGTGTGGGAGTGGGTCCTGGCGGGCCCCAGGTCGAATGCGATGTTGCCGCGTGCTCAGGACGTCAAGGACGCACTGGGCCAGGTGGCCTACCTGGCCGGGATCAGAAGAGAGAAGCCCAGGTTCGGGCGCTACGATTTCCGGCACAAACTCGAGTACTGGTCTGTGGTGTGGGGAACCCTGGTGATGGCGGTGACCGGGCTGATCCTGCTCTTCCCCGTGGTTGCCACCAACTACCTGCCCGGAGTCATCGTTACGGCGTCGAAGGTCGCGCATAGCTACGAAGCGCTTCTGGCCGTTCTGGCCATCGCCCTGTGGCACTTCTATCATGCTCACCTCGCGGGCGAATCGTTTCCCATCGATACCAGTATCTTCACCGGGAGGATCAGCGCCGAGAGGATGCGGGACCATCACCCGCTCGAGTACGAGCAGGTGATGCTGGAGCGAGTGCAGGCCTCGGCAGGGGACGAGTAGGGGAGGGCTGCAGTTGGCGAGCGGCGGAGAAGCAGCAGAGGAGACGCGATGTCCAAGGCGCTGAAGATGATCATCGCGGTGGCGGTGATTCTGACGGGCCTGGCGAGCATGGGCGCGGTGGGTCTCAGAGACAGCCTGAAACGCCCGGAATTCTGCGTCCTCTGCCACCCGGACCCGTACTACACCTCCTGGGAGGATTCCGAGCGCCTGGCCGCGGCTCACGCCAAAGCGGCCATCCCCTGTCAGACTTGCCACCCGGTTGGCGTCGGCACGGCGATTCAGAATATCGTCACGCAGATCAGTGGGGACTACAGGCTGCGACGGATGAGGGTCAAGAAGGAGGCCTGCTTCCGGTGTCACGCTCACGCGAACTACGCCGAGCTGATCGAACGAACCGACGACATCGGACCCGATACGGGTACCGTCCGGGAGGCACCGAAGGATGGGGAGAGATCTGCCAATTGGCATCTGGCACAGAACCCGCACCGGGCCTACCACTACGGCGAGGTCGATTGCCACCTGTGCCACAGGATGCACAGGGCTTCAGAAGACTACTGCTCCGAGTGTCACGAGCCCGCCACCTCCGCCGCGGAGTGGATCCTCCAGGAGAGGAAAGAGGGACAGGAGATCATTGCACCAGGCGGGGTCCCTCGCGTCCTATGACGAGAATCGTCGAGCAAGGCCGGATCCAGAATCATGAGTGGATCGGGATGGCGCATCGGAGCGGAGGAGCGGCTCAGTAGATGATCTCCGCGTCGACGAGCTCGCGGTAGCGTTCGGCGGGGATCTCGAGCAACTCCCGGAATACGCGCTCGTTGTCGCGGCCGATGCTCGGCCCCGGATTTACCGCCGCCCGGGTCCGGCTGGTCTTCACGTAAGCGCCGTAGATCGTCTCCTGGAAGCCCAGCGGGTGCTGGACCTCGACGAAGGTGCCGCGCGCCCGGTAGTGGGGATCGTGGAGAAGGTCGGCGACGTTGAGGACGGGAGCGGCGGCAACACCGTGTTGCTGTAGGAGCTCGGCGAGCTCCCGGTCGTCGAAGTCGGTGGTCCAGCTGGCCAACCGGGCGTGGAGGTCATCGATGTTCTCGACCCGGCGCTTCAATTCGGCGAATTCGGGTGCCTGCGCCCATTCGGGATCGCCCATGGCGGCGCAAAGACCCTGCCACTCGGCCTCGTCGGCGACGGCGATGCTGATCCAGCGGTCCTCTCCAGCACAGGGGAAGACGCCGTGCGGTGCAGCGGCGGCCAGCGGGTGTCTGTTGCCGATGGGACCGGCGACGCGGCCGTTCATGACGTAGTCCATGAAGGCCGGGCCGACCATCTGCATCACCGCCTCTTGCTGGGAGTAGTCGATGTGCTGTCCCTTGCCCGTGCGCTTGCGGTGTTGGAGTGCGACCAGGATGGCGAAGGCGCCCATGATTCCGTTGTAGGGATCCGAGAAGGCGTTCTCCACCGGCACCGGGGGACCCCCCAGGTAGCCGGTGAGGCTGTCCAGACCGGTCGTGCTGGTGAGGCTCAGGCCGTAGGTTCGGATGTCCTTGAGCGGGCCGTTCAGACCGGCGGCGGGCATCGAGAACATGACGAGATCGGGCTTGACCTCGCAGAGGTCCGGGTAGCCCAGCCCGATCTTGTTCATGACTCCGGGGCCGAAGTTCTCGACCACGACATCGCAGCTGGCGATCAGGCGTCGGGCCAGGTCCTGGGCCTCTGGACGCTTCAGGTTGAGGGTGACGCTGCCGTTTCCGGCCCAGCACGCGTGGTTCGAGAGGCTGCGGTTGGGGTCGCGGACACCCTCGGCGAAGGGAGGAAGATTGCGGGTCAGGTCGATGCGGGCGCGCGACTCGATCTTGTACACCTCGGCCCCCAGGAAGCCGAGAGTCTGGCCGACGACGGGCCCGGCCCAGACCCAGCCGAAGTTGGCGACGCGGATGCCCTCGAGTGGCAGCGCCTCTGCCGTGATCGCTTCACCTGTGGCCTGCGTGGCGTGGAGGGCGTTCGTTTCCGGGAGATCTCCGAAGACCTCCGCATTGTGCTCCCCGAGGCGGGGAGCGGCGACACGGGGTCCGCCGGGGCTTTCGGGGAGCTTGAAGGGGGCACCGAGGTCACGAAATCTCCCCAGCACCGGGTGTTCCAGCTCGACGATGTACCCGCGCTCCTGAAGGTGTGGGTGCTCGGCGGCTTCCTCCACGTTGAACACGGCGGTGACGGGACAGCCGTTGGCCTGGCATTGTTCCATGATCTCCCACTTGCTGTGCTCCATGGTCCACTCTTCGATCAGCGGGTAGATCGCGTCGGCGTTCTGGGCGCGCACGTACATGTCCTGGAACATCTCGAGCTGCATCCAGTCCGGATTCCCCATGACGTTGGCGAGCCCGTTCCATTGGCCCGGCTCCAGGGCCAACACCCAGACATATCCGTCCTTGCAGGGGACGATGGTGGCGGGGGCGCCGAGGGGCATTCCCACTCCGGTACGGCGTTCGAACACGCCGTCCTGGGCGTAGCCTCCGATGTTCTGGCCACCGACGAAGGTGGCGGCGATGGCCTCGGCGGTGGAGACGTCTACGTGCTGCCCTCCACCCACGCGCGTCCGCCCCAGAAACGCCGCCAGGCCCCAGGCTGCAGCGGCTGCGGCGCCGAAGAAATCGGCCGCAAAGGTGCCGTGCTCCAGGGGCGGCTCGCCGGGATGTCCGCAGTAGCGGCTGCTGGCCCCGGAGAGGTGGTAGGCATTCAGGTCGTAGCCATTCCAGCTGGCGTAGGGTCCGGTCTGGCCGAAGGGGGTGATGGAGATCATCACGAGGTCGGGATTGCGCTCGGAGAGGGTGGCGTAGTCGAGCTCCCACTCGCGCATCTGCCTCGGGGAGTTGTTCTCGATCAGCACCTGGGAACGCTCGACGAGCTCGAGGAATTGCTCGCGATCGCTCGCGGCGCTCACGTCCAGGGTGACGCCGCGCTTGTTCGTATTGAGAAAGTGGAAGAGACCGCTCTTCTCGGGATGCGCCTGGTCGTTCGGAAAGGGACCCCAGCCTCGGGCGGTGTCGCCGCCATCGGGCGTCTCGATCTTGATGACGTCGGCCCCGAAGTCGGCGAACAACTTGGCGCAGTAGGGCGCCGAGACCATCTGACCGAGTTCGAGGACCCGGATCCCTTCGAGAGCGGCGTCGGGCATTTCGCTTCCTTCCAGTGGATCGCGCGGGCGTCGTGAATCGGAGAGGCGTGTGGCTCCCGCTCGCTGCACTCTTCGAGGTGGGGAAGGCCCGATGACGCGAGCTCGGAACAGCCGGAAATCATTATGGAAGCTCGCTCTGACACTGTCAATCGCCTCGCGGCGAGCAGCTGCGCGCAAATCTAGACGGTGCACGCTCGTGGTGTTAACCTCGCGCATCGGGTGTGCCGAGTCGTAGCTTCCGATCCGTTGGGCCCACCTTCTCGCGGCACTGAGCGAGCTGGCCCGTCGCTGGCCACGGACGCGCCGCCCTCAGATACCGATAGGAGATCCGGGATGGCCAAGGATCCGCTGCGAACCAAGCTCTGCGAGATGCTGGGGATCGAGTTCCCGATCATCGCATTCACACACTGCAAGGACGTTGCGGTCGCGGTCATCAACGCGGGTGGATTTGCCGTGCTGGGTGAGGCGATGCACACCCCCGATGAGATCGTTGCCGACATCAAGTGGATCCGCGACAGGATCGACGGCAAGCCGTTCGGCATCGATTTGGTGGTTCCCGCCTCGGTGCCCCCGGCGGGCGCGCTGGACGAGCTGATGGACAAGATCCCGGACAGTCACCGGGAGTTTGCTCGGCAGATCAAGGAGAAGTACGACGTTCCCGATCCCAAGGGGCCGGTCGCATTGCACCAGTGGGGTGGCCTGAACCAGGAGATGGCGCGCGCACAGCTCGAGGTACTTCTCGACGAGCGTGTGCCCGTGCTCGCATCCGGTCTCGGGAGCCCCGTCTTCATTCTGGAGGCCGCTCACGAGCGAGGCATCAAGGTCTTCGGCCTGGTGGGAAAGACGCGCCAGGCCAAGCGACAGGTCGAGGCGGGGGTCGACGCGATCATCGCGCAGGGCTACGACGCCGCCGGTCACACCGGGGCGATGGGAACCTTCTCCATCGTTCCAGAGGTCGTCTCCATCGCAGGCGATACGCCGATCATCGCAGCCGGTGGAGTGACGACGGGCCGGCACCTGGCCGCTGCGCTCTGCCTGGGCGCCGCAGGCGTCTGGACCGGCACGCTGTGGCTGGCGTCGCGGGAATCCGACGTCGACATGATCGTCAAGGAGAAGCTCCTCGCCGCCACGGCCGAGGATACCTCCTACTCGAACTCCATCTCCGGAATGACCATGCGGACGCTCAAGTGCCCGTGGACCGAAGAGTGGTCCAAGCCCGAATCCCCCTCGGTGCTCCCGGCACCGTACCAGATGCTCCTCAGCTCGGACTACATCCAGGCGAGCCAACGACCACCGGAGGGAGGACTTGATGACGGAGGCCGCGGGCCAGGGGGTGGGATTCGTGACGACCATGAAGCCCGCCCGCCAGATCGTCTTCGACCTGGTCGACGAGGCCCTCACCGCACTCGAGGAGTTGACCGGAGAGGTGGGGTGAGCCTCGACCTCCTGGCGTCGGGTCCGCTCGATGGGGTCTCGCCCCTCCCGTCACGCGGGGAAGGAATGGTGAGCGGAGCTGCTGCGGCACGGAAGGGTTTCGATCGCGAGATGGCCGGAAAACGGGCCGAGTGTGACGGTGGCGGCCAGATCGCCGGCACTCGTTTCGCAGGGCGCCAGGATTTCACCGGGACTTTGACCGGCGAATTCATCGACCACGGAGATCCGCCCTGGCGCTGGTATCTGATGGTCGACCTGACGAAGAAGCCGGAGGGCTACTCCGCCGACGCCGTCTGGTGTGAGTCCGGGAGTGTTTTCGTCACGGAAGACGCGTCGAGCTGAAGCAGTCCGTCTGCTATGTTTGCGCTGGGAGAGGCCGCGATGCGTATCGTCATCTGTGCCAAGGAAGTTCTCGATCCGGATGCGGTGAACAACTACGCTCTCGCCGGGCGGTTGGAGATCGGCGAGGATGGAAAGACGCTGACGCAGACCGCGATCCCTCGGCTGATCAACGCCTACGACGAGCAGGCGATCGAGGCTGCTCTTCGACTCCGGGACGCGGGAGCGGACTGCACCATCAGCGTGGTCTCGGCGGGTCCCGATCAAGCGAGCCTGCTCAAGCATGCCGCGGCGCTGGGGGCGGACGAGATCGCCGCAATCTCCGTCGATCCCGCTACGGTCGACTACCACACCGTGGCTCTTCTGCTGGCGGAGTACATCCGCAGCAGCGGAGGAGCGGATCTCGTCCTCTGCGGGCGTCAAGCCTCGGACGACGATCAAGGAGTGGTCCCCGCGCTCCTGGGCGAGTCGTTGGGGATGCCGATCGTCTCGATCGCACGGGCGATGGAGCTGGTGGAGACGGCCGGCGGGCCCGGGGTGCGGGTGACCCGGGTGACGCCTGACGGGGACGAGGTGGTCGAAGCACCGTGCCCGGTGGTGGTGACGATCAGCAACGAGCTCGGGGAGCCGCGCTTTCCGACCACGGCCAAGAAGATCGCCGCCAGGCGCATGAAGCCGACGATCGTCTCGGTCGAAGATCTCTCTCTTCCTCCCGAGGCGCTGCAACCCCGGGTGACGATGACACGGCAGTTCGTTCCCACAGTCCAGGGAAACTGTGAGTTCCTCTCCGGAGAAACGCCCGCCGAGCTGGCGGATCGCCTGATCGAGAACCTGTCCAGGGAAGGTGTTCTCCCGTAGATCGGATGCTGAGACTTTCACGCGCGATATCGTCGGAGGTTCCGTTCGAGTCATGACGTCATCGGTAGTCGTTTGTACCTGGGGCGAAGGTCGCGACGGCGTCCCCAGCGAGAGCGAGGAGGTGCTGACCCTGGGCCGCAAGGTGAGCGCTTCTCTGCAGGCGGACTTGAACTGGCTGGTGCTGGGAGCGCTGCCGGCGCGGGCCGTCGAGGTCGCGGGAAGCTACGGGGTGGCGAACCTCGACCGGGCCGACGACGCCAAGCTGGCCGAGTTCCAGCCGGATCCCTGGGTCGAGGCGCTGGCGCAGTACTGTGCAGAGCACCCGACGAAGCTGTTGCTGTTCGGACAGACCTTCGACTCGAGGCTGATCGCGCCTCGCCTGGCTGGGCGCCTCGGGGCCGCCGTGGTGATGAACGGCGTCGACGTCGATGTAGTGGAGGCTGGTTGCCTGCAGATCACCGCGTCCGCGTACGGCGGCGATACGCGTGTCGTCTACCAGCTCGCGGGCGTCGAGTCGTGCGTGGTGTCGGTGCTGGCCAATGCGGTCTTGCCGGAGCCCCGAGCGGACGAGGGACCGGGCCCGACGCTGCGGGACATCCAGGTGGATCTGAGCGGTGTGGAGGAGCGGATTCGGACCGTCGAGCGCGCCCAGACCGAGGGTCCTCGCCTCGAGGACGCCGAGATCATCGTGTCCGGGGGCCGCGGTCTCTCCGCCGCGGCGGACTACGAGCTGGTGGAGCAGCTGGCAGAGGCCCTGGGTGGCATGGCCGGCGCGTCGCGCCCGCTGGTGGACGACGGCTGGGTCGATTCCTCACGGCAGGTGGGGCTGACCGGGAAGATCACGCGTCCGGGGCTCTACGTGGCCGCGGGTATCTCCGGGGCGAGCCAGCACATGGCGGGATGCTCGGCGGCGAAGACGATCGTGGCCATCAATCGCGATCCGGACGCGGCGATCTTCCGCTACGCGCGCTATGGCATCGTGGGTGATTGTCTGGAGATACTTCCAGAGCTGATCCGAGCTGCGAAAGCGCGATGAGGGCCGGTATCCGCCCCGCTCATCGCCGACGAGGTGATCTTCGATGACGACAACGAACAGGGTTCCGATAGCCGAAGGGCTGTTCACCGAGGCTGCCGACGGCCCGCGGCTGCTCGGCTCGAAATGCGCATCGTGCGGGACGCCCTATTTCCCGAGATCCGCGGTCTGCCACAACCCGGAGTGCCGTGAATCGAAGATGGAGGAGGCCAGCTTCGGACCCCGCGGCACCTTGTGGAGCTGCGCCATCCAGAACTACCCGCCGCCCGCTCCCGCTCGGTACGAAGAGCCGTACACCCCCTACGCCCTCGGGATGGTGGACATGCCGGAAGGCTTGCGCGTTCTGGGAAGGATCAGCACCGACGACCCGGAGGGAGTTCAGGTTGGAGCGGAGGTGGAGCTCGTCCTGGAGAGACTCTACCTCGACGAGGAAGGAAACGAGGTCATCACCTGGAAGTTCAGGCCGATCTGACATCGCGTGGCGTCGGCTGAGAACGGAGAATGGGCAGGATGAGAGAGGTTGCGGCCGTTGGCCTGGGAATGCATCCCTGGGGAAAGTTCGCGGACAGGTCCCTCACGCAGATGTGCCGGGAGGCGGTCGAGGCGGCGCTCTCGGACGGGGGCGTCGCGTGGCGGGAGATCGAGGCAGTGGCCGCCGCCAGCTCGCGCTTCTCCGGCGGCAAGGGATGGGGATTGAACGGAAACGACGTCGTCGAAGAGATGGGATCGACGGGCGTTCCGGTATACAACCTCTCGGCGGGCTGTGCGGCGGGCGGCAACGCCTTCAACATCGGCTACACGCTGGTGGCGAGCGGGCTCCACGATGTGGTCCTGGTCGTGGGCGGCGAGAAGATGCCCAAGGGGTTCATCCAGACATCGGGCGTCGAGGAGGAGACCGATCCGGAGTATCTGCGACAGCGCTGCGTCGGCATGCCCGGCCCCTCGTTCTGGGCGATGCTGTGCCGGCGTCGGATGCAGGAGCACGGCACCACCGAGGAACAGCTGGCGCGGATCGCGGTCAAGTCTCACAAGGTTGCCGCGCACAACGTGAACGCGCGCTTCCGAAAGGAGTTCACTCTGGAGGAGGTGCTCGGGTCGGCGATGGTGAGCTATCCGCTCCGGCTCTACGAGATCTGCCCGGTGAGCGACGGGGCGGCGGCGGTGGTTCTCTGCTCGGCCGAGCAGGCCCGGAAGCGGACCTCGAAGCCGGTGTGGGTGGCGGCGAGCACCGTGGCCACGGCGCGCTTCGACGACGGGATCACCCGGGGGCTCGGCGGCATGGTTCCCCCCTCCGGAAAGACCTTCCACAGCGAGGCGGCCCTGGCGGTGAGCAAGGCGTTCGACCAGGCGGGCGTCGGTCCTGGGGACCTGGATCTCGTCGAGCTGCAGGACAACACCGTCTACTACGAGCTGGCCTTTCCCGAGGAGTGGGGGCTCTGCGAGCCCGGCGAGGCCGAGCGGCTGCTGGAGGAGGGTGAGACGCTTCCCACCGGTCGATTGCCCATCAATCCCAGCGGCGGGTTCCTCTCCTTCGGAGAGGCGACCACGGCGATGGGCGTGTTCCAGGTCTGCGAGCTGGGCTGGCAGATGCGGGGTGAGGCGGGGCCCCGGCAGGTTCCCAACGCGAAGCTGGGCCTCGCCCAGACCCTCGGCCTGGGCGGCAACGGCACCGCCGTCATCGTAAAGCGCTAGCGCACGAGCGGGGACGTTCCTTGAACGTTCTTGCGTTTGGCTTTGCCAAACGCAAGAACGCAAGGAACGTCCCGGCTTACGGCTTAGTAGCCCTTGAAATCCGGCTTGCGTTTCTCGAGGAAGGACTGGGTGCCCTCCCTGGCGTCGCGGGTGGCGGAGCTCAGGGTGGATGCGACCGCTTCGTAGTCGAGCATCTCGTCGAGGGTCGAAGTCAGCGACTTGTGGATGAAGCGGCGGGCGAGGTCGATCGCCACGCTGGGTCCCGTGGCGAGCTGCTTCGCGTACTCCATCGCTGCCGAGAAGTCCTCACCTTCGGGAACCAGCTCGTCGATCAGCCCGACCTCCTTGGCGGCCTCGGCGTCGAACATCTTTCCCGTCTCCACCATCATCAGGGCCGTGGGGAGACCGACGATTCTCGGCAGGAAATAGGTGACGCCGCAGTCCGGGCTGAAGCCGAGCCGCACGAAGATCGCACACATACGCGTGGTGGTGTCGGCGAAGCGGCGGTCGCAGGCCAGGGCGTAGGCGAGGCCAGCGCCCACCGCGGGTCCGTGGATCGCCGCGATGACCGGCTTCTCCACCTCGACGATCATTCGGGTGGCTGCCGCAAAGGGCCCGGCGGGGGTCTTTCTCTGGTAGCGGGGCATGACGAGATCCGGATCGGAGAGGCCCGGGAGAGGCCGCTCCCCCGATCCGCTCACGAACTCCGCGTCGCCGCCCGCGCAGAAGGCCCGGCCGGCGCCGGTCAGCAGCACGACCCGGACCTCGTCGCGAAAGCGGATCTCGCCGAGGAGGTCGGCGAGGTCCGAGGCCATCTCCCAGTTGACCGCGTTCAATCGGTCCGGGCGGTTCAGGGTGACGATGCCGACACCCTCTTCGACGCGAAACAGGACGTGCTCCTCCGATGCCATTGCGGGTGCCTCCGTGAGCTCAGCTGCCGATCGCGTGGTGCGCTGCGATGTAGCCGAAGGTGTTCGCGGGACCGAGCGTGCTTCCGGCTCCCGGATAGGAGTGCCCCATCACCGACGCCGAACAGTTGCCGATGGCGTAGAGGCCCGGGATGACTTCCCCTGACTCCTTCAGCACCCGGGCGCTGGCATCGGTCTTGAGGCCACCCTTGGTGCCGAGTTCGCCGGGATACGCCTCGAGTGCGTAGAAGGGCGGCTTCTCGATGGGCGCCAGGCAAGGGTTGGGCGTGACGTTCTCGTCGCCGTAGTAGCGATCGAAGACGGTCTCGCCGCGGTGGAAGTCCAGGTCCTCACCGGTGCGCGCGTAGTCGTTGAGTTTTCGGACCGACTCCGTGAGCCCTTTGGCATCGACGCCGATCTGTGCCGCCAGCCCCTCCAGCGTATCGGCCTTCTTGAAGTAGTCTTTGAGGGCGCCGGAGAGGAACCGGTCGGGCTGCTGCGAGGCCTGCAGGATCGGCCCGCAGGGATACTTCTTGCGGAAGTCGGCATCGAAGATCAGATACGCCGGAACGCAGGGCTTCTCCGGGGAGTCCTTCTCGTGCATCGTGTTCACCACGTCGATGTAGGGCGCGGCTTCGTTGACGAAGCGCTCGCCGGCCTTGTTGACGAGGATGCTGCCCGGAAGCGACTTTTCGATCACCAGCATGCGCGCGTGATCTTCACCGGGCACGACGGTGGTGGGCCCCCACCAGGCATCGCTCATCAGGTCGATCGCGGCGCCCAGCTTCTGGCCCATGCCGATCGCGTCGCCGGTATTGTGCTGGTTCGCGCACGACCACTCGACGCGGGTGGGATTGGGCAGGTACTTCTCGCGCATCGCCTGGTTTCCCTCGAAGCCACCCGCAGCCAGCACAACGCCCTTCCTGGCCCGGATCCGGATCGGGCGTCCCTGCTTCTCGGCTGCGACGCCCGCCACCCGACCGTCTTCGACGATCAACTCTCGCGCGGGTGTGTTCAGCCAGAGCGGGATGTCCCGATCCATCAGCGAACGCCGCAGCATGCCGACCAGCGCGTTTCCCATGGCGAGATTCTTGTCGCGCCGCGACTTGAAGCGCCAGGGAAGGTCGAGCCAGTATCTGGCCATCAGCTTCATGGTGATCCCGATCCAGCCCGGCGTCCTGCACAGCATGGTGCGCGCCTCGAAGACGGTCATGAAGATGCGCTTCATGATCAGCATCTGAGGATTCTGCTCGCGCATCTTGAGGAATTCGTCCTCCAGAAGGCTGGCGTCGAAATTCTTCGGCTCGAGGGCGCGGCCGCCGGGTCTGCTGCCCGGAACTCTCTGGTAGTAGTCCGCGTACTCGGGGAGGGCCACGAACTCGGAGCGGGTTTGCTCGGCGAGGTATTTGACCATCTCCGGGGCCTTCTCCAGATAGGCGCGCAGGCGATCCTCGGAGACCTCGCCAGCGGTGGTTTCCCGGAGGTAGATCCAGGCGTCCTCGGGGTTGTCTTCGATGCCCACGCCCGCCATCAGGTGGTTGTTGGGCACCCAGAAGCCGCCGCCCGACATGGCCGACGAACCGCCGTAGAGATCGCTCTTTTCGATCAGTAGCGTGCTGCCACCGGCATCGTGTCCGGCGAGGGCCGCTGTCATGGCGCCGGCTCCGGAGCCGACGATCAGCAGATCAACGGCTTCGTCCCAGTTTCCCGTGTCCGTGTCTTGCATGGCTCTCTCCCACTCGTGGATGGGGCAGGCCCCGTGTCATGGGTTGTTGGTACCGAGCAGATGGCGGGTGACACCGATCAGTTCCTGGCGGAATGCGGAGAAGACCTCCTCCTTGGGAAGACGTCTGGTCTCCTCTCCGCCGAGCAGGGGGGCATTGGTGACGAACCAGACGGTCGCGCCGGCGAGAATGCTGACGACCAGAGCAGGGTCGACCTTCCGGAATGCGCCTTCCTCCTGGCCCTTTTCGATGCCTTCCGTTACCAGAGAGAACATGGGATCGACGAGCTGTCGAATCTCGGGCGCGAGCTCCCGCTGCGAGTCGGCGACTTCGCGGATGAAGAGCCGCGCGAGAGTCGGTCGCTCCGCGGCGTAGTCGACCCAGGCGCCGATCAGCCGCTCGACCCGCTCTGCGTGCGGAGCGTCGGCCTCGAGCGCCGCGCGGATCCGCGCGGCGAGCGCCTTGAAGGTGGCGTCGAGCACCGCGGCGTAGAGCGCCTGCTTGTCGCCGAAGTGGTAGATGATGGCCGCCCGGGTGATGCCGACCGGCTCGGCGATGTCTTCCAGGCGCGCCCTGGCAAATCCCCGATTGGCGAACTCGATCTCGGCGGCCTGGAGAATCAGCTCTCGGGTTGCCTCGGCGACCACGGTGCTGCGACGAGGGGATCCCGCCTGGCTGACTCCCATGGCCGCAGCTTACTCAGGAGTCAGTGGGAAGTCCAGAGAAACTGGAGCAGTTGCAGGGATTGGGAGCGGCGAATCAGATGTTTCGGTCGTGCTGCTTCCAGTAGCGGTCGCGCAGCAGCCGTACGTGCAGCTTGCCCGTCGTGTATCGCGGAAGCTGGTCCTCGAAATCGATCGAGCGGGGCACCTTGTAGTCGGCCAGCCGCTCGCGGGCGAAGGCGCGGATCTCGGCTTCGAGCTCCGGGGAGGGCTCGGTTCGCGACACCAGCTCGACGGCCGCCTTCACGGCCTCGCCCCACTCCGCGTCGGGAATGCCGAAGACGGCGACATCGGCGACCGCCGGGTGCTCCTGCAGGACCTGCTCGATCTCGGCCGGGTAGATGTTGACTCCGCCCGAGATGATCATGTTCGACTTGCGGTCGGACAGGAAGACGTAGCCGTCTTCATCGACCCATCCGACGTCGCCGATCTGGAAAACAAAGGGCTCCGGGTGGGCTTCGGCGGTTTGCTCCGGTGCGCCGTGGTATTCGAACACCTGCGGCAGGTGTTTGTGCCGGGAGTAGAGGACACCGATCTCTCCAGGCGGGAGGCGTTTGCCCTCGTCGTCGACGGCGAACACCTCGAAGGACGAGACGGCCCTGCCCACGGTTCCCGGATGGGCGAGCCACTCCGCCGAGCCGACGAGCGTGGTGGTGCCGCCCTCCGTGGCGCCCCAGTACTCGACCAGGACCTCGCCCCACCAGTCGATCATTCGCCGCTTCACCTCCACCGACATCGGTGCGGCTCCATGGAGGACCATCTCGAGTGCGGAAGGGTCGAAACCGCTGCGAGCCGCTTCGGGCAGATTCAGCAGGCGCACGAACATGGTGGGCACCAGGTGGGTGTTGCGGATGCCGCGCTCCTGGAGCACCTCCAGTGCGTGCACCTCATCCCAGCGCGGGAGGATGATCAGCGGTGCGCCATTCAGCTGGTCGTAGACTGCGAAGAGCAGCGGCGCCGCATGATACAGCGGGCCCGTCACCAGGTGCGGTCCCCTCCCGTCGAGGCCCAGTGCCGCGGCCTTGCTTGCGATGTCGGAGAGCGCGGTCCCGAGGCTGGGTGGGCGGCTGCGCTTGACCCCTTTGGGTCGGCCGGTCGTTCCACTGGTGTAGATCATGGTGCCGCCTGCCGGGCCGTCCGGCGGCATCGGCTCGTCGGAGGCATCGGTGAGGGCTGCCTCGACGGCATCGACGGAGAGGAGATCCGCGCTGCCAGCCAATCGCCTGGCGGTTCCCTGGTTCTCCTCGTCGGTGAACAGGACCCGGGAGCCGGAGTCCTGGACGACGTAGGCGGCCTCGGCCTCCTTCAGGTGCCAGTTGATCGGCGTGATCCAGACCCCGGCGAGCATTGCGCCGAAGGTCAGCTCGACGAACTCGACGCGGTTGCCCATCAGCAGCGCGACGTGGTCGTCGGGTCCGAGGCGCAGCTCGTCGCGCAGCAGGTGTGCGATCCGGGTGGCGCGGTCGAGGAACTCCGCCCAGGTACGCCGTCGGGTCAGGTCGTCGAGCGCCACGCCCTCGGGATCTGCCGCCGCAATATCGAAGAGCATCGAGGGCCCAGCCATCTGCCACCAGCGCTGTGAATTACGAGACGCGACGTGTACTATACCAGGCGCCGGGAGGGCGGGCGCAGGTGGCTTCCCTTCGGGGCGCGATGCGGGAGTTGGAGATTCCGGTGAGCAGAGACGGATGTCCCGGATTGAGAAACGATACGTAGCGTTTCTTAATAGATTCCGCCCGGTTCGGGTGCTCGCCATGCGGCCGCCACGGGATGAGTTCAGGCCTGCCCGGTGACCAAGAGGGAAGCTCGATGGACAAGCGTTTGACCGAGGACGAGCTGATCGCCGAGCTTCGCGACGGGATGACCATCGGCATCGGAGGCTGGGGATCGCGGCGCAAGCCGATGTCGCTGGTGCGGGCCATCCTCCGCTCGCCGCTACGGGGTCTCACCATCGTCTCCTACGGCGGGCCGGATGTCGGGCTGCTCTGCGCGACGGGCAAGCTCGAGAAGGTCATCTACGGCTTCGTCTCGCTGGACTCGATTCCCCTGGAGCCGCACTTCCGAATCGCGCGACAGGAGGCCACGATCGAGGCGGTCGAGCTCGACGAGGGGATGCTCCAGTGGGGGCTCTACGCCGCTGCCTTGCGGCTCCCTTTCCTACCCACCCGCGCGGGACTCGGCTCCGACGTGATGAAGATCAATCCGCACCTGAAGCTGGTGAAGTCCCCCTACCGGACGGCGAGGAGCTGGTGGCGATGCCCGCGCTGCGGCTCGACGTGGCCCTGATTCACATGAATCGCGCGGACTCCTGCGGCAACGGCCAGTTCCTGGGCCCGGATCCCTTCTTCGACGATCTGTTCTGCATGGCGGCGGAGCGGCGCTTCATGTCCTGCGAGAAGATCATCGCCACCGAGGACCTGCTCCGCGAAGGCAGCGTCCACACGCTGAAGATCAACCGGATGATGGTCGACGGCGTGGTGGAGGCGCCCGGGGGCGCCCACTTCACCGAGTGTCCGCCCGACTACGGACGGGACGAGGCTTTCCAGAAGGAGTACGCTGCCACCGCCAAGGACCCGGAGGCGTGGAACGCGTTCAGGGCCAGGTATCTCGACCTCGGGAGCGAGCGGGAGTACCAGCAGGCGGTGAAGTCCCGATGAGCGAGCCCACGCGAGCCGAGTTCTGCGCCGTGGCCATCGCCGAGATCTTTCGAGGCGACGGCGAGACCCTCGTCAGTCCCATCGGCAACCTGCCCGGCTCTGGGTGCGCGGCTGGCCAAGCTGACCTTCGAGCCGGATCTCCTCCTCACCGACGGCGTCGCCTCCTTGTTGGCGAACGTACCGCCGCTCGGAGGGGGACAGGGCTGGAAGCCGATCGTCGAGGGCTGGATGCCCTATCGCACCATCTTCGACGTCCTCTGGTCTGGAAGGCGCCACGTGGTGATGGGCGCCACCCAGGTCGACCGTTTCGGCAACCAGAACATCGCCTGCATCGGCGCCTTCGAGAAGCCGAAGGCGCAGCTGCTCGGCATGCGCGGGGCGCCCGGCAACACGCTGAACCATCCCACCAGCTACTGGGTTCCGAATCACGGCAAGAGGGTCTTCGTCGAAGAGGTCGACGTGGTTTCCGGCGTCGGTTACGACCGCGCCGCCGCCCTGGGCGAGACCGCCTCGCGTTTCCACGAGATCCGGCGCGTCGTCTCCAACCTGGGGGTCTTCGACTTCGACACGCCGGATCATTCGATGCGGCTGGCTTCCGTTCATCCCGGCGTCCGTGTCGAAGATGTGGTCGAGAACACGGGATTCGAGCTGGTGATCCCCGACGCGGTCCCGGAGACGCGCGCACCGAGCGCCGAAGATCTCCGGATCCTCCGCGAGGTGCTCGACCCCGATGGGATCGCCGCGAGGGAAGTGAATGAATGATCCGCTCCACACACCGCTCTGCGAGATCCTCGGCATTCGCCATCCGATCATCCAGACGGCGATGGGATGGATCGCGACACCCGAGATGGTCGCGGCCTGCTGCAACGCGGGGGCAATCGGCTTCCTCGCCACTGCCACGGTAAGAGCGGATGAGGTCGATGCGCTGATCTGCCGGGTCGAGGAGCTCACCGATCGGCCCTTCGGCGTCAACTTCCTGATGGAGGCACCGGGCGCCGACTTGATCGTCGACACCATCATCCGTCACCGCGTGAAGGCGGCCAGCTACGCCCGGTCTCCGAACCCGGACTACATCAAGCGCTTCAAGGATGCCGGGATCCTCTGCATTCCGACCTGTGGTGCCGTGCGCCACTCCCAGAAGGCGGTTCAGCTCGGAGCCGATGTCGTGATCGTGCAGGGAGGTGAGGGGGGAGGGCACACGGGCTCCGTCCCCACTTCGATTCTGGTTCCCCAGGTGGTCGACGCGGTCGACGTGCCGGTGGTCGCCGCGGGTGGATTCAGCGACGGCCGCGGCCTGGTGGCGGCGCTGGCCTTCGGCGCAGCGGGAATCGCCATGGGAACGCGCTTCCTGCTGAGTGCCGAGAGCCCGATGCCGGCGGAGACGGCGGAGCGCTACTTCGCTGCCACCGTCAACGACATCCTGGTGACCGCGGAGGTGGACGGCATGCCACAGCGTGTCGTCCGGAACGAGCTGGTGCACCGGCTCGAGTCGAGCAATCGGGTGAGCCTGCTGCTGAAAGCGCTGAGCAGCGCTCTCCAGTATCGCAAGCTCAGCGGTGCGTCGCTGGGCGAGCTGGTCCGCTCCGCGCTCGCCATGCAGAGCAGCGAGAAGATGACCCGCTCGCAGCTGCTGATGGCGGCGAACGCGCCGATTCTGGTGAGGAAGGCGATGATCGAAGGCGATCCCGTCGGGGGCGTCTTGCCCAGCGGCACGGTGGCCGGGGTGATCGGCGATCGACCCGGTTGCGCCGAGCTGATCGAGCGAATCGTGAGCGAGGCCGAGCGTACGCTCGAGGCTCTCGCAAGCTGAGGTGGCAGGGATGTCAGTGAGGTTCAGTGTCGAAGAAGGCATCGCGGAGGTCATGCTCGACCATCCGCCAGTGAACGCGCTCGACAGCGCCGGCTGGGTAAAGCTCGCCGAGACGATCGCCTCGCTCGGGGTGGACCCGGAGGTGCGCGTGATCGTTCTCGGCGCCGAGGGGCGCGGCTTCTGCGCCGGGGTGGATGTCAAGGAGCTGGCCGAAGACAGCAGTCTGATCACCAAGGTGAACAAGGGCTGCTACGACGCCTTTGCGGCCATCCACGACTGCCCGGTACCGGTGATCGCCGCCTGCCACGGCTTCGTTCTGGGCGGGGGCATCGGTCTGGTCGGGTCCTGCGACCTGATCGTCTCCAGCGACGATGCGAGCTTCGGGCTGCCCGAGATCGACCGCGGGGCACTGGGAGCCGCATCGCACCTGATGCGGATGTTCCCGGTCCAGAAGGTTCGCAGGATGCTCTTCACCGGCGAGCCCATCTCCGCCCAGGAGGCCTACCGCCTGGGCGCGCTGGAGGCGATCCTGCCCCGGGACGAGGTCCTGCCCAGGGCGCGTGAGATCGCCAGGTCGATCGCAGCCAAGAGCCCGAAGGCGATGCGCCTGGCCAAGGAGAGCATGAACGGGATCGAATTGCTCGACGTCAAGCGGAGCTATCGCTTCGAGCAGGGCTTCACACTCGAGCTCTACACCTCTCCCGATTCCCAGGAGGCGCGGGACGCATTCGTCGAGAAGCGGGAAGCGAGCTTCTCCGAGAAAAGCGAGGAATAGATCGATGGACCTCACGTTCACCTCCGAGGAGGAGGCCTTCCGCAAGGAGGCGCGTTCCTGGCTAGGAGCCAACGTGCCCCGCGAGCCACTGCCGTCGCTGGACACTGCGGAGGGCTTCGAGAAGCACCGCGAGTGGGAGCACGAGCTCAACGCAGCCGGTTGGGCGATGGTGCCGTGGCCGGTCGAGTTCGGAGGCCGCGGGGCGAACTTGATCGAGTGGCTGATCTTCGAGGAGGAGTACTACCGGGCCGGCGCCCCGGGACGGGTCAACCAGAACGGCATCTTCCTGTTGGGGCCGACCATCATGGAGTACGGCACCGAGGCGCAGAAGGCCCGCTATCTGCCGAAGATGGCCTCCAGCGAGGAGGTCTGGGGACAGGGCTGGTCGGAGCCGAACGCCGGCAGCGACATGGCGGCGATTCAGGCCACCGCTGTGCGCCAGGGTGACCACTACCTGGTCAACGGTCAGAAGACCTGGGTCTCGCGCGGCGCGTACGCCGACTGGCTGTTCGGTCTGTTCCGGACCGATCCGGAGTCGGAGCGCCACCGCGGCCTTAGCTTCGTTCTGGTCCCCCTGGACGCCGAGGGCGTGACGGTGCGGCCCATCGATCAGCTCGATGGAGAGGCCGGCTTCGCGGAGGTCTTCCTGGACGACGTCAGAGTCCCAGTGGAGAACCTGCTCGGTGAGGAGAACAAGGGCTGGTCGGTGGCCATGGCGACCGCGGGCTTCGAGCGCGGCCTGATGCTGCGGAGCCCCTCGAGGTTCCAGAACACCGCGCGCAAGCTGGTGGCGCTCTACAAGGAGACCGTGAGCCAGGGCGAGAGAGTCGATCCCGTCCTGCGCGAGGCGGTCACCAGGGCCTGGATGGATGCCGAGGCCTACACCTTGAACACCTATCAGACCGTTTCACGTCTCCTGGCAGGCGGGAAGATCGGAGCGGAGGCGAGCCTCAACAAGATCTTCTGGTCGGAGCTGGACGTGAAGATGCACGAGACGGCGCTCGCGCTCCTCGGCGAGCGCGGCCAGCTCCTCCCCGAGGCGCCGGCCGCCCAGGGGGTGGGAGGCTGGCTGGATGGCTACCTCTTCGCCCTGTCCGGTCCCATCTACGCGGGAACCAACGAGATTCAGCGCAACGTCATCGCCGAGCGGATTCTCGGACTTCCCAGGAGCTGAGCATGCGTTTTCACTTCACAGAAGATCAGCTGCTGCTGCGAGACACCGTGCACGACTTCCTCGAGGCCGAGTGCACGGCCGAGCGGATTCGGGGGCTCTGGGAGACCGAGAGCGGTCGCTCTCCCGAGTTCTGGTCCAGCCTGGCCGAGGTCGGTCTGCCGGGCCTGCTGGTTCCGGAGGAGTACGATGGAATGGGGATGGACGAGATCGACCTCGTCCTTCTCCTCGAGGACACCGGGCGTGCGGGGCTGGCCGAGCCGGTGATCTCGACGGCCGCGGTCGGCGTGCCGCTGCTTCGTGGCCTGGGCTCGAAGGAGCTCGCGGATCGCTGGCTCGGTGGCGTGGCGGCGGGTGAGGCAATCCTCGCCGTCGGGCATTCCGTCAGTCCCTTCGTGAGTGATGCCCATGTCGCCGATCTCCTGCTCCTGCCGCACCAGGACGAGATCCACGCAGTCCCGAGAGGAAATGCGTCGCTGACCCACCAGCCCAGCAACGATCCCTCGGAGCGGATCTTCAGCGTCGAGTGGAAGCCCGGCGCGGAGACCCTGGCGGCTCGCGGCGACGAGGCGAAGAAGCTGCAGGCCGCCGCGCTCGACCGGGGAGCCCTGGGCTGCGCGGCGCAGCAGCTCGGGGTCGCGCAGCGTCTGGTCGAGATGACCGTCGAGTACGCCTGTCAGCGGAAGCAGTTCGGAAAGCCGATCGGATCGTTCCAGGCGATCAAGCACATGCTGGCGAATGTCCAGGTGCGTCTCGAGTACGCCCGGCCGGTGGTCTACCGGGCGGCGCACTCGGTGGCGCGGAATTCGGAGCAGCGCGCCGTGGACGTCTCGATGGCGAAGTCCGCGGCCTCCGAGACCGCGGAGATGGCGGCCAAGGTGGCGCTGCAGGTCTACGGTGCGCTCGGCTACACCTGGGAGCAGGATCTGCACATCTGGATGAGACGGGCCTGGTCCCTCGAAGCTGCCTGGGGAAACGGCGCCTGGCATCGAGCTCGCGTCGCCGAGGCGGTTCTCGACAGCGACGGCGCGGTCGGGACATTCGGTTACAGCGCGCCAGTCTGAGGGGACGCAGGCGATGCTGATGGTTATCCTGAAAAACGCTGCGCGCGGAGCCAATCTGCACGGAGGAGTGGATCGATGAGCGAGCTGAAGAAGCGGGTTCCCGCTGTCGAGGGTTGGTTCACCATGGACGATGAACGACCCCGTCTGCTGGGGACCCGGTGCAAGAGCTGCGGAACCTATTTTTTCCCCAAGGAGTCGTTCTTCTGCAAGAACCCGAACTGCTCGGGGGCGGAGTTCGACGAGGTTCCGCTCAGCCCGATGGGGAAGCTCTGGTCGTTCACCAACAACTGCTACGCAGCTCCGGCACCCTTCATCGCTCCGGATCCCTTCGTTCCCTACGCGATCGCGGCCGTCGAGCTCGCCGAGGAGCGAATGGTGGTCCTCGGTCAGATGGCCGAGGGGACCGAGGTGAGCGATCTGAAGGCGGGGATGGAGGTAGAGCTGGTCCTGGAGAAGCTCTACGAAGACGATGCGTCCGAATACATGGTCTGGAGATGGAAGCCGGTCGCGGCCTGACGGCGGCTCTCGGATCGGAGGAGATCAGTGATGGCAGATGAAGTCGCGATTCTCGGAGTCGGGATGCACCCGTGGGGGAAGTGGGGACGGAAGTTCGTCGAGTACGGCGTCAAGGCGTGTCGTGACGCCCTCGAAGATGCCGGGGTGGAGTGGAAGGAAATCCAGTTCGTCTCGGGCGCCGACACCATGCGCTGCGGCTATCCGGGATACGTCGCCGGAGCGACCTTCGCTCAGGCCCTGGGATGGAACGGGGCACGGGTTGCCAGCTCGTACTCCGCCTGCGCCTCGGGCGCTACCGCACTCAACACCGCGCGCATGCAGATCCTGGCGGGCTTCTGTGACGTCGCCCTGGTGGTGGGGGGAGACACCACGCCCAAGGGCTTCCTGGCGCCGCAGTCCGGAGACCGGCCCGACGATCCCGACTGGCTGCGGTTCCGCCTGATGGGAGCGACGAATCCCGACCTACTTCGCCCTCTACGCCCGGAGGCGGATGGAGATCTACGGGGCGACGGAGAGCGACTTCGCCAAGGTGAAGGTCAAGAATGCCCGCCACGGGCTCTCCAATCCGAACGCCCGGTACCGCAAGGAGTTCACCGAGGAGGAGGTGCTGGGCTCGCCGATGGTGGCGGATCCGCTCCGACTCTTCGAGATCTGCGCCACCAGCGACGGGGCGGCGGCGCTGGTGCTCTCGAGCATGGAGTATGCGCGCAAGCGCGCCAGCAACCCGGTTCGGGTCGCCGCGGTCTCCACGGTGACGCCGCAGTTCCCCAGCTCCGTCGTCGAGCTGCCGGATATCGCGACGGATTCGGCCTATAGCGTCCCGGTGCCGGACAACACCTTCCGGGGTTCGGTGGCGATGGCGGCCTACAAGGAGGCGGGCATCGGTCCGGAGGACCTGAGCCTGGCCGAGGTCTACGATCTGTCTTCCGCGATGGAGCTCGACTGGTACGAGGACATCGGGATCTGCAAGCGGGGAGAGGCGGAGAGGCTCCTGAACGACGGCGATACCACCATCGGGGGCCGGATTCCGGTGAACCCGAGCGGCGGCCTCGCCTGCTTCGGAGAGGCGGTGCCCGCCCAGGCGGTGGCCCAGGTGTGCGAGCTGACCTGGCAGCTCCGAGGGCAGGCCGGTGAGCGGCAGGTCGAGGGCGCCAAGGCGGGCCTGACGGCCAACCAGGGGCTCTTCGGGCACGGTTCGTCGGTGATTCTCAAGAAGTAGGAGCTGAGGAAGCATCATGAGCAAGATCTGTGAAGGAAGGGTCGTGATCGTGACGGGCGCCGGCCGCGGAATCGGTCGGGGGCACGCACTGGAGTTCGCCCGGCAGGGCGCCAAGGTGGTGGTGAACGACCTCGGGGCCGAGGCCGACGGAGCGGGGAGCTCCGAGGGGCCGGCGGGCGAGGTGGTCGAGAGCATCCGCGCCATGGGTGGCGAGGCGATCGCCAACGGCGAGGACGTCGCGGACTGGGAGGGCTCGGGACGGCTGGTCAAGGCCGCTCTGGACGCCTGGGGCCGTCTCGACGTGGTGGTGAACAACGCCGGCTTTCTGCGGGATCGGATGTTCGCGAGCGGCTCGGTCGAGGAGTGGGACGCCGTGATCCGCGTCCATCTGCGGGGCCACTTCTGCACCTCGCGGCACGCTGCGGGGTACTGGCGCGGGGAGTCGAAGGCCGGCAATCCGGTCGACGCCCGCATCATCAACACCAGCTCGGGGGCCGGTCTTCAGGGCAGCGTGGGGCAGGCCACCTACTCCGCGGCCAAGGCGGGCATCGCTGCACTCACCCTGGTTCAGTCCGCCGAGATGGGCCGCTACGGGGTGACGGCGAACGCCATCGCACCGGCCGCGCGGACGCGAATGACCGAGGCGGTCTTCGCCGAGACCATGCAGAAGCCGGAGGACGGCAGCTTCGACGAGATGGCTCCCGAGAACGTGGCTCCGCTGGTGGTGTGGCTGGGCAGCCCGGAGTCGAAGGACATCAACGGACGGATGTTCGAGGTCGAGGCGGGTCGGATTTCGGTGGCAGACGGCTGGCGGAAGGGTCCCGAGGTCGACAAGGGCGCTCGCTGGGAGCCGGATGAGATCGGCGCGGCGGTGAAGGACCTGCTGGACAAGGCGGTTCCACCCCAGAAGGTCTACGGAACCTGACAGCAGAGGTTCCACCGACCGGGAGAATCAAGAGGCGAGATGCATTTCGCGTTCACGGAGGAGCAGGAAGAGCTGCGCTCCCAGGCCCACGGCTTCCTGGGAGAGTTCTCCGCTCCCGAGCAAGTTCGCAAGGACATGGAGAGCGAGCTGGGATACGACCCCGAGCTCTGGGGTCGTATCAGCGCCGAGCTCGGCTGGACCTCGGTGGTGGTTCCCGAGGAGTACGGTGGCCTGGGCCTCAGCTACGTCGAGCTGATCGCATTGATGGAGGAGATGGGTGCCGCGCTGCTCTGCGCCCCCTTTCTCTCGAGCGTGTGTCTCGCGGGCAGCGCGCTGATCCTCGGAGGCACCGAGGAGCAGAAGCAGGAGCACCTTCCCGGCATCGCAGAGGGCACCACGATCGGCACCCTGGCCTACATGGAGTCGAACGGCCGGCCGGATGCCAGCGGGATCGAGACGGTCGCCCGCAGGGACGGCGGCGACTTCATCCTGACCGGAGCCAAGAGCTTCGTTCTCGACGGTCACACCGCGGGGCTCCTGGTGGTGGCTGCGCGCCGGGCGGACTCGAGTGGCGAGGAGGGCATCAGCCTCTTCGTGGTTCCCTCCGACAGCCCGGGTCTCGAGAGACGGCTGCTCCCCACCATGGACCAGACCCGCAAGCAGGCGGAGCTGGCGCTCCACGACGTCCGTCTGCCCGCCTCGGCGCTGATGGGCGAGGAGGGGGAAGGCTGGAAGACGCTGAGCGGAGCCCTGGACCTCGCGGCCGTCGCGCTCGCGGCCGAGCAGGTGGGGGGCGCTCAGCGCTGCCTCGACATGTCCGTCGAATACGCCAACGAGCGCGTGCAGTTCGGCCGGCCGATCGGATCGTTCCAGGCGATCAAGCACAAGTGCGCCGACATGATGGTCGAGGTCGAATCGGCCCGCTCCGCCAGCTACTACGCGGGCTGGGCGGCGGCTGAGGACACCGAGGATCTCCCGGTGGCGGCCGCGCTCGCCAAGGCCTTCTGCTCCGATACCTACTTCCACTGCGCAGCCCAGAGCGTCCAGATCCACGGCGGGGTCGGCTTCAGCTGGGAGTACGACGTCCACCTCTACTTCAAGCGCGCCAGATCCACCGAGATCCTCTTCGGCTCCCCGGCGTACCATCGCGAGAGGGTCGCCCAGCGCATGGGTCTCTAGGAGACCGGATCGCCTCGGAAGCTGCGCGCAGGAGAGGGCTGATGCGAGACGCGCTGGAGCTGGCGGGGAAGGTGGTCATCGTCACCGGCGGTGGAAGGGGGGTGGGACGCGGCATCTCCGAGCGCTTTCTCGAGGCGGGCGCGAGGGTCGTGATCTGCGGCCGCCGAGAGCCGGAATCGCTGCCCAGCGCCGGGGGCTCGGAGGCGGAGTTCATCGCGGCGGACGTTCGTGAGGTGGATCAGATCGATCGGGTCGTCAGCTCCACGCTGGACCGCCACGGCCGCCTCGACGTCCTGGTGAACAACGCGGGGGGCTCCCCCACGGCCGACGCGGCGACCGCTTCGCCGCGCTTCGCTGCCTCGATTCTGAGCCTCAACCTGATCGCTCCCCTGAACTTCGCTCAGCGCGCCAACGCCGCCATGCAGGCCAGGATCGGGGGGGACGATCATCAACATCGCCAGCGTGAGCGGCGCGCGCCCCTCGCCCGGTACGGCCGCCTACGGCGCAGCCAAGGCGGGGCTTCTGAATCTCACCCAGACCCTCGCCGTGGAGTGGGCGCCCAAGGTCCGGGTCAACGCCGTGACCGCCGGAATGATCCGGACCGAGCAGGCCCATCTCCACTACGGGGACGAAGAGGGGATCGCGCGGGTCGCCGCCACCGTCCCGCTGGGCAGGCTGGGAGAGCCCCGAGACGTGGGGAACGTCTGCCTCTTCCTGGCCTCGCCGCTGGCGAGCTACGTGAGCGGCGCCAACCTGCTGGTGCACGGCGGCGGAGAGAAGCCGGCCTTCCTGGAGGCGGCGGCGAAGGCGAGCGGCTCTTCCTCGGGAACGGTGTAGTCCAAAAGAGCAACGCCCCGCCCCGGTGGACCGGGGCGGGGCGTTTTCACCCGCAGAGTCTCGGGATGATCACGGCATGACGACGATGTCGTCGAACTGGTGGAAATCGGGGAAGTTCGGCCGCGCCAGCGGTCGTCCCAGGTCACGGACTCCAGGTTCGTGAATCCGCTGGGGGAGAAGGTCTGGCATGCCAGGCCCCCGGCGAGAGTGGCTGGATCGGTGACCGGCATACCGCCACCGAAGGGCGTCTCCGATGAAGTCGACGGTCGTTCCGGCGGCAGTGCCATTAGCTATCCCGCAGAGCTTGATCGAGAGCAGGTCGAAGCCGCCGCCGCTGGCGCCGACTTCAGGGTAATGGTCCTCCGCCAGAGCCTCGAACAGTGCGGGCGAGCCGGTGTAGTGGCTGGCACTGGCTCTGCCACGCGGAGAACCCATTGGCAGAGGTCAGCTGGAAGCCATCCTCGACATAGGGCGACCGACAGTGAATCGTAGTCGCTCGGGGCACCGCTGACCTAGTGACATTGAAGTCCATCACCACCGATCCCGGGATGGGCGTGGGTGTCGGTGCCGCGCCGGGCGTGGGTGTCGGCGTGGCCGGCGCGGGTGTCGGCCGTCGGCGTCGGCGTCACCAGCGGAGGCGTGGGCGTCGGCGTGGCCGGCACCGGCGTGGGTGTCGGCGTCGGCGCTGCCTGCACCGGGCAGCTCATGTTGGCGATCTGGTCGTCCGCCAGGTCGCAGTCCAGGTCCAGGCCATCGAACGCCTCGATCTTCAAGCAGGCCTCGCAGCGGCCGCCCTGTTCACGCAGTCCGAGACAACGCCCAGCACCACATCCGCGCAAGCGCCCGGGAAGGTCACCTCGGGGTTCTGGAGCGTCTGCGCACTTCTTCTCGACCCCGCTCACGAGCTTCTCCTCTGCCTTGGTGATCTTCTTGTTCGAGGAGAGAGCGGCCTGCAGCCTCTGCACGAGCGCCGCGTCGGCGGTGACCGTCGGATCCTTGATGGCGTCCTTCTTGGCCTTGTTGATCTCCTTCAAGGACGGTGTTCTCGACCTTGTTGGCCTTCTTGAGCATCTCGGTCTGGCAGTTGGCCGTGTCCTTGTTGTCGTTCTTCGTGATGAGGCTGGCGTCGAGCACCGGGGGTCCGCCGAAGATGTCGTAGGTCAGCGCCAGGCCCCGTTCACGCCGGCCGTGTTCACCGTCGCCGAGTCGGTGTAGGCGAAGGGCGGGAGCGGCGCGGTGCACTTCTTGGCCTCATCCTTCACCGTCTTGTCCTCGGCTTTCTGCACCTTGCCCTTGAGGTCGGCGGTCGTGCAGACGTCGAAGGTCGTGGTGAGCTTCTCCTTCTGGTAGTCCTTCAGGCACTTCTCGTTCTCCTTGAGCTGCGCCTTGTTGACCTTCTCACCGTCCTTGTTCATCGCGTTGACACACTTCTGCTGGTCCTTGTCCAGCGGAGCCGGGCCCGGCGTGGGTGTCGGCCCCGGTGTCACCGTGGGTGTTCCCGTCGGTCCCGGGTCCCCGTCGGGCCCGGTGTCACCGTGGGTGTCCCCGTCGGTCCCGGAGTCGCTGTCGGTCCCGGTGGCGCCGTGGGTGTCGGCGTCGCGGCTGACATCGTCGGCGTCGGTGTTCCCGGCTGTCCCGTCGGCCCGGCCAGAGCGCTGCTGGCCCAGAGAGCGACGATGCCAGCCAGGGCGATCCCCAGCAGAATCGTGATGGAAGAAGAACAGGACCTGCCGCTTGCCATTTGACTACCCCAACTCAAGCTGGTGGGTAAACCACCAGGAACGTTTCCGTGAACCACTAGTGACGTCGCGGGTACTGTCGCACCGCCGGCCGGACCTTGTCAAGGCTTGGAGCCCCTGGCTCCCGAGAGAATCTGTTTCAGATCCGACGGGTTATTCGCTAGCTGCGTACCGGGTCCGGACTGTACAGGGGAATCGGCGCCGAGCGGAACGAGAAGGATCACGAAAGCCGGCATCCAGTCCCTCCGGGGTGGGGAGAACTGTGGGGTTTTGGACCCGAATTCGGTGCTTCCTGCGATCCCCCTCAGGGATGCTGACTGCTCACCGCGATCGACTCCCCGGTCATGTAGGACGAGTAGTCGCTGGCCAGGAAGACCATGACGTTGGCCACCTCCCACGGCTCGGCCCCGTGGCCGAACGCCTCGTGGGTAGCGAGCTCTTCGAGCAGCCCTTCGGGGGTCACCTTGGAGAGGAATTTGTGGACGGCGAGGCTGGGAGCCACGGCATTGACGCGCACGCCCGCCTCCGCCGCTTCGATCGCCGCACAGCGGGTGAGAGCCATCACGCCCGCCTTGGCGGCCGCGTAGTGGGCCTGCCCGGCCTGCGCCCGCCAGCCGAGCACCGATGCGTTGTTGACGATGGCGCCGCTGCGCCGCTCCATCATGTGCGGAAGGGTCGCTCGGATCATCCGGAAGGTCCCGGTCAGGGTGATTCCCAGCACCGCGTTCCACTGCTCGTCGGTCATTTCGACGATGTGGGCGGTGCCGCCGAGGCCGGCGTTGTTGATCAGGACGTCGATGCGACCCATCTGCGAGATCGCCGCTCCGACCAGCCGCTGCACCTCCTCCTCTTCGGTCACATTGCAGAGGAGATGGGGAGGGCGGGCGCCGGTGAGCTTCTCGAGCTCGTCGGCGGCCTCGCCCAGGCGGCGCTCGTGGATGTCGCTGATCATCACGGAGGCGCCTTCCTCCGCGCAGCGCCGGGCGGTGGCAAAGCCGATGCCGGTACCCGCCGCCGCCGTCACCAGGACGGTCTTGCCCTCGAGGAGATGGTTCCCCTCGACGTAGCGGGGGGGCGTCCTGGTCATCGGCGGGGCGCGGGGCTGGGCTCACGGGGCATTCCGAGAGCGCGCTCCGCGATGATGTTGCGCTGAATCTCGTTCGATCCCGCGTAGATCGTATCCGAGCGGGTGAAGAGATAGAGGCGTTGCAGGAGGGTGAGGTCGTAGGGAAGCGCCTCGGCAATCTCGGCCTGCGGACCGAGCACGTCCATGGCGAGCTTTCCGAGCTCGCGATGCCAGGTCGCCCAGTAGATCTTGGTGATCATGGCCTCGCGGCTGAGCTCTCCACCCTCGACGTGGCTGAGCATCCGCAGCGTATTCAGGCGCATGATGCGCAGGCGGATCCAGGCGTCCGCGAGGCGCTGGCGCATCACGGGATCAGCGGCGGCGCCGTTCGCCCGGGCGATCTCGAGGACCTCCTCCAGCTCGCTGTGGAAGGCCATCTGCTGGCCGAGAGTGGAGGCGCCCCGCTCGAACGCGAGGGTGCCCATGGCGACCTTCCAGCCGCCGTTGACCTCCCCCACGATGTTGTCGGCGGCGGTGCGCGCTCCGTCGAAGAAGACTTCGCTGAACTCCGCGTCTCCGGTGATCTGCACGATGGGGCGGATCTCGATGCCTTCCTGGCGCATCGGCACCAGCAGATAGGAGATCCCCCGGTGCTTGGGCGCCGCATCCGGGTCGGTGCGGCAGAGGACGAAGATCCAGTCCGACCACTCCGCTCCCGAGGTCCAGACCTTCTGGCCGTTGATGACCCATTCGTCACCGACCCGCTCGGCCCGGGTCTGGACGTTGGCGAGATCGGAGCCCGCATTGGGCTCGGAGTAACCCTGGCACCAGAGGTCCTCGCCGTTGACGATGCCGGGCAGGAAGCGCTTCTTCTGCTCTTCGGTGCCGAAGTGGATGATGGTCGGCCCCGCGAGGCCTTCGCCGATGTGGCCGAGGCGGCCCGGACCTCCGGCCCTGGCGTACTCCTCGTAGAAGATCACCTGCTGGATCAGGCTGAGGCCGCGGCCGCCGCATTCCTTGGGAAACCCCACGCAGGCCCAGCCGGCCTCGCCGAGCTTGCGTTCCCAGGCGCGCCGTTCTTCGACGAGCGCGCTCTCGTCCCCGGGGCCACCCCGGCCGCGCAGCTCCGCGAACTCGCCGGTCAGATGGTCGGCGAGCCATTCTGCGACCTCGCCGCGGAAAGCCTCGTCCTCTTCAGTAAAACGCAGGTCCACCGGTGCTCAGCTCCCTGGGAATCGATCCTATGAAAGCGGGTCGGTTCTGTCAAAACGACCCCGAAGGACGCCGCGGCGCCGCTCCGTGTCGTCGAGAAGCACACGGCCGGGAGTGCACGTCAGCTCTCGCGTCGGCTCTCGTTCGCCTCGCGGGCCTGCAGGAGGAACTCCATCTTCGAGGGGTCGATGGAGATGAAGAGGCCCTCGGCTTCGGCCGTCACCACCCCGTCTGCGAGGATGCGGGCTTCGGTGAAGATCTTCCGTCCCTGGATGCGGACCAGCTCGGCTTCGATGATCAGCTCTCTGTGAAGTGGCGTCAGTCGGCGGTACCGGACAGTCAGGGTGCCGGTCATCCCCGGGTTGCCTCCCAGCGATTGCACGAATCCGAGCACCTCGTCGAAGGTCGCGGCGACGAAGCCACCGTGCAGGGAGCCCGGCGGCCCCTCGTAGGCCGAGCCGAAGGTCACCGACGCGATCGCGCTCCGCTCACCGGACTGAGCGATGGTGATCGGGGGAGCGAGGGGATTGGCGAGACCGATCATCGGGCTCTGGTCGAAGAAGGCGCCGACGTCGCCGGCGTTGGCGGACTCGGCGTAGCCGTGAAAGTGCTTGAGGCGCGGATGCGCCTTCAACGCCTCGGCGTAGCGCTCCAATCCGTCGGCGGCCGCGCGAAGCTCCTCCTCGGGTGCATTGCTCGGCACCAGGCGCTCGATCACCAGCCGCATCGCACGCGCCAGACGGCGCTTCTGTTCCCAGGCGGCGGCGCCGGAGAGCTTGGTCACGTCCCAGTGCGCCTTGATGATGCGCTCTCTCTCGGAGCCATCGGCCACGGTGGCACTAGATAGCTCAAGGCGTCATCGTCATCACGCCAGCTGAAGTTGGAGGGACGCGAGATGGGAGCGATGGGAAGGCCGGGAATGCTGGAGGGAAAGGTCGCGATCGTGACCGGCGCGGCGCGGGGCACCGGTGAGGCGACTGCGCGGCTCTTCGTGGAGGAGGGCGCAAAGGTCGTGCTGGCCGACATCTGCGACGACCCCGGTGAGGGCGTGGCCGGAGAGCTGGGTGAGGCGGCGCACTACGTCCATCTCGACGTCACCTCGGAGACCGACTGGCGAAGCGCCGTGGAGGTCGCCACCGAGCGCTTCGGGTCTCTCGACGTCCTGGTGAACAACGCGGGAGTGCTTCTCCTCGCTGCCATCGCGGACACGGAGCTCGCCGAGTTCGAGCGCGTGGTTCGCGTCAACCAGATCGGTACGTTTCTGGGGATCAAGGCGGTGATCGGTCCGATGCAGCAGGCGGGAGCCGGCTCCATCGTCAACATCTCCTCCATCGATGGGCTCTCGGCGCAGAACGGCCTGATGGCCTACGCCGCCAGCAAATGGGCGGTGCGGGGGATGACCCGGGTCGCGGCGCTCGAGCTCGGCAAGTTCGGTATCCGGGTGAACGCGGTCTGCCCCGAGGCGGGCAGCCCGGAGATGATCGCTCCCTACATTCCGCCCGGCGTCGATGTCGAGCAGGTGATCGCCCACGGCCAGCCCTATCTGGCGCCTCAAAAGACCCGATCCAGCGGAGAGAAGATGCGGGACATCGCCCATCTGGTGGCGTTCCTGGCCTCCGACGCCAGCGCATCGTGCACCGGGGGCGACTTCCCGATCGATGGTGGAAACACCGCTGGCAAGCTGGTGCGGGGCGCGCCGGGCGCCTGACCGCGCGCGGCTGGAGAGCTTCGCGGAGGCGGCGTGCCAGGGTCAGGCGATGGCGTTGCGGAAGCCGAGCAGGCGGTTCGTGAGGCGGGTCATCAGCGGGTTCAAGAACAAGAAGCGAAGCCTCCAGAGCGGGGAGTGGCACTCCTCGGGACCGATCTCGCCGTCGAGCAGCTCTGCGCAGGCGTGGGCTGTCCGCTCCGCGAGCGTGTCGAGGATTCGCTCCCCGAGCTCCGCGGAGGCGCCCGCCGGCGCCCCCGAGTAGGTCGCCTGGTTGAAGTACTCGAGAACGAAGCGGTAGGAGCGAATCATTTGCAGCAGGCGGCGCGGGTCGCCGCGTCCAGCCGTACTCTGCTTCTCTCCACGGCCCTGTGCCCAGGTGTCGACGGTGGATCTCGGCAGGTTCTTGTAGTCGGGATCGACCCAGTCGCCGTGAAGCGCGAGAAGCTGCGAGGTCTCGATGATTCCAGCGTGGGTGTCGCCTTCGAGATCGGCGCGATCGATCCCGGGCAGATCGCCGAGCACGTCGTCCAGGTTCGAAGTGCCCTCGGTGAGCCGACGGGTCATCAGGGACAGGACCGAGACCATCCGCGTGCCGTGACGTCGATTGACGTTCTCGCAAGCCCGCTCGATGGAGAGGAAGTGCCGGGGGCCGCCGTGGAAGCTGGAGATGAAGACGTCGCGAAACCCCTGGGCGGCGAGGGTACAGCCCAGGTCCGTCAGCACCGTGACCGCCGTGGAGGGCCGGAAGAAGAGAGAGCCGCGTTGGGGCACCACGTCGGACGCCACGTAGAGAAAGGGGAGCTTCAGGAAGGTGCGGCTCCGGTGGCGCTCGGGGAGGAAACGCAGCATGCGCTCGGCCAGGCCTTCGCCCTCCAGGACGTCTGCTCCCAGCGGGAGATGGGGACCGTGCACCTCGATCGGGGACGAGGTGAGCAGGACGACCGCTGCGGCGGGGTCGATCTGGTCGAACTCGGTCTTGGTCAGGGTCTCCCAGCGGAGCAATCGAGGCGTGGCTTCCACGTGATCAGACCTCCAAGACGCAATCACACCCATCTTCCCGCGACCGGATCGGGTCGACCGGAGCAGTCGCGCGCCCATCTGCGGGAGGCCACCCCAAGGCCCGTCCGGGACCCGGTCACGGTCGCCCTCGCGCGCCACCTCAAATCTTCGGAATCCTGAGAGAAAGCCGCCGGTTGACCACCTATGCCCGAAGAAACGAGACTGGACGAGGACCTACAGTAGAGAACTCGGGAGACTACCGCGTAACTCGTTGGTTCGAAAGCAGATCTTTCTGGGAACCAGGGCCTCTGGCCTTGACGAGGTCCTGCGGGCAGTGCGACAGTACCCGCGACGTCACTAGTGGTTCACGGAAACGTTCCTGGTGGTTCACCCATCAGCTCGAGTCGGGGTAGTCAAATGGCAAGCGGCAGGTCCTGTTCTTCTTCCATCACGATTCTGCTGGGGATAGCCCTGGCTGGCATCGTCGCTCTCTGGGCCACCAGCGCTCTAGCCGGGCCGACGGCACCGCCGGGGGGAACACCGACCGCGACGCCGGCACCCACGGTGCCACCGGGACCGACGGGGACTCCGGGACCGACGGGGACACCCACGGTGACACCGGGACCGACGGGGACTCCGGGACCGACGGGGACACCCACGGCGACACCGGGGCCGACACCCACGCCGGGACCGGCTCCGCTGGACAAGGACCAGCAGAAGTGTGTCAACGCGATGAACAAGGACGGTGAGAAGGTCAACAAGGCGCAGCTCAAGGAGAACGAGAAGTGCCTGAAGGACTTACCAGAAGGAGCAAGCTCACCACGAGCTTCGACGTCTGCACGACCGCCGACCTCAAGGGAAAGGTGCAGAAAGCCGAGGACAAGACGGTGAAGGATGAGGCCAAGAAGTGCACCGCGCCGCTCCCGCCCTTCGCCTACACCGGCGCGGCGACTGCGTGAACACGGCCGGCGTGAACGGGGCTCTGGCGCTGACCTACGACATCTTCGGCGAGCCCCCGGTGCTACGACGCCAGCCTCATCACGAAGAACGCCAACAAGGACACGGCCAAGTGCCAGACCGAGATGCTCAAGGAGGCCAACAAGGTCGAGAACACCGTCCTCGAAGGAGATCAACAAGGCCAAGAAGAACGCCATCAAGGATGCCGACGGTCACCTCTGACGCGGCGCTCGAGGCAGCAGCTGCAGCGTGCGCTCTCTCCTCGAACAAGAAGATCACCAAGAAGAGGAGAAACTCGTGAGCGAGGTCGAGAAGAAGTGCGCGACGCTCCAGGAACCCCGAGTGTGATCTTCCCGGGCGCTTGCGCGGATGTGGCGCTGGGCGATGTCGCGGACTGCGTGAACACGGCGGCGCGCTGCGAGGCCTGCTTGAAGATCGAAGGCGTTCGATGGCCTGGACCTGGACTGCGACGTGGCGGACAACCAGATCGCCAACATGAGCTGCCCGGTGCAGGCAGCGCCGACGCCGACACCCACGCCGACGCCGGGTGCGACACCCACGCCGGGCGCCACACCCACGCCGAGTGCGACGCCCACGCCGTAGCCCTCCAGTCCGGGTACCCACAACGCCTGAAGCGGACAACCGGTGCTCGCCGGGTCGTTCGGACAGACGACTAACGCAAACGCCTTCCCCGGCGGAACGACCTATACCGACTCGATCGACACGACGTCCGGGAACGGGGGACCCAGGGGGGACCTCCGCTCAATTCCTGTGGCGCGGGGGGGCCTCGGCGATCCGGTTGGCGAGGCTGCGGATCATTCGCACGGCTACCGCCGGATTGCAGGTCACCAACTGCTCGAGCTCGGCCTCGTTGAAGATGCAGACCCAGACGTCTCCTCGGGCCCGCAGGGTCACCTCGCGGCGGACTCCTGTGAAGGTGGAGACGGCGCAGAGAAAGGTCCCCTCCTTCGACTCGACGGCGACGACCTCCTCGCCGCGCTCTACCGCCACCTGACCCCGGAGCAGGAGGTAGGTGTGGTGGGTCTGGATGCCGCTTCTGGAGATCTCCTCGCCATCCGTGAACTTCACGAAGTAGCGCTGGAAGGCCTGGGAGCGACAAATCGACGACCAGAGGGGATCGACCAGAGACTCGACCAGGAGATGGATTTCCTCGGGGTCCGCGCGGTCGCTACGCGCCGCCGTCACGGTCCGGGAGTCGAGACCGAAGCCGTCTGCGATTGCCTGGATCCGGCTCAGGACCTCGCCGGCGCCGCCGGGCCGACGCGCCGGATCGATGAAGAGCAATCCCATCACCACCTCCTCGAGGGGAGGTGGACAGTGAATGCGCACATCGGAGAGCCGCTCGAGTCCGAAGATGTTTCCGGGCTCCCTGTGACGCAGCACGTCCTGGCGCTTGTTGAGGTCGATGCCCGTGTACGAGGCCCATGCCGTCGCGCCGACGCCCCAGAGATCGGTGCGCAGGTCGAACGAGCCGAGGGACTGATCGGCCTGCTCGGGCGCTCGATAGCCGTGGGTCCCGAGGCCGATCAGCAGCTGCCCTTGCTGCAGCATTCCCATGGTCATTCGGGGAGCCTGGGCGACGCCGAAATCCGTCAGGACGAATCCGCCGTTGCCGTCGAGGAGCACGTTGGAGGGCTTTACATCCAGGTGCAGAATCGAGGCGCGGTGAGCCGCGCGCAGGGCGGAGAGCAGGTCCGACATCAGCCGCCAGGTCTGCTCCTCGTCGAACTTCCCGATCATCGGCCAGGCGTCCGCCAGGCTTCCCGCGGGGAAATACTCGAGCACTGCGAAGGCCGGCTCGCTGTCCACATTCCAGTCGTAGAGGCGGGGAATCCCCGGGTGCTGGATCGAGAGGAGGGCACCGAGCTCTCGCTTGAGGGTGGTCCGGGCGTGAGCTTGGCTGGCCGGTCCGAGAATCTTCACTGCCACTTCCCGGGGCGGATCCTCTGCCGCCGAGGAGGGCGCGTCGAGCCGGTGGGCCAGGAAGACCGAGCCGAAGCCGCCCGTTCCAAGCCGGTGCTCGAGCCGGTAGCGATGGCGACCCTCGACGAGGTCACCGGGCTGGGGTTCGACCGCCGGGTTCGCCCCGACCGGGTCCGGCGCGTCCGATTGCGCGGAGTGGCTCACACCGCCCTGATCGGAACGGATCGAGTCCGACTGTAGACGGCGCGGATGGAGGCGGGGCCGGGAGCGGGGAGTCCTCGGCCGCGAGCACGTAGGCCATCGAGGCGAAGCAGAGGCGTAGCTGGTTGGCCGCCATCGTTGCCGTGCTCGTTCGGTCGGCGAAGAGATCCAGCTGCTGCTCCTTGATCCGGTTCTCCATGTCGCCGCGGGCGCAGTAGATCGTCTCGTAGAGGACCTGGGCCGGGAAGGCGTCGGCCTCCAGCGAGGTCACGACGAAGCGCGGGTTGGTCTTGCCCGGCAGCTGCTCCGCCTTGGCCACGACGCGCCGCTCCCGGCTCCAGGTCTTCTGCGTCTGGTAGCGAAGCTCCCGGTAGATCCGAGACGCCATGCCGGTCGCTTCCTGCTCGCGCCGGACGGCCTCCAGCTCCTCCCCGATGGCTCGGTTCAGTCGCGCGTTCTGCGCCAGCCCGAGCACGTAGTCCACCCCGTTCGCCTCGCACCACGCCATCAGCGACTCCCGCGCGAAGCCCGAGTCGGCTCGGATCCAGATCTCCACCTGCGGCCAGTGGCTCCGGATCTGGTCCACGATCCGCTCCAGCTCCTCCACCGATCCGGCCGCGCCGTCCTGGTTCGCCGGTCGCAACTTCGCGCACAGCAGGTGATCGCCGCAGAAGATGTACAGCGGCAGGTAGCAGTAGCTGCGGTAGTAACCGTGGAAGAAGCGCCCCTCCTGGTCGCCGTGGACCGGATCGTCCGTCGCGTCCAGATCCAGCACGATCCGCTCGGGCACCTCCTCGTGCGCCTCGATCATGCACTCCACGAACTGCTCCTCGATCGCCGCCGGATCCAGGGCTACGCGCTGGTAGCGGCTCGGTCGCTCCTCCACGACCGCGAGCTCGAGCCGGTTCAGCGTGCTCTTGCCCGCCAGCGCGTGCCCCCGATCCCGCTCCCGAGGGCGATGCTCGCCCACCAGGTCCTCTTGTCCGCAGGCCAGGGCCAGAAGCGCATCGTCGCGCAGCGTCTCGTGGTCGTTCAGATCCTCGTAGCCCGCCACGATGCCGAGGATCCGCTGCTTCACCAGCACTGAGATCGCGTGCTCGACGCGGCTCGCCTCGCGGTGGTCCTCGAAGCACTCCGCGAACCGCTCCAGCCAGCCGCGCCTCGCCTCGATCTCGCGCACCACCAGCCAGCCGGCGTCCGTGGTGGTGCGACCCGCATCGAACCGCCCCTCGACCCGCCGACCACCGAACGCTTGGAACGAAAGCTGCTCCGTTTACACTCTGTCTGCACCGCGCTGCTCCCTTGCAGTGTTTGTCTTGGCAACAACACTTAGCAGGTCTGGATGCGCGGTGAGCGTTTCTGGTGAGATATGCGGGCTAGCCGTCGCCAGGGCGGGCGAGAAAGCTCCGGACGAATTCGATCTGCTCCTCGGTCTCCGGCGATTCGCCGGGCGCACCGGAGCGAAGCTCGGCGATCCCATCGACGAAGTTCTCGGTCGTGGCGAGGCCGCGGCGGACCAGGTACACGCCCACCACGGCGCCGGTCCGACCGCGACCGCCCCAGCAATGAAGGTAGACCGGCCGCCCTGCAGCGATCGACCTCGCGATGCTTCTCTCGATCTCGCCCATCTGCTCGCGGCTCGGAGCCGTGTGATCTTCGATCTCGAAACGGAGGCACTCGATGGGGAGCCCGCGCTGGGCGGCAATCTCCTCCAGCAAGGGCTCGTAGGCGAGGAAAGGGCCGCGGACCTCCTCCTCCATCAAGCTCAGGAAGCAGCGGATTCCGCAGTCGAGAAGAGCTCCGAGCTGGCGCTCGGCGATTCGGGGATCTCCGTGTCCCGGGTAGCAGCCGGCCATCAGCAGAGGGGGATCGACCCAGTAGGCGAGTCGGAAAGGCGGGGGCGCAGTGCCGAGGGAGGACGGCTTCTCGGCGAGGTCTCTGCCGACGGTCAAGAGGATCCCTCGATCGGACGAATCAGGAGAGGGCATCTCTCCGGCAACTCCCAGGCCATGGAAGATCCTCGCATGCGGCGTCACCTCTCGCTACCGATCTGCTTCGCCCTGGCGCTGGCGCTGGTGGCGGGCGCGGGCGCCGCGTCGGCCAAGATCTACCACTGGATCGACAAGGCGGGAACTCCCCACTTCTCCGACCGTGCCGAGAACGTGCCTCCCGCCTACCGGGATCAGATCCTGGACTACCAGGACGAGCTCGAGCGCAGTTCGCGGGTGAACATCATCGAAGGGTTGAACGAGCCGTTCCCGGGCGCCGAAGCCGACGAGGGGGTGGCGCACGGCCCGTCGCCTTCGGCGATGCCCGAGATCGGTCAGCTCCCCGGCTTCGCCGCCGATCCGGCCGAGATGGTGCAGAGGCTCCGGGGCCCGGTGATGGCGCTGGCGGTCGCGCTCACCCTGGTCGTCCTCGGCTTCGTGGTCGCCTTCATGACGATGGCCTTGCTGGTGGGCTGCCGGCTCGTCGGACAGGAGAGCCCGGGCTTCAAGAAGGCCTACGGGATCGTGATCGTGCAGTTCCTCGCAGGCATGGTGGCAGGGCCCGGTGTGGTGGCGGTTTTCGGCGAGCCTCAGGTCTCCGACCTGGGCGGTGTGCTCCGTCTCCAGGCCCTCAACATGGGGATCTTTCTTCTGGTTCACTCCGCGGTGCTGCGCGGGATGCTCTGCGACTCGATGGGCAAGTCCATCGCCCTGGCTCTGGTCGTGAATCTGGTGCTGCTGGGCCTGACGCTTCTGCTCGGGATCGGCCTGGTCATGTGCGCGGGCGGCGCGGCCCTGCTCGGTACCGGTTGACCCGGCCCTGGCAGCGCCCCGCCCGGTGTTCTAGAACCGGACACCCGTGAGTCGAGTGATGCAGCGCCGGGGGCATGGCTGGTGGGCGTATCTCGCCCCGTACGGTTTGTTCCTGATCCTGGTCGAGGTGGCGCGGCGGCTGCCCGAAGACGTTGCGCCGTGGATGCTCCCGGTGAAGGTGGCCCTACCGGGGGCGCTCCTCGTCTACTTCGTCCTCCGGGGGGATCTCATCGAGCTTCGTGGCTATCGCCCGGGCTGGCGCGTCTCCCTGGACATTCTGTTCGGAGTCTTCATCGCAGCTCTGTGGATGGGGCCCTTCCTGCTCTTCGACTCCCTGCCTCGGGGAGCCGAGGCCGACGCCTTCGACCCGAGCCAGCTCGGTGAGTCGCTGCGGCAGCAGACCCTGATCCTGCGCCTGCTCGGATTCGCCGTGGTGACGCCGCTCGTGGAAGAGCTCTTCGTGCGGAGCTTTCTGATCCGCCTGGTGGACGTGGTGGACAAGGGCGGGGATTTCCGGGACGTGCCCATCGCGCGCTTCAGCTGGCGGAGCTTCCTGGTCACCAGCGTCTGGTTCACCTTCACCCACGTGGGTTGGGAGTGGATCGTCGCCGCACCCACAGGCATTCTCTTCAACCTCTGGCTCTATCACCGACGCCACATCGGCGCGACGATCGTCGCTCACGCCGCCGCGAACGCCACGATCTGGCTGGTGGTGGTGCTCGGGCCAGGGAATCTCTGGATCTTCCTGTAGACCGCGTCCTGCAGGGCCTGGCTAGGCGCTGCTGGAATGGCCGCGGCGGACGCGCTGGGAGAGCTCGGTGAGATCGACCAGGCTCTTGCGGGCTGCCTCGGGACTCTGCTCCAGGCAGGCGGCGACGATGCGGTCGGCGGCCTGGGCAAGGGGCTCGTAGCCGAGCTCATGAGACTCGGAGGCGAATCTCTCGGAGTGCTCCCGGAGCTGCTCGAGCTCACCGTCGAATTCGAGGTCCTGAAGGAGGTCGATGCGTTCGCCCATCTGGATCACGAAGGCGTCGATTCGCTCCTCGAGGTCCGGATCGGCCGCATAGCTGGAGAAGATGGGCTTCGGGGGCTGTTTGATCTCCATCGACCGTTTCATCGGCCGACGCCCGGCCGAACTGAACGGCTCCAGGTGGGTCTGCCCCGGGGCCCTGGTGGCTCCCTTCAGAGCTCCTCTGTCTTCTCTTGGAGTGCGCGAATCAGCTCCGAGACTCGCTCACGGCGCTTCCGGCCGGAGCCCCTCACGAGAAATACGGCGTGGGGCGCCGCCAGGGAGGCGCGTAGCGCCGAGCCCTCCCGCCTCTCGATCACCAGGGCCGCCGGAGGCGGCGGCTCGCGGATCTCGGCCAGTGCGAGCAGGCGGTCCAGGAGGATGCGGGCCGCTGCCAGAGGCCGGCGGCGGTCGGGGCACTGGTCCAGAGACTGCGCACCGGACCGCCGCTCGAGCAGGAGAACCGTCTGATCGCCCCGGCGCCATGCGCCCAGGGGCCGGGGCGAGAGACCGCCCCGAGCCCACAAGAAGTTCGCCAGCGCCCAGATTCGCTTGCCCTCTGACTTGCGGATGCCGCCGTAGTGAACCCGCCAGAGCCCCTCGCAGGCGTCGATGCGCACGGCGCCCGCTGAGGATCGCTCGTCCGGGAGCGCTTCGAGGAGCCGTGCGTCATCGGCACCGACCTGGGCGTACCCCTGCCAGGCGCCGTGGGCCAGGCGCCGAAACCGGCGACCGGGACGCGTGGCCTTCCGCCTCATTCGGGCGAAATCCCGGCGAGCCAGCTTCGGGGCGAAGTCCTCGACCCGGTGCCACCATTGGCGGGTGGCGGCGCGGTCGCCGTCGCAGTAGGCGTAGAGGAAGCGCATCCTGTCACCCACCGGGGTTCCTGCGAGCTCCCGGTCGATCTTCGCGAGCATGAAGCGCCTGGCCGTCTCGTCGTTGCCGGTGCGGAGCCGCGCACGCTCGAAGTCGATCATGAAGAGTTCGGGTGAAAGTCCCCGTCGAACCAGGAAATTATTGGGTGCAAAGTCGTCCTGGAAGACACCGGCGTCGTGGATCTGGCGAGTCAGGGCTCCGAAGGCCGTGACGAGGGCACGTCGCTCCCGGGGCGGCGGCGTCTCCTCCAGCCAGAGCTGGCGCAGGTCCACCACGTCCTCCAGGACCGGTATCAGCAGGTAGCAGCTGCGGAGACGGCCTCCGGACCGTCTTTCGCCCGCCGCCAGGGGGACGACGGTCGGGATGCCCCGTGCGGCCACCTCCTCGGCCATCTGAAGCTCGTGGAGGGCCTTGGAGCCGCGGAGGGCCCGGCGGATTCCCGCCGCGGGCTGGTAGTCGTTCACTTTGAGGAGGTGATCGGGAGTCCCGTTTCCGTGGAGATCCAATGGGTAGAGCTGCTTGCGGCGCCCCGTCTTGAGGTTTCGGGCGGCGCCGGTGTGCAGTGCGTCGATGGCGCTCTCGAGCAATCGACGGGTGGCTTCGCGATCGGCTCCCTGGCCCAGCCACCAGCAGACGCCGCCGAGCTCGATGTCGCCACGAGCGGCCAAAGTCAGCGAAGCCCGAACTGCACGAGGTCGAAGCTCAGGCGGGTTCCGTCCGCGGCCTCGAGCTGCAGGCTGAGCTTTCGCCGGTCGCCAAACTCAGCGAGCCGACGGAAGGCGTCACTGCCGCGATCCACCTTGCGGATCTCCGCAGTTCCCCCGCTGAAATCGACCTCCCGGAGGGCACTCGCCGAATCGCCCGGCGCTCCGACTCGTAGCTTCCCCGCGCGAATCTGGAAGTCGAAGCCTCCCTGCTTGCGGAGCGCCAGCTTGAAATCGCGTTGAGCCGTGTCGGGCCGGGGGCGCGCGTCCAGCACCAGGGCCAGGCTGCCGATCGCATTGGGCTGCTCGCCACCGGTCTCGTCGTGGCAGCGCGTGCCCTCGGGAGCCTCCAGATCGAAGAGGGTGAGCCGATTCATGGGGGTCCGCGCACCCCGGGGACCGGGACCCACCAGGATCCGCCGCAGGGATCGGTATGGAACGCCTTCGATTTCGCAGATCAGTGGCGCCCGATACTCGCCTCGGATCCACTCCAGAGCGAGCTGGTTCAGCCCGGGAAGGGGCCCGCCAGGCGCCTGGCCGAGTGCCGCGGCGGGGAGGAGTAGTACCAGGAGTGCGAAGGCAGGGTTGGACCGCATTTCTCATCAGATCGCGCGGTGAGGCTACCACCCCGATGCCGTCTATGCTCCGCTGGAGCCCGCCTTGACAGGTTCATCGTGTGGCCGCACCGTGGCGCGATGCGGTGCTTCTCCTGCAACGCGCCGATCGACCTCCCGGCGGGAGAGCGGATTGGCTTCGCGGACTGCTGTGAACGCTGTGACGCGGATCTGCACGTGTGCCTGAACTGCCGGTTCCACGATCCGAGTGCCTACAACGAGTGCCGCGAGTCGAGCGCCGAGCGGGTCCGCGAGCGGGACCGGGCCAACCGCTGTGAGTATTTCTCCTACGGGGATCGCGAGGGAGGCGGCGGCCCACCCGCCCGAGAGGCGGCGAAGTCTGCGCTCGACGATCTCTTCAAGAAGAGCTGAGGTGGAGCTCCTCTCCGAGGATGAGGCCCACGTCTGGCTCGCCAACCCGGACGGGATCCACGAGCCGGCCTTGCTCGAGCGCTACCTGGCACTGCTCGGCTCCCAGGAACGAGAGCGCCACGCCCGGCTGCAGCGGGAGCCGTCGCGGCGGGAGTTTGTGGTGGCTCACGCCTTCGCCCGGGTGTCCCTCTCGCGCTACGCACCCGTGCCACCGGAAGCCTGGTCGTTTTCTCTTGGCGAGCATGGTCGGCCGGAGATCAGCGGACCCTCTGATGGGCGGGGCCTGCGGTTCAACCTCTCCCACACCCGCGGAATGGTGGCCTGCGCCGTGACCCGGGAGCTCGACATCGGCGTGGACGTAGAGAACCGGGAGCGCCGTCTCCGGCACCGGGATCTCTCCGAGCGCTTCTTCGGCGAGGCCGAGGTGGAGGCGCTCCGGGCCCTGGCGCCGGAAGCAAGGGCGCGGCGTTTCCTCGAGCTGTGGACGCTCAAGGAGGCCTACCTCAAGGCGCGAGGCCTCGGCATCTCGATCCCACTCCGCGGCTTTCAATTCCAGCTCTCGAACTCGGCTCCGCCTCGAATCCGATTCGATCCGGCACTGGTGTGCGACGATCCCGAGAGCTGGCAGTTCGCCCTGCATCGGCCGACGCAGACCCACACACTCGCCCTGGCCATCTGCCGTCCGGACCGCCGCGAGCGGGTGATCCGGTTCTTCGAGAGCGAAGGGGACGGCGGAGATGCTTCTTCACTAGAATCTCCTGCAACCCGATAGCGGTATCCGCGCGGGGCGGCTCGAAAGGCAGCGGGGAGAGAACCCACTCGATGGTCGAGAAGACCCAGGTCATGCTGGTTACCGGGGGAGCCGGCTTCATCGGCTCCAACTTCGTCCGCTTCGCGTTGGAGCGCACCGGCGGGCGGGTCGTGGTGCTGGACAAGCTCACCTACGCCGGGAGCCTCGAGAACCTGCGGGATGTGGAGGAGGATCCGCGCTTCCGCTTCGAGCGGGGCGACATCGCCGACCGCGCCAGGGTCCGAGAGGTGTTTCGCACGCACCGCCCGAGCGCGGTGCTGAACTTCGCGGCGGAGACCCACGTGGATCGCTCCATCGACGCCCCGGGTGACTTCGTCGAGACGAATCTGCTGGGGACCTTCGAGCTCCTGGAGGCCTCCCGGCACCACGTTGCGGAGCTTCCCGCGGTCGAGAGGCAGAGCTTCCGCTTCCTCCACGTCTCCACCGACGAGGTCTACGGCTCGCTCGGGCCTGGCGGCTACTTCACCGAGAGCACGCCCTACGCGCCGAACTCGCCCTACTCGGCGTCGAAGGCCGGTGCGGACCACCTGGTGCGCGCCTACCAGCGCACCTACGATCTCCCGACGCTCACGACCAACTGCTCGAACAACTACGGTCCGTACCAGTTTCCGGAGAAGCTGATCCCGTTGATGGTCCTGAACGCGATCGAGGCCAAGCCCCTGCCGATCTACGGCGACGGCGGAAACATCCGCGACTGGCTCTACGTGGAGGACCACTGCGAGGGCATCCTGACGGCTCTGGAGAGCGGGCGTTCCGGGGAGCAGTACGCCTTCGGTGGCCAGAGCGAACGCACCAACCTCGAGATCGTCGAGCAGCTCTGCGCGGTTCTCGACGAGCTGCTTCCCCCCGGCGAGAATTCGTCCATGCGCGAGAGGGGCCTGGATCGGTACGCCGAGCTGAAGAGCTTCGTCGAGGACCGACCCGGACACGACCGCCGCTACGCCATCGACGCCTCCAAGGTCCGAAGCGAGCTCGGCTGGAAACCGCGGCACGGATTCGATGAGGGCCTGCGCCGGACTGTCCAGTGGTACCTGCAGCACCGGGATTGGTGCGAAGCCGTCCAGCGCGACCGCTACGGGCGCGAGCGGCTGGGGCTTTCGGGGAAGAGACCGTGAAGGGGATCCTGCTCGCCGGGGGATCCGGGACCCGTCTGCTCCCGTCGACCGGGGGCGTCAGCAAGCAGCTGCTCCCGATCTACGACAAGCCGATGGTCTACTACCCGCTCACCACGCTGATGCTGGCCGGCGTGCGGAAGATCCTGCTGATCTCGACGCCGGACGACCAGGCAGCCTTTCAGCGCCTGCTCGGGGATGGCTCCCAGTTCGGTCTCGAGCTCTCCTACGCGATCCAGCCCAGGCCGGAGGGCATCGCCCAGGCGTTTCTGATCGGCCGGGAGTTCCTGGGATCCGACCGCGTGGCCCTGGCGCTCGGTGACAATGTCTTCTACGGCCACGGCTTTCCGGAGATCCTGGAGCGGGCCGCGGGTCGGGAATCCGGTGGCACCGTCTTCGGATACTGGGTGCGGGACCCGGAGCGCTACGGCGTCGTCGAGTTCGACGAGCAGGGGAGGGCGATCGGAATCGAGGAGAAGCCCGCCGTTCCGCGCTCTCAGTACGCCGTGACCGGTCTCTACTTCTACGACGAGCGCGTCGCCGAGATCGCCTCCTCACTCGAGCCTTCCGACCGCGGGGAGCTCGAGATCACCGACGTGAATCGCGCGTACCTGCGGGATGGCCGTCTCGGGGTGGAGATCCTGGGACGCGGGGTGGCCTGGCTCGACACGGGGACCCACGAGTCGCTGCTCCAGGCCTGCAACTTCATCCACGCCGTGCAGGAGCGACAAGGGCTCAAGATCGCCTGCCCCGAAGAGATCGCCTATCGCAAGGGCTGGATCAGCCGGGAGGATCTCGAAGCCCAGGCCGCCCGCCTGAGCAAGAACCCCTACGGCGAGTACCTCGCGCAGCTGGCGAAGGATCGCTTCGAGTCGTGAAGTTCCTCCCCACCGATCTTCCGGAGGTGGTGGTGATCGAGCCCGACGTGCACCGCGACGCGCGGGGCTTCTTTCTCGAGAGCTGGCATGCGCGAAAGTACGAGGAGGGCGGGATCCCCGCGCACTTCGTTCAGGACAACCACTCGAAGTCGCGGCGCGGCACCCTGCGCGGCTTCCACGCCCAGTCGCGCCGTCCCCAGGGCAAGCTCGTCCGCGCGCTTCGGGGGGAGATCTTCGACGTGGCCGTCGATATCCGTGTCGGCTCACCGAGCTTCGCCCGCCACGTCTGCGTGGAGCTCTCGGCCGAGAGCTTCCGCCAGCTGTGGGTGCCACCGGGCTTCGGCCATGGCTTCCTGGTGCTGAGCGAGGAGGCCGAGGTCGAGTACAAGTGCACCGACTTCTACGATCCCGGGGGCGAGATCGGCTTTGCCTGGGACGACCCGGTGGTGGCGGTCCGGTGGCCGATCGACGACCCCGTGCTCTCGGAGAAGGACCGCCGGGCTCCGACCCTGGCGGCGATCGAGCAGCTGCTCCCCCGCTTCGAGGGCGCGGTCCGGTGAGGGTCCTGATCACCGGAGCCGAAGGGCAGCTCGGCAGAGTGGTGCGGTCCGGCTTCGGCGCCCACGAGGTGATCGCCCCGAGCGAGGCCGAGCTCGACATCTGCGACCGGCGCCAGGTGGAGGAGGCTCTCGACCAGGCGCGTCCCGACCTCCTCCTCAACGCCGCGGCCTACACGGATGTGGACGGCGCCGAGAGCGACCCGGAGGCGGCCTTCGCGGGAAACGCCCGCGGCCCCGGGATCCTGGCGGTCGCCACGGAGCAGCGCGGGATCCCGATCCTGCACCTCTCCACCGACTACGTCTTCGACGGGGAGGCCGGGCGTCCCTACGACGAGCGCGACGAGACCGGCCCCTGCACCGTCTACGGCCGGAGCAAGCTCGAAGGGGAGGATGCGGTACGCCACGCCAATCCACGGCACTTCGTCGTGCGCACCGCGTGGCTGTATGCGGCCGAGGGACGGAACTTCCCCATGACCATGCTCGAGCTCTCCGAGAGGCCCGAGGTGCGGGTCGTGGACGATCAATTCGGCTCTCCCACCTTCGCGCCGCATCTGGCTGCGGGGTTGCTGGAGCTGGTCGAAGCCGGCTCCTGGGGCACCTACCACCTGGCCGGCCGTGGGGTCGCCAGCTGGCACGAGTTCGCCAGCGCCCTCTACCGCGAGCTCGGCATCGAGACGCCGGTGCGCCCGGTGCCGACCTCCGAGTTCCCGCGGCCGGCGAAGCGGCCGCGCTTCTCGGCGCTCACGACGGTCCAGGAGCCGCGGATCCTGCTCCCACCCTGGGAGGAGGGTCTCAGAGCCTTGCCGCCGGACCGACGGATGCGCCGGTCTCTGCTACCGCAGTCGCTGGGAGAGTGGGGCTCGAGCCGGACGCGTCCGGCCTCGGCTACGGTTCTCGATCGGGGGGGGGTAAAACGAGTGGGCGCCTGCGAACCCGCGGACGGGGGGTCCGCGGCTCCATGGCGGGCAGGGAGAGATGATCTCCGAGCCGGATGCGAGCTCCGGCCGGACTGCTGCAGCTGGTCGGATCCGGCGCAGCCGGCAGCTCCGTCCCTTGGCTCGAGGGCGGTGCGCGGCTCCGTCTGGGCGATCGGTGGGCCACGGGGCCAGCATGATCATCCGGCTGGGGAGCAATCTGGTCCTCACCAGGCTGCTCTTCCCCGAGGCCTTCGGGCTGATGGCCCTGGTGAACGCCTTCCTCATCGGCCTGGCGATGTTCTCGGACCTCGGCCTCGCTCCGAGCATCGTGCAGAGCTCGCGCGGAGACGACCCGCGGTTCCTCGACACGGCCTGGGTGCTCCAGATCGCGCGGGGTCTCGTCCTCTGGATCCTCGCCTGTCTCCTCGCCTGGCCCGTGGCGGCCTTCTACGATCAACCCCTGCTGCTCGCTCTGCTTCCGGTCGCGGGGCTCGGGGTCCTGATCGCCGGCTTCAACTCGACCTCGCTGCCGCGGCTCCAGCGGCATCTGGCGGTCGGAAAGCTGACTCTGGTGCGTCTCGCCGGTCAGATCGCGGGCGTTGCGGTGATGCTCGCCTGGGCGCTGATCCATCCGACCGTGTGGGCACTGGTGGCAGGCGGCCTGGTCGGCCACGCGGTCACACTGGCTCTGAGCCACGGGGTGGTGGCGGATCGCCGCGACAGGTTCGCCTGGGACCGGGATGCCGCTCGGGTTCATCTTCCACTTCGGCAAGTGGATCTTCCTGAGCACCATCCTCGCCTTCCTGGTGGGGCAGTCGGACCGCCTGATCTTCGGGAAGATCGTTCCGCTCGCCACGCTGGGCGTCTACAGCATCGCCGCGATGTTCGCGGCGTTGCCGACCGGGGTCCTGCACAGGGTCGGCTCGGCGGTCGTCTTTCCCGCCTTCAGTCGCAAGGCGGAGTCGATGAACGGCTTCGCATCCGCCTACCGTCGCTCGCGGCGGCCGCTGTCCTCGCCCTCGGAGGTCTGGGTCGTGGCGTGCCTCGCCGCGTCGGGGCCTGCCCTGATCGAGACGCTCTACGATCCGCGCTACGCCGACGCAGGGTGGATCCTCCAGCTGCTCGCGATCGGCGCGTGGTTCCATATCCTCCAGGTTCCGAGCGGTTCCGCACTGCTGGCGCTCGGACTCCCCAGGTGGCTGGCTGTCGCGCAACGCCTTCAAGCTCGTGGGGATCCTCGCCTTCGTCCCGCTCGGATTCTGGCTGTACGGCTTCCCCGGCGCGATCGGCGGCTTCGTCGCGTCCGAGACACTCCGGTACGCGGTCCTTGCCGCGGGGGCACATCGACACGGAGCTTCCCGCGGCGGGGGGCGACCTCCTCGTGTCGGCGCTGGTCGCGGTGGCCGCGGCGGTGTGGTCTCTACGCGGGCTTGGCGATCGGGCAGTCCGGTGGAGGGAGCCTCGAGCGCCTGGCGGGCTCGGTGCTGGCCGCATCCCTCGCCTGGCTGCCGGTCTTCTACGTTCTGCTGCGTCGAGAGGCGGTGCGCCTCGCCGCGGACCTCGGGTTCTCGCTCCGCTGGCTCCGCTGAACGGCAACTTGGGTACCTCCCCGAGGGACGGAATTTCTCGAACAGACGGCGAGCCGCCGCAAGGATGGAGCGAGGACGAAGATGGATGTCAGCGGATCGCAGTGCCGGATTTGTGGCTCGGCCCTGCGCCACCGATTCGTGGACCTGGGGATGTCCCCGCTCTGCGAGAGCTTCCTCGCCGCCAGCGAATGCAACCGGATGGAGCCCTTCTATCCGCTCTGCGTCTACGTGTGCGAGCAGTGCTTCCTGGTGCAGCTCGAGGAGTTCGTCGCCCCCGAGGACATCTTCTCCGAGTACGCGTACTTCTCGTCCTACTCCGACAGCTGGCTGCGCCACGCGAGGCAGTACGTGGAGATGGCCGTGGCGCGCTTCGGCCTCGGGCCCGAAAGCCACGTGATCGAGGTCGCGAGCAACGATGGCTACCTGCTCCAGTACTTCGTCGAGAAGGGGATTCCCGTGCTCGGGATCGAGCCCGCGGCGAACGTCGCCGAGGCGGCGAGAGAGAAGGGGGTTCCAAGCGAGGTCCGCTTCTTCGACGCGGATTGCGCTCGCGACCTCGCCGCCGCCGGAAGACAGGCCGACCTCCTGATCGGAAACAACGTCCTCGCCCAGGTTCCCGACCTGAGGAGCTTCGTGCAGGGCATGAAGCTCGTCCTCAAGCCCAGGGGCGTCATCACGCTGGAGTTTCCGCACCTGCTTCGCCTGATGAGGGAGAACCAGTTCGACACGATCTACCACGAGCACTTCTCCTACTTCTCCCTGATCTCGATCGACGCCTTCTTCCGCGCCGAGGGGCTGACCCTCTTCGACGTGGAGGAGCTGCCGACGCACGGAGGCTCCCTGCGCGTCTTTGCCCGCCACAGCGAGGACGATTCCAGGCCGGTGAGCGAGGCCGTGGAGCGTCTCCTGGGCGTGGAGAGGGAGGCGGGCTCGACCGGCTCGAGACCTACTCCGCGTTCTCCGAGCAGGTGAAGGAGACCAAGCGGCGCCTGCTGGAGTTCCTGATCGGGGCGAAACGCGAACGGCGGCAGGATCGCGGGCTACGGCGCACCCGGAAAGGGCAACACCCTGCTCAACTACTGCGGCATCCGCACCGACTTCCTCGACTTCACGGTGGATCGGAATCCCTACAAGCACGGGAAGTTCACTCCCGGCACGCACATTCCCGATCTTTCCGCCCGAGAAGCTCCGCGAGGCGAAGCCGGACTACGTGCTGATCCTGCCCTGGAATCTCAAGGACGAGATCATGGAGCAGGAGTCCCAGATCCGGGACTGGGGCGGCCAATTCGTGGTGCCGATTCCCGAAGTGACAGGTCTACCCTTAGACGACTGGCCTGAGTGCTCGCCGAGCGGCCCTGCACGGACTTCGGCCGAGCCGCCGATGATCGAGCGGAAGGATTTCGATGAAGGTCGTCCTGTTCTGCGGTGGCTTGGGGATGCGGCTGCGCGAGTTCTCGGAGGAGATCCCCAAGCCCATGGTTCCGATCGGCTATCGGCCGATCCTCTGGCACCTGATGAAGTACTACAGCCACTTCGGCCACAACGAGTTCATTCTGTGCCTCGGCTATCGGGCGGACGTCATCAAGAACTACTTCCTCAACTACAACGAGTGTCTGTCGAACGACTTCGTGCTCTCGGAAGGCGGTCGCCAGGTCGAAGTCCTGGGTGCGGACATCTCCGACTGGAAGATCACCTTCGTCGACACCGGCATGCACACCAACATCGCCGGACGGCTGATGGCCGTGCGCGAGCACCTGGCGGGCGAGGAGCTGTTTCTCGCGAACTACGCCGACGGGCTCTGCGACCTCCCGCTCGACGGGTACATCGGCGAATTGCATCGAGCGCGACAAGATCGCGAGCTTCATCTCGGTGCCGACCGACGACGAGCTTTCACATCACGACCCTCCAGGACGACGGGACGGTCGAACGAGGTCGTCGAGCTGGGGGACTCCGGAATTCGCATGAACGGCGGCTTCTTCGTCTTCCGCAAGGAGATCTTCGACTACATCCGGCCGGGTGAAGAGCTGATCAACGAGCCGTTCGCGCGCCTGATCGAAGAGAAGCAGCTCGTCTCACACAGCTACGACGGATTCTGGATGAGCATGGATACCTTCAAGGACAAGAAGCTCCTGGACGACCTGTACTCGGGCGGCCGGGCTCCCTGGGAGGTGTGGAAAGCGGAAACCACTTGACGGGAACGCAGCCCGAGCGAAGGCGTCGCTGGGAAGCCACGAGAGGATGCCGTCGTGCACGACGCCCGTCTGAAGGACCGCCCCACCGCGCGGGACGACGTCCGGCTCATCCGCGTCCTTTGCCTGGTGTTCTTTCTTTCGGGCTTCGCCGCACTGCTCTATCAAGTGGCCTGGCAGAGGCTGCTCACGGTCATCTACGGGGTGGGTTCCGTCTCGATCACGCTGATCGTGAGTGTCTACATGTTGGGGCTCGGCTTCGGAGCTCTGGCAGGGGGGGTGCTCGCCGAGCGGATCCGCCAGCGGATTCGCCTCTACGCCGGCATCGAGCTCGGCATTGCCACGTTTGGCCTGTTGAGCCTTCCCTTTCTGGCCGCGCTGGCGCGGCATACCGCGGGCAGCAGCTACCACGTGGCGCTGATCTACATCGCCGTCTTTCTGAGCGTCCCCACGCTGCTGATGGGCATGACGCTGCCGCTGGTGACCAAGATCTTCAGCCGTTCCGAGAGCTTCGTCTCCTCGGTGAGCCTTCTCTACTTCGTGAACACCATCGGAGCGGCCTTCGGTGCGCTGCTCGGAGCCTATCTGATCATCTCGTTCTTCGGGCTGGATTCCGCGGTGTACACGGCGGTCGTCGTCAACGGGCTGCTGGCGGTCCTGATCTTCCGGATCCGCGACTCGGAGTCGGAGCGTAGCGCTTCGCCGGTCGAATCGGACGGCGACGCCGGCAGCCTGGGGGCGATGGCATACCCGATCGTCTTCGCCACGGGCTTTCTGGCGGTCGGCTACGAGATCGTATGGTTCCGGCTGACCGAAGTCCTGACGAAGAACTCGCCCTATTCGTTTTCCAGTGTCCTCTTCGTGTACCTGGTGGGCATCGCACTGGGAAGCTACGCCGTGAAGCACTTCTGGCGGCGCCTGGGTGGGATCGACAAGCGGAACCTCTTCTTCGGGCTGCATTTCGCGATCGGCAGCTACGTAGCCATTTCGGTCTGCGGTTACTTCTACCTGACGCAGAAGACCATCCTCGGGTATTTCACCCGTCTCTCGTTCAACACCTTGCCCCACCCGTTTCTCCCCTACGTGATCGCCCAGGACTTGAACACGCGCTGGGAGGTGGCGCGGAGTCTCTACGCGTCGGTCGACATCTTTCTCTGGCCGGCCTTCTTCATGCTGATTCCGACGCTCCTCATGGGAGCCGCATTTCCCCTGGTATCGCATCTGACGTACAGGAGAGAGAAGGGCGAGGGGGCGACCGTTGGCACGGTCTACTTCTTCAACGTGCTGGGAAACGTTCTGGGGGGCGCCGTAACGGGCTTCCTGCTTCTTTCGTTCCTGGGAACCGAGCGCACGCTGCTGACTTTCGCCTGCGTCGGACTACTCTTCGGGGTGTTGGCCTCGAGGGGACGAGGGAAAACCCCCTCAATGCTGGTGCGGTTTGCCTGTGCCGGCGTCCTCGTGGCCGGCCTTGCAGCCGTCTTCCCCGGTCGCGGCGAGTTGTATCGTGTGATGCATCCCGCGGTGGACGAGAGATACGACGCGTACCTGGAGGAGGGGGTAGACTCCCTCGTTGTGAGCTTCCATTCGGGCGAGACGGTCAAGCACTATATCAGCGGGGTACCCCACGGTAGCCGCCCGCTCGTCACCTCGTACTTCGAGATCTCGGAGGTGGCTGGCGCGGTGAGCCAGGCGAGGAGCGCCTTGATCATTGGGTTCGGCACCGGGGTCTACGCGGAGGGAGTTCTGAGGATCCCCGGGCTCGAGAGGGTGACCTTGGTGGAGCTCAGCGGCAGCGCCATGAGGAACCTCCGGAAGATCCCATTCATCGATGACATCGTCACGGAAGAGCGCCTGGAGCTCGTCATCGACGATGGGCGCAGGGTGCTGCAACGGGATTCGCGGAAGTACGACCTCATCGTCATGGATCCGATGCACCCGCAGAGCGCCTACAGCAACAACATCTACTCCCGAGAGTTCTTCGAGTTGGTGCGTTCGCGCCTCGCGGAGGGCGGGGCGCTTCTCACCTTCAACGGGTTCGACGGTGTTCTGACCAAGACGGTCCTCTCCGTGTTTCCCCACGTGCAGGTCTACCGATACTTCTGCATTGCCTCCGAGGTGGAGTTGGGGAGAGACGAGGCGCGCAAGAGCGGCGTGCTCGAGGGCCTTTCGCCCTCGGAGCTGGCGGAGATCCGGGAACGTGAAGCGTGGTACCTGGGTAATCGCCAGGCCCTTCTGGCGCAGCTCGAAGGTTATCCCATCAACTCCGACTGGAAGCCGGTCGCGGAGTACTTCCTGGGGGTGGGATTCCGGGGGGGAAGGCGGATGGAGTGGCGCCGAATGCCAGAGGCAACCGGAGGCCTGAAGTGACGGCTCGAGACGAGACGAGAGGGAGGCTCCTCCCTGCGATGCCGTCGCCTGGGTTCGACCCGCTTGGAGACCTCCGCTCTGTGTTGCGGAACCTGGGCCCTCGGTGGTCACGACTGGGGTGGGCAGGACGAGGGACTCGCAATTCGGGCGATTCAGGTGGCACTCGACGCGGGGATGTCGGCGATCGACACGGCAGCCGTCTACGGACTGGGCAGCGTCGAGCGGCTGGTCGGGAAGGCGATCCGCGGCAGGTCGTCACACCCTCTGCTCATGACGAAGGCGGGCCTTCGTTGGAGGGGAGACGGCGGCCCCCCTGCTCCGTCAGGGGGCGACCCTCGGGAAACACCTCCGGAAACAAGTGGGGAATCTACCGCAACAGCCGGCCGGAATCGCTGCGGGCCGAGGTGGAACACAGCCTGCAGCGACTCGATGTGGAGGTCATCGACCTGCTTCAGATTCACTGGCCCGATCCGAGGACCCCGGTGGCGGATACCATGGGAGCGCTCCTCGATCTGCGCCGGGAGGGGAAGATCCGGGAGATCGGCGTCTCGAACTTCCCGATCGCGATGCTGGATGAGACGCTAGAGGCTCTGGGTGAGGTTCAGCTGGCCGCGATTCAGGCTCCTTGCAGCGCCATCGATCCTCCTTCGGACGTGATCGGCTGGGCCCGTCGGCACGGGGTCGGAGTGCTGGCCTATGGCGCGCTGGGGCAGGGTCTCCTGACCGGGAGCGCGAGTCTGGAGCGCCAGTACGGTCCGGACGATCACCGAAGTCGCAGCCCCAGATTCTCGAGCTCGAGCCGGGCCCGGGTGGACAGGATCCTTCGAACCGTGGTGAAGCCGATTGCAGACGGGCATGGGGCCAGCATCGCCCAGACGATGCTGGCCTGGTCGCTGGAACAGCCGGGGGTCACCTCCGTACTGGTGGGCGTGCGGAGCGCTGAGCAGGTGGGGGAGAACGCGGGCGCCGGAGAGCTCGAGCTCCTTCCGCGCGAGGTGGAGAAGATCAGGCAGGCTTTTGCCAAGTGGGAGCGACGGAAGGCGGCGCGCCGGTGGTTGCGTTCCAAACGCGAATCGCTTCGACGGAGCCCGATGCCCGACGCGAACAGCTCTTCCTGAGACCACCAATGCTCTTCAACTCGCTCGAGTTCGTCGCATTCTTCATCTTCGTCTACGGGTTCTACCTGCTGCTGCGTCACCGCGCGCAGAACGGCCTGCTCCTGGTCGCCAGCTACGTCTTCTACGGCTGCTGGGACTGGCGCTTCCTCGTCGCTGCTCGTGATCTCCACGGTCGTCGACTTCTGTCGTCGGGCCGCGGCATCGCGCGGCAGCGACGATCCGAGCGCGGCCGCGCGCGGCTTCCTGCTGCCTCAGCATGGTCGACCAACCTGGGGCATGCTGGGCTTCTTCAAGTACTTCGACTTCTTCGTCGACGAGCCTGGCGGCGCTCTGCTCGGGCCGTTCGGCCTCGCAGCTCGATCGCTCGACCCTGCAGCATCATCCTGCCGGTGGGCATCTCCTTCTACACCTTCCAGACGCATGAGCTACACCATCGACATCTACCGCGGGACAGCTCGAGCCGACGCGACGAGCTTCCTCGACTTCGCGCTCTTCGTCGCCTTCTTTCCCCAGCTCGTGGCCGGCCCGATCGAGCGCGCCCGCGACCTGCTGCCCCAGATCGCGCAGCCCCGGACGCGTCGACCGCGAGCAGACTTCGGCGACGGGCTGCTGGCTGATCCTGCTCGGGCTGCTTCAAGAAGGTCGTCATCGCCGACAACATGGCGCCGCATCGTCGAACGCGATCTTCGACGAGCTCGCGGACAGTCGACCGGGCTCGACGTGCCTGATCGGCGTGCTACGCCTTCGCCTTCCAGATCTACGGCGACTTCTCGGGCTACTCCGACATCGCCCGCGGCGTCGCGCGCGCTGCATGGGCTTCGAGCTGATGGCGAACTTCCGACTGCCCTACTTCGCGACCAACCCGCAGCGACTTCTGGCGGCGCTGGCACATCTGCCTGTCCACCTGGCTGCGCGACTACCTCTACATCCCGCTGGGCGGCAACCGCGGCGGACGCTGGCGCACCTACCGCAACCTGATGCTGACCATGCTGCTGGGCGGGCTCTGGCACGGCGCGGCCTGGACCTTCGTCGTCTGGGGCGTCTTCCACGGTGTCATGCCTGGCGCTGCACCGGCTGCTTGCGCGAGGCGACTGGAGCGCGACGCCGCGTGGCGTCCGCGCCCGGCTGGAGCGCTACTCGCTGGCTGTGCGTGATCGTCATCTTCCACATGGTCTGTCTCGGCTGGCTGCTCTTCCGGGCGACCGAGCCTGGGCCAGGTCCTGGACCATGCTGGTTCACTGATCGGCGACCGCTGCTCAGAGTTCGCCGGCGCGCTGGTGCTCTTGGCATCCTGGTACTTCGCCGTGGCCGCTACTCGCTGATCGTCGCTGCAGTCGCGACGCCAGTCGCGGGACATGCTGGTGATCCCGCAGCTGGCCGTGGTCCCCCGCGTGGCCGTCTACGCTCACTGCTCTCTACATGCTGATCTGTCTTCGGCGTGCCGCGAGGCGACAGGCAGTTCATCTACTTCCAGTTCTGAACGGCGAGTCGGGGGATGAGTATCTTTACGACCGAACGCATCGCAAGGCTGCTCGCGCTGGCTCGGGCTCGAAAGGCGTGGCTGGGGGCGAGCGCGCTCGTCTTCTTGCTGGTCTCACTCGGTGCCTGGGCCCTTCTCGCGCCATGGACCGCCCAGGAGAACTATCGGACGCTGGCGGTAGCGGCTCTTTCGGAGGAGACACGCGTTCTGGTCTTCGGCACCTCGCACGTGGACGTGATGCTCGATCCGCGGCGGATCGATGTCCCGGCGATGAATCTCTCAGCCGACATCTGCAGCTACGTGTGCCTCGAATCCATCGTCGCGGGTCACGTGGACCGCCTGCCCGGTCTCGAGCTGGTCCTGGTGGAGGCGGACATCGTGTCCCTGATCTACGACACGTTCGAAACCTACGGCGGGGATCACCGGCGCTTCCTGGATCTGGCCCCTTCGCTCGAAGGCGCTCCACGAGAGCCGGAGATTGAAGACCCGGCTCTACTCGGGACCGGACCCTCCTCTACTCGAGCTGGATGGGACCCTTCCTGGCGAGGAAGAAGTTCGCGCCCCGCCACCTCCTCGAGGCTTGGCGCGAGAGGCAGGAAGGTCGGCGCTGGCCCTTGCTGGCCGGCCATCGTAGCCACGACACGGTGATGACCGCGGAGAACGACGGCGAGGAGATCCTGGCGATCCACGCGCAGGAGGCGTCCCTCGAGAACGTCGATCGCAACCTCGAGGCTTTGATTCGCCTCCTTCGCTTCCTCCGCGAGCGAGACTTGCAGGTGGTGCTGATCCGTTTCCCGCACCACCGGGGCTACTGGGAGAATCGACCGCCCAGCTGGGACGCAGCGTACCAGCGCGCTCTGGATCGGGTCTGGCAGGAATTCGGGCGTGACGCCTTTCCCTTCTGGGACTTCGAGCGGGTGCCCGTCTTCAGCGACGAGGAGTTTCGCGACGGAGACCATCTCAACGCGAAGGGCAGCGAGCGCTTCTCCGCGATCGTGAACGATCGGGTTCTCGAGGCTCTAGGACTCGGGGCTCCCGGCGTAGACGGCGCCCCCCGGGGGAGAGATCGCTGACTAGACCGCCTCATCAGAAGATGCTTACCTTCCCCGCCCGACGATTCCGAATCACGAGGATTGCCGGATGATGCGTGGCACGGAAGGCCCGCCATGCTGAAGCTCGGGCTCGAATTCGACGGCGACTGCACCGCTGCGGATCCTCTGTCTCGGGCGCCCACGCCGACGACATCGAGATCGGCTGTGGCGGGACGGTACTCCAGCTCGCCGAGAGTCATCCGAACGCCCGCTTCTACTGGGTGGTGCTGAGTGCCCACGGCGAGCGGCGCCGCGAGGCCGCGGAGTCGGCCGATCACTTCCTGGAGAGCGCGGGCGCGAAGACCGTTGCGCTGGAGGACTTCCGCGACGGGTACTTCCCCTACCAGGGCGCCGAGGTCAAGGACTGCTTCGAAGCAGCTGAAGTCGGAGGTGACACCGGATCTGATCCTGACCCACTACCGCGGCGACCTTCATCAGGACCACCGGCTGGTCTGCGAGCTCACCTGGAACACCTTTCGCGACCACCTGATCCTCGAATACGAGATCCCGAAGTACGACGGCGATCTCGGGGCTCCCAACGCATTCGTTTCACTGCCGCGAAGTACCTGCGACAGGAAGATCTCCTACATTCTCGAACACTACGCATCGCAGCGCGGGAGGGGCTGGTTCACGGAGGAGACCTTCCGGGCGACCTGCGACTCCGGGGGATCGAGGCGGGATCCGGCAGCGGCTACGCCGAGGGCTTCTACGGACGCAAGTTGAGCCTCCGAGTCGGGGAAGCCGAGAAATGAGCCAATCGCCTCTTCGCTGTCGCTCGTGCGGGACGCCCGAGCCGGCGCCCATCCTTTCGCTCGGCCGGCCGCCGCTGGCAGACGTCCTCCTGACCGAAGAGGAGCTGGGCCAGACGGACCTGCGCTTCCCTCTGGACCTGCTCTTCTGCCCGCACTGCGCGCTGGTCCAGATCGCCGAGACGGTGCCTCTCGATGCTGCTCTATCGCGGCGACTACCCGTACTACACCTCCGTCTCGGATTTCCTCCTGGAGCACTTCGGTCGGAGCGCGGAGCGGATCATCGAATCGAGGCGACTCGGGCCGCAGTCGCTGGTGGTGGAGGCCGCCAGCAACGACGGCTACATGCTGCGGAAGTTCGTGGAGCACGGGATCCCGGTGCTCGGGGATCGATCCGGCTCGCGGGCCCGCGGAGGCGGCGGAGAGGGCCGGGGTGCCGACGCTCTGCGAGTTCTTCGACGGAGGCACTCGCAGAGCGCCTGCGCGCCGAGGGCAAGCTCGCCGACGTGGTGATCGGAAACAACGTCCTGAATCTCGTCGACCGACCTGGCCGATTTCATCTCGGGCGTTCGAACGCTGATGAAGGACGACGGTCTCGGCGTCTTCGAGGTGCCCTACCTGGTCGATCTCGTGGACAAGTGTGCGTTCGACAGCGTCTTCCACCAGAACGTCTTCTACTTCTCGCTGGCCGCACTCGACCGACTGTTTCGGGCGCATGGCCTCTTCGTGAACGACGTCGAGCGGATTCCCACACTGGGGGGCTCCCTTCGCCTCTTCGTGGAGCCGCAGGAGCGACAGCGTCCGACGGGCGAGGCGGCTGCTCGACGAGGAGGCTGCGACCGGGGTGCCGGAGATCGAGTACTACCGGGACTTCGCCGGCCGCGTGGAGGCGGTGAAGAAGAAGCTCCTGGCGCTGGTCGGAGACCTGCGCCGGCAGGGCAAGCGGATCGCCGCCTACGGGGCGGCGGGCGGGAATGGCGACGACGCTGCTCAGCTACGTCGGCTTCGAGCCGGGTACGATCGAGTTCGCCGTGGACATCAACCCGGTCAAGCACGGCCGCTATACGGCGGGGACCCGGCTGAAGATCCACCCGGCGGAGAAGCTCGCGGAGGAGATGCCCGACTACGTCCTGCTGCTGGCCTGGAACTTCGAGGAAGAGGTGCTGCGCCAACAGGAAGCCTACCGGCAGAAAGGCGGCAAGTTCATCATTCCGATCCCCACTCCGAGAGTGATCTAGGCGGTGGGGACGGGTTCCGGGAACGGTACATCTGACACGAAAGCGGTAGCCGGAGCACTCACGGCAGAACCCAGGGGCTGCGCCGGTGCATGCACCGTCAGCGTGGTGTGCACCTAGCAGAGGTCGATCGATGAAGATCATCGTTACGGGGCACGACGGCTACATCGGCGCCGTCATGGTGCCCCTGCTCCAGGGGGCGGGCCACGAGGTCGTCGGTCTCGACGTCGGCTGGTTCGACGGATGTGATTTCGGAGAGGAGCCGCCGAGTCGTGCCGACCCAGCGGGTCGACATTCGCGACGCCGACGCAGTGGACTTCGAGGGCTTCGATGCGGTGATCCATCTCGCCGCGCTCTCCAACGATCCGCTCGGCGATCTGAACCCCGAGACCACCTACGACATCAACCATCGAGCCTCGCTGAAGCTCGCGGAGCTCGCGAAGCGAGCCGGCGTCCCGCGCTTCCTGTACTCCTCCTCCTGCAGCCTCTACGGCGCCGGCGGCGACGAGGCACTGGACGAGACCGCCGCGTTCAATCCGGTGACGCCTTACGGGGAATCGAAGATCCGCGCCGAGCTGGACATCGCGGCGCTGGCGGACGACGACTTCAGCCCCACTTTCATGCGCAACGCCACGGCCTACGGTGTTTCACCGCGGCTGCGAGCGGACATCGTGGTCAACAACCTGGTGGGCTACGCCGTCACCACGCGGCGAGGTCCTGATCAAGAGCGACGGCTCGCCGTGGCGCCCGCTCGTCCACATCGAGGACATCTCGCGGGCCTTCCTGGCGGTGCTTGAAGCGCCTCGCGAGCGCATCCACAACCAGGCCTTCAACGTGGGGCGCCCCGGAGAGAACTACCAGATCCGGCAGATCGCCGAGATGGTCGAGGCGGTGGTTCCGGGGAGCCGGGTGACCTACGCGGGAGGCGCCTCGCCCGACATGCGCAACTACCGGGTCGATTTCACCAAGATCTCCGATCGCCTCCCGGAGTTTCAGCCCAGCTGGACGGTCCAGAAGGGCATCGAGGAGCTCTACCAGGCGTACCGCGAGCACGGCGCTCACACTGGAGGAATTCCTCAGCGCTCGCTACCTCCGGATCAAGCGCATCGGCGAGCTTCGGGCGGCGGATGCGCTCGATGCGAGCCTGCGCTGGACGGCGCCGTCGAGGACTCCGTGAGCACAGAGGCGAACCGTGATCGCCGAATCTGCGGAGTTCCTCCGCTCGTGTCTCTCCTCGACTCCGCTGCGGCGCTACGCGGAGCTGTTCGAGTCCGAGCGTGTCCTCTCGGATCGAGCCTTGAAGGACTGCCTGCTGGAGGGCTTCGCCGATTTCACCGTCGACCTGGCTCGCTGGCAGCTCGAATTCGACGAGCCCAAGGACCTGTTCGAGCGGCTGCTGTTCGCCCCCCAGCTGGAGGCCACCTATTTCTATCGAATGAGCCACGCCTGTTTCCTGAGAGACGTGAAGCAGGTCCGCAGGTCATCGCGACGCTGTCGAGGCTCCTGACCGGAACGGAGATCTACTTCTCCGCCGACATCAGGCCAGGCCTCAAGCTGATTCACGGAGTCGGCGTGCGTGATCGGCACGGGATGCAGGGTCGGGAGCGACTTCACGGTGTACCAGGGCGTGACGCTCGGAGACAAGCTCGGAAGGGACACCGGCAAGCAGCCCGTGATCGGTGACCGCGTGATCGTCTCGGCAGGAGCGCAGGTGCTGGGCCCGGTGACGATCGGCTCCGAGACGCGTGATCGGGGCGAACTCCGTGGTGCTCGACTCGGTCCCCAGCCGCTGCGTGGTGGCGGGAGCGCCCGCCAAGGTCAAGATCGCGAACCTCTCGGATCAGGCGTTCGGCGAGTTCTGGGCGGCGATCAAGGGGTAGCCGAAGAACCGCGGCTACTCTCTTCCGCCCCGACCTTGTACTCGATGAGCGCGCTGGCCCGGCCCCGTGCGCGGGCGAGCCAGTAGCGCGCCGCCCCGACAGAGTGCGGGAGCTTCGCGAGGATGCAGAAGAGGGCGTAGAGGGCGGCGTGCCGACGGGACTCTCCGAGTCGGCGCAGGACCGATAGGATGCGCCCGAAGAGGAGGCCGTACGCGCAGACGATGGCCAGAGGAATGAGGGCGGCCCAAGGGTTCGAGACCGCCACCGCGGCGCCGGCCAGCGCCCCGAGGGGCGCGAGGAGACCCCATAGCAGCATGCTCGCCACCGGTCGGATCGAGTTCCGCTCTCCCGGTCCGGCCTGGAGGGCCGCATTCTCTGCATACGCGTGGCCCGACCGTACCGCGCGAAGCCACCACTGCCGAAACGTCATCATGTCGCCGTCGTGCACCGCCATCGCCGCGTCCAGGCGCTCGATCCTCCACCCCGCCCGACGCAGCCGGTAGCAGAGCTCGGGCTCCTCGCCTGCGATCATCGAGGCATTGAATCCCCCGACCCCGATCAGGGCATCGACTCTGAACATCGCGATGCCACCGCAGGCGAGCGTCTCTCCCGTCGGCCTGTTCCACTCCATCTGGCTGAGCCTCGCGTAGAGCGACGCATCGGGGCAGCGCTCTCGCAAGCGCCCGCACACGGCGCCGAGGCTCGGGTCCCGGTCGAGTGCCGCCCGCGCCCGGCTCGAGCCAGCCCGTCTCCAGCTCGCAGTCTCCGTCCACGAACTGAACCATCTCCAGCGAGCCATCGATCTCCAGGAGCCGGTTCAGCCCGGCATTTCGCGCGCGTGCGGCCGTGAAGGGCGTCGAGTCGTCGAGCGCGACGACCTCGGACGCCAGCCGCCGGCCCAGCTCGAGGCTGCCATCGGTGGAGCCCGAGTCCACGTAGAGGACGCGGTACGAATCGGCCCCGACGGACCGGAGCGAACGCTCCAGCCGCTCCCCCTCGTTGCGGCCGATCACGACGACGCCCATGCGGGGCTCCCGCGCGTTGCAAGGCCGTCGCGCGGCTCGACGCGCGGGGCGGCCTCATCTGTTCGGCTCGGATCGCTCGCTCTCACCGCCTCCCTCGATCCTCCGGGCGCCCCTGCGCTGCCGGCATCGGCTCCGTTCCCATGGCGCTTTAGCTCCCGGCGCTGCGGGCCGAAAGGAGGCCCGATCTTCGGCCCTGGGTGCGATCAGAGGCACACCGTTCCCACCCGCTCGACCCCTGACCGCGCAGAAAAGGTACCATTGAGCGGGGGCTCTTCGAGACAATCCGGTGACCTCGAGGGGGCACCTGCTCCCGCGGGAGGCGGTGCGGCGCGTCTCGGCGGTGGCAGAATGGAATCGCGACGGGACCCGCATAGAATCGTCCTCATCTCGCCGTGTCGCGACGAGGAAGCGACGCTCGAGCGCACCATCGAGTGTGTGCGCGCGCAGACCCGGCCGCCCGATCGCTGGGTCGTCGTCGACGACGGCTCCCGGGATCGGACCCCCGAGATCCTCGAGCGGGCGGCCGCCGAGATCCCCTACCTGCGCGTCGTGCGCCGCCCGGACCGCGGCTTCCGCAAGCTCGGCGGGGGCGTGATCGACGCCTTCTACGAAGGACTGGCCTCGGTCGAGATTCCCTACGACTTCGTTGCGAAGATGGACGTGGACCTCGAGTTCTCGCCCCGCTATCTCGAGAGGATCCTGGAGTACTTCGAGCGGGATCCCCGAGCTCGCCAGCGCGAGCGGGAAGGTCTATCGCCGCGAGGGAAGCCGGCTGATCGAGGAATTCCTGATCGACGAGATGGTGGCCGGCCAGTTCAAGCTCTATCGCCGCGAGGCCTTCGAGCGGATCGGCGGCTTCGTCCGCGAGGTGATGTGGGACGGGATCGACTTCCACCGGGCCCGGATGGAGGGGTACCGGACGGCGAGTCTTCACGATCCGGAGCTTCGAATCATTCACCTGCGCCTGATGGGATCGTCCGATTCGAACGCGTATCGCGGGCGTCTCCGCTGGGGCCGAGGACAGTGGTACATGGGAAGCGCCTTTCCCTACATCGTGGCGAGCGGGATCTTCCGGATGCACGAGAAGCCCCGTGGAATCGGAGGCCTCCTGATCATCGCGGGCTACCTCGCGGCCGCCCTGCGGCGCGAAGCCCGCTACGACGATCCCGCGTTTCGCCGCGAACTCCGCCGCTGGCAATACCACCGCCTCGCCGGCCTGCTTCGGGGCCGCGGGCCTCGATGAAGGCAGGCATGACGGTCGGGAATCGGGGCGTCGAAAGCCCACGGTCGATCTCGCCGGACTCGCAGCTGGCGAGCCTGACGCGCCACCAGGTCGTCGACCACCTCTTCGGCGCGCTCGCGGAGGGCGGGGCGGGTGGGTCGTGACGCCCAACGTGGACTACCTGAGGCGCTACGTCGCGGATTCCGAGGTTCGCCGCCTCTTCGCCGATGCCAGCCTGATCGTGGCGGACGGCGTTCCGCTGCTCTGGGCGGCGCGCCTCCAGGGGACGCCGCTGCCCGACCGGGTCGCCGGGTCGGACCTGGTCTGGCTGCTCGCGGAGCGCGCTGCGCGGAGGGGCGATCGCTGTACCTTCTCGGCGGCAACGAGGGGGTCGGAGAGGAAGCCGCGCGGCGTCTCGTCGATCGCTGGCCCTCTCTGCGGATCGCCGGAACCTCGAGCCCCCGCGTCTCGAGCGAGCCGACCGAGGCCGAGCTCGCCTCCATCCTGGGCTCCCTGAAGCAGGCCGAACCAGATCTCATCTACGTCGCGCTTGGCGCGCCCAAGGAGGAGCGCCTGATCGCGGCGCTCCGGACCGAGCTCCCCAGGGCCTGGTGGATCGGCGTCGGGGTGTCCCTCAGCTTCATCGCCGGGGACATCAGGCGTGCACCGCCGTGGATGCAGCGCACCGGGCTCGAGTGGGTGCATCGCCTCGTCCAGGAGCCGCGTCGCCTGGCGCGGCGCTACTCGCTGCCGACATCCCCTTCACTCTCCGCCTGCTGGCGGCTTCCTGGCGGCGCCGGGGGAACGCCCGGTGACCGGGCGGATCCCGATGAGGCATCGAGAGCCCGCTGGTCCACAGGGAAACCGGTCGCCTGACGCAGTCCGTCTCAGCGAGGCTGTTAGAGTACCAACGCGGAACGCGGCGAGTCCCCCCGGGGGGCTGCCGACTCGTGTCCGCGTGAGGCCTATCACAGCGAAGCAGAGGGCAATGAACGATAAGCAGGCGACGGGTTGAGGCCCGCTGCGACACGAAGTAGCTCGTTGATCCGAGAGTATTGTCCGAGGGGCTCGAGCTGAGAAGATGAGTGGGTGTGCCCGGCCAACCGAGAGGGGGTTCCATGCGGCGAGCAATTCCGTTTCTCATCTTCATCTGGGCTTCTGGCGCCGTTCAAGCTTCGGGCGGCGATCACACCCCAGATCGACACGAATGTCACGAGCGGTCCCTCTCCACTGGCCGTGAGCTTCAACGCCACGGGAACGCGCCACAGCAACTCGTCGATCAACACGAACCGCTTTCAGCGAGCTGATCTACCTGTGGGACTATGATGACCCCGCCTCGGGCACGTGGGCTACGACGGGGAAGAGCCGCAACCACATGTCCGGACCGCTCGGCGCGCATGTCTTCGAGCCCTCCTCGTTCCCCGACTGCGGCGGCAGCTGCAAGAAGTACACGGTCCGGCTCACCGTGAAGGACTCACTTGGGGACAGCGCCAGCACCACGAAGCTCATCACCGTCTACAGCCCCGACGATCCGTCAATGGCTGGGGAGCCTCCGGCAAGAGCATCTGCATTTCGAAGGGGGGAAATTTCTCGGGATGCCCGGGTGCTGCCGCTCGTGAAACGAACTCAGGTACCTTCAACTCGATTCTGAGTAGCAAGATCGCTGCTGGATACCGGCGAATCCTGTTCCAGGCTGGTGAGACGTGGAGCATGACTGCGCACGTACACGCTCTCCGCCAACGGGCCCGGCCTGATAGGATCCTATGGAAGCGGCGAGCGTCACGTTGAATGTCAAACGGCGCTCCGATCCGCGATGGGCTCACTGAGCGGCGACGACTGGCGAATCCAGGACGTTCACTTTAGCGGGCGGATGTCGGCAGGTGCAGTCTTCCATGCGTAATCGGACAGGTCAAGAACTTGCTGGTCCAGCGGACCACAACGCGTCCAAGCCGGCTTTGCGAATGGCTTCATGTGCTAGTCATCGAACTTCCTAGACGGCTCGGACGATGCGATATGCACAGACATATCTTCTTCGTCGACAATGACTGGCGGAAGACGTCTGCCAACGCCGCAGGGCGCTATACAACATCTACGGCGCGTGTGGGGTCTGAACATCCTTGGAAACGACTTTGGCGGGTGCACCGAGGCGCACACCATACGGATCACGACCGGGGAGGCGGTGCTCATCAGCAACAACAAGTTGGGTCCGGGAAGGCAGTACGACGAGGGTGATCATACACTTCGCGACCTTCCCAATGCCTGCACAGACCTGTGCCCTGGCAAGCCATTCTGCGGCCGACACACCAAGTACTACCTAATCCAAGACAACGAACTGATGCTGCGGCAGCGCGCTGAATCACGTTGGGATGCAGACCTGTGCGACTGGCAGCTTTTGCGTATGCAGCCAATGCCACAAGAGGACTACATCTTTGAGCGGAACTTCTTCAAGGAAGCTCCTGGCGGTACCCTGGCTGCTGCAATCTACACAGCCGCTACGGGTCCGAGCTATCGGATTCGTGGTCCGCAACAACATCGCTGACACAACGGACTGGAACTGGTCTAACGGGCTTTACGGGCAGCCGGGTGTCAAGATCCACAACAACACCTGCTACCGTTCTGACGTCAACGCGGATGGCAAGGCTATCTGTGTCTCCCCGAACGGCGCGGACGAGTGCTACAACAACGTGATGTATGCCCCGAACTGGACGGGCGGCATCCGCTCAAGTGGAAGCATCCGTCTTCCGGTCACTGCGCGAGCGAGTCGAACAATTTGGACAACGGCTGCTGACTGGCAATATCACCGAGCAACCCGTTCGTCTCCAGCAGTCCATCAGATTCCCGCAGACTTCACACCGGAGCTGGCTCCCAACTGGTCGACTCAGGGAGGGGGATTTCCGGGCTCTTCGACGACCACTTCGGCAACTGCCGCACTGGAGCTCCCGATGTGGGTGCCATCGAGCGAGGTGCATCGACGACATGTGCTGGGGTGTCGGTTCCCATCATTCCGCAGCCGACTCCGACTCCCGGGCCGCAGCCGACTCCTGCTCCTGGCCGCAGCCGACTCCGGCTCCCGGTCCGCAGCCGACTCCTGCTCCTGTCCGCAGCCGGCTCCCGCTCCTCTGCCGCCTACCTCGAGCGGAGGCGGAGACTGGGTCGACACGCAGGCGGGTAACAGCATGGCGGAGGACGATTCCCTCTTCCAGGTTGTGGATCTCGGAGGGAACGAGGTCTTCGGCACCTCTTCCACGCAGACCAACATTCACTCGCACTACATCACGAGCGCAGAGTGCTGGGTGGTCGGCCTACGAGTTCCGCGGTCGAATGCTCATCACGGATCCAAGCGGGGGAATCGGCGTCACCGTTCATAGCAAGTACACCGATGGCGGATGCCTACTACCGGATCAGGCACTAGGGGAGTAGCGCGTTCGAGATGGAGCCCCATCCCAGCTGGGACCCCGGTTTCGTGCGATTCAGAGCAGCACCGGGGTCGTGCCGCAGGCCAACCAGTGGTATCGCTTCCGGTTCGAGGTCACGCCAAACCAGACGTCGACCTCGCTCCGCGCCAAGGTCTGGCAGGACGGCACCTCGGAGCCGAGCAGCTGGCAGGTTCGCTGCGAGGATGCACTGTCGGATCGCCTCCGATCGGGCACGGTGGGTCTTTGGTCCATGGGCCCGGGGAGCAAGTACTGGGACGACCTCGAGGTGAACGACGGCTCCGGGGTGGTCGGACTGCTCGACGGCGCGGGTGCCGGCGGGTCTGGCGACGGTCCCGGAAAGCCCGGCCAGCCGCGATTGGTTCTTCCTACACCTTGAAAACCCGTCCCTGGTTTGCCTGAGGCGACGCGACTCGGGCTCCCATGGGCGCTGGTGGGAGGTTCACGCGGCCCAAGAATCCCTTTGCAGATTCTTGGGCCGCGTATCCATCTCTGGTCCTCCTTCTGCGTGAGCGTCGAGAAGAAGTCTGCAATCTGGATTGCGACTGCCGCAGCGAATTCGCTCTGAGCGATGCACTCCGTGTGAAAGCAGACCGGCTTCGCCGTGCCCTGTATTGTGCGCATTTCGCTGATGGGGAACGCTGGTTTCGCTCCATCTTGATCGGTCGTTTCGGCAATCGTGAACGGAGCGGAGCGATGCTGCTGGGGCAGTCCTCTTGAGCTACCTTCTGGGTGCCAACGTGTTCGTGTCACTCGGCGGCTTGAGTGAGGCTGTTCTGGACAGCGCCACGACATTTGGCAAGCTCATTCCTCGAGCAAAGAATCCAATACAATGAGCGACTTGGAAGTCGCGACACCAGGGTGCGATCCGGAAGGTGCCGCTCTTCGCTACAGAGCCCGTAGCGCCTGCGCATCGCAGTCCCCCGGTTGTCGTGGTGGGGCTTCCGCGCAGCGGCAGCTCTTATCTGTCCCACGTCATCTCCTGCATCGACGACTGGTTCGTATTCGATGAGCTCTACATTCCTACGCCAGGCAGATGCGCTTCAGGCAGCCGGTCTGCTGACACCGGAGACAACTCGAGAGTCTCATCGACTTTCTATCGTGGCAGATCAGGGCGCGGATCAAGTTAGAGCGAAACTTCTTGAAGATCCACTGTTCCCTTGAAGATGTCGACCGAATGGAAATGGCCCTGCTGCAAACCTTCCAATCGACCTCCGCCACGTGGCACGAACTTCTCGAGGAATGGCTTGTTCGCCTTGCGCTGCATCATGGCCGTAACCGCTGGGGCTACAATACACCTCAGGATTTCATGCACATGCCGAGGTTGGCGAGATTGTTTCCGGGCATCCGCTTCATCTTCCTTGTCCGGAATCCGACAAAGATGATGGCGTCATACAAGTACGTGAATCCCTGGACGGATCACGGGGCCAGTACCATCCTCTGGTGTATGCGCGCTATTGGGCTTTGGCGAGCCGGATGATTCGGAAGTATGAGTGGGAGCTTGATCTGCCCGTGCATTATGTGCGCTTCGAGGCACTCGTAGCTGATCCCGAAGCCGAAGCTCGAAAGATTGCCGGTTTTCTGGGGTCATCGTCACCCAAGAGCATTCCGAAGATGGGTGCGAACACGTCGTTTAGGGATGGCCGCCGTCATGCGATTACGTCGACGGAGGCGTGGATCTGCCAGCGGATCGCCGGCGAAGAGATGCGGCTATTTGGCTACGAATGTGGGGACGCGCACGCTGCGCTTTCGGATCTTCCGGACCTGTTTGCGACCACTCTCCGTTTCGCGTCGTATCAGGTTAGGCGCTTCGCCAGCAACCGCGGAGCTCGACGATCGATCCTTGGTTTTCTTCGCGCCCTCCGAACAGCGAACAACCCTGGCTGAGTCGCCGCCTTTCTACCGCGAGCCTGGACCGAGTTGGCGAAGAATCGACCCTTTCGCCAGGATCCTATCAACGCGAAGAGCGTCGGTCGCGATCCGCGCACCGCGGAACTTGCCGCAAGAACAGCCGGACGATGCCCTCGGTCAACAGCAGCGAGAGGAGGAGCGACACGAGGGCGAGCAAGCCCACCAGGCGCCGCGCGGCCGGGGCTTCGGCGCTCATCCGAATCCCGGGGTGCGCCACGAACTCTAGAAACCAGCCGACGGCGCAGGCTTCGGGTCAGCGCCCATCGCTTTGGAGGGTAGCTGTTCCGCCGGCCGATAAGCGCGCACGGCGCCGTGCAGGCCGCCCGCCAGGAAGACTGCAAACGACGAGAGAAACGCATTCGGCAGCAGATCCACCGTGCGAATGGTGAGGATCACGGCAACCGTCGCGAAGAGGATACGGTCACGTTGGCTCGGGATGCGCCAGATGTTCCGCTCCGCTAGGAAGATCGGCCAGAGCAGCAGCCCAAAGACGCTCGCGAAGCGCAGTAACCCGAACGCGCCGAGCTCGACGATCCAGAAGCCGTCAGTCAGGGAAACGTCCCTACCGGAGCGCTCGTCGTAGATGCGGTGGCGACCCCAGCGCCCCCATCCGAGTACAACGCGCTCCCGGGCCTTCTCGAGCAGCCGTTCCTCGTGATCAAAACGGGTTTGGAGAGACTGGGCGCGCGCTTCGGAGACGCTGCGAGCCGCGGAAATCATGGTGTCGGTCGGGAACACGTCCGCCGTGCGCAAGAGTGGATACAACAGGACGAACAGCGCGGCGAGCACGGCGAGCCGCAGTTGGAGACGCGGCTTTAGGAAAAAGACAACCGGGGCGAAGATTACGCCGTAGACAAGCGATCCCAGGCTGCGACAGATGGCGAGGACGCCCATGAGATAGACACCCGCCGGCGAGGCCGGGATGCGAAGGAGAGGGATACGCGCCCTCGCCAGTCCCAAGGCCGCGATAGCGGCCGTCGCGATGAAGAGACTGAGATCTATGCCGTGTGATGCGAAGACCGTAGGACGCCAACCTCCTGCGCGGACAGCTTGCCCGAAGTGGACTTGATGGAAGCCATACACCACGCGATGTAGCTGTGGACTCATCCGCGCCTCCCAGAGCACGAGAACCGAGTAGGCTAGCGCGAAGCCCACAAAGAAGACGAGCACGCGGCGTACGTCCGCGGGCCGGCGGATCAGTTCACGCCCGAGGAGGAAGGGGAAGCCGATCGACATGGCGGCGTGAAAGGCCATGCCCAGACCGTCGTATGGCGTGAGACCCTGGATTTTCGTCGGGCCGTAGCTGAGAGGATCGGAGTTCGCGAAGGCCGTGAGGAAGGGCCCCACCAGCATCAGGAAAAGAAATAGTTCGGGGACCCCCGCATGGTGCCAGAAGCGCAGTAGTCGAGGCCGGAGCACGAGTAGCGAGAGGATCGCTGCGAAGGTCGCGATCTCCTCGCGCCCCACCGGCGGCAAACCGGGCAGGTTGAAGCTAACCCCGCCGGGGAGAATTAGCTGCCCTGCAAGCAGGGTCGCGGCGGCGGCGACTGCCGGACGCATCCCAGTGAAGAGCAGTAGCGTCAGGGGAATCCATGCAAGGAGGGCGAGGTACGCAAAGACATTGGGCGTGACCGCCGGATTCACGGTTTCGTTGCCTCGAGGGGTTTGCCGCGCCTCGGGATTCCCTTGGGCGCCTCCACTCACAGATAGCGCGTTCGCCGCCATGATCGAAACTATCCTGCTGGATGGGGCGAAGCCGATCTTCGTGGCGCCGACGCGGGTCTTCGAGCCTTGCGCGGAAGCGGAGAGCGATCCACGCGGGGCGGAAAAGCTCGATGGATTTGACGAGATCTAGGCGAAAGAGTGGGGACTCGAGGGTCTTAGCTCGGGATCTGCTTCTACTGCCGCTGCTCGGCACGAGAGGGCTGCCTGCCGGAGCAGCAGGAACTGGTTGAGCGATTTCTGGAATCGGGACTCTCGTTTTGTCCGTATCCAAGCGAATGACGGGATCCGGGACGTCAGGTAGCGAATCTTTTCCCTCCTGTTTTTGAATTTACTTTTCATGTTCTCCGATCGGGGCTACAATTCGAAAGTCACCTACAACGTATTCCGGGGCTACAATGCTACAATACCGTTGCGCAGCCGATTGGAGAGTCCATGAACTCTTGGCATGTAGTGGCTTTCTTTCACCTCATCCGTCCCCCTGGGGGTTTCGGCGCGGGTGGAGAGGCTCGCGAGCGCGGCTGCTCTGCGGTGCGCTGCTCGGGGTGGCTGCTCGCGTTTTCAGCAGGAAGCGCAGCCGCCGACCCGCTGATCGCGGGCTGCTGCGACTCGATCACCTCCGAGCCCAGCTACCTGGATCTCGTCTGGGACGACTACGGCTGGCCTTCCGGGGATCCCTACGACCACAACCTCGGCGTGGATCGCCTCCTCGAGCACCCGGGCCTGAGCCGTCTTGCAGACTTATCTGGCGGCGGAGGATCCGGATGCCGTGATCGTGCTCTCCGGCACACCCGACACCTTCTGCGAGCCCGGCGGATGGTGCCCTCGGGCTATCCCGGGTATACCCGGGATTACGACCCTGACGTCACCGTCACGAACATCGCCGGAATGGTCGATGCGGTGCTGAACGACAGCAGCTTCAGCGAGCCGATCCTGGTGGCGCCACCGCCGGTCTTCGAGCCTTGCAGCCGGAAGCCGCGGCCCTTCCTGCGCGGAGATCGACGAGCGGCTCGTACGACCTCTCGGTGGCGCTCGGCGACCTCGCGTTCCAGGAAGACGTGGCCTTCGTGGATCTCTACGCGCTCTTCGACGCGCACCCGGACCCGAGGTCGCTCTACGGAGCGGACGGCGTCCACCCGGACCACACGGAAGGCGACCCCTTCATCAGGGACGCGCTGCTCCCAGAGCTCGCGGAGGTCTTCTGCGGGAACGGAATCCTCGATCCCGGCGAGAGCTGTGACGACGGGAACAAACCCGGTGACGGCTGCCCCGCGGACTGTGGCGTCAATGCCGACTGCCAGGACGGTCTCGACAACGACGGAGATGGCACCGTCGACTTCGGGGAGGATTTCGGCTGCGACTCGCCGTACGACCCCTCGGAGCGGACACACTCCAGGTGTGATCGCCTGCGACGACGGGGTGGACAACGAAGCGATTCCGGACGGCCTGAGCGACTTCCCGGCCGATCCCGGGTGCGCGCATCCCCTGCAGATGACCGAGAGCCCGGGGTGTCAGGACGGAGAGGACAATGATGGAGACGGGACGATCGACTTCGACGGCGGCCTCTCCGCGTTGGGCTACGTCGCCGCTGCCCCGGACCTCCATTGCAGCTACAGCTATCAGGTAGATGAGTCGGCGAGCTCGGTCTCCTGCGGGCTCGGCGTGGAGTTGGCGCTTCTCCTGCCGCCGCTGATGTGGTGGCGCCGCAGGCGTCGTTGAGCGCGGGGAACGGCAGGATCCCTACGGCGAAATCCACTCGGCCAAGACGCGATCGAGCCTGACTCAGCGAATCTTGGGAATCACGCCGAGCGGAGCGATTCCCGCCTGCGTCTCGAGCTGTCGTGAGTCAGGATGACCGGGTCCGCGAACTCGAGCAGCAGTCCGATGAATACCGAGGCGCCCAGCACTGCGCCCGCGGCCAGGACGGCGAACTTCCAGCGTGTACGCATCGGGGTGGCGGGTGCGATCGCCGCGTCGAGCCGGGAGACCTGAACTCCTTGCTCCGCGAGCTGCAGACTCTCGGCCAGCTCCGCGTCCTGGACCTTCTTGGATGCCTCGATGAAGTGCTCGCGGAGGAGCTCCTCCTCCTGCTCGAGCGCCAGCAGCTCCTCCTCTCGGGCGGGAATCGCGCTGACGGCGACGTCGAGCTCGCGGATCTGCTGCTCGACCTCCACCGCCTGCGCTCGCAGCACCTCCACCTCGCGCTGCACCGCGGCAACCGCTGGATCCGCGAGATCCGCGCGGTACCAGCCCGCGGCTCGGCCTGCTCGCAGCCTCCGCCTCCAGCGCCTCGATCTGCCGCTGAAGCGCAATCACGTTGGGGTGCTCATCGGTGTAGACGGTTCGCTCTTCGATCAGGCGTGCGCGAAGCTCCTCCAGCAGCGTCTCCTCGGCCTCGGGGCCTGGCTTCTGCAGGACGAGCAGGCGCCCCTCGGCGTCGGAGATCCCGAGCGCCAGTGACTGGCTCTGCTGCTGCAGCCGATCCAGGCGCGCCAGCTTCGTGTCGAGCTCGGATGGCAGCTCGCCGCGGTGGGCTTCCGTAAAGTCGGTGATCCGTGCGCGCTGCTGCGCCAGCTCCGCTTCGGCCTGCTCCGCCTCCTGCCGCAGGAAGTCGGTGGTGAGCTTGGCTTTGCGGGTCTGGCGGCGCCGGTGCGAATCGACGAAGCGGCTGACCAGCTCATTGGCCACGTCGGCCGCGACCACCGGATCGCTCGACTCGAAGCGGATCGCCAGGATGAAGATCTCCTCGCTCGCACCGTACCGGGACCGTGGGCCTTCCACATCCATGTCTGGCTCCACCGTGATCGCGTCTCGCATCTCGTCGATCAGGTCGCTCATCGTTCCATCGGTAGGCGTCCGTTCGGGGAGGTTGGTGGTCTCGGCTACTTCGACCAGGGAGTCGCGGGAGAGGATCTCCCCGACGACCGCGTCCACCAGATCGGGGACGCCCTCCATCGAGGTAGGGCGCACGAAGTCCTCCGGAATGCGCTGGCGCGCGAGCAGGAGGCGCCCGTCGGCTTCGTAGGTCTGCGGTAGCGTCGCGACGAAGACCGCGGCGGCGATGGAGGTCACGAGAAAGACGGCGAGCATCCAGGGCCAGCGGCGTCGGATCACGCCCTGGGGATCCGTCAGGAACTCTGGGATCCGGACTTCGAGCTCGTCGAGCTCATCCATGGGCCTGTGACTCCTCGGCCGCGGGAAGCGGCGAGTCTCCGCCGTAGTAGCCGTACTGCTTCCGGTGTGTCGGCAGCGGGCCCTCGTTGAGGACCGTGCCGAGGAAATGATCGCGGTGCAGCAGCCCGATCATGTTCTTGAGCGTCCGCTCGCGGGTCGCACCAGACCGCGCGACCGCGATGTAGGCACTCACGTGAGCGAGAATCAGGCTGGTATCGGGCACGAGAAGGACGGGTGGCGTATCGAGGATGACCGTCGCATAGCTGCGCTCGAGCTCGCGCACCAGGGATGCGAAGCCCGGCTGAACCAGCAGCTCGTGGGCCGAGTCATGCGGTCTCGCCGCGGGATAGACATCCACGGCCGGCTTCTCGATGGAGACACGCACTTCGGAAAGAGCTCGCTCTCCGAGGAGGACCTCCTCGACGCCCACTTCGACGGATATCCCGAGGTCGGCGGCGACGCTCGGGCGGCGCAGGTCCAGATCGACCAGGGCAACTTCTCGCCCCCGGCTGACGGAGGCCAGGGCGAGCGCCATGTTGCAGGCAACGGTGGTCTTGCCCTCGTTGCGGAGCGGTCCGGTGATGGCGACGCTCCGCAGGGAGCGGCGTTCGAGCTCGGCGCGCACCCTGAGCGCCAGATGGCGAAAGGACTCCGTGGTGGGACTCCCTCCATCCACCGCGACGGCTCGCGCCCGCCACTCTCCTTCTCTCTTGCGTCCCAGGCTCAGCGCGGCGGGCCTCGGCGATGGAAGGATCTTCCGGGTCCGGCGGCTGTTCCGGAGCGCCGGAAAGCCGCTCGACGCGCCTGGAAAGATCATCCGGCGTGAGAATCCGTCCCTTCTTTTCGCGTTCCCCCGCCTCGCCGCTGCGCAGGTTTCGTGCTCGGCGCAGTGCGTCACTGATCTCGCCCACGCTAGGCCTCCAGCTCGGCGGGCTCGTCGAGCCCTTCGTTTCTTGCGGCGTCCATTTCCTTGGCCTTGCTGTCCACCAGGCTCGGCGGGACCGGACGCACCTCCTTTCCGTAGGCCGAGAGCAGGACCCGGTCGGCCAGCAGGCTGACCAGGCGCGGACACCCGGAGGAGAAGGCGTAGAAAGTCGCCTCGGATCCGGGCGCGAAGACCTCCTCGTAGCGCCCTCCGGCCACCTCGATCCGATACGCGAGGTAGGATGCCATCTCGTCGGGTTTGAGGAACTCGACGTGGTGCTCGATGGCGATCCGCTGCCGGAGCTGCCGGAGGTGGGGAGAGGCGAGATGCCTGCGGAGCTCGGGCTGTCCCGTCAGCACGATCTGCAGGAGCTTCTCGGTATCCGTCTCGAGGTTGGAGAGCAGGCGCACCTCCTCGAGGATTTCCGGACCGAGGTTCTGGGCCTCGTCGATGATCAGCACGCTGTTGAGCCCCGCCTCGAGTCGCTCCAGGAGGAATGCGTTGAGGGCGATGATATAGTCGACCTTCGAGTGAAAATCGCCCTCGATGCGGAGCTCGACGGCGATCAGCTTGAGCAGATCGAGGGGCTCGAGGCTGGCCGTATTCATCACCAGGGCTGATTCCGTCTCAGCGGGGATCTGGTCGAGGGCCGCACGCAGAAGCGTGGTCTTGCCCGCGCCTACCTCGCCCGTCAGCAGGATGAATCCCTTGCGCCGGGTGATCCCGTAATAGAGCGCGGCAAGTCCTTCTTCGTGGGTTCCGGAGAGCCAGAGAAAGCGGGGATCGGGAGTGAGCGCGAACGCGGACTCGCGCAAGCCGAAGAACGACTCGTACATCCCGATCCCTCTCCCCGTGCCGCCCCGATGACAGCTATCGAACAGGATACCCTTCGGCAGATCCCAAGCCGACATCAAGATAGATCGTTTCAGCCCCAGGGGGAAGCCCCTCTGCCCCGTGGGGCAGGGGCCGCGCCTGTCGATTGTTGCGTATCAATTCAACGTTTGGTCAGATTTTTGGTGGAAACACGTAAGGGCCAATGCTATGAAACCCTGAGGGTGGGGATTGTGCCCCTCTAAAGCGTGATTTCCGTCAAGTTTGGGGTAATCCTGCTCGATGTTGGCAATATCTGATGCGATTCTAGCTGGACTTGTGGGTTTCGCCGGTAGAGAATTCAAAACGCTGTGTGAATTGGATCACCTTTTCGGCTCGTAGTCGCCCCCGCGGGTGTAGCGAATCCGGAAGTCACCAGCGAGGGACTCGGGGCCACCCAAGAAGGACGAGCGCAGGTCGCATAGCCGCGATAGAAGCTTGAGAGGATCCCCCCGTTGCTAAAAGCCCAATCCAAGCGGCTCCGGTACCTGCTCGCCACGACCGATGTCGCCCTCAGTGGGCTCGTCTTTGCGGTCGCACTCTCGCTCACGGGAACCCCGTCGGGTTCGGGCGATTCCCCGGTCTGGAGTCTGGTTGCCCTCGGATTGATCGCCTGCCTGGCCTGGCCGATCACCTTGGAGAACCTGAACCTCTACGGCTCGCGGCGAGGTCAGGAGCTCTCTGGCGTCGTCTCGGACCTCCTGATCGCCGGCGCCGTATCCATCGTGCTTCTCGGAGCGGGCGCCTTTCTACTCCGGGCCCCGGTTTCTCCGGTGTTCCCGCTGCTCTGTGGCCTCGGTCAGCTTCTCGCTCTCGGGTCCACGCGCCTCGCCATCCTGGCCGGGCTGCGCTGGCTGCGCCGTCAGGGAAAGAACTTTCGGCAGATCCTGGTGATCGGCTCCGGCCCGCGCGCTCTCTACGTGCAGCAGGCCATCGAGGCGCACCCCGAGTGGGGAATGCGGCTGATCGGCTTCGTCGACGACGGCGATGTGCCCGCCGACGATTCCATCGATGCCGAGAAGGTTCACAAGCTGGTCGAGATTCCCAATCTGCTGCGCGACACCGTGATCGATGAGGTCATCGTGGCTTGTCCGCGAGGGATGCTGTCCTTCATCGGGCCGGCGGTCGACGCCTGCGGAAAGGTGGGCGTCCCGATCATGGTGCTCTCCGACCTGTTCGGTGACTACCTGCCGCCGCCTCAGGTCACCCGCTTCGACTCGCTGGCGGCGCTGCGCTTTGCGCCGGTTCACCACAGCCAGAACAAGCTCGCGGTGAAGCGCTTCGTCGACCTGATCGGAGCGGGTATCGGCCTGGTGCTCGCGGCGCCGGTGATCCTCGGCGCTGCAATCGCGATCCGCCTGGACTCGGAGGGACCGGTCTTCTTCGGCCAGATGCGCTGTGGCCGCTACGGGCGGCGCTTCCGCTGCTGGAAACTGCGCACCATGTGCGTCGATGCGGAGGAGAAGCTGAAGGAGCTGGTCCATTTGAACGAGATGGACGGGCCCGTCTTCAAGATCAAGGAAGACCCCCGGGTCACCCGAGTTGGAGGCGTGCTGCGGCGCTGGAGCCTGGACGAGCTGCCGCAGCTCTGGAACGTGTTCATCGGCGACATGAGCATCGTGGGACCGCGTCCGCCGGTCCCCCAGGAGGTCGCGCAGTACGGTGAGGGCGACCGGCGGCGGATCTCGATGCGGCCTGGCCTGACCTGCCTCTGGCAGATCAACGGGCGGAACAAGATCGACGATTTCAAGGAGTGGGTGAAGCTCGATCTCGACTACATCGACACCTGGTCGCTCAGCAATGATTTCATGATCATGCTGAGAACGATCCCCGCCGTCTTCCGCCGAACCGGCGCCAGCTGACTCTGCCGCTATAGGAAGACCGCTTCCTCCGAGAGCTCCGACTCGCCCACCGCGTTGAAGGTGGTGACCCGGATCCATCCCGGCGGCTCACTCCAGTCGTCGAAGAAGAAGTGAAGCGTGACCGCGCCGTTCTCGTCTTCTCCCCGAACCACCATGGCTGGCGTCGCGACCTCGAGGGGCTCGTCCTCCGCGGTTCAGCATCGTGTACACCAGCGCCTCCGAGCCGTTTTCGACGAAGCAGTCGCCGAAGACGATCCGGCCGGCCTCGGTGAAGCTCTGGCCTGCCTCGTCGTCCGCTCGCCAGAGCTGCAATCCCTCGATCTGATTGGCCTCGAGATCGGGGATCTCGACGACGAGCGATCTTCCACGGACACTGGGTCATGGCTCCCGTGAGGCTCAGCGCGATCAGCGCGAGCACCGCACAGGCGGATCGATGGATGCGTCGTTTCATGGCCCACACACCTCCGGGACCGGGGCTGGCGCCCCTTCTCTCGAGTCATTCGAGAGATCGGCCGGGGTGAGAAGGGCCCATGTGATGGAGGTTACGCGGGGTGCGTTGTCTCCCCGAGGGGGATCTCCGGCGGCGCGAGGCGCCGCGAGGGCGTGCGGGATTGGCTCAGAAGCCGGCCCCCGCTCCGCCGGTCATGACGCTGATTGTCGTGTCTCTGCCAAGCCCGATGATCCGCTGAAGCGGATAGAAGAGGTTGCCAAGCCAGTGCCCGATGACGGCAGCCACGGTGGGAGGCACCATGATCACGTCGCCGCCTTGCAGCGTCAAATTGGTCCGGAGGTCTCCGTTCTCGATGGCCGAGAGGTTCACGCGATAGACCTTGGTCTCGCTGTCCTGGACGCGAATCACTCGGATCCTGCTCTTGGCGGCGAGGAGGGTGGGACCACCGACCACGCCCGAGGGCCTCGACGACGCGTGTTTCCCGCTCGAGGGGAAAGGTGTTGCGCCGAAGCACTTCCCCGAGCACGGTGATCTGGGCACTGAGGGACCGCTCCAGGGACACGGTGACCTTCGCGTTGCGTTTGAAGCGAAGGATCCGGTTCTCGATGTCCGAGGCGATCTCCACGGTGGTCCGGCCCGCGGCGGGCACGTCGCCGAGCAGATCGATGGAGATCATGCCATCCGGGCGGACCACGACCGATCGCTCGATGATGGGCTCGGGGAGGATGGTGACCACGAGCTGATCGGGCGGGCCGGCAAGATAGGGCTGTGAGGCGGGTCCGGCCGGAGGACCCTTCGCGGACGAGCAGCCCCCGAGCAGCAGCAGACCCATGAGGAGCGAAGCAGCGGCCGTGGCGGCCACTGCAGCTCGTGCGGAGTAATCCTGCCGGTATTCCATGATCGTCCCCCAAGTCAGACCAGAGAGGCTCCTGGTCGCGATCGCCCCTTATACCCCGGTGTGGAGGCCCTGGCTAGCCCTTGGCGGGCGGGGCGAGGAGGAATCGGAAGTGGGTGTGGCCAATCTGGAGATCGTCGCCGTCGGCGAGCTCCGAAGAGCGCACCCGCTTGCCGTTCACCTTGGTCCCGTTCGTCGACTGCAGGTCTTCGATGCTGTAGGTGTCGTCTTCCGGGTCGTAGACGATCAGGGCGTGCTCGCGGCTGATTCCCTCGTCCAGCAGGGTGATGTCGGTGGTCGGGTTCCGGCCGATCAGAGTCTCTTCGGCAGTGATCTCGTACGACATCCCCTCGAATCCGCCGTTGCGGATCAGGAGCATTGCCTTGGCTCCGGGACCCTCGAGCTGAGCCGACACGTCCCCTCCGTCTGCACTGGGACACTCCGGCTCTTCGGCTCACAGGCGGCGATGCTTGAGAGAGGGGAGGGCGGCGCGAATCCGGTCCTGGAGGGCGAGATCGCAGTCCGCGAGCACCATACAGGGCCGGTCGGGCGCGACGGCCAGCACCAGGCCCCAGGGGTCGACGATCATGGCCCGGCCGTAGCTGGCGCGGTCGGGAGCGTGCTCTCCCCACTGGGCGGGAGCCAGCACGAAGCACTGGTTCTCGACGGCCCTGGCCCGCAGCAGCACCTCCCAGTGATCCTTGCCCGTCTCACGGGCGAAAGCGCTCGGCACCGTCAGGAATCGGACGTCTTGCGCGCTCAGAGCCCGGTAGAGCTCCGGAAAGCGCAGGTCGTAACAGATCGACAGGCCTACGCCGCCAAAAGGGGTCCTGGCGACGACCAGATCTTCGCCCGCTGCAATGCTGGCGGATTCTCGAAGCCGGCCCCCGCCGTGTTCCCTGAGATCCACGTCGAAGAGGTGGATCTTCCGGTAGGTTGCCTCCACCTCGCCCTGGGGCGAGACCAGCACACTGGTGTTGTAGACCCTCTCGTCTCCGGGCACCGCTTCGGGGAAGCTCCCTCCCAGCAGCCAGATCTGATGGCGCCTGGCCATCTCGCGAAGGCTGTCGACGATCTCTCCGTCGAGGCCCTGGGCGCAGGGAAAGCGATTCCCCTCCCGGCGCAGGTAGGCGAACATCTCGGGCAGCGCGACCCATTCGGCACCCCCCGCGGCCGCTTCGGCCACGAGTTGCCGGGCCGCGGCGAGATTTCCCGGCAGATCGTCCGTGGACGTCATCTGGACGACGGCGACGCGCATTCTGGCAGGGTAGCCGGAGGCTGCGTTGCCCGCCTAGCGGAACTGCGAAGGGTCCACCCCCGTGCGGCGGATGACGTCGTAGAAGTCCTTCCGGTCCTTCTTGGCGAGTCGCGCTGCGCGGCTGATGTTGCCACCGCAGCGGCGCAGCAGGCCCACGACGTAGCGGGTTTCGAAGGCGCGCTTCGCCTCCTTGAAGGAGGGCACCTCCTCCGCATCCTTGGCGAGCATCAGAGCCTCGGCGCTCACGGCTCCGTTGCCCGCGAGCTGCACCGCCTGGCGAATGCGTTCTCGAAGCTCCTGGACATCGCCGGGCCAGCTTTCGCTCAACAGGCAGACGCGAGCGTCGGCGGTGAAGCCGACGGGCTCCACACCTGCATCCTCAGCGAAGGCCCGCAGATAGTGAGCGGCCAGCGGCAGGAGATCCTCGGGCCGTTCCGCGAGTGGGACGATCTTGATCATGTGGTGAGGAAAGCTCGCGGAAGACAGCTCTGGAAGCGCTGTGTCCGCAGTCCCGATCAGCCGGGCTCCGAGGGGGCGAGCGGTGTTCTCACCCTCACGGCGGAATCGCCTTCGCCGCGACCGCCTCCAGGACGGTGGCGAGGAGATCGGAGCGGAGCGTGTCGATCCCTTCCAGCAGCAGCGTCGCACCGGAGGCCCGCTCGAGAGCGCCGGCGTACGCGGCGGGAAGCGCAGGGTAGACGCCTTCGGCGCATCCGAAGATCTCGCGCGCCTGGAGCAGCTCGGGGATCGCGGAGCACGAGAGGGCTTCGAACGCGCCCTCCGAGCGGCGTCCCCAGGCGTGGATGGCCCGTGCCACGAGATCCTTGTCGCTCCCCGACGGCCCGATCAGGATCACGGGGAGGTCCGATCTCGCGGCAGCCGTCGCTTGTGCGACGAGATCCCGAGTGGCCTGAGTCGCCCCGACGATCCGGTCGGCGCGGCGGCGCCCCGCCGGATTGGTCCGGATGGAGCCACCGGCCTCTTTGCCGACGCTGCCGGATCCGCCTTGGATTTCGCCTTCGATCTGGCTCATGCTTCCGGTTGCCATGATCTCCCCCTCCCGAAATCAAAGAAAAACTATTGTAGATTCGGGGGGATTGTCAACGAATTTGCGAATCCCGAGAAGCGCCGATGGTGCGCGGCATCACCTCACACCCCATGATATGCCGTCGGAGGAGGTGAAACTGTGTCTAGATTGCCACAGATAGGCGGAAAAAGCACGCAAGAAGCTCATCCGGTGCGGAGGCTCCCGGACGCGCTGGTCGATCAGATCGCCGCGGGGGAGGTCGTGGAGCGGCCGGCCTCGGTGGTGAAGGAGCTGGTCGAGAATTCGGTCGATGCCGGCGCCACGGCGGCTGAGGGTCGAGGTCCAGGGTGGCGGTGCCGCCCTGATCGTCGTCACCGATGACGGCTCGGGCATGTCGCCGGAGGACGCGAGGCTGGCCCTGGAACGCCATGCCACCAGCAAGCTCAGCAGCATCGACGACCTCCAGCAGATCCACAGCTTTGGCTTTCGCGGGGAGGCCCTTCCCGCCATCGCCTCGGTCTCGAGGCTGCGCCTTCGCACCCGTGAGCGGGGGCAGGCGGAGGGATTCGAGATGCGCGTCGAGAGCGGCGCACTGGTCGATGCCCGTGCCGCGGCGGGGGCCGAGGGGACTCGAATCGAGGTGGCCGAGCTGTTCGGGAACGTTCCGGCGCGGAGGAAGTTCCTGAAGTCCCCCACCACCGAGTGGGGGCACATCGGAGACTGGCTGGCCCGAGCCGCCCTCGCGCTGCCCCGCATTCACTTCGACGTTCGACGCGACGCGAAGAACGCCTTCAGCTGGCCGTCTGTGGAGAACCCCCTCGACCGGATCGCCGCGGTGCTCTCCGAGCGGGATGCCGCCGCGCTGGTGGCAGCGGAGCGCGTTCAGGAAGACGCGGCGCTGCACGCCTACGTGTCGCGACCGGACGCGCACCGGGCCACCACCGCCGGGATCCACCTCTTCGTGAACGGTCGTCCCGTGCGCGACCGGCTGATGCGCCACGCGCTTCTCCAGGTGTACCGGGATCTGCTTCCCCGCGGTCGCTTCCCCACCGCTGTGCTCTTTCTCAGCGTCCCCACCTCGGCCGTGGACGTGAACGTGCACCCCGCCAAGTGGGAGGTCCGCTTCGATGATCCCCAGGCCATACACCGAATGGTGACGGCGACGGTGAGTGAGGCGATCGGCAGGCGGGGCTGGCTCGGGGAAGCGGGCTATCCACCCAGCAGCGGAAGGCCGGCTGGGCAGCCGGATCGGACTCACGAGCCCGGGGCGAGCGACTGGATCTTCGCAGGGCAGGGCGGCGCCGGAGCGGAATTCCCGCTGCGGTCGGAGCCCCAGGGCGAGCTGGCCGGCGAGGGCGCCAGCCCGGCGCTCGCGGCCCTTTCGCCTCGGGGACCTGCGCCTCCTCGGCCAGCTCCTCGGCACCTATCTGCTGCTGGAGGAGAAAGAGGGTCTGCTGCTGGTGGACCAGCACGCGGCCCACGAGCGGGTCCTCTACGAACGGCTCCGTGCAGCCTGGCTCGCGGGCGGTGTGGAACGTCAGGGTCTGCTGGTTCCCACGACGCTGGAGCTGGACGCCGCGGCTCTCACTGCGCTGGACGAGCACGGAGAGGTGATCGAAGCCCTGGGCTTCGAGGTCGAGAGCTTCGGCGAACGCGCCCTGGCGATTCGCGCCGTGCCCGCCCTGCTCGCCGAGCGCGATCCCGTCGGCCTGCTCCGGGGTCTGGCGGACGAGCTTCGGAGCGGCGCTCGGCTGGGGGCCCCGATGCGGGCAGGCACGCGGATCCTCGAGGGCGCAGACCATCTCTTCGCCAGCATGGCCTGTCACTCGGCGCGAAGGGCGGGTGAGGTCCTGGACCCGCGGGAGCAGCGAGCCCTGCTCGAATCCGTGGATGCGATTCCCTGGGCTCCGAGCTGTCCCCACGGACGACCCGTCGCCGTTCCCATCACGCTGGGCGAGATCGAACGCCGCTTCGGACGCAGCTAGCCAGGTCGCTAAGGTGTGCCAATGGGAGAGACGGGGCAGAACGGCTCGCGACCGCCGGTGGTGATCGTCACGGGCCCCACGGCGTCGGGAAAGACTTCGACCGGAATCCGGCTGGCTCGTCGATTCGGCGGCGAGATCCTGAATGCCGACTCGATGCAGGTCTACCGCTACCTGGACATCGGCACCGCCAAGCCGACTCTCGCCGAGCGCGCCGAGGTGCCGCACCACCTGATCGACATCGTGGCACCGGATGTCCAGTACAACGCGGGCCGCTACAGCCGCGACGCGGCGCGGGCGGCGAACGAGGTCCAGCGGCGCGGTCGGCTGGTCTTCCTGGTCGGCGGCACGGGGCTCTACATCCGGGTGTTTCTGGAGGGACTGATGGCGGGTGGCGGAGCCGACCCCGATCGCCGCCGGGCCCTCGAGGAAGAGCACCGGGCCGCCGTGGAGGCGGGCGAGCCCCACCGGCTGCACCGTCGCCTCGCCTCCCTCGACCCGGAGAGCGGTGAGCGCATTCATCCGAACGACGTGGTGCGCCTGATCCGCGCACTGGAGCTGATCGAGGGCACCGGCCGCACTGTCTCGGAGCTGCGCAGGAGCCACCGGGCTCCCGACAGCCGCTACCGGACCCTGCACCTGGTCATCGATCCCGGCCCCGAGAAGCTGAAGGCATGCATCGACGCGCGCTGCGTTCGGATGGTGGAGGGCGGGGCTACTGCAGGAAGTGCGGAGCCTGCGGGAGCGGGGATACGGCCCGGAGCTCTCGTGCATGCGCGCCATCGGCTACCGGCACATGCAGCCGGTGATCGATGGTGCCGAGACACTGGCCAACGTGCTCGCGGAGATGCAGAAGGACACGCGACACTTCGCCCGGCGCCAGCGCACCTGGCTGCGCTCGCTCCGCGACGCGGCGTGGATGCACCCGGACGACGAAGAGGGGCTGCGGAGAGCGGTCGAGACCTTTCTCGAGGGAGCCTGACGCCGGGCCGGCGGCTCGACCGGTGCGCAAACGAAAGCGGGACCCCGTGATGAGGGGTCCCGCTTCGAGGAAAGTGCCGCGGTTCAGTAGCCGGCGGACGTGTAGCTGACCCCGAACTTGAAGTTGTAGACGGGATTCTCGAAGTTCGACGAGAGCCTCGTTGTCCACCGCCGGATCGAAGAGGGGATCGAGGTCCGCCTCGAAGAACAGCAGCCCGAGACCGGGCAGGAACTCGAGGACCCCGGTAAGACCGCGGAGACATGCAGCGCCCATCTGGACGAAGGTGACCCAGGCAAATCCGGGCACCGTGTAGGCGACTCTCACCGCGTCGCTGTCGTCGATGTCCCGGAGGTTCGTATAGACCGTCTGTCCGGCTACGACGGGCGAGAGCACCAGGTCGAGGGGCCATAGGGTCAGGTTCTCGACCGAGCGCTTCAACGTCTCTGGCGAGGCAGACACCGGGCTCGAGACCATGAATACGAGTGCGAGGACGGCCCCGACCAGAGCGAGGCGAGCAACGAATCGTCGCGGCACAGGCGAAAGCGAGTTCACAGAACTTCCTCCATCCGGACGACGGCTATGCCCGCCGTCCAACGAGGCGCGTGGTGGGGGGAGAAGTCAGCGAAAATCCAGATACAGACAACCTCTCTGCGCAGAACCAGACCCCACGCACCTGCATAGACACCCCGCGAGAGCCTAATGGGCATCTCCAGCTTTTGTCAAGCAAACTTTCGATGCCGCGAGCCCTTGGCAGCTCGAGTTGCGCCTGCCGCCGGTGCCGGTAAGGTGCTCTCGAGAAGCTCCCGGGGCCCTCGATGTCCGGCACCCCCATTCCCATCATCGCCATCGTAGGCCGCCCGAACGTCGGGAAGTCGACCCTCTTCAACCGCTTCGCTGGCCGCCGCCGCGCTCTGGTGGACGATCTGCCCGGAATCACCCGGGATCGGATCGCCGAGGAGGTCGAGGTCGGTGCCCGACGCGTCCTCCTGGTGGATACGGCGGGGCTGGATCCGGAGCCCGAGGGCGGCATGGATGCGGCGATTCAGAGCCAGGTCCAGACGGCCATCGATCGGGCTGACGCGATTCTCCTGGTGGTGGACGGCAAGGCCGGCCTGATTCCAGAGGAGCAGGAGCTCGCCCGGATGCTTCGGCGCATCGCCCGCCCAGTGGCCGTAGCGGTCAACAAGATCGACATCCCCGGCCACGCCGTGCGAGTCGCCGAGTTCTACGCTCTGGGGCTCGAGCCGATCCGGGGAATTTCCGCAGAGCACGGAACCGGTGCCTGGGACCTGCTCGAGGAGCTGGTCGAGGCGATTCCGCGGGCTCCGGAAGAGGGGGCAGGGGAGGGGGGCCGGAGAGACCTGGGCACAGACGGGGAGCTTCGCATCGCGCTGGTGGGACGCCCCAACGTCGGCAAGAGCTCGCTCCTGAACCGGGTCCTGGGGAGCGAGCGCGTGGTGGTCTCCGACGTCCCCGGGACCACACGCGACTCCGTGGACATTCGCCTGGAGCGCGAAGACGGAGCCTACGTCTTCGTGGATACCGCCGGCCTGCGGCGACCGGGGCGCCGGCACCGCATCGCTGAGAGGGGCAGTGCGCTGATGACCGTCCGGGCTCTCGAGCGGGCCGATATCGCGCTGGTGATCGTCGATGCCGGGGAGGGGCTTGCGGACCAGGACGCCCACATCGTCGCCCTGGTGCGGGAACGAGGCTGCGCGACCGCGCTGCTCCTGAACAAGTGGGATCTCATCCAGGCGCGGGACGACGGATCCGCAGCGAGGGTGGACTCGGCCGTCGAACGGCGCCTGCGGGGTCTCTCGGACGTTCCGGTGCTGCGGATCTCGGCCAAGACCGGCAGGGGCGTGGAACGGATCTTCCCCCGGATTCGCAAGCTCGCCAGGGCCTCCTCGATGCAAGTTCCTACCGCCGAACTCAACCGCTGGCTCGAGGATTGCGTCCGGCGCCACGAGCCGGCGATGGCCCAGCGGGGAAGCCGCCGGCGGCCCATCAAGTTCTTCTACGCCACCCAGACGGGCATCCGGCCTCCCACTTTTCTGCTCTTCTGCACCGAGCCCGATGCGGTTCAGCCTTCCTATCGGCGCTTCCTCGAGAACCGGCTGCGGGAGCGGTTCGATCTGGAGGGTGCCCCGATCCGGATCCGACTCCGGGCTCGCCACGACAACAGCAAACGCTGACGATACACTTCGGCGCCCACGAAGGAGGAGCTTCCACCTTGGCCCAGCGCTCGGATTCCCGGCAGGCAACCGAAACCCTCCAGGAAATCGAATCGGTCTTCGATCGCCTCGCACGCTGGGTGGCCACGAACCCGCGGCAGGTGCTCGGACTCCTGGTGGCCATCCTGCTGGTGGCGGCTTCGATCAGCCTCTGGAACTGGGCGCGGGAACGCCGCGAGACGCGCGCCTCGGCGGCGGTGGCCAGGGTCCAGGCTGCGTACCTCTCGGCCATGGGCGCTTCCCCGGGAAGCTTCGAAGTGGTGGAGCCGGCCAACCCCGAGACCGGCCGGCAGGTTCGACGCGAATTCGTCGTCCAGTTCGTCGAGGTGGCGGACGAGCACGCGGGAACCGCGTCGGCGGTCGCGGCTCGGATGGAGGCCGCGGCGCTGCAGGATCAGGCCGGCGACCTGGAGGCCGCCCTGGAGAGCTGGCGGAAGGCCGCCGACGAGGCGGACGGTGGAAGCGCACTCGAGGGACTGGCGCTGGTGCGGCTGGCGCGGGCTCTGGAGTCCCGGTCTCGCTGGGAGGAAGCGGGGATCGCACACGAAGAGGCGGGCGAGATCGAGGAGCTGCCGACGCGCTTCCAGGCGCTCGGGGACGCGGCGCGCTGCTTTGCCGAGGCCGGCGACGTGGAGCGGGCGCTGGCGATCTTCGAGCGCATCGAGACCGAGGCACCCGACGCAGCGCTCCCGGCGCACACGAAGGCGCGGCTTCTCGAGCTTCGCGCGGCCAGCCTCCGCGGCAAAGAGCCGCTCCCCGACGAAGGATCACCTGGGACGGCCGCCGAATCTGCTGATCAGTGACGATCGAGGCGGATGTCCGTCAACGAAGGAGGCGGTGGTCGCGGATCACCCCGAGGAGTTCCTCGGCGATCTCTTCTTCAACCTGGCGCGTGAAGTGTCCATCGGGCACGAAATTGCCGAGATCCTCTGCTGGAGCGATGCGGTGCGTGGAGACGTAGGGGATCTGCCCGTCTGTCAGAACGCGCTGAAGCGCCCGATAGAGATGATCGCCGTATCCGCGATCGTTGAAGAGGATCACGACCGGTAGCCTTGCATCCGCGCGAGCGGTGGCGGCGAAATCCCTGACGAGCGCCTCGGCGGTGCTGACCAGGCCCCGATCGTTTCGGAAGCCGTTCTCGTCATGGAACCTGCGAACCACCTTGTGGAAATTCCGTTGGCCCCAGGCGCGCCGGATCATGCGGACGATGGCAGAGCCGTCCGTGAGGTTGGCGTTGAAGAGGAATGGGTCGTAGAAGTCGTCGTTCTTTTCGATCGCATCCACGACGGCGCTCCACTTCGACGGATCCTCGAGTGCGGCGCGAAGCTCTTCGAGCGAGCCAAGCGGCGGCTCGATCGAGGTGAGCGCTTCGCCGGTCCAGGAGTATCGGGGATACATGTGCGGCGCAGGCGCCTCGAAGTTGGCGGTCATGTGCGTGATGGAGTTCACCCGGGCAAGGCTCGATGCCAGGATGCCGAGAATGACCACATCCGCCTGATGCCGGTCACGATCGCGCCGGTACGCGGTGTACGAGTGGCTGAGCGGTGCGGACGGGCGCCGAGATCACACGAAGCGTTACGGCGGGGGCAAGTTGCTCGAGATCACGGGCAACGCGTGCGGAGAAGGACATGCCGTACACGGCGATGAGCGGACCGTCAGCTTCGGGCCCGGTCGGCAGCTCCTCCCAGGCCTCGAACCAGCCGGCCAGGGCCATGGGATGCGTCTCCTCGTCGGTCTCTTCCCACCATTCGGCGGATCTTGCCTTCGATCGAGCGGCCGTAGTCGAAGTAGATCCGGAAGGAACCCGCCGACTCCCCGTCGCGCGTTCGCCGGCTGCGGGAACAACACGTTGAGGCCCAGATCGCCAATGGCGAGAAAGAGAATGCACCAGAAGGACACGAGCCAGACATCGCGGACCCGTCGGGATCCCCGAGGATCAGAACTGGAAGTAGATGAACTGTGCGGGTTCATTGCTGGTTCCCATGAGCAGGACAACGATCATCGCGGCGTACAGCGCTCCGCGGATCGGGCGCGGCATCCGGACATAGAAATGTCACGCTGCCTCTCCAGTATTCGACGATCTCATAGACGACCAGGAGCGGCAGGCCGGAGAGGGCGGCGAGAGTCGGCCGCTTCATCGACAGGTCCCCCTCGCCCCATCCAGTCAGCAGAGTCTCCGTGAAGTAGCCGATCTGCTCGAAGGAAACCGCACGAAACAGGAGCCAGCCGTAGTAGGTGAGGGCGAAGAAGAAAGCGATTGCGACGAGCTTCTTGAGAGCGGCCGATACGGACTGGACCGGGCCCTCCGCGTCGCTGCCCCATCCGAACCAACGGTAGACGCACAGGACCGCCCCGTGGTAGACGCCCCAGAGGACGAAGTTCCACGCCGCACCGTGCCAGAGTCCGCCGAGCGCCATGGTGATCATCAGGTTGCGGTAGGTCTTCGCATTCGCCCAGCCGATTTCCGCCCGAGTGGGATGTACAGATAGTCGCGCAGCCAGGAGGACAACGAGATGTGCCAGCGCCGCCAGAACTCACTCGGATTCGCCGAGAAGTAGGGCAGGTTGAAGTTCGTCATGACGTCGATGCCCAGCAGCTTTGCAGTGCCGCGCGCGATGTCCGAATACCCCGAGAAGTCGCAGTAGATCTGGACGGCAAAGAGGGCGGTTGCGGCCGCTATGTCGGGCGCGCTCACGGCACCCACGCTGTGGTAGACCGAGTCGACGGACCCCGCGACGCCGTCTGCGATGGCGACCTTCTTGAACAGCCCGAAGAGGATCAGGTAGAGGCCCCGCGTCGTCTGCTCGAAGCTCAAGGTTCGAGGCTTCAGCAGTTGGGGCAGGAGGTGACGAGCTCGTTCGATCGGCCCGGCGACCAACTGGGGGAAGAAGGAGACGAACAAGGCGAAGTCGAGGAACTCCCGGGTCGAGCGCGTCCTTCCCCGGTAGACGTCGATCGTGTAGCTCATGGTCTGGAACGTGTAGAAGGAGATGCCTACTGGAAGGACGAGTCCCAGGCGCAGATCACTCTGGAAGCCGATCGACCCGGCGAGATCCTCTGCGCTGCTGATGAAGAAGTTGAAGTATTTGAAGAATCCAAGAATGGCCAGATTCGTGACGATGCTGAGCGTCAGGAAGACGCGCCGGCGGCGGGAGTCGTCGAGATCCCGAAGCCGGGGATAGAGAAGGTGGGCCACGGTCAGTGCGGCCAGCGTGCCGAGCAGCGTCCACCAGCCCAGCGGGTTCGAAAGCAGCGCGCCCCAGTCGATCGAGAGCCAGCCGCTCCCAGCCTTCAGATCGACCGCGCTCCAATCGAGAGTGATCAAGGCGAAGGCCGACAGGACGACGTAGAGCGACGCTCCCCACCTGGAACGGCGCGCGACTCGGCCTTCCTCGATCATCAGGCCAGCGCAGTAGTCGACGGCCGTCGAAAGGACGATCAGAAAGAGGAAGCGCTCGTCCCAGGCGCCGTAGAAGACGTAGCTCGCCACCAGCAGCATCCGATTCTGCCGCCGATGTCCCATCGAGACGTAGAGAAGATAGACCGTGGGGAGGAAGACCAGGAATTCGAGAGAATTGAAGAGCAAGCGAATCGTCTCCTCTGGGATTTGCTCCGGGCATCCAGACCTTATACGAACCTCGGCACCCCAGCGCGGCGGGCATAGGCGAAATTCGCCTGGCTCGACTTATGTCAATCCAAAGTAGAAATGTCGGGTTCTCTGCAAAGTAGAAATGTCGGGTAGGGCTGGCTGTCCCCCAGGGGTCATAAGGGGGCGTTTGCGTCCGCTCGCTTCCGGGCGGCTCGAATCCGGTCCTTCTGCCGAAGCGTGAGCTTCGGATGGGCCAGGCGCTGGCGATCGCGCTCCTGTTGGCCTGCCCGGATCTGGCTCAGCACGGCCCCGAGCCGCTTGTTGGCCACGATGGCGCCCGGCTGGACGCAGGGATCCTTGTCGAAGAAGACGCGGCAGGGGAGGGGCTTCCCCGCGTGGCGGACCTCGATGCGCCCGTCTTCGTGCTCGTGGACGCGGCATCGCTCGCCTGCGAGGGGAAGCGTCTCGGGACCGGGCTCCACGAGGTACATGACCCGCTTGTAGTGGAGGGTCAGGTTCTTCGAGAGCTTGCGGTCCTCCTGCCAGGTGAAGATGCAGGTCGAGGTCCTCGTCGTCGCGGACGGGACGGTGGGCGTCGTGCTGGCTCCGGGAGCTCGCGACCGAATCGCTGGTTGTAGTCGGCGCGATGAACTCCGGCAGCGAACGCGTTGCCGGCCTCGGGCGTCGAGATCCCGCGCAGCCGGAGCTCCTTGACGAGCCGGTCCTGGAGCGTCAGGTGAGCGCGCTCGACGCGGCCCTTCGCCTGCGGCGTGTTGGCGCAGAGGATGTCGATGTTCAGCTCGGACAGGGCTCGGCCGAACTGCGTGATCCGCCGCCGCCTTCGGGCGTCTTCTGAGGTCGTGACGCGGAAGACACTGGCCTTGTCGCTGTAGAAGGCCACGGGCTTGCCGTGCCGCTCGAGATACGCACGCGTCGCTGCGAAGTAGTCGAAGGTCGACTCCGAGTCCACGAAGCGAAGCTCCATCAGCCGGCTCGTCGCGTCGTCCACGAAGACGAGCAGCGTGCACTTCGGGCCGCGGTCCTCGAACCAGGCGTGGTCGCAGCCGTCGATCTGGATGAGCTCGCCGCAGACACGACCGCCGGTGCCGGGGCTGGTGGACGCGCGGCGTCCGCTGCGAGCCCGGGGGACCCACAGGCCGGCCTCGATCATCCAGTGGCGGAGCGTCTCGACCGAGACCTCGAAGCCGTGCTGCTCGCGGAGCTTCTCGCACGGCGAGCGTCGGGCCGAAGTCCGCGTAGCGGGCTCGGACGAGCCCCAGGGCGTGCTCGCGAAGCGCCGTCGGGCAGCTTCCGGTTGCTGGGCCGCCCGCGCTTGCGCGAGACGAGCCCGGCGGCTCCGTCGCTCCGAAGCGCCCGGCACAGTCGCTCGACCTGACGCAGGCTCAGCCCGAGCTGCTCGGCCGCCTTGCCGCTGCGTCAGCCGCCGTTCGATCACGCGGCCCAGCACCTCCAGCCGGTCCAGCTCCTTCGCGCTCATCGTCAGGGTTCCTCGCATCGTCCATGTCGGCCTCCAGGACCGACACGGTGCCTGAAACCCGACATTTCTAAATTGCGAGAAACCCGACATTTCCATTTTGCGCCTACAATTAACGTCCGATAAGATAGATTATGTCAACTAGAGCCTGAAGATCAGCTGGGCGCTCCGAGGCCGCGCCCCCTGCCCGGGGGGCCGTGCAAATCCCCTTTTTTGGCGGGCCCGTTGTGCGGGGAAGCAAGGTTTGCCGGGAGACTTTCGCGGAGGATCGTTACTGTGCTACAGGACGCCCCCAAAGGATCCGGTGTCAGATGGCGTCTCTCGCACAGCCCGGGACGGAGAGCCTGAGGGACCTTCGCGAGAGGTTCGCTCGGAGCGGCCAGGATCACGTATTCCGGTTCTGGGACCGTCTCGAGGGGGTGTCCCAGGATCGACTCGCTCGCCAGGCCGGCGAGATCGACCTGGAACGCCTGGCGCGGATCCAGCGCAAGGCCGTTGCGCTGGCTCGGCCGCGTCCACAGCTCCTGGAGCCCCTCCCCGTCCGGCGCCTTCCCGAGTACGGCGGCGATCCCAGAGAGCGCTCGAGGGCGATCGAGTGCGGGGAAGCGCTCCTCGCCGAAGGTCGCGTCGGCGTCTTGGTGGTGGCTGGTGGCCAGGGGTCGCGGCTCGGTTTTCGAGGCCCCAAGGGGGCCTTTCCGATCGGGCCGGTGTCCAGCCGGAGCCTCCTCGAATTGCTCGCCCAGAAGCTCCGGGGCGTGGCGCGACGCTACGGCGGTTGCGTCCCGGCCTGCCTCATGACGAGTCCGGACACGGATGCGGCAACGCGCGCGGCTGTTCGACGCAAACGGTTACTTTGGCCTCGATCGGGAGGAGTTGTTCTTCTTTTCACAACGGCGAGTTCCAGCCGTGGACTTCGAGGGATCGTTGATTCTCGAGGGTCCTGATCGGATCGCCGAGAGCCCCGACGGACACGGTGCCTCGATTCCGGGGCTGCTGGCCAGCGGTGCCTTGAAAGCAGATGCAGGAGCGCGGCGTCTCGACGGTCTTCTACTGCCATGTGGACAACCCGCTGGTCCGGATCGCCGACCCGTCGCTGGTGGGCTTCGGGACGCTCACCGGCGCCGAGGTGGCCTGCAAGGCGGTCCGCAAGCGGGAACCGCTGGAGGGGCTGGGTACCCTCGCCCGCCGGGACGGCCACGCTGCGGTGGTGGAGTACACGGAGATCGAGGAGCCCCATCGCTCGCTCCGCGACAGCGAGGGCGAGCTGGTCTTCTGGGCCGGATCCATCGGGGTCCACGCTCTCGATGTGGAGTTTCTGCGACGGGTGGCGGGAGACTCGGAGTCCCTGCTGCCCTACCACGCCTCACCGAAGAAGATCCCCACCGTGGATTCCTCCGGCAACCGGGTGGAGCCATCGAGGCCCAACGGGTACAAGCTGGAGAGGTTCGTGTTCGATGCGTTTCCGGCGGCGAGATCGTTGGTGGCGGTCGAGGCGCAGCGCGAGGAAGAGTATTCGCCGATCAAGAACGCCCGGGGCGCGGCGTCTCCCGAGAGCGGGCGTCGGGATCTGGTGGCGTGCTATCGACGCTGGCTGGATGCCGCCGGAATCGCCTTGCCCGAGGATGGTGAGATGGCGCTCGAGCTCGATCATGGCTGGATCGATGGCCCCGAGGATGCCATGGCGCTCGGTATCCGCCATGCGACCGAAGCACAGCATTTGATTCGCGTAGCCCCCGGAGTGACGGTATGAGTCCTGCCAGGAAGCGCGCCACCAAGGGCGCCAGGAAGACGACGAAGAAGGTCGCCCGCAAGGCCCCGGCCAAGAAGGCGCCCAAAGCCGGAGCCAAGAAGAAGGCGGCGAAGGCTCCTGCCAAGAGCAGCGACGGCGCGAAAGACCCCGCGGAAGGCGGCGAAGAAGACGGCCAAGCGAGACGCCAAGAAGAGCGCGGCCGAGTCGAGCGCTCCGGCGCCTCCCTCCAAGCCTTCCAAGGCTTCCAAGGCGGCTGCCGGAAAGAAACCGGCCGCGTCGGCAAAGCCGCGCGCGAAGCCGGCTCGAAGGAAGCCGAGGCAGGGTGTTGCCCGGCCCATCGAGAGCGCCGAGAAGAAGCCCGAGCTCGGAGCCAAGTGGGCCTGCTTCAGCTGCGGCGCGAAGTTCTACGACCTGAACCGGCCGGATCCGATCTGTCCCAAGTGCAACACCGATCAGCGAGAACAGCCGGCGAAGACCGCGGCGGTCCGCCCGCCGCCCCCGGTCAAGCGACCGGCGGCGGCGCCGATCACGCGGCTTCTCGATGAAGAAGAGGCCTCCGATGCGGGCTTCGAAGAAGAGAGCGATGCAGAGACTGCGGCCGAGTTGGACATCGGCAAGCTCGCCGAGGGGGACAAATTTCTCGACGATACCGAGTTCACCGAGGAAACTGACGACTGAGCCCGCTGCCATGCGCGTTGCCCGCCGGTGAGAGATGCGGGCTAGATCGTCAGCAGCCGCCGCAGGTGGAGCTTGAGGGAATCCTCTGCGCTCCCGCGCAGCGATTGCTCCCTCCGTAGCTCGCGAAGGACGGCGTCTCTCTGCGCGACGTCCGCCGCCATGGAACGCGTCGAAGCGCCCGCTTCCTGGGCCCGTTCGAATTCCCTGATCTGCTGGTCGATCAGGCCTCCGCTGCGCGTCTCGATGCTGCGGCTCTTCGCCGCGCCATAGCGCGCCTCGAGGGCCTCGACCTCCTGCTCGTAGGCTTCGATGAGCGCGGCGATATCCGCATCGGAGTAGCCCCGGTAGGCCCGCGGAGCGGCGCGCTCCTCCTCCGCCGTGTTTCGCTGGTAGTTGTATGCGCCCGCGGCCCCGAGACCCGCCAGCAGCGCGAGAATGAGAATCGTGACTCCGAAGCCTCTCTTCTCCATCTTCGATCACCTCTCTTCGCTCGGCTCGCTCCCGCCTTCTCCCGGGTGCGGTTCGCCGTGTTGCAGAAAGTCCTCGAGCTCCTCTCTGCTCGGCAGACCCCCCTGGGCGCCGAGCGCGCGGCAGTTCATCGCCGCCGCGGCGTTCGCTACCTGCAGGATCCGAGCCCCGTTCATGCCTTCGAGCAGACCCCAGATGAAGGCGGCGTGGAAGACGTCACCGGCTCCCGTCGTGTCGCGGACGTCGACCTGAAACGCCGGACTCTCGATCACTCCCTCGCGACCTCCAGCAACGGCTCCGCGATCGCCCAGCGTCACCACGGGGAAACGCGCCCCCAGTGCCGTGAGCCCCCGCAGGAAATCCCTCGGGCTCCGAGTCCCGAAGTGTTTTTCGGCGAACTCACGAGAAACGATAGGGAAATCGACGCGCCGCAGGAGCGCGTCGATTCCCGGTGCGGGCGTGTCGGCGTCCAGCACCACGGGAATGCCGGCCTCTTGGGCGACCCCGGCCGCCCAGATGGAGAGCTCCAGGTCCTGGGCATCGAGGTGCAGCACCCTGCCCCGCTCGATCTCGTCGCGGCGCACCTCGCGAACCCTCATGGAGAGTCTAGAGTCGCGATGCCAAAGTACCGTTCGTTCGCCGGTTTCCCGGTCCACCACGATCACCGAAAGCTGGCTGTCTGCCCCGGGAACGACTCGGACTCCGGTCAGATCCACGCCGGCCGCACGCAGCGGCTCGAGCACGGTCTCGCTGGCTGCATCGTCTCCCACCGCACTCAGCAACGCCGCACTGAGACCCAGTCGGGTGCAGGCGAGAACGCCGGTGGCGATCTGTCCGCCGGGGAGCTCCGTCAGATCGACGATGCGCTTCTTCCCAGTGAACTCCGGCGGGCCGTCGACGAGCAGCACCTGGTCGATGGCGCACTGCCCAAGGCCCACCACGTCGACCCCGTGTCCGCCCCGCCACTCGCTCCAGAGAAGATCCTTGCTGCGCATCGTCAATAGAGCACCCGGTAGACCTGCTGGCTGCGAAGCACCCGCTTCACATAGCTGCGGGTCTGATCGTAGGGGATCGCCTCGACCCATTCGTCGTCTTCCTGGTCGGGCCGTTCCTCGAGCCACCGAGTCACGGCCTCGGGTCCGGCGTTGTAGCTGGCCACCGCCGCGGAGACCCGACCATCGAAGCGCTGCAGAAGCTGCTCCAGGTAGTGGGCTCCGAGGAGCAGGTTTCTGGCCGGTGTGAAGAGGTCGTCCACTTCGTAGTCCAGAAGACCGAGGCTCTCTGCCAGGCGCTCGCCCGTGGTGGGCATGATCTGTACCAGCCCGCGGGCACCCACCGTCGACAGGGCTTCGGGACGAAACCCGCTCTCCTCGCGCATCACGGCATTGAGCAGCGCCGGGTCGACGCTGCGGCCGGTCGAGACGGCCGTCACCAGGTCGGCAAAGGCGGTCGGCCAGGCGAACCACCAGAGTGGCTCTCGCCCAGGCTCCGGACCCCGGGCGAGGCGTTGAAGATACGGATCGACGACCACCCGCTCAGCCCGGTAGAAGTGCCCCGCGGCGGAGAAGAGGTGCGCGATTGCGAGGCGGTCGTCGAGACTGTGCGCCGTCTCCGCCAGGATCCCGGTCTCGATCTTCGCCTCCTCGAGGAGGCCGGCCTCGATCAGGATCGCGATGCGCCGGATTTCCGCCGCCCGGAACGAGACCGGCGCAGGCACCGAGCGCGCGGGCGCCTCGCGGAGCAGGGAGCTCTCGTCGACCCTGCCTGCCGCTCGCCAGCCGTAGTAGGAGAGCGGATACTCGGTGGCGATGGCGCGAAACTCTTCAGGGGCCTCCGGGGCATTGAGCTGCTGCAGGGATCGGGCTCTCCAGTAGCGGGCGCCGAGGCGCTCCAGTGGGTCGGGAGTCGCCTTCCCCAGCATCGCGAAATGCTCCACCGCCTCGCGGTAGCGCTCGTCCTGATAGGCGCACCAGCCAAGTCGCCAGCGCGCGGCCGCACGGAGCGCGTGGGTCGGCGCCTTGCTGGCAACCCGGACATAGCTGGCCAGGGCGCGAGTACAATCCGCTTCGTCCTCGCGAAGGATTCCCGCGAGCAGGAGCGAGCGCGCCGCCAGCGCGGTGAATCGCCCCTTCGAGAGCTTCTCGAACTCCCGGATCGATTCAGGGACTCGACCGCTGCGCGCCAGAGAACGCGCCCGCCAGAAGCGATCCTCCCGCCCGTCGCCGAGCTCCGCGAAGGCCAGGACCGCCTCGGGGTAGCGACGCAACCGGAACAAGGTGAAGGCTCGCCCACGCTGCAGATCTCTGCGCGTCTTGCGAGGCAGGTTTCCGTCGATCGCGCGCTGGTAGGATTCCAGCGCTTCCCGATTGGCTCGGGCGGCGTAGAACGCCCGCGCCCGCTTCGCGACTTGGGGCGCTGTCCGCAGGGACTTCCCGCTCTCGAGCTCGAGGCGCCTCAGGGCCTGCTCCGCAGTCTTCGCCGCTTCGCTGGTCGGCGCCTCGGTCCAGACGGTCAGGTAGTTCAGAGAGGCCTCTCGCGCCTCTTCCGGAGCTCTCGAAGGACTCGGCGATCGAGAGATCCAGCGCCGCGCGGGTTTCCTGATCCCGAGCCTCGCGTCTCGCTCGGCGCCAGGCAGCACGCGCGGCTGCGGGGGCGCCGAGGGCTTCGCGGGAATCTCCGAGCAGCCGGTACACCTCGCCCCGAAGTGGGGACTCGGGATAGGCCACCTCGAATTTCGAGGCCAGGTGAGCCGCGGTCGCATAGTGCGAGAGTTCGAGCAGGGCCTTCAGCCTGAGCCGATGCGCATGGTCCGCCACGATGGGGTGATCATCGGCGACCGCCGCAAAGAGCCGGGCGCCGCGCGCCGCGTCACCGCCTTCCATGGCGGAAATGCCAGCTCGGAGTCGCGCTCCGGCCCCGGCCGGGGCGACTTCAGGGCCGGGTGCGACGGGTGCGCCCATGGCCTGCTCCTCGGCCCCCGCTCCGGCGAAGGGCCCGAGGCAGACCAGAATCGCCACCACGGCGTGCAGGGCACGGCGCACCCCGCCTTCGCCAGCTCTACGCGACTTGGTCACTGACGGCTCCCCCATCGGCTGTGGGCAGTGTGCGCGAGGACCCGCAATGGTTCAACGCCGCCGCGTTGTTCGGCTCCTGGCCGTCGGTTAGCCTTGCCCCGCCTTGGCCTCCACCATCCGCTCTCGCATCTCCAGCGGCATTGCGCTCGCCGTCGCGCTTCTGATCTGCTGTGGCTCGGGCGAGTCCCCCGCTCCGCTCGACCCACCGCCCGCCGAGCAACCGCCTCCCCGAAGCTCGGCGCCCCCTCCTCCCCGCGGGCTCTGGGTGCTCTGCGAGGGCTCCCAGCGAGTGCTGGAGAATCGCCATCGACTGGAGATCCTCCTCGAAGACGCCCGGGGTCTCGGGGTGACGGACCTCTTCGTCCAGGTCTACCGCGGAGGGCGCGCCTGGTTCGACTCCTCCCTGGCGGATTCCAGGCCCTACGGCTCGACCTGGCGCGCTCCCGACGGCACCGGCCGCGATGCCTTCTCCTTGCTGATCGAACGCGCCCACGGCCAGGGATTGCGGGTGCACGCCTGGGTGAATGTTCTCTCCCTGGCCTCCAACGCCGATGCCCGGATCCTTCGCGATCTCGGACCCGCTGCGGCCGCCGTCGATCAGAAGGGTCGTTCGATCCTCGACTACCCCCTCTTCGAGGTCCCGGAGCCGGACCGCCGCTACTACCGGATGGGAACTCCGGCCGTCTGGCTCGATCCCGCCGCATCCGGGGTCTCGGATCGGCTTGCAGCGACCTTCGCCGAGCTCGTGGAGCGGTATCCCGCCCTCGACGGCCTGCACCTCGACTACATCCGCTATCCGGACGCCCTCCCCTTCTCTCCTGCAACACGGTTTGGTGTGGGACTGAGCTTTGGCTTCGGTGAGGGGTCCCGAAGCCGCTTCGAGGCCGAGACCGGTCTGCGCGCCCCCTTCGGCTCGTCCCTGGTCAACGGAAACCGCTGGGACGACTGGCGCCGTTCACAGCTCACGGAGCTGGTCCGCCGAATCGCCGAGGCGGCCCGCTCGATCCGGCCGGAGGTGAACGTCTCGGCGGCGGTGCTGGCGGACCTGGAACGGGCCTACCTGGTCGACCTCCAGGACTGGATCAGCTGGCTCGACGAGGGGCTGCTCGATTTCGCCGTCCCCATGCTCTACACGCGGGATCAGCGGCTGCTCCGCTACGGTGTGGAGGGGATGTCGGGTCTCGCCGCCGATCGAGCCATCTGGGTCGGCCTCGGGAGCTGGCTCTTCGCGGCTTCCCCGGAGCGGGCCGTCGAGCAGCTCCGCGTGGTGGCGGAGCGCGACCGGCTCGGCTCCGCCCTCTTCTCCTGGGATTCCATTCGCGAGAGCCCGGCGCTGCGCGACGCCCTGGTCGCGGAGGCTTCCCGTGAGTGACGCCTTCTCGCTGGATCGCTTCGACTACAAGCTGCCCAGGGAGCGCATCGCCCAACACCCGCTTCCCGAGCGCGACGCGGCGCGGCTACTGGTTCTGGACCGGAGCGGAGGACCCAATCAGCACTCGCAGGTCCGCGAGCTCTGGCGCTGGCTGCGAGCGGGGGATCTCCTGGTCGGAAACGCGAGCTGGGTGCGCCCCGCCCGGCTCCGCGGCCGCAAGGCCAGCGGCGGCGCCGCCGAAGCGCTGATCCTGGGGTTTCTCCAGGACTCGCCGGGCCACTACCGCGCCCTGGTGCGATGCGGCGGGCGACTCCGGGAGGGGCAGAAGTTCTACTTTGGAGCGGCCGGTTCCAAGACGATCGACGCGGAGCTGGTTGCCCTCGGAGAAGCTGGCGAGGTGACCCTTTCCTTCTCTCCGGATGTCTCCCCCTACGACGTCGGAGAGATGCCGCTGCCGCCCTACATCCGACGGGAACGCCCCGATCCCGAGGACAGGGAGCGCTATCAGACGGTCTTCGCCTGCCAGCCGGGGTCCGTGGCCGCTCCCACTGCCGGTCTCCACCTGACGGGTGAGCTTCTCCTCGATCTGCGGGCGCGCGGCATCTCCTGGGCCGAGGTGATTCTTCACGTGGGCCCCGGAACCTTTCGGCCCCTGCGACCGGAAGATCTCGACGCGGGACGCCTTCACCCGGAGTACTTCCAGATCCCCACGGCGACGGCGGCGGCGGTGGCGAGCACACGCGCGGCCGGCGGACGCATCGTGGCGGTGGGGACGACCACGACGCGGGTCCTGGAGACCTGTGCCGGCGAGGACGGTCGAGTCGAGCCGGACCAGGGCGAAACCGATCTCTTCGTCAGACCGGGCCATCGCTTCCGCGTGGTGGATGCGCTGCTCACCAACTTCCACCTGCCGCGCTCTTCTCTGCTGCTGCTGGTGGCGGCGTTCGCGGGTCGTGATCGGATTCTGGGCGCCTACGCAGAGGCGATCGAGAGGGCCTACCGCTTCTATTCCTACGGCGACGCCATGTTGATCCTCTGAGATGGCCGAGCGCCTGGGCTTCGAAATCCTCGAGCGGGATGGAGCGTCGCGCTGCGCGCGCTTCGCGACGGCACATGGTGTGATCCAGACGCCGGCCTTTCAGCCCGTCGCGACCTACGGCGCGGTGCGCGGCGTAGCACCCGGCGATCTCGCCGAGCTCGGCGCACAGGTGCTTCTCGCCAACGCCTACCACCTCCACGAGCGACCCGGCGAGGAGCTGGTGGCGCGGACCGGCGGACTGCACGGCTTCACCGGCTGGCGCGGGCCCTGGGTCACCGACAGCGGTGGCTTCCAGGTGACCTCCCTCGCCGACCGGGTGAAGATCGACGAGGAGGGCCTCACCTTCGCGTCTCCGCTCGACGGGCGTCGCCGCCACCTCACTCCGGAGGGGGCGATGGAGATCCAAGAGGCGCTGGGTGCGGACGTGGCGATGGCGCTCGACGAGTGTCAGCCGCCAGATCGCCAGGAAGGTCCGAGCCGCGGATTGCGCGCCGAGGCGGCCATGGAGCGCACCCTCCGCTGGGCGGAGCGCTGCCGAAGGCACCACTCGCGACCGGACCAGGCCCTGCTCGGCATCGTTCAGGGCGGAGATTCGCCAGAGCTTCGGCGGCGCAGTGCCCGCGCCACCGTGGAAATCGGCTTCGACGGCTACGCCCACGGCGGCCTCGGCCTCGGAGAGGAGCTCGAGCTGCGCAACGATCTTCTCTCCGAGACGCACGAGGTGCTCCCCGCCGATCGACCGCGTTACCTGATGGGTCTCGGGCGCCCCGAGGATCTGCTGCTCGCCATCGAGCGGGGGATCGATCTCTTCGACTGTGTGGTCCCGACGCGACATGCCCGCCATGGGATGGTCTTCACCCACGCCGGCCAGCTGTCGCTCAGGAATGCGCGCTTTCGCGAGGATGAGAGCCCTCTCGACGAAGCCTGCGACTGTCCGACCTGTGCGCTGCCACAGTCGGGCCTTTCTCGCGCATCTCTTCCGCGTGAAGGAATCGCTCGGCTTCCGGCTCGCCTCCCTGCACAACCTCCGCTTCTACCTGCGGATCATGCAGCGGGCCCGGGAGGCCATCGCCGAAGGCCGCCTGGCAGCGCTACGCGAGGAGATTCTCGAGCTGGCTGCGGAGCGGATCCGGTAGCTAGCCAACCCCTCGCCTGCCCAGGCTCTACCGGCTCAAGTGGTCTCTCCGCAGGACCGATGCGCAGGCGGTATCGCGGGGGGAGATCGCCGGAACCATGGACCCGTCCAAGGTGCGAAAGTCGAAGGCAGTCACCGCACGGCTCAACAGTATTTTCGCTCTGCTCGCCACCGGACTCAGCGGCGTCGGGGCACTGGTGGTGTTTGCCCTCACCGACAGTATTCTCGCTTCCGGCGGCTGGGTGGCCCTGGCCATCGTCCTCACTCTGGTAGGCCAGCGTGCGCTCTGGGAAGGGATCGCCGGGCCCGTCCGCCTGACTCTGGAGGCCGTCCAGAAGATCGCCCAGGGTGACTTCGACGCGCGGCTGACACCCGAGGATCTCGGCTATCTGTCCGACTACAGCGAGACGCTGAATGCTCTGTGCGAAACCCAGCAGAGAATCAGCGAAGGGGTCTCCGATGTCGTCGGGCGCCTGCAGGAGGTGCCGGAGCGGATCTTCGAGGCGATCGAGGAGATCGAGGGCGGCCGAGAATCCACCGAGGAGGCCGTCGAGGAAACCGCCTCCCTGCTGGTGAACATCAATACCTCGATCCGCGGCATCAACGGCGAGGTCGAGAGCCTCTCTCGCGCCACCGACGAAGCCTCCTCCTCGATCCTCGAGATGGGAGGCTCCATCGATGAGGTGGCGCGCAACGCCGGCTCTCTCCACGACTCGGTCGACGCCTCCACCTCCTCGATCCACGAGATCAGCGCCAGCATCCGCCAGGTCGCCGAGAGCGCCGACGCGGTGCAGAGCATGGCGGAGGAATCCGCCGCGGCCATGGTGCAGATGGACCGGGCGATTCAGGAGGTCAGCCAGCACGTCAGCGAGGCATCGGGGTTGACCGAGTCGGTCAGCCAGGGTGCCCAGGCGGGCTCGCAGGCGGTCGGCGCCACCATCGACGGGATCGCCGAGATCCGCGCGCAGACCCTGGAGGCGAAGCAGGTCCTCGAGCGACTGGCGGAGCGCATCGGTGAGATCGGCGAGATCGTCAACGTGATCGGCGGGATCAACGACGAGACCAATCTGCTCTCCCTGAACGCCGCCATCATCGCGGCCCAGGCTGGTGAGCAGGGAAAGGCCTTCGCCGTGGTCGCGAACCACGTGAAAACCCTGGCACAGCGCACCACGTCGAGCACCAAGGAGATCGAAGGGCTGATTCGCGCGGTGCAACAGGAGTCGAGCAACGCGGTGACGGCGATGGGCGCCGGTATCGAGGCGGTCGAGACGGGGGTGGAACGCTCCCGCAAGGCCGGCGAAGAGCTCGAGAAGATTCGAAGCTCGTCGGGAGAAGCCAGCTCGCGAGTGGCGGAGATCGCCCGCGCGACCGGCGAGCAGAGCCGCAACTCGAAGCACGTCGCCGAAGCCGCCCAGCGCACCTCCTCGATGGTCCAGCAGATCAGCACGGCGATGTCGGAGCAATCCCGGGCCGGGGAGACGATGCTGCAAGAACGCCGAGGCCGCCCTGGAGATGTGTCGCCAGGTCCATCGCTCGACCGAGGAGCAGAAGGAATCGGGGCGCTTCATCACCGCCAGCATCAGCTCCGTAACGGAGATGATCCGCTCGATTCAGCAGAACACGGAGTCCCACGGCGCGGCCAGCGAGGCGGTCGCAGAAGCGGTGACGAGAATTCTCGAGATCGCCCGCAAGAGCGGCGAGCGGATTCCGGAGGTGGTCTCGAGTCTCGAATCGCTTCGGGCCGAGGCGCGGAGCCTGGCGGGAGCCACCGGCTCTGCGAGCCGGCCCGCGTCTCTCTCAGACGGCGCCGCGTAGCCCGTCGATCGCCACGCTCAGTCCCGCGTAGTCGGCGAGCTGATCTCCCAGCGCCGCCGGGACGATCCGGAGATCGCGAGAGAGCGAGGGCCAGGTGTTCGCGGCCACTCGTTCGCGAACCGGCGCGAAGCAGAGCGCGTCACCCGCCGCCACGGCGATCGTCCCCAGCACGAAGACCTCGGGCGCCAGAGCGAAGGTCAGGTTCACCAACGCCTGAGCCAGGTAGTGGTTGAAGCGATCCATCTCCGCGAGGGCGAATCTCGTCCCCCTCCCGGGCGGCCTCGACCACCTGTTCGGGGCTCGCGTTCTCTCGTCCGCCGGCAAGAACCGCGACCCGGCTCGAAGCCGGCGTGATCTCCCGCAGGCGGCGGGTCCAGCAGGCACCGCCAATGTAGGCCTCCAGACAGCCCCGCAGCCCACAGCCACAGCGTTCCCCGTCCCACTCCACCAGCATGTGCCCGACCTCGCCAGCGCCGGCCGTGGCGCCGCGATGGATTCGTCCATCCAGGATGAGGCCTCCGCCGACTCCCGTGGACATGGTCAGGTACACCAGGTGCGAGAAGCCCCTCCCCGCTCCGAAGCGCCACTCGGCCAGGGCAGCTGCGTTGGCGTCGTTCTCGAGGAAGACCGGGCAGCCGAGCTCCTCGGCCAGGACGTCGCGGACCGGAGCCCGATCCCAGCTGGGAAGATTGGGGGGATTCAGGACCAGCCCCGCATCCAGATCGAGGGGGCCGGGCACCGCTGCGCCCACTGCGGCAAGTTCCTCCGGGCGAGCGCCGGCCGCCCCGATCAGACGCCGGGCTTCCTCTGCAAGTCGCCGGAGATCGGTCTCGGCGCTGCCGGACGGCTGCGTGGCGCGCCGCAGGCGCCGCTGGATCTTGCCGGTCTCGTCCCCGAGAGAGAAACCGATCTTGGTGCCGCCAATGTCGATGCCGAGCAGGAGCAAAGCGGGTTCGAGCATAGCAAGCGCCTCAAGTCCGGGTCGTGATCGCGCCGATAGGGAAATCGGACGTGGGGACACCGGCCTCCAGTCGACCCTGCCGGTAAGCGCAAGGAGACTCGACGATGCGGATTCCCACAGGAATCCTCCTAATTGTCCTCTTCGGGCTTTCGGGATGCCTCGCCAGATTCACCGATCCCCTGGATCGGCGCGGCGCCTTCGAGGACACCCAGACGAAGTTCACCCAGTATGTTCGATGGGGGAAATTCGAGCAGGCCAGTCGGTTCGTGGATCCCGAGATCCGCGCCGAGTTCATGTCCTACGCACCGGAATTCAGCGATCTCCGCTTCTCGGAGTACGAGATCACCCGAATCGATATCCAGGAAGGGGTCAGGAGCGCTTCCGTCGACGTGCGTGTCACCGCGTATCGTCTCAGCATGCCCTTCGAGCGATCGGTGGCCTTGACCGAGCAGTGGAATCGCGATGAGGTCACGGGCCTCTGGACCGTAAAGGTCGATATCCGGAAGCTCCACGACACCTTGAGCGGAGTGCCCTAGTCGCCGCCTCGCTGCCGCGCCGGGAGGGAACGGTGGAGCCGAAACGGACCATCCTCGTCGTCGACGACGCGCCCATGTTCAGGGAAATGGAGTCGCTGTTTCTCTGCCGATACGGGCGCGTGGTTACCGCTGGCACTGGCGCCGAGGCGCTCGAGGCGGTTCGGCGCGAGCGGCCCGATGTCGTCGTCCTCGACTTCCACCTGCCGGACATCGACGGAGAGACCCTCTGCCGTCGGATCCGCGCCCTTCGCCCCGCCGAGAGCACCAGCGCCATCGTGGCGATCTCCAACGGCGATTCCAGGGACCACGAGCGGGCGATTCGGGCCGGGGCTGCCGATGTTCTATCCAAGCCGCTCAGCCGCCTCGGCCTGGTCGAGACGGTGAATCGCCTGGTCCGCTTCCCCGAGCTGCGCGGGATGGCCAGGATCGATCACGCCGTGACGGTGCGGGTGTTGATGGAGCGGCAAGAACACTGGGGCACGATGCGGAATCTCTCCCGCGGCGGCATGTACATCGAGGCGAGCTGGTCCGCTCCTCCGGAGTCGGAGATGCAGCTCGAGTTTCGCCTGCCGGAGGTGGGGACGACGCTCGCGCCCACGGCGAAGGTGATCTGGAGTCGGAGGCGCCGGGACGGCATGTCCGCAGGCATGGGGGTTCGCTTTCTTGCGCTGGACGCAGCCAGTGCCAACACCCTCGACGCCTTCGTCTACGAACGGTTCGTGCCGGAGACCGACAGCTTCGGCATCTTCACGGGAGCAAACTGATGCGTGTGGCCCTGATTCTCCTTTCTCTCCTACTCCTCCCCCTGGCCTCTCTGGCCCAGGAGACGCCGCCGGCGGCGGCTGCACCCGCGAGCTCGGCGGGAATCGGAGCGGAGGAAGTCGAGGAGTGGCGCAGAACGCTTCTCGAGGCCCAAGAGCGCGTGGACGAAGCGCAGGCGGATGTCGCGGAGGCGCAGCTGGCCTTTCGCAAGGCGCGCCAACGCAACCGCCGTGGCGGCGAGCGAGGGGATCTGCTGGCCGCGCAGCAGGCAGCCGAGCAGGAGCTCGCCGACGCAGAGGCCGAGCTTCCGGTGCTCCTCGACGACGCACGCCGAGCGGGGGTGCCGCCCGGCGTGCTCCGTGAATTCGAGGACTGAGACGCGGGCTCGAAGCTACTCGAACTCCCTCTCGCTGGGGGGATCCGCGGACTGGGCCGGGTTGGCCGGCTTGACCACGGAGAGCACCCGGTCCCCCTGACGCACCACGGTCACGTGTCGTGTGGCGATCGAGTCCGGATCATCGACGCGGATCTCCTCCACGATGACGGGCGACCCGCCCTGGGCGTCGCTCGGAATCGTCATCGCGGTTCGCTCGTCCGTCTTGATGATGATACTCGGCTGGACACCAGGACCGGGGACCAGAGCCGCGCGCGGGGGTCGGTTCAGCTCCCGAAGTCGCTCGAGTCGCGCATCCAGACGCTGCCGCTGCTCGCTCTGGCGGCTGGTGTCGCTGGGAGTGAACCGCTCGTAGACGTCGAGCCCGCCGGTCTTGATGGTCTTGACCTGGCTGCGGTAGCGCTCCGGGACCCGCTTCGAATCGTCCGTGAAGGCCACCGAGCCGTCCTCGGTCGTCCACTTGTAGATCGACCCTGCGAGGGCAGGAGTGGCGAGGGCTACGAGCAGGGCGAGTCCAGCAAGGGAAATCAGCTTGAAGTGCGGCAACATTCGGAGTTCCTCCTCTGACGAGAAGTGTCCCGAGCGAGCGAAAAGTGTCACCGCCGCAGCCACTTACGGCGGCAACGGGGAGGCAACGGAGAAGCGGGCAGCCCCGTTGACGCCCTTCCCTGCGGGTATTAATTTGATTCGAGATTTGCTGCGGGGTAGAGCAGTCTGGTAGCTCGTCGGGCTCATAACCCGGAGGTCGGAGGTTCGAATCCTCCCCCCGCTACCATCTAGCCGCCCGGAATCGCTGCAGGTTCCGGGCGGTTCGCCGTTTCAGGCCTCTGCGAGGTGGTGGGAGGTCGTTCACACCTGTCCACCGTTCCCGGGCGAGATTCTGGTTCTACCGCAGGCTGCGTCGACCACCCTCACGTCGAGTTCCCCGCCGCCGAGGCAAGGAGCGGTACGATCGTGTCGTGGCTTCCTGAACGTCTGCTTCTGACTCGGCATTCTGCTCGGCGTTGCCGTCGCGGTCTGCTGGCCGGACCCTCCTCTCGCTCGATTGGACCCGAGCACACCGCTCGGACGGCCGCGTTGCCGCTCTGTCGGTCTCGCAGGACGGGCTGGTGCGCACCAGGCCAATGGCATGACCTTCCGGCGCGTGTGGCGGGCCTTCGAAGCGGCCCCGGCCTGATCCTGCTCCACAGCTTCCCGAAACGTCGTCATGTGGGTCGCTCATGAGGCGGCCGTCGCAGCCGGCTGTCGCGTCGTGGCCTTCGACCAGCGGGACATAGCCTGCGCGCGACCGGAGGGCGTCGGGTCCTATCTGGTCCCGGAGTTGATCGGCGATGTCCTCGCCATCGCCGATGCCGTGGGCTTCGAGCGATTTCACCTGGTGGGCCACGACTGGGGCTGTGCGTTGGCTGGGGCGTTGCGATCCAGAACCCGAATCGCCTACTCCTGGACGGGGCTCTCGATCCCCATGCCGGAACACTGCTCGCCGACCTGCAACGCGAGCCCCCGACCTACGTCAAGCTGTTCAGGGCCCCGTGGATTCCCGAGATCATGTTGAGCTTCAACGGCATGGCCCGGCTCCGCGGTGGGTACGAGGGGATGACGGCCGAGCAGAGGGACGAGTGCCTGGCGGCTTCTCGAAGCCCGGCGCGCTGACCGCCACCCTGAACTGGACCGCGCCATCACGCGGGCCTCGACGCGAGGCGGATGTCGCCGGGCCGGTCTCGGTGTCCACGCTCTTCATCTGGGGAACCCGGAAGGCTGGGTGACCCAGACGCACTGGAGCGCCAGCGGAAGCATCCGCCGGCCTACGCCGAGCTGGAACTCGACGCCGCCATTCGTGCCCAGCAGCAGCCTAGCAGCGGCGCGACGGATCGGACACATCGCAGAGCATCGAGCGCTCGATTGCTGACATCGCTGAATCTCCACGACGGGTTCATCTCTGGCTCGAGAGGATCGTGACCGACCGCGACGGACCGAACCACCCACTTCCCAGTGGACCGGAAGCAACGATGCCCGTGACACGTGCTGGCTGGCCCATCGCTCTTGCCCGTCGCGACCCTCCCTGTTCCAGCAACAGAAGGAAGGCGGTCGAGAGGCGTTCCGGTACGTGTCGATGTGAGCCCGACGCCGCCTTGCGGCCGCGCTCAGGCATGACCTTCGGCTGCGATCCAGCTTCAGCGTCGAGCCGCCCGCTCTGGTCGCGACCGGATCGGGTAGCGCGTGTCGACTCCTGGTCTGCGTCACGATCGCGACCACCGCCTGGGCAGCGACCGGTCCGACTCTGATTACGTTGGCCCCGACGGCGGCCGCGCCGATCAGTAGGCTCCAGGCCAGCCTGGTGGCGCCCGGACCCTGCTCGTTCGCTGACGCGCCCGGTAATGTCCTCGGCGGACCCTGCGCGCTTGGCGGGGTGTGGAGCGCGTGGGTCGCCGGCCATCCGTTCCTGGTCCTGCCGCTCTCCGCCCTGGGCGTGGCCGGCCGGGTCAGCTTCGGCCCCTACGAGAGCTACATTGACGCGCAGTCGTGGCAGACCGGGATCGCTACCGTGATCATCAACGGGGTGCCGCTCACCACCAATGGTATCCCCATCATCACGGTGGGCTACGACAACCGCACGACGCTTGCCGGCTATGGAACGGTGAAGCTGGTCGCACCGGCAGGGCTGATGAGCACGCTGGGCGGGCCTTCCCGCTCTTCGCCTCGATGACGCTCACCTATATCCCGGAGCCGGGCACGCTGCTGCTGTTGGGATCGGGCATCGTTGGCCTGGCAGTGATCGGCCGCAAGCGCATGAGACGCTGACGGCCGGCCGTTCACGAGATTCCGGGCGGTTTGCCTTTTCCGGTGCCGGCGGCCAGTCGGGACTCCCCACGAACACACCGGGGCCTGCAATTTTTTTCGACATAACCTTACTTTCGAAACCACTCCTCCTCGTGTGTCTCGCGCAGAGGAGGACCTTCCCATGCTCCCGTACCGGCTTCTGATCCCGTTCGCGTTGTTGAGCCTCGTGGCCGCACCGGCTCAGGCCACCACTTCTGTCTGGGCGACGTTTGGCTCGGCCGACACCGGGGGCAGCTTCATTCCGCTCTGCGACGAGGTCCACTCGGTCGGAACCTCCGCGTCGGTGAGCTGCAGCGAAGGTCATAATCAGGGCGCAGCCAGCGCGAGTGCACAGCATGGCTCCCTCGGGGCCTACGCCTGGGTCTATTCAGGTTACGCGGTCACTGACAACCGCAGCTACCAGGCGTACAGCCAGGCCAGGTTCAGCGACTCGCTGCAGCTCGGGGAAGATCCGATCGGTGCCGGGGTGTGGACCGACGCAAGGGCCGTCTTCACCCTCTCGGGCTTCTCCCAGAAAATAGACGAGCCGAGCTGGCTGGAGATCGGAGACATGTTCGTCGACTGGACGTTCACCGTGACGGTCAACGGCCTCGAACTCCAGCCGTCCAACGGCCCGCCCCTTCCAGGCAAGGAATCCCACTACGACTTCGACATGACCCCCGGCCAACCGGTCAACTTCTCGGCCATGCTGGAGGCCAACGCGCGCTGCTACGGCTGCGACGTGAGCTACGAGGCCATCGTGGACTTCTCCAACACGGCGATCTTGTCTGTGGTGCAAGTCAAGGATCCCGTCTCGGGCGAGTTCCTCGATCTGGGCGACTTCACGCTCACGAGCGGCGAAGGCGCGAGCTATGCGAACGTCGTCCCCGAGCCCACCACCGCGCTCCTGCTCGCGGCCGGACTTGCGGGCCTCGCAATGCGAAGGCGCTTCTTGGCGTAAGACGCTGCCATCGCCCCATTTCGCTTCGTCCGGCTGGAGCGCTCTGGCTGATCCCGGCGCTCGCCCCGAGAGCGGACGACGTTCTCTTCGGTGTGGATCACCAGACGGTGATCCCGAGCACAACGATCGCGCGATCCACCAGCCGATACGTCCGTTCATGCTCGAGAAGATCTGTGATCGCGTACTGATGATGGTGTGTTGCGCGCTGCTGCTCGGCGTCGCCGCCGCCTCGGCGCAAAGCCCGATCGTGATCGACCACAGTTGTACGGATCTCAGCGGGGTTCCGGATACCTGGATCGAGGCTGCCAAGGCGGAGTTCAAGGTTTCCTACGGCCACACGTCCCATGGAAGCCAGATCGTCACCGGCATGAATCTCATCAAGGGAGCCCCTGGCTCTCTCTACTGGTTCGATCGGGACGGAACCGCAGGTGGGCTGTCGCTGTACGACACCACGCCTTCCGGGGATCTCGGCAATCCGGATCGAACCACCTGGGAAGCCCGAACCCGCGCAGATGTTGGATGACCCGGGCAACGATCGGAACCTGGTGATCTGGTCGTGGTGTGGTCAGGCCGACACGTCGGCCGAGAACATGCAGATCTATCTCGACCTGATGAGCGGTCTGGAGGCGGACTATCCCGACGTCACCTTCGTGTATATGACCGGGCATCTGAACGGGACTGGCGAGGAAGGCAATCTTCATCAACGCAACAATCAGATCCGCCAGCACTGCACCGCGAGCAACGCGGTCCTGTTCGACTTCGCCGACATCGAGAGCTACGACCCGGATGGGAGCTATTTCCGGGATCTCTACGCCGACGACGGCTGCAACTACACGGGTGGCAACTGGGCCGATCAGTGGTGCGCGGCCAATCCGGGAAGCGAGCTGTGCGCATCCTGCTCGTGCGCCCACTCCAGGTCTCTCAACTGCAACCTCAAGGGTCGAGCCTTCTGGTGGATGATGGCGCGATTGGCGGGCTGGGACGGAGTCCCCTCGGGCGAGGAGTCCGACTGTGAGGATGGGATCGACAACGACGGCGACGGAGTAGCCGACTACCCGGATGATCCCGGCTGTGACGACGCCGGCGACCTGTCCGAGAGGGCGCCACAGCTGACCTGCGACGACGGGGCGGACAACGACAGCGACGGGAGGATCGACTTCGATCCGGCCACCCTTGCCAGTCCCGGAGACCAGGGCGCCCTCCCGTCCGGCCAGGGGGATCCCGGGTGCATCGATCCCTCCTGGCCCACCGAGAGCCCTCCTTGCCAGGACGGCATCGACAACGATGGCGATGGGATGAGGGACTACGACGCGGGTCTCTCCACCAGCGGTTCCGCGGATCCCGCTGGACCGGACCCCCTGTGCGTCGGCAGGCCGTGGGGGATCATCGAGACGAGTTCCCCGCGCTGTGGCCTGGGCGCGGAGCTGACCTTCCTGCTGGCGCCGCTGATGTGGCTCTACCGGAGGCGAATGAGCAGGTTCTAGGCGCGCTGCGCCTTCCCCCGCTACCACTTCGGCACCCGCATCGAGGAGCCCGGGGCCGCCGAGCAGGCCCCCGGGCCCGGTTCTCGTCCGCGGTCGCAGATCGGGCCAGTGCGACGAGACCTCTGGAGTCTTGGCGCGAATCTCGGCACCTTCCGCCAGGACGCTTCGTACTCCGCGCAGCGGAATCGGGAGTCCGACCCGGTCGGCGTCCGCCGGGTCGGGCGGAGAGAGGTGAGGAGCAGATGACGGAAGAGCTGGAGGCGATCGGCGCGGCCTTCCAGATCCCGGGGCACTTCGCGAGTGCTTCGGCGCTCGAGTCCGGACACATCCACGACACCTTCGCAGCGACCTACCGGGAGGGCGAGACACCGCTGCGCTACGTCCACCAGCGCCTCAACCATCGGGTCTTCCGGGACCTCGGGGCGCTGATGGACAACGTGGCTCGGGTCACCGCCCACCAGTGGGAGCAGCTGCAATCGGAGGGCGCCCACGACGCCGAAAGGCGCTGTCTGCGGCTGGTTTCGACGCGCGCCGGCGGTTCCTTCCATGTCGACGACGCGGGCGCAACCTGGCGCACCTTTCGCTTCCTGGAGGGCGCCCGATCCCGGGACACCATCGATGAGCCCGCCCAGGCGTACCAGGTGGCCCGAGCCTTTGGCTCCTTCGCCGCTACGCTGCGCGACCTCCCCGAACCTCCCCTCGCCATCACGATTCCCGGCTTTCACGATCTGGCCGCGCGCTTCGCGGCCTTCGAAGAAGCCGTCGCGGCCGATTCTCATCAGCGCGCCGCTTCCGTCTCCCCCGAGATCGACCGCGCAGCGGCCTGCTTCCGCGATCTGGAGCAGCTCCTCGCCGAGTGCGGATACGCCGAGCTCCCGCGTCGGATCGTGCACAACGACTGCAAGATCAACAACGTGATGCTCGACGAGGCCACCGGGGAGGGGCTCTGCGTGATCGACCTCGACACCGTGATGGAGGGGACGGTCCTCTGCGACTTCGGCGAGCTCGTGCGTACCGGAATCTCGCGCTCTCCCGAGGACGAGGTGGACCTCGTCTCCATCGGCCTCGAGCTCGACCTGTTTCGCTCGGCGAGCCGCGGCTATCTGGCCGGCGCGGCCGCCTTGCTCAGCGCGGGGGAGGTCGACATCCTGCCGCTTGCTGGACCGGTGATGGCTCTCGAGAACGCCATCCGGTTCCTGACCGATCACTTGTCTGGCGACGTGTACTTCCGGGTCCATCGGGAGGGCCACAACCTCGACCGCTTCCGGGCCCAGCTTCGCCTCGTCGAGCTGATGAGCGAACGCCGCGCGGAGATGCGGGCGATCGTGGAGGAGGCGTGGCGTGGCAGCCCCGCGCGGGCGGGGGAATCGGCGAAGAAGTAGGCTCCAAGCCGGGTGGGAGGAAGCCATGGCGATCGTCGACGAGGTGAGCCAGCAGATGAAGGAGGCCCTCCGCGCCAGGCAGGAGCGCCGTCTGGCGGCGCTCCGCAGCATCCGCGCGGCCTTCCTCAACGAGATGAAGAGGGACGGCTCGGAGACGCTCGCAGACGACGTCTGCACGGTGCTCCTGCGCCGGCTCGAGAAGCAGCGGAAGGAGAGCATCGAGGCCTTCGAAGGAGCTGGCCGCGAGGAGCGCGCTGCGGCGGAGAGGGAGGAGTTGACGGTCATCGAGAGCTTCCTGCCCAGCCTCGCCGACCTCGAGACCACACGCGGCTGGGTGAAGGAGGCGATCGCCTCCACCGGCGCGAGCGCGAAGGGCGACATCGGTCGGGTGATGGGAGCCCTGATGAAGGAACACAAGGGAGAGGTCGACGGCGGGATGGCGAAAGGAATCGCCAGCGAGCTTCTCGCGGACTGACCGCCCGGGGAGGGAGCGTTCCCCAACCCGGATTCGCCAGGGCACGGGCTCCCGCCTTGGACTACGTTTCCATAGAGACGAAACGAGGAGATTCCATGAGAGAGGTCGACCCGTGGCGATTCACCGGGGGGTTCCTGAGCAAGGTCCTCTCATCGCGGATTCCGGACGAACCCAACCACGCTGAGATTCCCTGGGCGGAGGTTCGCAAGCCGCTGGCCGAGTCGAAGCTCGCGCTGCTGTCCACCGCCGGCCTCTCGATGCGGGGAGACGCCCCCTTCGACATGGAGATGGAGCGCCAGAAGCCCACCCAGGGAGATTCCAGCTGGAGGAGACTGCGATCGGACGCGACCTCCGCCACGGTCGAGGCCAATCACCTGCACATCGATACGGGCTATATCGAGCGCGATCTCAACGTGGCGCTTCCACTGGATCGCATCCGCGAGCTGGCCGCCGAGGGTTTGATCGGCTCGGTGGCAGACTCCCACTATTCGACCATGGGCTATCAGGGCAACGACACCAGCACCCTGGAGAACCAGAGCGCACCCGAGATCGCCGCGGCGATGCAGAGCGAAGAGGTGGATCTCGCGCTCCTGGCGCCGGTCTGACCCGACTGCTGCCGGTCCGTGGGACTGGTCGCGCGCGTCATCGAGGCCGCCGGGATTCCGACGGTTACCCTCAACATGATCTGGCCCTTCCAGCGGATGATCGGGATGCCCCGGGTCGCCGCCATCGAGCACCCCTTCGGGCGTCCCTTCGGCGAGGTGGGAGACACCGCCACCCAACGCGAAGTGCTGCTCGCCGCCCTCGCGCTCTTCGGCGAGGCGCGCGAGCCGGGACACGTGGAGCACCTTCCCTTCGTCTGGCACGAGGATCCCAGTGAGACCAAGTGGCACCCGGCCGAGCCCTCCCCGATCATCGCCCTGATCACCAAGCGAAGTTAGTCTTCGGGGACGGTCAGGCTCCGCGCTCTTGACGCCGGCGGACTCGCGTCTCCGCGGGGTGGCCCTAGCCTTGGGCCGCGGAGAATCATGACGGACGATCCGAGGAGCAGCGAGACCTTCGACGGCGGCGCGCCGTTTGCCTCCGCCCTCGGGCGACACGAGGCCGCTGCTCTCGGCATCCTGCTGGTCTGCGCCGCACTGTTTCGAGTCCTGCGCTGGTCCGCCACCGCCGTGATGTTCAACGATGGACCGGTCTTCATCGGCGTGGCCGAGGCGATGGCGGAGGGAGATTGGGCTCGAGCCCTGAGTCATGAGTATCACCCCCTCTTTCCAGCGCTGATCGGCCGCCTTCCACTTCCTGATCGGCGATTGGGAGCTCGCCGGCGTGACCGTGAACGTGATCGGAGGCACGGCCGCCGTCGCGTGCCTCTACGGGTTCGCCCGCGCCGCTTTCGGACGCACGACGGCCTTCGCAGCGGCTGCCATTCTCACCGTCCACCCCTACGCCATCAAGTTTTGCGGTGACGTCCAGAGCGAGGGGCTCTACCTCGGTCTGTTCCTCGGTGCCGTCTGGGCGCTCTGGCTGGCGCTCCGAAACGCGAGCCTCGGTGCGGCTTTCGTCGCGGGCCTTCTCTGCGGTCTCGCCTACCTGACACGGCCCGAGGGAATCGGCCTCCTGGCGGTGGGAGGTGCCCTGGCCGCGTGGAATGTCGTGCGTGGCTCCTGGTCCCGCCGCCGAGCCGCGGTCTGGGGCGCCCTGCTCTTCCTGACCACGGCCTCTGTGGCCGGACCCTATGTCGGGTGGATCCGAGCGGAAACCGGCGTCTGGTCTCTCACCCAGAAGAAATCCGTCGGCTGGGTCACGGGCCTCTCGGGGCCTCCAGCTCGCTTCGCGCCCAAGGAGGAGGCCGCCCCGGCGGAGCCGGATCGGACGGCCATGCCCGCCCCGACCCCTGCGAAGTCCACGGCAGAGCCGCAGCGGCCAGACTCGGTGGTGCGCGGCATCTCCCGCTACCGCATTGCCCTGGTCGACCTGATTCACACCAATCTTCAGGCGCTGGGGCCCGAGCTGTTCGCGATCCTTCTGGCCGGAGGGCTCATCGGCCGCTGGAAGAGGCTCTCGCTCCGCGGGGTCTTCGTTCTGACGGTCGTCGGTCTCTACGGTCTGCTGCTCTTCCAGCTGACCTTGAACGTGGGATACGTCTCCACCCGCCACGCTCTTCGCACCGGTGGCGGTCGCCTTGGGGCACGTGGGAGCGGCTCTCCTCGCGCTGTCCGGCGCATTTTCCGTATCGAGGAGGAGAGTCGCCCTCGTGCTCATCCTCGATCGCGCTCACGGGCCTCGGCCTCTCGAGGTCCCTGCGCCCGGACCGGACCGACTCGATTGCCGAGCGACGGGCGGCCGAGTGGCTGGAGTCACAGACCTGCCTCCGGGAGGGGTGGCCGTTCACAGGCGCCGCATCGCCTACTACGCCGGCGCTCCCGCCGTGAAGATCCCCGACAAGCCGCCGAAGAACGTGATCGTGAAGATGCGGAAGTGGGGCGCGGAGTATCTGATCATCAGCGATGAAGACCTCGCCGACTACCCCTGGCTGGCCGAAGCGCTTCCCGTACGGGCCGAGCTTCTTCACCGCGAAGAGGCCAACGGTGTGACTGCATTCGTCTACCGGCTCTTGCGAAAGCGCAAGCCCTCGGCGGTGTTGGAGCCCCCTCTCCCCTGAGCCCATCCGACGACGATCACCGCAGCGAGGTTCACGGCGAGGCCGATCACGCCGACGTGGACGCCCTCGATTCGCTTCACTCCGGCGAGGGCGGCTCCACCGGCAATCACGGTGCCGACGATGACGCCCACCAGGCACGGCAGCGCCCGGAGTCGTCGCCAGTGGAGCGCGAGCAGGAAGGCCGGGACGCATTGGATCAGGAGCTCCATCTTGAGCTCGATCAGTCGCCAGAGAGTGAGCTTCGGCACCAGGGCCAGGATCACCGCAGCGACCATCACCAACGCGGCGATGCGTTTCCCGAGCTTCGTGGTCGCAGGATCCGTGCGGCTCCTGCCCAGCAGATCCACTGCGACCACCGCCCCCAGTGAAAGCAACACCGAATCGGCGGTCGACATGATGGCGGCCAGCGCTCCGATGAAGACCACCACGGCGAACACCGACGCCATCGGACTGCTGGCGGCCCATTCCCCGAGGAGCATGGGCATCACTGTGTCCGCTTGCACCTCGCCGAGGCCGCCGAATCGGGGGATCGCAGCCAGGCCGATCAGCGTGACCACCAGCGTCGTGGTAAAGGGCATGAAGGTCATCAGGGCAAAGGAGCGCTTGAGCGTGCGACCGCTCCGCGCGGCGTAGATCCGCTGGATTGCCTGGGGGTAGACGACGCTCGCCAGGCCGAGCAGGAGGATCGTGCTGATCCAGTTGGCGCGTTCCTCCGCGTCGGGAACCGCCACCACCTCGGGGCGCAACACGCTGATCTCGCGGGTGACCTCACCGAGTCCGCCTGCTTCGCCCAGCAGCCAGCTCAGCAGCGCTCCGAGGCCCACCAGCATCAACACGCCCTGGGCCGCGTCGGTCCATGCGACGGCCCGCATTCCCCCCAGCGTTTCGTAGAGGAGGATCATCGCGGCCATGCCGACGACTCCGGCCCAGTAGGGAACCGCTCCCTCGGTGACCTCGCTCGTCACGTGTCCCATCGCGATGAGCTGCGCCAGGAGAAAGTTCGCCAGGGCCAGACCCATCAGTGCCCCGATCGCGACCCGGAGCGCGGAGCCCGCGGGCTCGGCCCCGAATCGGAAGCCCACCCAGTCACCGGGCGAGACGAATCCCTCGCGGACGGCGATGGGGCGCAGTCGAGGAACCAGGGCGTGGAAGGTGACGATGATCGAGACCATGAAGCCCGTGGCCATGATCCAGGAGAAGCCGCGCCGGTAGGCCTCGCCCGGGTACCCGAGAAGGGAGTTGCCGCTGTAGGTGGTGGCGTAGAGGGTCAGGAACAGGACGAAGACGCCGAGGTGCCGGCCGGCCAGGAAGTGGTCCGAGGGCGTGAGGTCGGTGCGCGCTCGCCGCGCCACCTCGGCGACCGCCATCAGGATGAGCGTGTAGGCGCCGAGAGCCCAGAGACCGATCTCGCCCAGACTCATCGGCTCGCGTCAGCTCCCGTCGGGTCGGACGGGGGACCGTCATCGGGCACGTCGGTGATGAGCCAGGCGACCGCGTTCAGCGCCGCCGCGGCGAGGTAGCAGCCGAGGGCGACGGCGACCCAGTCCGGCAGCCCGAACCAGATCGCCGGAGCCTCTCCCGCCTCGCGGTACCAGGGGACGGAGATCAGGTACAAGACCCCGATCAGCGCGATCAGCAGGAGTCGGAAGCGGCGCGCCATACGCACGGCGTTATAGCATTCCCTGACGCTCTACCATCGGAAGCCCGTGGCCAAGACCTAGAAATCCTCGACTCGGAGTTCGGCCTGCTCTGTCGGCTCGATGCAGACCGAGTCATCGTTTCTCGGGTTGTTCACCCGGAAGCTGACCGGGTGGAAGACGAGCCGTTCCGAGATGCTCGAGCGGGTCAAGGAGAGGATCGCGTCGGGCTCCCGCAGCTCCGGATCCAGCCAGCGTTCGGTAGTGCTCGGGATCGACGATGATCGGCATGCGATCGTGGAGAGCGCTGAGCACCGGATTCGCCGCCGTCGTCAGCAAGGTGCAGCTCCCGACGCTCTCTCCCTCGGGGCTCTCCCAGGATTCGAAGAGACCGGCCAGACCCAGGGGCTCGCCGGTGGCCAGCCGGACGTGGTGGGGTCTGCGCCGCTTCGGGTGCGGCTTCCACTCGTAGAAGCCGTCTGCCGGCACCAGGCAGCGACGGCGTCGGAACGCAGCGCGAAATGCGGGCTTCTCGGCTGCGGTCTCCACCCGCGCGTTGATCATGCGCGAGCCGATTCCAGGGTCCTTTGCCCAGGAGGGAATCAGTCCCCACCGACGGAACTCGAGGATGGGAACCTCGCCAGGATCCGGTCGCCGGACGACTGCGACCGACTGCGAGGGTGCGATGTTGTAGCGGGGCGAGAGTGCGGGCACCTCGGTGAGGCCGAAGTGCTCGGCGACCTGCTCGGCCGGCGTCGCCAGCGAGAATCGCCCACACATCGTTCCGACTTCCTCCAGCATGCTACAGTAGCTCGCGCGACGGCATCAGCGAGGAGATCCCGCAGTGAAGATCGCCATTACCTACTGTGCGAGTTGAAACTATCTCCCGGAGGCCACCAGGCTGGTGACCAGAATCCAGGAGGCCCGGGGCGTCGAAGCGGAGCTCGTCGCGGGCGGTAACGGCGTCTTCGATGTGGTCGTGGACGGAAAGCTGATCTACTCGAAACACCAAACCGGACGATTCCCCGATCCCGACGAGATCCTCGCAGAGCTCGACTGATCCCCTTCCCTCCTCCGTCCTCGTGACGGCGATCCGGGGTGGGCTGGGTGGCGTGCTGATGGGCCTGGCCAACCTGGTGCCCGGGATCTCGGGCGGAACCATGCTGTTGGCCGCGGGCGTCTACCCGGCCTTCATCGCCGCCATCGCCGAGCTCACCACCCTCCGCTTCCGCCTCCGCTCGGTCGTCCTGCTGGCCGTGGTCGCGTTCGGCGCTGCGGTGGCCATTCTCTCGCTGGCGGGACCTACGCGCAGCCTCGTGATCGAGGACCGCTGGGCGATGTACAGCCTCTTCATCGGACTGACGCTCGGCGGAGTTCCTCTGGTCTGGCGCCTGGCCCGGCCCCTCTCCGCCGGGCTGATTGCCGGAACGGCGGTCGGCTTCGCTCTGATGATCGCGATGGCCTTCTCGCCCACCGGCGGTTCGTCGGGCGAAGGACACGCCTACGGGCGACTGCTGCTCGCTGGCACCGCCGGTGCCGGGGCCATGATCCTCCCCGGGGTGAGCGGGGGTTACCTCCTGCTACTGCTCGGACAGTACCTGCCGATCCTCGGAGCCATCGACAAATTGAAGCTGGTCCTGGTGGGCGCGAGCGCGGGCGAAGCGATCGACCTCTCCCTCCTCGCCGAAGCGTTGCACGTGGTCATCCCGGTGGGGATCGGCGTGCTGGTGGGAATCGTCGGAATCAGCAACCTCCTCCAGTGGACGCTGAATCGCTTTCCCAAGCCCACTCTCGGCCTCCTGCTGGGCCTGCTGCTGGGTGCCGTGGCAGGTCTCTGGCCGTTTCAGGAGGGCGTTGCGCCGAAGGTGGGTGAGGTCTTCGAGGGTACGGTATTGAGCCAGGAGGGCCTGGCCGAGATCGATCCCGAGGACTGGCCGCTGGAGCGCTTTCGGCCCGACACTCGCCAGATCGGCGGATCGCTGCTGCTGATCGGTCTCGGCCTGGCCGCCACGCTGGCCATCGACCGGTTGGGGCGGATCCGGGTACAGGGGGAGCCAGCTACCAAGGGTGGGTAGCTGGGTACACTCCGCGCCGAATCTGCGCACCGGCACCGGATACGCAAGTCAGCTTCGAGCTCGCTGAATTGCGGAGAGAAAGCCGCCGTTCCCGGAAAAGGCGTCATCTGTGCACGCTTCTTGCACCGCCTCCTCCTGGAGATTTGCATCGAGGTGATCCGATGGCGACTTTTCGGTTCGATCGCGCCTGGCTTCCGGCTCTGTGTCTAGCGGCCTGCGTGGGCTGCGCCTACAGCAACGTCAAGACGGATGCCGACAGGCACCCGGTCGTCAACACCGGCGTCGGAGCGACGATCCTCTATCCGGGCCAGGGCCCGGCCATGCCTGTGACGCATCCGGCCTACCAGCACTCCCGGTGGTGCACCGGCTCCCGCGCCCGCCGGCTCCGGCACCCCCGGCGCAACCTCCCAGCAGAGTGCGGGATCCAGCGCCGGCTCATCCGGTGGCGGCGGACTCACCTTCATCGGTGGCACCGAGATCGACGCGGAGGGCTCCAGACAAACCCGGCAAGAGCCCCGGTGGCTCAAGTACGTGCTGGCTCCCTTTGCCATCGCAGCTTATCCATTCAAGGCCATGCACAACGCCGTCACCAGGAGACGACGGTCCGCCGCCGCCCCGCCTGCTGCGGCTCCGGGTGAGCGGACCTTGCCTCCTCCGGCTCCCGTCGACGTCCAGACCCAGTACGAGCAGAACCAGCTCGAGGCGCTCGAGAGCGAGCTGGCCGGCGGGGGCGGCAGCCAGCCCGGCGCGGGCTACGTGAACGCTCCTGCGCCGCCCCCGAGGATGGCACGTCCCGCCCCGACCGGAGGCTCCATCTCCGCCGAGCTCGCGGCTCTCCAGCGAGGCATTCCCCCCCGAATGGCTGGAGAGTCCACGACACCGCAGCAGCCGTGGAGTGGGCAGAGTGCGCAGAGCGAGCCGGAAGTGAGCCGAGTCGAGCAGCAAGCGCAGAGCGCGCCGGCGGCGGGCGGAACGAACCCGCCGGGAGGCGTCGCCGACCAGGTGACGGACCGCAGTGGCGACGGCCGGCCAGATCACTGGATCTATCGCCACGACGGCAAGGTGGTGCGCGAGCTCTTCGACGAAGATGCGGACGGCGCGCCCGACCGTTACGTCTTCTACCAGACCGAGACCGGCGAGAAGAGTCGTGAGGAGGAGGACACCAATCTAGACGGCCAGATCGATTCCTGGCTCGAGTACCGGAACGGGCAGATGATCCGCCATCGCCGGGATACCAACGGCGACGGGTTCCTCGACACCTGGAGCTTCTACCGGAACGGCCAGCTCACTCGCCAGGAGCGAGACCTGAACGGAGACGGATTCCGGGACCGGGTCGGCTTCTACCAGGACGGCCTTCTGGCCCGGGAAGAGGAAGACCGCAACGGCGACGGGCGCCCGGACCGGGTCACGCTCTTCGATGACCAGGAGCGGATTCGGCAGCGAGACGATGATCGAAACGGCGACGGCGTCGTGGACCTCCGCTCGTTCTACTCCGATGGCCGTCTGGTCCGACGCGAACTCGTCGACGACGAGGAATCCGAGGAGTTCATCGAAGAAGAAGATCTCGCGTCGGCTGCCTGGTCCGGCGGCGAAGAAGTGGAGTGACCTCGTGCCGAGAGATTTCCGCTCAGCGACCTGGTTTCTCTTCGGTCTGTGGCTGGCCCTGGTTCTGCTCGGGCCCCTGACCGCTCGCTGGGCGAACGCCGCGGACCCGGAGTTCGCCCGGATGGAAGCCGAGCTGCACCAATCCGTGAACCAGTTCCGATCCGAGCAACACCTGATCGCCCTCACCCGAGACCCGGCCCTCGATGCCGTCGCGCGGGCTCACAGTGAAGACATGGCGACGCGGCGCTTCTTCTCCCATCAGTCGCCGGAGGGCCACAACTGGGTCGATCGCCTCCAGCGCTTCGGAATCGAGGGGTTCAGCATGGCGGGCGAGAACGTCGGAATGACCAGCCGGCCCGAACCCGAACCAGGAGATCCTGCACGGCTGGCTGAACTCTCCTGCCCACCGCGAGAACCTGACCGCCCGTCCCTTCAACGGCACCGGGATCGGCATTGCACGCGCCCCGGACGGCACTTTCTTCTACACCCAGCTCTACCTGAGCTTTCCCCGCGATTGACTGCCCGATCCGGCAGCCGCAGTAGCGACCTGGCGAGAAGGGCGCGCTAGAAGAACCGCGGGGTGATCCGGCGATCGTTCCAGTAGATGTCGAGCTCGGCGGAGAGGTCGATCTGGTCGGGCAGAACCACGTATCCGAGGACGAGCTCGTTCGCCTGCAGGGGCCCCAGCCGTCCCTGGAGGATGCCGAGCTGGCGGGCGCTGGCGGCGTCGGGCTGGAAGGTCAGGTGATCCTGAACGAAGGTGAAGTTCGCGAAGAACTCCTCCGGCTGCTTCGAGAGTGCGGTAAAGACCAGGACCCGACCCTCCGCGAGGCCTCCGCGCGACGCCCATAGATTCCGAAGCCGATTCTCGAATGCCCCGGAGTGGGCGAGGGATATCGCGAAGATGCTGCGTCCGTCGGCGGTCTCGCGGGCGAAGGAGGCGGGCGTGTACTCCTGGGAGAGCTGAACGATCTGGTAGAGATCGCGCAGCTCCTGATCCGCCAGGCCGAGGTCCAGGGGAGCAACCGCCGCCAGGGATACGGCTTTGGGCACCTCCTCCGTCGGAGCTCCGCTGGAGACCTGCCGGAGGTCCGGCGGAGACTGCCGGAGGTGCTGTCGGGGAATTCTCTCCGTTCTCCATCGCGCGAATCTGTCGGGCGGCGTCGATCAAGTTGTAGGGATTGTTCGGGCTGTGGGTCTCGTTGTAGACCTGCCACGTGTAGGGCGACGGGAGATACTCGGGGCGCATCGGCGGCACTTCGTCGGGGGTGACCAGCTTCGCGCCCCGGCAGGGGATTGCCGTCTCGCTCTGGACGATGAAGACGCTGCCGTCCGGACACAGACCGGTGATCGCCGCAGGAGTGGCACTCTGGCTGGTGAGGCCGATCACCAGCACCGCAAGGACGGGGGTAAGACAGCGCAGCTTCGGCATCTGGAGCATCCTGACAGTGAGTCACATCCTACAGGGAGAAGTAACGTAAAATCAACTAGATCGGATGAACTTCTCGACTTGACTTCACTATCGGACGGACAATTCAGTCGCGCTGCCGCCCAGTTCGACGCGGACTTGCACGCGGCAGGGTCTGGCGCTCTGCCGCCGTCAGCTTTCGCGTCTGCCGCGGCCGCAAACGCCCCAACCGAAGCGGCCCCATGCGGATGCGGACCAGCCGGAGCACGGGATGACCTCGAGCGGCCAGAGCCCGCCGGATCTGTCTCTTCCGTCCCTCCCGAAGTGTCAACTGGAAGGTGGACGCGTTGTCCCGGGGTCGTACCGAACCGGCCCCACCCGGCAGGGCGCCATCGGACCGTCCTCCAACTCGATCCCCTCCGCGAGCAGTCGCCTCGTCGTCGCCGAGACGCGACCGCCGGCGGTGACCCGGTACTCCTTCTCGCATCCGAGCGATGGATGGAGCATCGCCTGGGCGACCTCACCGTCGTTGGTGAGGAGGAGCAACCCCTCGGAATCGAGGTCCAGACGGCCGACCGGGAACAGGCGCGTTTCCCGCGCTTCGGGAGGCAGGAGATCCAGCACGGTCGGCCGTCCCTCGCGGATCTCGCGTGGTGGTGACGACGCCGCGCGGCTTGTGCAGGATCCAGTAGCTCCACGGCTCCGCGACGACGGGGCGCCCGTCCAGTTCGATCTCGTCCTGATCCGGGTCTGCGGTCGCGCCGAGAGCGGCGATCACGCCGTTGACGCTCACGCGCCCGAGCGCGAATCAGCTCCTCGGCTCGCCGCCGGGACGCCACGCCCGCCCGGGCCAGGATCTTCTGCAGCCGTAGCCGGCTCAGTGGAGTTCGCCGCCGCCCTCCGCACCGCCCTCCTGGGCTTCCGGCAAGGGCGTCTCCAACGGGGGCGCTGCGCCACCCTCCACGGACGCCGGAGCGCTCGCGGTCTCATCCATCTCGGACTCATCGCCCATCCCGGGAAGGACGAGGTCGTCGATCTCCCGGAGCGTCGGGAGATCCTCGAGACGCGAGAATCCGAAGACCTCCAGGAACCGCTTGCTCGTCGCGTAGAGCAGAGGGCGTCCGGGCACGTCCCGGTGACCGGCGATGCGCACCAGCTTGCGCTCTACCAGACTCCGGACCACCGCGCCCACGTCGACGCCCCGGATGTTCTCGATCTCCGACCGTGTCACCGGCTGTTTGTAGGCGACCACGGCGAGAGTCTCGAGAGCCGCTCGTGAGAGGCGAAAGTTCCTCTCGCGCTGGAGCTGGCGCAGGTAGCCCGCGAACGCGGCTCGTGTGCGAATCTGGTAGCCGCCGGCGACCTCCCAGATCTCGAAGGCCCGATCATCGCGTTCGTACTCGAGGTCGAGCTCCTTCAGCAACCCCTTCGCCTCCGACGGCGTGCATCCCGGCACGATCTCGGCGATCCGGGTCGCGGTGATCGGCTCCCGAGAAGCCAGAACCAGGGCCTCGACAATCTTCTTCTGTTGATCGCGCTCCATCGCTTCCCTCAGGTGATCTCGGCAATGCCCTGGCGCCATTCGCCGTCCTGGCCTTCACCGACCAGGCGAAGGTGGATCGGCCCCTCGGGCCCCCCGTGTTCGCCAATTCCCTGGTAGACACGCAAGGCGCTGAGGCGCACGAGTTCGAGGATGGCGAGAAAGGTCACCACGATCAGGGTGCGGCTGGGCGGGGCCCCCTCCTCGATCTGGAAGACCTGATCGAACTCGACCACGTCCCGGGCGTCGAGCGCGTCCATGACGGCGACCATCCTCTCGCGCACCGTGATGATCTCGGTCGCCACCTCGTGGTGCAGGTCGGCGCTCTGCGCGGCGCGGAGGACCTTCCGGAAGGCGTCGAGGAGCTGGATCAGGCCGACCTCGATCTCCTGCTCCGCCTCGGGTCTGGCCTCGGGAGACGGGCCTTGCGCTTCGAAGACGTCGCGGCCGAGGATCTGGCGTTCGCGGAGCTCCTCGGCGGCCTCCTTGAAGCGCTGGTACTCGAGCAGGCGTGCCATCAGCTCGGCGCGGGGATCGGCGTCCTCGTCTTCCTCCGCACCCTCCACGGGCGGCAAGAGCATGCGCGACTTGATCCAGGCCAAGGTGGCGGCCATCAGAAGATACTCACCGGCCACGTCCAGATTGAGCTCGCGCATCAGATCGAGGTACTCGATGTACTGCTCGGCGATCAGCGCGATGGGAATGTCGGTGATGTCCACCTCGTTGAGGCGGATCAGGTGGAGCAGCAGGTCGAGGGGGCCCTCGAAGATGGAGAGCTTCACCGCGTAGGCGGATTCGGAAGCGGTGAACTCGAGGGAGTCCTCGACTGGACCGCTGGATGCCATGACTGCTCCGCGGAGGCTGGAATCGATTGAGGCAGAGGGGGTGCTGCGATTATCGGGGATCCGCCGCCCAGGGGCAAATCAGCTCCGCTATTTCCTGGCGGTCGAGGTCCTCTTCCTCCCGGCTCGCCCCGCGATTTCCCGGGCCAGGGCCAGAGCCTCTTCTCGGTTGCGCACCGCGCGATCCAGGAAGGCGACGCGGATGCGTGCCAGCGCTCGGCCGACCGCCGGTCCGCGAATTCCAATCGCCACCAGATCGTCGCCACTGATGGGGAGCCGTGCCCGGCGGTCCTGGAGGGCATAGCGCTGGATTCGACGACGCAGGTTCGGTGGAGCCCAGGCCAGGAGTGCGAGCAGCTGCTCGTCGTCGGCGTCGCAGAGGGCGGCGTCGGTGGTCCCGCGTCCTCTGGCGCGCCCGATCTTGCGGAGCCACACGTCCCGCGCCTTCGGGAACGAAACGATCTTCCCCGCGACTTCACCCCGCACCGCGAGCCGACGCAGAGCGCGCCGGCGGAGCGAGGCGTCCAGGGGTGCCATCCACACCATCAACCCGATCACCCACGGCCGTCGGCGCGCGGTATCCCAGGGCGGATCCGCGATCGCGCGCCCCAGCCGCCGCAGCGGTGCCACGGACTCCGAGGGGAGCGTGAGACCCGGCTCGAGGGCGGCGAGTACGTGCCAGTCGGCCAGCAGACGAAGCGCGCGAGAAGGATCGAGTCCCTGGACCGAGTCCTCGAAGAGCCGCCCGATCTCCGCGCGAAATCGCTCTCCGCTGACCCCTCCGAAAGCCCCGTCGCGAAGCGCAGAGCGCAGCGCCGAGCGGGATCCTCGCGACATGGTGAAGCCGAGCCGGGGTACGAAGCGGGCCGCGCGCAGTGCCCGGGTGGGATCGTCGTGGAAGCTCCGCTTGTGAAAGACGCGGAGAACGCGAGTCTCCAGATCGGGAAGTCCCTCGCCCGGATCCACGATCATCGGCCGGCCACGCCTGGCCACGGGCGTCAGCGGGATCGCCAGCCCGTTCACCGTGAAGTCTCGCCGGGTGAGATCCTCCTCGAGGCCGCCCTCGCGGACTGTTGGCAAGGCCCCCGGGTGCTCGTAGCTCTCGGCCCGCACCGTGGCCAGGTCGACCACGCCGCCCTTCCCCTCCATCCGGACGGTCCCGAAATGGTCGTGGCTGACCACGCGGACGCCCTCGGGTGCGACGGCACGGGCGAGCTCTTCGGCGCTGCGATCCGGAGTCGGCTCCACGATCAGGTCCACGTCGCGTAGCGGTCGGCCGAGCAGGAAATCGCGGACCGGTCCGCCGACCAGCAACACACCGACCTCGGAGCGCTCGCCCTCCGCGATCAGGGCCTTCACCAGGGCGCGCGACTCGTCCGCGATCGCGCGCAGTACCTGTTGGGTTCCCACCCGCTTCACGGCTTTCGGCCCGCCCCACCGCCACCCCGCGGATGCCGGGTTTCGACGACATCGCGGAGCCGAGCTCGGCTGACGTGGGTGTAGATCTGGGTCGTAGAGAGGTCTGCGTGACCGAGCATGGCCTGGACGGAGCGAAGATCGGCTCCACCCTCCAGCAGATCCGTTGCGAAGGCGTGGCGAAGCACGTGGGGTGAGACGCGGTCACTGGGAATTCCCGCGATCCGGGCCAGCTTCCGCAGCCGTGAGAAGAAATTCTGTCGGCGTCATGGGACCACCGCGACGCGAGAGGAACATCGCATCGGTCCCCGGATGACCGCTGCGAAGCAGAGCCGGACGTCCGCGCTCGAGATAGGCGTCGACGGCGGCCAGGGCCGGCTCGCCGAGGGGAACCAGTCTCTCGCGTCCGCCCTTGCCGAGTACCCGGAGGACTCCGGCCCGTGAGTCGAGGGCGCCCAGCGGAAGCGCGACGAGCTCCGTCACCCGGAGCCCGGCGCCGTAGAGCACCTCGAGCATCGCGCGATCCCGCAAACCCAGCGTGGTATCGGGAGCCGCCGCCGCGAGCAGCGCCGCGGTCTCGTCGGGCCGCAGCACCTTCGGGAGCGATTGGCCGAAGCGAGGGGTGACGATCCCCTCCATCGGGTCTGCCGCGAGCTCTCCGGTCGCCAGCAGAAACCGGATCCAGCGGCGGGTCGCGATCAGGGTTCGGGTCCGGCTCCGGGCCGAGAGCCCCTCCGCCTCGAGAGCCTGGGCAAATCCGGTCACGTGCTCCCGCCGGAGCGACCCGGGGGCCGCGACGCCGGCGCTCTCGAGCCAGCTGCCGAACCGGGCCAGGTCGCTGGCGTAGGCCTCGATGGTCTTGGGGGCGAGCCCCCGTTCCACCGCCGCGTGGGAAAGGAACGCGTCGATCGCCCCGAAAAGGCTACCCATCGCCGGGATCCACGCCGCCCACCTTGAGGAGATCCCGGCGCAAGAGCTCGATCGCCTGCGGATCCATCAGCTTCTTGCCGTCCGGGCCCTTCACGTAGAAGGTGTCTGCCACCTGGTCCAGGACCGTCGTGGCCTTGGAGAGAAAGATCTCGACTCCGTGGGCGGCGAGGGTACGGGTCAGATCGTAGAGCAGGCCCAGCCGATCGTTCGCCGTGAGATCGACACGGTGTAGAAGTCCGACACCTCGTTGGAGATGCCGACGCTGGGAGGCTCGCGGGAAGGGGTGACTCTGTGTCCGATCGGTCGTCTCTGGTGCTGGACCATTGCGTCCAGCTCGCGGCATCCCGAAAGCACGTCCTTCACGGTCTGATCCAGCTTTGCCCAGACGGCGCGCCTCGCCGCATCGCTGCCAAGGGGTGTGGACAGCCGATAGATCTCGAGCGCCATTCCCTCCCGCGTGGTGTAGACCTGGGATGCCAGGATGTTGATTCCGACCGCGGTCAGACAGCCCGCCACCTTCGCGTACAGGCCGTGCTGGTCCCGGGCGTAGAGGATGAGCGTGCTGAGTCCTCCGGACATCTCGCGGACCGACGTGGAGACGAGTTGATCCGGCGCGAACGAGAGCACGACCTGGGCATGCTGAGCGATCTGGCGTGCGGTGTGGGAGACGAAGTAGCGTCTCGGCATCATCTCGAAGTACGCGTCGACGCGGCTCTCCCCGATGCCGAGGCTTCGAATCTCGCGCTTTGCCTCCTCGCGGCGGGACTCGATGTGCGCCTCCATCTGCTCCACGGCGCGGTGGGGATCGTCCTGCCCGGACTCGAGGAACTCGGAGGTGCGTTCGAACAGCTCCGCCAGCGAAGCGCCCTTCCATTCGTTCCACGCGGAAGGTGACGACGCGCGCATGTCCGCGTAGGTCGCCAGGTAGAGGTTTCGCAGGTTCTCCCGATCGCCGACGACCCGGGCGAAGTCGACGATCACCTTGGGGTCGGTGAGATCCCGGCGCTGGGCCACGTGGGGCATCAACAGGTGGTGTCTGACGATGAAGACGGCGCGCGCGACCCGCTCCCGCGACAGACCGAGCCGCTCCAGGCAGCCCCAGGCGAGCCTTGCCCCCTCGTTCGCGTGATCTCCGCCTCGACCCTTGCCGACGTCGTGGAGCAGGCACCCGAGATACAGGACGGGGAGATCTCTGACCGAACGCATCAGATCGGTCAGCCCCGGATAGGCCCGCTGATGCTTTCCTCGCCAAAGACGCCGGAGCTCCTCCACCAGGAAGATCGAGTGCACGTCGACCGTGTAGGTGTGGTAGATGACGTGCTGCCAGCGGCAGACGATGTGCTCCCACTCCGGAAGATAGCGGCCGAGGAGTCCGATCTCGTTCATCGCTGACCAGAGTGCGCATCACCCTGAACTTCGCTTCCAGGAGTCGAAACAGCGCTGCCGCAGCCTCGCGGATCGGCTCTGAACTCGTCGTCCACCAGTCCGAGATTCTCACGGATCAGTCGCTGCGACCTCCGTGAGAGAGGAACGTCGTGCTTCTGGGCAGTCTCGAAGCAGGTCAAGAGCCGTAGCGGCTGCTCGCGAAGGTGAGCGGCATGCGGAATCTCCAACTGGCTCTCGACGATCTCGAAGCCGTCTTCCACCCTCTGGACATCGCGTGGCTGCGCCGGAGGGTTGCAGCGTGCCTGGCACTGCTCGATCACGATCTGAGAGTGGCTCGCGACGGATCGCGCCTGCCGGTAGTAGTCGCCCATGAACTGCTCTACCGGAAGCTCCAGATCCGAGTTGGCCTGGTAGTGCGTTACTGCCGCCGCGATCTCCTCCTGATGCTCGAAGCTCATCTGATCGTTCTTTCGACCACAGATCAGATGAAGCTGGTTGCGAACCCGCCAGAGAAACTCGAGGCCCTCCCGGTATCCCGCCATCTCGAACTCGCTCAGCAGCCCTACGTCGAGAAGATCGTCGAGCGTCCGCACCAGCGGCTGGGTTGCGCGGGCCACCCAGAGCGCGGTGTGATAGTCGCGCAGGCCGCCGACCCCCTCCTTCAGATTCGGCTGCAGCAGGTAGAGGGAGCCGCCGTATTTCTCGTGGCGATCGGTCAGCGCTTCGGCCTGGCTCCTCACGAAATCTCCGGGGTTCGCCAGCAGAACGCTGGGAATCGCAGCGCTGAGCTCGTGGAAGAGACCCACGTCCCCGGCCAGGAAACGCGCGCCGATGATGGTGGTGAAGACAGTGGGTTCGCTCCGACACAGGGAAAGGGTCTCGTCGATACTGCGGATCGCCCCGCCCACTTCAGCACCCGCATCCCATAGCCAGTACTGAATCCGCTCCGCGACGCGGGCGGCGAGCGGACTGATCTCCCCGGCGTGGAGGAAGAGTAGATCCACGTCGGAGGCGATCGACATCTCGCGCCTCGCGTAACCGCCTACTGCGGCGATGCAGACGCGCGCGCCCACCTCACCCCGATCGGCGTAGTGCTGGGATTCGGCCAACCCGTAGAGACGACGGAGGAGCCGGTCGAAGGCGTCCGAATTGGCCTCGTTGACCTCTCGTCCCGATCCCCCGGCCGCCTGCCGCGATTTCAGGAACTCGCGAACACTGATGAGATAGGCGCGAGCGCCCGACGCTGCCTCCGCGTCCTCGATCTCCCGGGATTCGCGATATGGAACGAACTCGGGAAGAAAGCGATCCAGCGAGGGAGGCGCACTCATCGCACCACTCCCGCGACCGTCAGGGCGTTCTCCCGTCGATAGGAAGAAAGCCCGCGGGAGATTTGCTCGGCGAGGACATCGATATAGAAATCGCTCCGGAGGCGTCTGGCTTCGGCGCCGTTGGTCAGGAATCCCACCTCCAGGAGAATCGACGGCATGTTGGAGAGAAAGAGCACATAGAACGGGCCCCGTTTCACTCCCAGATCCTCGACGGATCCGTGGGTCGAACGAACCCCCGCGATGACTTCTCTGTGGACGGCGTTCGCCAGGCGCGCCGAGTGCACCGACACCTCGGAAACCCGGAGCTGGGCGACGATCCGTTGAAGATCGTCGAGGCGATTGGCGGGCACCCCATTCTCCCGTGCCGCTACGCGCCGCGAGTGCCTCTCGTGGCTCTTGTCGAGGTAGTAGGTTTCGATTCCCCGCGCGCTGCGCCGTCTGGACGCATTGATGTGGAGAGAGACGAAGACATCGCCGCCCACGCCCTCGGCCAGCGCCGTGCGCTCCTCCAGGGAGAGCGTCCGATCGGAGTCCCGGGTCATGACGACGCGAAAGCCGCGGGCCACCAGCCTGGGGCGGAGCGCTCGGGCCAGGCGCAGGGTCACGTCTTTCTCCCGTAGCCCGTAGGCCCCCAAGGCGCCGGGGTCCCGGCCACCGTGACCGGGGTCGAGCACCACGGTCTGCACCTGACGCATTCCCGGCGGGAGCTGCCCCTGACCGGGCGGAGCACGGCGACCGCCCGGGTCGGGTGCGCTTCGCCGGCCCTGCCCGCCCCCAAAGACGTCGATCACCACGCGACTCGGCGAGGAGAGAAAGAACAGCCGGTGATGATCGTAGCGCTTGAGATCGATCACCAGGCGGGTGGTCGTGCGGGTGTTCTGTCCCAGGCGGATCCCCTCGAGGAGTCCGTCTCCCACCGGTATCGGATCCGCGTAGCGCAGGCCGACCCAGACCCGTGGCAGATCCAGGTAGAGGCGCTCCGGTCTTCTCTCGGAGCGGTCGGCGCCAAGTCGTTTGACCTCCGTCGCCACGGGTCGGGTGAGCTCGACGACCACACGGGTGTAGGCGGGATAGGACCAGTGGCGGACCCCCGTCACGTCAGAGAGGCCAGGCGGCCGATCGATACCGAGGAGCACCGGAACAGCCAGGCACACCAGAAGGGATCGGGCGACTCGCACTGTCACCGCGCCGCCCCTCCCCCGCGCAGCTGGCCGACGAGCTTCGCCACCAACACCAGCGCCTCCACGGGCGTGATCCGATCCGGATCGAGGGCGCGGAGTTCTTCCAGAGCCTCGGTCTCGGCAGGGTCCCGCGGTGGGCCGGTCCCGAACAGCGCCAGTTGCGGGTCGTCGGACCGAACGCTCGTTGCTTCCGTCTTCCCGTGTTCGGCGAGACGCGGTCGGCCGTCTTCACCGAGCTCCTCGCTTTCCAGGTTGTGGAGAATCTCCTTCGCCCGTTCCAGTACGCTGTCGGGGAGACCGGCGAGCCGCGCTACCTGGATCCCGTAGGAACGGCTCGCCTCCCCCGGCACCAGCTGGCGAAGGAAGAGGACCTCCTCTCCCCACTCGCGCGCCTCGAAGTGCGCGTTGCGAACTCCGCTCCGGGTGCGGGCGAGATCCGCGAGCTCGTGGTAGTGCGTTGCGAACAGGGTCCGGGGGCCGAGACCGGGGGTGTCGTGGAGGTACTCGGCGACCGCCCATGCAATCGAGAGCCCGTCGAAGGTACTGGTTCCCCGACCGATCTCATCGAGAATGATCAGGCTGCTGCTGGATGCCTGGGAGAGGATCTCGGCGGTCTCCCGCATCTCCACCATGAAGGTCGATTCTCCCCGGGTCAGCCGGTCCGTGGCTCCTACCCGGGTGAAGATGCGGTCCACGATGCCGATCCGAGCCCTCTCGGCCGGGACGAAGCTGCCGATCTGCGCCAGCAGCACAAGGACCGCCACCTGCCTCAAATAGGTGCTCTTGCCCGCCATGTTCGGTCCGGTGATCAGCAGGATCCGAGTGGAGGCCTGATCCAGGTCCGTATCGTTGGGAACGAACTCCTCGCCGGTACGCGCGGCGAGCAGCGGCTCGACGACCGGGTGTCGCCCGGCGCGGATCTCGAGCAGAGCGCTCTCTTCCACCACGGGACGGACCCAGCCGTCCCGGCGGGCGACCTCCGCCAGGCACTGGAGCGCGTCGAGAGACGCGACGGCGTCCGCGGCCGCGCGGATCCCGGGGGCCTGCTCCAGGACGGACTGTCGGACGCCTTCGAAGACCTCGCGTTCGAGCGCCGCCGCCCTCTCGTTGGCACCGAGCACCTTCGACTCCATCCCTCGGAGCTCGGGGGTCGTGAAGCGCTCGGCGTTGGCGAGGGTCTGTTTCCGCTCATAGTCATCCGGAATCCGCGCCAGATGGGCCTTGCTGACTTCGAGCGAATAGCCGTGGACGGGATGGAAGCGAACCTTGAGGTTGGGCACTCCGGTCCGCTCGCGCTCGCGCACCTCGAGGCCGGCGATCCACTCGCGCCCCTTTCGCGCGCTCTCCAGGAGCAGATCCAGCTCCGGGCGAAAGCCGGCGCGGATGTAGCCGGTTTCACCGGCGCCTCTCGATCCCCTGGGTATCACCGGCGGATCGTCGACGATGGCTTCGCGAAGCAATTGCTCGACCTCGGGAAGCGGCTCCGGGAGCACCAGCGCCGGGGGATCGGCACCTGCTTCGGGAAGCAGATCCCCCTCCTCCCCCTCGAAGGCGGCCACCACGCCGGGCAAAGCCGAAACGGAGCTCCGAAGGGCTGCCAGATCTCGAGGTTGGGCGCCGGGGCGCGAGACCTTGGCGAGGATGCGCTCGAGATCGCGGACGCCCGCCAGGGCGCTGCGCAGCCTGGCTCGGGAACGATCCCGGTCGGCGAGATGGGCGACGGCTTCTTGTCGGTCGCGGATCTCGGCACAGTCGAGCAGGGGATAGGCGAGCCAGCGGCAGAGACGCCGCGCCCCCAACGGCGTGATGGTCTCGTCGATCCGTTCGATCAGCGTACCCTTGCGGGAGCGGTCCTCCAGACTCTCGAACAGCTCGAGGTGGGTGCGCGTGGCCGCATCCAGCACCATCGCGTCGCCCAGGCGGTAGCGCCGAAGCTGCGGCGCGTGGCGGAGTGCGAAGGGCTGGTGTGCCTCGAGAAAAGCGAGAACCGCGGATGCGGCCCGGCCGCTGGCACCCGGCCCGAGGAGTCGCCCGTTCCCCGCTTCGAAGATCGCGGGATCGACAGGGGTGAGCGCAGCATGCGGCAGGCGCTCGGCAATCCGTGCCTGCAGCTCCCCGAGGTTGGGAGCCGGAACCAACACCTCACGAGGGCCGATTCGTTCCAGCTCGTCGAGCAGCGCGACCGGCACCGCCTCTCCGTCGGCACAGCCCACCTCGGTGGCACGAAAGCTGCCCGTCGAGGCTTCCAGAGCCGCGAGCCCCGCCTCGCCCGTCGAAATTCCCGTCGCGATGGCTGCGACGATCAGCTCCCGCGCCGCGTCCAGTCCCTCGGGGTCACCGACCAGGCCCGGGGTCACGACTTCGACCACATCGCGGCGCACCAGGCGCTGGCCGCCGGTGTTCTTTGGATCTTCCACCTGCTCGCAGATCGCCACCCGGTGCCCGAGCTCCGCCAGACGTTTCACGTAGCCATCCGCGCTGTGTACGGGAACACCGCACATCGGAATCGCATCGGGCTTCCCGCGGTCCCGCGTGGTGAGGGTGATGTCGAGCAGCGGAGCCGCCCGCTCCGCATCCTCGAAGAAGAGCTCGTAGAAGTCCCCCATGCGGTAGAAGATCAGGGCGTCGGGATGACGGGCCTTGATCCCCAGGTACTGGCGCATCATCGGAGTATCGCGGGCGGAGCGGCTCATCCCGTAAACTCCCGCTTCTCCAGCACACCGCTGTGCTCGAGCAGCTCGACCAGCTCCGCGAGCTCCTTGACCGCCTCCGCTTCCATTCCCGGCGCCAGGAGTACGCGCGATAGCACCGCATGCGCCTGGAGATTCTCGGCGTCCCGCTCCAAGACGGCGCGCACCTCTGCGATGGCCGCAGCCGTATCGCCCCGAGCCGAAAGAGCGCGAGCCAGAGCCAGGCTGGCGTCCACGTCTCCCGGGCGCCGCTCGAGCAGCTCTCGCAGATAGTCCTCGAACTCCCTGGCACGGCCGACGGCCGCGAAGGTCGCTTCGAGGCGAGGGTAGACTTCGGCGCCACTGCGCCGGTCGAGCTCCGGAACCTTCTGCCACGCCGCCAGCGCACGCTTCGCGTGACCTCGCTCTGCCTCGAAGGTGCCCAGCTGGATCCAGGCAGGGACGCAGAGCGGGTCCCTGCGCAACGCCCGCCGCAGTGCCCGCCGCTCCTCGTCGCTCTGGCCCTCGGCGTGGGCCGCTTCCGCCATCTCCACCAGCAGCCGGGCCTCCTCGGCCCGACCGTCCTGACCCTGGGAACGGGCCAGGCGTCGCTGCAGCTCCAGAGCGCGGCGGTGGTTCCGCACGTCCGCCAGGAGGCGCACCAGGGTCCGAAGCGCCTGCGGATGGTTGGGTCGACGCGCCAAGAGCTCCTCGTAGGCGGCAATCGCGCGCTGGAGGAAGCCCCCCTTGCGGAAGTCTCCGGCGAGACCGAGGAGGGCCTCGTCGCGCTGCTCGGATCGGATGTCGGTGCGCAGCAGGAGGTTCTGGTGGACGCGAATCGCGCGGGCGATCTCTCCGCGCAATCGGTAGAGCCGCGCGAGGGAGAGGTAGGCATCGACCTGGTCCGAATCGATCCGGACGGCACGGGAGAGCAGATCCTCGGCCTCGTCGAGGTCGCCCTCGAGAACGCAGCGCAGCGCCTTGCGCACCACGGTATCCGCGTCACTCGGCGCGTGTCTCTCTCGCCGGAGCCAGCGCGGGAACCAGCGCACGGGCCTCACGCGCTCCGGCTTTGGATCCCGCCGTCCCGACCTTCCGCATCGGCGCTCAACGCCAGAGCGGAATCAGTACCGGCGAGGGGCAGATTGCGGAGCTGGTGGATCTCGGATTCGAGACTCTTGACCGTCTTTCGGTAGCGCCTGGCGAGAAGGTTCTTCTTGATGACCTGATAGCCGAGGGAGACCCCCGCCGACAGCGCCCCGAGGCCGACGGCACTCAACAGCGCCACCCAGATCGGAACCGCCGGTAGCTGGAGGAGGAGCAGGTCGATCTGGATCTCGGTGGCATTTGCGGAGGCAAAACGCCAGGCGACGACGAACAGCCCCGCAAAGAGAGCGAGCGCCAGCAAGCGTCGGACGGTCTGCATTGGGATCCTCGTCGCAGACTCAGCCGAGCGCGCCCTCGGCGGCCACCTTCTCGGGCGCCGTCGAACGGGTTTCGTCCACCTTCTCCTTCAGCTCCTTGCCAACCTTGAAGAAAGGCGTGCGTTTGGCGGGTATCTGCACCTCTTCTCCGGTCTTCGGATTTCGACCTTCTCGGGCCTCTCGAACTTTGACCTGGAAGCTCCCGAAGCCGCGAATCTCGATCCGCTCGCCCTGCTTCAATGCCTCGGTCATCGAGTCAAAGATGGTGTTGACCACGACCTCGGTATCCTTCTTCGAAATGTGCGGAGTCAACTCCGCCACCCTCTCGATGAGCCCGCTCTTCGTCATCGGTCTCCCCCACTACTCTGGTGCCGGCCTGATGCACCCGCTCCAGGCCGGCACCGCACTCCTATTCCTCAGACTTCTGGGCGAGCTTCTCCTTGAGAAGATCGCCGAAGGTCGTCGTCTGGGTCTGCGACTGCTGCGCCGAGAGCTGCTTCAGCGCGGCACGCTGCTCACGATCCGAAACCGCCTTGATCGATAGCGAGATCTTCTGGTCGACTGGGGCGACTTTCGTCACCAGCGCGGTCACCGTCTGGCCCACTTCCACGGCGGCGGACGGTTTGTCGACCGCTTCCGCCGACAGCTCGGAGCTGTAGACGAGCCCCTCGATTCCGTCCTCCAGGCGAACGAAGGCGCCGAAATCGGTGACGTTGGTGACTTCGCCCGTGACCTCCGTGCCCAGGGGGTACCTCTCCTGGATGCCGTCCCAGGGGTTGGCCTCGAGCTGCTTGATGCCCAAGGAGAACTTCTCGTTCTCTCGGTCGATCTTCAGAACGACAGCCTCGACCTCGTCCCCTTTGTTGAACTTCTCGCTCGGGTGCTTGATCTGCTCCGTCCACGAGATGTCCGAAACGTGAACCAGACCGTCGATCCCCTCTTCGAGCCCCACGAAGACGCCGAAGTTGGTGATGTTGCGGACCATTCCACTCACCTTGGTGCCGATCGGGTACTTCTCCTCGATCACGCTCCACGGGTTCGGTTCGATCTGCTTGATTCCCAGCGAGATCTTGCGGTTCACCTCGTCGACGGCGAGGATCACCGCCTCGACCTCGTCGCTGATGGCAACCACCTTGGACGGGTGCTTGATCCGCTTGGTCCAGGACATCTCCGAGACGTGGACGAGCCCCTCGATCCCCGCTTCCAGCTCGACGAAGGCGCCGTAGTCGGTGAGTGAAACCACGCGCCCGCGGATGCGGACACCGATCGGATACCGCATCGCGGCATCCACCCAGGGATCGGGCTGGATCTGCTTGAGACCCAGTGAGACCCGTTCGGTCTCCGGGTCGAACTTCAGCACCCTGACCTTGATCTCGTCACCGACTCGGAACAGCTCGCTCGGATGATTCACCCTGCCCCAGGACATGTCCGTCACGTGAAGCAGCCCGTCGATGCCGCCGAGATCGATGAAGGCACCGTAGTCGGTGATGTTCTTGATCACGCCGTCGACGATCTGACCCTCCTCGAGAGTCTCCAGGGTGGAAGCGCGCATCTTCTCGCGCTCCTTCTCCAGCAAGGCGCGCCGCGAGAGGACGATGTTTCCGCGTCGTTTGTTGAACTTGATGATCTTGAATTCGAGCTTCTCGCCCAGGAAGCTCTCCAGATTCCGCACCGGACGCAGATCGACCTGCGAACCGGGAAGAAAGGCCTTGACGCCGATGTCGACGGAGAGGCCGCCCTTCACCCGTGAGAGCACCTTGCCCTCCACCGGCTGATCCGCCTCGTAGGCGCCGCTGATCTCGTCCCAGATCTTCAGGCGATCGGCCTTCTCCTTGGAAAGGACGATCCGGCCGTCGTCGTCCTCCGTCTCCTCGATCAGGACGTCGACTTCGTCACCCACCTCGATGAGGATGTTGCCGGCCTCGTCCATGAACTCCCAGGTGTCGATGAACCCTTCCGACTTGAAGCCGACGTCCACCTGGACGTTGTCGTCGTCGATCGACAAGACCTTGCCCTTGACGACCTCCCCTTCCTGCAGCTTCTTGACGCTCTGCTCGAAGAGTTCGGCGAAGCTCTCTCCGCCGCTCGTATCGGTGATTTCCTGACTCATATGTGGTGGTGTTACTCCTTGGTGGCCGTCCCCTTCGAGACAGCCGGGATTTCCGGGTTTGCGCCCCCGGATCGGGCGTCGTTCCCGCCGCGGCCGAGATTGTCGCGCGCGGCAGTGATGAATCGTTCTGCGGCCTCCGCATCCCCCGCCTCCAGGATCCGGCCCAGCGCGGCGATCTGCTCGCACGCTTCCCGGAGCGGACCGGCGATGGCTTTGCGGTTGGAGACGAGGATGTCTGCCCAGAGCTCCGGATCACTCATCGCGATCCGGGTAAAATCCCGGAAGCCCGAGCCCCGCACCTCGGTGGCGCCCGGAGGCGAGCTGCCCAGTGCCTGGGCGAAGGCGAAAGCGACGGCGTGGGGCACGTGGCTCACCCAGCCCACCTCGGCGTCGTGGACCGCGGGATCCCGCTCCAGCACCCTCGCACCAAGGGCCGACCAGAAGCCGGCCACCCGCTCCACCGAAGACCGGGGCGTTCCCGGGGTCGGCGCCACGATACAAGCCGCCCCTTCGAAGAGATCCGAAGTCGCGTGAGAGAAACCGGTCTGGTGGCTACCCGCCATCGGATGGGAGCCCACGAAGGTCACGCCCGCGGGCAGGATGCCCGGCAGGGTCTCGGCGAGCATCCCCTTCACGCTGCCGACATCGGTGACCAACGCCCCTTCCTCGAGATGGGGAGCGGCCTTGCGGAGAACCTCGGCCATCGCGAAGACGGGGGTACCGAGCACCACGAGCTCAGCGCCGCGAACACCTTCGGCGAGGTCGCTGCCGGCCTGGTCCACGGCGCCGTTGCGCAGTGCCGCCTTCAGCGTCTCCTGGCGCCGCGTTACCCCGACGACGGTCGCGGCGATCCCGCGAGACTTCGCCGCCAGGGCGACGGAGCCCCCGAGAAGTCCCAGACCGATGACGGCGATCCGTTCGAAGCGCTGTGTCACCGGGTTCCCTCCCGGATCCTCTGGAGCGCCTTGACCAGCTTCTCGTTCTCCTTGGGCGTCCCGATGGTGATCCTCACGTGCTCGGGGAGCCCGAAGCCAGCCATCGGCCGGACGATCACGCCCTCGCGGAGGAGCCGCTCGTAGCTCCCGGCTCCGGGTTTGGCGAGCAGGAAATTCGCATCGGTCGGCCAGACCTCGATCCCCAGGGCACGGAGTTCGCGGCTGAGATCTTCCGCTCCCTCGCGGTTCACGCGCAGGGTTCGCTCCACGTGCTCGACGTCATCGAGCGCGGCGAGTGCAGCCACCTCGCTCAGTAGATTCACGTTGAAGGGGTGGCGTGCCCGCTCCAGATAGCCGGCCAGCTCTGGATCCATCACGCCGTAGCCGACCCGAAGCCCGGCCAGGCCGTAGATCTTCGAGAAGGTCCGCAGAACCGCGGTTCCGGGGCGTCGAGCGACCCAGCCGAGAGCATCCGGAAAATCGTCGCGCCGGACGTACTCGAAGTACGCCTCGTCCACCACCAGGATCACGCCTTCTGGGAGCGCCGCGGCGAAGCGATCGAAGGCCTCGGCTCCCACGCTGGTTCCGGTGGGGTTGTTCGGATTGCACACGAACACGACGCGGGTTCGCTCGCCGATGGCAGCCGCCATGGCCGGCAGGTCGTGAACCAGGTCGACATCCAGCGGTACGGTGAGCGGCTTTGCCCCCATTCCCTTCACGACGATCGGGTACATGGCGAAGGACGGCCAGGCGAAGACCGCCTCGTCACCGGGCCCGAGGAAACACTTGGCGATCAGCTCCAGAATCTCGTCGGAGCCGGTGCCGAAGACGAGCTGGTTCGTCTCGATTCCGAGTCGCGCTGAGAGGGCCTCGCGCAAGCGGAAGCTCGCTCCGTCGGGGTACCGGTGCACGCCCTCCAAGGCGGCTCGAATCGCCTCCACCGCCTTCGGCGAAGGCCCGAGGGGGTTCTCGTTCGAGGCGAGCTTTATCGAACCCTGGATGCCCAGCTCGCGTTCGAGCTCCTCGATCGGCTTGCCCGGCTGATAGGGCTCGAGTTCGGCCACGTGGGCCTTGACGAATCGCTGGAGCGCCATGCCTAGGCTTCTCCGCTCGCGCCACGCGTCGGCGTCGCCGCCCGCGGGAAGGAGCCCATGACCCGGTAGAAGTTGGCGCAGCCGGCCGCCTCCTCGAGCGCCCGCTGCACCCGCGGCTCGCTCTGGTGTCCCTCGAGGTCGATGAAGAAGACGTACTCCCAGCGCGCTCCCTTGAGGGGTCGGGCCTGGATGCTGGTGAGATTCACCTGGTGTCGGGCGAACGGGTCGAGCAGACGGTGGAGCGCTCCTGCCTCGCTCTTGCGCACGGTGAAGGCGGCAGACGTGAGGTCGTTGCCACTCGGGGGAGGTGGCTCGCCGCCGAGCACCACGAAGCGGGTCGTGTTGTCCGACCGATCCTCGATGGAGTCGGCGATGGTGAGAAGCCCCTCCAGCTCCGCGCCCAACGTGCTCCCCACCGCTGCCACGTCCGGCTGCTCATTCGCGAGTCGGGCGGCCGCTGCCGTGCTTGGCATTTCGACGCGCTCCACACCGGGAAGGTGTCGATCGAGCCAGGCGCGGCACTGGGCCAGGGGCTGGGGATAGGACGCGACCCGTTGCACGTCCTCCAGGCGTCCGGAACGGGACATCAGCTGGAGGGAGATCCGCAACAGACTTTCGCCGCAGATCGGGAGGTCGGACTCGATCAGCGTGTCCAGCGTCTGGGTGACCACACCTTCGGTGGTGTTCTCGACGGGGACGATTCCGTGGTCCGCCTCGCCGCGCTCGACCGCTGCGAAGACGTCGGGGATGGTCGAGACGGCGATGCAATCGCCCAGAGCGCCGAAGATTCGTCGGGCGGCAAGGTGCGAGAAGGTTCCCTCGGGTCCCAGGAAGGCGACCCGGAGACGCGCCTCCAAGGAGCGAGTCGCGGAAATGATCTCGCGAAAGACGTGAGGAAGCGCGGAGTTCGGGAACGGCCCCGGATTCGCCGCGGCAAGGCTGGCGACCAGATCACGCTCGCGCGCAGCGTCGTACACGGGCGCCTGAGAGGATCGCTTGCACTTCCCGATCTCCTGGACCAGTCGCGCGCGCTCGTTCAGCTTCGCGAGCAGCGTGCGGTCCACCGCATCGATCGCCTCTCGCAAGCGTCCGATCTTCACGGCGAACTCGGCATTCGAGTCCGGTGAAGCCGTCGCAGGATTGCCAGAACGGGGCTCGTTCATTGTCCCTTTCGCCCCGAGCCAAGCCGCGACCAACGGCCTGGGGGCACCCGGTGTGGGCGGAACGGGTCCGGACCCGTGAGAATTCGCCTAACCCCTCGAAAAGATTGGTGCAATATATCCGAGAGCCCCTGGGTGGTCAAACCTCGAATCGAGATTCCTTCGCGCTTCCGGGCAGTTACCGCCCCGCGGCGCCGGTCGCAGCGGCTCCCTTGCAACCCACTGCAATTTCAGGGTTTTTTCTCCCGGCACAGAGGAGGCGGGGTTCTCAGTTTCTGCACGTCGGGATCCCCCCGGGGTCAAGAGGATCGCGATGCACCGGTTTCGGATGCCAAGGGTGCGATCACCCCACGCGTCGTGCGATCTTTGCGCTCGCCCCTGCAACCAGGAGAAGCGCTCGATGCTGAATCGCCAGGACGACTTTCCGATCCACCAGACGCCCGACCCGGTCGCCGCGCCGACCACCGGGGACCGCAATGTCTACGACCGGTACTTCTTCAACGGCTACAACCGGGACGGCTCGCTCTACTTCGCCGCCGCGATGGGGCTCTATGCGAACCGGAATGTGCTGGACGCATCGTTCAGCGTGGTACGCGATGGCGTGCAGACCTCCATCCACGCCTCTCGGAGGGCGCCTCTGGAGAGAACCGAGACGCGGGTGGGACCCATTGGCGTCGAGGTGATCGAGCCGATGCGTTCCCACGGGCTCCGCATCGCGGACAACGAGAGCGGAATCCGCGCGGATCTCCGGTTCGGCGCGCGCACCGTTGCGGTGGAAGAGCCGCGCTTCACCCGGCGTGTGGGTACGCGGGTCAGGATGGACTCCACCCGCTTCACGCAGTGGGGGAGCTGGCAAGGATTCGTCGAGGTGGGGGGAGAGCGGATCGAGGTCGATTCGAGCCAGGTCCTCGGGACCCGCGATCGATCCTGGGGAATCCGCCCGGTGGGAGAGCCGGAAGGAGGCGCACCCGGCGCGCCGGGCCAGTTCTTCTGGCTCTGGGCTCCCCTTCATTTCGACGACCTCTGTGCGCATTTCGACGTCATCGAAGACGGTGAGGGACGAGTGGAGAACTCCAACGGGAGCGTGATTCCGATCCTCGCCGACCCGGCCGAGGAGGCCATCGACTACGGCGAGACCGTCGCCGCCAAGATGGAGTCGGTGTCGCACAGGATCCGCTGGCGGCCCGGGACCCGAAAGGCCGAGTCCGCGGAGATCACGCTCCAGCCCCACCGGGGTGACGCCTTTGTGATCACGCTCGAGCCCAGGCTCACCTTCCAGATGCTGGGGCTCGGTTACCTTCACCCCGAATGGGGACACGGTCTCTGGAAGGGCGAGGAGGTGGTCGGATTCGAGGAGTGGAAGCTCGCCGACGTGAACCCCCTCGACCCCCGCTATATCCACATCCAGGAGCTTTGTCGCGCCCGGATGGGCGAACGCGAGGGAATCGGCATCCTGGAGCAGCTCGTCATCGGACCCCACCCGCCCTCGGGATTCGAGGGGCTCTTCGACGGAGCGAAGTAGCGGTCGAGCCTGGAGGCCGCACTAGCCGTTGAGAGATGCAGGCTAGGACGCCGCGCGCAGCGGCGCCTTGAGTGCGGAGATGAACTGGGCAACGGTGTCCACCGCGGCCTCTCTCGGATGGGGCGGCGCTCGATCCGGTCGACGATCGCGCTTCCCACCACGACGCCGTCCGCGAAGCTTCCCACCAGGCGGGCGTGCTCGGGCGTGGAGATTCCAAAGCCCACGCAGACCGGAACTTCCGAGTGTTTCCGAATCCGCCCGACAGCGGCCCCGAGATCCCCGGCCAGCTCCGCCCGCGCCCCGGTCACCCCCGTGAGCGAGACGTAGTAGAGAAAGCCGCGGGTGCGGCCGGCCAGCAGCTTCAGACGGCTCTCCACCGTGGTCGGTGCGGCCAGCAGCACCGGATCGATCCCGCGTCGCTCCGCCGCGTGGTAGAGCGCCTCACCCTCTTCCGGAGGCAGATCCGCCACGATGACCCCGTCCACCCCGACCTCCGCAGCCGCCTCCACGAAGCCTTCGACTCCCATGGCATAGAAGGGATTCGCGTACCCCATCAGGAGCAGCGGCACGTCCACGCGGGGCCGCAGCGACTTCACCCGCTCGAGGATTCGCCGCAGTGTGGCGCCGCCCGCCAGCGCCCGCTCGTTCGCGCGCTGGATCGTCGGTCCCTCCGCGGTCGGATCCGAGAAGGGCACGCCGATCTCGATCAGATCCGCGCCGGACTCGGCCATCGCCAGCACCAGGGCCTCGGTGGTGTCGAGATCCGGATCGCCGCCCGTGATGAAGGGGACCAGGGCTCGCTCCCGGGCGGCGCGAAGCCGCGCGAAGGTCTCTCCGATTCGCCCCATCAGTGCGCCGCCGCTTCCCCGAGGCGGAGGATGTCGCGCACCTGCTCCGCGTCCTTGTCCCCGCGACCCGAGAGGTTCACCACGACGATCGCGTCGCGTCCCAGCGTCGTCACCAGGGTGCGCAGGTAGGCGATGGCGTGGGCCGACTCCAGAGCCGGAATGATGCCCTCCTTTCGCGACAGGTACTGGAATGCCTCCAGCGCCTCCCCGTCGGTGACCGGGAGGTACTCGACCCGTCCGATGTCGCGGAGATGGGCGTGCTCGGGGCCCACCCCCGGGTAGTCGAGACCGGCGGAGATGGAGTGGGCGGGAAAGATCTGTCCGTCATCATCGGAGAGCACGATCGTGCGCTTGCCGTGGAAGATGCCAGGGACGCCGGTCGTCAGCGTGGCTCCGTGCCGGCGCGTATTCACACCCTCACCGCCGGCCTCGACGCCGATCATTCGCACTCCCGCGTCTTCCAGGAATGGATGGAAGAGGCCGATCGCGTTGGAGCCACCGCCCACACAGGCGACCAACACGTCGGGGAGCCGTCCCTCGAGCTCGAGGATCTGTTGCCTGGCCTCGACGCCGATCACCCGCTGAAAATCGCGCACCAGCGTTGGATACGGGTGCGGGCCCATCACCGACCCGATGCAGTAGTAGGTCGTGCGGATGTTCGTCACCCAGTCGCGCATCGCCTCGTTGATGGCGTCCTTGAGTGTCCGCGAGCCCGAGCTGACGGAATGGACCTGGGCCCCGAGGAGCTCCATCCGGAAGACGTTCAGGGCCTGGCGCGACACGTCCTCCTCGCCCATGAACACCTCGCAATCGAGGCCCAGAAGCGCGCAGGCCGTCGCCGTCGCGACGCCGTGCTGGCCGGCCCCGGTCTCCGCGATCACCCGCTGCTTTCCCATGTACCTGGCCAGCAGCGCCTGGCCGAGGACGTTGTTCACCTTGTGGGCCCCGGTGTGGGCCAGATCCTCGCGCTTGAGGTAGATCTTGACCCCACCCAGGTCCTCGCTGATGCGTCGGGCGTAGTAAAGGGGCGTCGGCCGGCCGGCATAGCTCGAGAGCAGCTCATCGAGCTCCGCGCGATACTCCGGGCTGCCGGTGACACGGGGGATCGCGCGCTCCAGCTCGTCGAGCGCCGCAATCACGGTCTCGGGGACGTAGCGCCCACCGTACTCTCCGAAGTGTCCGTGCCGTTCCCGAGCCTCGCCCGGCTTCGGCTCGCTGCGCCCTCTCCGCCCTCGCTGCTCGGCTTCCCTCGTCAACCTGCCTCCTCGGCCTTGCGAACCGCCGTGATGAAGGCCTGGATCCGGGCCGGGTCCTTCCGATATCCCTCGCCTTCCACACCCGTCGCCACGTCCACGCCCCAGGGCGGAAGGTCGCCGAGATTGCCCAGGGCCTCGCCCACGTTCTCGGGATCGAGTCCCCCGGCCAGAATGATGTCGTATCCCTCGGCGATCAGCTCGGCGGCCTCACTCCAGTTCCAGGCTTCGCCGGTTCCGCCACCGCCCGTCGGGTGGTCGAGGAGCAGGAGAGCACCGGGATAGGTCTGTGCCGCTTCGCGGTCCGCACCGCGCACCGCCTTGATGACCGGGAGATCCACCATCTCGACCTCGTCCTCGGATTCCTCACCGTGGAACTGGATCCGCTCGAGCTCGATCCGACGGGTCACCATCTCGACCTCGTTCCAGGGGGCGTCGCGGAATACCGCGACCCGCTCCACCTGTCCCGCCACGCGGCTCGAGATGGCCTCGGCGGTGTTCAAGTCGAGCATCCGCGGCGAGCCCGGAACGAAGTTCAGTCCGATCAGATCCACTCCCGCATCGACCGCCGCAGCTGCGTCGTCCGGATGCGTCACTCCACAGATCTTGATCCGAATCCGAATACCTTCCGTCACGATTTCCCCCGTAGTCGGCGAAGTGCGAGACCGACGTCGGCCTCCCGCATCAGCGATTCTCCCACGAGAAAGGCATGCACCCCAACTCCCTCCAGGCGGCGGATCTCCTCGTGGCTGAAGATACCGCTCTCGGCAACGATCAGGGCATCTCCGGGAACTTGCGGTGCCAGGCGCTCGGTCACCGCAAGGTCGGTCTCGAAGCTGCGCAGATCCCGGTTGTTGATCCCGATCAGATCCGCCCCGGCGGCCAGCGCGGTCTCGAGATCCTCCTCGTCGTGGACCTCCACGAGCACGTCCAGGCCCAAGGAGAGCGCGTGCTGGCGGAGCCGCCTCGAGCTCCTTCCCGGACAGGGCCGCGACGATCAACAGGACGGCATCGGCGCCACTCACCCGGGCCTCGTCGATCTGGTAGGCGTCGACCACGAAATCCTTCCGCAGCAGCGGGATGCTCACCGCCGAGCGCACTGCCTCCAGGAACTCCAGCCGTCCCCCGAAGTAGCGCTCGTCGGTGAGCACCGAGATCGCCGCAGCTCCGGCCCCTGCATAGGACCGGGCGCAGTCGACCGGGTCGAAATCGGGACGGATTTCGCCCTTGCTCGGCGAACGCCGCTTGATCTCGGCGATGACCCGCGCCCCGGGTCGCGCGGTGAGGGCTTGCCGAAAGCCGCGGGGGGTCTCCCGGCAGCCGCTGGCCCGCTCGGCCATGCTGTTCGACGAAACGCGCTGCTTCGAGGCTGCCACCTCCTGGCGCTTGTGCTCGAGGATCTCGTCGAGGATCGTCATCGACTCAGTCCCGGCCGGCGTACGCCGCGGTGGCCCGGGTCAGGTGCTCGAGCCGGGCGGCGGCTGCACCCGAATCGATGCTCTGCCGCGCCAGCCTCGATACCGGCTCCGAGATCGGCCGCCACACCCGCCACGAAGAGCGCCCCGGCGGCGTTCAACACCACGATGTCGCGCTTCGGGCCCGGCTCTCCGGCGAGGATCGCCCGGGTGATCCGGGCGTTCTCCACCGCGTCGCCGCCGGCCAGAGCTCCGGGCGCGCTCGCTGAATCCCAAGCGACTCCGGCTCGATGGTCAGGGAGGTCACCGTTCCAGAACTCAGAAGGGCTGCGTGGGTGCGGGCCGTGGTCGTGATCTCATCGAGTCCGTCTTCGCCGTGGACCACCAGGGCCCGCTCAGCGCCGAGCTCAGCCAGGACCCGCGCCAGGGTCTCCACCAGCGGCCGCGCGTAGACCCCGACGAGCTGACGCTTCGCACCCACCGGGTTCAGGAGCGGACCCATGCAGTTCATCACGGTTCGAATCCCGAGCTTCTCCCGGACCGGTGCGACGAAGCGCATGGCGGGATGGGCCCTGCGCGCGAAGAAAGGCGCGATCCCCACCTCGGCGAGAACCCTGGCGGCCTCGCGAATCGGGAGATCCGCGTGGACTCCCAGGGCCTCGAGGAGGTCGAAGCTTCCGGATCGGCTCGAGGCGGCGCGGTTCCCGTGCTTCGCCACCGGGACCCCGGCGCCCGCCACCACGAAGGCGGCCACGGTGGAGATATTGAAGGTGCCGGCGCCATCTCCACCGGTTCCGCAGGTGTCCACGGTGCCGGGGTCGAGAAGAGGCGCTGTCTCTGCCCGTGCCCGCAGCACCCGGGCAGCAGCGGTGATCTCGCCGACCGTCTCACCCTTGGTCCGCAGCGCCACCAGCAGAGCGGCGATCTCGACCTCGGATGCGTTCCCGTCCATGATCTCCCCGAAGGCTCCCTCGAGGAGCGACGGGCGGACCTCCTCCCCTCCGCTTGCGGCCTCGATCGCTGCCCGGAGGCTCACGCCGGCCGCTCCCCCCCACAGCGCGAGAGGAAGTTCGCGAGCAGGCGCTTGCCTTCGGGGGTGAGGATCGATTCGGGGTGGAACTGCACCCCTTCGACCGGGAACTCCCGGTGACGCAGACCCATGATTTCGCCGTCCGGGGAGCGGGCGCTGACCTCGAGACTGGGCGGACACGAGTCCGGCTCCACCACCAGCGAGTGATAGCGGGTCGCGTCGAGGGGAGTCGGCAACCCCTCGAAGACCCCGCTCTGGTCGTGGTGGATCGGCGAGGTCTTGCCGTGCATGATCGTCCGGGCCTGGGCGATCCGCCCGCCGAAGGCCTCGCCGATGGCCTGGTGACCGAGGCAGACGCCGAGCACCGGGGTCCCGAGACGCGCAAAGGCCTCGACTGCGGCGACCGAGACACCCGCCGCATCCGGTCGCCCCGGGCCCGGAGAGATCACCACGCCGGCGACTTCCCGTTCCAGCAGATCCTCGAGCGGGCGCGGCGTCGTTTCGCAGCACGTCGATTTCCGCGCCCAGCTCGCCCAGGTACTGCACCAGGTTGTACGTGAAGGAGTCGTAGTTGTCGATCATCAGGAGCCGCACGTCAATCGGGACCCTCGCGGGCCAGATCGATGGCCTGAACCAGCGCCTGGGCCTTGTTCACGGACTCCTGGTACTCCGCCTCGGGAACCGAATCCGCCACGATGCCCCCGCCGGCCTGGAGGTGAATCGTGTCATCCTTTGCCAGCAGGGTCCGGATGGTGATCGCCATGTCCATGTTGCCCGAGTAGTCCACGTAGCCGATGCAGCCGCCGTAGGGGCCGCGCCGCAACGTCTCGAGCTCGTCGATGATCTCCATGGCCCGGACCTTCGGCGCACCGGAGAGCGTGCCCGCCGGGAAGGTGGCGCGGAGCAGATCGAGCCAGTCGAGGTCGTCGCGCAGCTTCCCGCGCACGTTCGAGACGATGTGCATCACGTGCGAGTACCGCTCGATGTCGCGTACTCGTTCACCTCGACGGATCCGACCTCGGAGACGCGACCCACGTCGTTGCGACCCAGGTCGACGAGCATCACGTGCTCGGCCAGCTCCTTCGGATCCGCCAGCAGCTCCTTTTCGAGGGCGAGGTCCTCCTCGGGCGTCTTGCCCCGGGGCCGCGTCCCTGCGATCGGGCGCAGGTCGATCCGGCCGTTCTCGACGCGCACCAGGATCTCCGGTGAGGATCCGATGATCGCCGTACCTTCGCAGCGCAGGAAGATGAGGTAGGGGCTCGGGTTGATCCGCCGCAGCTGGCGATAGATCTGGAAGGGGTCGACCTGGAGGGCGATCCGGAAGCGCTGGGAGAGCACCACCTGGAAGATGTCTCCCGCCCGGATGTACTCCTTCGCCCGCACCACCATCGCCTGGTACGCTTCGCGGGTGATGCTGGGCTGGACCTCCATCGGCCGGCGCACCGGCGGCCCGCTGCGGCTCCGCCGGGAGGGGCTCTCGGAGCCTGCGAACCGTGGCCTCCAGCGCGTCCTTCACCTCCCGGTAGCAGCGGGCGGGATCGTCGTGCTCGCCGATTTCGATCTCACGGATCACCATCGCCGAGTGGCGGACGTTGTCGTAGACCACGACCGTCTCGGGGAACACGAAGTAGAGATCCGGGTACCCGAGCTCGTCGGGATTCTCGTCGGGAATGCGCTCCACGAAGCGAACCCAGTCCCAGCTCACCATGCCCACCGCGCCACCGGCGAAGCGCGGCAGGTCGACACCCTCGGGTGACACGAGCCGGTACCGCGAGAGCCGCTCGCGCAGCACCTCGAGAGGATCGCCGTCGACGTGGAAGCGACGGGTCTCGCCGCCCTCCGTCCACTCCACCTCCTGGCCCCGAGCGCGAAACATCGCCCGGGCCCCCACCCCCATGAAGCTGTAGCGCGCCCACTTCTCGCCGCCCTCGACGGACTCGAGGAGAAACGAGGTGCGGCCGTCGTCCAGGCGGCGGAACAGGGAGAGGGGCGTATCCATGTCGGCGAGAATCTCGCGGACCACGGGAATCAGGTTGCCCCGGGAGGCCAGGCTCTCGAATTCATCCTGAGAGGGGCGAACGGTCACAGTCTCGTCTGGCGCGGCCCGCGCCGAAGAAGAAAAGCCCAGTGAACACCGCTTGTTATCAAAGGGCCCAGAGAGCGTCAAGCAAGAGGCGGCGTTCCCGTCAGTTCTGCGCGCCGGAGAGCGGATCGCGGCCGCCGCTGCCGATGCCGCCCCCGGAGAAGGGCCGGACGTCGTCATCGCCGAGGCCGATCAGAACGTACTGTACGTTGAAGAAGGCGCCGCCGGAGCGGTCGCCCCCGACCTCCAGCCGGATCGCCCAGCAGCGACACTTGGAGATGTACTCGACCCCGGCCCGGTTGGTCAGCCAGATCGAGCTTTCGAAGGAGTAGCGAACCCCGTAGGTGACGGCCCAGTTCCGGTTGATGGCCAGCCGCCCTCTGAGGGTGAGCTGGTTGATCTTGAACAAGCCCTCCTCGAACTCCTCGTAGCGGTCCTCCTCCCCGCTGGAGTTGAAGGATTCGAAGAAGCGCGGAATGTCGCGCAGGTAGCGATAGCTGAAGGCGAGGTCGTGTCCCTCCTCCGTCGAGTATCTGGCCTCCAGGAGGCTCTCGCTGAACTCGGTCTCCTTGAAGTCCCAGCCCATGTTGAAGCGCACACGGAGGTTCTGGTAGGGGTAGGCCGACCCCTCCAGGTAGAACTTGGAATTGTCGTCGCTCGCGAAATCGTACTGGGTGGAGAGGGAGATGTCGGCAAAGAGCTGCGGCGGCTCGCCCTCCTCGCCGGGGACGTAGATCCGGTTGCCGAGCCCCGCGGTGATGGCGTTCACGCTGTTGATGCGATCCGAGGGATTCCGAGTCAGGTTGAAGAGCTCGAACTGGCGGATCCGCTCCTGGGGCTGCGCGGCCGCGGGAACGAACAGCGGGTTGTCGTTCTGGGACGCGTTGGTGATTCCGGTGTAGGCCAGACGCGGCTCCATCAGGTGAACCGCCGGTCCCAGTCCGAAGGGGAGCTCGATCTCTCGACGCGTTCGGATGCGGGTGTCCAGCATCGCCGTGAAGAGACTCCGCATCGTCGAGCTCTGCGCGTCGGTGCGATAGAAGGTGCCGTGGTAGCCGATCTCGGGAAGCACCTCGACGATGTCGGCGACCCGGAAGGGAATCCCGATCCGCGGGTTCAGCACCAGCCGGTTGCCTCGATCTCCGAGTGGCTCTCCCTCCTGGAATTTTCCGTCGTTCTCGGGACCCGGGGGGAAGTTGTCCAGGTGTCCGTCCGTGCTCAGCTCGGGAAGCTCGGCCTCGGGGGGAAAGGTGGCGAGGTACTCCTCCGCCGTCAGCACGGTCCCGTCACGCGTGACCACATCGCCGTCGAGCGGTGACGAGGATCCCGTCTTCGTTGAACTCCAAGCCATCGGGGATCGCGTCGATCCCGGTGTCCAGGAACTGGTCGTCGCCCCCGACGGTCGCCCTCGGATAGACGTCCTCGGCCCTCTTCCGCGAGTAGAAATGCGTGTAGTCCACATTGAAGGAGGCCTGGAGCCGCCGGGCGAAGCCCGGGAGCGGCTGCGGCAGGCCGGAGAACTGCAGGCTCGGGAGCCGGTTGAAGCAGGAACTCATCCCTGTCCACGGTTGTCCGGATTCTGCAGATCGTCCGCCCACCAGACGCCGGCATTGAACCCGTAGCGCTTCACGGGCCCGAAGCGCTTCTCCAGGAACGCTCTCGACTGGACGTAGCGCTCGTGCTTGTAGTTCGAGAATTCGTAGAAATCGAAGGGGAAGACATTGTCGGAGAAGAGCGTCGCGTCCACCTTGGCCCGCCAGCCGCGAGGCAGGTGGTGATCGTGGATCCACTCCGTCGCCCAGCGCAATTGGTCGAAGGGAGTCTCGAAGGTGTTCGGCTCGATGTCCTGGTCGTAGATGAGGGTGCCGAAGAAGTTGCCGTAGGAGCGTCTCGCCGAAGACGTACTCGACATCGACGCTCGGCTTGAAGCCGCGCTCGAACAGGTAGGTGGGAGTGATGGTGACGTTGACATTGGGCCGAGCCGCCCAGAAGAAGGGAAGACCGATTCGGGCGCCGCTACGGCCCGAGACGCTGAACTCCGGGAGCAGGAATCCCGTCTCGCGATCGGTCTTGATCGGGTAACGCATCCAGGGGAGCCAGATCACGGGGAAACCCAGGATGTTGAAGCTGGTGTTTCGGGTGGTGGCATATCCCCCCACCTCGACGTCTGTCTTCTTGGCGCGAATCTCCCAGGGATTTCTTCCCTCTTCCGGACAGCGGCAGGTGGTGAAGGTCCCGTCGTCGAAGGTGTAGGTCTCCTCGCCGGTCTTGTGGATGGTTTCGCCGGTCATCTCGAAGCCACTGGCGCGGGCGTCGAGGAACCCGTCGATCACGATGCCCTTCAGGGTGTCGATCTCGAAGCTGAGCACGTCGGAGTAGAGGATGTCTTCCGCCTCGGTCAGAACGACGTTCCCGGTCGCAACGCCCTGCCGCGTGTCGCTGCTGAAGGCCACCCAATCGGCTGTCAGGGTGCGGCCCGGCTGCGTGATGACGACGTTGCCCCGGGCGATGTAGAGATCGCGGTCGCTCTCGAACTCGACGGTATCTGCGGTGATGTCGAAGGGTGCATCGCTGTCCCGATCGTCGGCCCCGACGAGAGCCGCCCGCGCACTTCCCGAGAGCGCAATCGCCAGCACAAGCACCACGGCGCCCAGGCACTTCCCGTGGGCCAGACGGAACAGACGCACGACCCCCCTTTCCGCGGGTACCGCTACCCGCGTGCCGACGACGCTAACAAAGCAATGAGAGGTGAGGCAAGCCGGTTCGGGGGCTAATCGGCTCCGTCCAGGCAGGCCGACAGGGACTCGAGGTCGGGGATGACCAGAACGTCATCGACGAGTCGGACCAGCCTTCGCTCCATCAGTTGACCAAGGGCGCGATGGGCCTCGAGGAGCGAGACTCCTGCGTCTGCGGCAAGCCTGCGGAGGGTGGTGACCAGCCTGCCGGCGCCCTCCTCGTGATCGGCTCGGCGCACCAGGACGCGGACAACGGGGCGCAGCAGATCGTCCACCCCGAGGGCCTCGAGTCGCTGCTCCAGATCGATCACGCGGGCGGCCAGGCGCTGGATCACGCGGATGGCGATCTCTGGCTGCGCCACGCACATCTCCTCGAAGGTCGCCGCGTCGAGTTCGATCAGGCGCGAGGCGCTGGCGGCCACCGCGCGCATCGAGCGCGGCCGCCCCAGCAGGACACCCATTTCGCCAAAGAACTCTCCCGGGGCGAGGCGAGCCACCAGGCGCGGACCGTCGGGGCCAGAGCGTATCAGCTCGACCATCCCGGTCTGGATGACGTAGAGGACGTCCCCGGGATCCCCCTCATCGAAGACCGTCTGACCCGCCTCAAAGCTTCGTTCGAAGGCACGCCGGACCCGGAGCTGAGTATCTTCACCCAACCGGATTGCGGACGAGTTGGAGCGCTGTTCCACGGGAGCGTTTTCGACCGGAGTGGCCGCGGACTTTAGGGGGTCTCGGCTCCGCTTCTCGCGGTCGCGGCGACCAGCGCCTCCTCCAGCTCCTCCTCGCTGATCACCCCGACGTGGTTCGCGGCGATGCTGCCGTCGGGCGCAATCACGTAGAGGCTCGGGAAGCCGAAGGCGCCGTACTCCTGAGCCAGGGCCTCGCCGCCGAGTAGCACCGGGTACCGGATGCCGTGCTCGGTGGCGAAGGGAGCCACCGCCTCGATGCCCCGACTATCGACGGCGATCCCCAGCACTGCCACCTCTCCGTAGTGCGCGTCCTGAAATGCGTTCAGCACCGGGATTTGCTGTACGCAGGGCGCGCACCAGGTTGCCCAGAAATCGATGATCACGGGTTGCCCGCGATGATCGGCCAGCGAGATCTTGTTTCCGAGCAGGTCGGGAAGGGTGAACTCCGGCGCCCGGACGCCATCGGCCTCAGCGCCGTCACCGGGAGTGCTCTCGATCCGACACGCGAGGGCCAGGAGGAGGAGGGCCAGAAGCATGCGGCCGGCGCGGAGCGGCTTCAGAGCAGCCATCGTTCGGCGGCCTCCACCACGTTGTTCAAGAAGAAGAAGTAGCTGTTGAGGGCGGTCAGCCGATTCGTGGCCACGAGGACACCCAAGGCGATCAGCAGGGCGCCGGAGACGATCTCGATCCGGCGAAAGTGGCGCTTCAGCCGTTTCGCCGACGCGAGCAGGAGCTCGACGCTCCATCCGGCGAGAAAGAACGGCAGCGCGAGCCCCAGCGAATAGACCGCGAGAAGGAGCATTCCCTGGTAGACCGTCTCCCGACCTCCGGCGATGGTGAGGATGCCACCCAGAATCGGGCCGACACAGGGCGACCACCCGAACGCAAATGCCGCACCCACCAGGTACGTCCCCAGGTACCCCTTCGGCTTGAACCGGGAGTGAAAGCGGGTATCCCGGTAGAGCGCCTGGATCGGGAGCAGGCCGGTCATGTGAAGGCCCATCAGCACGATGACCGCTCCTGCGATCTGCACGGCGCCTATCTCGACTCCCAGCAGCTCGACGCGCCAGGTCTGGAGCACCCGTCCGATGGCCGTTGCGGAAGCACCGAGGAGGATGAAGACGGTCGAGAACCCCGCGACAAAGCCGGTGCAGCCGAGGAGTACCTGGCGCCGGATTCCCCCCTCGCCCTTGCCCTCCATCATTTCTTCCACGGTGATCCCAGAGACGAGCGAAAGGTAGGCGGGCATCAGCGGCATCACGCAGGGCGAGAGAAAGGAGATCAACCCCGCGACGAATGCGGCCCCAAAGGAAGCGATCGAGATTCCGTCCGCCACGTTCTACGCCTTAGGATGACCGGCGGATCGCGCGGGTTCCAATCCGCCGATCCGCCGATACCGCCAGTCGATACGGCCAGGTCTTCCCAGCAGAGATTCGCGGTCCGGGACGTTGGCCTCAGAAGCCTTCGCCGCTGGACTCTTCCTTCCACGGGGTTTCCGCTGCAGCGGCCTGCTCTGGTGCACGGCCGATGAAGTCGAGCCCCCGCCGACCCCGGAGCTGGTCCGGCACGACCATGTAGTCCCCGCGCATGGAGGCGTCCCAGATCGGCTTGGCCACGTCGATGTCCCCGGCGGAGAAGACCCAGGCGAAGCCCGACACGATCGCACCACCCGTGGCCCAGAGCATCTTCGTGGGTCCGTAGATCAGATTGATGAAGGCACAGCCGACACCGAGCCCGTACTCCGTTCCCGGGCTGTCCGCCGCCGCAGCGGGAGCGGGTGTCAAAGCCAAAGTAGTAGCGGCGGCCAGCGCGATCAGCACGGACCGAATCGAAGCATGAATGTGCACGGTACCTCTCCTCTCGACGGCGATCTCCGTCGCCCCCCTATGAAGCATTTTCCGGGTTCGGCGCCCTCGGGTCAAGAGGCCTAGAAGGCTCTGTCGGTATCGACGAGGATGGTCACGGGGCCGGCGTTCACCAGCTCTACATCCATCATCGCGCCGAAGCGACCGGTGATCACGTTCACGCCGGCGGCGGTGGCTGCTTCGACCACGGCTCGAATCAGGGGCTCCGCCTGCTCCGGGGGTGCCGCATCCGTATAGGAGGGTCGTCGCCCACGGCGGACGTCCCCGAACAGAGTGAACTGGGACACCACCCCCAGCTGCCCCCCTGTCTCGAGGAGTGACCGATTCATCCGCCCGTCTTCATCCTTGAACACGCGAAGGTGGACGAGCTTGCGGGCGAGCTCCTCGGCCTGATCCTGAGCGTCGTTCCGCCCGACGCCCACCAGTGCCAGCAAGCCCTCCCCCATCTCGCCGACAGATTCGCTCTCCACCCGGATCCGGGCCGAGTACACCCGCTGGACCACGGCGCGCACGCTAGGGCCCGCCCTGGTCGGCGAAGCGCCCTCGATCGATAGCCTCTCGCGTCAGCACTCCCATCGGGCGCGGCATGATACCGTATGCGTCATGAGACACCCCTACTTCGACTTACCGACACCGATCGTGGTCGGGCATCGCGGCGCGAGTGGTGAGCTGCCCGAGAATACCCTGCCGGCTTTCGAGCGCGCTCTCTCCCAGGGGGCGGTGATGCTGGAGACCGACGTGCACCTGAGTCGCGACGGCGAGGTCGTCCTCTCACACGACCCGCAGGTGGATCGCACCACCGAAGGATCCGGTGCCATCGAGGAGCACACGCTGGCCGAGCTGCAGCGCCTGGACGCAGGTCATCGCTTCAGCCCGGACCGCGGCGTGAGCTTTCCTCACCGTGGACAGGGAATCCAAATTCCTACGCTGCGCGAGGCTCTTCGAGAGATTTCCGGGAATTCGCTTTAACATCGAGATCAAGCAGAATTCGCCGGAATTGATCGACGCCACGGTGCGGGTCGTCGCCGAGGCCCGCCGCGCGGAGACGACGCTGCTGGCGGCTGCTGAAGATGACACGATGTCGGCGCTCCGGGCGCGACTCGCCGAGACCGAGCTTCGCCCCGCCATGGGCGCGGCCGTCGGGGACATAGTGGGGTTCGTTCGCGCCGCCGCAGCCGGTGAGGCGCCGCCGCCGGAGCCCATGGCGCTTCAGATCCCGCCCACCTTCGCGGGCAATCCCCTGGTGACGGCCGAGCTGGTAGCGTTCGCCCATCGCTACGACGTACAGATTCACGTGTGGACCATCAACGAAGAGGACGAGATGCGGGAGTTGCTCGACCTCGGGGTCGACGCGGTGATGAGCGACTTCCCCGCTGTGCTTCGGAAGGTCGTCGACGAGCGTGGCCTGCCCTGATCTCGAGCCCTCGGAGTTCTTCCGGGACCGCGAAGGGCTGCTGCGTCGAGGCGGGACGCCTGGGACCGGTCCTGGATCTGGCCTGCGGTCACGGGCGCCATAGCCTGGCTGCGGCGCGACTCGGCCTCCCAGTCCTCGCCCTGGATCGCGACGAGAAGGCCCTTCGGAGCATCCAGCGGACCGCCCCGCCTCTGCTGCACTGCGTGCGAACCGATCTGGAGGCTGGATTCGGCATCCCGGTGGCTCCGGCCAGCTTCGGTGCAGTACTCGTCTTCCGCTTTCTCTTCAGGCCGCTCGCTCAGTCGATCGTCGAGGCGCTGCGGCCCGGCGGACTGCTGCTCTACGAGACCTTTACAATTCACCAGAGAGAACTTGGGCAAGGCCCTAAGAAATCCAGCGTTTCTTCTCGAGCCAAACGAGCTGCCGAGACTCTTTGGAGCCCTCCGAGCCGATCGACTATCAGGAAGTCGTCACGCCGGGGCCGCGCCCGGCGGCGCTGGCCCGGCTGGTGGCCCGCAGGCGAGCCAAAGCCCAGGCGGCGTGATCCGCTAGCAGCGGATCGTCGCCACGGGCGTGCCGCTCCACCGCGGGAATCAGGGCGGGATCTCCGCTGTTGCCGGCCGCGATGAGTGCGTTTCGGAGCAGCCCGCGTCGCCCCCCACGGCGCAGCGCCATCCGCCGCGTCGCCCGTCGCCAGCTCTCCTCATCGAGTTCGAGCAGCCACCCGAGCGCAGGCGCACGCCACTCCGAACGCGGCGCCAGCCGCGCTCGGAGCCCCAGTGGATCCGCCGGCACCCTTCGGCGACTGCGCGTGTTCCAGGGGCAGACCTCCTGGCAGAGGTCGCAGCCAAAGACGCGATCTCCCAGGGCCTCGCGCATCGATTCGGGAATCGCTTCGCGCTGCTCGATGTTCGCGTAGGAGAGACAGCGGGTGGCGTCGAGGACGTAGGGTGCGTCGAAGGCCTGGGTCGGGCAGGCGTCGAGGCAGGCGCGACAGGTCCCGCAGTGATCCGGCTCGGGTGCATTCGCCCGAAGAGAAAGGTCGGTGATCACTACACCCAGGAAGAGGTGGGAGCCCAGCTCCGGATCGATCAGGCAGGTGTTCTTCCCGATCCAGCCCAGCCCCGCCTGGGCGGAATACGCCCGCTCCTGGACGGGTCCGGTATCCACGTAGCTCCTGGTGCGGATGGGCTGCCCGGCCAGGTCGGCGAGCTCGCTCTCGAAGGCGCGCAGGCGTTCTCCGAGCACCCGGTGGTAGTCGTCACCCCTCGCGAACCGCGCAACGGTCCCGATGGAACGGCTCTCGCGGCGGCTCCTCGGTTTCGGGATCGAGCGCCAGCGAGAAGGCGATGATGCTTCGAGCCCCCTCGAGCACCCGTCGCGGATCCACCCGCTCTTCCAGACGGCGGACGAGATACTGCATCTCACCGGCGAATCCGCGCGCGACCCATTGGCGAAGGAACTCGGTCTGGGGAAGTGGCTCAGCCCGTGCCACGCCGACCCGGTCGAAGCCCATGGCCAGGCCGAGCGCGAGTGCGCGGCTCGTCAAATCCTCCAATCCGCTCTCCCCAGTCGTCCGAGCAGCGACCCGGAGAGAAACACGCTAGCGCCAAATGCGGGGGATACCGATACAATCCCGGCGTGTTCTCGCGGTGGATGGCCAGACTCCGCAGGTCCCTCGGCGGCTACTTCGTGGCCGGGGTGCTGACCTTCGCACCCATCGGAATCACCATCTGGGCGATCGCCTGGATCATTCAGCGGCTCGACCGGCTGCTCCTCCCCCGAGTCCTTCACCTCCTCTTCCCCGACCTGGAGGTGCCACCGAACCTCCCCTTCGTCGGCGCGATCTTCACGCTCTTCGTGATCCTGCTCTTCGGAGTCGTGGCCCGCCATCTCTTCGGCCGGGAGATCGTTCGTCTCTGGGAGCGTCTGCTCTCCAGGGTTCCGGTGGCGCGGAACATCTACGCCGCGGTGAAGCAACTCATCGACGCGATCTTCGTCTCCGGCTCGCAAACCAACTTCCGCCGCGTGGTCCTGGTCGAGTACCCGCGCAGGGGGGTCTACGCCATCGCCTTTACCACGGGTCCGGCGCGCGGGCCGGTTGGGCAGGCCCCGGCAGCGGATCCCGTCAACGTCTTCGTCCCGACCACGCCGAACCCGACCTCGGGCTTCTACCTGGTGGTGCCCGAGGCGGACCTGACGCCGCTGGAGATCACCGTGGAGCAGGCCTTCAAGCTGGTGATGTCGGCGGGCCTGGTCGCACCCGAGGAGACCACGTCTTCCGAGGCTCAGCAGAAGGCGCCGGAGGCCGAATAGCTAGCCTTCTCCATCCGGCCCGGAAGTGGCGCGGCGCTCGCGAAACGCCTTGAAGGTGAACCAGATCGCGAGCAGCGAGCAGATCGCCGCACCGATGCGATTGAACTTGATCCACTCCATCTCGGGGTTGAACCAGCCGTCGTAGATGAACCAGATCGAAAAGCCGGCCAGCAGCACGGGCAGGAAGAAGGGATTGTCAAAGGGAGTCGGCGCGTACTCCTCGTCGGAGTCGGCTTCGTCCTTCCGCGCGGCGTCCAGATCGGGCGTTTGCTCGGGCTCCGTCACGGCGCGACCTTAGCAGCTGTCGGCGCGGAGCCGCCCGCGCCGATTCTGGCCAGCTCTTCACGCGATCGGCGAACGGGTTCTGCGGCGGAAGATGCAGTATGAATGCTGCACCTGAAGTCTCCGGACTGCACCGGGATCGCTGCAGCGCTCTCGTAACCGGCTGATTTCGCGATGATTCATCCGTGGCACGCGAATTGCGTAGAGCAGCGGGCATGACGGCAATGGGAATCGACCGCCCGTCGGCTCATAATCTCTGCGGGATTGCCTCCGAGAGGAAAGAGGAACCGATGCCGCATTCGTGGGACGAATCCGACAGGACGCGCAGTGGCCGCGGGCGCGGCCGGGCTCGCCGACCGCGTCTCCAGGAGCGGGAAGAGTCCGGGCGGTTGGAGGAGACAGACTCGGGAGTCTCCGTCAGCCCGCCGGTTCCGGAAGTCGCGGAGAAAGGGCCGGCGCAAACTGAGCCCGGAGGAGCGCGCCTATCGCGAGGCCCGCAGGGCGGCGAATCGGAAGATCGGATTTCTCAGCCACCTGGTGCCGTACGCCGCTGTCTGTCTGTTTCTGCTCTTCGTCGCGGGCTTTCGCCCGGCGGCTGATCGTCGGGCTCGGCTGGGGCATCGGGGTCGCCCTGCACTACTTCTTCGCGATCGTCGCGCCTCGACTCCGCCAGGACCTCATCCAGCGGGAGGTGCGGCATCAGGTCCACGTCAATGTCTCGGAGCAGAAACGCACCCTGGAGGGTCGGCACGCGCAACACGTCGAGGAGCTCTCCGCCTCCATCGCCCACGAGATCCGAAACCCGATCACCGCCGCCAAGAGTCTGGTCCAGCAGATGGGTGAGGACCCGTCCTCCCAGGACAACGTCGAGTACGCCAATGTCGCCCTGGAGGAACTCCAGCGGGTGGAGAAGAGCATCTCCCACCTGCTCCGCTTCGCCCGTGAGGAAGACGTGGAGATGTCGGATGTGCAGCTGGCCGACATCGTGGACTCCGCGCTCGAGACCTTCCGCGATCGGATCGCGCAGATCGGCGTTGAGGTGGAGCTGGACGTGGCTCCGGCATACCGACATGCGCGCAGACCCGGACAAGCTCCGGCGGGTCATCATCAACCTGCTGGGCAACGCTCTCGACGCCTTCGAGGAGCGGGAGATCGCCTCCCCCAGGCTGCAGATCGGATCGGGTGAAAACCTGGCCGGCACCGAGATCTGGATCCGGGTGAAGGACAACGGACCGGGCATCGAGCCGGAGAGGCTCGACAAGATCTTCAGCCCCTTCTACACCTCGAAGTCGTCGGGCACCGGCCTCGGACTCGCCATCTCCAAGAAGCTGGTGGATGCCCACGGGGGCTCGATCGAGGCCCACTCCGCTCCCGGCTCGGGAACCGAGTTCGTTCTCACCTTCCCGAGGCAGGGTACCGAGGCGCTGGAGCGACAGACGTGAGTGTCGCAAGGTCCGGCAGGAGGTGCGGCGATGAGGAGACGCGACTTCGAGAGAGAGCCGATCCGTGAGGTCGATCGAGAACACCGGCGGCGGGGCCGCAAGCGGCGGCGGCGCCTCCCCGAGCTCCGACCGGCTCTGAGTCGAGAGGAGCTGGCCTACGAGGAAGCGCGCCGGCGGGCGGCTGCCAAGGCGAAGCTGGTCCGCAGCTTCGCCCAATACGTGGTCGTGGTCGGAGTCCTCGCCCTCGTCATGCGACCGGTCGCCTGGGTCGTGGGGATCTGCTGGGGCATCGCCCTCGCCGGGGAATTCATCAAGAAGCACCTCGAGCCCACCCTTCGCCAGCGATGGATCGACCGGGAGGTCTACCGGCAGCTCGACCGCACCGTCTCCGAAAAGCGCCGCGAGCTCGAAGGCGAGCATACCCGCCGCATCGAGGAGATCTCGGCCTCCATCGCCCACGAGATCCGCAACCCGATCACGGCGGCCAAGAGCCTGGTTCAGCAGATGGGTGAGGACCCCGCGTCCCCAGAAAATGTCGAGTACGCCGAGGTCGCGCTGGAGGAGCTCGATCGGGTCGAGAAGAGCATCTCCCACCTGCTTCGCTTCGCCCGTGAGGAGGAGTTCCGGATTTCCGAGATGCGCATGGCCGAGGTGATTCCCTCGGCCGTGGAGACATTCCGGGAGCGGCTGGATCGAAGTGGCGTCGAGGTCTCCATGGCGATCGAGGCGGACGGGACCATGCGCGGCGATCCGGAGAAGCTGCGGCGGGTGATCATCAACCTGATCTCGAATGCTCTCGACGCCCTCCTGGAGAGTGAGACTCCCAGGCCGCGGATCGAGATCCAGGCCGGCGAGAACCTGGCGGGAACGGAGGTCTGGTTGCGAGTTCGCGACAACGGCCCAGGGATCGCTCCGGACCGACTCCAGGAGATCTTCAGTCCCTTCTTCACTTCGAAGGAGGGGGGCACCGGCCTGGGCCTCGCGATCTCGAAGAAGGTCGTCGATGCCCACGGCGGATCGATCGAGGTCGACTCGGGCCCCGGCCGGGGCACCGAGTTCGTGATGACTCTCCCCAAACGCCCCAAAAAGGCAAAGGCCTAGGACACCATGACGGCACGAATCCTCATCGTAGAAGACGAGCGGGCCATCCGGCTGGCACTTTCGGGACTCCTGCGCCGGGAGGGCTACGAGACCGATCAGGCCGACAACGGCGAGGAGGCCATCCGCGCCCTCGGCAAGGACGCCTACGACTTCGTGCTGACGGACCTGGCGTTGGGAAGCGGGGCGAGCGGAATGGAAGTGCTTCGGAGCGCCAAGGAGCACCAGCCCGAGACCCCGGTGGTGATGATCACCGCCCACGGCAACGAGCAGATAGCCGTCGAGGCGATGAAGCTGGGTGCGGATGACTACGTCCCCAAGCCCTTCGACAACGACGAGATCCGCCTGGTGGTGAAGCGAGCCCTCGAGCGCACGCGCCTCTCCCGCGAGAACCGGATCCTGCGCGCCCGCGTCGAGAGGGATTTCGGCTTCGACAACCTGATCGGATCCGGGCCCGCCATGCGGCGCGTCTTCGAGATGATCCAGAAGGTGGCGGAGACGGACCTGACGGTGCTGATCCGGGGAGCCAGCGGTACCGGCAAGGAACTGGTCGCCCAGGCCCTCCACCAGCACAGCCCGCGCAAGAACCAACCCTTCGTCGCGGTGAACTGTGCCGCCATCAGCCGGGAGCTGGTGGAGAGCGAACTCTTCGGACACGAGAAGGGGGCCTTCACGGGCGCGGACGCAAAGCGGGCCGGACGCTTCGAGGCCGCCGACGGCGGGACCGTCTTCCTGGACGAGATCGGTGACATGGCCCCCGAGACTCAGGCGAAGGTGCTGCGGGTCCTTCAAGAGCGCTCCCTCGAGCGGGTGGGCGGCACCCAGCCCATCGAGGTGGATGTGCGGGTCGTCGCCGCAACCCACCGGGACCTGGAGGCCGAGGTGAAGGAAGGCCGCTTCCGGGAGGATCTCTACTATCGACTCAAGGTCGTGGAGCTCGACCTGCCGCCACTGCGGGAACGCGGCGAGGATCTCCCGGGCCTCGCCCAGCGATTCCTCGAGCAGGTGGCGGAGCGACTCGGACGCGAGAAGAAGAGACTCAGCGACGAGGCCCTGGCCCGCCTGATCCGCCACTCCTGGCCTGGCAACGTTCGTGAGCTTCGCAACGTGATCGAGCAGGCCGCCGTCCTGGCCTCCGGTGAATCCATCGAAGAAGCGGACTTGAACCTCTCCGGTGGGACGGATGGCGGCTCTGGCCAGCTGCCCCACCACGACGACGTGCCCTTCAGCGATGCCAAGAAGCGGGTGGTCGAGGACTTCGAACGCAGCTTCCTGCTGCGCGCATTGCGAGACAACGACGGAAACATTTCCCGGACCGCGGAGGCGATCGGCATGGTTCGCCAGAGCCTGCAACAGAAGATCCGCGAGCTCGAGTTGCGCGACGAGGACTGGAAAAAGCCGGTCTAGCCGCGCTCGGAAGGAATCTGAGGAGGATCGAGACAATGTCACGAAGACCCGGACTGATCGCGCGATTCACCGGACTCGTTCGCGGCTGGGCCGCAGGCTGGCTGCGGGACCGCGAGGAAGAGAGCCCGCGTGCGGTTTACGAGCACGCCATCGCCGAACGCGTCAAGCAGTACCGCGAGCTCAAGGAGGCGGTGGCCGGCATCCTCTACATGCGAAACAAGCTGGAGGGAGAGCTCGAGGAGCGCCGCAGCGAGCTGACGCGAACCCACTCCGACATCCGACGGGCCGTCAAGCGCGGCGCCGACGAGGTCGGCCTCGCCCTGATCTCCCACAAGCAGATCCTGGTCGGTGACATCGAGCGGGCGGAGAGGGAGTACGAGGGGCTGCGATCCGAGGCCGAGGAGGCCAAGACCAACCTGATCCACTTCCGCGAGGAGATCCGGGCCCTGGAACGGGAGAAGGGCCGGATCGTGGCGACGCTCGCCAACGCAAAGGCGCGCCGGCGCATGACCGAGGCGCTCGACGGACTCTCCGTGGATGCCGACATGCGCGCCCTCGAAAACGTGCGCGAACACGTCGCCCGGCTCTCTACCGAGGGCGATCTGGACAAGGAGCTCGGCACCGACCGCGGTCTGGCGGCCAGGATCCGCGAGATCCGCGAGGACGCGAACACGGACGCCGCGAGGAGGGAACTCGCAGAGATCAAGCGCGAGCTCAACCCTACGGTGATCCCGGCCGAATCCGGCAAGGTCGTCCCGGTGGTATCGAACTGAGCCCGGCGGCTCCGGGGCGCAGCGTCGCTCCGGAGCCGGCCCCGGTGGGGCAAAGGAGCGAAGAGATGGAGCCGCCGATCGAGGTGCGAAGCCAGCGATGGCCCCAGAGACCAGAGGAACGGGAGTTTCAGGGCCTCTTGCGCCGCTACGAGGCCCGTGAGCAGGCGGAAGGCCGGATCCGGACCCTGGGTGGCCTCTACCTGGCAATCTCGGCTGTGGGGATCGTCTCCGCCTGCCTTGCCTTCGTCGCCATAGCACCCTGGGGGCTGCTATCCGGAGATCCGACGGCCACCGCCGTCCTCGCCGGCCTCGGCGGTGCGGTCGCTGCGGTGCTGCTGGTCTTGTCGGCTCCCAGCCTGATCGGCGGTCTGGCGCTCCTCTCGCGGCGCTCCTGGGCCAGGGTCTACGCGATGGTCCTGGCAGCGCTGCTCCTCTTCTGGTTCCCGCTTGGGACGATCCTGGGGACCTACACGCTCTACGTGCTGCTGCAGCCGGACATCCGCCTCTACTTCGAACAGCGCTAGAGGGCTTTGACGATTTCGTCCTGGTTGAAGCGAGGCAGATCCACCTCCCGTGCCCCTCGGACGAGCTTTACGCCGTGCGAGGGATCGAGCGCGGTTGCGATTCTCGCACAGGCGATTCCTTCCGCGACGCAGGCGGCAGCGACGGGCTCGGCGTCCTCTGGCGCGACGGCCACCAGGAGCGCCCCGGAAGCGATGGTCCCCAGCGGATCGATCCCGAAGTGTGCGCAGAGGGGCCCGGCCGCCTCGAGGACCGGAATCGACGCTGCCTCGACGCGCAGGCCGACCTCGCTGGCCAGGGCGAGCTCCCACAGGGCCGTGGCGACCCCGCCCTCGGTGGGATCGTGCATGGCGTGAACGGAAGCGGTCGCACAGGCGGTGCGCGCGTCCTTCAGAACAGAGATCCCGGGATCGTGGAGCAAGCCGGCAAGGTCGCCCAGGACCCGGCGGTCGAAGCCGGCCGCCAGCAGCTCCTCGTGCTTCTCCCTGGCGAGGATGGCGCATCCTTCGATCGGAACCCCCTTGGTGCAGAGGATCGCGTCGCCGATCGCCACCTCAGAGCTCCGGATCAGCGATCCCTTCGCTACCTCGCCGACCATCGAACCGGCGAGCACGACCCGGTTCACCGCACTGCTGACCTCTGTGTGGCCGCCCACCAGCGTGACGCCGTAGCGCCCGCAGGCGACGCGGATCTCCTCGAAGAGCGAAGCGACCTCGCCGGCCGTGATCCCGGCTTCGGGAAGCAGAAGAGTCGCCAGAAACCAGCGCGGCGATCCACCGGCGGTGGCGATGTCGTTCACATTCACGGTGACGGCGTAGTGGGCGATCTCGTCAGTGGCGAAGGTGATCGGGTCGCTCTTCAGGAGCCAGTACCGGTCCCCGCCCGCGTCGACGACCGCGACGTCCCGGCCGATTCCCGGGCCCAGCACCACGTCGTTCCCCGTCCCGGATCCGGCCAGGAGCTCGGCGAGGAAATCCATCTCGAGCTTTCCCGCCGGAAGCTGCTCCGCTTCGTCGCTCATCGGCCGATCCTATCACCCGCGGCGGATCCCCGCCGAACTGCGAGCGCGCCGATCAGCTCTCCTTCGAGCTCTCGCCGTCGGTCTTGAGCACCAGCTCGACGGGCAAGCTGAGTCCACCCTGGTCGACTTCGGCGAGCGCCGTCCGGAGCGGCAGGGGCAGGTCCTCGACACGGACTCTGAGCTCGAAGGTGACGACGTCGTCGCTCGAGTCCGGTACCGCGGGCTCGGCGACGACCTCGGGCGGCGGGGGAGACAACTCCTCGACCTCGACGAGCTCCTCTTTCTCGGCATCGTCGGGCGCGAAGAGGCTGTCCTCGGGCATCTCCGCCTCCTCCTCGACGAGCGCCGCGGGTTCCTCAGCGTGGCCCGGATCGGTGATGGCGGAGCTGCTCGGGAAATTCTCGTCGATCATCGTCATGTCGAAGCGGTCTTCGGCTACATCCGCGCGGGGCGTAGCGAGGTCGTCGGTCACGATCTCGCTGGCGATCGGCTGCCGGTCCAGCAGGAAGGTGAGCTCGAAGCTCTCGATCTTCACTACGTCACCCACCTCGAGGTCGCGACGTCTGATCTTCTCACCGTTGACCAGCACGCCGTTGATCGAGTCGAGGTCGCGCACCTGGTAGCGCCCGTCCTCGCGCACGAACATCGCGTGACGCCGCGAGACACCCGGCTGATCGAGGAATATCTCACACTCGTGGGAACGACCCGCGCTCAACCGATCCTGGTCCCAGCTGATGATGCGTTCGAGCTTTCCCTGGTACTGGATGATGAGTCCCGCGTACCAGGTCGGCTCCTCCGGAGACTGCAGCTCGGGAGGCGAGGGCTCGGCGCTCTCGGCCTCCGGCTCGCCGCTCTCCTCCGGCTCCGGATCGATCAGCTCGACGTCGTAATCCTCGGGATCCACCTCCAGCTTGGATCCGCGCTCGGAGCTGGCGAGATCTGCGTCGATGTCGAAAGCGAAGGGGCTCTCGCTGCTCTCCTCGTCCTGGTCCGGCAAAGGAACCTCCTCGGCGGCCTCGTCCTCTTCCCCGGCGTCGCTTGCCGCGGGGCTCCATGCCTCCAGCTCTTCCACCGCCACCTCCATCGGCTCCGCCTCGTCATCCTCGTAGAGTGCTGCCGGGCTCTCGACCGCTGCGTCGTCGGAAAGCGGCTCCATCTCCTGCGCCGCGATCTCCTCCTCTGCGGCGGTTTCGAGCTCGGTGGGAAGAAGCGAATCGTGCTCCTCTTCCAGTTCCGCCACCGGCTCGGAGTCGGACGCCTCGACCATCTTTGCCTGCACGTCCGCTTCGACGAAGTAGGTGTTCGAGGCATCCCAGGCGTCGCTCTTGCCGTGGCTCGCCACCTCTTCGGGCAACTCGTCCTCAGCACCCGCTTCGGCGAGCAGCAGCTGGTGCTTTCCCACCAGGATCTCGTCGCCGGGTTCGAGCGGGACGCGTGCCCACGACCCGGGTGCCGTTCACATAGCAGCCGTTCTCGCTGCCGGAGTCCTCCAGGATCACCCTCCCCTCCTCGCGCTTCAACACGGCGTGGAAGCGACTCACGGAGGCGTTGCTGATCACGATGTCGTTTTCCCTCATGCGTCCGATGCGGAGCACGTCGCCCTCAAACGACAGCGTCTGTACCAGGCGACCCTTGAAACGAAGCTGAATGACCGGAGAGTCCATTGATCGATTCACCCGTGATAAATGGGATCCATCCCGTTGATTCCCCTTTCTTTTCGCACGCACCGAGGTCAGACTTGAACCGCTTGGGAGCTCGGGTCGTCTTGACGCCGGCTGGCAGAATGACGCAGTCGCGTCATGTCACTTGGAGAATCCATGCCTCGGTACTCCTACGATCGGCCTCACTGCCCTGGACAACTCCTTCCTTCTCCTCGAGAAGCCCCACGCCTACATGCACGTGGCCTCCACCGGCATCTACCAGGTCGGGCCGCTCGCGACTCCGGACGGCGGGGTCGACATCGAGCTGATCCGGCGGGGGGTCAACGGAATCCTGCACCGGATTCCCCGCTACCGACAGAAGCTCGCCTGGATCCCCCTCGAGCGTCAGCCGGTGTGGGTGGACGACGACCGCTTCAACCTCAACTACCACCTGCGCCATGCCAGCTTGCCCCGTCCCGGTGACGAAGAGCAGCTCAAGCGCCTCTCGGCTCGCATCATGGCCCAGCGCCTGGATCGGACCCGCCCCCTCTGGGAGATCTGGATCATCGAGGGTCTCGAAGAAGATCGCTTCGCCCTGATCAGCAAGGTTCACCACTGCATGATCGACGGGGTCTCCGGCGTGGATCTACTGACGGTGCTGATGAGCTCGTCGCCCGATGCGGAGATCCCCGAAGCCCCGCCCTTTGTCCCGCGTCCGGAGCCGAGCGGATTCGAGCTGCTGCGCAACGAGGTCGGCAGACGAATCCGGCTGCCACTGGAAGCGGTCCGGGACCTTCGGAATCTCGTCAACGAGGCGAGGGATGCCCGCCAGGAGCTTCTCTCCCGCTTCCGCGCCATGGCCGAGACCGTCGGCTCCACCCTGAGGTCGGCGTCGTCGACTCCGCTGAATCAGCCGCGTGGGTCCCCATCGCCGCTTCGACTGGGCGACGATGGAGATCCAGGAGATCAAGGAGATCCGCCGGACGCTGGGGGGGAGCCTGAACGACGTGGTGCTGACCATCGCGACCGGTGCGGTGCGCCTCTTCCTGCAGCAGCGGCAGGTGGACCCCGCCAAGCTCGACTTCCGTGTGCTCGCCCCGGTCAGCGTTCGAACCGAGGACCAGAGCGGGAAGCTCGGCAATCGGGTCTCCGCATGGATCGTTCCGCTGCCCGTCGGGGAGCCCGACCCGCTCGAGCAGCTGAAAGCGATCTCCCGAAGGACCGCGGAGCTCAAGAGCTCGAAGCAGGCGGTCGGGGCCGAGGTGCTGACCCAGGTTGCGGAGTGGACTCCCGCCACACTGCTGTCGCTGGGGGCGCGCAACGCCACCCGGCTGCTTCCCTTCAACCTGGTCATCACCAACATCCCGGGCCCCCAGGTTCCGCTCTACCTGCTGGGTGCCAAGATGGAGCAGATCTACCCCTACGTGCCCCTGGCGGACAACCTGGGCCTCGGGATCGCCTTGTTCAGCTACGACGGAGCCCTGGCCTGGGGCTTCAACGCCGACTACGAGCTGCTCCCAGATCTGGATCAGTTCGTCCAGGCGATCCGGACCTCCTTCCAGGGCGCTGCGGGAGGCCGCGGGGATCACGAGCGCGGCGCCGAGGAGGAGGAAGCCCGCGCGTTCCGGCAAGGCCTCCCGGGCCAACGGCGGCAGCGCGCCTTCTTAGCTATCCCGGGTCGCGCTCGTAGCGGATCGCAACGACGGTGAAGCTGGCGGGGCCCTTGGGGCGGCTCAGGACGAATTCGTCGCCCTCTTCCCTCCCCATCAGGGAGCGTCCCATCGGCGATGCGATGCTGATCCTTCCGGCCGCGACGTCGAACTCGTCGGGGCCCACCAGGCGGTACTCGGTCAGGTCCCCGTTCTCGTCCTCCACCGTGACCCAGGCTCCGAAATAGACCCGACCCTCTTGATCCGGCGACGGACGCACCACGGTGAGCGCATCGAGGCGCTTGGAGAGGAAGCGCAGGCGCCGATCGATCTCCCGCAGTCGCTTCTTGCCGTAGATGTACTCGGCATTCTCGGATCGATCGCCGAGTGCAGCCGCCTCGCTGACCTCGCTGGTGACCCGAGGGCGCTCGACCTTCCAGAGATGCTCGAGTTCCTCCTCGAGCTTGCGAAAGCCCTCGGGCGTGATGTAGCTGTCCATCGCAGGGAACCATGGCACGTCCCGCGCCACCCGACTAGCCTCCCGCTCTTCGTGCAGGATCTCTTCGAAACGGTACGCGACCGGGCGTCGCGTTCGGCCTGGTCGCGAGGAGTGGAGCTCGCCCGCACCGAGGCGGTGGTTGGCGAGCACGCCGACGAGGACGAGATCGTGCTTCGGGTCCGCACCCCGGGGAGCGTGGTCCATCCCACCGTCATCCTCTACCCGGAGGATCGCGAGTGGGAGTGCAATTGCGGAGGTGACGAGGATCCCTGCGCGCACGTCGCCGCTGCGGCGATCGCGATGCGGCGCGTGCGTCTCGAGGGTCGCGCGCTTCCCAGCGGACCGCCGGGAGGCGCCAGGCTGAGCTATCGGCTCACCCGAGAGGGAGGATCCCTCGCTCTCGAGCGTTACCTGGTCACCGACGACGCCGAAACCCCGCTTCGGAGCACTCTGACGGCCCTCGCATCGGGGCGCGTGAAGGGGCCCAGCGTGGTGGCCGACCCCGGCGGACATCGCCGCCGAGCGGGCGCTCGGCTCCAAGCTCCGGGGCGTCATGCCCCGGGGCATTCTCCGCAACCTGCTCCGGGCTCTCGAAGACTGTTCCGACGTTCGTCTCGATGGCGAAACCGGTGAAGACCTCGTCGGAAACAGTGGGTCTTCGCGCGCGCCTGGTCGACGACTCCCTCGGGTTTCGCCTCTTCGTCGAGCGGGACCCACCCGCCTGCAGCGAGGTCTGCGACGGCTTCGTGCTCTGTGACGGCGTGCTGCGGGAGCTCGGTGAGAGCCAGCTCACCGGTCGCGAGCTTCAAGATTTCTGGCGGGGCCGCATCTTCACCCCGGATCAGGTCACCGAGCTCATGACCGAAGTGCTTCCCTCGCTTCGTGACAGGATTCCCGTGGAGGTGGAGACGCGGCGCCTGCCCTCGACCGCCTCGGTTCCCCCGCGCATCGTGCTCCGAACCGAGCGGGAGGCGGAGCGACTGAGCGTGCTCCCGACCCTCGTCTACGGAGACCCCCCGAGCGCGCGGGTCGACGGGGGCCGGCTGACCCACCTGCGCGGGCCCATTCCCCTGCGCGATGAGGGGGCGGAGCGAGTTCTGATCCGGAGGCTGCGAGACCGCTTCGGCCTGGTCCCTGGCCATCGAGTCGCCCTGGGGCCCGCAGGAGGCCATCGAGTTCAACGCCCAGCTCGAGGGCTGGTCCGGGGAGGTGCAGGGCCGAGACCACGAGTCCTTCTTCCTGGCGCCGCCGCTGGACCCGAGCTTCGGCTGGAGGCAGACGGCTTCGAGCTGCTCTTCCACTCGCCTCCGCCCGGCGCGCAGCGGGGAGAGCAGGCTTCTCCCGGAAAAGCGGATCCGGAGCGCGTGCTGCGCGCATGGCGTTCGGGAGAGCCGCTGGTCCCCCTCCTGGCGGGCGGGTTCGCCCCCCTGCCCCGTGACTGGCTCTCCCGCTTCGGGCGACAGGTCGAGGATCTTCTCGCGGCGCGCGGCAGCGACGGCAGCCTTCCCCGCAGCGCCATCCCCGACCTCGCCCGGCTCTGCGATGCTCTGGACCAGCCCCGGCCACCTTCCTTTCGGGAGCTGGACCGCCTCGCCGGCGGCTTCGCGGGGATCCCGGAGGCCCCTCTTCCGGCCGGCCTGCGCGCCACGCTGCGCGGCTATCAGCGCGAGGGCGTGAACTGGCTCTGCTTCCTGCGCGAGGCGGAGCTGGGCGGGCTGCTGGCCGACGACATGGGGCTCGGCAAGACCCTGCAGGCGCTCTGTGCGCTCCGCGGTCGCACGCTGGTGGTCGCGCCCACCAGCCTGCTCCACAACTGGTCCGACGAGATCGCTCGCTTCCGCCCGGACCTGCGCGTCCAGATCTTCCACGGCAGCGGCCGCGCCATCGAGCCCCGGGCGGACGTCACGCTCACCACCTACGCTCTGCTTCGTCGAGATCGAGAAGCGCTGGTCCGCGAGGACTGGGAAACCGTGATCCTCGACGAGGCCCAGGCGATCAAGAATCCCGAGAGCCAGGTCGCACAGGCCGCCTACCAGCTCCGCGGAGCCTTCCGAATCGCACTCACCGGGACGCCCGTCGAGAATCGTCTCGACGAGCTCTGGAGCCAGTTCCACTTCATCAATCCGGGCCTCCTCGGCGGGCGCCGCGATTTCGAGGAGCGCTACGCCCGGCCCATCTCCCAGGATGGCGGCGAGACCGCCGAGCACCTTCGCGAGCGGATTCGCCCCTTCGTGCTCCGGCGGCGCAAGGGAGAGGTCGCACCGGAGCTCCCTCCCCGCACCGACGTCGTGCTGCATTGCGTCCTGAGCGAAACCGAGCGGAGCATCTACGAAGCCATCCGCGCCGCCACCGCAAGAGACGTGGTCGAGCGACTCGAGGCCGGGGGAAGTGTCCTCGCAGCTCTGGAGGCGCTTCTTCGGCTTCGGCAGGCCTGCTGTCATCCGGCATTGGTGCCCGGTCAGGACGCCGAGGACTCCGCGAAGCTGGCGCTGCTTCTCGACCGGCTCGATACCGCGGTCGCAGACGGGCACAAGGCGCTCGTCTTCTCCCAGTGGACCTCCCTGCTCGACCTGGTGGAGCCCCGCCTCGATCAGGCCGGCATCCCCTACACGCGGCTGGACGGGACGACCCGGGATCGGGCCGGCGTGCTGCGGCGCTTCGCAGAGGAGACCGGTCCGCCGGTCTTCCTGGTCTCGCTCAGGGCCGGCGGGACGGGCCTGAACCTGACGTCGGCGGACCACGTCTTCCTTCTCGACCCCTGGTGGAACCCGGCGGTGGAAGAGCAGGCCGCCGACCGGGCCCATCGGATCGGTCAGGAGCGACCGGTCTTCGTCTATCGGATGGTGGCCGAGAACACCGTGGAGGAGCGGATCCTCGCCCTCCAGGAGAAGAAGCGAGCGGTGTCCGAGATGGCCCTGGGAGAGTCGGGCGCCGCCCTCAGCATCACCCGTGAGGACCTGCTGGCCCTGCTGCGTTGACGCTCGGTAGCGGAGCGGAGCGATTCTCTGGATCATAGCCGGATGGAGAGCCGCCTCCGCCGCAGTAACGATTCGCCAGGCAAGCGGGGCTAGGAAACCGGTGGCGCATTCACACGCCCACGACGAGCACTCCCGAAGCCGCGCCGAGGACCGCCGCCGGCTCGCGGTGACGCTCGCGCTGGTGGGCGCTCTATCTGATCGCCGAAGTGCTGGGCGGCCTCTGGACGGGCTCGCTGGCACTCCTGGCGGACGCGGGCCATATGTTCTCCGATGTCGCCGCCCTGGCGCTGAGCCTCTTCGCCATATGGCTGGCCCAGCGGCCCACCACTGTGGAGCGAACCTTCGGCTACCACCGCGTGGAGATCCTGGCGGCGCTCGCCAACGGTGTGGCGCTGGTCGCGGTGGCGCTCTTGATCCTGTCCGAGGCCTTCGAGCGCCTCGGCAATCCCCGCGACGTCCTCGGGGCCCCGATGCTCCTGATCGCCGTCGGAGGTCTCCTCGTCAATCTGGCCAGCCTCTGGATGCTCCACGGGGGGAAGGATTCGAACCTGAACGTGCGCGGGGCCTGGCTTCACGTGCTGAGCGATACCCTCGGCAGCGTCGGGGTCATCACCGCCGCCTTCCTGGTCTGGGCCTTCGGCTGGACCCAGGCCGATCCGATCGCCTCGATCGTCATCGCCCTGCTGGTGATCTTCGCCTCCTGGCAGCTGCTTCGGGAGACGGCCGGGGTGCTGATGGAGGCGGCCCCGGGCCACATCGACGTGGAGGAGGTGCGGCGCACACTCTGCGAGACGCACGGGGTGCTCTCCATCCACGACCTCCACGTCTGGACGATCACCAGCGGTTTCGTCTCCCTCTCCTGCCACGTCGAGTCGTCCCATCAGGTCCCCGACCACGAGCTGTTGACGACGTTCCAGGGCGTCCTTCAGGAGCGCTTCGGAATCGATCACGTCACCATCCAGATCGAGCCCACCGGCTTCGAGGGCAAGGCGAGGGTCTGCTAGCTACCGCGGGGGTTCGTTAAACTGCGGGCTCCCATCCCTGCAGAAGGAGAATCATATGTCGAGCAAGGCCGAGGCTGCCCTCGAGATCTTCAAGAAGAGCATCGGATCCGATGACGGTGTTGGCGAGTGGCACAAGGTCACCCAGGAGCAGATCAACCAGTTCGCCGACGCGACGCTGGACCATCAGTTCATCCACGTCGATCCGGTGAAGTCCGCGGAGGTCTCTCCCTACAAGGTGACCATCGCCCACGGGTTCCTGACCCTGTCGCTGGTGGTGCACCTCCAGAAGACCGTCCCCCAGAGCAATCCCAAGGCTTACGAGGGAGTGATCATGGGGGTGAACTACGGGCTCGACCGGGTGCGCTTTCCGAACCCGGTGAAGGTCGACTCGAAGGTCCGCGCGCGCCGGGAGCTCATGGAAGCGGAGCTCAAGGCTCCCAATACCATCCAGCTCAAGCAGCGCGTCACCGTCGAGATCGACGGCGAGGAGAAGCCCGGCTGCGTTGCGGAGACGCTGTCGCGCCTCATCTTCGCGCTAGCCCGACGCATCCACGAGCGATCTGCCGCGGCCGCCGAAGAGGCGCTACGCGCGGTGGGCCGCCCCGGGAGCGCGCCGGGCGCCGACGCCCTTGGCCGGACGAGGAGATCCACCCATGCGCCTCTTCCTGCTCTTCATCGTCCTGCCCGCCGCCGAGCTGGCGCTGCTGATCGAAATCGGTCGCCATCTCGGGACGCTGGCCACGCTCGCCCTGATCGTCGTCACCGGCGCCCTCGGCGCCGGCCTGGCGCGCCATCAGGGCTTGCGGGTTCTGGAGCAGGTCCAGCGTGAGCTCGCCGCGGGGCGTCTCCCAGCGGGCCCGATGCTGGATGGTCTGCTGATTCTACTGGCGGCCGCCGTGCTGGTGACGCCGGGGGTGATCACCGACGCCTTCGGCTTTCTCTGCCTGACCCCCGGCTTCCGCTCCCTGGTAAAGGGCGAGATGCTGCGGCGCCTGGAGCGCGCGGTGGCCGAGCAGCGGCTGCACCTGCACGTGTTCGACGGCCATCCTCAGGCCGGCGCCGATCGGGGCCCGATCATCGACGTCACCCCCGATCCCGACGACGAGCAAACCCCCTGATCCAGCCGAGCGCGCGGCGCTACCTCGTCAGAACACACCCACGAGGTCGGGCGGCAGGACGAAGGTCCGTTTGTCCATCTCCTGATCCAGCAGGAACAGGCCACCCTCGGTCTTGTCGACCAGCTTGAGCTTCTGGAGGACCTCGTCGGCCGAGGCCTCCTCCTCCACCTGTTCGCTCACGAACCACTGCAGGAAGCTGCTGCTGGCGTGGTCACTCGCGGCCAGAACCAGGTCCATCAGCTTGTTGATCAGACCGGTGACCTCCACCTCGTGCGCGTAGACCTGCTCGAATACCTCGAGAGGCGATCCCCACTCCGAGGGAGGTGCCCCGATCGGCATCAGCACCACCCGGCCGCCGCGGTCGTTCAGGTACTCGAAGAACTTCTGTACGTGGGTCATCTCCTCGAGGGCCTGCACGCGCAGCCAGTGGGAGAACCCCTTGAGACTCAGCCCTTCGAAGTAAGCCGCCATGGAGTAGTAGAGGTACGCCGAGTACAGCTCAGCGTTGATCTGATCGTTGATCCCCCGCTCGATCTTCTCGTCCAACATCTCTTCCTCCTCCTGTTCTCGGCAATGGCCATGGAGCTGACTCTCGCACCGTGATTATACCGAACCGCCTCGACCCGATCGGGAGTCCCGGAATCAAGGTGCGCGGCAGGCCGAGCGGGACGCCGGGGCCCGGGCAGGATCCCCGCCGGCCGCTATTCAACCGGGCCCTGTTTGCTATCCTCGCGTCTGGAGGAGTGGTGGCGACGGTCTGGATGATCCGCAGGCCCCTGCGGGTGGTGGATCGGACCGGACGAGAGGGCGGCTGCAGCGGACGCGAAACAAAGCTGGATCGGAGTGAGCTCGAACCGCGATCGGCTCCTGATAGACACCCTCGATTTCCTCATAGAGAGTATCGATTTTACTTATTCACACGGATACCCGAGTCTATGCCGAGCGGAAGATCTCGCCAGGCTCGACGACACCCGAAGTGATCATCTGATCTGACAAGAGGAGGTGCACCATGCCCGAAGGTAATCTCGAGGAAATTCTGGACTTCGCCATCGCGAGAGAGCAGGAAGCCCACGAATTTTACCTGGATATGGCGAAAAAGGCGGAACGTCCAGGGATGGAGGGCCTCTTCACCCAGTTCGCCAGGGAAGAGATGGGGCACAAGAAGAGGCTCGAGGCCATCAAGAAGGGCACCCGGTCCTTCGCCCCCGCCAAGAAGGTGGTGGACCTCAAGATCGGTGATTACCTCGTGGAGGTGGAGCCCACAACAACCGTCACCTATCAGAACGCGTTGATTCTGGCGATGAAGAAGGAGAAGGCCGCTTTCCAGCTCTACACGGACCTCGCGGCCCAGACTGACGACGCCGAGCTGAAGAAAATCTTCGAGGGTTTGGCCCAGGAGGAGGCCAAGCACAAGCTCCGCTTCGAGGTCGAATACGACGACATGATCCTGACCGAGAACTGAGCCCGGTTCTCGAAGCCAGGAAGCGAGACCCGGGGTGGTGCCGGGGTCAGAGGCGGCCGAGCGCGATCAGCCTACCCCCATTTCCCCTTGGCGGCGTGGCCCTGAATCTCTGTCATCGAGAGCTTCATGATCTCGTAGCTGTGAGCCAGGCTTCTCTCGAAGACCTTTGCGCAGCCCGGATCCAGACTGTCTTCGATACCGTCCTTGCAGGCCCGTTCGATCTGCCTACCCAGATCCACCAGTCGGCAATGCAGGGCGTTGGTGCGGCGCGACCGCTCCACCAGCTCGGCGGCGGCGTCTTCCAGGAGCGTGAACCTGCTCCGCGGGAGCTCCACACTTCGGACAACTCTCGGGTGCGGCTTCTCCATCGTGTATGTAGCCACATGAACACTTCCACTTCTTCGTCATGATTTTCGATTCTCCCTTCTCATCGGTCGCTTGCGCCCCTACCCCGAAATGCCAGATCCGTAATACCAGATGTGATCGTGACAGTCTCCTGGCTGACCGCGATCTTCGCCAGCCAGGCCGGCGCTGTCATGCGCTTCTGTAGAGCTTGGTCAGCACGAATTCCCTGTGCCCCAGGGCCTCCGCCGCGGTCATCCGCCCGTTGGCGGTCCTGACCGTCAGGTCGATCAGGGCATCCCCGGCCTGGTCGAGATTCATCTCCCGCCGCAGGATTCCCGAGACGTCGAGGTCGATGTGCTCGCCCATCGTCCGCACGGTGCGCGGGTTGGCGGTGAGCTTGATCACCGGCTCGATCGGGTTGCCGACGATGTTGCCCTGCCCGGTCGGGAACAGATGAACCACGAACCCGGCAGCAGCCTGGAGCGTGACGCACTCCGCTGCGGCGGACGAGGTGTCCATGAAATAGAGACCGGGGCCCTTCGTCGGGGCCTCGGCGGGCTCGAGAACGTCGATGTACTTGGTCTTCTTGCCGATCTTCTCCAGATTGCCGAAGGCCTTCTCTTCGATCGTGGTCAGGCCGCCTTCGATGTTCCCCTTGGTGGGCTGGCTCTCCGACAGGTCGGAGGTCTTGTTCGGCTCGATGACCTCGTCCATGTAGGCCTTGAAGACGCGCATGAACTTCTCGCCCACCTCGGGCGTCCGGGCTCGGCTTCGGCACTCCTCTTCCGCGCCCGTCAGCTCGGAGGTCTCACCGAAACAGCTGGTGACGCCCAGGGGATCGAGCTTGTCGATTGCGTTTCCGACGGTGGGATTCGACGCGAGCCCGGAGGTCGTGTCCGATTCCCCGCACTTCACCGAGACCCACAGCTCGGAGATGTCACACTCCTCGCGCTGGAGCTCAGACGCCCACTGTACGTACTCCTTGGCCTTCCACGACGCCGAGGCAATCGTAGCGATGTCTCCGTTCTGCTCGATCGCGAAGCCGGCCACCGGCTTTCCCGTAGCGGCGATCCCGTCGACCACACGCGCCGTCCAGCCGGGCTCGATCCCGATCACTACCGCCGCTGCGACATTCGGATTGCAGCCGGTCCCGATCAGCGTCCGGAAATGCAGGTCGAGATCTGCGCCGAACTGCAGCCGCCCGTAGGGATGGGGAAGCGCCAGCGTTCCCTTGATGTTGTTGCCCACCGCTTCGCAGGCCGCGTTGGAGATGTCGTCGAGGGGCAGGATGATCACGTGGTTGCGGATCCCGACGCGGCCGTTCTCGCGGCGATAGGCCAGAAGAGTCCTGTTGCTGCTCATCGCCTACCACCTCTTCGTCTTGACGTTGTGAACGTGGGCATGATGACCTCGCGGAATCTCCGCGACAGCCTTGCCGATGTCGTGTCCGTACTTGAGGATCGTCTCGCCCTTCTCGATGTCGCGCAGGGCAAGCTTGTGGCCCAGGGGAATGTCCTCCATCGCCCTGATGGTGACGGTGCCGTCCGTCTCCATGATCCAGCCGGTCAAGTCCTTTCCCGACACGGCATCCTCGGTCACGACCACGCCCACCGTGTCGGACGCCGCGTGCACCAGGAAATCCGTTCCACTCATCTCCGTTTCTCCTTCTCTGCCGGGCCCGGATCCCCCTCGCTCTGCGGCTGACTCCCCAGGGCGAATCTCTCGCCGGGGAAGTACTTCTGCAGGCGGATATCGCCGGTTCTGGCGTGACCTTCCATGCCTTCGAGGCGCGAGATGCGCGCTGTCACCGCGGCCACCTCGCGATTCGCTTCGCGGGTCATGCGCTGGGTAGTGACGACCTTGATGAACTTGTGGACGGACAGCCCACCCGTATAGCGGCCGGCCCCCCTGGTCGGAAGAATGTGATTCGTCCCCGAGCACTTGTCTCCGAAGGCAACCGTCGTTTCCTCCCCGAGGAAGAGGGAGCCGTAGTTTCGGAGCCGGGGCAGATACCAGTCGAGGTTTTCCGTCTGAACCTCGAGATGCTCGGGCGCGTATTCGTCGCTGATCCTTGCGGCTTCCTCGTCGGTGTCGCAGACGGTGACCTCTCCATAGTCGCGCCAGGCCGCTTCCGCCGCCCTGGACTGCTCTCCTGGGAGATCCGCGATCAGCGCGTCCATCCGGGCCATCACATCCTGGCCCAGCCGGCGGCTGGTCGTCACCAGCCAAGCGGGCGAGTCGGGCCCGTGTTCCGCCTGCCCGACCAGATCCTGCGCCACGACGCTCGGGTCTGCCGCCCGATCGGCAATGATGAGAATCTCCGTCGGCCCTGCAAACAAGTCGATTCCGACACTCCCGAACAACACGCGCTTGGCCTCGGCAACGAACCGGTTGCCGGGTCCGACCAGAATGTCGGCTCTCTTGCCGGTGAACAGCCCGAAGGCCAGTGCCCCGATTCCCTGTACTCCGCCCAGGGCGAGGACGTGATCCGCGCCGCAGAGGTCCATCGCGTAGAGGATGGCGGGGTGGATGCCGCCGTCCTTGTGAGGGGCCGAGCAGGCGATCACGTTCTCCACCCCCGCCACCTTCGCGGTGGTGATGCCCATGATCGCCGAGGCGATGTGCGCGTATCGACCGCCGGGAACGTAGCAGCCCGCGGTCTCGATCGGGATCAGGCGTTGGCCTGCCCAGAGCCCGGGCGAGAGCTCGGTCTCGAATTCCCGCAGGCTCTCGCGCTGTCTGCGGGCGAACTCCGCCACCTTCTGGTGAGCGAAGCGGAGATCGTCCTTGAGCGGTTCGGGGATCTGTCTCGCAGCCGCCTCGATGGTCCCGCGATCGATCAGGATGTCTCCGGAATACCCGTCGAGCTTCACTCCGTATTCGCGTGCTCTCTCCTCTCCACCCTTCCGGATCTCGGTCAGCATCTCCGAGACGATTCGCCGCGTGTCCTCCTCGCCGCTGGCCGGGGTGCGGGTGGCCTTCTTCAGGTACTCGATGGCCATGGGGCCTTTCTCCAACCGGCCGAGGCCGCGCTTTCGGGGCGAGTGGGTCTCGCCTGGATTCGATGACCCGCTGGGAGCATGTCCCTCGCGGTCGCTCAATCGGCCCAGAACTTCTCGACGAAGATGTTGCCCGGGATCCCTGCGGCTGTGGACCTCGAAACCCTTGCCGAGCAGCATCTTCTCCATTCCCTCGATCATCAGCGGGTTGCCGCACAGGAACACGCTCGTGCCGTCCGGTTCCAGACCGTGCCCGAAGAGACGGGCGACCGTCCCGTCGTCGATGTATTCGAAGACGAAACCGACCTTCCCGGGCCATTCCGGATCGCGTTCGACCTCGTCGATGATGGGGAGATAGTGGAAGTCGGGCCAGCGAGCGGAGAGGGCGGAGAGCTCTCGCATGTACCCGAGATCCCAGGAAACCTTCGCTCCGTGGATCACCACCGTCTTTCGCCCGCTCTCGAACCCGTAGTCGGAACGGAGCATGGACAGGTAGGGAGCCAGGCCGGTCCCGGTCGCGACGAAGAGGATGTCGTGGCCGGGCGTGACGTCCGCCAGAGTGAACATCCCCACGATCTTCTTGCCCAGCCAGATGCGTTCGCCTTCCCGTAGGGCAAACAGGCGTGGGGTCAAGGCGCCCGAATGAACCAAGGCGACGTAGAACTCCAGGTACTCGCCTTCCTGGCTGGACGATGCAATGGAATAGGCGCGCTTGATGAGCTTGTCGGAGTCGGCAGGCGGATCCTCCGGCTCGGCATAGTCGACCCTGGCCTGGGAGCCAGGCAAGGCGAGTACGACGTACTGTCCAGGAGTGAACTCCGGGAGCGCGAAGTCGGGACTGACCCGGAGGACCAGCAGGCCGTGGTTGATCTCGTCTCTCTTGGTGACGGTGGCATTCATCTCGACCGGCATCGAAGACAACTCCCTTGCCGCTGGGTTCCCGACTGCAGCCTCCGAACGATAATCACAGAGCGGTAGCGGCGCAAAGATGCGGCGCGTTCGGGAGGCCGCAGCATCGAGGCTGGGGAGAACTGCGCCCTAGCTCTGGTCTGCCTACGACGTGCCATTGCAGGCGTGGGCCGGTCTCGCTGGGATTCGGGGCCACGCGCGTCGTCACCCGGCAGCTTCCAGCGCGCGCCGTCACCTCCCGGGCGAAGTGCTGCACCACGGCCATCAATTCGGCCAGGATCTCCGGGGTCACGTCGAGGAGCGAGGCGGAGGTCTCGAGCGGCTCCACGATCACGTGCTCCGCCGCGACCAGGCGGCGCAGCCGATAGGCCCGGACCCCACCCGACTCCAGCAGGAGCTCGCGCGTCTCTGCGGTGGGAGCCGTGGCCGGGATCGAGCAGGAGGGGGGTCTCGCCACGTAGATCCCGGAGCAGGCTGGCTCGGGTGGCCGCCCCGATCTTCGCCTCGGCGCGATAGTTGGCGTGGTCGATTCGCAGCCGGAGGGACTCTGCGGATGCGAAGCGCTTCCGCTGGGCCGCGGTGAAGGGGAAGCGCACGTAGTGGACCGCGGAGATGCGATCCTCCTCGAGCTGGCGCTCGTCGAATCGGCCCCGAATCGACTCTTCTTCTTCGCCTTCGCCGATCGCGATGCAGACGGATTCGTCGATGCCCACGAGGTTGTCGAGCTCGGGCCTCACCTGGGTGAGCTCGGGGATCTCGATGAAGAGCGTGGCCGAGAGCTGGTCCGGGGCGGGGATCAGATCGCCGTAGGCCTCGATCTCGTGCTCCAGCTTCTCGGGCTCGCGGATGCGCTCCACCCGCGCCATCTCCTGGATCTGGTAGCGCACCGTCTCGCGGTCCTCGAAGAGCATGGTGACCTTGTCTCCGACGGCCACCCGGCGGTCCCGCTTGTGCGCCAGGACTCGTGCCCGGTACTCCTCGCGCACCAGCTCGTAGCGGTCGAGCTCGAGGATGTCGTCGAGCGTCAGACCGCTCATGCTCCGTCCCCGCTCAGGCCGTAGGCACGATGCAGGAGCATCACCGGGTGGACGGCCTTCCGCCCCGTACCCTGCTCGATGCGCAGTGCAGAGAGGGGACAATCGGTGGCCACGTGGTCCGGCCCGAACTCCTCGATCCGGCGGAGCAGCTTGCTGGCGACCTTCATCGACTCCTCGTGAAAACGCGCCTGCATCCCCCAGGTGCCGTCGACCCCCGAGCAGGCGTCGATGAGCTCTACCTCCGCGCCCGCCAGCTTGAGCAGCGCCCGGGCGGGAAAGCCGATGTTCTGATGGCGCAGGTGACATGGAACGTGATAGGCGACCTTCCCGAGCGGGCGGGGGAACTCACGGTCGAGCTTCTTGGCCCTGCCCAGACGGAACAGGTACTCCATCAGGTCCCGGCTGTTCTCGGCCACCTTGCGCGCCGCATCGGTGCCCAGGAGCTTGGGATACTCCTCCTTGATGAGCAGGGAGCACGAGGGCCCGGGGATCACCACCTCGGCCCCGGCCTCGATGAAGGGGAGCAGGTCCGCCACGTTGCGCTCGGCGTTGCGGCGGGCCGCATCCAGGTCGCCGGTGTCCGTATAGGGCATGCCGCAGCAGCGCTCGTAGCAGAGCTCCACCTTGACGTCGCTTCGCTCGATCACCTCCACCGCCGCGCGACCCACCAGCGGATCGCTGTAGTTGACGGTGCAGGTGCTGAAGAGGACGGCGCTGCCGTTGGCGCCCGTGGCCGTCGAGCTCCGCTTGCGGAACCAGCGCTCGACCGTCTCTCTGTAGTAGGTGGGCTGCACCCAGTCGCGATGGATGCCGATGGTCTTCTCCATCATCAGGCGGGAGAGGCGGTTCGTGTTGGCGAAGTTCATCAGCGCCGGCGCGGCGCTGCCGATCTTTCCGATCAGGTCCGTCTGGGTGGTGAGCTTTCGCGCCAGGGGGGTTCCATCCCGCCTGGAGCGCACCAGCTGGTGGCGCCGCATCAGGAAGGGGAAGTCCACGTCCCATTCGTGGGGAGGCGTATAGGGGCAGTGGTTGTAACAGAGCTTGCAGTGGAAGCAGAGCTCGTTGACCTTCGTCGAAGCCCGCCATGCTAACGCCCGCCACCTCCTCGTCGGTGGCGTCCACCAGATCGAAGAGCCGCGGGAAGGAGGGACACAGCGGCAGACAGCGGCGGCACTGGTGACAGATGTCGCCCACCCGCCGCAGCTCGCGCTCGAGCTTCTCCGCGTCCCAGAAGTCCGGGTCGTCGTACGACCACTCGACGGACGGCTTCTCGGGGGCTTCGCTCTTCATGCTCTCCTCCTCAGGCTGAGCCCGGCACGGCTGCCCAGGCCGACACGGAAGCGGGCGCGACCCCGACAGGAGGCCGCGCCTGCTTCAACCCATCGACTCGAGCGTCGAGCTCAGAGCTCCTCGAGGGCGTCGAGGGCCTTCTGGAAGCGCCCGGCGTGGGACTTCTCGGCCTTGGCCAGGGTCTCCAGCCAGTCGGCGACCTCGTCGAAGTTCTCGTCGCGCGCCGTCTTGGCCATGCCCGGATACATCTCGGTGTACTCGTAGGTCTCACCCGCCACGGCGGCCTGCAGGTTCTTGTCGGTGCTGCCGATGGGCTTGTCGGTGGCGGGATCACCGGCCGACTTCAGAAAGTCGAGGTGACCGTGGGCGTGGCCCGTCTCCGCCTCGGCCGTGTCGCGGAAGAGACCGCCGACGTCGGGGTAGCCCTCGATGTCCGCCTGCTTGGCGAAGTAGAGGTAGCGGCGGTTCGCCTGCGACTCTCCCGCAAAGGCAGCCTTCAGATTCTCGTGGGTCTTCGACCCCTTCAACTCAGCCATGATTCTCTCCTGTGAGTCAGCCGGCTCGGCCGCTCCGGCCGCACGAGTCCGGCGAAACTTCCATTCGACTCCGTCCAATGAATCGAGCTCTGTCGATTCGATAGGGGATTATCCGCGAGCTTCGCTCATAAGTACAATCGATAATGACGATTCCCCTATAGATGCACTCGATAACTCTCGTGATCGCATCCGACTGCTCCGCCGGAAGTCTTGCCAGGCGACGGTCTCAGCCCTTACAGGAATCCCGGCCGTCCCAGGGATCGATCCAGGCGCCCGGGCTCGCCCCTGCGTGTGAGCGCTCCCGAATCGTCTGTGCGGTGGAGGTGTTGGTCTTCAAGGAAAAAAGAGAAGGCGCCGCAACTCCTTGCGGCGCCTCAGGAAATCCTGGAGCGGGAAACGGGACTCGAACCCGCGACCCCGAGCTTGGGAAGCTCGTGCTCTACCAACTGAGCTATTCCCGCCTGACAGGCGAGACTAGCAGAATCTCCTCGGCGGGAGCCCCCTCGCCTTCCCCGTCACCGCCGTCCCGGTATGACGCCGCTCATACCCGCCGCTCCCCATGACGCGGATCAATCTCGCCTGCGGGGAATTGCGCGAGCGATGCTGGCGCTCGCTCGTGAACTCCCCCATTTCCGGATGGGAGAGGCAGAGGTGACGGAACGACGGCGGCAGCTGGGCCGATCGGTATCGCAGCAGATGGACCTGGGACTCTGTCACCTGGGGTGGTCACGAGGTGGACTGCTACCCGGGTGGCTGTCCCTTCCGGGTCTACACCAAGGACGGGAAGATCGTCCGCGAGGAGCAGTCGGGCACCCTCTCCCCCGTCGAGCCCGGAATCCCGGACATGAACCCGATGGGCTGCCAGAAGGGCGCTTGCTGGAGCCACTGCCACTACTCGCCGGATCGCGTCACCAGGCCTCTCAAGCGGGTCGGCGAGCGCGGCGAGGGCAAGTTCGAGGAGGTCTCCTGGGATCAGGCGCTCACCGAGATCGCCGACGGCATCCTCGACGCCATCGAGGACTCGGGGCCGGAATCGGTCCTCACTCTGCTGACCCCCGAGATGGGCGCACTTCCGGCCCGTCAGCTCGCCAACGTCCTCGGGACGCCGACCACCGACGGCAATGCGGAGTTCCAGGACTTCAGTCCCGGCTGGCACCTGACCTGGGGGCTCTACAACCCCGTCTCCACCATGGACGACTGGTTCCTGGCCGACCTGACGCTGATCTGGCACGCCAATCCGGTCTACACCAACATCCAGTGGTACCACTACCTGGCCGAGTCCCGTTACAACGGCGGCGAGGTGGTGACGATCGCGCCGGACTACAGCCCCTCGGCGATCCACGCCGACTACCACCTGCCGGTGCGGATCGGCACCGATGCGGCGCTGGCCCTGGCGATGTGCAAGGTGATCGTCGACGCGGGCTTGTACAAGAAGCAGTTCGTCCAGGAGCAGACCGATCTTCCGCTGCTGGTGCGCAAGGACAACGGCCGCTTCCTGCGCGGCAGCGACGTGGTGGAGGGGGAGCGGGAGGACCAGTTCTACTGGTGGGACACGCTGACCGGGACGCTGACTCCGGCGCCGCGGGGGACGCTGGCGACCACGGGGGTCGATCCCGCGTTGGAGGGCAGCTACTCGGTGCTGCTCAAGGACCTGACCACGGTGGAGGTGGAGCCGGTCTTCGCCCGGCTGCGGCGGCATCTGGAGGACTACACGCCGGAGAAGGCGGGTGAGATCTGCGGGATCCAACCGGAGAACATTCGCAAGCTGGCGCGGAAGGTGGCGACGCGGAAGACCAAGATCTTCATCGGCTGGAACTCGGGCAAGTACTACCACGGGGATCTGATGGAGCGGTCGATGGCGCTCTTGCTGGGACTCACCGGCAACTGGGGCAAGAAGGGCACCGGCACCCGCTCCTGGGCCATCATGGGCCTGGACGGACAGGTCTTCCTGCCGCGCAAGGAGTCCGCCGGCCAGGAGGCGGCCCAGAAGCAGATCGCCGGCATCATCGCGATGCGCCGCCTGCTCGCCGCCGAAGACCCGACGCTCACGACCGAGATGATCCAGAATCGCGGCGCCTCGATGGCCGTCGAGCTCGGAGGTCTGGGCAGTGCCACTCCCCCCGCCTTCCTCTGGTACCACCAGTACGGCTACAAGGAGCGCTGGAACGATCCGGAGAACAACGACCCCTCGATGAAGCGCAGCTTCGACGAGTACGTCCAGGAGGCGACCGAGAAGGGCTGGTGGGACGAGAGCTACGCGAAGACCTACCAGAAAGTGGCGCCCCGCGTGATCTTCGAGGCCGGCGGCAACTGCTGCGCCGCCAGCGGGGCGGACAGAAGCTCCTGCTCGAGCATCTCTGGCCCAAGCTCGGCGATGATCGTCTCCGTCGACTACCGGATGACCACCACCGGGCTCTACTCCGACTACATCCTGCCCGCGGCCCAGCACTACGAGAAGCTCGGTTGCAGCACCCGCTCGGTGCACCACCTGAACCTGGTGCTCTGCGATCGCGCCACCCCGCCGCTGGGCCAGGCCCTTCCCGACTGGGAGATCGGCGTTCGTGTGGTGGAGAAGATCGAGCAGCGCGCGGCCGCGCGGGGCATGAAGAGCTTCACGGATGCCAAGGGGAATCTTCGGAGCCTGGAGAACCTGACGGCCGGGATCACCCTGGACGGAGCGCTTCGAGACGAGGAGAAGCACTTCGACGAGACGATTCGCGACAACGCCGTCTACGGTCTGCTGCCCAAGGGGACCACGCTGGAGACGCTTCGCGAGAAGGGCGCGATTCGCTACGTCGGCTGGGGAATGGTGGGACACGGCCAGTCCCAGGCCTCGACGATCCGCCCGGACGAGGTCCACAACCCGCTGCGCTGGCACACCGAGGACAAGGTTCCCTACGACACCCTGGTGCGGCGGGCCCAGTACTACATCGACCACGAGTGGTTCCTGGAGGCCGGCGAGGAGCTTCCCACCCACAAGGAGCCGCCCAATGCCGGTGGGGCGGGCCGGCGCTTCCAGATGACCAGCGGCCACAACCGCTGGAGCATCCACTCGATGAACATGACCAACAACATCATCCAGAACACCCACCGCGGGGAGCCCTTCGTCTTCCTCAACGACGCGGACGCGGCGGATCTGGGTGTCGAGAACGGGGAGCGGGTCCGGCTGGTGAGCAACGACGGCGATTCACTGGTGCAGGCGAAGATTTCGCCTTCGGTGCGGCCGGGTCAGGTGATCCTGTACAACGGCTTCGAGCCGTACATGCACGAGAACTGGTACAGCCAGGCGGATCTCGAATCGGGTCACGTGAAGCACCTGGGCTTCGCGGCGGGCTACGGACACCTGAAGTACCGGCTCTTCGCCTGGCAACCGATTCCGGCGGATCGTGCGGTGCGCGTCGACGTGGAGAAGGTCGGCTGAGCCGGCTACGGCTCGTTGACGAGGTCTACGAAGAGGTCGTCGATCTCTTCGTCCTTGGGGGGGCCCTGGTCGGGGAGCATGGAAATGGTCTCGCCCGGATCGCCCGGCAGCACCGGGGGATCGGTGTCCGCCGCGATCACTTCACTGATCTCGTCCGGTAGATCAGCGGTCGCCCCCGTGGCCGCCTGGCCGAAGGCAGGGGCCTCCTCACCGCTCTCCGATTCCGGATCGAGCTCTTCCAACGAGAGTCCGAGGTCCGAAGCCGCACGCGCCACATCCTGAACCGTCTGCATTCGTCCGGCCGGCCAGATAGGCCTCGAACAGCGAGTTGTCCGCCAGGATATTGAGCCGACGCGGGTTTCCGGAGGCCAGGGTGACGATGGCGTCGGTTGCACCCGACTCGAGGATCTTCGGATCCCCGTCGACGGCGCGGATCCGCTGCATGCAAGTAGCGGACGGAGCTTTGCGGATCCAGGGGTGGGATCTCCACGCGGATCTCGACCCGCTCGGCCAGTGCCGCGCTCTCTGCCATCTCCTTGGCCAGATCGGGAAGCCCTGCCAGCACGACGGTGAGCAGACGCCGATCCTCGTACTCGAGGTTCAGGAGACCGCGCAGCTCGCTCAGCAATTTCTGCTCCACCAACACCTGGGCCTCATCGACGATCAACACCGCCTTGCGGCCGTCCTCCCGAACCATGGCCAGCTGTTCGTACAGCTGCCCCAACAGCGTCGCCAGCTCCTCCGCAGGCTCCTCTACGCCGAGCTGCCGCGCGAAGCGATCGAGGATCCAGCGGCCGTCCGAGATGCCGGGCATCGGGATCAGCAGGACCGCTTCATACGCCTCTTCCTCGAGAGATTCGAGCAGATGCCGCACCAGCATGGTCTTGCCCGAGCCACCCGAGCCGGTGACGAGGCAGAGCCCCTTGCCCTGGTTCGCCCCGCGCAGCAGGCGGCGCTCGGCGTTCGTGAACGCCTCGTGCTCGAAGAAGAGGGAAACCCGCGAATCGTTTGCGAACGGATCTCTCGAAAGACCGAAGTGCGACAGGTGTTCCACGTACGTCCCCTAAACGAAAGAGATCTTCTTGCGACGGGGGGGCTTCTTCGGAGCTGGCTCGGCCTCGATCTCTGCGGCCTCGGGCTCCGGCTCGGGTGCAGGCTCCATCTCGAGCTCCGCGGCTTCGGGCTCCGGGTCCGGCGCCGACTCCATCTCGGGCTCCGCCGCTTCCGGCTCCGGCTCGGGTGCCGGCTCCATCTCGAGCTCCTCGGCTTCGGGCTCCGGAGCGGGCGCAGCTCCATCTCGAACTCTGCGGCTTCGGGCTCCGGCTCCGGTGCCGGCTCCATCTCGAGCTCCGCATCTTCGGACTCCGACTCCATCTCCAGCTCTGCAGCCTCCGGCTCGGGCGCCAACTCCATCCCGATCTCCGCGTCCTCGAGCTCCGGCTCCGGCGCCGGCTCCATCTCGGGCTCCGCCGCTTCGGGCTCCGGCGCCAGCTCCATCTCGGGCTCCGCCGCTTCGGGCTCGGGCGCCAGTTCCATCTCGATCTCCGCAGCCTCGGGCTCCGGTTCCGGCACCGCATCCATCTCCGGCTCCGGCTCGCCGAACCCGTCGTCCTCATCGTCGGACATCAGGTCGTCGAACGACTCGTAGCTCTCACTTTCGGTCGGTGGCTCCGCGCCGTCGATGAAGTCGTCGAAGGATTCGAAGGTCTCTTCCGGCTGCTCGGCTGCCAGCGGATCGACTCCGACGCTGCTCTCACTGCGATCCAGCTCTGCGATTCGCTCGCTCACCGCGCCGAAGTCCGGATCTACCGCTGCCACTGCCTCGAAGGCTCCACGGGCTCGCTCCAGATCCCCCTGCTGCTGGTAGGCGCGGCCCAGATCGAAGCGCAGGCCCGTCTGCTGCTCATTGGGAACCTCGGGAAGCGCCAGAGCTTGCTCGAGATGAGCGATCGCATCGGAGACGCGATCCAGCTCCAGCGCACAAAGGCCCATGGCGTGAAGGGAGGCGAGCTTGCGCGCGGGCCCGCCGAGAGCGATCCGGAACTCGCCGATGGCGTCCTCCAGAAGTCCCATTTCCTTGTAGGCGATCCCCAGGTCGTAGTGAGCCTCGATGTCGCCTTCGCCCAGCTCCTGCTGCACGCCCTGCTTGAAGGCCGCGAAGACCTGCTCGAAGCCCTCCTCCTCCGTGGTCCCGCCGGCGCCTCCGGCAAAGCGTCCGCTCTCCTCTCCGTTGAGGGCCCCGAGGAGCTCTGCGGCGAGATCGAAGTCACCGGCGCCGTCAGTCTCCTCTCCATCGGAATCGATGGATTCCGTCGTCTCGCCCACCAGAGGCAGCGTCGCTTCGGCCTGAGGCCCGGTTGCCTCCCGGGTCGCGGGCGTCGCCTCGGCGGCCGCGCTCCTCGGGCGGATCGATGTCGATGTCGAGATCCTCGGCCTCGTCGAGGTCCGGCAGAGTCGAGGGATCCGGGAGATCCATGCCGAAGTCGCCCTCTCCGCTCTCCTGCTGCTCCGCCTCGACTCGGGGCGGACTCCTCATCGCCGGCTTCGAATCCGGCGACGAGCTCCTCGGGCTCCGGCTGTGCCCGGCGGCATCTCTGCGGATTCCACCTCCGGGATCGAGTCGAGAGCGGCCTCGGAGTCGGCTCCGGGGCAGCATCCTCGGGCTCGCCGCGGGCAGCTTCGATCTCCCCGATGTCGCAGCATGGCCTGCGGGTGATATGGGAGCGGCATCGAGAACTCGCTTGTAGACCTCCTCCGCCTCCTCGTGGAGCCCTTGCTGGAAGTAGAAGTCCGCTTCCTCGAGATCCTCGATCATCTGCTGGGGAGTGGTGGCCGATCCCCCGGAGTGCGATGGCGCGAGCGCTTCGCTCGCGACCGTCTCCTCGAGCGAGACCTCCGGAACCGCATCGCCCTGTGTCCTCGAGATCCGGGGCGACGATCTCATCTTCTGCATCCTCGTCTTCGTCACTCACGAAGATCGGATCGCTGTCACCGAAGTCGCACTCCATGTCCTCGGAGTCCAGGGTCGGCTCTTCGTCTTGCACCGGCTCCGCGGCCGCCTCTCCTCTGCCTCGGAAACCTCGCCGACCCCGAAATCATCCTCGATCTCGAACTCGATCGAATCGTCGGAGACGAGGATCTCTTCGTCGGTCTCCCCTTCGACTCCGGAGTCGATCTCGATCTCGATCTCCTCGAGGTCCGGATCTCCCTCCGCTGCGGCCTCCGGCACCGGCTCGCTCTCCACCGGCGTCGGCTCGGGCGCGGGTGTCAGGTTCGCCGCGGCAGCGGGATCCAGCTCTTCGATTCTCCCACGCAGGCTCTCGAAGCCCGCGTCGTCTCCCTCGACCTGCGCTGCTTCGGCGGCGCGAACGAGAGCCGTGATCGCATTCGCCGTGTCGTCGCTGGCGACGAGGGCTTCGCCCAGCTTCTCGAGAGCCTCCCGGTGACTGGGCTGCTCGCTGAGGATGGCCCGCAAGCTCTTGATGGCGCGATCGTGCTTTCCGTAGCGGAGGTAGACACTGGCCTCGGCCAGGAGCTGCTCCGGGTCCTCCTCCGGCTCGGGAGATTCCTCCTCGGCGCTGGATTCGATTTCGAGCGACGGAAGCGGTGGCAGCGAAGCCGCCGAGCTTTCGCCCGACTCCGCCCCGCTCGCCGTGTCTTCCCCTTCCAGGTCGCCGATCGATTCCCCAAGCCGCAGACTCTCATCGGGGATGAAGCCCGGATCGGTGAACTCGTCCGGCGCCATGCCGAGCGTGCCATCCCCGCCGATCTCGGCGTCCATGGCAAACTGCTCATCAGCCCCGAGGATGGGATCGCCGTTCTCCTCGGATCCAAGCGCCTCGGTCGAGACGAAGCGCTGCATGATCCCTCGGGCGCGATCTTCGTCGCCGCGTTCCTTGTACACCTCGGCGAGTCGGCGATAGACGCCGGGGAGATCGCTCTCCCGACCCGACTGCTGGTAGATCCCCGCCAGAAGCTCGTAGCCCTCGGCCTCGCCCGGAAAGGCGTCGATCATGGTCTCGGCAGTCGCCTCGGCTTGACCCCACTTGTTCTGTTCCACCAGGGCTTCGCCCAGGTCGACGAAGGTGGCCATGCGGCTCGGATCCAGGTCGAGGATCTTCTGGAGCACCGCGAGTCGCCCTTCCGTGTCCCCTTGCCGGTCGAGTTCCTCCACGACTTCGTCGTACTCGGCGAGGGCCTCCTCCTCGCGTCCTTCCTGACGCAACAGCTCCGCGACCTTGAGCCGGTTCGTCGTGTTCGACGGGTCGAGGGTCGCCATCTTTCGCAGCAGGTCGAGCGCCTGGTTCTTGTCACCGTCGCGGTAGTGGGCGTCGGCGGCGGTCTGAAGCGCCTTCATGGCATCGGAGCTCAGCCCGAGGCGCTGATAGAGCTCGGACAGCGGAACGTAGACGTCGTACCGCTTGGAATCGATCTTCGTGACCTGCTTGTAGAGAGCGATCGCCTTGGAATCGAAGCCGTCCTTCATGAACCGCTCGGCGACCTTGAGATAGGACGCGACGGCCTCGTCGGTCTTGCCCTGCTTCAGGTGGATGTCACCCACCTTGAGACGAATGTTGGCGTCCTTTGGATCCGCCTCGAGAAGAGTCGCGTAGTCCTTGAGTGCCTTGTCCAGTGCGCCCTTCTGCAGGTGCTTCTGGGCGGACTGGAGGATCTTCCGCTTGTTGATCGCCAAGGGCCCCTCGGGCTGGAGTAGTGGATACAGAGAGGAGTCCTCGTCACCCCCCTACATCTCTGTATCGGCCGACTCGATGGGCTCTTGAGGACCACTCTCGGAGGGAGCGCGAGTTCCCGACGCGGAACGCAGCGCGATGCTTTTCCACTCGCCGTTCTGCGCTTCGGCGTTCGCTGGGGCTCAGGATCGACTCCTCCAGGGAGCTGCCCAGAGCCTTTCGAAACGCCGCCTTCAGCGCTTCCAGCAGCTCTTCTCTCACCACCCGCATTCCCAGCTCCCTGAGACTCGTCGCCACCCCGGGGGCGAAACCCACCGCACGAGCCACCTCGGGTGGGTCCGGAGCGACTCGGATCGAGCCGTGCTGGAGCACCCCTCCACGCGCTCTCCGCTGAGCGCTCCCCGCCAGCTTCCGCCCCCTGACGCAGATCTCGTCTTCTGCGGGGACTGCGAAGCAGTCGAAGTCGCTGGAGCCGGACAGGGCGCTCGGCGCCCCCGTCCGCTCCGCCGCCACTCCAAGCGACTGGAGTCCCTCGATCAGCGCATCCCCCACCAGCTGGTAGCTCCCGCGCAAGCCCACGGGCAGCGCCGTTTCCGGTGCCGCCAGGCAGTAGGTGAGATCGCTGCCATGAAGGACCGCTCGCCCCCCGGTGACCCGGTGGACGACTCCCACTCCGGCTTCCGCACAGGCGGCGATGCGACGCGGGTCCAGCCTCTGGGCGTATCCCAGGGAGAGCCAGTGGCCTTCCCAGCCGTAGAAACGCAATGTGGCGATTCCCGCGATTGCGGAGGCCAGCAGCGCCTCGTCGACGCCCATGTTGAAGGCACCGTGGGCATCGCCGTCCTCGAGCAGTCGCCAGCGGACCGGCATCGCCGCCTCAGCCCGGCTCAGCCGTTCAGGTGGGCGAGAAGGGCTTCCAGACCCAGCCGGTAGCTGGTGGGACCGAAGCCGCTGATCACGCCTACGGCGATCGGGGAGATGTAGGAGTGCCGCCGGAACTCCTCGCGGGAGAAGACGTTGGAGAGGTGAACCTCGACCACCGGAAGCGCCACCGCGAGCAGGGTGTCGCGAAGGGCAATGCTGGTATGGGTGAAAGCTCCGGGGTTGATCAGCAGACCGTCGGCCCAGCTCCGAGCCTCCTGAATGCGGTCGATCAGCTCACCCTCGTGATTCGACTGCACCGAGCGAAGCTCGGCACCCCTCTCCTTGGCCAGCGACTCCAGCTGCAGGTCGATCCCCTGCAAGGTGTCGGTGCCATAGATCTCCGGCTCACGAGTGCCGAGCAGATTCAGATTCGGCCCGTGAAGCACCAGGATACGCAGCGGATCACTCACGGTCCCCTCCTCGTCCGAGGTGACCTGAGGGTAGCGCTCAAAGCTCCTCGCGCAGCGCCAGCAGGTGGCGACGCATCAGGAAACGCGCCTTGCCCGCGTTGCCATCCGGCTCGATCGCCAGGACCAGATAGGTCTCCTCGTCGATCATGCGCATCAGCACCCAGAAGTTCGCCAGGCGAACCGAGAGCTCTTCGAGCGCTCCGCCAGCCACGGAATCCGACTGCCTTTCGCACCTCGTCCAGAATCCGTCCGAACTCGACTCCCAGGACATCGACCTCGTTGCTGAGGGATTCGCGGACCTCCCCGCTCGCCTCCACCTGTTCGATGGGGATTCCGTCGGAACCCATCAACGCGGCGGCCAGTCCGCCTCCACACTCGTCGACGATCTCTTGCAGAATCGATGTGAAGCTCATCGGGATCCTCTCCGGAGATTTTCGAGCCAGCGTTCCAGGGTCGCGATCACGCCAGCTCGGTGATTCATGGTGTCGTGAAGAGCACGGCCCGGATCCGTCGCCAGCGTCGTGGACGCCGCGGTACCTTCGAGCACCCCTCGCACTGCCTCGGCTTCCCCGCGATGGTCCTGCTGCTCCAGCAGATCCGCGACCGTCTCGGTCGCAAAGGGCGAGTCCTCGGAAAAGGGCATCACGCCCTCCGGCTCGTCCTGATCGACGCCACGAACCGCGGCGGCGACCACCCGATTGGCGCTCAGCATCTCGTCGGGCTGCGCCTCTGCATCTTCGAAGGCGTTCTCGAGCTCGTCGTCTGCCAGGTCGTCGAGGAGCTCGCGGTTCTCCTCCAGCTCGTCCATCGCGGGGTGATCCAGCGGAGCGGCGTGGTGGAGGGCGTTCGCCGCCGGGCCGTGATGCGGGTTCATCTCCAGCACCCGGGTCAACTCGGTTCGAGCTTCGTCGATGCGACCCAGATCCAGCAGCGCGAGGCTCAATGCCACTCGGCCGGCCAATAGCGTGGGACGCTCCCGCAGTCCCTCACGGGCTACCTGCTCCGCCTCCTTCGCGCGCCCGGCCCGACGATTGGCTTCGGCCAGGGCCGGAAACGCGCTCGCACTCGGGTCGCCGTCCATGTGCGCTTCGAGTCGCGCGATCTCGTCCAGAGCTGCCTGCTGCTCCAAACCTTCCCCCCCGTTTCCTCGATTTCCGCCTCGCAGGTCCGGGCCCGCCCTCGTCACCTCCGCTTGGCGCGCGTCGGCGGAATGATCTCCCGAGGTAGCAGGGGCACGGTCTCCGCCCTCCCGATACCTCGGAGCGCCACGAAGCGAATCTTCGCCTCGCGCTTCTTCTTATCGACACGCAGCGCCTGGAGATAAGCTCTGCGTGGGAAAACGGGCAATTCGGTGGGAAGGCCGGCGCGGCGAAGGAGAGCCACCAGTCGGTCCGTTGTCCCCCTAGGGGAAAGCCCCAACGTCTCAGAGCGCTCGGCGGCGAATGCCATCCCGATTGCGATCGCCTCGCCGTGCAGGATGCCTCTGTAGCGCCTCAGAGCCTCCACGGCGTGTCCCAGGGTGTGACCGAAGTTCAAGACCATCCTGAGGCCGGATTCGCGCTCGTCCTGGCGCACGACCTCGGCCTTGATGGCGCAGCTCCGTTCCAGAGCCGGAATCAGCAGCTCGGGATCGAGCTGCATCAGGCCCTCGAGCTCGGCCTCCAGCCACTCGAAGAACGACTCGTCTCGGATCGCTCCGTGCTTGATCAGCTCTGCCATTCCCGCCGCCAGCTCACGGGGCGGCAGACTTCGGAGCGTCGTGACATCCATCCAGACCAGCCGGGGCTGGTGAAAGGCCCCGACCAGATTCTTTCCTCGCGCCACGTTGACCCCGGTCTTCCCGCCCACGCTCGAGTCCACCATGGCGAGCAGTGTGGTGGGGATCTGCACGAAGGGAAGGCCGCGGAGCAGGGTCGCCGCCACGAAGCCGGAGAGGTCCCCCACCACTCCCCCGCCGAGCGCGACGACCGCGGTCGCGCGGTCTGCACTGGCATCGAGAAAGGAGTCGTAGAGGCGGCTCACCTGTTGGAGGTTCTTGGTCCGCTCGCCATCCGGGACATCGAAGCGCCGCGCCTTGATTCCCGCATTCTTGAGGGACCGCATCACCGAGGGTCCGTAACGCCGGCCGACGGGCGGCACCGTGACGAGCATTGCCCGCGATGCCCCGGTTTGGCGCCGGATCTCCTGGCCTACCTCGCCGAGGATATCGACCCCGATCGAGATGGAGTAGCTCCGCTCGCCGAGGTCTACGTGGACGGTTCGCTCTACCACCGAGGCGATCATAACGAAAAGGGGGGGAGCCTGGGCTCCCCCCCTCTGTTGGATGACGCCTGCGAGACTCGGGCCGCCTATGCCGGCCGTCCGCCCCGAAAGCCGCGATCAGGTACCCAGCTCCGGGTTGACCACGATCCGCGGTGTCACGAAGACCAGGAGCTCCTGACGGATGTCCCGGACCTCGTGGTTCTTGAACGCGTAACCCAGGAGCGGGATCTTGTGAAGGTACGGCACCCGCGATTCCCGGTCTGCCTTCTTGATGGTGTAGATGCCACCGATCACCAGCGTCTGGCCGTCCTTCACCAGCGTCTCCGTCTCCGCCTCGTTCTTGGCGATCGCCGGAGAGCCGGTCGGGGTCTGGACGCTGTCGTCCGGCGCGTTCCTCTGCACCTCGATCTTCATGATGATGCTGCGATCCGCGGTGATGTGAGGCGTCACCTGGAGGCGCAGCACTGCGTCGATGAACTCGAGCTTCGCGTCCCCGTTCTCGAAGGTCTGGAAGGGGATCGACACACCCTGTTCGATGGATGCCTCGCGGTTGTCCAGAGTGACCACTCGCGGACTCGAGATCACCTTGCCCTCACCGCTGCTCTCCGCCGCCTGGATCTGGAGGTCGATGTTGAACTTCTCGTCCAGCAGCAAGGAGCTCACGTCGAGCAGACTGGTGGGCAGGCTGGTGATCGGGTTGATCATGGCCAGCTGCCCGTCGGTCGGATTCCCCGCGTCTTCCGCAGACTCGAACCCGAAGCCCCACACGCTTCCCAGCTCGCGAGAGAAGTCGAGATTCGCCTCGACGATCTTCGCTTCGATCAGCACCTGGGGCGTCTGCGTGTCGATCGCCTTGATCAACGCGGTGGCCTCGGTGATGACGGAGGGGATGTCCTTCAGAATGACCGTATTCGTCCGGGCATCGATGTCCACCGTCCCCCGCGAAGTCAGCAGCCGCTTGATCATCTTCGCCATCTCCTTGACGTCGGCGTAGTTGACCGGCTGCAGCTTCACCACCAGATCCTCGAGCTTCTCCTTGGCGCGCCGCTCCTGGAGACGCGCCTCCTCCTCGGCCGCGAGCTGTTCGGACGGTGCGATGCGGAGCACGCTGCCGACCCGAACGAAGCCAAGACCCTTGGTCAGCAGGATCACGTCCAGGGCCTGGTCCCAGGGAACGTCGACCAGACGGATCGTGACCTGGCCGCTCACCTCGTCGCCAGCGATGATGTTGAGATCCGACACCTCCGCGATCAGGCGGAGCACGTCGTCGATCTCCACGTCCTTGAAGTCCAGGGAGATTCGGCGGCCGGTATACTGCTTGCCGTTGACGAGGCCCCCCTCCTTCAGGATCTCCACCGCGCCGCCGGAGCCATCGATCGCCGCCGGAACCTCGACCATCAATTCGGCTTCGGCCTGGCCCAGCGCCTTGGCGGAGGCCTTGCTCGGTGCCGCGTCGCCCTGACTGGCCACCGTGGACCCGAGATCCTCCATCATCGGCAGCTCGCCGGCGATGTCGCTTCCGCGCGGGAAGTCGAGGAAGAGCATGGTGCCCTGCTGCTCGACCTTCGGCTCGAGCCCCGCCGCGCGGCTGATCACCACCCGCACCTCCGGCTCATCGGCCTCGGGCTGCGCGAAGGCGGTCACCAGAGAGACCGGTCCCGGCTGCTCCGGAGCGATCCGGACCGCTGCCTCGGGATCGATGGTCGCCCCCTGGATCCGCACCACGACGGTATCGGGATCGGGTTGCGCGAGCTGATAGTCGATCTTCGCGTCGCTCAGGATCACGACCCGGTCGCCGCTCTCTTGTGCGTCGAACTGGACGCCGTAGACCTGCAGCGTACCAGTCTCCTCGGAATCCTCGGCCATGGGCTCCATCGCGGCCGTCTCGGTGGCCGCCGCGGAAACGGCCGCCTTCGGCATGGCGATCTCTTCGGAGCCGATCACCACCATCAGACCCGTCGAGATGGGGACGAGCTGGACCGCTTCGAAGCCGCTCGGCTCCTCGCCACCATCGACCACCACGCGAACCTTGTCGGCGTGCTGACCGACGCGAACGCGCGCGACCTGACCGCCCTCGACTGTCAGCTCGGCATTGCCCGCCTTGCTCACCAGCGCCGGAAGATCGACCACCAGTCGAAGGGGATCCTGAAGCACGAACTGACTGGCGTTGTCGATCCGTCCGTCAGCCTGCAGCTCGATCACTACACCTGCGCCCTCGGTCTCGGCGCTCATATCGAGGAGAGCCGTTGCCTGGGGGCCGTCGTCGACCTCGTCGCTCACGGGCATTTCGATCTCGCTCGCTTCGACCGCGAGCTCGCTCTCCATGCCCACTCCAGTCGCCGCAGTCCGGCCCACGGATCATCGATGGCGACCTCGAACTCGGTCTCCGGGACCACCCGGATCTCGAGTCGCTCCTCCAACGCGACGACCTCATAGCTCGCCGCCGTGGCGAGCGACAGCTCCACCCGAGTGCGTTCCTGACCCCCTGCGTCCTCGAAGGGTGTCACGGAGATCTCTTCGACCGTGCCATCGTAGATGGCGACCTCCTCTGCGATCTCCCCCGGTTTCGTCTGGGAGAGATCCACGACGATGCGCGCCGGATCGTCCTGCTGGAACGCCGTGTAGACGGGCTCCACCAGGCCGAGCAGGCTCACGATCGTGGCAGCGCCTTCGTTCTCGACCTGGAGCTCGGAGATCACCGCGCTCTCGGGTGCGGGGGGCGGCTGCGGAGCCGAGGCCGTTGCGCACGCGCATAGCACGGCCAGTAGGCTCGCACCGGCTGCGAGCACCACCTTCTCGCGGACACTAACGTTGCTGGCTGCGAACATCGAGCTCATCCCCCCTGACTCTGTCGAACGCGCATTTCGATTTCCTTGGTCGTCGTCTCACCGTGGAAATCCACGTACGCCTCGCGCACGATCACTACGTTGTCGCCGATCGCTATCACGCGACCGTCGTTCTTGCCGATCGGGTCACCCTCTTGGATGATGTATCCCTGCCCCGACGGATCCAGGATCAGCGCGCGCTGGCGCTCTGTTTCCCAGACGATGCCGTTGACCGAGAGCTGACTCAGGTCGAACTGCTCCAGCGGTCCCTTGGAGGCCGAGTCCAGCTCCTTGAGCCGATCGAGGATGAAGGATCGGAACGGATCCCGTTTCCCGATCGGGTCGTAGAGGTAGCCCTGCCCCTGAGCCCCGAAACCAGCCTCTTGGGGTTCGACCGCCGCCGCTTCGCTCTGCGCCACGGCGAGGGCCTGCGTTTCGGGCTTGCTCTTGCCGTGCTTGGCGATGATGGCGGCGCGCTGCTTCTGGTAATCCCCGACCGAGGGACCCACCGTCTTTTGTCGGCATCCCGCACTCGCCAGCGCAACAAGCGCGAGGAGCGCGATTGCCCATTTGAGACTGCTCATCAATGCCCCCTCCGACCCTGGCGCTTGGCGGCCGCCGGCTTGTCTTCGGCCTCAGGCTCCCCCTTCGAAGCATCGTCGAGGAAGCGGAAGGTCGTGGCGTTTCCCTTTACCTGCAGCACCGTATCCAGCGAGTTCTCGGTAGAGATCACTACGTCGAGCGATCCGACGTTCACGATTCGCGGCAGTCTGGAGATCTCGTCGAAGAACGCCGCAATGTCGTGAAAGTCCCCTGTGAACTCGATGTCGATCGGGACTTCGGCGTAGAAGTCGCGCCTCACCTCTTCCTTGGGGCGGAACGCCTTGAACTCGAGTCCGGCGTTCTTTCCGAGGCTCGTGATGTCGGTCAGCAGCACTGGAAGCTCCTTGCTGTCGGGGAGCTGCCGCAGCGCCACATCCAGCTTCTTCTCCAGTGCGGCGATTTCTTGCTTGACGGCTTCTTCGTTCCCGGCGACGGTGCGGACCTCCGTCAGCTTGCGTTGCAGCTGGAGCTGCTGATCTCGAATCCCTTCCAGGGTCGAGGTCGCCGGGAGATAGAGGAAGTAGACGTAGACGGCGCACACCAGGACGACGATCGCTGGAAGCAGCGCCATCCGGTAGGATTTCGGGAGCTTCGCGAGCTTCTCGAACGCACCCGTCAGTTCGTCGAGGCCCATGTCCATAAAACCCTCCTACCCAGCCGTCCCGATCGACGCGATGGCGCCGTCGGGGGTCGTCTTCTTCGCGGGTTTCGGCGTCACGAGCGTCGCGCTCAAGGCGAATTCGTTGAGCTTGTAGCCGCTCATCTCCTTCGCCGTGGTCTCGCGCAGCTCGACGTTGTCGAAGTACTCCGACTCGTTCAGAGCGGTCAGAAACAGCGCGACGAGCTCGTTGTCGAGGCTCATGCCCTCGATTCGGAGCTGTCCTCCCTTGGCCTCGAGCTTCGTGAGCCAGAGCCGGGGAGGAGCGTGAGTCGCCAGCTCGTCGAATACGCGAACCGGGCCGGAACGCGAAGCGTCGAGCCGCTCGATGACCTCGAGCTTCTGCCTCGATCTCCGCCTTGGTCTTCCGGTACTCCTCCAACTGCTCGAGCTGGGGCTTGAAGCGGTCGATCTGTTGCTGGGTGTTGGCCACGGCGGCTCTCGCGTCGCTGACGTCGCTGGAGAGCTTCATGTGGTAGAGGCCCACCAGCAGGATGCTGCCCACCAGGACCCCAGCGAGAACCACTCCGAACTGGCGCAGATCGGCTTTTCGACGCTCCTCGCGGACCGGAAGGAGATTGATTCGAATCATCAGTCGTCCCTCCTACGCAATGCGAGACCCACCCCCACTCCGAGCGCTGGGCCCACCTCTTCCAGATACTCCGGATCGAAGCGGCTCGACGGAATCACCTTGGCGAGCGGGTTCAGGTGCTCCACCGGAAGGTTCATCTTGGCCTGGAACGCCGCGTCGAGACCGGAGACCCGGGAGCCGCCACCGGTGAGAACGATCCGGCTGATCCGGCTCTCTGCAGCGGTGGCGGCGAAGAAGTCCAGAGATCGGCTGATCTCCCCGGTCACGGTTTCGGTGACGGACTGCATCGCCTGCTCCACCTCCTGCGGCACGACCTCCTGGCTCTGCTCGGCCGCCGACCCGCCTATCTTGATTCGCTCCGCCTCTTCCCAGCTGACCGAGAGGGCCTTCTGGATCTCCTCGGTATAGACGCTGCCGCCGGTCGAGATGTCGCGGGTGAAGGCGGGAATGCCGTTTGCGATGACGTTGATGTTGACCACCTGCGCACCGATGTCCGCCAGGGCGATGACCTCGTCCGGGGCACACTCGCAATTGGCCTCGAACGCGTTCTCGACCGCAAAGGCCTCGACATCGAGCACTGCCGGGTGCAGTCCCGCTTCCCTGACTACATTCACGTAGTCGTCGATCAGATCCTTCTTCGCAGCGACCAGAAGCACATCCATCTGCCCCTCGGTTTCACCCGAGTTCAGGATCTGGAAATCGAGATTCACCTCGTTGATGTCGAAGGGGATGTACTGTTCGGCCTCCCAGCGGATCGACTCTTCCAGCTCGTCGCGAGTCATCGAGGGAAGGCTGATCTTCTTGACGATGAGCGAGTGACCCGAGACCGCCGTCGCGACGTCCTTGGTTCTGGCGCTGGCGCCGTTGACCGCTTCCCGGATCGCGTCCACGATCGCGCTCGAGTTCAAGAAGGCGCCCTGGACGATCGCCTCCGGCGGTAGCTGAGCGACTCCAACGTGCTGGAGCTCGATGCCCTTGGCCTTGGCGGTGAGCTCCACGGCCTTCACCGAGGCCGATCCGATGTCGAGCCCGATGATCGAATTGGATTTCCCGAAAGGTAGCTGCACTGATCTCCTCCCCGACGACGGGTTCAGGCGTGTTCCTTTTCCTCGGGCGCCGTATGTGTCGCGGCGGCACCCTCGGGCATTGCAGGTCCGAACACCTTCTCTTTGTCCATGATGTTGAGACCGAGTGCGAGCAGGATCTTCCGCTTCGAGTCGAGTCGGCAAGGGCGCCCCGCCTCGATCCGGTCGATCGTCAGTGTCGAAAGACCGGCCTTCCTCGCGAGTTCCGCCTTGCTCAACATGAGCGTCTCACGAAAGCGCTGGAGATTGTTGCTCGACACTGCATCCCCTCCGGTCGCAGAGTGCGCATGCGGCGGGTGGTAACCCGCCCGATGGTTCCGCGTATCGGCCTGCGCTTCCGGGGACTTGAGCTGCCTCACGTAACGCGCATTGTGTCGCGGATCACATTCCACTCCCGTGCAGTACGACTGCATTCGGCAGACCTCACGCCAGTGCCCAGTTCTCCGATAAGCATTCCGTGAGCGAGCGAATCCTGATCGTGGATGACGACGAGGCTCTCCGGGAGAGCCTCGAGCTGGTGCTGGCGGCCGAGGGCTACGAGGTCGCGGCCGCCGCGCATGCAGAGGCTGCTCTGCAGCAGCTCGAGACCAGCCCGGTGGACGTGGTGCTCTGCGATCTGCGGATGCCCGGTATGGATGGAATGGAGCTTCTGCCCCAGATCGGGCGCCGGCTCCCCGGCGCGACGGTGATCATGATGTCGGCCTACGGGACCGCCGATCTCGCCATCGAGGCGATGAAGCGCGGCGCCTACGACTATCTGGCCAAGCCCTTCCAACCTTCGGAGCTGCTGCTCGACGATTCGCAAGGCCAAGGAGCGGGAGCGTTTGCGCCGCGCCAATGCGCTTCTTCAGCGCGACGTCGACCGCGCCGTCGGGGAGCGGCCGATCGTGGCGGCATCGCCCGTGATGATCGAGGTCCTCGAGCTTCTGGAGCGAGCCGCCGAGTACAAGGCGACCGTACTGCTGACCGGGGAGAGCGGAACCGGCAAGGAGGTTCTCGCCCGGGCGATTCACGCCCAATCCGGGCGCCGAAACGAGGCCTTCGTCGCCGTCAACTGTGGCGCGATCCCCGAGATGCTGCTGGAGAGCGAGCTCTTCGGTCACTCCAAGGGCGCTTTCACCGGCGCCGATCGCGCCCGCCGCGGGCTCTTCGTAGAGGCGGACGGTGGCACCCTCTTCCTGGACGAGATCGGGGAGCTCCAGAACGCCCTTCAGGTGAAGCTGCTACGCATCCTCCAGGACGAGGAGGTGCGCCCGGTCGGCGAGTCGAAGTCCCGCAAGGTGGACGTCCGGGTCCTCGCCGCCACTGCCCGCGACCTCGATCGTGAAGTCGCCGACGGCCGCTTCCGCGAGGATCTCTTCTACCGGCTCAACGTGGTGCGGGTAAGGGTCCCCCCGCTGCGCGAACGGCGGGAGGACATTCCCTTGCTCGTGGATCATTTCCTCGGGCATTTCCGGGATGCCCTGGGAAAGCCGATCCGGGCGATTGCAGACGACGCCCTCGAGCGGCTGACCTCCTACCACTGGCCGGGCAACGTTCGCGAGCTGGAGAACGTCATCGAGCGGGCGGTGATACTGGCCCGCCTCGACCGGATCACCCTCGCGCGAGCTGCCCGCCAACGTGGTCAGCCTCGAGGACCGCGCGGAGCCGGCGCGGCCCGGCGAGCTCTCGCTCAAGCGGGGGCGTCGGCGCTTCGAAGCGGAGATGATCCGCAAGGCCCTCGCCGCCACCGGCGGCAACCGTACCCACGCTGCGCGGCTGCTCGAGATCAGCCACCGCGCGCTGCTCTACAAGATCAAGGAGTACGGGATCCGCGACAAGGATTCCTAGGAAGCCTTGTCGCTCGCACCGCTGCCCTGGCGGGGCTCCCGCCGTGGGCTTCGACAGCTGCAGACCCGCGCACGGGGGTCCAACCGCCCTACTTGACGGTCTTTCCCTGTACCTTGATCGAGCTGGCGATCAGCTTCCCGCCCTGCCGGGTGGCTTCGAAGCGAACCGTGGCCTCTCCAGTGATCTCCATGAAGGGCCCCTTCCGCGGCGCCGTGGGAAGCGCTGACAGGGTGATCACCGTCCCCTCCGCGTCGAGGATCCGCGTCTCGGGAGTCACCTGAAGCTCGATCTGACCATCGAGCAGGACCGTCTTCTGCAACAGGTCCTTCTCGAGCACGAGCCCCGCGCCCCGAACCGTGTCGGAAGACTCGCCCAGCGCGACGCCAGCAAGACCGCAAGCGAGGAGCAGGATCAGGCCCGAGAGCATGGTTTTGCGTAGCTGTCCCATCGTCTTCACCTTTCTCACTGGCTCAGCTGGCGCCAGTAGAACTGGCCGACACCCGAACCGAATCCCGGCGGAGCCTCGAAGTTCTCGAGGTCGCCCTCTTGCTTGTTGATGATCACCCGGTTCGCCGCCCTCCTCGGGACTGATGGTGATCCGCGGATCGGTCGGCAGTCCTTCGCCCAGGCTCACACTGCTTTCCGGGTCGCCGGCTGCATCCGTGAACAGGCCCTCGCCACAGTACACCTTGAACGCGTAGAGGAAGGAGCTTCCGCCAGCGTCACAGGGGTCCGCGGGGGTTTCAGGGATGAAGGAGCCGACGAACACGTAGTAGAAGAAGATGTCACTCTGGGTGACGAACTTCTCCCCATCCACCCCGACCAGGTAGAAGCCACCGAACGCGCTCAGGTCGGCGCAGGTGGCGTCACCGGTGGCGTCCCTGAGAGTCGTCTCGTCCATGACCGGCTGCGGAATCGCCTGCCGCTCGAGAGGATCCAGATCCCGGACCGCGTAGAAGCGGTTGTTCTCGTCGGCCGGGGCCGCGAATCCGTCGAACTGCAGATTGGCCCGCTCGCCGCTTCCGAAGGCGAGCCACAGCTTCCAGTTCTTGAAGGTGGCGCTGGGCGCGAAGAAGAAGCTCTTGAAGTACTTGTTGGTGCCCGAGTCGTAGATGGGCGCGCTGAAGAACTTCCTGAACGGCCAGTTGGGCTGAGAGGTGTCGGTCGTCGCTCCGTTGACCGGGTCGATTCCGATGTCCCCGATCACCCACTTCCAGAGGTTTCCGCCGAGATCGCCCACGTAGACCACGTCGGCGTATCCGTCGAAGTCGAGGTCGTAGACACCCGGCGTGGCCGCCAACGCGTAGTGCATGCTCTGCTCGGGATTGGCGGGATCGTAGGGGTGGGTCGCCGGGTCGGTCAGCGCAGTGGTAGCGCTCGGATCGAAGTGCTTGATCCCCAGGATCTCGCCGGTCTTGACGTCGAGCATGATGATGGCGCGACCGGCGAGGCTCTCCACGTCGTAGGAGGAGTGGGCGTTGGGATCGCTCGCCGGGTCGTAGCCAGCCGCGAAGATGGCTACCCAGCGCTCGAACCCCTGGCCGGCGTTGTCGTTGCCGTCCACGCTGACCCGCACCTTGGTGATGATCGGCTCCGACCAGGTCTCGCCCATCAAGTCGGTCGATCGCGACCGGCGCGTCCTCACGGGGAAACTCCCAGAGGTAGTCGGGATAGCCCGCCGAACTCGGATCGGTGATGTCGAGCGCGTAGTAGGAGCGGCCGCCCTGGCGGAGCCCCCCCATCACGAGCGTGCGCCACTCGCTTCCATCGCCGACCTTGGCGGCGACGCTCGGGCTCGTGTAGAACCAGACGTCCGCCACCGAAGGCGAGCCGTCCACGAAATAGAAGTCCCGGGATCCGGTATCGACGGCGAGCTCTTTGACGTTCTTGCGCGCCCGAGTAGGGCATGAAACCCGCGACCTCCGCCCCGTCTCCCTCGTCGTAGCCCGGCGGCACCAGGGCCGCATTCCAGCTTCCCGCATTCCAGATCCGGAAGAATCCGTCGTTCGCCCCCGCCACGATCATCCGCTGGCGGGTCGCGTATGCCGCGCGGAAGGCCTTGTAGCTCGGGCTGAAGACCCAGGAGCTGGGCCCGGGAACCACGACCGGATTCGAGTGAAAGATGTCGCCCAGCTTCCAGGTGCGCTCGGTACAGGCCACGCCGTTGGCGCCGGTTCCGAACTCACAGCCCCGGACGTTCCCGATCACCTCCGCCGCCAGCTCCTCCGCGTCTGTCGCGACGGTTCCCGGATAGGTGACGCCGGGCGGGAAGGTCACCTCCAGATCCGCCGCGGTCAACACGCCGCCCTCCGAGGTGTGCGAGAACGCCTCGCGCTGCGCCAGCCCCGGGGTTCCCGTCAGCTTCGAAGTGTAGAGGTCGCGAGACGCCGGCGGCGTCGCGTCCAGCACCTCGCCCGCATCCCAGAACGGCTCCGCAGAGGAGAGGAAGGGGCCCGAGAAACACTGGCCCGGGGTGGGATCGGCGAGTGCGCAGTTGCCGAACTTGTCGCGGATCTCACCAGAGGCGGTGATCTCCCAGGACTTGAGGTGTCCCTCCCAGTAGGCCGTCCTGTCCGAGGGGACGAAAAGGCTGGTGTAGAATTTTCCGCCGGAGGCGGTCCGCGCGGCGGGAACGGTGGCCGCGGTGAAGGCCTGCGACTTCTGGATGATGTCGCTGACGGCCTCGACGATGGAGTCGGCCAGCTCCTCGGCGTTGTTGCTGAAGAAGAAATCGCCGTTGCCTACCTGGGCGGTCTTCGACAGCACTGAGTTGGCGAAGGGCGAGGTCGTGAAACCGACCGTGTAGACGTCGATGAACTGGTCTCCATCCATGTCCGGCCGGAAGTCGTTGGTCTGCATGAAGTGCGCGATGTCGTCGAGGTAACGGGCGCACTCGTTGTCGCAGCCGAGGAGGCCCACGGGCTCCTCGTCTTCGCCGTCCGGATTATAGTCGCCAATCAGGCTGGACTTGAAGATGCTGAAGCCGCGCGCGGTGTCCGTGTAGGTGGAGACGTCGAAGTCGTCTTTGGTGGGCTCGCCGTCGGTGATCATCACGACGAAGCTCTTCTGGCATCTCCACTGCACCGGGCTATCAGGGACGGTGGGCGGACCGCTGGTGTTGTAGTATCCGCCATAACTCCGCTGTAGAGGTCCTGAACTCGTATTCGGGGAACGTCGTGGTGCCGTTCTTCCCCAGCGGGCGATCCGCGCTCGCGCGGCTCATGAAGTAGGTGTAGACCTGGAAGAGCGTCTCTCCGAGCGGGGTCCAGGTGTTGGCGTCGATCGCCTCGATCGCCCTCTCCAGGTGCTCGGCGTGGGACCTGGTGTTGCCGTCCAGAGTGTAGACGTTGGGGGTCACTCCGTCGGCCAGATAGTAGTCATCTGAGGGAACGCGGATGTAGCCGCCGTTGGGGTCTCCGCCTTCGCGAAACTGCGCGATCCCGAAGCGCACCTTGCCGGCCGCGTTGACCTGGCAGATCACCTCCCGCAGGACGTCCTTGGCTGCGGTGATCCGGCTTCGGCGGTACTTGTCGTAGGTCCCGCCGCCGAGGCAGCTGGAGTAGGTGCCGTTGTTCTGGGCGTTGATCTCCGCGTTGTACGGATTCGACTCGGGGCTGAACAGCCAGTTCAGATAGCGGCCGGTGATGCGATTGCTGTAGGGCGCGGTGCCGGGGTCGAAGTAGAGGTCGATCGTCTTGCTGCAGCGCGTAAGGTTGAAGATATTGCTGCTATAGGAGTAGTAGCTGGTGTTGTTGTAGTACCCGCAGGTCGGAGTGGCAGTCGGATCGAAGGCCGGGTGCCAGACCGCGTGGTTCATCGAGCCGGAGTTGTCGATCACCAGCATCACGTTCGGGGGCACCGCGACCGAGAACAGCGCGGTGTCGTCAACCGCTCTCGTGACTCCAGGAGAGACGAGGTGCGCGACGAGCGCGAGTCCGATGATGGCCAGGGGGAAGCGGATATTTTGACTCATGGCAGTGTCCTCGCCCGAGTGTTCGCGGTTCGCAAATCGGTTGCAGAGTCGAAAAGAGCAATCGACGTGCCATGTGAATAACTTGAGCAAAGTCCGCGGAATACCGGTCGTTCCGATCGCGCGGAAGATCCGCTTCGCAGCTTCTGCTATGCAGCTTCATGCACAGCGCGCAGCGGATTGCGGGCCGGAACGGGAAGCCGGTGGGAAATGCAGGTCAGGGTGCGGCGGCGGGTGGCTGCTCGTCTGCGTCGCGGGGGGTGGCGGTGACCGTCACATTGAAGCTCAGCGCCGATCCATCGCCGTGGGAGTCCACGACCATGACCTCGACCGGGTGGACGCCGGCCTGGCTCGCCTTGGGGCGCCAGGTCGCCACGCCGGTAATCGAATCGATCTGCATCCCCTCGGGTGCCTTCCGAAGCCGGAAGCGCAGGTTGCGGTCGCCATCGGGATCCTCGGCCTCGAAGGCGTAGCGGAACAGGCCCTCGTCGGTCTCGGGGTCGGGAATCCTCTCGATCAGCGGAGGTGAATTGCCCACCGTGACCTCCCGGCTCTCCGCCGCCCGGCTCGAGTCGCTCCCGTCCGTGGCGACCACGCGGACCCGCACCTTGTCGCCGCGCTTCAGACTGCTCGCCGAGAACGATCTGTCACTCTGACCGATTTCCCGGCCGTTCACGAGCCAGGTGTACTCGTAGTCGAGGGCGTCCTCGTCCGGATCGAGCGCCTCGGGGCTGGCGAGGAGCTCGTCACCAGGTCGCACCGTTCCCTGGGGCTCCAGCAGCACGCCCTGGAGCAGCGGCGGCCGATTGCCGATTCGCGTGCTCCGGCGCACCGGATCGCTCTCGAGGCGTCCGTCGGTGGCGACCACGGTCACCTCGATGCGGTCGCCCTTCCGGACGTCGTTTGTCCTGAGCCTCGGATGGGCACCGCTTGCCACGACGTCGCCATTGACCTGCCACTCGAAGGACACGCGATACGGATCCCCCTCCGGGTCCCTGACCTCGACGTTCGCGTCGACGGGGGTCCCCGGCAGCGGATCGGACGGATTGAGCGTCACCGATTCCACCACCGGCGCGCGATTGCTCGCGTGCTCCTCGAGCGGCGCCGGCGCCGTCATCGCCGGCCCCGAGGGCTGCGGTGTCTCCTCACCCCCTCCGCAGGCCAGGGCGAGGCCCAGGAGCGGAGCCGCCCACAAGACACGGAGCCCGTGATGGTTCCTTCGCATCGTCCCCCCCTCTGATGCCGTCGATCGATGCGGCTTTCAGTAACCCGAGGCCAGAACCTTGGTCTCCACCACCTCGATCCGGGTGGTCGAGCCGTCGGGGCTCTGTCCCTGGACATTGATCTGCCAGAGAGTGTTTACGAACTTCTGGCCCTTCATCTGGAGATTCGATCCACCCGCCAGCGTGCCGTCCGCGATGTAGCGGATCGGAGTCGGAAAGGCCGGATCGCCCGCGTAGCCGGGCTGGGCGAACTCGCGATCGTAGAGGGCCGCATCGCCCAGCGTCCGCGGATTCAGCGCCGGTGTATCGTTGCGCGAGCCGACGGTTCGCACCAGGCTGCGCCCCTGGGCAGCGCCCGCCTCGGCGGCGTAGAAGGCCGTCCTGGCCCGATTCTGGAAGCCCGCCACCTGCCGGTCCACCAGCACGGTGTTGAACGCCATGATTCCCAGTGCACCCATCAGCGCCAGGATCAGAACCGACGACGAAGAGCGCCGCTCCTTCCTGGTGAGTTCTTCCATTCATGGCTTGCTCCCTAGACACTGCCCAGCGGCCTCGCGCCGACGTTCCGGGGCCGGATGGTCGAGGTGTGCACGCGTCGCCTGAAGCCGTCGAATCCGCCCGGGGCGACCCGGTTCTCGGTGACCTGCCACTCGCCCTGAGCCATTCCCGGATTCTGGAGCACGTCGGCATCCTGGGCGCGGGTCCGGACCACGATGTTCACGCGGATCTCGCTCAAGACGGAGTTGTCCCAGTTTCTGGACTGGTAGATCGGTCCGCCCGCCGATCCCGGATACTCGGTGGCCTCGCCGTCCATCACGCCATCCTCGTCGAGGTCGTAGAAGAACGCGAACTGCAGGTCTTCGACATCGTCGGCGAGCACCATTCCGTCTCGCAGCAGCTGGTTGTTCACCACCGTGTAGACGTGGGCCGGAACCGCCACCAGGTCCCCCCGGGACCGCCGCCGGCGAGCGGGGTTCCGGCGGGCGCCGCTCCGTTCGAGGTGAAGTCCACCCGGATGGTGTTGCTGCCCGAGTTGACGTTGGTGACGATCCCGCAGGCGACCCCTCGCCCGGGGTCTCCGCGGTCGGCGACGATCACGCCACCGGTGCGGAACGGGTTCACGCTCTCCAGGAAATCGCTGTCGGCGGCGCCGTCGCCGTCCGTGTCGTAGAAGGGCAGTCCGTCGATCACCTTGTTGTCGAGCGTGATGCTCTCGTTTCCACCGGTTCCGGTGAAGCCCCCTACGATGCTCGCACTGATCCCCAGCTGGTTCTCATTGGCGGGATCGAGCGCATCGGCGTCGCTCACGAAGAGGACGTCGGAGCCATTCGTCTGGTCCACACCGCACACGGCAGCTCCCTCGGGCACCATGAAGCCGGTTACCCGCACCTCCCGCTCGAGCAGATCGGCGATCGCCCGCAGGTTCTGCTGGGCCTCGGTGACCTGGTCGACGACCGTGTAGGCGCGACCCTGGCGGGTGAGCATCTCAGTGAGATACGCCACCACCACGAGTAGGATCGCCATCGCGATCATGAGTTCGATGAGTGTGAAACCGCTGCGTCGTTTCATGGCTCTCACGGATCGTTGTGCCGGATGGTGGACATGGCGTAGCGGCGAGGAGGCGCTCCGGGAGGCGCGTTCATCTCCGTCCAGTTGACCCGAACGTCCACGTGACGGAGGTTCGTGTCGGGGTCGGCGGTGACCCGGTAGGACACGTTGTAGACCATCTCCTGTTGCGGCCCGCTGGCAGACTGCACCGTGACGATTCGGGGACCCGCAGTTCCCATGAAGGTCGGTGCCGTCCAGCCCGTGGGTGCGATCAGCGCATCCCCCCAGTCGAGCCGATGGAGGTACTCCATCTGGTCCCGGGCCAGCTGCGCGGCCTCGGTGGTGTGCCGGCCATACTTTCCACCGCGCATCGCCGAGATCTGCATCGCCAGCATCGCCAGCAGGCCGACCGCCAGGATCCCAAGGGCGATCATCACCTCGAGAATGGTCATTCCACCTGAGCGCCGCTTCGGCTGTCGGCTGCGTCGTCGTCGAGCAGAGATTCTCATCAGTTCATCCACACTCCGGCGCCCCGTTCGAAGCCGGTCACGTGGGTACCGCCCAGCGGTGTGACCACGATCGAGTAGTCTCGATTGGCGTTGGTGACGTAGACCCCGCCCGCACCGGAGCCAATCCGGCCGGTGACGCAGGCTGCGGTGAAGCCAACCGGAACACCATCGGGCCGGAACATCACCCAGCGAGTCTGGTTGCCGTTGGCGTCGGTGAAGGTCGAGCCCGTGGTGTAGTCCCCTCCGCCGCTGTCCATGGGTGCCTGAGCCCCCGCGAAGGTGGATCCCCAGTTGACGTCGTCCATCACTCCCGGCCGCGTGAAGACCGGCTCGTTGAGGACCCGCTCGCCTCCGTCGATGCAGCAGTTGGTGCCCGGCGCCGGGCGGCCCATCGTCGAGGATCAGCATCGGCACCGCCCTGCCCAGGGGATCGACCATCGGGTTTCCGCACACGTCGGTCCCCACGCCCGCAGCCAGGTAGACGATGTGATTGTTGCCCGTGGCGATGGCCTGGGACCGCGCCGTCTGCATCATGTTCGCGCCCGCGCGCGTCATGTCGCGGAGCCGCTGGTTGATCTGGAACTCCCGCCAGCCCGGCAGCGCCATGGCCGCGACGATTCCGACGATCGCCAGGGCGATCATCAGCTCGATGATGGTGAAGCCGCTGCGCTGTCTGCCAATTCTCTTCATCCACGCCTCCGCGCGCAGGTGTAGGCCTCTCGATCCATCGAAGACCGCAGCAAGCCACGTGCCATCGCTGGGAATCGGATGAACTGCCGGGATCCTTGAGCTTGGGGGCTCGATCTGCCCCCAGAGCCGCCCGAAACGCGGCGTGTTCGGCCCGCAAGCGGTTGCGCAGTGCGCAAGGAGTTGCGGAGTGCGGCAGAGCTCAGACACCCCCGACGCCCCCCCGTGCGGTCGAGCTCTCGCCTCTCTGTGCCACGGTGGGAAGCCGGAGAGCGAAGGCGGTGCGAGCCCCCTCCGGCGGAGGAACCAGCTCCAGCTGCCCATCGAGCTCCTCGGCGAGACGCACGGCGGTGGCGAGCCCGAGCCCGGTCCCCTCCCCGGGTGGCTTGGAGGTGAAGAAGGGATCGAAGACCCGCTCGCGATCCGCCTCGGGGATTCCGCTGCCGTTGTCCGAAACCACGCACTCGACGCCGTCCGGCGTGCGGCGCTCGAGTGCGCTCTCGGCCAGCTCCCCCGAGCGGAGCCGAAGCGGCGCCGGGCGAACCCGAAGGATCACGCGCGGCTCCGCGAGTGTCGGCCACCGCGTCAGCGGCGTTGAGGACGAGGTTGAGCAGGATCTGCGTGACGGCGCTCGAATCCGCCAGGACTGGCGGCTGCGCACCTTCGCGCTGGACCTCGAAGCCGATGCGGTCGTAACGCCGCTGCGCCGAGACCAGGGCGATGGTCTCGTCGGCGAGCATCGCCAGGTCCAGGCTGGTTGGCGTTGCCCGCGGCGGGCGGGAAAAGTCCAGGAGTTGCCGGAGGATCGTGCGGACCCGCCGTCCCTCGTGGCCCGCCCGATCCAGATGGGTCCGGGTGGCTTCGGAGATCTCCGAATCGCGCGACGCCAGATCCAGCAAGGCGAGGATTGCGCCGATCGGATTTCCGACCTCGTGGGCCACGCCAGCCGCGAGCCGACCCACCGCCGCCAGCCGCTCGGCCCGATCCAGACCCGTTCGAGCCCGCCGCAGGTCCCGGTTCGCCGCCCGCAGCTCCACGACCGCCTTCTCGAGCGCCCCCGTGCGGTTCTCCAGGGCGTCGGTCATGGCGTTGAAGGAGCGCCCCACGTCGGCGACCTCGCGCGCCCCTGCGACGGGAGCGCGGGAGGCGAGCGACCCCTGCGCGATCTCCCGAGCCGCTGCAGAGAGCCTCTGGAGCGGCAGCACGATCCGGCGGCGCAGCAGGTAGGCCCCAAAGCCCACGAAGACCAGGACGTCAGCCACCACCATCGTCGCCACCACCCCCAGTGGAACCGCGCGGAGGCGGTACGAAGCGCGTCGGGGAAGACGCCCCGCCACCACCCCGCCAGACCCGTCGAGGGGGGCGGCGAAGCGAATCGGTTCCCAGACGCTACCGGGCATGAGCAGTGGCTCCGCCCGCGCCAGGGCCCGGTCGGCGAGCTCTCGCGTCTCGGCGTCGATCACTCCCCCGGCCGGACCGCGTGGCTCGACGCGACCGTCGCCAGATACCGTCCACCACTTCGTGCCCGGGAACAGCGAATCGGTCAGGGTCCGGGGCGAACGCGCCTCGGCGAGGAGCGAGCGGCCGAGAATCGCGCGGAGTCCGGCCTCCTGCTGGGCCACGAAGACCGCCGTCAGGACCAGAGTCGCGAGGCCCATCATCAGGGCGAGGCCGAGGAGGACTTCGGCCTGAACCCCGGCGCGGCGCGTCACCTTCTCTATCCCTCGCCGCTCGCGTCGGGATCGTCGAGGCCGAGCTTCTCGAAGCGGTAGCGGAAGGACCGAAACGAGATCCCCAGGAACGCAGCGGCCTTCTTCTTGACGCCCCCGCAGCGCTCGAGTGCCTCGCCCAGCAGGCTGCGCTCGTATTCGTTCACCATCTCCTCGAGGCTTCCGCCATCAGTGGGCAGCCGACTCTTGCCCTCCGCCTTCTTCGGATCGAGGATGGTCGGCGGGAGTGTCTCGAGGCCAATGACGCCGTCGCGGGAGAGGGCCACCGCGCGTTCGACCGTGTTCTCCAGCTCGCGAACGTTTCCGGGAAAGTCATAGGCGAGAATGCGCTCGGTCGCGGCATCGGAGATGCCCTGCAGCTCCTTTCCGGCCTCCAGGGCGTACTTCTCGATGAAGTGCTGCATCAGCAGCGGGACGTCTTCCATCCGATCGCGGAGCGGGGGCAGCGCGATCTGGATCACGTTGAGCCGGTAGTAGAGGTCGTCTCGGAAGCGTCCGGCGGCGACCTCCTCCTCCAGCTTCCGGTTCGTCGCTGCCACGATGCGAACGTCGACGCGATGATCGCCGGTGCCGCCGACGCGACGAAGCGTCTTGTCCTGGATTACCCGGAGCAGCTTGACCTGGAGCGATTGGGGCAGCTCTCCGATCTCGTCGAGGAAGAGCGTCCCCTCGTCTGCCATCTCGAAGAGGCCGGCCTTGTTCTGGACCGCACCCGTGAAGGCCCCCTTCACGTGACCGAACAGCTCCGACTCGAGCAGGTTCTCAGGGATCGCACCGCAGTTCACCGCGACGAACGGGCTCTCCCGCCGCTCGCTCTGGTCGTGGATGGCGCGCGCCACCAACTCCTTCCCGGTGCCGCTGTCTCCGCTGATCAGGACGTTCGTCTTGGTTCCAGCCACCTGGGCGATCAAATCGTAGACCTTCTGCATCGCCGAGCTGGTTCCTACCAGCGAACGGCTCCTGAGCTGGGTGCGCAGCTCGGTTCGGAGCCTGCGATTCTCGAGTGTGAGAAGCTTCTTCTCGAGAGCCTTCTCGACTACCAGGCGCAACTCATCCACCTTGAAGGGCTTGGTGACGTAGTCGTAGGCCCCCTGCTTCATGGCGGCGATCGCCGTCTCGGTGGTCGCGAAGGCGGTGATCATGATCACGACGGTCTCCGGCGAGATCTCCTTCACCACCTGGAGCAGATCCAGCCCGGTGCGCCCGGGCATCTTGACATCGCTGATCACGACGTCGAAGTCGTCGGACTCGATGGCGACCAGGGCGGTGTCGACATCGCCCGTGGTGACGACGCCGAACCCCTCCCGGCGGAAGAAGATCTCCAGGAACTCTCGCATGCTCTGCTCGTCGTCGACGACGAGAATTCGCGCCTTGTCGCTCACGGCGTCTCCTCTTGCCGCGGGAATCGCACCCGAAGCACGGTCCCCTCCCCGACCAGACTCTGGACACGAAGGTTGCCGCCGTTTGCTTCGACGATCCGATGGACTGTTGCCAGTCCGAGCCCTGACCCCTCGGGCTTGGTGGTGAAGAAGGGATCGAAGATGCGCTCGAGCACTTCAGGGGCGATCCCGACCCCCGTGTCTGCCACCGTGACCTCCACGAAGTCAGCCCCCCCTTTCGCGTCGTTTCGGCCTTCGGAAGCGCCCTCTTGAGGCTCCGCGGCGACCTCGGCTACCGAAATGCAGATGCGCCCACCCTCGGGCATCGCCTGGGCCGCATTCAGGATCAGATTCCACAGGATCTGACGAACCTGGGTCGGGTCCGCGAGGGCAGTCAGCTTCGTCCCGAGATCGACCTCGATCTCCACACCCTCCGGACGCGCCGCCTCGAACATCCCCACCAGGTCCTGGACCACGGATCCCAGATCGACCTGGGTTGGCTTGGTCGGCGCTGGCCGCGCGAACTGGAGAAATTCGGTGATCAGGTCGTTCAGGCGATCGATTTCCCGGAGCACGATGCTCATCAGCCGCCGGGGCTCCGGATCTGCTTCATGCTCACCCAGGCTGGCTTCGAGAATCTGCACCGATCCCGAGATCGCCGCGAGGGGATTCCGAATCTCGTGAGCGATGTCGGCCGCCAGCTGTCCGATCCCGGCCAGGCGTTCCGAGCGGCGAAGCTCCTGCTCCATGGCGACCACCTCGGTAACGTCCTGGAAGATCACCACCCAGCCGCTGGCGAGGCCCTCGCCATCCCGCAGGATCGAACTCGCCAGACCCAGATGCCGCTTCTCTCCGCCCGGCTGCACGAGCGGCATCCGCGCCCGAAGGCGCCCGCCGCTGGGAGTCTCCCTGCCCACCATCAACGCCTCGCGGACTCCCGGCAGCACCTCCTCCAGGTCCCGGCCCAGAACCTCCGAGGGCGCGAGCCCGGTGATGCGCTCCGCCTCCGGGTTGAGGGACCTGACGCGGCTGTCGAGATCGGTGGTCAAGAGACCGCTGTTTAGGCTGTCGACGGTGTGCTCGTGAAGATGCCGCAGGAGCACCAGGTCGCTGGCACTCTCGCTCAGCGCCTCTCCGGCGATGCGCAGCTCCCGTGAGAGCGCGCTCGCCAGCAGCGCCACCAGAAGCAGCGCCGAGGTATGCACCACCCAGAGCGCGAAGACCCTTTCGAGGCTCGCCGCGCCCCGCAGCACGGACGCCATCGCGATGGGTTCCGACGAGAGCAGTACGGCGCCGTAACCCGCCGACGCCAGAACCGCGGCACCGTACGCTCCTCGTCGGTCGAAGAGCACGGCGCCGTACACGGTGATCGGCAGGTACAGAAAGCTGAAGATCGAGTCCGCTCCGCCGGAGAAGAACACCAGTGAGGTGACGATGCCGATGTCGGTGGCGAGCTGGATGGCGCCGAATCGCGCTGGATTGCGGATGAAGCGAAACAACCCCGCATAGACGAGCGTCGCGAGGAAGGTGACACCGATCGTGCCGTAGAGGCCACGCTCGACGCCCTCGGCACCCTCCTGGCCCGCGCCCACGAAGACCAGGGCTACCCCGAAGACACCGACACAGAGCACCAACCGCGCCACCATCAGGCGCACGATGCGGCGGTGTGTGGTCTCCACTAGAACGGGCCAGCGCCGTCGGATTCCGGAATCACGGACCGCCCTACTTGATGTTCTCCGCGATCTTGAAGATCGGCAGATACATCGCCATCAGGATCGCGCCGATGGTACCGCCGAGGAAGACCATCATGAACGGCTCCATCAACGAGGTGAGCGCGTCCACGCCGGCATCGACCTCGTCGTCGTAGAAGTCCGCGATCTTCGCCAGCATTGCGTCCATTGCACCGGTGGATTCACCCACCGCGATCATCTGGACCACCATGCCCGGGAAGACTCCCGAGGCCTCCAATGGCTCCGCAACGGTGCGCCCCTCGGAGATCGCGGCGCGGGTCTTCATCAACGCTGCTTCGATGACTCGATTGCCCGCGGTCTTCGCGCAGATCTCCAGGGCGTCGAGAATCGGAACACCGCTCGAGATCATCGTTCCCAGAGTCCGGGTGAACCGCGAGACCGCGACCTTCCTGAGCAGCGACCCGAAGACCGGAATCTTCAACGCCAGCGCGTCGGTCCGGTAGGCGAATTTGGGCGACCGTTTCCGGGCCTGCAGGAACGCGACCACCACGAACGCAAGAACCCCGAGGATGATCATTATGTAGCTCTGCAGGAAATCACTGATGTTCACGACCATCTGAGTCGGCCCGGGAAGCGCGCCACCGAAGTCGTCGAACATCTTCTGGAAGACGGGAATCACCTTGACCAGCAGCAGGACGATCACCCCGATCGCCACGACCAGAATCGTGGATGGGTAGACCATTGCACCCTTGACCTTTCGCCTCAGTGAGTCCGCCTTCTCCAGGTAGACGGCGAGCCGGGTCAGGATCGTGTCCAGGATGCCTCCGACCTCGCCCGCAGCGACCAGGTTCACGTAGAGTGCATCGAAGGGCTTCGGGTGCTTTCGAAGCGCATCGGCGAAGGTCGACCCCTGCTCGACGTCGTTCTTGACCTCCGACAGGATCTCCTTGAAGGCCTTGTTGCTCTGCTGGGAAGCCTGGATCTCGAGACATTGGACGAGCGGCAGGCCGGCGTCGATCATGGTCGCAAACTGGCGGGTGAAGATCACCAGCTCGCGGATCTTGACCCCCCCCTTCAAGAAGTCGATGCCCTCCAGGAGGTCTTTGGCCTTCGGCTTGACCTTGACCGGGACGATCATCTGCCCCCGGAGCTGCGCCATCACGGCGGCTTCGTTGACCGCTTCGATGACCCCCTTCTTGGTCGTCCCCTGCCGGGTACGACCTTCCCAGGTAAAGACAGGCATGGAGTCCCCTCCTCGTTAACCAGCGCTGGCAACTCGCCGTCCGACAGCGTCCCCGCCGCCGCCGCCGATCAGTTGCTTCAATTCCTCGATATCACTGCTCCGTCCCATCGCGTCTTCCATCGAAATCATCCGCCGCTGGAAGAGCGAGGCGAGCGATTGGTTCATCGTCTGCATTCCGAACTTGTCCTGCCCGATCTGCATCTGCGAGTAGATCTGGTGGATCTTGTCCTCGCGGATCAGGTTTCGGATCGCCGGGTTGGGAACCATGATCTCCAGGGCCAGGACCCGACCGGGTCCATTGGAGCGCGGGATCAGCGTCTGACTCATCACACCCTCCAGCACGAAGGAGAGCTGGGCGCGCACCTGTGCCTGCTGGTAGGGCGGAAAGACGTCGACGATCCGGTTGATGGTCTGGACGCAGGAGTTCGTGTGCAGCGTCGCAAAGGCCAGGTGACCGGTCTCGGCCACCGTCAGGGCCGCCTCGATGGTCTCGAGGTCGCGCATCTCACCGATCAGCACCACGTCTGGATCCTGGCGCAGGATGTACTTGAGCGCGGCGCCGAAGCTCACGGTATCCGCTCCAACCTCGCGCTGGTTCACGATGCAGCCCTTGTGCGGGTGCAGGTACTCGATCGGATCCTCGACGGTGACGATGTGCTCGTTCCGCTCCGAGTTGATCCGGTCGATCATGCTCGCCAGGGTGGTGGACTTCCCGGATCCGGTCGGACCGGTCACCAGGATCAGACCGCGTGGCTTCTTGGAGAGCTCGTTCGCGACCCTGGGAAGGCCGAGCTCCTCGAAGGTCTTGATCTTGTAGGGGATGGCGCGGAACGCGCCCGCCACTGCGCCGCGCTGAATGAAGACGTTGGCACGGAACCGCGACAGACCCCGAACGCCAAAGGAGAGGTCGAGCTCGCTGTCTTCCTCGAAGCGATGCTTCTGGGCATCGGTGAGAATCGAGTAGCAGAGCTGCTTGGTCTCCGGGGGCGAGAGCGGCGGCATCTTGAGCGGATGCAGCTTGCCGTCGATGCGGAGCTGGGGCGGGCTGCTCGTGGTGATGTGAAGATCGCTTCCGCCCTTCTCGATCATCGCCTTGAGGAGCTGATGCAGGTTCGCCATCGCGAAAACTCCTAATAGTCCGCAGCCGAGACGCGGAAGACCTCGCTCAAGGTCGTGACTCCCTCTGCGAGCTTGTGAAGCGCACTCTGCCGCAGAGTCACCATTCCCAGACGGATCGTCTCGCGCTTCAGCTCCGCCGCAGAGGCGCCGTTCAGCACGAACTCCTTGAGTTCTTCGCCGATCGGCATCACCTCGTAGAGCGCGATACGACCCTTGAAGCCCGTCTCCGAGCAGTTCCGGCAGCCGCGGCCCTTCTGGGGAGTGACGTCCTTTGCCTTGCTCTCTTCCATTCCGGCCCGCACCAGATCGTCGACCCGAGTCTCCGTGTCCGGCTCCCTGCACTCCTCGCAGATCCGGCGCGCCAGCCGCTGGGCGACGATGCAGTTCACCGAGGAGGACACCAGGAACGGCTCGATGCCCATGTTGAGCAGGCGGTTGATGGTGGAAGGAGCGTCGTTGGTGTGGAGGGTCGAGAGCACCATGTGGCCGGTGAGCGCGGCCTTGACCGCGATCTCGGCGGTCTCGAAGTCCCGGATCTCACCGACCATGATGATGTCCGGGTCCTGACGCAGGAAGGAGCGAAGCGCCGCGGCGAAGTTCAGGCCGATGTCTTCGTGCATCTGGACCTGGTTGATGCCGGACAGGTTGAACTCGACCGGGTCTTCGGCGGTGGAGATGTTCTCGGACGTCTTGTTGAGCTCACTGAGCGCCGAGTAGAGGGTGGTCGTCTTGCCGGACCCGGTGGGGCCGGTGACCAGCACCATCCCGTAGGGCTGGTAGATCGAATTCTTGAAGTCCTCCAGCTGCTCCGACTCGAAGCCGAGCTTGGTCATGTCGAGCTGCAGGTTGGACTTGTCGAGAAGACGCAGCACCGTCTTCTCGCCGAAGAGGGTCGGCAGCACGGAGACGCGGAAGTCCATCTCCCTGCCCCGCCCGAGCTTCAGCTTGATGCGCCCGTCCTGGGGGAGACGCCGCTCGGCGATGTCCAGCTCGGACATGATCTTGACGCGCGAGGTGATCGCGTTCTTGAGCTTCATCGGCGGCTTCATGACCTCGTAGAGCACGCCGTCGATGCGGTAGCGAACCCGGTACTCCTTCTCGTAGGGCTCGATGTGAATGTCCGAGGCGAGCTTCTTGATCGCGTCGGTGAGGATCAGGTTCACGAGCTTGACCACCGGCGCGTCTTCCGATTCCCTCGCCAGCTCGCTGATGTCGAGGTCGTCGTCGTCCTGGATGACCTCGAGATCCGAGTCGTCGAAGTCGGCCATCACGTCATCGAGGCTCGAGGTCTGGTCGTAGAAGCGGTCGACGGCGCGCTTGATGGCCTCTTCGGAGGCGACGACGACTTCGATGTTGTAGCCGGTGAGGAACTTGATGTCGTCGATCGCGAAGATGTTCGACGGGTCCGCGGTCGCCAGGATCAGCGTCGAGCCGGCTCGGTTGACCGGCAGCACCGTGTGCTTGACGGCGACCTCCTCCGGGATCAACTGGATCACGGCGGGATCGACCTCGAACTCGTCGAGATCGATTCCGGGAACGCCATACTGCTTGGCGACGAAGTCGGAGAGCTCGCTCTCTTCGAGGAAGCCGAGCTTGGTGATCTGCGCCCCGAGGCGGCCGCCACCCGTCCGCGCCTCCTCGCGGGCCTTCCTGAGCTGCTCCGCGGAGAGCAGATCCTCCTTCACCAGCAGTTCGCCGATCCGCTCGTTCAAATCCCGTTCTCCGGCTGCTTCTCGGACGCAGGGAAATCGCCCGCTGGCCCTGGACCTTTCGGCCTCTGCCTGCGTGTGCAGGAAACCCCTGCGAACCCGCCAAGTTATCGGCGGGCCGGGAAGGGATCTTTACTGCGGCGCCGGATCTTTGAAGGAAGTGCCACCCGCTTCGAGGGTTTCTTCGAGCCGGGTGTGACGGAATCGGAGCACCACGAGGCCCGTGGCGGTCACCGTGAGCCAGAAGACGGCGTGGCTGAGCGTCCCGAGCGCGATTGCCGCCTCCTTGGTTACCCCCAGGGGCTGGAGCGCCACCCAGCAGGCCGCGTGGTAGGGGCCGAAGAATCCAGGGGCAGAGGGCAGCGCTACAGCCGCTCCCACCCAGATGAGCAGGTTGTAGCTCGCCGTCAGGGTATGGATCGGACTCCCCAGGTCGATCCCCAGGGCCACCAAGGCAGCAAAGAAGGGAACGATCGAGATCACCAGCCAGAGGTTGGCGGTGTGGATTGTCACCCACATGATCGAGTGCCTGCCCCGGAGGCCACCCATCCCCTCGGCGAACTGCTGCAGCAGCTGCTCGAGCCGTTGGTTCCAGCGGTGCGGAAGCACCGGTCCCGCGATTCTGGTTCCCAGAGCCACGGTCTGCTCCGGGGCCACCCGGAGCGCGACGATGAAAATGACCGGGACCGCCACCAGTGCGGCCAGCGGAGGCAAGACGGCCCGCAGGTCGAGACCGCTCGCCGCGGCGCCACGAGATCCCAGAACCAGAGCCGCCAGGCTCAGCACCACCGCGGCATCGATCAGCCGTTCGACGATGACGGTGGCGAAGATCGCCGCGCTCGAGACACCCGTTTCCCGGCCCAGATACCAGGCCCGGACCACCTCGCCGAGCCGCAGGGGAAACAGGTTGTTCACCATGAAGCCGACGGAGGTCGCGCGAAACACCGGAGCCCGGTCGATCCGCGCCACGGCCAGGAGCAGATGCCGCCAGCGCAGCGCCCGAACATAGAGGGTCGCCAGGTAGGCGGGAATCGAGGGAATCAAGAGGATCGCCAGGTTGGCCCGGGCGATGTCGCGGGCGAGGGTCGAGAAGGAGACACCTCGCAGCGCGAACCAGAGGGTCACCGCGGTGATCGCGAGCCCAATCAGGATTCGGGGATCGCCGAGGCGCGCGAGACGCCGCCCCGCTCCGCGATGCCCCTTGCTCATGGATGCCCGAGGAGCTTCCGCGCCGACTCCACGTCCGCGACGATCTGGGTCTTGAGTGCGTCGAGTCCTGGAAAGCGTTGCTCGGCGCGGAGATGGTGCTCGAAGGAGAGCTCGACACGCCTCCCGTAAACCTGGGCGTCGAACTCGAGCAGGTGGGCCTCGGCGACGATCGCATCGCTCTGCTTGAAGGTGGGGCGTCGCCCGACGTTGGTGACTACCCGGTGGATCGAGTCGCGCGGCGGATCTCCGTCGTCCAGGAAGCGGACATGGCCGGCGTACACTCCCCGAGCCGGAAGGATCTCGTTCTCGGGGGCCAGGTTGATGGTGGGAAACCCGATGGTGATGCCACGGTGGTCCCCCTCTACCACCTCCCCGCGGATGCGGTAGGGACGAGCCAGCAGCTCTCCGGCCTCCTCCACCTCGCCCTCTCCCAGCAGCTCCCGGATCCGAGTCGAATTGACGTCCCGGCTTCCCACCGTCACCTCGGGAATGATGGTGACAGCGAAGCCTAGATGCGGTCCCAGCTCGGTGAGGGTCCGCATCGATCCTCGCCGATCCTTCCCGTAGCGAAAATCGTAGCCGACGTAGACCTCGAGGGGCTCGAGCCGCTCGAAGACCACCTCCCGAACGAAGCGCTCGGCCGGAAGGGTCGCCAGATCCCGGGTGAAGGGCTCGACGATCACCAGATCCACGCCGATCTGGTCGAGAAGCTCGAGCTTCTGCTCGAGCGTGGTAAGAAGCCGAGGCGCTCGATCCGGATAGAGAAGCTTGCGGGGATGGGGCTCGAAGGTGAAGACCGCGGCTTCTCCGCGCACCGAGCGGGCCCGCTCGATCACGGTCCCCATGATCGAACGATGTCCAACGTGGAGACCATCGAAGTTCCCGATCGTCAGCACGCCGTGCTCGAGCGGCTTTTCCAGCGTGCCGCTCCCCTGAACCACTCTCAATGCTAGACTCCCCTGGGTGAAAATTCTCTGGCGTTACATCTCGGTGAGCTTCCTGCGCGCCTTCCTGGGCTCGTTGGTGATTCTCGCTCTAGTCGTCGTGATCGTCGATACGCTGCTCAATCTGGAAGACGTCCTCGAGACGACCGACACCCTCTGGGGCGCGATCCAGATCCTCTTCATGCGCACCGCTTCACTCTACCTCGCGTATCTGATTCCCTTCGCCGTCTTCGCCGGAGTCTTCCTGTCCCTCGGAAACGCTGCGCGTTCCTGGGAGATCCTGGCAATGAAGGCCGGGGGAATCTCTCCGCTCCGAGCCGTCCTGCCAATCTTCTTCTGGGCGCTGCTGATCTCCTTCGGGGCCCTGATCCTGAACGAGACCGTGACGGTCCCAGCATCCTCGTCCCTGAATGAGCGCCTGGGCATCCGGGCCGGCGAGATCTACCTGGGCTCCGGGACGATCTGGTACCACACGGGTCGCTTCGTCTACAACATCCGGAGCCCCGATCCGAAGCAGGAAACCGTCCAGGATATCCGGGTCTTCGAACGCAACGAGGCCGGCCGACTGATTCGCCTGATCCGGGCGAAGGCTGCTCGCCGAGAGGCTCCGGGAGTCTGGCAGTTCCGCGGCGCCACGATACGGCGCTTCGATCCGGCCGCCCCCGATGCCCCTCCTTCTGTCGAGCACTCCCCGGCAATCACTCTGGAGCTCGCCGAAGACCGCAGCCCCCGGCTACTGCGGGCCGAGCTCGCCACCCTGCCCATCGGGACCCTGGCGCGCCACGTGATCGCCGCCAGGGGGAGCGGCGATGCGGCTCCCGGCGCCGAGGCGCTTCTCGGCCAGCGTCTGAGCATTCCGTTCATGGTGATCCTCTTTGCTCTCCTCGCCGTCCCCCTCTCCCTTCGCGCCGAGCAGACCCAGAACATCGCTCTTCCGGCGGTCCAGGCCGCATTGATTCTCATCCTGTTCCTGACGGCGCGAGAGTACGTGCCGCGATTCGCGACTCTGGGCTCCCTTGCGGCGTCCCTAGCCCCCTGGTTCGTCCTCACCGCGTTCTTTGCGTTCGGCGCCTGGCGCCTGGCGCGGGTTCCCCGTTAGCCGAGCTCCCGCTCCCTCCGGTCAGTCGGAGGGCTCCGAACCGCTACGCCCGCTTCCTTGGCTCAGCAGCCGGAAGAATTCGTGGTCGGGCGGCAGCACCATCGTGGTGCCCTCGCCGAGCGTCTTGCGATACGCCTCGAGACCGCGAAGAAAGGCGTAGAACTCGGCATCGGTGGAGTACGCCTCGGCGTAGATTCCGCGCCGCCTCGGCGTCACCTTTGCCGCGCTCGATCTCCGCCTGGCCGCGGGCCTCGGCCACGACGATCTGCGCTTCGCGGTCGGCCTCCGCCCGGATGCGCCGCGCCTGCTCCTCGCCCTCCGCACGGTTCTTGCGCGCCTGACGCTCGCGCTCCGCCCGCATTCGCGCGTAGACATTCTCCTCGGCACCGCGCGGGAGCTCGGTCCGGTTGATTCGGACGTCGTTGATGTCGATGCCGAAGCGCTCGAGCGCCTCGCCGCTCTTCTCGGCGATCTCCTCCATGATCTCGGCCCGCTTGTCCTTGAGCACCTCCACCAGTGTGTGCTGGCCGATCACCTCGCGCACCTTCGCTCGCACCTGCTGGCCGATCTGGGTCTCCGCCTCGCTGATGCCGGTGGGGAACGACTTGTAGAACTGGAGCGGATCGTCGATGCGCCAGATCACGTAGTTGTCCACCACGATCCGCTCGCGATCGGTCGTCTGGATCTCCTTCGGCTGCGACGCCAGGTGCAGCCAGCGCCGGTCGAAGGTCCGCATCTCCTCCAACAAGGGGAGCCGGAGCGACACACCCGGCTCCGTGTGCTCGTCGCGGGGATTTCCGAGCAGCAGGAGAATCCGCTGCTGGTCCTCCTGTGTCACCAATACCGGACCGATCCCCTGACGCCCGAGCGCCGTCAGCCCAAGTGCCAGCGCCGCGAGCACCATGATGACGACCAGCAACCGGATCACGGCTTCGGCTCCCTGCGCGCGGCACCCAGCGGCAGATAGGGCAGCACCGAGGCGGTGCCGGGCTCGATGATCACCTTCTCCACGTCGGGCAGCACCTCCTCCATGGTCTCCAGGTACAGCCGCTTACGGGTGATCTCCGGCGCCTTCTGGTACTCGCGCAAGATCGCCAGGAAGCGTTCCGCCTCGCCCCGGGCTTCCGCGATCTTCGAGTCCCGGTAGCCGATCGCCGACTCCACCACCTCGCTGGCCTCGGCGCGCGCCCGCGGCAGCACCTCGTTCGCGTAGCCCTCGGCCTCGTTCACCTTCCGGTTGCGGTCCTGGGCGGCCGCGATCACGTCATCGAATGCGTCGCGAACCGACGCCGGCGGCTGCACCTCCTGCAGCTCGATGCCCTCCACGAACAGCCCGGACTCGTAGCGCTCGAGGATCGTCTGGAGCAGCTCGGCGGCCTCGTCCTGGATCAGGCCCCGCTTCTCCGAGAGCACGTCGTCCACGCTGTTGCGGCCCACCACCTCGCGCATGGCCGCCTGGGAGCTGTCACGCAGGGTCTCGCGCAGGTCGGCGATCCGAAAGCGCGACTCGAAGGCATTCCCGATCTTGTATTTCACCACGAACTCGAGGTCGACGATGTTGTTGTCTCCCGTCTGCATCGCGGTCTCGGTCAGCGTGGCCGCCTCGCGCGCGGTGTCGATGTCCCCGAACTGCTCCCGCGCCACCAGCCCGACGTTGACCATCTCGCGGCTCTCGATGGGCGGAGGCAGGTGCCAGCGCAGGCCTTCCCGCACCTCCGTGGTCCGATACTTGCCCAGGCGCAGGATCACCGCGGCCTCGCCCGGGTTCAAGCGGTAGAAGCCGAACGAGGCCCACAGGCCCAGCAGCCCCAGCAGCAACGATCAGCGACGGAGCAGCCGGCTGAGCAGTCCGCGCCACGCCGCGCCGCACCTTGTCGTCGGTGTCGCTCCGGGCCATCTAGCCTTCGACCCGGACCTCCGCGATCTCCGGCTCCCATCCTTCGGTCGCGCTCATCTCGTAGAACGGCTTCAGGATGTCGATCGGGATCGGGAAGACGAATGGTGGAGCTGTTCTCGGTGGCGATCTCCGCGAGGGTCTGGAGATAGCGCAGCTGGAGGGCTGCGGGCTCCGTCGCGATGATGCGCGCGGCCTCGGCCAGCCGCACTGACGCCTGGGCCTCCCCCTCGGCGTGGATCACCTTCGACCGCTTCTCGCGCTCCGCCGCGGCCTGCTTGGCCATGGCCCGCTGCATGTCTGTCGGAAGGTCGATCTGCTTGACCTCGACGGCGCGCACCTTGACGCCCCACGGTTCCGTCTGGAGATCGATGATCTCCTGGAGCTTCCGGTTGATGGCGTCGCGCTCCGCGAGCAACTCGTCGAGCTCGGCCTGACCACAGACGCTGCGCAGCGTGGTCTGGGAGAGCTGGGAGGTGCCGTAGAGGTAGTTCTCCACCTGGATCACCGCCTTCTCCGGGTGCAGCACCCGGAAGTAGAGCACCGCATTCACCTTCACCGAGACGTTGTCGCGGGTGATCACGTCCTGCGGCGGCACGTCCATGACGATCTCGCGCAGGCTGATCCGGACCATGCGATCCACCAGGGGAATGATCCAGCGGATGCCGGCCTGCTTGACGCCGCTGAAGCGCCCGAACCGGAAGATGACACCGCGTTCGTACTCCTGGAGGATCCGGACTCCAGCCAGGAAGACCGCGATCAGAATCGCGACGAGAATCGCAGGTGAAACGAGCATGTGTGCCCCCTTGGGTGATCTCTCGTTCAGGTAAGCGGTCCGGCGCGCCGAACCCTGAGCTCCAGCCCCCGGACCGCGGTCGCTTCCACCCGCTCCTCGGCACCGATGGGCTCGTCCGACCTCGCGTTCCAGTACTCCCCTCGGATGAACACCGTACCGTTCGGGTCGAGCGCCGTGGTCGCGACACCGGTCATCCCGATCAGCTCCGAGACACCGGACTCCTGCCGGCGGCCCAGAGTGCGACCTACGGCGTATACCACGAGTCCACCGAAGAGCGCCATCCCCGCGACGGTCGGCACCAACACGGGCCAGAACGAGACGTTGAGATCGCTCAAGTCCGGGCCGGTCGAACACCATCATGCCCCCGATCAGGAAGCAGATCACCCCCCCAGCGAAGAGCAGGCCGTACGAGGTCACGAAGATCTCGGTGACGAAGAGGGCGATTCCCGCGGCGATCAGCAGCAGGCCGATCCAGGAGAACGGCAGGATCTGCATCGCGATCAGGGCGAGCAGCAGGCAGGCTGCGCCGACCACGCCGGGGACCACCGTGCCCGGCTGGTTGAACTCGACGTAGAGACCCAGCAGGCCCGCCATCAGCAGGAGCACCGCGACGTTCGGGTCCACGATGACGTTGAGCACCCGCGTCAGCGCGTCCATCTCGATCATGCGCTGACGGGCATCGACGAGGTCCAGCACCACCATCTCACCCTGGAACGGGAAGGGATGCTCCAGGAGCTGCGTCAGAAGGTCACCGCGGGTGGCCGCCACGATGTCGATCACCCCCAGCTCGAGGGCTTTGTCGGCGGTGACGGCCTCGGACTCCCGAACCGCCTTGGCCACCCATTCGACGTTCCGCTTCCGCTGCTCGGCGATCGACTCGATGAAGGCCGTCAGCAGGTTCTCGGCCTTTTCCGCACCGTGATCGGTGGACTCGCCTTTCTCGCCTTCCTGAGGGGACCCGCCTCCGATCCCCACCGGGTGCGCGGCCCCGATGCTCGACCCGGGCGCCATCGCCGCCACGTTGCCGGCGATGGTGATGAAGGTCCCGGCAGAGCCCGCCCAGGCGCCCTGGGGAGCGACGTAGACGATGGTCGGCACCCGCGCGTTCAACATCGCCTGGATGATGTCCTTGGTCGAGGCCACCAGCCCGCCCGGCGTATCGAGCTCCAGAAGCAGGGCCGCGGCCCCATCCGTCTCGCTCTCGGCGATGGCCTTCTGCAGGTAGTCGGAGGAAGCGGGGTTGATGGAGCCGTCGATGGTCACCACGTTGAGGTGACCGGTCCTCGTGACCGGGGCCTCGTCGGCTGCCGCGATGCCGACAGCCGCGACGAGGACCAGCAGCCAGCCCACCCTCTTCAAGATCGACCTCCTCGCAGCTTCTCGACCCGGTCCAGGATCCGGGCAGCCACCTCGGCCTTGGGAAGAAGCGGCAGCTCCTCGGTGTCACCGCCGGGGAACACCAGGATCACCGCGTTCTCGTCGGTATCGAAGCCGGCGTCCCGCCGGGAGATGTCGTTGGCCACGATCAAGTCGCAGCCCTTGCGCTCGAGCTTCCGCCGCGCCGCTTCCACGACCTCATGACTCTCGGCGGCGAAGCCCACCACCACCCGGTCTCCGCGCTCGCGACTGATCTCGGCCAGGATGTCGGGGTTGGCCACCAGGTCGATCTGGATTCCCGCCCCCGGTGCGAGATCTTCCTTCTTGATCTTCCGGGTCGAGGGATCCGCGGGCCGGAAATCCCCCACGGCGGCGGCCATCACCGCCACGGTGACGGAACCGAACTCGGCGTGGACCGCCTCGCGCATCTCGAGAGCCGTCTCCACGTCCACTCGCCGGACTCCGGGAGGAGTGGGCAGCGGACACGGTCCGGCGATCAGGATTACATCGGCGCCGCGCAGGGCTGCCTGCGCCGCTACCGCAAACCCCATCTTGCCAGAGGATCGGTTGGTGATCGCGCGAACCGCATCGATCGGCTCTCGGGTGCCGCCAGCGGTCACCAGCACCCGTTCACCGACCAGGCTGGGCCGACCCAGGAGCAGCTCCACGGCGGCCTCGATCGCATCCGGCTCCGCCATCCGGCCCACGCCTTCGTGGCCGCATGCCAGCTCGCCGCTCTCCGGCCCGACCATGCGGATGCCGCGATCCCGGAGCCTGGCTACGTTGGCCTGTGTCGCGGCGTGTCTCCACATGTTCACGTTCATGGCAGGTGCGGCGAGGACCGGAGCACGGGTCGCCAGCAGCAGGGTGGTGACCAGATCGTCGGCGATCCCGGCGGCCATCTTGGCCAGCAGGTTGGCGGTCGCCGGAGCCACCACCACCACCTCGCCCCAGTCGGCCAGGGCGATGTGATCGATCTGGCCTTCCTCCCCGGGGTCGAAGAGCTCGGTGCGGACCGCCTGCTGAGAAACGGTCTGGAGAGTCAGCGGACGAGACGAACTCCAGAGCGGCGTGGGTCAGCACACAGCGCACCTCGTGGCCCGCCCCTTTGAGCCGACGGACCAGTTCGGGAATCTTGTAGGCTGCGATCCCGCCGCTCACGGCGAGCAGCACGCGCCGTCGCTCCATGGGAAAAACCTTCGAAAAACGCGTTACTACACGCGAATGTACAGCGATTCCCCAGCCCGTGCTAGGAGCCCGACCGGGAGTGCCCCCGGGCACCCTGGCGACCGATTCCGGTGCAAGAAGCCCGCTAGCGAGCTGCGCGAGCCAGCAGCGCCGTCCCGACTCGAAGCCGCCGCGACAGCAGCCGGGGCCCGCGCGCCTCCGCGTAGATGCGGAGAACCGGCTCGGTCCCGGATGCGCGAAACATCAGGAAGCCGTCCTCCAGGGTGATGTGAAGACCGTCGGCCTCGTCGCAGCCCACCACCCGCGCCCCATCCACTCTGGACGGCAAGGAGCCGCGAAGGGCCGCAAGTCCCCTGCCCGCGCGTTCGTCCGCCGCAATCGCGATTCGGCCGCAGGCGCTGCGCCCGTGCTCTCGTTCCAGCTCGACAAGGCGGGCCCGGAGTGGCGCGCGCGTCTTCGCCACCGCCTCCGCCAACAGGCAGCCGGCCAGGATGCCATCCTTGTCCCGCGCCAGACGGCCCCAGGCGAAGCCACCGCTCTCCTCCCCAGCCAGATCGGCCTCGCCTTCGACCAACGCCCCGGTCAGGTGCTTGAATCCGATCGGGAAGCGCCGAACCGAGAGCCCGTGGGATCGCGCCACCCTCTCGACCAGCGAGCCGGTGGCGATGGAGATGGCCACGCCTCGACGTACCCGGCCGGTGCGGGCCAGGTGGTCCACCAGGAGCGCCAGCGCCGCCGACTCCGAGAGGGGCCGACCGTCGGCATCGATCACCCCGAACCGATCAGCATCCCCATCGGTGGCGAGCCCCAGCCGGAGTCCCTTGGCATTGCGCACCTCCCGCGCCAGCGGGCGCAGGCGCTCGGGAACCGGATCCGGCGATTCCCCGCCGAAATAGACATCGCGATCGCCGCGTCGGAGCTCCACGACCAGACCGCAGCGGCGCAGCGCCTCGTCGAGCACGCCGGCGCCGGTCCCGTGCAGGGCGTCGTAGAAGAGGTGGATGCCCGATCGCCGGAGAGAAGAAACGTCGAGCTGCGCGAGCAGCTGCTCGAGGTAGGGACCGCAGAGGTCGACGCTGCCCCCGCGCGGCTCGGCCTCGGGCGGAGGACCGGAGGCGAGCACCTCCTCCGCCCACACCTCCAGCCTCCCGGTGATCTCGTCGGTCGGCCCTCCTCCCCAGGGCCCCACGACCTTGAGCCCGTGGTATTCCGGCGGGTTGTGACTCGCCGTGAAGATGATTCCGGCTGCCGCCCGCCGATGGCGGACGGCGAAGCTGGCCACCGGGGTCGGCACCGGACCCCTCGCGCGAATCGGGCGAATCCCCGCAGCCGTGAGCACCCGAGCTGCCGCACTCGCGAAACGATCCCCGAGAAAGCGGGTATCGTGGGCCACGACGACCCGGGGACGGGGACCGGAGTCGCGCACCCAGCGCGCGACCGCCGCGGAGATCGCCCGGGCGCCGGCGAAGTGGAAGTCGTCGGCGAGGATCCCGCGCCAACCGCTGGTTCCGAAGCGAATCGTCATCGGGGTCATGCGACCGTGGATGGATCGACGGCCCGGGCTCAAGCCCGGTAGAACTTCTCTCGCATGCGCTTGGCGACGAGCGGCGGCACCCACTCACTGATGTCCGCGCCGAACTGCACCAGCTCCTTCAGTCTGGACGAACTCACGTAGAAGAACTCCTGGCTCGTCATCAGAAACAGCGTCTCGATTTCAGGAGACATGTGCCGGTTCATCAGGGCCATCTCGAACTCGAACTCGAAGTCCGCATTGGCCCGAAGACCGCGGATCACCACCCCGGCGCCGATCTCACGGGCGTACTCGACCATCAGGCCCTGGAAAGTCGTGACCCGCACGCCGGGGAGATCGCCGAGCGCCGATTCCAGCATCTCGGCCCGCTCCTCGACCGGAAAGGTTCCTGACTTCGCCACGTTGTGAGCCACCCCCACCACCAGCTCGCGGAAACACGCGGCGCGCGCGGTGCACCAGATCGAGGTGCCCGTTGGTGACCGGATCGAAGCTTGCAGGGAAAAGAGCCAATCCAGGGCTTGCGCGATCCGTCATTCCACTCCTCCGCATCCGATGCAGTTCTGAAATCGCAACATGACGGTATCGCCATAGCGCCTCTCGTCCATCCTCTCCAGTCCGGCGACCTCTCCTGGGAGGTGGCGTCGCGAGCTCTCCACCACCACGGTACCGCCGGGGGAGAGAATTCCGGACTCGACCGCAGCGACCATGGCCCTCTCCGCCTCGCCGGACGCGTAGGGAGGGTCCATCAGGATCAGCTCGTAGCGGTCACCGCGGCGTCCCAGCTGTCGAATGGCGCTTCGCACATCCGAGCCCAACACGCGACTGCGATCACTCAGCCCCAGCTGCGCCAGGTTGCGACGCAGCGTCTCGAGCGCCGCGGAGGCCCGCTCCACGAAGACGACGTTCGCGGCTCCTCGAGACAGCGCCTCGATCCCGAGCGCTCCGGACCCCGCGTAGAGATCCAGCACCCGCGCGCCGTGCAGCGGGCCCAGCGTCGCGAAGACGGACTCCCGAACCCGATCGGTGCTGGGTCGCACCCCGCGCCCACTGGGCGCCCTGAAACGGCGTCCCGCCAGTACTCCCCCGGTGATACGCAGAAAGAAAACCCTCCCTTTCGAATCTCGAAAATACGGGGAGATGCCTCGCCTTCCAATTCTCCTCGCGGCGTCCCTGTCCGCGAAAAAACTTCCCCCGACACCGAAATGCACAACTCTGCAATTGCCGCAACCCGGCGAGGTTCCCTAGAATGCGCCTGCTGCGCAACCGAGATGACACGATCGCGTGACGCAGCCGGATCGGCTTGGAAACGAGAACGCGAGTTTTTTGGATCCGAGTCACTCGACCAGGAAGAGCTGCGCCCGCCCCCGGGGAGCCCGTGGTGCTCGCGGGGAGGCGCGGTCACCAGGAATCAACACAATCGCAATCATCAGGAGAATGTCACCGATGGCTACTGCGGCAGTGGAACGAAACAAGAGAAAGCTTCCGGAGCGGTTGGCGCAGGTACGCGGCGACCGGTCCCAGCGACAGTTTGCGCGCGATCTCGGGGTCTTCCAGCAGAACGTCAACCGTTACGAGAGCGGTACCACGCCGCATACCGACTTCCTGATCCAGCTCGCGCTCAAGGAACATATCTCGATCGACTGGCTACTTCTCGGCAAGGGGAGGATGCGGCGTAGCCGCTGACCCAAGAAGGGAAGACGACTACACACCCCCTGGGGAGAATGCACTCCCAAGCGGTGCTCGGGAGTGCATCTGCGCCAGGAAGCCGGTGAAGTCTCCCATCGTTTCGATTCGGCGAGCGCAGGGCACGGAACTTGCGACGGATGTGGCCATGCTCCACCTCCTCGCCGCGTTGACCCTGCTCTTGTCGGCCGCCGACCACTGGACGACCTACCTCTGTCTCCGCTCTCCGGTCAGCGGATTCGACGTCACCGAGGCGAACCCGTTCGCGGCGTGGCTCTTCCAGTCCGTCGGGCTGACCGAGGGACTGATCATCGACAGCCTCTTGACGGTAGCCGCCCTCGCCTTCCTCCTTACCACGCGGTGGATGCCGAGAACCGCCAAGGTGGCCTTTCTGATCGCCGTGATCGGGTGGACCGGCTTCGCGGTCGCCAACAACCTGAACGCCCTCTACCTCCTCGGCCTCTCACCACTCGGCGCCGGCTGAGGCTTGGGCAAGCTGTTCACGAGCGCTGCGGCGAAGCCGTCGAGCGCTCTCATCGCCTCCTTGTCGCTGCCGCGGTAGCCATTGGCCAGCACCGAGAAGACGGCTTCCCGCCCCTCCACGCTCTTGGCGAATCCGGTCAAGCCGGTGACGCGGGTGAGGAGCCCCGTCTTCGCTCGCACCCGACCCAGGGCGGCGCCGGCCCGCCGCTCCAGGGTTCCGTCCATCGCCGCGATGGGAAGGGCCGCCCCGAACTCGGGGCCGATCTCGAAGGAGGCGTCTGCAATGCGAAGAGCTCTGACCAGCAGGCGCGCCGGTACCTGATTCTCGTAAGAGAGCCCGGACCCATCGACCAGTCGGAGCCCCGTGGTGTCCAGTCCAAGCGATTCCAGCTCGGCAACCTGTGCGGCACTACCCCGCTCCCAGCTGCCCGGGCTCGCCCCCCCAACGGACCGCACTGCCATCGACTTGACGAGGGATTCGGCGATGAAGTTGTTGCTGTTCTTGAGGAATAGTCGGGTCACCTCGCCGAGGGCCATGCCTTCGAACTGGTAGAGACTCGCAGCGGTGTCGGGAACCCTCGCCAGGCGGACGCCGCCCTCGACCGCGATTCCATTCGCCTCCAACTGCATCCGCAGCACCGCTCCCGCGTAGTGCGCCGGCCTCGCAACGCTTCGCCAGAACTCCAGGGGCTCACTCCCGGCCGGGATCGAACCCTCCACCACGATCTTCTCGAAATCGGCCGCGAGCACCCGTTTCACCTCGATGGACTCGGGGGAGCCAGCGGCTCCTGTGTGCGCGCGATTGACCAGCCGCAGGTAGGGAATCGGGGGATCGAGGCTGACTCGGGCCGGGACACCCGGAGCCGAGGCTGGTGCGACGGCCAGGTAGAAGGCGCCGTAGTTCGCGGAAAGGGCTCCCACCGGCGCGTGGTAGGCGCGGAAGGTGTCGTCTCCCCAGGACGGGTGGTAGCGCTCACTGTCGAAGAGCGTGTCGTCCATGAACAGGTCACCGCGGACCCTCCGCAGCCCGCGGATGCGCAAATCCGCCGCCAGACGCCACCACTGTTCCGAAGTGAGAGTCGGGTCCCCGCCGCCGCGGATGAAGAGCGCGTCTACGGAGCCATCCGCCCCCGGCTCCCGATTCGACAGCACCTCGGTGCTGAAGCGATGGGTGGGGCCGAATGCGGCGAGGGCTGCGATCCCTGTCAAGACTTTGAGATTCGAAGCGGGCACCAGTGCCCGGTCGGGATTTCGCGCGAACAACTCCCCGCCCGTCTCGCGGTCCACCACCAGGGCCGAGATTTGCGCCTCGCGCAGCGCTGGAACCGCGAGGGAGCGATTCAGGCGCATCCGCAGACCGTCCGCACCCGAATCGGCATCGACCGCGGGGGCCGCGGCGCATCCCGCCACGACGAGCGCAGCCGCGAGTGCCCGGCACAGACCGAGGCTCCGAATCATTCGAATCTCGCAGCGGGGGAAGGTGACTTGACTGTGGGGAGCTTATCCCCGAGGCTGCCCTACAGCAATCGCGACCCCCTGTCGATACCCAACCGGGAAGGCAAGGCCCCGCTACGTCGCACGCGGGGCTCCCCCCGCCGACCCGCCGCGAGGGGGACTTCTTGCTCAACTGGATCTGGCTGGGGCTGGTGCTCAGCTCGGTCGTTTTCGCCGCTTTTACGGGGCGAATGGAAGCCGTCTCCAAGACCTCCCTCGAGACCGCCAAGCGGGCCATCGAGCTGGTGATCGGGCTGACCGGCGCGATGGTCTTCTTCCTGGGGCTGGTACGCGTCGCCTCGGACGGGGGGCTGCTCCGGGTCATCATCCGCGGCCTCCGCCCGCTCCTGCGGAGGCTCTTCCCGGACGTGCCCGCCGACCACCCGGCGATGACGGCGATCGTCATGAACTTCGCCTCCAACATGCTGGGCCTCGGCAACGCCGCGACCCCCTTCGGTCTGAAGGCGATGGTCGAGCTGGACAAGCTGAACCGGAACAAGGGTGTCGCCACCAACGCGATGGCGCTGTTCCTGGCCATCAACACCTCCTCGATCGTCCTGCTGCCTCCCCTGGGCACCGTCGCGGTTCGCGTCGCCACCGAATCCGACTCCCCCTTCTCGATCTGGGTCCCCACCCTCTTCGCGACGATCTGCAGCACCGTCGCCGCGGTGACCGCCTGCCTGCTGCTCCAGCGACTCCGGGTCTTCGCGGCGAAGCCTCTTCGCAGTGGTCCTGAGGAGGAACCCCCCGCCCCCGACCTTTTGGACCTTCCCGACCTGGAGGTTCCCGGAGACTCCGAGCAGCGGCGGTCCCCGGGCCCCTGGCGGTGGACGATCCTGCTGGGCTTCACCATCGCGGTGGCTCTGGGCTACGGGCTGCACGTCGCCGATCTCCTCCCGGAGGTGGGCCTGCTGGGTGTCGTCCAGGACACGGTCAACGCGTGGCTGCTGCCGCTTCTGATCTGTGCCTTTCTCCTGATCGGCGTGGCAGGTCGGGTGCCCGTCTACGATTCCCTGGTGGAGGGCGGCAAGGAGGGGCTGACGGTGGCGATTCGCATTGCGCCCTTCCTCATCGCGATCCTGGTGGCGATCGAGATGTTCCGCGCATCCGGTGCCATGGAGGCGCTGATCGGCGCCATCGAGCCTTTGACATCGGCGATCGGAGTTCCCGGCGAGGCGCTTCCGATGGCGCTCATGCGTCCGCTATCGGGAAGCGGGGCATTCGGAATCATGACCAGCACTCTCGAGGCCCACGGACCGGACTCCTTCGTGGGATTGCTCTCGAGTACGCTGATGGGTTCCACCGAGACCACCTTCTACGTCCTCGCCATCTATCTCGGAGCAGTGCGGGTCCGTGATGCGCGTCACATTCTTCCCGCTTGTCTGACGGGAGACTTCGCCGGGTTCCTGGGCGCCGTGGCCGCCTGTCACTTCTTCTTCGGATGAGCCGGTCCGGCACGGCGCAAGGGAAAGGGACGGGTGGAATCGTCCTCGGTGAGCCTCCACACTCCACTTTGCGGCGCGTCGACCGAGACGAAAGAAGAGCCAGATCACGGAGAGCGAGGGTGATCGGAGACAGCGAATCGTGCGAGACGACCGTGGCGCGAGTCGTCGAGCGGGAGCTCGCATCGACCGTAGTGGAGATCGAGCCTCTCGCGGGCGGGCTCGGCCTTCGTCGCTTCTACCGCGTGATGACCACGGGGCATCCGAGCAGCGTGATCGCACGAGTGGAGGCCAGCGAGGACCCGGCTGGTCGGCCCGCCGGCACGGCGCCGGAGCCGGCGCTGGAGCCGCTGCGCAGCTTTCTCGAGCAGCGAGGGCTCCCGGTGCCCTCGCGCCTGGGCGGTGATTCAAAGTGCGGAATCGAGCTTCTCGAGGATCTGGGATCTCGCACTCTCGCATCCGCTGTCGTCCGAGCCTCCGCGGGAGAGAGAGAGGCGCTTTACGCAGCTGCGATCGATTTGATCCCCCGCCTGCAGAACCTGAAGGACCCCGCCGACGAGATTCCGGCATTCAAGCGGCGTCTCGACGATGCGCTGTTCGACTACAAAGCCGATCTCTTCGCGCGCTGGAGCCTTCCCGAGGCTCTGGGGCGAGAGGCGCAATCGACCGAGGTGGATGCGGTCCGCGCGGCCTTTCGCTGGATCGCCGCGGAGGCTGCGACCGCACCGGCTCGGCTCGCCCATCGTGATCTTCAGAGTCGCAACCTCCACCTGTGCAGCGACGGCAGTGGCGAGGAACGCCTGGTCATGATCGATATCCAGGGGGCCTTCCTGGCGCCGCCGGAGTACGACCTGGTCTGCCTGCTTCGAGATTCCTACGTCGAGCTACCCGAGGACGAGGTGCGGTCGCATCTCGCCCGGGTCCGCCCACTGCTGCCGGATCGCCCCGAAGCCGAGAGCTTCGCCCGCCGCTTCGATCTCCTGACGCTGAGCCGCAAGGGCAAGGACCATGCACGCTTCGTCTACGCCGCCAAGAGCCGGGGCGACGATCGCTTCGCCCGTTATCTGTCCAACACCGTCCGCGCCCTGCGCGGGGCCGCCGCCCGCGTCGCCTGCCTCGACCCCAGCCTGGCCCGGCTGGCCGATCTGGTCCACGCGCTGCCGGAGTCCGCATGCGCGGGATGATCGTCGCAGCGGGCCTCGGCACCCGCCTTCACCCCCTCACCCAGCATCGGGCGAAGCCGGCGGTCCCGGTGCGCGGGATCCCCATGATCGCCTATTCCCTGGCATTCCTCGCCCGGGCTGGCGTCGACGAGATGGTGATCAACCTCCACCATCTTCCCGAGTCCCTGATCGCCGCCGCCCAGCGCTGGTGTCCGACCCATATGAAGCTTCACTTCTCCCACGAGCCTGAGCTGCTCCACACCGGAGGTGCAATCCGCCGAGTCGCGAGCTTCCTGCGAGAAAGCGACCCCTGCGTGGTCCTCGGGGGCGACATGATCCTCGACTTCGATCTGGCAGGGGTGATTCGCCAGCATCGCGAGGACAGGCACGCAGCGACCCTGGTGCTCCGGGACGACCCTCGAGCGTCTCGTTTCGGTACGATTGCTGTGGATGGGAGGGGCCGCGTGCGACGCATTGCACGGCGACTCGATCTGGGAGGTGGGGAGCGGGCGGGCATCTATACCTGGGCGAACCTGTTCTCCCCCAGCGCCCTCGAGCGCCTCCCGGATCGCAACGTCTTCAACCACCTGGACGACTGGCTCGGACCGTTGTTGACGAGCGGAGCCGAGCGACGTCCGCGGGGTCGTGCTTCCTTCCGCCGAGTCTGTCTGGGAGCCGGTGGGCACCCTCTCCGAGTACCTCCGCGTGAACCTGCATCCGCCCGACCTCTCCTATCTGGATCCGGACGCCCGCGCACGAGAGGATGGGACTCGGATCGAGGGGGATTGCGTCATCGGACGTGGCGCGGCGATCGGAGGCGGCGCCCGCCTTCAGCGGGTGGTGGTCTGGGACGGTGAGAAGGTCCCGGGCGGCTTCGAAGGAGCAGGACGGAGTGTACGCGGGCGGAGACTTCCATTCCTGTGTCGCGGAGGCCGACGTGAAGGGGGAAGCGCTCGGATGACCGAGGTGCTCTTCATCGGGACCAGCGATGCCTTCGGTTCAGGGGGACGCCGGCAATCCGCATACCTGGTGCGGGCTCCAGCAGGCACCGTGCTTCTCGACTGCGGAACGACCACTGGCACCGGGCTCGCGACCCTCGCTGTCGAGCGAGACGAGATCGACACGATCATCCTGTCCCATTTCCACGCCGACCACTTTGGAGGCATTCCCCTCTTCCTTCTGGCCGCTCTCCACCAGGATTCCCGGCGAAGGCCCCTGCGAATCGCCGGACCTCCCCAGGTGGAAGAGCGAGTGCGGCAGGCCGCGGCGGCATTGGGGCATCCGCTCAACCGTCAGGACTGGAGCTTCCCGATTCTCTTCCAGGAGCTGCCCACGGAAGCCACCGCGGAGACGGGTCCGGTCGCGGTTCGAACCTTCCCGACCCGGCATTCCCCCGAGTCCCATCCCCGCGGTCTCTGGATCCAGGCCGGGACCCGCAGCCTGGTCTACTCGGGAGACACGGGCTGGTTCGACGAGCTCCCCACCCGGGTGAACGGCTCGGATCTCTTCATCTGCGAGTGCACCCAGGTCCACAAGGCCTATGAGTTCCACCTGAGCCTGGAAGAGCTGGCCGCCCGAAAGCACGAGTTCGACTGCGGAAAACACCTCCTCACCCATCTGGGTGAAGGGATGCGCTCTGTGACCGATTTGAATGGCTTCGACATCGCGGACGACGGCCTGGTCCTCAAGCTCTGACCCGCAGTCCGGCTCGCCCCGGCACGATTTCGCCCAACACCGCCCCCTCCCGGGCGCCGGTGCAGCGCGGGAGAGAGTTGGGGATTCCCAGAAGTGCGTTCCGACCCATCAGTGAGAAGGCCATGGCCTCGGCCGCCTCCGCGGGTACGCCGGCGGCATCGAAAGGCTCCACCGGGATATTCGCGAAGCGAGCCGCGAGAGCCCCAATCAGCTCCGGGTTGCGGGCGCCACCGCCGCCCACCAGCAGCCGGTCGATCGGCGACCCGTCGAGAAAGGCCCGGGACGCCAGCGCAACCGCCTCCGCCGAGAACGCCACCAGGGTCGCGACCAGATCGTCAGCGGAGCGCCCACCGCCAACCCAGTCCTCTACCAGGCGTTCGGCCTCGGCGAGGCCGTAGCGCTCGCGACCGGTGGACTTGGGCGGACTCCGACGCAGAAAGTCGTCGTCCAGCAGCCGCTCGAGGAGATCCGCGGCAACCGCTCCTCTTCGCGCCCGGATCCCGTCGCGATCCATCCGCTCCGAGCCTCCCGAGAGTGTCGCGACCACTCCATCGATCAGCGAGTTGGCCGGACCCACATCGAAGGCGACCACGTCTTCGGGTATCGCGCCGCGGCGGAGCCAGGTGATGTTGGCAATACCCCCCAGATTCAGCACCAGCCGCCCCTCGCCCGGTTGACCCAGAGCCGCGTGGTGAAAGAACGGAGCCAGGGGAGCCCCCTCGCCACCCGCCGCCATGTCCCGCGGCCGGAAATCGGCCACAGTGGTGCAGCCGGTGCGCTCGGCGATGACCGAGGGGTCACCGATCTGGAGGGTGGCGCGGAGCCCGGGTGGTGGGCAACGGTCTGCCCGTGGGAGGCGATCGCATCGACCGCCGCCAACGATACCCCGACCGAAGCGGCCAGCTCTGCTGCGGCCGCTGCGAACTGCTCACCCAGCAGAACATCGAGGCTCGCGAGCTCGGCAAGGGCCTCAGAGCCGGGCACGCGGCCCGCGGCGAGGCGATGGATCCTCTCCTGGAGCGCTCTCGAGAAGGCGGTCTCCCGATACCCGAGCAGCCGAAACGGCCTCGCCGCCGAGGCGTCCGGCCACTCCACCAGAGCCGCATCCACCCCGTCCGCCGAGGTCCCCGACATCAGGCCGATCACCTTCACGCGGCGGATCATAAACCGCGACGCGTTGACACGCCGGACCGCGGCGCGAATAATCCCGCCCAGTCCGTCCGGCACGCGAGGGGCCGCTCTCTCGAGCACGCTTTCTTTTCTGTTTGGACTCGACTGTTTAGACTCGATTGTTGGAGCTCGATATCGCCGGAACCGGGAGCTATCTCGATCCGGGTCGAATCGGAGGCTTCGACTTTGAAGGCGGGCCCGAGGCTCGCTGCGCGGGCAGAGCGACACGGGTCGCTCCTCGGCCCGCGGGACCGGAGTTTCATGACCGATTCTTCGCGCACACAGGGCGGGTTGATCTGCGTCGGCGCTGTCATCGTCGGAGTGATCTTTCTGCTCGGTCTCCTCAACGGCGCCTGGTGGGCCGTAGCCATCCCCGTGGGAATACTGCTCGCCTTCGTGCTCGGTCTGACCTTCTGGGTGGGCTGGACCATCGCGACGGTCGAGGTGGAAGCGGAGCCCGATCCCGGCGCTCCGTCCACGGAGACCGAGGCCGCGTCCGACTCCAACGGATCCGGCTGAGGTCTCGTCGTGCGGATCGCGCTGCTCACCTATCGAGGCAACATGTACTGCGGCGGCCAGGGGATCTACGCCGCCTACCTGGCCCGAGAGTGGAGGGACGCCGGACACGACGTCCACGTGATCGCGGGCCCGCCTCTTCCGGATCTCGAGCCGGGGATTCCCCTTCACGTGATCCCCAATCAGAACGTCTTCGGCATGCCGTTTCGGGAATGGGCGGTGCAGGGAGATCCGCGCCGGCTGCTGACCCCGCTGAATCTCTGGGAGCTGGGCGTCTCGAGGATCGGCGTCTTCCCTGAGATGCAGAGCTTCGGCCTGCGCCTGCTGATGCGCTGGCGAGCGCCTGCAGAGGCGCCACCGCTTCGACATCGTGTTCGACAACCAGTGCCTGAGCTGGGGGCTGCTCGGGATCCGGGCCACCGGAGTCCCGGTCGTGTCGGCGATCCATCACCCGTTGCACATCGATCGGGAGGCGGACTTCGCCATCGATCCGCGCCTGATCAAGAAGATCAAGCGCACCCTCTACTTCCCCCTGTTCATGCAGCAGTTGGTGGCACCCCGCCTCGACAAGATCGTCACGGTGAGCGAAGCCTCCCGCAACGAGATCGAGCACTACTTCGGAATCCCCGAGAAGAGGATCGCGGTCGTCTACAACGGCACCGACACCGACCTCTTCCACCCGATGGAGGATGTCGAGAAGGAGACCGACCTGATCTTCGTCGGACGGACGGAGGACCGGAAGAAGGGCATCGGAACCCTCCTCGAGGCCCTTTGCCATCTCCCAGACTCCGTCACGCTGAAGATCGTCGACGGGCGCATCCCCGAGAACGGCCTGGTCCCGCGCCTGATCCGCAAGCACCGGCTCGAGAACCGGGTGGTCTTCCAGAGCCGCTTCCTCGACATCGAGGAGCTGGTCCGCGAGTACTCCACCGGAAGAATCGCCGTGGTGCCCTCGTTCTTCGAGGGCTTCGGGTTCCCGGCCAGCGAGGCCATGGCCTGTGGGCTGCCCGTCATCGCCAATGCGGCCGGTGCGCTTCCGGAGGTGGTGGGCACCAGCAACGAGGCGGGGCGGCTGGTTCCCCCGCGAGACGCTCGGGCCCTGGCCAGCGCGATCGCCGACGTTCTCGCCGAGCCCGAGGGAGCGGCACGCATGGGCCGCGCCGCTCGCGCGCGGGTGGAGCGGATCTTCCGCTGGAAGGACACCGCAGCCCGACTCGTGGAAGTCTTCGAGGACACCCGCCGTGCTGCTCACCGTCGATCTCGATCGACTTAGGCTCCGTCCCGGAGACACCCTCCTCGACGCGGGTTGTGGCGAGGGCCGACATTGCTTCGGCGCCCTCGAGCGAGGGGCTCGGGTGCTCGGGCTCGATCTCGACCGGGCGTCGCTGAAGGCGGCAGCCGGCGGACTGCGGAAGCGGGGGGAAGAGCTGGGATCCCTGGGCGCCATGCTCCAGGGGGACACCTTCGCCCTGCCCTTCCAGGACGAGAGCTTCGACAAGGTGATCTGCGCCGAGGTGATGGAGCACGTCCACGATTTCCGCGGCGCCGCCCGCGAGCTGGCAAGAGTGACAAAGCCCGGCGGCCGGCTGGCGATCACGATCCCGACCGCCACCAGCGAGCATCTCTATCTCTCCCTCGGCGACGACTACTTCGAGAGCCCCGGTGGCCACATCCGGATCTTCGCGCCCCGGCGACTGGCCGAGGGACTCGCCTCGGTCGGGCTCTCCACCGAAGGCGTCGGCTTCGCCCACGGGCTGCACACGCCCTACTGGGTGCTGCGCTCGATCGTGGGCCTGCCGCGAGCCGATCGGAGCCCTCTGGTCCGCGCCTTCCGCCTCTACCTGATCCGAGCGACCGCTTCCCGGTTCATGGACTGGCTCGAGCGCAGGGTCGTGAATTTCGTCTGCCCGAAGAGTCTGATTCTCTACGCGGAGAAACGGGTGGCGGGGACGGACGGGTGAGCCGCCCGCTTCGCCTCTGCATGGTCGGCTACCGCGGCAACATGCATTGCGGCGGGCAGGGAGTCTACCTCTGGTTCCTGGTCCGCGAGCTCGCGAAGCTCGGGCACGACGTCGACGTGCTGGTGGGTCCCCCCTTCCCCGATCCGATGCCCTTCGCTCGCGACGTGGTGACGCTCCCCAACCAGCAGTTCTGGGCGAAGTGGTTCTCGCGCGACTGGGGCCACTTTCTTCCGCGCCCGAATCCACTGCGCGTCTTCGAGCCACTCAACTTCTACGAACTCGCCTCCAGCCGGCTCGGCTTTCTCCCCGAGCCTTTCGCCTTCAGCCTGCGCGCCTTCCGGGCGATGGCCGAACGGCTGCGGCGCGGAGCGCGCTACGACCTGGTGCACGACGTCCAGTGTCTCGGCTACGGGCTGCTCGGCATCCGCGCCCTCGGGCTGCCCATGCTGACCACGATCCACCACCCACTCACCGTGGATCGACGCGCCTCCTTCGTACGGGACCAGACCACGACCGACGCGATTGGAACCATGCAGTTCTACCCGATCGGAATGCAGTCCTTCGTCGCTCGTCGCATGGACCGGGTGCTCACCTCCTCAGAGGCCAGCGGCCGCGAGATCCTCCGCGATTTCGGCGTCCGTCGGGACCGGCTCGAGATGGTCTGGAACGGCCTCGACACCGAGCTCTACTCGCCCGATCCGGCCGTCTCGCGCCGCGAGAACGAGATCCTCTGTGTCGGCCGAGCGTCGGATCCGAACAAGGGAATCAAGACCCTGATCGCGGCCCTCGGCAAGCTCCCATCCCCGGTTCGTCTCACCCTCGTCGACGCGGGCGGCTCTGGCAACGAGGCGCGCAAGTGGGCCCGCTCCGTCGGCTGCGCCGATCGCCTCGACATCACCGGCCGCATTCCCAACGACGACCTGGTGAACCTCTACCGGCGCGCTGCTCTGGTGGTCGTTCCCTCCCGGTACGAGGGCTTCGGCCTTCCCGCGGTGGAGGCGATGGCTTGCGGAACCCCGGTCGTGGCCACCTCCGCCGGGGCGCTGCCGGAGGTGATTCGGGTGGGCAGCGGCGGGCTGCTGGTTCCCAGGGACGATCCCGACGCTCTTGCCGAGGCGGTCGCGACCCTGCTCGAACAGCCCGAGCTGCGGCGCGAGATGGGCGCACGCGCTCGTCCCCTGATCGAGGCGACCTTCTCCTGGCCCCGCGTCGCGGAGCGCACCGCGCGGATCTACCAGGAGGTGGTGGAGGAACGGTCACTGCTACGGCGGCCCTAGGCCCGACGAACTCGACACGCGTCGTCTGGGACGCCCGGCCAGGACGACGACGTCGGCCAGGGTCGGCACGCGACGGGCGAGCCAGTCCAGGCCCTGGAGCGCGAGTTCCGCCAGCCGCCGCGGGAGGTGATCCACGGAGCGTGTCCAGACCGGGAGACCCCACGCGATCGAAACGCCCTCCACCACCTCCAGATCGAGGCTCCTGGAGGCCTGCTCCTTCATCAGCCCGAGCTCATAGCGGGTGAAGTGATCCGCGGGCACGTCGTAGTGCCGCCTGCCGCGGCTGACGCCGCCGCCGAGCCAGCCCTCGCGCATCTCGTCGGAGAAGCGCGCCGTGCGACAGGCCAGGGATTCGAAGTTGGCGATCGCCAGCACCACCCGCCCCTCCGCGGAGGTGACCCGAGCCATCTCGGCGATGGCCCGCTCGGGCTGATCGAAGTGGTCGAGGGCGCCCTTGCAGAGCGACGCGTCGAAGCTGCCGGTCGCGAAGGGGAGTGCGTCGGACCAGCCTCGCACCCATCGCGGAACCGGCCCCTCGTCTTCGGCGCTCTTCAGGCGAGCCCAGGCCGACATCCGCTCCGACGGCTCGACGCCCACCACCTCCGCTCCGCGTCCCGCCATCGCGATGGCGTCCTGACCGAATCCGCTCGCCACGTCGAGGATCCTTCGCCCCCGTGCTGGCCCCGCGAGGGAGAGCGTCACCTCTGTCATCCGATCGAAGAGGAACGAGCTGTCGCGCGTGGTCCCGGTCGGGATCACGTCACTCATGTCGCGATCGAGGTCCACCACCCTCATCGCGGCGGACTCTAGCCCGCCTTTCTCAGCAGGTCGCGTAGCGAAGCCGCGGAGAGTGACGCAGCTGAGCGGAGCCGCCCCGACCGGCTCGTGGCGCGACCCGGTCCATCAAAGGCGGCCGGCGACGTAGTTCTCCAGAAGCTCCGCGAGATCCGCGTCGATCTCTTCGAAGCGCAGACCCAGGCTCTCGGTCCGCGAGTCGGACCAGGCGACGCGGGCAGGGAGCTTGACGGGACGAAGAAGCCCGGAAGGGCAAACTCGCTCTCCACGGGTCCTTCGGTGAAGGGATGAGGGCCCCCGAGGATCAGTCCGATCCCCTGCGCAGAGAGATCTCGTCCGCGGGCCATCCGGTGGACTTCACCCGCCGCAATCCCCACCCAGCCCTCGAACGTGGCCCGGCGACTCCCCCGCTTCTCCCTGTCCGTCACTCCCGCCTCCTGCTTCCTAGAAGCCTCTTGCAAGATTCGTGCGAGAGCGCGCGCGCCCAAGACAGCGCGAAGAACACGCCTGCAGCCGTTATCGGTGTTGGGGACTGCCTGCGAAGGGTATCCTCCGCCACGGAGATGGCGAATTCTCTTCCGCACAACGGAAAGAACTTTCCGCGCAGCCTCGTCGACCGCGACCGATGACGCGCCCGAGGAGAGGAGTCCCCTCGAGCGCCTTGCCTCCTTCCGATTCACCTACCTGTCGATCTTCATCTTCCTCGCCGCCTACGCATTCACCATGGAAGGCTTCGAAGGCGTGATGGAGCCAGCACTTCGAGACCGCCATCCGGGCGGCGGCAGATCTGGATCCCTCCGAGGGAGCGGCGATCGCCCGGATCCAGCAAGGAATCGACGAGGTGATCCGGGAATCCCGTTGGATCCGCTTCGGAGGCGTTCGGGTGCGACCCATCGTCCTGGGAGCGGATGGGCAGACCGTGCTCTACGCCGGGCGGTCGCCCCGTCACGCCCCCCGCGGTGCCCGGCGGCATGGCCGACGCGACGCTTCTGCCGGTGACGGTCGAGGTCGACGTCAGCGTCCCCCTCAGCTCCGTGGCTGCCAATGCCATCCTGGTCGTGTACGCGGGCCTGCTGGTGACCATCCTCTTCGTCTACACCCGAACCCTGACCAGAAGGGAGGAGATCCGGCTGGGTGAAGTGGTGGCGGCCCGCGATGCCGTTTCCGAGCAGGGCGCTGACCATCGAGACCGAGCTCGAGACGGTCCGAGAGCACCTCGCCCGGATCGAGCCCGAGACGGAGGTCTCGGCCGAGGAGATCACTGCCCTGGAGGAGGACCGAAGGCAGCTCACCGTCAAGCTCGCGCAGCTCGAGCTCAGGGAGGAGCGAGCTTCGCGCGCGATCGTCGCGGATCCAGGGGCTCGAGGAAGAGCGGCGAACCCTCGAGGAATTTCTCGACGAGGCGATGCAGGAGCTCGGCCAGAAGGACGACGAGATCCAGTCCCTCGAGCGGCGCATCAAGAAGGTCCGCAGCTCCTCGGGAGCCCGGGAATCGGGCCGTCGCAGCGGAGAGCCTCGCCAGGCGCCTGCGCACCCTCTACAAGAATCTGGAATTCGACGATCGCGCCGTCGCCGATCTGGTCCGCTACCGGGACGAGGCCACCAAGCTGAAGGCCGAAGAGGCCCTCAAGCGCCTCTCCGACGAGGCCGAGAATCTGACGGTCCGCCGCAAGGTGGGCGGCCTCCCTCCCCACCTCTCGATCTTCGAGCTGGGCTTTGCCGGCAAGTGCCGCCTCTACTACACGAAGGGCCGCCAGCGCCGTCACCGGATCCTCGCCATGGGCGCCAAGAACACCCAGAAGGCGGATCTCGAATACCTGAGCCGTCTGCCCAAGGAGTGAGAAAGGCCGGCTAACTGTTCTCGCGGAGGGCCGATCTGAGCTCCTGGTCGTCCCAAGGCTTGGGGATCAGGGCGCGAATCCCGAGTAGCTCGATCTGGTCGCGAGGAATCTCTTCGGGCCATCCGGTGATCAGGAGGCGAGCCACACTCCGGATACCGGTCGGCGACCTGCGCGAGGAATTCGAGGCCGCTCATTCCGGGCATCTTCTGATCGGTGAGGACCAGATCTACCTCGCGGGATTCGAGGATGCGGAGACCCTCGGCGACGGACTCGGCCGTGAGGATCTCGTAGCCCTCCCGACGCAAGGTCCGGCGAAGGGCCGACAGGATTCGCGTCTCGTCGTCGACGAGCAGCAGCACGGGCGGGGAGCCACTCCCGCTCACCCCACCGTCTCCGCCTCCGGATCGAGCGCATCCAGCGGCAGGAGGACCTCGAAGGTGGTTCCCTGCCCCTCGGTGCTCTCGACCCGGATCGTCCCGCCGTGGCGGCGCACGATGTTGAAGGAGGTCGAGAGTCCGAGGCCCGTTCCCACCCCCACCTCCTTGGTGGTGAAGAACGGGATCGAAGATCCGGTCCAGGGCGTCGGGCGCGATCCCGGTGCCGTTGTCCGTCACCAAGATGGCGATGGCTTCGCCGCGAAGCTCCGTTCGCAGATGGATCTCCCCCCGAGCTCCATCCCCTCCCCCGCTCGCCTCGATCGCCTGATAAGCGTTCACGATCAGGTTCATGAACACCTGCTTCAGCTGCATCGGGAAGCAGTAGACGGGAGGGAGCTCATCGTACTGCTTCGTGAGCGAGACCGAGTGCTTCATCATCGTCCAGACGATATTGGCGGTGCAGTCGAGACACTGATTCAGATCGGACTCCACGAGCTCGGCCGTATCCTGGTGGGAGAAGGCCCGGAGGTCCTGGACGATGTGACGGATGCGCTCGGAGCCCTCGAGGGATTCCCGGACCGCCTTGCCGAAATCAGAGATCAGGAAGTCCGCCTCGACCTTCTCGATGACCACATCCAGCTCGCCCGTGGCGCGCTGGATCTCCTCGGGAACGCTCGCTGCTCCCGCCCCCGCCTCCCCCGCGGCGGTTGGAGTTCCTGCACCACCTTGCGAAGCGCCTCGATCTTGTCCCAGACCTTGGCCAGGTCATCCAGGTACTCGGCCATCTGGCAGAGGTTGGCGTGGATGAAGCCCATCGGATTGTTGATCTCGTGGGCGACTCCGGCGGCCAGCTGGCCGATGGACGCCATCTTCTCGGTCTGGAGCACCTGCCGCTGGAGCTGCTTGATCTCGGTGAGATCCTGGAAGATCGCCACGGCCCCGAGCGGGGTGCCATCCCGATCGGACATGGGCGCACAGGAGATCCCGATGGGGACGATTCTGCCGCTCGGACGGGTGATCACGGTCTCGGCACCGCGAAAGCGCGCGTTCTCCTGGAGCGTTCGAGAGATCAGGACCTCTTCGCGATGCTGCGTTCGGAAACCAGTCCCAGACCGGACGGCCGCGCAGGCCCCCTGGCCCCGCGTCGAGGATGTGCTCCGCTGTCGGGTTGGCGTAGGTGATGCGCCCCTCGAGGTCGACGACGAGCAAGGCGCTATTCATGTTCTGGATGATGTTCTCGTTGTAACGCTGCAAGTCAGCGACCTGTTTCGTGAGGACCTCGACCTCGGTCAGGTCCGAGAGCACCAGCAGCAGTCGTCCCTCGTCGAGCCGCTTGGCTCGGACGTCGAAGGCGCGCATTCCGCCCTCGGCGTCGATCACGCGGGCGATGCGGGGCGCCACCGAGCGCCCCTCGGCAACGCCAGACAGCACCTCCCCGACCCCCCCGCTCTCCAGGAAGTCCGGCGACAGGACACGCTCCAGCGGCCGGCCATTGACTTCATCGCCCGAGAAGCCCCAGATCCTGCGAGAACTCCGGGTTCACCGTGACCACGTTCCGCTGAGCGTCGAGCACCACCAGGGCGGCGGGGATCTCGTTGACGATGGCCTCGTGGAGGTGTTCCAGCCAGCGGATACGCCGCTCCGCGTCCCCTCGCTCCCGCGCCGCCCGCCAGCGACGGATCTGCTCGAGTGCCGCGACGGGAAGCACCTCTCGTAGTCACGGGTGGCCGCAATGCAGTCCGCCGCCCCCCGGCGGAAGGTATCGAGGGCGATCTCCTCGTCGAGCTCCGTCGTCACCACGATCACCGGCGGTCCGTCGCCCCGCAGGGCCGCCAACACCTCGTGAGCCTCGGTTCTCGCCGACCCGCTCTTCCAGAATCACCAGATCGAGGATCTCCCTCGCGGCAAGCTCGCGGCAGGAGTCCGCGTCGTGGAGCACCTCGACGGTCACCTCCCGACCGAGTCGATCCAGCGCGCTCACCGTTCCCAGGTCCCGCTGCGCCGACCCGGGCCGAGGTTGGACGATGGCGATTCGCACCAACGGTGATGACTGGCTCAAGGGCTGCCCCTCTTCCAGCTCCGCGCCCGCTGCGCCGCCTTCGACGTCCATCTCTGGCGCATCCTCGGACACCACGCTAGAACGACGATTGCGGGGGGAGGATTCGAATCTACCGGATCGCGTTCGGCGCTCCAACTCCAGCCGTCCCGGGACCTCGACCGGCGAGGATTCCATGCCTGGAGAGCTTCCGGTAGAAGGTCGAGCGCCCGATGCGGAGCCGGCGCGCCGCCTTGGTGGCGTCTCCCCCCGCCTCCCGCAACGCCCGTTCGATCGCACAGCGCTCATACGCCTCCAGAGAGAGAGGCACTTCCGGGCCGGGTCGGACCCCGGGCGCGGTGCCGGAAATCCCGTTTCCCAGGCCGAGATCCGCGGCGCGCAGCCGCTCGCCACTCGCCAGAGCCAGGCCGGACTCGATGGCATTCTCCAGCTCCCTCACGTTGCCCGGCCAATCGTAACGCGAGAACATCTCGAGGGTCTCGGGCTCGAACCCACACACGGACGAGCCCTCGCGACGGTGCTTGCTCAGGAGGTGATGAGCGAGCTGGGGAATGTCTTCGCGACGCTCCCGCAGGGTTGGGATCTCGATCCGCACCACGTTCAGGCGGTAGTAGAGATCCACACGGAAGAGGCCATCGTTCACCATTGCGGCGAGATCTCGGTTCGTCGCGCAGATGACGCGGATGTCGACCGGGACCGCCTCCGAGGCGCCCACCGGGCGCACCTCCTTCTGTTGCAGTGCCCGGAGCAGCTTTGCCTGGACCTGGGAGGGAATCTCACCGATCTCGTCGAGGAAGAGTGTTCCACCTTCGGCCATCCGAAACAGCCCCCGGGAGCCGAGGGCGCCGGTGAAGGCGCCGCGTTGGTGCCCGAAGAGCTCGCTCTCGATGATCGATTCCGGAAGCGCGCCGCAGTCCACCGGGACGAAGCACTCCGCACAGCGGGGACTCGCCGCGTGGATTGCGCGGGCGACGATCTCCTTGCCGGTGCCGCTCTCGCCCTGGATCAACACGTTGCTCTCGTTGTGACGCAGACTCTCGATCATTCGCCGAAGCGCACGCGTCTTCGGCGAGTTCCCCACCAGTTCGGGGCCCTCCCGCCGTCCCAGGAGCTCCCGTTCGAGCTCTCGGTTTCGGGTCACCAGCTGACGCCGCTCGATCGCCTTGTGGATCGTGGTGCGAACCCGGTGAGCGTCGCCGAACGGCTTCTCCAGGTAGTCGAAGGCCCCGCGACGCATACAGCCAACGGCGCTCTCCACGCTGCCGTGACCGGTCATGACGATGACCTCGACCTCGGGCCGAGAAGATTTCACCTGATCGAGAACATCGAGGCCGTTGGCCTTGCCCAGGAAGAGGTCGAGCAGGATGACGTCGAGAGCCGGATCGTCCAGCGCCGGCTGCATTTCCTCCGGGCAGGAGGCCGTGGCGACACGGTAACCCTCCGGTCGGAGAATTCGCTGAAGCGCCCGAAGCAGGAGGGGCTCGTCGTCCACCAGCAGCACCATGCCGCGCGCGTCACGGGGACGCAGCTCTCCCCCCGACGACGCTGTCCCCGGTTGCGGACTCATGGCAGCCGTATCGGCCCCGGCTCCGCCACCCTTGAGAAGACGCACTGCAGGTCGCCTTGAACCGCCTCGACCCCACCTCTACACTGCGCTCACTCCCTCCCGATGCGGAGGTGCCGCCCTGCAGAAATCCCATATCCTCGTCGTCGACGACGAGGAGCTCTATCGACGAGCTCTGGAACGGATTCTCAGCCGTGTGGGTCACATTGTCTCGACCGCCCGCAACGCGGCCGAGGCGATGGCTGTGGTGACCTCCCACCCGCTGGATCTCGTGCTCTGCGACGTGAAGATGCCGGGGATCAGTGGACTGGAGCTCGTCCGCCAGATCCGGGACATCCACCCGGACCTCCCCTGCATCGTGGTGACCGGCTACGGAAGTGCCGAGAGCTCGCTGGATGCGCTGCGGGCGGGCGCCTTCTGGTACCTGGAGAAGCCCTTCGACCAGGCCCACCTGGACGTGGTCCGACGGCTCGTCGAGCAGGCCATCGAACACGGCCGCCTCAAGGCCGAGAACCGGATTCTCCAGAGCCAGCTCCACCAACGCTATCGCTTCGAGAACATCGTCGGATCCAGCCCCGAGCTGCGGGCTGTCCTCGACGTGGTCGAAAAGGTCGCAGATACCGACAGCACCGTGCTGGTCACCGGCGAGAGCGGAACTGGCAAGGAGCTGATCGCACGGGCTCTTCACTACAACAGCCGCCGGGCGGACCGGATGTTCGTCACCGTCAACTGCGGCGCGATTCCCGAGGAGCTGCTCGAATCCGAGCTCTTCGGCCACGTTCGCGGAGCCTTCACCAACGCCGTGAGCCACCGCGAGGGGCGCTTCTCCGTCGCCAACGGCGGAACCGTCTTCCTCGACGAAATCGGGGACATGAGTCCGAACCTCCAGGTCAAGCTCCTGCGCGTCCTCCAGGATCAGACCTTCGAGCCCGTGGGATCGTCGAAGACCCTCCAGGTCAATGTCCGGGTGATCGCCGCCACCAACCAGGATCTGGAGTACGCGATCCGGGAGAAGCGCTTCCGCGAGGATCTCTACTACCGCCTCAACGTGATCCCGATCGAGATTCCGCCACTGCGAGAACGTCGCGACGACATCCCGCTGCTGGTCCAGCACTTCCTCGATGCGATGAACCGGGAGAAGGGCAAGGGAGGGGCCATCACCGTCTCCAGCGAGGCCCTGGACAGGGTCTGCGACCACGACTGGCCGGGCAACGTCCGCGAGCTCGAGAATCTGATCGAGCGGCTGGTGATCTTGCGGGGCGAGGGTGAGATCCAGGTCGACGACCTTCCCCCCGCCTTCAGAAAAGCGCCGGCCACGCCACGTCCCGAGGCGCCACGGATTCCCGCCGGCGGTCTGCCCTTCAACCAGGTGGTCGATCGCTTCGAGGCCGATCTGATTCTTCAGGCCCTGGAGCAGACCCATTGGAACAAGAACCGCGCTGCCCAACTCCTCGGGCTCAACCGCACCACGCTGATCGAAAAGATCAAGAAGAAGCGCCTCTCTGCCGATGAATAAGGCCAGCTCCGTCCGCCCGCGCTAACGAGCCGCGTGTGTGCCGATCGCGGGGGCTGCCTCACGGCACGGCGGCAAGGCGAGCCGTGGTCCGGGAAATGACGGAATCGTAACCGTCGAAGCCGTTTCCCGTCGAAGGACTGACGGTTTCGCACATCGGCCGCTTCCTCTGCCACCCGTTGCGGCAGCTGCCGTGCGCAGCCTTCTTCACAGCCCGTCCTCTGCCCCCGACACGAAACACCTTCCGATTTCGGATAGTTAGCAGGCGGCCGCGGAATTTTCTGACGCGAACCGGGACCTTCCGCTGGCCGGACCAGTCCCGGATGCCCACCTGTTGGCATGACCCCTGCTTTGACTTGCATCCCACACGCAGCGAGTCGGCAGGGTGGATGCCCCACCGACTGCCCCGTGCGCGGAATCGTCGCGACATCACCAGATGGCAACAAGTCGTTGGAGGGTTGAATGGAGACGCAGTTGCGAGAAGCCAAGACGAAGAGCTCCGATATTCCCGCTTCGCTCAGGGAGCAGATCGTCATCGAACACACGCCCCTGATCCGCTACATCGTGAGCCGCATCGCCGTCCGTCTCCCCTCCCACATCGACCTCGATGACCTGCACAATACCGGCGTCATCGGACTGATGGATGCGATCGAGAAGTACGACCCCGAGAAGAACTGCAAGTTCAAGACGTACGCGGAGTTCCGGATCAAGGGTGCCATCCTCGACCAGCTCCGTTCTCTCGACTGGGTGCCCCGCAGTATTCGTCAGAAGAGCCGCAAGCTCGAACGCGCCTACGGCGAGGTCGAGCAGCGTCTGGGTCGCTCGGCGTCGGAGGACGAGGTCGCCGACTCCCTCGGACTCCAGCTCGAGAAATTCCACGAGCTGCTCAATCAGGTGCGCGGCATCTCCCTCGTGAACCTGGAGGAGATCCGCAGCGGCGGAGCGGACGGCGAACGGACCGGCACCTTCGGGGACGTCGTCGAGGACGTCAAGGCCGAGAATCCCTTCGTCTCATTCAAGTTCCACGAGATGAAGCAGATCGTCGCGGATACCATCGCGACCCTGCCCGAGAAGGAGCGCCTCGTCATCTCGCTCTACTACTACGAAGATCTCAACATGAAGGAGATCGGCAACATCCTCGGCATCACCGAGTCCCGAGTCTGCCAGATCCACACCAAGTCGGTGCTCCGACTCCGCTCGAAGCTCAAGGGAATCCTCGAGCGCGGGCTAGCCGCTACTCGCTCTTCTCGCAGCGGGCGAGAAGCACGGTGCTGTTGTCCTCACCGCCCCTGCCGTTGGCCAGATCGATCAGCTGCTCGCAGATCTCCTGGAGATCCTCGTTCCCACACACCCACTTCGCGATCTCCTGGTCCTCGACGTGATTCGTCAATCCGTCCGAGCACAGCACGAACACATCGCGTGGCTCCAGCGTGAGCTCCACCAGATCCGGCTCGACCGAGCGACGGACGCCGAGGGCCCGCGTGAGAACGTGACGATGCGGGTGCTCCCGGGCAGCATCCTCGCTGATCTCGCGCCGGCGCAGCAGCTCGCCGACGATCGAGTGGTCGTCGGTCAGCTGCCGGATGCGGCGTCCGCGGATCAGGTAGGCCCGACTGTCGCCCACGTGGGCCAGGGCCGCCCGCTCCTGGTCCGCCAGAAACGCCACCAGGGTCGTCCCCATTCCCGTGAATTCGGTGTGTTGCTGCGCTTTGCTGTAGATGGCTCGGTTGGCGGCAGCTACTGCGTAGCGAAGCCTCTCGGCGAGGCTGGCAGCGGCTCCCTCCAGGGTCTGGATTGCTTGAAGAGCGGTCTCGGCAGCCAGCTCGCTGGCCACCTGGCCGGCGGTGTGGCCCCCCATCCCGTCTGCGACCAGATACAGGCCCAGCTGGGGAGAAAGGGCGTAGCGATCCTCGTTCTCCTTCCGCCGGAGACCGACGTCGGTGCTGGCAGCTGCGCGAAGGATCATCCAGTCTCGCTCCCTGAAGCCAGCCCGGATTCCACCGAGCCTGTTTGAAGATTAGCCCGAGCCCGCGAAATACGGGGTCATGTATCGGAACCCCCACGCCAAAACTTGATTTGGGACGTCGGTTTCCCGCAAGCATCGACTCTTTCCGTCGGCCCCCCCCCACGAATCGCTTCGACCCACTGGCTCCAGATCGGCCCTCGGACTTGCCGACTCGCTCGGAAGGTGCAAAAACCATTCAATCGGCCACCCGATACCGTCGATAATAGGGCTGGACGTGTGTGGTGTTTCGCCTGGGAAATGCTCCCGGCTCGCGATTCACCGCGCCGGTCCGAACTGCGCCGCTCCGGGGGGGGACAATGCCCAAGACCCTGCTTCTGGCAGATGACAGCGTCACGATCCAGAAGGTCGTCGGAATCAGCTTCGCCAACGAGGATGTCGCCTTGCTCACCGTGGACAACGGCGACGACGCCATTGCGCAAGCCCGAGAGACCCGCCCCGACATCGTCCTGGCCGATGTCGTGATGCCCGGCATGAACGGCTACGAAGTCTGCCAGGCCATCAAGTCGGATCCGGAGCTCCAGAACACGCCGGTCCTCCTGCTGACCGGGACCTTCGAGGCCTTTGACGAGGAGCGCGCAGCGCAAGCCGGTGCGGACGGCCACATCACCAAGCCCTTCGAGGCCCAGGCCCTGGTGGATCAGGTGAACGTCCACCTCGCCCAGGCCACTGCTCCCGCCCTCGCGACCGAACCCGCGCCAGTCATCGAATCTCCCGCCCCTCTGCAGGAGACGCCTGGCATGGACGAATCCTTGGGGCTGGCCCCTGTTCCCGACACGAACGCGGAGGAAGAATCCTCCTTCGATTTCTTCGACGAGGAGATCACCGAGCCCCGGACCACCCCCGAGCCCGCGTCGAGCGCGGAGACGCATGGCGGTCGGCGACGACCTCGAGGTGGACGCCGAGGCGGAGGACGCTTTCGCCTTCGAGACGAGCGCCAACTTCGAGGAGGAGCTTTCGACCTCTTTTCCCTCCAGCCAAGGAGCAGAGGTGGAGACCGTCGCAGAGATGCTCGAGCCGCTGGCGGAGCCGGAGATGGCCCCGGACAGCACCATGGCGATCCTGCCCGGTGAGGAGGCCTTCTCGAGCGCTTTCCCCGAAGCCCCCGAGACCCCGCCGACCTTCGGAGAGAGCGACCTGGATCACATCGAGCCGGAGGAGCTGTCGGTGATCCCGGCGGCAGAGACTCCCTTCGAAGACTTCACCTCCAGCGTGCCGGACGAACCCGCGCCGACCCGCGTCCTGCCCGAAACCGAAACAGCGATGCTCGACTCCAGCTCGGACGCGATCGGCGAGGCGATCTCCCCCGCTTCCGACGAGACTCTGATCCTCTCGGATCTCGGCTCCGATCCACTGAGCGACCTCGTCACTGGCGATGCTCTCGATTCCGCCGAGGCGACCCCTCCGGACGACCACGCCACGGATCCGCTCGCCGAAGTGGAGCCCGATGATCTGGCGGTGGAAGCGGTCCTGGATCCGGCCGGTGGGCGGGATTACGACGTCTCGTCCTCGGACCTGGGAGATCCCCTCCAAGGGCCTGCGACAGCGCTCGAGCCGATCAGCGGATGACGTGTCATCCCCGTGGATGGCGGAGCCGCCGGCGTTCGAGGAGGCAGAGGTTCTCTCCGAACCCGCTCCCGAAGAGGCGCCCGAACCCGCTCCGGATCTGCTGCTGACGTCCGCGGAAGAAGCGCCCTCCGCCACCAGCGCACCGGATCTTTCGCCCCTGGTCCGTGAACAGCTTCACGACGCCCTCGAGAAGATCGCCTGGGAAGCCTTCAGCGACGTGACCGAGCGGATCGTCAAGGAAGCCTTGGAGCGCATCGAGAAGGTCGCCTGGGAGGTCTTCCCACAGATGACCGAGGCGCTGATCCTGGAGGAGATCCGCAAGCTCAAGGGCGAGGACAGCTAGCTCGTCCTCCCCCCTCGGGATCGCTCCCAGGCGCAGTGCGTTAAACTGCGACAGTGGCTCTGCAGGCAGTCCATCCTCCCGCGTCCTCCTGGCGAGAACTGCTTCAGCGCGCCCTCACCGAGGACATCGGAGCGGGCGATCTCACCAGCCACCTGACGTTGTCTGCGGATCTCGAACTCGAGGCGGTGCTGGTGGCGCGCTCCGAGTTGGTGGTCTGCGGCCTCGAGCTCGCGGCCAGTGCCTTCTCCGAGGTCGACTCCCGGATCCGCTTTACGGCAGCCCTGGAAGAGGGCGAGATCGCCTCTTGCGACGCTCCCCTGGCCTTCGTCTCCGGGCCAGCTCGCGGAATCCTGGCCGCGGAACGCACGGCCCTCAATTTCGTCGCTCGCATGTCCGGGGTCGCCACCACCACCCGGAATTTCGTGCAGAGGGTGGCCGGAACCGGCGCGAAGATCGTCGACACGCGCAAGACCCTCCCCGGCTGGCGGGTTCTCGACAAGTACGCGGTCGCCGTGGGCGGAGGCGTCAATCACCGAGCCGGCCTCTTCGACGCCGTGCTGGTCAAGGACAATCACATCGCCGCGGTCGGCGGGGTCGCCGCCGCGGTCGAGGCGGCCCGCTCGGGCACGCCGGCCCACCTCTGGCTGCAGGTCGAGGTCGAGTCCGAGGCGGATGCGGAAGCCGCCCTGGAGGCCGGTGCCGACTCCCTCCTCCTCGACAATCGCTCCCTGGACGAACTCCAGGCGTTGGCCGCCCGCTTCGGAGCCCGGACCACGCTCGAAGCCTCCGGAGGCATCGATCTCGGGACGGTCCGCCGGGTCGCCGAGACCGGTGTTCACCGCATCTCGATCGGGGCCCTGACCCACTCCGCCCCTTCGGCTGACATCTCGCTGGAGGTTCACCGCGGGCCTGCCCTCCCCGCGCGGCATCCTGCGGACAGGCGAGACGCGTCCCCTGCCGATGACGAGGTGGCGGTGTGAACGGAGCCGCGGAGCGCGTCCTCGACGCGCTCCGACGAACAGAAGGCGAACCCTGCTCCGGCGAGGGACTCTCCGAGCGGCTGCAAGTCTCCCGCTCGCAGATCTGGAAGCACGTCGAGACACTTCGCGGGAAGGGCTACGGCATCGAAGGAACCCCCGGAGGCGGCTACCGGCTCATCTCGGTTCCCGGATCGCCTCTATCCCGAGGAGATCCTGGCGGGACTGGAGACCCGCTGGATGGCGCGCGACATCCGCTACTTCGAAACCATCGACTCGACCAACCGGGTCGGATTCGACCTCGCCCGGGAGGGCGCCGCCCACGGGACCGCCGTGATCGCCGAGGGCCAGACCGCCGGCCGCGGCCGTCTCGGCCGCTCCTTCTACTCTCCGACGCACGCGAACCTCTACACCTCGGTGGTGCTTCGCCCCTCGCTCAGCGCGAGTCAGGCAGCCACCGTGATCCTGGCGGCGGCCATCGCCGTCGCCGAGACCGTGGTGGCGACTCTCGGAAGCCCTGGCGCGGTGGAGATCAAGTGGCCCAACGACGTCCTCCTCGATGGGCGGAAGACATCTGGCATCCTGATGGAGCTCAGCGCCGAGGCGACGCGGGTGGGCTTCCTGGTCCTCGGGATCGGCGTGAACCTGAACGTGGATCGGCAGAGCTTCCCCGAGGAGTTCCGCGCTCTGGCGACCAGCCTCGCCTCCCATTCCGGTCGCCCCGTGGACCGACTCGACTTTACCCGTCGTCTTTTCGTTACCCTCGAGGACGTACTCGACGTCCACGCCGAGCAGGGCTGGGGCGCCCTGCGCCCCCGCTTCCAGGAGTTCTTCCGCATGTCAGGTCGACGCATCCGGGTCTCGGATCTGGCCGAGGGCGAGACCAACGGGGTCTGCCAGGGGATCGACCCCGATGGCGCACTCCGCCTGGAGCGCGACGACGGCCAGCAGACTCGAGTCCTCGCCGGCGACGTGACGATCGTCAAGGACGGAGGCCACCGAGCATGACCGGCCTGCTGCTCGCCGTCGACGTGGGGAACACCAACGTCTCTCTCGGCGTCTTCGACTACGCCACGGGTGAGGCGAAGCTGGTCCAGCAATGGAGGCTGAGCACCCACCGCGAGCAGACCTCCGACGAGGTCGCCGGCACGCTGCGCTCCCTCTTCGCGCAGTCGGAGTGCAAGCTCGAGAGGTTCAGCGACGTGATCCTCTGCAGCGTAGTTCCCCCGCTGCAGCCGATCTGGGAGCGGGTCTGCGAGAAGCTCTTTGGCCGTCCCCCGATCCTGATCGGCCTGGGGACCCGCACCGGGATGCCGGTTCGATACGAAAATCCTCGGGAGGTGGGGGCCGATCGGATCGTCAACGCGGTGGCGGCCTTCGAGCTGGTCGGTGGACCCGTGGTCGCCGTCGACTTCGGCACGGCGACGACCTTCGATTGCGTCTCCGAGAAAGGCGAGTACCTGGGCGGCGCCATCTTCCCAGGGATCCACATCTCCATGGAGGCCCTCTTCGAGCGCGCATCCATGCTCCATCGGGTCGAGATCGCGCGGCCCAAGACGGTGATCGGTCGGACCACGACCGCCTCCCTGCAGTCGGGTCTGCTCTTCGGATACGCCGGAATGGTAGACGCGATGGTGTCGCGAATCCGGCGGGAGCTGGGGGCCGAAATCCGTGTCATCGCCACCGGCGGATTGGCTCAGCGGATCGCCAGCGAAACGGAATCCATCGAACGCGTCGAGCCCTTCCTCACGCTGGAGGGCCTGCGCATTCTTTTCGAGAAGAACCGTCCCCAACGCGCGGAGGGACCGCGAAAGGAGAAGTAGCCATGCAGAACGTCGAAACCCAGAAGACGCGGAACTTCGCACTGATAGGCCACACCGGGGACGGGAAGACCTCCCTCGCCGAGGCTTTCCTCCATACGGCGGGCGCCACCAGCGCGCTCGGCAAGGTGGACGACGGGAGCTCCGTCCTGGATCACACACCCGAGGAGAAGGAGCGGCACCATACTCTGACCTCCTCCTTGTACGGCTTCGGCTGGAACGATTTCCATCTCACGCTGGTCGACACCCCCGGCGATCCGAACTTTCAGGGCGACGGTCAGGTGGCTCTCCATGCGCTGGACGGAGCGATCCTGCTGGTGTCGGCCGTGGGCGGAACCCAGGTCGGCACCGAGAGCATGTGGCGCGCCAGCGAGCGGTCGGGCACCCCGCTGGTCGCCTTCGTAAACGGCATCGATCGGGACCATGCCGACCTCCAGGGGGCCCTCGAGTCCCTTCGCCGGATGGGCGCCAATCCCATCGAGGTCGTGCTTCCGATCGGCTCGGGCTCCGACCTGAAGGGCGTCGTCGATCTTCTCGAGATGAAGGCGACCGTGGAGGGGCGTCAGACCGACATCCCGGCGGAGCTCGCCGACGAGGTCGAAGCGGCGCGTCAGCGGCTGGTCGAGGCGGTCGCCGAAACCGACGACGAGCTGCTGGAACGATACCTGGAGGAGGGAGAGCTCGACGACGAATCCATGGTCAAGGGCCTGGTGGCTGCAGCCAGCTCCCGCGGCCTCCTACCCGTCCTATGCGGATCCGCGACAGGGCAGATTGGAACGCAGGAGGCGCTGCGCCTCGCTACGCAGCTGCTTCCCTCGCCGGTCGAGAGGCCTCCGCGGACGGGGCGCGATCTCGATAGCGATGCGGAGACCGCGCTCAGTGCCGACCCGGCCGGCCCCTTCGCCGCCCTGGTCTTCAAGACCGTCGTCGACCGCTACGCCGGCACCCTCTCGATCTTCCGGGTGGTCTCGGGGACCATCAAGGGGGATACCCCGGTCCTGAATGCGACCCGGGACAAGAAGGAGCGCCTGGGCAAGCTGCTGCTCCTGCAAGGTGCCGAGTACGTCGACGTCCCGGAGGCAGGCCCCGGGGACGTCGTCGCCGTGGCAAAGCTCAAGGACGTCCACACCGGCGACGTCCTCACCCAGGAAAAGGGCGGCGTCCGGCTGCCGGAGATCCCGATTCCCGAAGGTGTGCTCTCCTACGCCATCGGGGCAAAGACCAAGGGAGACGAGGACAAGGTCTTCACCTCCCTCGGCCGGCTGGTCGAGGAGGACCCGATCCTGCGACTGGGTAGAGACCCGTCGACAGGCGAGTTTCTGCTCACCGGGATGGGCGAGCTCCACATCCGGATGACCGTGAAGAAGCTCCGGCGGCTCTACGACGTCGACGTCGAGCTCAAGACGCCGAAGGTGCCGTATCGGGAGACGATCACCCGCAAGGCCGAGAACGTGGAGGGAAAGCTCAAGAAGCAGACCGGCGGCAAGGGAATGTTCGGTGTCTGCTACCTGACGCTCGAGCCGCTGCCCCGCGGGGAGGGGATCGAGTTCGCAGACGAGATCGTGGGTGGGGCGATCCCTCGCAACCTGATCCCGGCGGTCGAGAAGGGGATCCAAGAGGCGGCGGCAGCGGGCCCCCTCGCCGGATACCCGGTGGTGGATGTCCGGGCTCGCTGCATCGATGGAAAGCACCACTCGGTGGATTCGAACGAGATGGCCTTCAAGCTGGCCGGATCGTTCGGATTCAAGGCCGGCATCTCCCTGGGAAAGCCCACCCTGCTGGAGCCGATCATGAACGCCGAGATCGTGGTGCCCGACGACTACGTGGGCGACATCATGGGCGATGTCAGCAGCCGCCGGGGGCGGGTCCAGTCCAGCGAGGCTCGGGGCTCGAGCCAGGTGATCAAGGCCGAGGTCCCGATGGCCGAAATGTTGGAGTACGCGAGCTCTCTCACCAGCCTGACCGGCGGGAAGGGGGCCTTTCAGATGGAGTTCTCGCACTACGACGAGGTCCCCTCCCAGGTACAGGAGAAGATCATCGCCGAGGCGAAGGCGAAACAGGCGGAGGAGTCCTGAGGTCGGCTTGATCGCGGCTTCCGGTCCAGCGTGAGCTGGCCGGGCGCACCTGCCCGCCACAGGGTCGCCGTAATTCGAGGCAAAGGAGCGTCCGGTTTTGGCGGAAGCGCAGAAGATCAAGCTGACCCTGTCACCCCAGGCGGAGAAGTACGCCCGCCGGGATGCTCCGGTCGAAGTGCGGCGGATGGCCGCCGGCGGCGCCCTGCCCCTTCCCCCCATCGAGCTGGCGACGGCGCTCTTCGCCCTGGCCCACGATCCGGACGATCAGGTCAAGAGCCGAGCCAGAGAGACCCTCGAGAACCTCCCCGACAACATCTGTCAGACCGTGCTGACCGGCGAGACCCACCCCGCCCTGCTCGGCTACCTCGCCCACACCTTCAAGGACGAGGCCGACCGCATCGAGAGCATCGCCCTCAATCCCGCGACCGACGACCGGACCTTCGCCTTCCTCGCGACCCTGCCGCACAAGCGGGTCATCGACATCGTCGGCAACAACCAGCAGCGTATGCTCCGCTTCCCGGAGATCGTGGATGCGCTCGGAGACAACCCGCTCACCGGCCGCGCCACCATCGACCGGATCCTGACCTTCATGGGCATCGAGCGGCCCGAGGCCGAGGTCCACGAGGACGCGGAAGAGAGCTCGGGGCCGGATGAGCAGGAGATCACCGACGAGGTGGCCGCCGCTGCGCTCGAAGCGCTCCTCGGTGACGACGCCAGCCAGTTCTCCACCGATCTCATCGAGGAGAGCGAGAGCGAGCTCGACGAGGAAACCGCAAGGAAACCTGTTCAAGATCATCCACAACATGAACGTGATGCAGAAGGTCAAGCTCGCGCGAATGGGCAACAAGGACGCGCGAGGGCTGCTCGTCCGCGACCGCAACAAGATCGTCGCCACGGCCGCGATTCGCAGCCCGAAGATCACCGGGAACGAGGTGGAGAGCCTCGCGCGGGCGCGCAACCTCTCGGAGGAGGTACTCCGCATCATCGCCGCCAACCGGGACTGGACCAAGAGCTATCGCGTGAAGCTCGGACTGGCGACCAACCCGAAGGTCAGGATTCCGACGGCGATGAAGTTCCTGAACTATCTCCAGGAGAGGGACCTCAGGGGCATCATGAAGAGCAAGGACGTGGCTACGCCCATCGCGGCTCACGCGCGACGGCTACTGCAGAAGAAGGGGAAGATCTGATGGCCGAGTTCGGGCGAGAGGACACCGAAGTCAAGGCCCGCATCGTCTACTGGGGAATCGAGGGCTCCGGCAAGACCACCAATGCCCAGGTGATTCACTCGAAGCTGCGGCCGGACCACCGGGGCGAGCTCCGGATGGTCCCCACTCGGCTCGATCCGACCGTGACCTACGATGCCCTCCCCATCGAGCTCGGCCAGGTCGGCGACGTGCGAGCCCGGATCCAGATCCTCACCGTGCCCGGAGCGGCCGAGCACGCACCCAGCCGGAAGCAGCTGCTCGACCAGGTGGACGGCATCGTCTTCGTCGTGGACACCCAGCGCGACCGTATCGAAGAGAACATCGCCTCCTTCGAGGAGCTGCGCGCGGCGCTCGCCTCCTACGGCCGCACGCTCGAGGAGATCCCGCTCGTCGTCCAGTACAACAAGCGGGACCAGTCGGATCCCTACGCGCTGGAGGAGCTGCACCGCAAGCTCAGCATGCAAAACGTGGCAGCCTTCGAGGCCGTGGCCACCAGCGGCACGGGAGTCCTCCAGACCCTCACCACCATCTCGAAACGCGTGATCCGGCATCTTCGCAGGCGGAACGCGGCCGATCCGGCGACCGCACCGGTGGCAGAGAGCGAGCCCCTCGAGCTCGCCGAGCCCACTCTGCCTCCCGGCACCAGCCAGATCCTGGAGACGGCTACCACCTCGGCCGACGCCTCGACGGACTGGGAGGAGGAGAGCTTCGAAGACGGCGCCGCCCTCGATCCAGCGCTCGTCTACGACGAGGATCACCCCGATGGCGCGGCCATCGAAGCCACGGCCACGGAGACCGAAGCGGCCTTCGAGCATTCCTTCCGGCAGGTCACCGTGGAGCTGGAGGCTCCGGCCCAGGTGGACTCGGAGCCGGACGGCCCAGGGACGATGGAGGCGATCCGCATCGAGTCGGTTGGCGAGGTCCGCCAGACGGCATCGGGCGCGGTACGGATTCCGATCCTGCTGCGCGATGAAGCCGGGCGATCCCTGGCGATCTCGCTCAGCGTGGAGATCGAAGCGACCAAGACGGAGACTGGTGACTGATGCGCAAATGCGTGGCGATCTACGGGGCGACCAGCGAGGCGCTGCAGCTGGTCGCGGTTCTCGAGGCGAACCCCGATCTCGAGATCGCCATCGTCTTCGATCCCGACCTCGAGACCGCCAGAGAGCGAATCGAGGCCCTCGATCCGGACACGGCGGAGCGCCTGCTCGCCCGGCTCTCCGATGACCGCAGCGTCTTCGAGGCGGGAGGCGGCATCCACGCGGTGATCGACGCCGGCCTCGACCCGCCATTCGACCGGCTGGTACCGGACGCGACCCTACGAGGCGTACAGATCGTCTCTCCGCTCACCGCGAGGCTGCTGTGGGGATACGGCGTCTCGGCCACGGACCGGAAGGCGGAGCTTCTCCAGGCGCTGCACGAGATCGTAGAGTCGGTCAACCTCACCATCGACGCTGACGAGCTGTTCTCGCGCATGCTGGAGATCGCCATGGGCGTGACCGGCGCGGACGGGGGCTCGCTGATGCTCCTGGATCCGAAGGCCCAGCTGCTGTCGATCCGCGTCGCCATCGGCGTGGAGCCGGAGCTCTGGCCCAAGATCAAGGTCGCCCTTGGAGAGGGCATCGCCGGGCGCGTGGCGGCCGATGCCCGCCCCATCCGTCTGCGCGGACGGGCCGACCGGCAGAGCTTCCGGATCGTTCGCGAGCGACTCGACGTGGAGTCGGCGCTCTGCGTTCCCCTGGTCTGCGAAGGCAAGGTCCTCGGCGTTCTCAACCTCCATCACAGCGAGCGGCCGGAGGCCTTCTCCGAAGACGACCTCGAATTCGCCGAGCAGCTGGGAAGGCTGGACGCCGAGATCATCGCCCGGGCGCAGGAGCACGAGTCGCTTCGAAGCCAGGCTGCTCGCTACGACGCGGTTCGCGAGGTCCGCCAGGCCCTTTCCGGGTCCGCGCCCCTGGTCGATCGGCTCACCAACCTTTGTCAATTGATCGCCGAGCGACTGGGTGGGGGAATCGCCACCGTCTATCTGCACGACCCGGACGAGGGAGAGCTCCGCCTCGCCGCGACCTCCCTCCAGGGCGGTGGCTTCGGAGGCGAGTACAGGGTGGTGCTGGGCCAGGGCGTGGACGGCCGCGCGGCCCAGAACCGCTCCCCGGCGTTCCTGCGGGAGGAGGACGGCGCCCTCGCCTATTCCGCCCTTCCCCTGATCGCCGGAGAATCGATGGTCGGCGTGCTCACGATCCAGGGAGGCGGCGATCCGGCGCGCCCAACTGGAATGCGCCTCGGCCGGGCCCTGGAGGAGACCCTGCTCGAGATCGCGGCAGCCGCAGCCGATGAGATCGCTCAAGCCAGGCGCGAAGCCCAGATGTCGATCCGGGCAACCAAGGTCAGCGCCATCAACGAATCGGGGATCCGCCTGATCTCCGCCCGCGACACCAACGAGGTCGCCAGCCTCGCGACCTCTTCCGGCGCCCTGATCCTCGAGGCAGACCACGCGGTTCTGCGGCTCCAGGACCCCGAGAGCCGGCGCTACGTGATCCGCTCCTACTACGGGGCTGCCGACGGCCGCCTCCAGGAGAAGCTCTTCCGCCTCGACAAGCAGATCTCCGTGGACGTGATCAAGGGCCGCACGGCGCGCCTGCTCCGAAACATCGACTCGGACCCCAGCTACACGGAGCTGGGAAGCGGGGTGCGTTCGGCGATGACCGCCCCCCTCAAGCGAGAGGGTCGCGTCATCGGCAGCATGGCACTCTACGACAAGGTTGCGGCGGATCAGTTCTACGCGGGCTCGTTCAACGACGAGGACCTGCAGATCTTCACCAAGTATGTCCACTACGTGGAGCGGGCGGTGGCCAATGCGCTCTTCTACGCCCACACTCGCCAACACCGCAGCTTCGACGAAGAAACCGGACTTCCCAACGCGGACTATCTGTCGCGGCGGCTCGACCAGGAGATCGCCCGCGCCGCTGGACGCGAGGGCACCCTCGCGCTGGCGGCATGCCGGATCGAGAACCTGGACGAGATTCGCGAAGCCGGCGGACCGCCTCGCGCCGAGAGCGCGGTGCTACGGACCGCGGAAGCCCTCCGGGTGCACCTGCGAGATTTCGATGTCCTGGGCCGGTTGGAGGAGAACCAGTTCGCAGCGCTGCTTCCCGAGCCCGGTCCCATTCCCGAGGAACGGATCACGGCGCTGGCCCGGGCCGTCGCCGATGAAATCGCCAAGGACGACCGTCTCAACCATCCGGTTCGGGTGGCGCTGGCCTTCGGCTACGCGGTCCATCCCGCAGAGGGAGATGACCGCGAGGCGCTGCTGAAGACCGCCTCGGACCCGCGCATCCGGATGGTCTGACCCGGGACGGCCGTCTACCAGGCGGGCAGGAGTCCGTCCCCACTCGTCAGCAGGCGCCGATTTCCCGACCCGTCCAGGGACCGCACCATGAGCCGCTGGTGCTCCTCGTCCTCGGCCACGTAGACGACGAACCGCCCGTCCGGAGACACCGTCGGATCTCGCTCGTTCTGGCCACTGAATCCGATCGGATGCTTTCCCGATCCGTCGGGACGGACCCGCCAGATCGCCCAACGCCCGCGCCGCTTGGCGGTGTAGACCAGCCAGTCTCCTTCCGGAGAGAACGCTGGCTCCAGTCCGCGAGCGACGAATCTCGGCTCGCCCTCCGAGAGCGGCTCGACGCTGCGAATCACCGCGTTGCCTTTTTCATCGACGCTCGCATAGGCCAGGACACTCCCGTCCGGCGACCAGACCGGCCAGCTGTCCACCGGACCCGGCGTCACCGGGCGCGCTCCCCCCCACCGGGTCGGGTCACGAAGATCCGCGATCGACCTGCGGCACCTTCCCGCGGATCGAGGCGGGCCAGCGCAAGGCGGCCGTCGGGACCGTAGCTCGCGCCCAGGTAGTGGTAGGGTCCACGCGCAATCGGATGGACCTCCCGCGACTCCCGATCGTACTCGAACACGTGCTGGACCGATTTGCCCGGGGGCGCCGCCACGTAGAGCAGCCGCCGGTGGTCGGGAGACCAGCAGAGAGGCCGCGCCCCGCGCGGAGCGAAGTCGAGGGTCTCGACCTCGCCGGTCCGGGCATCGAGGAGCGCCATTCTCCCGAGGAAATCCGCCCTCTTCTCCGCAGCACTTCGGCCCAGGCCAAGGTAGTCGCCGAGTGCCTCGAGCCGCAGGCGACCCTCTCCGGCCAGCCGGGGCTTCGGCTCCTCCTTCGACCGGGCGAGGATCTCCGCTCGGTTCTCGGATTCCTCCCGGGTTCGGTAGACCAGCGCCATCGGCTCCGAGGGCAGGTCCGCGAGCCGGAAGCTCGGCCCCGCACACCCGTACAGGAGGGCTCCGCACAACGCGACGGAAAGCAGACCGCGAATCACCGGGGCCCTCACGGCGCCTCGACCACCAGCGTGCGCCCCTCGAATCGACCCTCGTCGGCAAGCCAGCGGAACGCGGCCACCTCCTTCACCGCTCGATCCATCACCGAGATCACGATGTGGTCCACCTTCGGGAACGGATACAGCTCCTGAAGCGCGGACTCCTGGTCGTCTTCCGAAAAATAGGCACCCGCTTCCACGTGGGAGTGATAGACGCCGGTCACCTTCGCCCCCACCGCCTCCGCATCCGTCTGGACTCGCACGTAATCGAACTCGTTCATGTGAAACGCTCTCTCGCCTCCCCGCGGGTAGGTGATGGGGTTCTGGCGATGAAGGCGCGTCATCTCGTTCCGGCATCGGTGTATCGCATCGAAGCAACCCGTCCCCTTGCCGGTGAGGAGGCCACAACACTCCTCCGGATGGCTCTCGAGAGCGTGGGTGTAGATCTCGTTCAAGAGTCGTCCGGAGATCACCACCGGTGCCAGCTTGGGGTTGACCTCGACATGTCCGCTCACGATCGCCGTCTCGCCGTCACCCCCAACGGAGGGGGCAGTCTAAACAACTGCCCCTTGCCGCGCACGCTGTCTGACGAGCGCCGGAGACAGCTCGCCGCGCAGGCGACTGCGCGTGATCCCGCAGCGGGCGCCATGCATCGTCACGAGAAGGGATTGCCGGCTAGAATCCAGGGCGAATATGGGTCTCACCTATGACTACGATGGCGACATGCTGCGGATCGTCGGAGAGGGCGACTACCCCGCTCAAGATCTCAGGGATCTGCTCGTCGCAGTGATCTCCGATCCGCGCACCACGCCTGGGATGCCGACGCTGATGGACATCCGACGGAGCGAAGCGACTCGTTCCAACGAGGAGTTGGTCTCCCTGGTGGATTTCCTCGGCTCCAAGCGGGATCGAGCAGTGCCTCTTCGGTGTGCGGTGGTCACCACGGGAGATCTTCGTTTCGGGCTCTCCCGGATGGTTTCGGTCTACGTGGAGAGATACGGCGTGGATCTTCGCGCCTTCCGGGACATCGAATCCGCCGAGCTCTGGCTCCGGAGCGACTGAGCGGACGAACCTGCCCCCCGTGGGGCCGCTGAGTGCCGCTTGTAGAAGACGGTCAGCAGACGATATCCTGCATACTCCCCTGCCCCCCACCGCCTCCGAGCGGGCTTGATCCAGGCGTCACCGGACGGTCCTCCCCGATCCGGATCGCGGACGGAGATTCGAGCCGGTGTCGCCCATCAGCAGACTTCTGGAACGGATCCGCAAGGATCGGGATCTGCGGGACGCAGTCCGTCACCACGAGGTGCTTCCGGCGCGGCGTTCCGCCACCGGTGCGCCCGCGGGCTTCGATCTCGGCCCCCTGGAGCCGGTGTTGCGCAGCCGCGGGATCGACGCGCTCTATACCCACCAGGCCCGGGCCCTCGAACTCCTCGCCAGCGGAAACGACGTAGTCCTGGCAACTCCCACGGCCAGCGGCAAATCCCTGGTCTACAACCTGCCCGCCCTGGCCGGGGCCCTCGCCAACCCCGATGCGCGGGCGCTCTATCTCTTCCCACTCAAAGCCCTCGAGCAGGACCAGCGCAAGGGTCTGGAGGAGGACATCGCCTCACTGGCTTCCTCGGGGAGGCTGCTGACCCATCTCCCGACGGTGGCGATCTACGACGGCGACACGCCGTCCTCCCGGCGGCGGCGAATCCGCGAGTCGCCTCCCAACGTATTGATCACCACGCCCGACATGCTCCACATGGGGATCCTTCCCCACCACGCCAGCTGGGAGCGGCTGTTTCGCGGCCTCGAGCTGGTGGTCATCGATGAGCTCCACACCTATCGCGGCGTCTTCGGCTCCCAGGTCGCACAGGTTCTTCGCCGCCTCGACCGGGTCACCGCACATCACGGTGCCCGGCCCCAGATCGTCTGCGCCTCGGCGACGGTGGCGAACCCGGGGGAGCTGGCCGGCAACCTGACGGGGCGCGAGTTTCAGGTGGTCTGCACCGATGGCGCGGCGCGCACGGAACGCCAGGTGCTGCTCTTGAACCCCAGAGGCTCGCCCTACACCACGGCGGCGCGTCTGTTCCGGATGGCGGTGCGGGACGGCCTGCGCACCATCGCCTTCACCAAGGCCCGGCGCATCACCGAGCTGATGCACACCTGGGTCATCGAGGCCGAGCCGTCGATCGCCTCGGCCGTGAGCTCCTACCGCGCCGGCTTCCTCCCCGAGGAGCGCCGGGAGATCGAACGGAGGCTCTTCCAGGGAGATCTCCTGGGCGTGATCTCCACCTCGGCCCTCGAGATGGGAATCGACGTCGGGGGCCTCGACGTGTGTCTGCTGGTCGGATACCCGGGCAGCCAGATCGCCACCTGGCAGCGCGCGGGGAGGGTCGGCCGAAGCCGCGAGGCCTTGATCGCCATGATCGCCCAGCCCGACGCCCTGGATCAGTACCTGGTCCACCATCCCAGGGTGTTCTTCGATCAGGGCTTCGAGCACGCCGTACTCGACCCGCAGAATCCCGAAGTCATCGGCGCCCACCTGCCCTGCGCCGCCGCCGAGATACCGCTCCGCGAGAAGGAACCCTGGCTCTCCAACGATGCCGTCAGCGCCCGTCTCGAGCGGCTGGAGGAGGCGGGGACGCTTCTGCGCAGCGAAGCCGGTACCGAGTGGTTCGCGTCCCGCCGAAACCCCCACCGGGAGGTGAACCTGCGCTCGACGGGCTCCAGCTACACCATCGAGGCCGGCGGATCCGGGGATTCGAAGCCCTGGATCGTCGGCTCGATCGGTTCGGCAAACGTCTTCGAGGAGTGTCACGAGGGCGCCATCTACCTGCACCACGGCCGTCAGTACCTGGTCACCAAGCTCGATCGGGAAGAGCGGATCGTCTCCGTCGAGCCGGTGAGAGCCGCCCACTACACCCGCGCGCTCAAGGAGAAGGAGACCGAGATCCTCTCTCGCGAGCGCGCCAGGCCGTCCGGGAACTTCCGGCTCGTCCAGGGCCGCGTGAAGGTCACGACGCGCATCACGGGCTACGAGCGCCGCAGGGTCCGCGGCCAGGAGCTGCTCGGGACGGAGAAGCTCGACCTGCCGCCCACCTCCTTCGAGACCACTTCGGTCTGGCTGGAGATGCCCGATGAGATCCCCAAGGCGATCCAGGCGACCGGACGCCACGTGATGGGCGGAATCCACGCGGTGGAGCACGCGGCCCTCTCCCTCTTCCCGCTCTTCGCCCTCTGCGATCGGCACGACGTGGCGGGCATCTCCTACCTGCGCCATCCCCAGCTCGGCCGGGCGGCGGTCTTCTTCTACGACCAGCACGCCGGCGGAGTGGGACTGGCGCCGAGCGTCTTCGACCGCGTCGACACCCTCCTCGAGACCACCCTCGAGTTGATTCGCGACTGTCCCTGCCAGGAGGGATGCCCCTCCTGCGTGCACTCGCCGAAGTGCGGAAGCGGGAACCGCCCGATCGACAAGGAGGCATCGATCCGAGTCCTCGAGCTCCTGGTCGGACAAGACGAGCTTCCGGCGATCGAACCCCAGGAGCCGAGGCCTCCTCCCGCTGTCGAAGAGCGGAAGCCTCCAGTCCCGGCGGCCCCGCCACCCCCTCGCGTCCTGGTCTTCGACCTCGAGACCCAGCGCAGCGCCGCCGAGGTCGGCGGCTGGCACAATGCCCATCTGATGCGCGTCTCACTGGCGGTGATCCACGACAGCCTCGAACGGGAATTCACCACCTTCTTCGAAGGCGAGGTGCAGCAGCTTCTGGAGCGCCTCGCCGGCGCCGATCTGGTGATCGGCTTCAATGTCCGCCGCTTCGACTACCAGGTGCTCCGGGGCTATACGGACGACGATCTCTCCTCCCTCCCCACCTTCGACCTCCTCGACGAGATCCACGCCCGGCTGGGCTTCCGCGTCTCCCTGGCCCATCTCGGCGAAGAGACCCTCGGTGAATCGAAGAGCGCCGACGGGCTCCAGGCGCTCGAGTGGTGGAAGGAGGGCCGCATCGACGAGATCGAGGAGTATTGCCGGCGCGACGTCGCCCTGCTCCGGGATCTCTTCCACCACGCTCGCGAGCACGGACATCTGCTCTTCCGCAGTCGCCGCGGCGGCAAGGTACGCGTCCCACTGCGATTCTCGGTGGATGAACTGGTGGAGAGGGCGCGCGCAGAGCGGGGCCGCGGCGCGCGCCACGCCCTGCTGCGGATCAGTGAAGAGTCGGGTGCTGGCGCAGGCGGCTGTCCAGAAGTCGAAGTAGAGCAGGACGAGCATGTATCGAAGCGCCGGCGCCAGGCCGGAAATGTAATCGCGCGCCGCATTCGCGTCGCGCAGCTTGATCACGTGGCGGATCACGAAGTGGATCTCTTCGAGGCGACCCTCTAGCGCGTCGCGAAGATGGTCCGCGTCCTGCTGGTAGGCCTCGGCGATCGTCTCGGTCTCGAAGAGCAGGTGGATTCCTCGCTTGCCAGCCTCCATCAACAGGTCCGTGTCCATCTTCATGCCACCCCTTCTGGCCTCCCCCTTTTCATCGGCCAGTTCGCGCCGGGAGTTGAACTCGCGACTGAGAAATGCAGGCTAGATTCTCCCTCCATGCTGCTCCGACTCGACGGAATCTCGAAGAGCTTCGGCGATCGGATGCTCTTCTCCGGGGTCGATCTCACCGTGAACGTCGGCGATCGCATCGGCCTGGTGGGCCCGAACGGCGCGGGCAAGACCACGCTCCTCGGCGTCGCCGCCGGCGACGAGTCCCAGGACGGCGGCCGCCGCAGCCTGGCGCGCGGTGTGCGGGTCGGGGTGCTGCGCCAGGAGATCGATCCCGACCCAGCGACACACCGTCCGCGAGGAAGCCGCATCCGCCCTTCAGCCATCTCGACGACCTCGAGCGCGAGCTTCGCGAGCTCGAGGAGCGCATGGCGAGCCTGGGTCCGCGAAGGCGACGAGATCCCACCCGCTCTCGCCGAGCGCTACGACCGCGTTCACGGCAGCTTCAGCAGCGAGGGCGGCTTCGAAAGGGAGTCGCGCGTGGAGCGGGTCCTGGCTGGCCTGGGCTTCGATCCCGACGACCGGGAGCGCTCTCTCTGCACCTTCAGCGGCGGATGGCTGATGCGGGTGGAGCTGGCGAAGCTGTTGCTCTCGGAGCCGGATGTCCTGCTGCTGGACGAGCCGACCAACCACCTGGACCTCCCCTCCATCCAGTGGTTCGAGGAGACTCTCGCCGAATTCAAAGGCGGGGCGATCGTGATCTCCCACGACCGGACCTTCCTGCGGCGCCACGTCCAGACGTGTCGCCGAGCTCGAGGCCGGGCGCTTCACCGTCTACCAGGGAGGCTATGACCGCTACCTCGTCGAGCGGGAGGCGCGACGGGAGGAGCTCCTGGCCAGGAAGCGCACCCAGGATCAGAAGATCGCCGCGGCCGAGCGCTTCATCGAACGCTTTCGCGCCAAGGCGACCAAGGCGAGCCAGGTCCAGAGCCGGGTCAAGGCCCTCGAGAAGCTCGAGCGAGTCGAGATCCCGCCCGCCTCGCGCCGCAGGATGCGGCTTCGGATCCCGGCACCCGAGCGGGCGGGAGCGATCGTCATGGAGCTCGATGGCGTCTCCAAGAGCTACGGGGAGACCCGCGTCTACGCAGGGAATCGATCTGCGCATCGGGCGCGGCGACCGGGTGGCGCTGGTGGGGCCCAACGGCGCCGGCAAGTCGACGCTGCTGCGGATCCTGGCCGGTGTGCTGCCCATCGACGCGGGCCGGCGGACCCCGGGACACCGGGTCGAGGTCGCCTTCTACGCACAGCACCAGATCGAGGCGCTGACGGAGAGCCGGACGGTTCTGGAGGAGCTCGAGAGCGTCGCGACGACGGACGATCACCCTCGCCTGCGCGGCCATCTGGGCGCCTTTCTCTTCTCCGGCGACGACGTGGAGAAGAAGGTCGTCGGTGCTCTCGGGCGGCGAGAAGGCCCGCCTCGCTCTCGCGAAGATGCTGCTTCGACCCGCCAATCTCCTGGTGCTCGACGAGCCCACCAATCACCTGGACCTGGAGGCCTGCGAGGTCCTGGAAGAAGCGCTCCGGCAGTACCGGGGCACGCTGGTCCTGATCACCCACGACCGGGCCTTCATCAATGCCCTGGCCACCCGCGTCGTCGAGGTCCGAGCCGGACGGCTGCGCGAGTTCATCGGGAACTACGACGACTACCTGCGGAAGGCCGAGGCGTCCGAGCCAGTCGCCCGGCCAAGCGTGGGGCCGTGGCGGGCCACGGCCGGCGCGGAGCCGAGCCGGCTCCTCGACCCGAAGCAGAGCCCGGCACGCTCTCACACAAGGAGCGGCGGCTCCTGGAGCGGGAGCGGCGCAAGGCCCGCGAGAAGGCGGAGCGCCGCGTGCAGGCCATCGAGGCGGCGATCCTGGAGAAGGAGAGCGCCCTCGAGGCCCTGGGATGGAAGCTCGGCGATCCTGAGATCCATCGCGATGCCGAGCGCGTCCGCGAGCTCGAAGGCGAGCGCACCGCCCTCCGCCAGGCCATCGAGGAGCTCTACCGGGAATGGGAGCGCCTCGCCGCCGAAATCGAGAGCCTCGATCAGGCGCCCCCGATAGCCCCCGGGGGCGCTGGTCGCCCGATGCGTTGACGGGCGCCCCGCTCGTCCTTAGTCTGACCCCGTGCCCGGGTGGCGGAATTGGTAGACGCGCATGGTTCAGGACCATGTGGCCGCAAGGCCGTGCTGGTTCGATTCCAGTTCCGGGCACCAGCATCTCCTGGCACGGCCGCGCAGTGAGCCGCAAGCACCAAACGTGCGCGCAGCGAGCCGGAGGCGAGCGGAGTCGACAAGGCAGGGCGAACGAAGCGGGCGCCCGCCAGACGGGCCGTGCTGGTTCGATTCCAGTTCCGGGCACCAGCTTCTCCTGGCACGGCCGCGCAGTGAGCCCGTAGGGCCTGTTCTCCCCTCCGACGGCCCTCTTGACCCGACCCGCTTCGAGCATAGGTTTCCCGAAACTGGGGGCCGTGTGTCTGAAGACGAGAAGAAGTGGGTAGCGGTCGTAGGCGAAGAGGGAGTCGAAATCCCGGTGATTCTGCCCGTCCTGCCGGTGCGGGATGCGGTGGTCTTTCCGGGACTGAACGTTCCCCTGGTGATCGGCCGCCCGGCCTCCCTGGCCGCCCTGGACCAGGCCGGCCAGGGCGGATTTCTGGTGGTGGCGACCCAGAAGGATCCGACCACCGAGAATCCGGGTCTCGAAGACCTGCATCCGATCGCCTGCATCACCCGCGTCCTGCGGATCGTGGATGCCCGACGCGAGGGCAAGCAGGCCATCGTGATGGGATTGGTGCGAACCCGCATCCGCCTGGTCGAGAGCGCAGGGGCGGCCCTGCTGGTGCACGTCGATCCCCTCTCCGATCCGCCCGAGGATGCCGCCGAGATCGAGGCGACCCGACAGAATGTCGTCGAGCTCGCCCATCGGGTCATCGACCTGCGAGGCGACTACCCCGACGAGTGGAAGGGGATCGTCTCTCAACTGCCCAGTCCCGGCCTGCTGGCCGACCTGATCGCTTCGAACATCCCTCTTCCCGTCGACGAGCGGGTGGAGTTGCTCGCGGAGAAGAGCCCGAGCCAGCGCCTCCGGCGAATCGCCCGGCATCTGGAGCGGGAAATCACCATCGCCGAGACGCAGCGCACCCTCCAGGACGAGTCCCCCGACGAGGAGATGGACCCGAAGCGCCGAGAGCGGCTGCTCCGCCGACGCATGCGCGACATCGAGGCAGAGATCGGAGAAGGCGACGCCGGAGAGCGTGAGGCCGACGAGCTTCGCGAGCGAATCGAGGCGGCGGAGCTTCCCGACGAGGCCCGAGAGCATGCGGAGCGGGAGCTGCGCCGCTTTGCCGCCCTCCCCCAGCACGCTCCGGATCGGCACCTGATTCGGACCTATCTGGAGTGGCTGGCCGATCTCCCGTGGTCCCAGGAGACCGAGGATCACCTGGATCTCAAAGCCGGCCACCGGATCCTGGACGAGGACCACCACGACCTCGAGAAGGTGAAGGATCGGATTCTCGAGTATCTGGCAGTGAGAAAGCTGGCCCCCGATGCCAAGGCCCCGATCCTCTGCTTCGTGGGGCCGCCGGGGGTCGGCAAGACCTCTCTCGGGCGCTCGATCGCCCGGGCCATGGGCCGGAACTTCGCCCGGGCCTCCCTCGGGGGTGTCCGCGACGAGGCCGAAATCCGAGGGCATCGGCGCACCTACGTCGGTGCGATGCCGGGTCGCATCCTGCAGAGCCTGCGGCGTGCGGGCTCGCGGAATCCCGTCTTCGTCCTCGATGAGATCGACAAGCTCGGAGCGGACTTTCGCGGCGATCCCTCCTCGGCGCTGCTCGAGGTCCTGGATCCCGAGCAGAACTGCACATTTAGCGACCATTACCTCGAAGTGTCCTTCGATCTCTCGCGAGTCCTCTTCATCGCCACCGCGAACACGCTCGCCACGATTCCTGCCGCGCTGCTGGACCGCATGGAGGTGATCGAGCTGCCGGGCTACACGGATCGCGACAAGCTCGTGATCGCACGCGATTTCCTGATCCCGAAGCAGCTCGAGAGCCATGGCCTGACGGCCGAGAGGGTCACCGTCACCGACGAGGCCGTGGACAAGGTCGTCCACGAGTACACTCGGGAAGCCGGAGTCCGCAACCTCGATCGCCATTTCGCCACGCTGCTCCGGAAGGCCGCCGCCCGGATCGCGGGAGACGGAGAAGACGCGACGCTGCAGGTCGATGGGGACTTCGTAGGAACGGCGCTGGGTGCGCCACCTCACCTGCCGGAGACGGCGGAACGTACGACGCTGCCCGGGGTCGCCATCGGGCTCGCTGCCACCTCGCAAGGCGGTGACATCCTCTTCATCGAGGCGACCGCGATCCCCGGTGGCAAGGGGGTGCGGCTTCGCCTGACCGGACAGCTCGGCGAGGTGATGCGGGAATCCGCCGAGGCCGCCCTCTCCTGGGTCCGCGCGAACGCCGAGGCGTACCACCTCGACTCTCCGGTTCTGGAAGCGGGGGAGATCCATCTCCACGTGCCCGCCGGAGCCGTCCCCAAGGACGGTCCCTCGGCGGGTGTCGCGCTGGTGACCGCGATCGTCTCCGTCCTCTCGAACCGCCGGGCCCGAGGAACAGCCGCGATGACCGGCGAGATCTCGCTCCGCGGAAAGGTGCTCCCGGTCGGTGGGATCAAGGCCAAGGTGATGGCGGCGGCGCGCGCCGGGGTGACCACGGTGCTGCTTCCGCGGCGCAACGAGAAGGACCTGGTGGAGGTTCCCCAGGAAGTGCTGGAGAAGCTGGAGATCGTCTCCATCGACAGCATCGACGACGCGCTGGGGAAGGCCCTCGAGAGCGCTGCGCCAGGCTAGAGCGACGTCTTTCCGTCTTCCTCGCGCGCTGCGGACCGGCCCGGCGCCACCGCTCGATCGATGGCTCGCACCTCGGTGATCAGGCGTTCGAAGTCCTGGTAGCCGAGCTGGCTCGGTCCGTCGCAGGGAGCGGCCTCGGGCTCGGGGTGCACCTCGACGAAGATCGCATCCAGCCCCACGGCCACCGCTGCCCGGGCCAGCGGGGCCACCATGCTGCGATCCCCGTCGCTCGCCGCCTCCCCGGGCCGCCGTCGCTGGACCGAATGAGTGGCATCGAAGCAGACCGGGGCAAACTCCCTCATCTGGATCAGGCCGCGCATGTCGACGACCAGGTCGTCGTAGCCGAAGGTGGTTCCCCGCTCCGAGACGAGGGCTCCGCTGGTCCCGTAGGCGGCCACCTTCGCCACCGCGTGGCGGATGTCGAGGGGTGCCATGAACTGGCCCTTCTTGATGTTGACGGGCCTTCCGGTAGCCGCACAGGCGACCACCAGATCGGTCTGCCGGCAGAGGAATGCGGGAATCTGCAGGCAATCGGCCACCTCGGCGACGGGCTTGGCCTGGCCGGGCTCGTGAACATCGGTCATCACGGGCATCCCGGTCCCTGCCCTCACTCGCGCCAGGACTCGCAGGCCCTCGTCGAAGCCGAGACCGCGGTAGGAGCCCAGGCTCGAACGGTTCGCCTTGTCGACCGACGCCTTGAACACCACCGGGAAGTCGTGTCGTGCGGCGATCTCGCGAACCTGGTGGGCCACCGCCAGCGTCGTCTCTTCGGACTCGATGACGTTGACACCTGTGATCAGCACAAGCGGCGCCCCGTCCCCCACGGGGATATCGCCAATCCGCATGGACTCCCTCCAGTCCGGAGCCGCCTTAGATAGCGCCTCTAGTTGCCGTCTGCCTCCACCGTCTCCCGGAGGTCTTGGAGGAAACCCGGAAGTGCCGAGGTAACGCGGTTCCAGTTGGGGATCTGGGGGGCTCCCATCGGGTCTTGGACGAAGCTCAGGCCCGCCACGCGAAGTGCGTTGGAGAAGGTCTCGACGGCGAGCTCCTCTTCGTGCCGATCGAATTCCAATCCGTTCAGGGCTGCATCATCGTTGTAGCGCGACACGGCGTCCTGAGCCAGGCGAACGTAGGCGACCCGCAGGGAGTGCAGGAAGCCCGCGTCGAACTGGACGCCGTAGCTGGCCAGATTTCGGATCAAGGACACCCCGATGTCGGCCACCATGCGGTGCAGCCCCTGGGTCACGTCGTTCTCGCAGAGATCCTGGTGCTTGTGGTCGTAGTTCTCGACGATCTCGACCTGGCAGATCCGCCTGAGGGAGCACTTGCGGTAGACCTCGGCCAGCATCCCCACCTCGAGGCCCCAGTCGGAGGGGATCCGGGTGCTGCGCGCGAGGTCGGTGGTCATCGCGCACTCGCCCGCCAGCGGGTAGCGGAAGGAGTCGAGGAACTCGAGCAGGGGAATCGATCCGAGCACCGACTTCATGGCCCGCAGCAGGGGGGTCATGAAGAGCCGGGTCACCCGGCCGTAGAGGCGGTCGGTGACGCGGCCGTAGTAGCCCTTGGCGAACTCGTAGTTGAGGTTCGGGTTCGCGATGGGGAAGCAGAGGCGGGCCAGGAGCTCGCGGTTGTAGTCGCGGATGTCGCAGTCGTGGACGGCGATGACCCGGGAGAGGTTCGAGGAGAGGACGTAGCCGTAGGCGATCCAGGCGCTTCTGCCCTTCCCGTCGTCGCCCGGCATCGAGGCCCTCGCGGGCCAGCCGGTGATAGAGCTCCTGCATCCGGGGCCCGCCGTTCCAGAGCACGGTCACCGGCTCCCCGTTCATGGTGCGGACTCCGTCGAAGGCCGCGCACATCTCTTCGAACTCGTCCCGGCGCTCGCTTCCGGAGAGGCTGACCACGATCTGACGGAGGTACTTGACGCCCTTCAGCGCATCGATGATTCCCTTGAGCGCCACGTCCTGGAGCTCCGAGTAGAGACACGGCAGCACCAGTGCGATGGGCCGCACCCAGCCGTGCACGTAGAGCTCCCTCTCCAGACGGGTCAGGTCCCCGCGCCCGAGCCGGTGCAGGGTGGTGATCACCCCCGTCTGGTGGAAATCCGCCATGGCCCGAAAGCTCGCACCCCGAAGCTCGGAGGGCAAGTTCTGGCCGCCCCGCGGGCGCGGCCCCGAGTCAGATGCTGGGGCCCTAGACGCTCGAGTGTCGTGTCCTCGATGAGCCGAAGGGCGGAGGGATCGATCTCGAGAAAGGCGAGACCGATGTCGGAGGTGATGTTGTCGAGCTCGGTGGCCCAGCAGACTTCACCGACGGCGACCACGGTGTGCTCGCCGACGTTGAAGGTGACGCGGATCGTGTCGCCGAGCTCCATCTCGCAGCCCACCGCCTCGAAGCGGATGCCGCCCGCCGAGACGTTCGTGCTCACGGCGAGGCGCTCGTCGGAGTAGTTCACCGGGGCAAAGGAGATGACCTGGTCCGTCGCGATCCGGGGAAACTTGCGGCGCTCCCGCATCATTTCCTGCCATCCGGCTCCCTCCCTCTCGATGGCCCGAGCGGCTCGCCCGGAGCAGCCTGGGGCGACTCCCCTCCTTTCGGCGGAGAGCCGGAGAGGCTTGAGCGAGGGAGCGAATTTCCGATCAGCTCTGGGATGAAAAGAGCTCGAGCTGCCGGTCGTCGCGGCGCCAGCGGATCAGTGCGGCGACGCCGAGACCCACCAGCCGCACCGGGCGAATTCCGGCCTGGGTTCGCTCCAGCAGATCCGCCGCCAGCGCCGCCAGATCCTGCGCAGCGGCGACGGGGCGAACCAGGGTGCAGCTGCGCGTGGTCTGCTCCTGGTCCGCGTAGCGAAGCTTCAGGGTCACCCGTTTGGCCGCCAGCCGCTCCAGGCCGAGCCCGGCTTCCAGGTGCCGGGCCAGCTCCTCGATTCGCTCCTGGATCACCGGCAAATCCAGCTCATCGGAGTCCAGGGTCGACTCCTGGCTGAGACTCCGAGGGTGGGGTGCCGCCCGGAGGCGAGCGTCGTCCCGGCCCTGGGCGTAGCCCAGGATGGCGAGCCCGTGGTTGCCCAGATGCTCTTCCAGCACCGGTCGCCCGAGCGCCGCGACCTCCCCCACCGTATGGACCGAGAGCGCGGCGAGCTTCGCCGCCGTCTTGTCGCCGACACCGGGCAGCCGGGAGACCGGAAGCGGCGCCAGAAAGTCGGCCACCTCCCCCGGGGCAATGCGAAGAATTCCCGTGATTCCAGCCTCTTCTGCTGCGATCTTGGCGAGGAACTTGGCAGGAGCAATGCCCACCCGCAGCGGCAGGTCGAGCTCCTCGCGGACGCTCTCTTGCAGGCGCTCCGCCAGCTCCTCCGCAGACTCCTCGGGTTGCCGGGGCTCCAGGAAGGCCGCTTCGAGGCCCGCCGGCTCGACCCGATCGGTGAACCTGCGGAGGCAAGCCCGGAGGCGGGAGGCGACGTTGCGGTAGCGACGCATGTCGGTGCGCAATGCCCGTCCCTGCGGGCAGCGCTCCAGCGCCTCGCGCATCGGCATCCCGAGCACGACCCCGAGCTGCAGGGCATCGGGGGTCGCGGATTGCACCAGGCCCCGCTTTCGGGGGTCGCCGCCCACGATCACCGGCCGGCCGGCGAGGCCCGGATTGGCCAGTCGCTCCACCTCCGCGTAGAAGCCCGGAACCGCGGCGTAGAGCAGCATCCTCAGGGACCCGGCTCGAGCTCGAGCCTGGCGCTGGTGCTCGCCTCGAGAACCAGCTGATTGGTCGAGAGCAGCGCCGGCCGGTCCTGGCGCCAGCGGACCAGCCGGTCGGTACTGTGGGGATGGCCGGGATGCTCGGATTGCCCGGGCGCCAGCGAGGTCAGCGCCTGGTCCAGGTCCGCCGTGTCCACGATGAAGCGGTAGCCGGAAACGACCCGGGTGTCGAAGGACTCGAGGGGCCGGTATTCGGCGATCCTGACGCTGCTGCCGTCACCCTCGTCGGGGAAGGGGCCGAAGTCATCGTCCTGCCCGGCCCACCCCTCCCGCCAGAGGGGCGCGAAGCGGAGTGTGTGGAGCCTTCCCCAGGTCCATTTCTCCCGATTCACACCAAGCTGGACGGACATCCGGATCCAGGTGTCCCGCAGGCTGCCGCGCACCGCCTTGCGAACCGCCGCCGGGTCGGACCAACCCTCGGTCTCACCTCGACCCTCCTTCGCCGCCACGAGCGTCTGGTGAAGCAACTGGGTGGGGTTCGCCCGGGCGAACGCCAGGTAGCGCCGCAGCAGGCCTTCCCCCATCTCCGGCTCGAAGACCGCGCGCAGCAGGATATCGAGAAAGACGTGATAGACCGCCGCGCCGACGCTGGGAGAGGATGCCCTCCCGTCCCAGTCGCGGAGCATCTTCGCCACCGCCGAGGCCTCGGTTCCAAGCGATTCCGAGTCGCCTGCCAATGCCAGCGCCTTCTCGATCAAGTCCCGGCTCCCCTCGGAGAGCACGTCTCCCTGCACCGACACCAGATCCCGCACACCCATCGGTCCCGAACGGGCATGCTCCGCCAGCAGCGACTTGATGCGCGCCGAACGGGCGCCGGTCCGCCACAAGAACTCGATCTCGGTGGTGCCGGCGCCGTAGGTCGGATCTCCGTCGGCGGCGACCAGCCAACGACTTTGCCCGCCCATCTTCCGTCCCGGAAGATCCTCGAAGGCGATCCGCTCGGTCCAGTGATAGGTCAGATCGCGGCCGGGAACCGGGACCAGGCCCGATGGGACCAAACGTTTGGGGAGGAAGCCGGCCAGCTGAACACCCGCGGATCCCTTCGCATCTGCATAGACCACCAGGAGCACCGGCTCGTGGTGGGTGGCGAGGGCCCGGCGAAGCTCCGCCGCACTCCTGGCGCGGGCCAGCGCCATCATCCCCCCGATCCCTTGCATTCCGCAGGGCACCGATCCAGCGGATGGCCACGGGCTCATGAGCCTCCTCCAGCAGATCGTTCACCAGGGGTCCGTGGAGAGTTTCACGGACCTCCAGGCGAAGGGGCTCCCCATCCCGGATCTCGATGATTTCCTCCCGCAGCTCCAGCGGCCTCCAGCCCGCTCCGTCGTGATAGCGAGAGGGATCGCTCGGGTGGAGGGATTCGACGAAGAGATCGGATACCACCGCGCCGGCGTGGGTCGAGGCCCAGGCGACCCGAGGCGTGAAGCCCGTCCACACCACGGGTACGCCAGGCAGCGTGGCTCCGGCCACGTCCACCGGCCCCCCGCGCAGATGGGCCTCGTAGAAGTGCGCCGGTGCGGTTGGCTCGAAGTGGGAGTCGGCGGCAAGCAGGGGCGAACCGCTCGACGAGCGCGCCGCCGCCACCAGGAAGGCGCTGCTTCCGATGCTGCGACCGCGCAGGCCCAGCGCACGACGAAGCGGATCGGGGGTGCCGAGGGCGACGGAAGAGCCCCGCGGCGGTCGCACTGCGTCGATCCCGACGCCCGCGGGAAAGAAGCGCCGTGCCCCGAAGCCGCCGAAGTGCTGGATCAGCTCCTGCATCGTCACGATCTCTTCCAGGGTGCCCCCGAGCCCCCACGAATAGAGCTTCAGCAGGGCCAGTGTGTCGCTCGGCGTCCACGAATCCAGCGGAGCCCCCCAGGCCTCGATGGCAGCGGGCGCCTCGACCTCGCCCGCGGCAATCCTCGCGATCCTCGCGTTCACCCCGGCGGCATAGGCCTCGAGCAGGACACGGACGCGCGAGGGCAGACTCCGGGCGTCGGCTTCGGCGTGACGAGCGAGTCCCAGGATCCGGGCGCGGCGATCGGCGGCGACACCGCGCTTCCCCAGGATCTCCGCGCTCCGCCCTCGTGCCACTCGGCTCAGCCACACCATCTGCGCGAGGCGATCCTGAGCGTGAACGAAGCCGAGGCCGAAATAGGCATCGCGCTCGCTCGCGGCCTCGATGTGCGGTACTCCGCGAAGATCGCGGAGTACCCGCAGCGGCTGCTGGAGGTCTGCTACCTGCAGGCGGCCCTCAACGGTGGGATAGGCCGCCCGGACCGCCCGCCGCGCACCCAAGACGTAGTGGCCGATGACCAGCATCGCGCAGAGGCCGCAAAGAACCGCTCCGCCGGCCAGCCAGCGGGTCTTCCCACCCGGTGTGCCGCCTCGGTCCACCTCCCTCCCCCCGATCTGCCAACAGCGGGAGCATAGTCGCTACGACCGGCGTGGGGCCATCCGTCGCGCGCGGGACTGTCCGCCTGAAGCGGTCCCCCTCCATGGCGTCTTCTGGAATGATCAGTAGACGCCGGGTACATTGCCTCATCCACCCAGCTCTGGAGGAAAGAATGCCCGTCAAGGTCGGAATCAACGGGTTCGGTCGTATCGGTCGCCTCGCCTTCCGCGCGATGCGCGACAGGGATGTCGAGGTCGTCGGCGTCAATGACGTGGTGGATGCCAAGACCCTGGCCCACTTGCTCAAATACGACTCCGTCCACGGCGCCTACCCGGACCCGGTCGAGGTCGATGGCGACGCTCTGGTGGTGGCCGGCAAGCGCACCCCGGTGCTGGCCGAGCGCGATCCGGCGAAACTGCCCTGGAAGCGCCTGGGGGCCCAGATCGCGGTGGAGGGTACGGGGCTCTTCCGAAAGCGGGACGACGCGGCCAAGCACCTCGCCGCCGGTGCCGAGCGCGTGATCATCACCGCACCGGCCACCGACCCGGACGTGACCCTGGTCCTGGGCGTGAACGACGATGCCTACGATCCCGCCAGCCACAGGATCATCTCCAACGCCTCCTGCACGACGAACTGCCTGGCACCGGTGGCAAAGGTCCTCCACGACGAGTTTGGCATCGACCGCGGTCTGATGGTGACCATCCACGCCTACACCGCGGATCAGCGCCTGGTGGATTCGCCGCACAGCGACCTCCGCAGAGCCCGCGCGGGCGCGGTCTCCATGATTCCCACCAGCACCGGCGCGGCCCGGGCCATCGCTCTGGTGATGCCGGAGCTCGAGGGGAAGCTGGACGGCTACGCCATGCGGGTACCCACCCCGGACGTCTCGGTGGTGGACCTGAGCGTCCAGCTCAACTCGACCACGGACGCCGAAGGGATCAACGCGGCGATGGCGAAGGCAGCCGAAGGACCTCTCAAGGGGATTCTTCAGTACATGGACGAACCCCTCGTCTCCGTTGACTTCGTAGGAAATCCACATTCCTCCATCTTCGACGCGCCGAGCACCCGGGTGATCGACGGCAACTTCGCCAAGATCGTCTCCTGGTACGACAACGAGATGGGATACGCGACCCGGGTGGCGGACCTCGCGGTCGTGCTCGGGCGCTGATCGAAGGTGGCCATCACCACGATCGATTCTCTCCTCGCCGAGGGCGGGGGCGTGCGGGGGCAAACCGTCTTCCTCCGCGCAGACCTGAACGTTCCGCTCCGAGACGGAGGCGTCGCCGACGACACCCGGATCCGAGCGGCTCTTCCGACGCTTCGCCGTCTGCTCGCTGCCGGCGCGCGGGTGGTGCTCGCCTCCCATCTGGGCCGCCCAAAGGGGGAGCGGCGACCGGAGCTCTCCCTGCGCCCCGTGGCGGCTCGGCTGGCGGCGCTGCTGGATCGGGGGGTCTCCTTCTCGGAGGAGATCATCGGGGACGCGGCCAGAGACGCGGCGGCGGAGCTCGCGGACGGACAGCTGCTGCTGCTCGAGAACCTCCGCTTCCACGCCGGCGAGACCAAGAACGATCCGGATTTCGCCCGGGCCCTGGCCTCCCTCGCCGACCTCTACGTGAACGATGCCTTCGGCACCGCGCACCGGGCCCACGCCTCCACGGTCGGCATGGTTCGCTACGTCCGAGCGCTCCGCGGCCGGGGACCTGCTGCGGGGTGAGCTGGAACATCTCCAGGTGATCCGCGAGCCGGAGCGCCCCCTGCTCTGTCTGCTCGGCGGTGCCAAGGTCTCCGACAAGATCGCGGTGCTCGAGGCGCTGGCTCCCCACGCCGATCTCCTCGCCGTGGGTGGCGCGATGGCATACACCTTTCTGCGCGCGCTGGGTCGGTCGACGGGCACCTCGCTCGTCGAGCCGGAGCGGCTGGAGGACGCGCTCCAGGTTCTCGAGGCCGCGGAGAAGGCCGACCGCAGCCTGCTGCTCCCGACCGATCACGTGGTGGCGCGGGAGATCGCGGCCGACGCCGAGAGCGAGATCCGCGGGGAGATCCCGGATGGCTGGCTCGGTGTCGACATCGGGCCCCGCACCGCGGCCTCCTTTGCCGCCGAGGCCAGTCGGGCGCGCACCATCTTCTGGAACGGTCCGATGGGCGTGTTCGAGATCGACGCCTTTGCCAAGGGCACCGAGGCCGTCGCCCTGGCGATCGCCAACTCCGACGCCCGCTCGGTGGTGGGCGGCGGGGATTCCCTGGCGGCCGTCAACCGGTTGGGGCTGGGCGACCGCATCGGCCATCTCTCCACCGGGGGCGGCGCCTCCCTCGAGTACGTCCAGGGGCTGACGCTCCCGGGTGTCGCAGCGCTGGAGGTCTGAGCATGCGTCGACCGATCCTGGCAGCGAACTGGAAGATGCAGAAGGTCATCGGCGAGGCCGAGAGCTTCGTTCGCACCTTTCTGCCCCTGGTGAAGAACGCCAGCGACGTGGACGTGGTGATCGCACCGCCCTTCACAGCGCTGGAACGGGTCGGCGCAGCGCTCCAGGGGAGCGAGATCGCCCTCGCCGCCCAGAACGTCAATGCGGAGGACGAGCGGAGCGTTTACCGGCGAGATTGCCCCGCGGATGCTCGCCGATCTCGGCTGCGGCTATGCCATCGTCGGCCACAGCGAGCGGCGCACGCTCTACGGCGAGACGAACCAGACCGTCGCCGCCAAGGCCGCCGCCCTGCTGGCCCACCAGATCCGCCCGATCGTCTGCGTCGGGGAATCCCTCGAGGAGCGGGAGGGTGAAAAGACCTTCGCGGTGATCAACTCCCAGATCAGCGAGAGCCTCTCCGAGATCCCCCGGGACCGGGCCGAGGAGATCGTGGTCGCCTACGAGCCCATCTGGGCCATCGGCACCGGTCGCACCGCCACGCCGGAGATGGCCCAGGAGGTCCACGCGATGATCCGCGAGCAACTCCGGCAGCGTTTCGGGGAAGCTGGCGGTGAGATTCGAATCCAGTACGGTGGCTCCGTCAAGCCCGAAAACGTCCGCGATCTGATGGGCCAGGCGGACATCGACGGCGCCCTGGTCGGCGGTGCCAGCTTGGACCCGGAAAGCTTCGCGAAGATCGTGCGTTTCGATGAGCAGGGAGGCCCCTGATGACGATCTTCCTCACCGTTCTTCACGTCATGGTCTGCCTGGTGCTGATCGTGGTGGTGCTGCTGCAGCGCGGCAAGGGCGCGGAGATCGGCGCCGTCTTCGGGGGCGGCGCGGGCTCCACGGTGTTCGGCAGCCGGGGCGCGGGGAACTTTCTCACCAAGCTCACTACCGGTGCTGCGGTCGTGTTCATGTTGACGAGCCTGTCCCTCGCCTACTTCGCCACGGAGGGGAGCCAGAGCACCCTCTTCGAAGAGGAGCAGGAGGAGGCCGCGGCGGCCGCGGAGGAGACCTCGCCTTTCGCGGAGGTCCCGGCTCCCGCGGAGGAGGGCTCTGGGGAGGAGAATCCCTAGGGGTTCGTTAGACTGCTCCGCCCAGTGCGGCAGTGGCGGAACTGGTAGACGCACCAGCTTGAGGGGCTGGCGGGCGCAAGCTCGTGGAGGTTCGAATCCTCTCTGCCGCACCACAAGCCGCTCCCAGCACTGCCCGGACGCGAGCCAGTGGCTAATCCAGCACGCCCGACTGCAGCCGCCTGATCCAGCGGCGGTACAGGCTCCACGGAGTGGGCGCCCACGATGAACGCGTCGCTTCCCGCGACGCCGCTGGCGGGAACCCCGGTGACCCCCCGCTCGACCGCCTCGCGGTGCTGCCCCAGGGTCTCCTCGAGCAGAGCCGGGTCCTCACTGCGCGCGAACTCCGCTTCGGGGAGGCCCGCCTCGTTCCAGATGGCCCGCAGCGTCGCCACCGCGGTGATGTCGCGATTCTCGCCGAAGTAGGCGCGCAGCAGGCGATCGTGGATCACACGAAAGCTCGAAGCGCCCAACGACGCTGCGGCCTTGGCGACCAGGTGCGGCGGTACACTGTGGGAGGGGGGCCCCTCGCTGCTCTCCCAGACCCGGAAGGCGGGAGCGTCGGGCTCGGCGGCCGGCCGCAGCCAGGACTGCGTGTAGCGGACGAACTTCTCCAGATCTCGGTTCGCAGCCGGACGGGGACGGAGCAGGAAGCTCCGCCACTCGATCTCGAGAGAATCGCCGAACTCCTCCTCCATGCGACGCAGGCAAACTGCCGCGTTGTAGCACCAGGGTCACAGATAGTCGGAGTAGGTGATCAGGCGTACCGGGTTCACGTTCGTCCTTCTCCGCCAGCAGAGCGGAGTCCGCCCCTCAGGAGGAGAAATTGGTCCGACCACAGTCCATCCGCCCTCGGCAGGCTAGAGGTCCTCGCCCTCCTCTTCCTGCCGCTGGATCTCGGCCAGCTCTTCGTCGGTGACCGGGAGGTAGATCGTAGTGATGCCGAGCGGTGCATCCTTTCCCATACCCGGGCGGATGACGACGACGACCGGGGCCTGCTCTGCGATGAGCTTCTCCAGCTGAGCGGGCAGCCAAGCCGGATCCTCGGTGTCGTTCAGCATGTCCCCCTCGAAGTTGCTCCGCAGCTGGGTCACCGTCATCCGCCCGCCGGTGGGCTTCACCACGAGGTTGGTCGTCTTCTTCACCTTGCCCTTGCAGCCCTTGGCAATCCTCGAGCCCGATTGGGTATCACCTTCCGGTCTCGGAAAGTACTTCCCGAGCTTGCCCTTCTCGTAGGAGATCTCGACGGTATTGGCTGCCGCATCGTACGACTTGATCACCGCAAAACTGGAACAACTCGCCGCCTTCGCCTGAGTCGAACCCAGACCCAGGGCGAGAATCGCGAAGACCAGAAATCCCAACCGCATGGTTCCTTTCCCCCTTGATCTGCCGGGCCGGGCGACCTCCGCCCGGCTCCCAGCGAATCGGCCGGTCGCGCACAGGAGCTGGCCCGACGCCCGCCACCCACGCGACCTTCCCCAGAACTCCGGGCATGAATTAGCGCGGTTTTCGTCCCGAAAAAAGCCCGATCTGCCGAATCTCCCACGTTCCCATTCCGTCCACCACAGTGTAGTCTTGGAGACGGGGAGGAAAGAGCGTGCCGAGCAGAACATCCGGAACGAAGAAGATATTGGCCACACTGACCATCGCGAGCTTTGCCTTTGCGTTCCTCGCATCCATCGCCCCGGTCGCCGAGGCGAAGAAGAGCAAGAGCACGCAGAACGAGGCAGAGTGGATCGCCTTCGACGCCGCGGCCAAGACCGTCACCGTCAAGATCATGAAGAAGGGCAAGGGTCCCAACAGCAAGCTCCTCAAGACCAAGAAGGAGGCGACCTTCAACGTCATCCCGGAAGGCTCGATCCTGACCCGCACCTCGGTGGCCGTCAACGGCGTCAAGGGCGAGATCCAGGACATTCCGGCGGGGAAGACGGTGCTGCTCTACTGGGTCCCCGACCCGAACAAGGAAGGGGAGTTCTTCGCGCGCAAGATCGACGTGATCTTCAGCGAGGAGGAACTCGACGCGAAGTACGGCAAGGGAGACTAGGCCGGCCGACGAGGCGGCAGCCTTCTACTCCGCCAACGTGAGGACGAGATCCATCACGTTGGTGCGAGTGGGTCCGGTGACCAGGAGCCCTCCTTCCGCACGGAAGAACGGGTAGGAATCGTTTCGCTCGAGGGAGTCCTGCGCCTCGAGACCGAGGGCGCGGCCCCGCCGGACGGTGCCGCCGTCGGCATAGGCCCCGGCAGCATCCGTCGGACCGTCGGTCCCGTCGGTTCCAGCCGCGAGCAGCGCGATCCCGGACGTCCCATGGAGCTCACAGGCAGCGGCCAGGGCGAGCTCCTGATTGCGCCCTCCCTTGCCGCCGCCGCGGAGCGTGACGGTCGTCTCGCCGCCGGAGAGCAGGAGCAGAGGACCTTCGTGAATCAGGCTCCGCGCAACCGCGACGAGCCGTCGACCCGCTTCACGAGCCTCTCCGCTGAGGGCATCGGTCACGGTGATCGCCCTTAGACCGCGCTCCCGAGCCGCCTCCCCGGCCCCGGCCAGCGCGTCGCGGTTGCTGGCGAGAATGGTGGTGGAGACCCTCCGCAAGGCGGGATCTCCGGGCTTGACCGACTCCGCGTGGCCCGACTCCAGGTGAGCCAGGACCCGCGGCGGCGCCTGCCCGAGAAGCCCGCACCGCTCGAAGATCGCCAGAGCGTCGGCACAGCTGCTCGGATCTCCGGCAAAGGGGCCCGAGGCGATGGTCTCGATCGCATCGCCGGGGACGTCCGAGATCGCCAGCACCTCGATCCTGTCGGCTCGCAGCGCGGCGCGCCAGCCGACCACCCGAGATCTCGGTCAGGTGCTTGCGGATCGTGTTCAGCTCTTCGATCTCCACGCCCGAGGCCAGCAACAGCTCGGTCGTGGCGACCAGATCCTCGCGGGAGAGGCCCGGCTGCGGAGAGGTCATCAGGGCCGACGCCCCGCCCGAGAGCAGGACGACGAGAAGCTCCTCCGGTGCGGCGCTCTCCACCAGCGCGATCGCCTCTCGGGCGGCTGCCTCGCTGCGCCGATCGGGAACCGGGTGGCTCCCGTATCGAAGCGTCAGCTTGGAGAGCCCGGTGCCGTGGCCGTCCTTGGTCACTACCAGGCCCCGGTCGATGCGATCCGCCGCCAGTTCCTCCAGGGCCGCCGCCATCGCCGCCGCGGCCTTGCCCGCGGCCAGGACCACCAGCCGTTCGCCCTCGGGAACCTCCCGACCCGCCAGCGTGAGGCGATCGCCGGATCGATCCACACATCGCCTCAGCGCGGCGGCCGGATCGACGCGCTCCAGCGCCGCTGCCAGGAGGCCCTCCAGAATCGCGCGGGGAGCCTGCGCGGCCTTCACTCGGATGCCGGTGGATTCACCGCCGGGGCGGGTTTCTCGGCCGGGAGCAGCCGGATCTCGATTCGCCGGTTCGATCGCCCGGCCCTCAGCGCTGTCATTGGTCGCCACCGGTTGAAACTCGCCAAAGGACACGGCGCTCATCCGATCCGGCGAGACCCCGTGCTCGGCCAGCAGGCGCACGACACTGGCAGCGCGCGCGCCGGCCAGCTCCCAGTTCGACGGATAGCGCCTGGCGAGGGATCCCTGGATGCCGACGTCGTCGGTGTGCCCCTGGACCTCGATCCGCTGGGGAGTCGCGGCAAGCCGCTCCGCCACCTTGCCGATCACCTCCCTGCCCCGCTGCGTTCAGCTGCGCCGAGCCGGAGCGGAAGAGGATCTCCTGGGAGAGATTCAGGCGCAGCCCCTCCCGGAGCCGATCGATCTCGATGCGTCCAGCGGTCACTTCGGACTCGAGGTCCGCGACCAGCCCCCCGTAGGTCTCGCGGAGTTGCTGGACCTCCTCGGTGTTCCGCACCCGCTCGGTCTCACTCTCGCGAAGGTTCGCCTCCAGCTCGCCGCGCGCCTCGTTCGAGGACCTCCACCTTCCCCTCGAGCTCCTCGCGGAGCTGGCGGAGATCTTCGATCTCATCGATCAAAGCCACGCGCTCGTCGGAGAGCGCCGTGCTGGACGCCTCGAGCTGTTCGATCCGCGTGGCCCGAAGTGTCGACTCGTCGCGGTATTGATCGCGTTCCCGCACCACCTCCTGGTAGTGGCTCCGGGTCACGCAGCCGGGCGCCACCGCGAGCGCGACGAGAATCGCCGCAAGCCCGGCAGGCTCACGCAGAAGCGGGTAGCAGAGTGCGGCCCAGCGCCTCATCAATGGTCCCAACGTACTCGAGTTCGAGTCCCTCGAGTAGCTCTTCCCGAATCTCTTCCACGTCCCGCCGATTCTTCTCGGGCACCACCACCCGGCAGATCCCCGCGCGCTTCGCCGCGAGGACCTTCTCCTTGATCCCGCCCACCGCCAGGACCTTTCCGCGGAGGGTGATCTCGCCGGTCATCGCCACGTCCGGCGGCGCCGGCCGGCCGGTCAATAGCGAGGCCAGGGAAATCACCATGGCCACCCCTGCCGAAGGCCCGTCCTTGGGGACCGCGCCGGAGGGGACGTGCAGGTGGAGGTCGCTGGATTCGAATGCGCCCTCCGCGATCTCGAGCTCCGAGGCGCGGGTTCGCAGCCAGGAGCGCGCGGCCTCGGCGGATTCGCGCATCACATCGCCCAGCGAGCCGGTCAGCTTGAGATCACCCCGCCCGGGCATCTGAGTCGACTCGACGAAGAGAATGTCGCCCCCGGCGGGGGTGTAGGCGAGTCCCACGGCCACACCCGGCCTTCCGGCCCGCTCCGCCAGCTCCGGCTCGAAGCGCACCGGCCCCAGCAGCTCCGCGAGATCTTCGGGCTGCACGCAGACCGCGCCGGAGATCTCGTCCTCCGCCACCCGACGTGCAATCTTGCGACACACCGAGCCGATCTCGCGCTCCAGGTTGCGCACCCCGGCTTCACGCGTGTAGCTGCTGATGATGCTGCGCAGCGTCGAATCGGGCAGCTCGAATTCGATCCCTGCGATGCCGTTCGCCTCGAGCTGCCGCGGCAGCAGGAACCTCCGCGCAATCTCGAGCTTGTCCTCCTCCGTGTATCCGGGGAGCTCGATCACTTCCATCCGATCGCGCAGCGCCGGTATCACCGGATCCATGATGTTCGCGGTGGCGATGAAGAGCACGTGGGAGAGATCGAAAGCGACCTCCAGGTAGTGATCGCTGAAGGTCGAGTTCTGCTCCGGGTCCAGGACCTCGAGCAGCGCCGATGAGGGGTCACCGCGAAAATCGGTGCCGACCTTGTCCACCTCGTCGAGCATGAAGACCGGATTCCGCTTCCCGCACTTCCGCATTCCCTGGACGATGCGGCCCGGGAGGGCGCCGACGTAGGTGCGTCGATGACCGCGGATCTCCGCCTCGTCCCGCATCCCGCCCAGGGAGACCCGCTGGAACTCCCGGCCCAGGGCCCGCGCGATGGATCGTCCCAGAGAGGTCTTGCCGCTGCCCGGAGGCCCGACGAAGCAGAGGATCGGACCCTTCAGGTCCCGCTTCAGGGAAAGTACGGCGATGAACTCGACGATCCGATCCTTGACCTTCTCGAGGCCCCAGTGGTCCTCGTCGAGGATCCGACGGGCTTCCTTCACCGACAGCTGGTCTTCGCTCTCCTCCTGCCAGGGCAGGTCGACCATCCACTCCAGGTAGCTTCGGATCACGCTGTGTTCGGCTGCGGCCGTCGGGGTCTGCTCGAGACGCTCCATCTCCCGGACCGCCTGTTTGTGGGCCTCCTCGGGCATTCCCGCCGCCTCGATGCGCTCGCGCATGCCCGCGACCTCGGCGTCGGAATCCTCCGCCTCCCCGAGCTCCCGGCGGATCTGATCGAGCTGCTGGCGCAGCATGTAGTCCCGCTGGGTGCGACCCATCTCGCTCTGGACCTTGTCGCGGATCTCGCTCTCGATCTTCATGGCATCGCGAGCGCGCCGCAGCTCGCCCTGCACCGAGTGCAGCCGCTTGACGACGTCCAGCTCCTCGAGCATCGCCTGCTTCCCGGCGACGTCGAGGTCGAGGTTCGAGGCGACGAGATCGGCGAGCTTCGAGTAGTCGTCGTCGAGATTCTGGGCGAGCAGCTGCAGGTCATCCGAGAGACGGCTGCTCTCCATGATCAGCGTTCCGAACTCGTCCCGAACGTTTCGCGCCAGCGCCGTCGCCTCGACCGACTCCGCGTTCCCCTCCTCTGTCAGGATCCCGATGGTGCCGGCGAAGAAGGGCGACTCGGCCGTGAACTCCTCGACCCTCGCCCGCGCCACACCCTGGACCAGAAGCCGGTAGGAGTCATCCGGGAACTTGATCATCTTGACGATCCGCAGGACCGTGCCCGCCCGGTACAGATCGCTGGAAGCCGGGCTGCCCTCGACGAGACGCCGCACCGCAACGCTCATCATCAGGCGCTGAGGCGACACCAGCACGGCGTCGATCAGCTTCTTGGAGCGCTCCGTGTTGACCAGGAGCGGATGCAGCAGGAACGGGAAGAGCACGGTGTTCTTGAGAGGCAGAACCGGAAGCGTGCCGGGGATATCGACCGACGGGGACTCCTCGTCCTCCCCGATCCCGACGGCGACCTCGCTGCCGCTCTTCAGCACCTCCTCCTCGTGTTCCGTGAATTCGGCCAACCCCTACTCCCTATTCCGTGTTCGGCTCGATGCGCCGCCGCCTGGGTGTGCTCTTGGGCAGGACCACCGAGAGAAACCCCTCCTCGAGATTCGCGACCACCTGATCGCGCTCGAAGGGGATCCTGATGCGAACGCTTCGTTCGAACGGGCCGAAGGCGATCTCCATCTGGTGCAGGCGCTCGATGTCGCTGTCCGCAGACGACGTCCGCTCGCCGCGGATGCGGAGCCACTCGCCATCGACCGAGACCTTGACCTGCGAGCTGTGGACCCCGGAGAGCTCGACCCGGACCACGACGGCCTTCTCGGTCTCGAAGACGTCCACGGCGGGCTGCCAGCGGTCGCCCCGGAGACGCCCCGGGAACTCGCCCACCAGCTCGGCGAGCGGGTTCGATCGACTCGGTCGGTCCACGATTCCCTCCGGGCTAGGCTCCGCCCTTCTCCTCCGTGTACTCGGCGTCGATCACATCCCCGTCTTCGCCGCTCGGGGCCGATTCCCCAGGGCCCTGGGCGCCTTCGGCGCCTTCCTCGGGCTGGGCCTTGTAGAGCACCTCGGCGATCTTGTGCATCGCCTGCTCCACCCGCTGATTCGCGGCATCGATCCTGGCCAGGTCGTCACTCTCCAGGTCCGCCTTCGCCGCCGTCAGCACTTCCTCGACCTGCTTCTTCTCCTCCTCGGGGAGCTTGTCACCGCTCTCGCGGATGGTCTTCTCCGCATTGTAGATCAGAGAATCGAGCGCGTTGCGCTTTTCGATCTTCTCCCGCCGCTCCTGGTCCTCGCTGGCGTGGGCATCCGCCTCGCGAACCATCCGCTCGATCTCGTCCTTCGAGAGCCCACCGGAGCCCTCGATCCGGATCGACTGCTCCTTGGCGGTGGCCGAATCCTTGGCATTCACCGAGAGGATGCCGTTGGCGTCGATGTCGAAGGTGACCTCGATCTGGGGCACTCCCCGGGGTGCCGGGGGGATGCCATCCAGGATGAATCGGCCCAGGTCGCGGTTGTCGTTGGCCATCTCGCGCTCGCCCTGGAGCACGCGGATCTCGACCTGCGGCTGGCTGTCCGAGGCCGTCGAGAAGATCTGGCTGCGCTTGGTCGGGATCGTGGTGTTCTTCTCGATCAGCTTCGTCATCACCCCGCCCAGCGTCTCGATGCCGAGAGAGAGCGGCGTCACGTCCAGCAGCAGCACGTCCTTCACATCGCCGGCCAGAACGCCGCCCTGGATCGCCGCGCCGACGGCCACCACCTCATCCGGGTTGACGCTCTTGTTGGGCTCCTTGCCAAAGAGCTCCGCGACCTTCTTCTGTACCAGCGGGATCCGGGTGGAGCCGCCCACCAGCACCACCTCGTCGATCTCCGACGGGCTGAGCCCGGCATCCGCCAGCGCCCTTCGGCACGGCTCCAGGGTCCGATCGACCAGATCCTCCACCAGCTGCTCGAACTTGGCCCGCGAGAGCTTCAGGTTCATGTGCTTGGGACCCGACTGGTCCGCCGTCACGTAGGGGAGGTTGACGTCGGTGGAGGCGGAGCTGGAGAGCTCGATCTTGGCCTTCTCAGCGGCCTCGCGAAGCCGCTGCATGGCCATCGGGTCCTTGGTCAGATCGATTCCCTGGTCCTTCTTGAACTCTCCGGCCAGGTACTCGATGACGCGCTGGTCCAGGTTGTCACCCCCCAGATGGGTGTCGCCGTTGGTGGACTTCACCTCCACCACGTTCTCACCCACCTCGAGGATCGAGATGTCGAAGGTTCCTCCGCCGAAGTCGAAGACGGCGATCTTCTCGTCGGCCTTCTTGTCCAGGCCGTAGGCGAGCGCTGCCGCGGTGGGCTCGTTGATGATGCGCTTGACGTCGAGGCCCGCGATCTTGCCGGCGTCCTTGGTGGCCTGCCGCTGGGCGTCGTTGAAGTAGGCGGGCACGGTGACCACCGCGCCAGCCACCGGGGCACCGAGGTAGGCCTCCGCGGCGCCCTTCATCTTCTGCAGGATCATCGCCGAGATCTCGGGCGGGCGTGAAATGCTTGCCGTCGATCTCGACCGCGGCCATCCCCTCCTTGCCCTCGACCACCGTGAAGGGAACCAGGCTGATCTCCTCGGGCACCTCGCCGAGACGACGCCCCATGAAGCGCTTGATGGAGTAGATGGTGCGGGTCGGATTGGTCACCGCCTGGCGCTTGGCGACGGCGCCGACCGGACGCTCGTCATCGTCCGTGAACGCCACCACCGAGGGAGTCGTCCGACCACCCTCTTCGTTGGTAATGACGGTCGGCTGACCGCCCTCCATCACCGCCACCACGGAATTCGTGGTGCCGAGGTCGATCCCGATGATCTTGCCGGTGTCCGCCATCTTCCAAGGCCTCCTCTTCCCCGCTTCGGAGGGGTTGTTCAAATCTGATCCCGGGAGGGGTGCTGTCAATCCCGGCGATCGGAAAATCGCCGGGACTGGCACCCGATCCGGCCGCCTGCGGAACGCTCCAGGCCCGGCCGGGTTCTCAAGAAGACTGGAGGCGAGAGTTCGCCCAGGATGTGAAATAGATCACCGTCTTCGAGCACTAACTCCCCGAAATCACGAGGAAACCGCCTTGGAGGGGCCCGCAGCGGCCGCTATACTCGCGCGGCATTTCACCGGATTCGCGCGCATTCTTCGCCCTCGGCGCGAGACCCCGGCGCGAAGAGACAGGACCAGCGAGACGCATCGGATGAATCGCACAGGGATCCTGATCGCCAACGGCGCTCTGCTCGTCCTCTGCTGCTTCCTCGCGGCGCGAATCCTGGCCGCGGTCGCCGGCGAGTTCCTCGCACCTCCGCCCGCAGAGGAGACGGCGCTCTCGCAGCGGGTGGATCCGAGCCCGGCAGGGTGCCAACGACCCCCAGGTGATCCTCCGCCGAAACCTCTTCAAGGTCTCCACACTCGGCGCTCGACCCGTCGCCGACCAGGAGGTCTACGAGGAGACCAACCTGCCGATCCGACTGCTCGGCACGGCAGCCCTGGCCGATCCCGCGCGCTCCTGGGCCGCCGTGGAGGACCTGGAGACCGGAGACCACCTGATCGTGCGGCCGAATGATCAGCTCAAGGGACGAGCCCAGGTGATCCGGATCGATCGCCGGCGAATAGTGTTGCAGAACGGCCCCAGGCGCGAGGAGTTGCGCCTCGAAGAGGAGGCCCGCCGCAGCCCGAGCCGAAACGAATCGGCCCGAAACGTTCGCCGCCGCCGGCCTCCGACGCCGCCACGGCGAGGGGACATCCGGGCCAATGTCCGCCAGCTGGGCGAGAATCGCTTCTCGGTGCCGCGCGCCGATGTCGAATCCGTCGCGAATAATCCCGCTGCCCTCTTCTCTCAGGCGCGGATTCTGCCGAAGTACGAGAGATGGCGAGATGATCGGAGTGCAGCTGAACTCGATCAAGGAAGGGAGCCTGTTCGAGCAGATCGGGATCCAGGACGGAGATACGATCACGGAATTCAACGGCATCCAGGTGACCGGGCAGCAGCAAAGTGCGCAGGTGCTGCGGGAGTTGACCGAGGCGAAGGAGTTCGACGTCAGCGTCACCGGCGCGGGTGGAGAGACGCGGCGACTTCAGTACGAACTGCGATAATCGGCGCGTAGCCAGCCACCGCCCCCTGGGAGGGGGAGAGGGAGCGGAGCGTGAGGCAACTGATTCGGGCGAACGGGTTCGCGTGGCGACTCGGTCTGGTCCTGGCACTGGCCATGATCGGCGGAGACGTCCCGGCGCAGGAGGCCCCGACCGGGGAGCCGGGGATCGTCATCGAGGATGACAAGGTGCAGCTCGACTTCAACGATGTCGAGCTCTCCGTCGTCATCGACACCATCGCCCGGCTCACCAACAAGAACTTCATCTACGACGATCGCGTGCGTGGACGCGTGACCATCGTGTCGCCGACCAGTATCACCGTGGACGAGGCCTACGCGGTCTTCGAGTCCGTGCTCCAGGTGAAGGGCTTCACGACGGTGACGGGGCCGGGCGGCGCGATCAAGGTGATTCCGATCCGCGAGGCCAAGGAGAGCAACATCGAGACGCTTCGGGGCGCCCGGACCACCCCGGACAGCGACCGAACCGTCACCCGCCTGATCCCGCTCCAGTACATCGACGCCGAGGCCATCACCAACACCTTGAAGCCGCTGGTCTCCAAGGACGCCTCCATGGTGGCCTATCCCCCCACCAACACGGTGATCCTGACGGACGCGGCGTCGAACATCCGCCGCATCCTGACCATCCTCCAGTCCATCGACGTGGAGACCTACAAGGAGGAGCTCACCGTCATCAAGGTCCGCCACGCCGATGCGTCGACCCTGGCCCAGCAGCTCTCCGAGATCTTCGGAGCCGAGGTGACCCAGGCCGCGGCGACCCGAGTCCCGCGTACCCGACGCACCGCCGCGGCGGCCGCCGCCGCGGCGGCGGGCGCCGCCAAGGGAAAGGTCCGGATCCTCACCGACGACCGCACCAACTCGCTGATCATCCTGGCCTCGCGGCAACGGCTGGTGGAGCTGCGAGGGGCGATCGCGCGTCTCGACGTCCCGGTGACGGGGCAAGGGCGCATCCACGTCTACTACCTGAAGCACGCGGATGCCGAGGAGCTGGCGACCACCCTCTCCTCCCTGATCAGCGGCCAGCCCGCCGGGGCGGCCGCTCCGGGCACAACGGGTGCCCAGCCCGCCATGCGCGCGGCCATCACCGAGCTCGCCGAGGGCGTCACCGTGACCGCCGACGCCCCCACCAACTCGCTGGTGATCCAGGCCAGCAAGGAGGGCTTCGGGACCCTCGCCGAGGTGATCGCCCAGCTCGACATCCCCCGCCCCCAGGTGCTGGTGGAGGCCCTGCTGATGGAGGTGGACGTCAGCGACGGCCAGGATCTCGGCTTCACCGGCCTGGCGACGATCTACCGCGGGGACACCAGCTACGTGGTCGGGTCGCTGACGGACCCCGTCGCCCGCGCCCGTCTGATCCCGCCGGACCTCGGGCAGCCCGACCACCGGATCCGGACACCGGGGACCCCATCGTCGGCGACACCGTCGGCGACACGGTCGGCAACATCGTCGGCCTCCTCGCCGACCAGGCGGCCGCCAGCTTCATCGGCGGTGCCGCCGTCGACACCCGGACCATCGACGAGGCTCGGGAGCGATCAGCGGCAGCTTCATCTCGGGCCTGATCCGCGCCTCGTCCAACCTCGCGGAACACCAACATCCTCTCGGCGCCCCACGTCCTGACCTCCGACAACGAGGAGGCCGAGATCAAGGTCGGCGCCAACATCCCCATCGTCACCAGCCGCGTCCAGTCCGCCGGCGGGATCACCCAGGCCGGGGACAGCCTCGCCACCAGCCAGAACATCGAGCGCCAGGACATCGGCATCACCCTCCGCGTGACCCCCCAGATCAGCGAGGGCGACACCGTGCGCCTGGAGATCTTCCAGGAGATCACCAGCCCCAACCTGGCCCTCTCGAGCGTGACCGGCGACCCCCAGGAGGTGGGCATCTCGCTCTCCAACCGCCAGGTCGAGAACACCGTGGTCGTCTCCGACGGCGAGACCGTGGTGATCGGCGGCCTGATCAGCGACCGCTACGAGGACTGCGGTGAACAAGGTGCCCTGGCTGGGCGACATCCCGGGCCTCGGCTGGCTGTTCAAGACCACCTCGAAGAAGCTCACCAAGGAGAACCTGCTGATCTTCCTGACCCCCCACATCATGCGCAGCGCCGCCGATCTGGAGCAGGCGACGATCCGCAAGCGGGCGGAGTTCTGGGACCAGTCGGACGAGGCCCTGGAGCTCTCCGAAAAGGAGAAGCGGGAGCACCTGAAGCGCCGCGAGGAGGCGCAGGCCGCCGGGATCGAGTTCGTGCCCGCGGATTCCAGGAATCCGGTGCGGGCGCAGCTCGAGGCGCACGCCAAGAAGTATCCCGTCGAGCGGATGCGCGAGATCGAGCAGGCGGAGGCGGCGGAGGCCGAGGCCGAGCGCCGAGCCGCGGTGGAGGCGGAGACGGCGCCGAGCTTCGGAGTCCTGGCGGCGACCTTCCGCAACGAGTCCGCCGCCACCGACTCCCTGCAGCAGCTGATCGACGCCGGCTACGACGGCACCCTGGTCTCCGGGGATACGGACGGCACCGTCCTCTACGAGGTCCAGCTCGGCCCCTACCCGAGCATCGAGGCGGCGCGGGAGGTGGCCGGGGTGATTCGCGAGAGCTTCGGTCTCGCCCCCACCGTGGTGGTGGAGACGGAGAGCGAGTGAGTTCCGAGATGCCGGACGTGCCCGGAGCCGCCGGGGTGCACCGGGGGCTTCGCGAGCTTCTGCTGCGCGACACCCGCCTCAGCCTCGAGCAGCTCGAGGAGGCGCTTCGCCGCAAGCAGGAGACCGGAAAGCGTCTTCTCGACGCCATCATCGACCTCGGCCACCTGAACGAGGAGGAGATCCTGGAGGCCGTCGGCAAGCAGCTCGCCCTCCCCGTCCGGCCCAAGATCGAGATCGGGGAGATCGACGAATCGCTGGTCGAACGCGTCCCGATCGCATTCGCCAAGAATCACGGCCTGCTGCCCGGTCGGGCGCACGCCCCAGGACGCGGTCCGGGTGGTGGTCTCGGACCCCTTCGACACCGCCTGCCTGGACGATCTTCGCCTCCTCTTCGACGGGGCGAGGATCGAGACCGAGCTGGCCAGCCGCCGCAACATCCTGGCCACCATCAACCAGGTCTACGATCGCGGCACCCGCTCGATCGACGACATCGTCGAGGATGCCACCGACGATTTCACCGCCCTCGCCGAGGAAATCAGCGCCGAGCCCCAGGACCTGCTCGATTCCGACGACGACGCCCCGATCATCCGCCTGGTCGACTCGCTTCTCCAGCGGGCGGTGAAGGCGCGCGCCAGCGACGTCCATCGTGGAGCCCTTCGAGAAGGAGATCCGGGTTCGCTTCCGCGTCGACGACCTCCTCTACGAGCCGGTGAGCCCCCTGCCCAAGGCGCTCCTGCCCAGTGTGGTCTCGCGGGTCAAGATCCTGGGCGGACTGAACATCGCCGAGAAGCGCCTGCCCCAGGACGGACGCATCCAGCTCAAGATCGCGGGGCGCGACTACGACGTCCGCCTCTCCACGGTTCCCATCGCCCACGGAGAGCGCCTGGTGATGCGCCTGCTCCCGCGCACCACCGAAATGCTCGATCTGGGACGCCTCGGCTTCAACGAAGGCCACCTCGCCACCTGGGAGCGCCTGATCCGGCGACCCAACGGAATCGTGCTGGTCACCGGACCCACCGGAAGCGGCAAGACGACCACCCTCTACGGAGCCCTCTCGCGGATCAACCGGTCGGATCGAAACATCATCACCATCGACGATCCGGTGGAGATCCAGCTTCCCGGCGTCGGCCAGATCGAGGTGAACCCCAAGATCGGTCTCAGCTTCGCCAACGCGCTGCGCTCGGTGCTGCGGCAGGATCCCAACGTGATCCTGGTGGGCGAGATCCGCGACCTGGAGACCGCCGAGATCGCCATCCAGGCCTCGCTGACCGGCCACCTGGTGTTCTCCACCCTCCACACCAACGACGCGCCGAGCGCCATCACCCGGATGGTCGACATGGGGGTGGAGGCGTATCTGGTCGCCTCCTCTCTGGTGGCGGTGCTGGCCCAGCGCCTGGTCCGTGTGCTCTGCAAGGAATGTCGCGAGGCCTACACTCCGACCGCCGACGCGCTGGCCGAGATCGGCATCAACTCCAAGGACGAGGTCCAGGTCTTCCGCGCCGTCGGCTGCGGACAGTGTCACAACACCGGCTACCGGGGCCGCGTCGGAATCTTCGAGCTGATGCTGGTGGACGACGCCGTCCGAAACCTGGTCACCCAGAGCATCGATGCAAAGACCATCAAGCGGACGGCAATCGAGCGGGGCATGAACACCCTCCGCGCGGATGGCGCGCACAAGGTTCTCGACGGCGTGACGTCGATCGAGGAGGTGCTGCGCGCCACCGAGGAGGAGGGTGTGGTCGCGCAGATTTAGGCCGACAGCGTGCCCGTCTACACCTACAAGGGCGTCAGCGAAGCGGGGAAGGCGATCCGCGGCTTCGTCGATGCGGAGAGCGATCGCAGCGCCCGGGCGAAGCTGCGCCGCGACGGCGTCTTCCTGACCGAGCTGGCGGCGACCACCGGCGCTGCGGAGCGCCGTGACGCCACCTCCTCGCGGCGCTTCTCCCTCGACATGGTGCGGCGGGTCAGCGGCACGGACCTGGCCCTCACCACGCGGCAGCTCGCCACACTGCTCGGCGCCGGCATCCCCCTCGTGGAGGCCCTCGGCGCGCTCACCGAGCAGGTCGAGGGAACCCGGCTCAAGAGCGCGATCTCACAGGTCCGCGACCGCGTCAACGAGGGCGCCTCCCTGGCCGACGCGATGTCCCAGATGGGCATCTTCGGGGATCTCTACGTCAGCATGGTGCGAGCTGGAGAATCCGGCGGTGCGCTCGAGCAGGTCCTGGAGCGACTGGCCGACTACCTCGAGAGCCAGGTGCGCACCCGCAACAAGGTGGTCTCGATCATGATCTACCCGGCGATGATGTTCCTGGTGGCGATCGGCGTGGTGGTCGCGCTGGTCACCGTCGTCCTCCCCCAGATCACCCAGTTGCTCGACAGCCTGAATCAACCACTCCCCTTCTACACCGTTGCCATCATCGGGCTCTCGAACCTGCTCCGCGAATACTGGTGGGCGCTGCTGCTCGTGGTGGCGCTGGCGGTCGTCATCTTCCGCGCCTCGGTTCGCACCGAGCGCGGCCGCACATCCTTCGACGGCTTCAAGCTTCGAATGCCGCTCTTCGGAAAGGTGACCCGGCAGCTCGCCCTGGCCCGCTTCACCCGGACACTCTCGACCCTCCTCGCCGGAGGGATCCCGATCGTGAAGGCCCTCGACATCTCGAAGCACGTGGCGAACAACTCGGTTCTGGGAGCTGCCGTGGACACGGCGCGGGAGGCCATCACCGAGGGTGCTTCGATCGCAGCGCCGCTGCGGCGAAGCGGCCACTTTCCCCCGCTGGTCGTCCATATGGTGGAGGTGGGAGAACGCAGCGGCGAGCTGGAGGCGATGCTCGCCAAGGTCGCGGACACCTACGACGAGCAGGTGGAGAACACCGTAAGCCGCCTGACGGCCCTGCTCGAACCGCTGCTCATCCTCATCATGGTGGGTCTGGTGCTCGGCATCATCCTCGCCACGCTGGTTCCCCTCCTCGAGATCACCAGCGCAATCCAATGACAGGAGACCTGGACATGCTTTCTCCGCAGATCGAAATCAGCAGCGAGAGACGTCGGAGCCGGACGCCCAGGAGACCTCGGCGGGCGCCCCGACGCGAAGACGGCTTCACCCTCATCGAGATCATGGCGGTCGTGCTGATCATGGGGTTTCTGGCGGGGATCGTCGGAGTGGCGGTCGTCGCGCAGATCGACAAGGCCCGGGTAACGACGACGAGGACGCAGATCAAGCAGCTCGAGGCCGCCCTCACCTTCTTCCAGATGGAGAACGGATTCTTCCCCAGCACGGATCAGGGTCTGGAGGCCCTGGTGCAGAAACCCACCGGGGGGAGGGAGGCGCCCAACTATCGAGACGGCGGCTACCTCCAGGGGGGCGTCGTTCCGCTGGACGCCTGGCAGAGTGAGTACCAGTACGAATCGCCCGGCCAGATCAACCGGGACTACGACATCTGGTCCCTGGGCGCCGACGCCGTGGCGGGCGGAACCGGCGTCGACGCCGACATCGGCAACTGGCCCGAAGGCGCTGGCGAGATGTGATGGAAGGTTCTCGGACAGAGCCCCGCGAGGGCTCCACCGGCTTCACCCTGATCGAGATGCTCGCGGTGGTGGCGATCCTCGCCCTCGTCATCGGCCTCGCGCTGCCGAACTTCGGATTGCGGAGCCGGCGCGCCACGCAGGACGAGGCAAAGCAGCTGGCCGCCAATCTCGAATTCGCCCGACAGCGCTCGGTGATGACGGGTGTTCCCCACCGGCTGGTGATCGACGTCGAGGGAGGGAGCTACTGGCTCGAGTGGCTGGTGAGCGAAGCCCGGGCGCGGGGCGAGGAGGACCTGGTGGGACAGCCCGTCTACGAGCTGGGCGGGCGGACGGAGGTCCCCATGTCGCCACCCGAGGCTGCCGAGCGGATCTACCGCGCCCTTCCGGGGAGCCTCGGTCACTCCGCCCTGCGTGCGGGAGACGGTCCGCATCGACGGAATCGAGACTGCCGGCGGCTTTCTCGAGCGGGGCCTGGTGAACATCGTCTTCGAGCGGGACGGAACCAGCGAGTCCGCCCAGATCCTGCTCTCGGACGCAGACGGCCACTCCATCGGCATCGAAATCGCGCCCTTTGCCGACACCGTACGGATCAGCCATGAGGCACTCTGAGCGACTCCCGAGAGCCGGCTTCACCCTGCTCGAGGTGATGGCCGCGGTCGTGGTGCTCGGGCTCGTCTACGTCGTGGTGGCGCGGGGAGCGATGCAGGGGCTCCAGACCGAGGGCGATGCCAGCCGAAGGCTGCGGGCTTCCCTCCTCGCCGACCGGATACTGAACGGCATGGAGCTGAGTCTCGCCCAAGGAAGCGCACCGACGCTCGGCCAGACGGAAACCATCGAGGAGGAGTTCACGGTCGTGACGGAGGTGAGACCCCTTCGACGTAGCCACCCTTCTGGAGGGCGCGACGCTGCAAGGGGGAGAACCGGCGAGCTCCGCCTCCGAGCTGGAACTCCTGAAACCTCACACGCGGCGGTGCCCCCATGGTGCTGTCGATCACCGTTCGTGTGGCCTGGACCGAGGGCATCAGCGAGCAGCAGGTGACCCGCGACAGCTTCGCCTTCGACCTCGACGCCGCCACCCCACTGCTGGAGGCGATCCAAGCGCAGGAGAAGCTTCGGGAGGCACAGGAGCGCGCGAGACAGGGAGGGCGTCGGCGGCCCGGCAGACCTGCACCTCTTCGACCCTCCGACACGCCCGGAGACGCGGAGCAGTGAGGCCTGAAACTGCACTCTCACACCGAACCCCCTCGACGCCCCTCACCGGCGGCCGACCGGACGAGAGCGGCTTCACCTTGATCGAGCTGCTCGCGGTGGTGGGATTCAGCGCGGTGCTGATGCTATTCGCGGTCAACTTCTACCTGGATATCACCCGAGCCAGCGAAGCCGCCACCCAGCAGACCCGCGACAGCCGCCGCGCCGTCGCCCTCCTCGACCGCATCGCCCGGGATCTCGAAGCCACGGTGCTGGTGAGGAAGCCCGACGGACGTCGATCCCCTCTATCACCCCTGGGTCTTCGTGGCCGAGGACCGGGTCGGAGGTGAGGGAGCCGAAGGAGCCGAGCATCTCAGGTTCATCACGCGCAGCCGGGTCCTACGCTCCAGCGCCGTCCACGAATCGGACCTCGAGGTGGTGTCCTACGCCCTCCGCGACGCGGACGACCGGGGGGTGGAGCTGCTTCGCTGGTCCTCCCCGCGGCTACCCGAGGAGCTCGACCGCAGCTTCCCCGCCAGTGATGCCGAAGGCGCAGCGCTCTTCTCCGCCGATCTGGCCTCCTTCGGCGTGACGTTCCTGGACGACGAGGGCGATTGGAGGAGCGAGTGGGACTCGTCGACCCTGGTCGATTCCAGCGAGCTCCCCCTGGCCGCCGAGATCTCGGTGGCGATTCTCCCCGCGGGCGATTCGCTCGAAGAGGAGGAGCCGGAGGTCTACCGGCGGCGGGTGCTGATTCCCGTCCGCCCGCTCGACCCGGAGGCACTGCTCGCCTCCGGAGAGTCGGAAGATGATGACGGTGCCGGCTGCTCGACCGGACCCACCGTGCGCGAGTGCATCGAACGCAATCCCGCGTTGGTCGCCCCCCCAGCTGGATCGGACCTCCTGGCCGTGGTCGAGGAGTTTGCAGACGAGTGCTTCTCGAGTCACGCCTCCAGGTTCGGCATGGACCAGTGCCCATGAGAGGGAGACCGCACACCCGGCGGGGAATGATCCTGATCGCCGTGCTCTTCTTCATTGCGCTGATGGCGAGCGGCGTCGCCACCTTCCTGCGCCGCGCCACGCTCGACGGAATGATCGCCCGGAACCGGGATCTCACCGCTCGCTCCGAGGCCCTGGCCCGGGGGGGGGTGCAGCTCGGCATCGCCCTGCTGCTCCAGGATCGGCTCGACGAGGCCGACGAACTTTCCTCTCGACACCCGCAGTGACCTCTGGGCGAAGATCGGAGAAATGGAGATTCCGGTCAGCGACGGCGGCCAGCTCCGGCTCCAGCATCGAGGATACCGGCGCACGCCTCAATCTGAACGCGCTCTTCGACGAGGAGGGCCTGGCCGACTCCGACGCGGAGATCTTCCTCGGCGCCTTCCTCGAGAAGGTGATCGAGGAGATCCCGCCGGGCCAGGAGGAGAAGAACTACGATCCCGGGGAGCTGGCGAAGAACCTGATCGACTACGTCGACACGGACGACGTCGAGCCGGACGGTGAGCGCGAGGACGACTACTACCAGCTCCAGCGTCCCGCCTATCGCGCCGCCAATCGGCCCCTGTTCTCGGTGGACGAGCTCGGTCTCGTGGAGGGATTCGACAGGGCGCTGGTCGATGCAATCCGACCCTACGCCACCGTGCATCCCTACACCGGAGGCGGCGGGATCAACCCCAACACGGCGCCCTCCCATGTCCTCGCCGTCCTCTTCCACGGGATTTCCCGAGCGCCGTCTCGCCAACGAGCAGGATGTCCGATGGATCCTCGAGATGCGCGAGCGAGACAAGATCCTCTGCCCCGACGAAGAGGGCTTCGACGATCCCAGCTGCGAGCGGCTGACCGACGTGAGCGAGCGCGGGCTCGCGGACATCTATCCGCCAGCCGCCTACACCGCGAATGTCTTTCAGGTGACCGCCGAGGCGAGCTACGGCGACGTGCGTCGCACCATCGAGGCCATCATCGACCGAAGCGAAGCCACCACCCCGCTGATCCTCTCCTGGCGGGTGAGGTGATTTGGAGATAGAGATTCCAGCATGGCAAGGCGAATTCTAGGACTCGACCTCGGAAGCCACGCGGTCAAGGCGGTGGAGTTCCGGCAGACCCTCCGCGGAGTGGAGGTCGCGCAGCTCCGCACACTGCCGCTCGATGAGCCCTCACCCGCCCTGGCCAGCGAGCTCCGCGACTTCATCCAGATGCACGACCTCCCCACCGAACACGTGGTGGTGAGCCTGGCGGGTGACCGGGTCTCCACCCGGCGCCTGTCCTTCCCCTTCCGGGACCGGCGCAAGATCAGCCCCGCCGTCCCATTCGAGGTCGACGCCCAGGTGCCCTTCGACCTGCAGGACTTCTTCGTCGACTGGGAGATCATCGGCCAGCAGGGGGAGCGCACCGACGTGACGGCGACGCTGGCGCCGCGCTCCGAGGTCGCACTGCTCCTCGACACGATCCGGGAAGCCGGGATCAATCCTCGAACCGTGGAGGCGGAGGGGCTGGTGCTGGCGAACCTGACCTCGATCTTCGACCTCGAGGGATCCCGCCTCCTCGTGGATATCGGTCACCGCAAGACCACCCTCTGCCTGTGCGTGAACGGCCGGGCGGCCGCCGCCCGCACCGTCCCCATCGCCGGTCTGGCCATCACCGAAGCCCTGGCGAGAGAGCTTGGGATCGGAGAGGTGGAGGCGGAAGGGCGCAAGATCGCCGAGGGAGTCTTCGGGGGCCCCGGCCGCAAGGAATCCCCTGCCGGCATCGCGGTGATGGACGAGCTCGCCCGGGAGATGGTGCGAACGCTGGGTTCCCTGGAGACCGCCACCGGAACCACCGATGCCCCGCCCCTGAGTGAGATCGTGCTGATGGGAGGAACCGCCCACCTCCATCGGGTCGACGAGTTTCTGGCCGAGCGCACGGGGCTGCGCGTCACCCGTCTGGCGCTCCCGCCGGCGGAATTGGGGGCCGCTCTGGTGGCCGGCGGTGACCCGATCATCTTCGCGCCGGCGATCGCCCTCGCTGTCCGCGGCAGCATGCGAGCGCGAACGCGGATGAACTTCCGCCAGGACGAGCTGGCGCGCCGGGTCGACCTCCGCAAGCTGGGCCGGGAGCTGCGCTGGACCGCGGGGCTCGCCATCCTCGCCCTGCTACTTGCCGGCGTGTCTGCGATCACCCAGATTGCCCTCCAATCGCGCAGGGCGGAGCTGGTGGAGCAACAGACGGCCCGTCTCTTCCAGGAGGCCTTCCCGGGGAAGCCGATTCCCGCGAGCGTTCTGAAGGCCATGAAGGAGGCCGTGCGAGGCGTCCAGCAGCGCGCCGATACCCTGGGGATCTACCGCGGCAATCTCTCGGCCCTCCAGGTCCTGGCCGAGATCTCCTCCCGTGTGCCCACGGATCTCGACGTCATCTTCGAGGAGCTCTCCATCGACCGACAGGTGATTCAGATCAAGGGGCACTCCCCCAGCTTCGGAAGCGTCGACCGCCTGCGGGCGGAGCTGGCCAAGTACGCGCCCTTCTCGGAGATCGCGGTGGGGGACATCACCAGCGACGCGCGCCGGGGCGGGCAGACCTTCAACGTGCGCATCAGTCTTGCTTCGGGATCGGAGGCATCGTGAAGGAGCTCATCGCACGCATCCAGGCCACGCTGGCAAACCTCTCTCCGCGCGAGCGCCTCCTGGTAGCGGGCGCCGGCGGCGTCTTCCTGGTCCTCGTCCTCCTCGTCGGGGTCATCAATCCCGTCCTCTCGGCCTCGAGCCGCGCCTCCCGAAGGGTCGAAGCCGCGGAGGAGGAGCTTCGTGCGGTCCAGATCCTCCGCTCCCGGTACGACGAGGTGAACGCGCGTATGGCCTCCGTCGAGCAACGGATCCAGAGCGGTCCCCAGGGCGAGATCTTCACCGTCCTCGAGTCCTTGGCGCGCGCCTCCGCGGTGACGGTGGATTCCATGGAGCCCCGCACCGCTCCAGCCAGCGATGACTACCGGGAGACCAAGGTCCAGGTGATCCTGCGCGGCGTCACTCTCGCCCAGCTGGTGAACTACCTGCAGCGCATCGAATCTGCGCCCCAGCTGCTCTCGATCAAGAGCCTTCGGATCCGCACTCGCTCGGACAAGCCCGAGCTGCTCGACGTGAATTTCAGCGTCTCGTCCTTCGAGGCGATCTGAAATGGCTCTGCGGGCCAACGGTTCGCGCGAGGCGCGGCAGCAGGCTGCCGCGCCGCCTCGTCGAAGATCGGGCTCCCGCTGGCGCTCCCTGGCCCTGGTGCTGATCTTCCTGCTGATCCTGTTCCCTTACGGGCGGTTTCGCGACGTCGCCGTCGCTCGACTCGCCGAGGCCACCGGGGCCTCGGTATCCATGGACGATCTGGATGGCGGGCTCAGCATCGGCGGCCCGTCCCTGCTGGCGACGAACCTCCTGCTCCGCTGGCCCGACGGGAGAGAGCTCTGCTCGAACGGGCACGGGTGCGCCCGGCCTGGTCGTTCTCCTGGCTCCGGGGAGAGCCCGCCCTTCACCTGGAGATGACCGGACCCGTTGGAAGCGCCGACGGCACCGTCTGGCCGAGCCCCGGACTCGCTTTCGCAGGCCGGGTGCAAGAGGTCGAGCTCTCACTGCTTCCCCTGGATCCCCGCGCCGACCCCCTCCCGATCCTGGGACGTCTCGATGCCGAGATCGACCTTCGAACCGGGCCCAAGGGGCCCACTGGCTCGATCCGCTTCGAATCCCGGGACGGTTCCATCGCGCTGCCCCAGCTTCCGTTCGGGATCCCCTTCGAGGAGGCGCGCGGTGCGGTGGAGCGCAGCGAGTCCGGATTCATCCACGTCCGCGAGTTCGAGCTCAGCGGTCCGATGCTATCGGCGACCGCCCAGGGCAGCATCGCCGCGAGCCATCGGCCCGAGGAGGGCGCTCTGGATCTGGAGGGGGAACTCGTCGTGCCGGACCCGGCGCTGCGCGACATGATCCGGCCCTACGGCCTTCAATTCGACCCGGACGGCGCTGCGCACTTCCGCATCTCGGGAACCACCTCGCGCCCGGTCCTCCGCTAGCACTGCCCTCGCGCGAGTCGATGCGCCCGGCGCGCTCCCCGAGGGGCAGATCGAGACCTCATTGCCACTCGGTCCCAGGGCGATAGAATCAATATATCCTGATTCCCTGATGAAGAGGTGCCATGGGCACCGAAGCCCTCCAGAAGGTCTTCAAGACCCTCGCCGATCCGACCCGGATTCGAATCCTCTTCCTCCTGGAGCGAGAGGAGCTCGCCGTCCAGGAGTTGATGGAGGTCCTTGGGATGGCGCAGTCCCGGGTCTCCCGTCACCTGGGGATCCTTCGGGAGGCCGGTCTCCTCCAGCGACCGCCGGGACGGCACTTTCGTCCTGTACCGCTTCACGCCGCCCCAGCGACGGCTACTGGCGGGAGGCGTGGAAGCTCGTCAGCCAGTCGCTGGGTGACGACGCCACCACGGATCGAGACCGGGCAGCCCTGGCCCGTGTGGTCGAGGCGCGGGCTTCCCGCAGCCGCTCCTTCTTCGACTCGGTGGGTCCGGAGTGGGACGCCCTGCGAAAGGTCTGGAGCGACGATCTGCTGCGCGCGCGGGCGCTGGCCCGCCTGATCCCCCCCGGTCTGCGGGTCGCCGACATCGGCACCGGGACCGGCGTCCTCGCCCTGGAGCTGGCCCGGGCCGGATTTCGGGTGGTCGCCGTCGATCACTCGGAGCGGATGCTGGACGCCGCCCGCGCCAAGCTCGAGCAGGATCCCGGTCTGGACGTCGATCTGCGCCTCGGTGATGCCTCGAGTCTCCCGCTCGGGGATGGCGAGGTCGACGCCGCCTTCGCCCACATGGTGCTCCAGTACCTGACTTCCCCCGCAGAGGCGCTCCGGGAGATGGCTCGGGTCGTCGCACCGGGCGGAAGCGTCGTCGTCATCGATTTCGTCAGCCACGATCGGGAGTGGATGCGCCAGGAGCTGGGGGTTCTGCGGCTCGGCTTCACGGCCGAGGAGATCGAATCCTGCTTCGTCTCGGTGGGCCTCGAGGAGCCGCGAATCGAGATCCAGGCCCCCGCCTCCCGCACCGCGGATCTCCCAGAGACCTTCATCGCCTCGGCAGAGAGGCCGGGAAGTGAGGTGCTCCCATGACCGAATCGGAAAGGCTGATTCGCGCGGCACTGCAGCAGCGGATCCTCATCCTGGATGGCGCGATGGGAACCACCATCCAGGCGCGCGGCCTCGAGGAGCGGGACTTCCGCGGTGAGCGCTTCGCCGATCATTCCCGAGAGCTCAAGGGAAACAACGAGCTCCTCTCCCTGACCCGGCCCGACGTGATCGAGGAGATCCACGACAGCCTTCTTCGAGGCGGGCGCCGACATCGTCGAAACCAACACCCTCGGTGCCACGGCCATCGCCCAGAGCGACTACGAGCTGGAGGGATTGGCCCGCGAGCTGAATCTGGCATCGGCCCGCATCGCGCGCGAAGCCGCCCGGCGCTGGAGCAGCAGAACACCCGACAGGCCGCGCTTCGTGGCGGGCGCCCTGGGGCCCACGCCGAAGACGCTCTCGATCGGACCGGACGTGAACGACCCGGCCTTCCGCGCGATCCGCTTCGACGAGCTCCGCGACTGCCTATGCGGAGCAGGCCCGCGCCCTCATCGAAGGCGGCGTGGACCTCCTGCTGGTCGAGACGATCTTCGACACCCTGAACGCCAAGGCCGCCCTCGTCGCGATCGATCAGGTCTACGAGGAAATCGGAAGACGGCTTCCGATCATGATCTCGGTGGCGATCACCGAGGCCAGCGGGCGCACCCTCTCGGGTCAGACCGTGGACGCCTTCTGGCGCTCCGTCTCCCATGCGAACCCCTTCTCGGTGGGCGTCAACTGCTCTCTCGGAGCGGACTTCATCCGCCCCTACGTCGCGGAGCTCGGCGAGATCAGTCCCGCCTTCGTCTCCGCCTATCCCAACGCCGGCCTTCCCAATGCCTTCGGCGACTTCGACGAGAAGCCGGAGACCACCGCGGCTCTGCTCCGGGAGTTCGCCGAGAGCGGCCTGCGTGAACATCGTCGGCGGCTGCTGCGGCACCACGCCGGACCACATCCGCGCCATCGCCGAAGCGGTCGCGGGGATCGCCCCCCGCCCGCTTCCCCAGCCCGATCGGCTGACCCGCTTACAGCGGCCTCGAGACCCTCACCATCCGGGAGGACTCGAACTTCCAGATGGTCGGGGAGCGGACCAACGTCACGGGCTCCGCGCGCTTTCGCAAGCTGATCAAGGCCGAGGACTTCGACGCCGCCGTGGAGGTGGCCCTGGAGCAGGTGCGCGGCGGCGCCAACATCCTCGACGTCAACATGGACGAGGGGATGCTCGACTCCGAGCAGTGCATGACCCGGTTCCTGAACCGGATCGCCGTGGAGCCCGAGATCGCCCGCATCCCGATCATGATCGACAGCTCCAAGTGGTCGGTCCTCGAGGCGGGCCTCAAGTGCGTCCAGGGCAAGGGCATCGTGAACTCGCTCTCCCTCAAGGAGGGAGAAGAGGACTTCCTGGAAAGAGCGCGCCTCCTGCGCCGATACGGCGCCGGCGTGGTGGTGATGGCCTTCGACGAGAAGGGCCAGGCCGACAGCATCGACCGCAAGGTGGAGATCTGCGAGCGCGCCTACGCGCTCCTGACCGAGAAGGTCGATTTCCCGCCCGAGGACATCATCTTCGATCCGAACATCCTCGCCATCGGCACCGGCATCGAGGAGCACGCCGACTACGCCCGGAACTTCATCGAGGCGACCCGGCTGATCAAGGAGCGCTGCCCCGGGCCCTGGTCAGCGGCGGGGTCTCCAACCTCTCCTTCTCCTTCCGCGGCAACGACCGCGTCCGCGAGGCGATCCACTCGGCCTTCCTCTACCACGCCATCGCCGCCGGGATGGACATGGGCATCGTGAACGCCGGCCAGCTCGAGGTCTACGAGGAGATTCCGAAGGATCTCCTCGAGCGGGTCGAGGACCTCATCTTCAATCGCCGGCCCGACGCCACCGAGCGCATGGTGGAGTTCGCCGAGACCGTGAAGGGCTCCGGGAAGAAGCGCGAGGTGGATCTGCGCTGGCGAGAGGGAAGCGTCGAGGAGCGCCTCTCCCACGCACTGGTCCACGGCGTGGACGACTTCATCGTCGAGGACGCCGAGGAGGCGAGACTCGCCTACGGGAGCGCCCTGCGCGTGATCGAGGGGCCGCTGATGGACGGGATGAGCATCGTCGGCGACCTGTTCGGCGCCGGGAAGATGTTCCTGCCCCAGGTGGTGAAGAGCGCCCGGGCGATGAAGAAGGCGGTGGCCCACCTGGAGCCCTTCATGGAGGAGGACAGCAGCTCTGGCGGGGCGCGATCCAAGGGCAAGATCGTGATGGCCACGGTGAAGGGCGACGTTCACGACATCGGCAAGAACATCGTCGGCGTCGTGCTCCGCTGCAACAGCTACGACGTCATCGACCTCGGCGTGATGGTGCCGGCGCAGCAGATCCTTCAGACCGCCATCGACGAGAACTGCGACCTGGTGGGCCTCTCGGGACTGATCACGCCTTCGCTGGACGAGATGGTGCACGTCGCCCGGGAGATGGAGCGGCTGGGGCTCGACCTCCCGCTCCTGATCGGCGGCGCCACCACCAGCCGGCAGCACACGGCCGTCCGGATCGCCCCGGCCTACCACCAGTCCACGCATTCACGTGTCGGATGCCTCGCGAGCCGTGAGCACCGTGGCGAGCCTTCTCGATCCCGATTCGCGTCCCGATTTCGAGAGAAAGAACCACGAGCGCCAGGAGCTGCTGCGCTCGCTTCACGCCGAGAAGGGCAGCAAGCCGCTTCTCTCCTACCCGGCGGCACGGGCGAACCGGCCCGAGATCGAGTGGAGCGCCGAGGACATCGCGACCCCCGCCTTCCTGGGGCGCCGCGTCCTCCAGGAGGTCTCCCTCGCGGAGCTGGCGAAGTACATCGACTGGACCTTCTTCTTCTCGGCCTGGGAGATGAAGGGGAAGTTCCCGGGGATCCTCGAGCATCCCAGAGCATGGCGAGGCCGCTCGGGAGCTCTTCGCCAGCGCATCGGATCTGCTGGCGAAGATCATCGATGAAGACCTCCTCCGGGCGAAGGGCGTCTACGGATTCTGGCCGGCCGCCAGCGATGCCGACGACATCGTCCTCTACACCGACGCATCGCGCTCCGCGGAGCTGACCCGCTTCCCCATGCTCCGCCAGCAGCGCGCCCGCGACCAGCGGAGCCCGAGCCGCTGCCTGGCGGACTTCGTGGCGCCGGCGGAGACGGGTCTTCCGGACTCGATCGGGGCCTTCGCCGTCACCGCCGGAATCGGGGCCGCCGAGCTGGCGGATCGCTACGAGCGTGAAGGCGACGACTACCACGCCATCATGGCCAAGGCCCTGGCCGACCGGCTCGCCGAAGCCTTCGCCGAGTACCTGCACCAGCGGGCGCGCCAGGACTGGGGCTACGGCGCCGACGAGAAGCTCGACAACGAGGCCCTGATCGCGGAGAAGTACCGCGGGATCCGCCCGGCCTTCGGATACCCCGCCTGTCCGGACCACAGCGAGAAGCTCCGGCTCTTCGACCTGCTGGGAGCCCACGAGGTCGGACTGAGCCTCACCGAGAGCTGCGCCATGATCCCGGCAGCCAGTGTGAGCGGCATCTACCTGGCCCATCCCAGCGCGCGCTACTTCAACGTCGGTCCCGTCGATCGGGAACAGGTCGCTTCCTACGCCGCGCGCAAGAAACGACCCGTGGCCGAGGTGGAGGGCTGGCTCAGGCCCAATCTCGGATACGATCCGGAAGCGTGAATCCCCCGACTCCGGTACGTGCGGTGCTCTTCGACGCCACGGGCACCCTGCTCCTGTTTCGAGAGTCGGTGGGAGAGATCTACCGAGCCTTCGCTCTGGAGTTCGGAGTCGATCTGCCGGCAACGCGAATCGCGGAGGCCTTCGGCAGGGTCCTCTCGAGCGCAGACCCGATGGTGTTCCCCGACCAGCCCGCCGAACGTCGCCGGACCCTGGAACGCCAGTGGTGGTGGCATCGGGTGCGCTCGACCTTCCGGGCCGCTGACAGCGCCGCGCAATTCACCGATTTCGATGCCTACTTCGATCGGCTCTGGAGCCACTACGCAGCCGGCGCGGCCTGGCGGCTCGCCCCGGGCGCCCGGGAGGCCCTGGACGCGCTGCGCGCCCGACAACTTCCGATGGCGGTCGTGTCAAACTTCGACCATCGGCTCGTAAATATCCTGCAAGACCTCGATATTCTGGACTATTTCGAGAATGTCACGACCCCGACCGACACCGGCGTGGCGAAGCCGGACCGTCGCATCTTCGACGCGGCGCTGGAAGGCCTGGGAGACCCCACCCGCCGCGCGATCTACGTCGGCGACCGCGCCATCGAGGACGTGGCGGGCGCCAGGAGAGCCGGCCTGATTCCGATCCCGGTCGGAAGCCTCGCTACCCTCGCAGAACTGCCCGCCCACATCGACGCTCTCGAACAGGAGATGGAATGAGCGACGCGGCGACAAGCGCGACTCCCCTGACACTGCTCCGCGACCGCTTCGGAATGGATTCCCGCAGCCTCGAGGCGGTGATCGAGACCGCCCTCTCACGGCGCGTCGATCACGCGGACCTCTTCTTCGAATACACCACGCGGGACGCGGTGGTCCTCGAAGAGGGCATCGTCAAGAGCGGCGACCGACACCTGGAGCAGGGTGTAGGCGTCCGCGCCCAGGCGGGAGAACGCCAGGGGTACGCCCACTCCGACGAGGTCAGCACCGACAGCGCGATGCTGGCAGCTTCGACCGCCCGGGCGATCTCGGAGGGCCCCGCCTCGCCGGGTGCAGTGGCCGTGGGCGGGAGCGCGGCGCCGGCGAGCGACCTCTACCCGGTCCGGACCGCCCCCACGGACGTTCCGGTCGGGGCCAAGATCGCAGTCTTGAACGAAATCGACGCCCACGCGCGCCGAGCCGATCCACGCATCAAGCAGGTGATGGCCAGCATCGTCGCGGAGCATCGCAACATCCTGATCGCGGCCAGCGACGGAACACTGGTCACCGATGTCCGACCGCTGGTCCGCGTCAACGTACAGGTCATCGCGGAGAACCAGGAGGGGCGCCGAGAAACCGGCTATCAGGGCGCCGGGGGCCGCTTCGACCTGGCACGCCTTCTGGAAAAGGACGGCTGGAAGCCAATCGCCGACGAGGCGGTACGCTCCGCGCTGGTGAATCTCGAAGCGAAGCCCTGCCCGGCTGGCACCATGAACGTCGTGCTCGGCCCCGGCTGGCCGGGAATCCTGCTCCACGAGGCGATCGGCCATGGCCTGGAGGGAGACTTCAACCGCAAGAAGACCTCCGCGTTCTCGGACAGGCTCGGAGAGCGGGTCGCCGCCGAGGGCGTGACCGTCATCGACGACGGGACCATCGCCGAGCGGCGCGGATCGCTGAACGTGGACGACGAGGGGACCGCCACCCAGCGCACCGTGCTGATCGAAAATGGAATCCTGCGAGGCTACATGCACGACCGGCTGAACGCCCGGCTGATGGGCGTTTCCAGCACCGGGAACGGGCGGCGCGAGAGCTACGCTCACCTTCCCATGCCGCGCATGACCAACACCTTCATGCTGGCGGGGGAAGACGACCCCGAGGAGATCATCCGCTCGGTCGAGAGCGGCCTCTACGCGGTGACGTTCGGAGGCGGGCAGGTCGACATCACCAGCGGGAAGTTCGTGTTCAGCGCCAGCGAGGCCTACCGAATCGAAGGGGGCGTGATCACCGCTCCCCTGAAGGGCGCCACGCTGATCGGCAACGGCCCGGACGTGCTGCAAAGGGTCTCGAGAATCGGCCATGATCTCGCTCTGGATCAGGGCGTTGGCAGCTGCGGCAAGGATGGCCAGTCGGTTCCGGTCGGGGTGGGGCTGCCGACGATTCGCGTCGACGAAATGACCGTGGGAGGAACCGAGGGATGACCGCGGACCTGCTCGAAACCGTGCAGCGGGCCCTCGCTCGGGCGAAGCGAGCCGGCGCTCACGCTGCCGACGCGGTGCTCGTCGAGAGCGATTCGGTCGAAACCCGGGTCCGCGGCGAGGAGATCGAATTCGTCAAGCAGGCCCGGGACCGAACTCTTGGCATTCGAGCCTTCGTGAAGGGTCCAGACGGCCTGCGCTCGGCGATCACATCCACCAGCGATCTCGCCTCGGACGCCGTGGACCGGCTCGCGGACGATACCGTCACCCTGGCGGGGGCGACGGCGGAGGATCCCCACGCGGGCCTCCCGGACGAGAGCTTCCCGACCGACCTCCCGGATCTGGCGCTCCTCGACCCGGACGACCTGGACGTTTCCCTGGAGGAGCGGATCGACGAGGCGCGGCGCGCGGAGCGCACCGCACGCGACGTCGATCCTCGCATCACCAACTCCGAGGGCTCAGAGGCCACATCGAGCTTCTCGCGGATCGCCTGTGGCAACACGGCGGGCTTCCTGGCCGAGTACCAATCCGCAGCCCACTCTCTCTCCTCGATGCCCATCGCGTCCGACGGCAACGCCATGCAGACCGACCACTGGTTCAGCGTGGCGCGCCATCGCAGCGGCCTCGAGGAACCGGAGGTCGTCGGACGCCGCGCCGGCGAGCGAGCCCTGGCGCGCCTCGGCGCCAGGCGAGTTCCGACCTGCGAGGTGCCGGTGATCTTCGACGGGGTTACCGCGCGTTCGCTGCTCGGCAACCTCGCCTCCTGCCTTTCGGGCTACGCCATCTACCGCGGCAGCTCCTTCCTGGCCGGCCGTCTGGAGGAGACCATCGCGAGCGAGTTGGTGACCGTGGTGGACGACGGGCGCCTTCCCGCTGGCCTCGGCAGCAGGCCCTTCGACGGAGAGGGACTGCCCACCCGGCGCAAGATGGTGGTCGAGCACGGCAAGCTCGAGACCTATCTCCTCGACAGCTACTCCGCGCGAAAGCTCGAGATGGCCTCCACCGGCAACGCCGCGCGAAGCGCCGGAAGCGCCCCTCGGGTCTCACCGACGAATCTGTGGCTCGAGCCCGGCACCTCCAGCCTCGACGAGATGATCGCCGCCACCGAGCGCGGCCTGCTGGTGACCGGTCTCTTCGGCTTCGGCTTCAATGCGGTGACGGGGGACTTCTCGCGGGGCGCGAGCGGCGTCTGGATCGAGAGGGGTGAGAGGGTCCACCCGGTGGAGGAGATCACGGTCGCGGGAAACCTGGCCGAGATGCTGACCGAGATCGACGCGGTCGGGTCGGAGCTCACCTGGCTGGGGAGCGTCGCAGCCCCCGCCCTGCGCATCGCTCGAATGACGGTGGCCGGAGAGTAAAAATGACGAAGAATGCCGAGATCATGCTCGGACTCGAGCTCCCGGACGTCGCTCTCTGGTCCGATCGGGTTGCCGTCGCCCTGGGACAAAATCCGAGTCCCTTCACCGGTCCGGGAACCAACAGCTATCTGATCGGCACCGGAAGCCACCGCATCCTCCTCGACCCCGGCGAGGGCGCCGAAACCTACCTTCCGGTGTTGGAGAGCGCTCTGGACCGCGCCGGCTGCGAGGGGATCCAGGAGATCCTCGTCACCCACGCCCATCCGGACCACATGGGGGGCGTCGCCTCGGTGCTGCGGCGCTTTGGTCCCCTGAAGGTCTCCAAGAGACCGTGGCCCGGTGAAGACGAGAAGTTCGGTGTGAAGATCGAAGCCATCGACGAGGGCGCGGTGATCCGAACCGAGAACGCCACCCTCCGCGCGATCCACACGCCCGGCCACGCCCCCGACCACCTCTCGTTCATGATCGACGAAGAACGCGCGCTGGTCTCCGGGGACAACATCCTCGGCATCGGGACCGCGGTGATCCCGCTGGACACCGGGGACCTCCACGACTACATGCGCTCGCTCGAACGGGTCCTCGCCGAGGCGCCGAGGCGAATCTACCCGGCCCACGGACCGCTGATCGAGGACGGTCCCGCCAAGATCCGCGAGTACATCGCACACCGCAACGACCGCGAGCGGGAGATCATTGCCGCCTTGCAGCGGAAGCCGATGGCGGTGACGGAGATCGTCAGGATCGTCTACGCGGCCTACCCGGAGGTGCTCTACCCGGCGGCCGGTCAATCCGTCACCCAGCACCTCTTGAAGCTGGAGCGCGAGAATCGGGTGACCCGGGAGGCAGAGGAAGAGCCGCTCTCGGCGATCTGGGCGCTCTCGTGACCCAGCAGCCGACCTCCCCGGCCCTGCTGGAAAGACTCGCGAGCGCCGACCCGGCCGATCGTCGCCGCGCCTGCCTGGCCGCGGCGCAGAGCCCCGCCGCGGCCCTTCTCGCCGACGCTCTGGGAGAAGCCCTCGGCGACCCCGAGAAGGCCGTCGCGCGCGCGGCGTCCGACGCGCTGGTCGAAATCGCGACCCGTATCGGCGAGGTGCAGAGCGCCGTTCGAAAAGCTCTGCGTAGCGAGGTGCCGAGCCGGCGCTGGGGCGCGGCCCTCACCTTGGCGCGGATCGAGCCCCCCGGTCCGCGGCTGTTGCCCCCCCTGGTGGAGGCGCTGGGAAGCGCAGATGGAGACGTCCGCTGGGCTGCCGCCCGGGTCATCGTCGAGACCGGTCGACTTCACGGAGAGGTGCTGCCCCTGCTCCTCGCATTGGTCCGAAACGGCGAACGAGCCATCCAGCGAAGGATGGCGAGCTTCGCCCTGCGCGAGCTCGCCCCCGACAGCATCGAAGCCGCGGAGGCCCTCCTGGAGGCGACCCGGGACACCGATCTTCAGGTCCGACGCGCGGCGTTTACGGCCGTGGCCTCCTTGACTGCCCCCCAACCCGGCATTCCGACAAGGCTCCTCGAGGCGATCCACGAGGACGACGATGCAGCGAGTCGCCGCCTTGCCGCTCTCAGCCTGGGCGAGCTCGGCCGCGCGAATCCCCAGGCGATCTCCCCCGAGGCGATTCGCCAGCTGCGGGACTTCGAGGAGCAGTGCCAGGATCCCGACCTGCGGCGTGCGCTCCAGCGCACCCTGGAGAGGATCGCTCCTCCCATCGCGTAGCGCTTGACGCTCCCCTGACTCCCGGGTACCCCCACGGAATGCTGGCCTCGCCGCTCATCCTCGCAAGCGCATCCCCCCGGCGCCGCGATCTGCTTTCCCGTCTCAAGGTGCCGTTCGCCACCGTTCCCGCGGAAATTGCGGAGACTGCGCACCCCGGCGAGACACCCCAGGCGCTGGCGGAACGCCTGGCCCGGGAGAAGGCCGAGGCGGTCGTGGCTCGGGTCGGAACGACGCCGCGTCGCGTGGTCCTCGGCTCGGACACCATCGTCGTGATCGGAGAGGAGGTCCTCGGCAAGCCGCGCGATCCGGCACACGCTCTGGTCCTGCTCCGCAAGCTCTGCGGCCGCACCCATCGAGTGATGACCGGGATCGCCGTGGTGGAAAGCGACACCGGCCGCACACGCAGTCGCGTCGTCGAGAGCCGGGTCACCTTGCGAAAGGCGGACGAGGCGGAGCTACGCGACTACGTCGCTACCGGCGAGTCGCTCGACAAGGCCGGCGCCTACGCCCTCCAGGGCGCGGGACGCCGCTTCGTCGCAGCCGTCGAGGGAAGCGAGACCAACGTGATCGGGCTTCCCCTGGAGGAGACGCTGGCAATGCTGCAGGAAGCCGGCGTGGAGATCCCGGCGTGTTGAGCCGGACACTCCCGGATCGACTCCGTGCGGTCCGCGACAGGGCGAAGGCCGCGGCGCTCCGGGCGGCTCGCAATCCGGAAGAGCTGGTGATTCTCGGAGTCGGCAAGCGCAAGCCGGCCGAGTCCATCGCCGACGCCGTCCGTGCCGGGCTCGACCACGTCGCCGAGAGCTTCGCCCAGGAGGCCCGCGACAAGATCCCGCAGGTCGAGGAGATGCTGAGAGAGACGGGCACCGCCTCGCCTCGCTGGCACTTCGTCGGCCAGCTCCAGAGGAACAAGGCTCGCTACGTGGCACGCCTTTTCGACTGTGTGGAATCCGTCGACCGGATCGAGCTGGCTCGGGAGCTCGACCACCGGGCCGCGATGGCGGAGCGCAGCCTCGATGTCCTGGTCCAGGTGAACCTCGCTGGAGAGACCCAGAAGGGGGGCGCGGCTCCCGATCGGATCGCCCCGCTCCTGGAGGAATGCCGGAGCTGCGAGCACATCCGGGTGACCGGCCTGATGACGGTGCCCCCCGCCTCCGCCGACCCGGAGGCTTCCCGACCGATCTTCGCGGCCCTTCGCGAGCTGCGTGCCGAATTGCGCGAGAGACCGGGGGGTGAGACGCTACGAGAGCTTTCCATGGGGATGTCCGCCGACTTCGAGGTGGCCATCGAGGAAGGCGCGACCATCGTTCGCGTCGGAACGGCGATCTTCGGCCCGAGGGAGTGAAAACAGATGGCGGAAACGCTCGACCGCACCCGGATTGGAATCCTCGGAGCAGGGGCCATGGGCGGAGCCCTCGCCGCCGGCCTGCTCGCCTCTGGCACCTCGAGCGATGCGATCCGAGCCGCGGATCCGGATCCCGATCGGCGCAAGAGCCTGGAAGCGAGCCGTGGCATCCGCTGCATCGCCGACAATCGCGAGGTGGTGGAGTGGAGCGAGCTGGTCGTGCTGGCCGTCAAACCGAGTCAGGTGACCGCAGTGCTCCGGGAGCTCGGGGGAGCCGACAACCCGAGCCTGGCGCGCCCCCTCTGGGTCTCCGTCGCCGCGGGGGTCTCCCTCTCCTCCCTTGCCTGCGAGCTTCCCCCGCGCTCCCGCCTGGTGCGCAGCATGCCCAACACTCCAGCCCTGGTGGGAGAAGGCGCGACCGCCTTCGCCGTGAACCCAGAGGCCACCGATGCGGACCGGGCCGCCGCCCGAATCCTCTTCGAGGCGGTGGGAACGGCCTGGGAGGCTCCCAGCGAGGAGCTCCTCGACGCGGTGACGGGGCTATCGGGAAGCGGACCCGCCTACGTCTTCGTCTTCCTGGAGGCGCTCGGCGACGCCGGGGTCCGGATGGGTCTCCCCCGGGAGGCCGCCCACGCCCTCGCCGCCCAGACGGTGCTCGGCGCGGCCAGGCTCGCGCTCGAAACGGGCCGACACCCCGCGGACCTGAAGGACCAGGTCGCATCGCCCGGCGGCACCACCGTCGCCGGTCTGGAGCGTCTGGAGGCAGCGGGCTTCCGATCGGCAATTCACGACGCGGTGGCGGCGGCCACCCGCCGCTCCCGGGAGCTCGGTGGCAGCTAGCCGCCTCTCTCACCGGTCGCTACTTCGAGCCGCGGCAGGGCGTGTCGGGGATCACTCAAGAATTCCGGCGTTTGCGTCGATCTCTGCACCACCAGGAGGTCGCCGTGAGACTCACACCGCTGGACATCCGGAACCACCGCTTCTCTACCCGGGTGCGCGGTCTCGACGCTGCCGAGGTCGAGGCCTTCGTCCGTCTGATCGCCGAGGACTACGAGGACATGGTCCGGGAGAACGAGGTGCTCCACGAAAAGGTCCAGCGCCTGGAGGCCCTGGTCGAAGACTTGTCTGCGAACGAAAAACTTCTTCAGAACACGTTAGTTACGGCACAGCATCTAAGTGAGGACCTCAAGAAGACCGCGGTCAAGGAGAGCGAGGTTCTGGTGTCGGAGGCCGAGGTGAAGGCCGAGAAGATCCTGGCTGCCACCCATCGCCGAGCGGCCAAGCTGGCCCAGGACATCCGGGAGATGAAGCTTCTTCGGGCCCGGCTGGGCACCACCATCCGCGCATCCATCGAGACCTACCTGAACTTGCTGGACGGCTTCAGCCAGGAGGATCCGGAAGACGCGGACGGCGACGAGAAGGTGTCCTATCTCACGCCGCCGGCCCGGGCCGCCGAACCCAACGAGGCTTGACGAGGGCCTGCTGCGACCACAGGTTTGAGGCTCATGGAAGAGGGTCTCGCCTTCTGGATCTTCGTCACGCCGCGAGCCCGGCGGGAGGCCGTCGGGGGTCGTCAAGGAGATGCGCTCCGAGTCTCCGTCGCCGCTCCCCCCGTTGAAGGCAAGGCGAACGCAGCTTGTGTGCAGGCTCTCGCAGAAGCCTTTGGTGTGAAGCGCCGCGACGTGGAGATCCACCTGGGGGCGAGGGGAAGACGCAAACGCGTGCGTTTGAGCGGCGAAACCCGGGCCCTGGAGGCAAGACTCCAGAAGCTGGCGGGAACTTCCTGATTGAGATACTAAAGCGCCCCACAGATAGCTGGGTTCATTGAGGTTTGGCGGTATGCCGGTCTACGAGTACATCTGCAAGGCCTGTGATCACGAGTTCGAGCGGGAGCAGCGCATCAGCGACAACCCCCTCAAGAAGTGTCCCGAGTGCGGGGCCATGAAGGCCAAGCGACTGATCTCCCGAACCTCGTTCGTCCTGAAGGGGGGCGGCTGGTACAGCGACCTCTACTCCAGCACCCGCGGCGACTCCGCCAAGAGCGAGAGCGGTGACTCGGCCAAGAGCGAGAGCAGCGCGGAGAGCAACTCCAAGCCGGACTCCAGCTCCAAGTCCGAGTCCAGCTCGCCCTCCAAGCCCTCCTCGGGCAAGAAGAGCGACAGCTCCAAGGGATCCAGGGCCGCCGCCTGACCGGCTGTTATACTGCCCGCACTGCAGTGCCCCGCCACGCGGAGCCCGCCTGTAGAGCCCGTTCCCGCCGTCCAGGAGGCGCGCCCCCCATTGAGTTCAGAAGCCATCGAAACCGTCGTCGTCGACGGCCTCGCCCTCGCCCAGCAGCTCCGCAAGGAGATGTCCGAGGAGGTCGGGAGCCTGGTCGCATCCGGTAAGCGCCCGCCCTGCCTGGCCGTTGTCCTGGTGGGTGACGATCCCGCCAGTGCCTCCTACATCAAGGGAAAGCGGCGCGCCTGCAAGCGTGTGGGCATGGAATCGGTCGAGCACGATCTACCGGCCGCGACCACCCAGGAAGCGGTGATCTCCCTGGTTCAGCGCCTCAACCAGGACGAGGGGGTCGACGGCATCCTGGTTCAGCTCCCGCTACCCGACGGCGTGAGCGCCAATGCCGTGGCGGCTGCCATCGATCCGAGCAAGGACGTGGACGGCGTCGGTCCCATCAGCGGGGGCCGGCTTCTGGCCGGCGAAGAGGGCCTCTTCCCCTGTACGCCGCTCGGCATCCTGGCGATCCTGGACCACTACGAGATCCCGCTCGAGGGAGCCAACGCAGTGGTGATCGGACGCAGCATGATCGTGGGCAAGCCGATCTCCCTGATGCTCCAGCAGCGCCACGCGACGGTAACCATGTGCCACTCGCGCACCCGCGATCTTCCCGGAACTTGCCGGCGGGCGGACCTGATCGTGGCCGCTACCGGGCGCCCGCGCATGGTGAAGGCCGACTGGATCCGACCCGGCGCCGCGGTCATCGACGTCGGCGTGAGCTCGGTCGACGGCGAGCTGGTCGGGGACGTGGATCTCGAGAACGCCATCGGAGTGGCATCCCTGATCACGCCTCACCGACGCGGCGTCGGCCCGATGACGATCACGATGCTCCTCCACAATACGCTGGTTGCGTACCGGAGCCGGATTTCGCGTTGAGCGCACTGAGGCGCACACCCCTCTATCAGGCCCATGTCGAGCTCGGCGGCCGCATGGTCGAATTCGCCGGCTTCGAGATGCCCGTCCAATATCGCTCCATCCTGGCGGAGCACACGGCGGTCCGCGAACGCGTGGGCCTCTTCGACGTCTCGCACATGGGCCAGATCCACTTCTGCGGCCCGGAAGCCGTCGCAACGGTCGAGAAGCTGGTCACCTGCCCGGTCTCCTCGCTGCGCCCGGGCCGGGTGCGCTACGGCTGCCTCTGCAACCAGGAAGGCGGCATCGTCGACGACGTCACCGTCTATCGGATCGCGGCGGACCACCTCTTCCTGTGTGTGAACGCCGCCAACATCGAGAAGGACTACCGCTGGATCCTGCAACACGCGTCCGATGCGGCCGGAATCGAGAACCGCAGTGACGAGACGGCGCTCCTGGCGCTCCAGGGACCGGCCGCCGCGCCCCTGCTGGCCAGCCTGGCCGGCGAGGATCTCTCGGACTTGAAGAGGTTCCGGTTCCAGGAGGCGAGGATCGCCCGCCAGCGAGGTCACGGTTTCCCGAACCGGCTACACCGGCTCCGACGGATTCGAGCTCTACCTCGAGCCGGCAGCCGCGGAGCCGGTCTGGAAGGCGTTGCTCGAGGTCGGGGAGCCCTTCGGGATCACGCCGGCCGGCCTCGGCGCTCGCGACACGCTGCGCCTGGAAGCCGCCCTGCCTCTCTACGGCCAGGAACTGGACGAGACCACCTCTCCCCTGGAGGCCGGCCTCGATCGCTTCGTCAAGCTCGAAGAGGGCGGGTTCATCGGGTCCGATGCCATCGCCAGGCGCCTCGAGCGGGGACACCCTCGGCTGCTGGCCGGATTCATCCTGGAGCAGCGGGGCATCGCCCGCGCCGGCTACCCGATCGCCCTCGAGGGCGAAGAGGTGGGCCTCGTGACCTCCGGCGCGCCCTCCCCCACACTCGGAAAATCCATCGGCCTCGGCTACGTTCCGCCGACGCTGGCGGCCGTCGAATCGAGATTCGACGTGATGGTTCGAGGCAAGACGATTCCAGCAAGAGTGGTAGAAACCCCGTTCGTCCGGGCATAGGAACGCCCGGCGAACGCAGCATGAGATGATAGGAGCTGTGGTGGCCGACTACGACATCCCTGGGCATCTCCGCTATTCGGAAGAAGACGAATGGGCCCGCCTGGACGACAAACGGGTGACTACGGGCATTTCCGACTACGCCCAGCAACAGCTCGGAGACATCGTCTTCGTGGAGCTTCCCGAGGTGGGCAAGGTCCTGGACCTCGGCGAGCCCTTTGGCGTGATCGAGTCGGTGAAGGCCGTCTCGGATCTCTACGCTCCGGTGGCTGGCGAGGTGGTGGAGGTCAACGAAATCCTCGGGTGAGCAGCCGGAGACAGTGAACGAAGACTGCTACGGCGAAGGCTGGATGATCGCGATCGAGGTCGAGGACAAGTCGGTTCTCGACACCCTGATGGATGCCGCCGCTTACATCAAGCACGTAAACGACCGCTCCGAGTGAGCGAGGCCAGTCCGCTGCGCTACATCCCGCACACCCGAGACGACGTGCGGCGCATGCTCGAAGTGATCGGCAGCCCGCGCGTCGAGGATCTCTTCACCGCGATACCCGAGGAGCTGCGCCTCGGGCGCCGGCTCGCCCTCCCCGAGGCCGCCAGTGAGCAGGAGGTGGTGGCCGAGCTCGAGCGGCTGGCGGCGGCCAATGCGAACTCAAGCAGCCACGACTGCTTCCTGGGGGGCGGAACCTACGCGCACTTCATCCCCAGCGCCGTGGACGCTCTGGTGTCACGGGCGGAGTTCTACTCGTCCTACACTCCCTACCAGCCCGAGATCAGCCAGGGGACCCTTCAGGCGATCTTCGAATGGCAGACGATGATGTGCGGACTCACCGCCCTCGACGTCTCCAATGCATCGATGTACGACGGCGCCTCCGCCACCGCCGAAGCCGCTCTGATGGCCATGCGCATCACCCGGCGCAACAAGGTGGCGGTGAGCGCCAGCCTGCACCCCCACTACCGGCAGGTCCTGGACACCCACCTCGCAGGCCTTCGCGCCGAGATCGTCACGATTCCCCGAGGCGAGGACGGACGCTCCGAGCCTGTCGCCGACTTCGTCGATGCCGACACCGCCGCAGTGATCCTCCAGCAGCCCAACTTCTTCGGCGTCGTCGAGGAGCTCTCCGGAGCCGCCGACGCCGCCCACGCGCAAGGGGCGCTCCTGGTCGCATCGGTGACCGAGGCGCTGTCGCTGGCGCTTCTGCGTCCACCGGGCGAGGCGGGTGCCGACATCGCCTGCGGTGAAGCGCAGAGCTTCGGTGTTCCGATGGCCTTCGGCGGGCCACATCTCGGCTTCCTCGCCACCCGCGCCAAGCTGGTCCGGCAGCTGCCGGGACGCCTGGTCGGCGAGACCGTCGACACCCGGGGGAAGCGGGGCTTCGTGCTGACCCTCTCGACCCGAGAGCAGCACATCCGCCGCGAGCGGGCGACCTCCAATATCTGCACCAACCAGGGTCTCTGCCTGTTGATGGCGACGATCTACCTCTCCCTTCTCGGCCGGGTGGGACTGCGAAAGCTCGCCGAGATGAACCTCGCCAAGGCGGAGTACGCCAAGGCGAGGATCCGGGAGACGCCGGGCCTGGAGCTGGCCTTCTCCGCGCCGACCTTCAACGAGTTCGCGGTGCGTCTCGCCGCCCCTGCAGGGGAGGCGCTGGCTCGAGCGCAACGCGCCGGGATCATCGGGGGGCTCGATCTCGGCACCCACGCTCCCGAGCTGGGCTCGGCCCTGCTGATCTGCACCACCGAGCTCCACCGGAGGGAGTCCATCGACCGGCTCATCGCGAGCCTCGCAGGGAGCGGATCATGAGCGGATCCGATCACCCGTCGAACGACACCAGCCAGGCCTCGGACCTCGGCCACGCCTACGAGGAGCCCCTCCTGTTCGAGCGAGGCGCCCCCGGACGAGGTGGCTACTCGCTTCCGGAGCCCGACGTTCCCGAGGTCGACCCGCGGGCGGTCTTGCCCGGCGACGCGCTCCGCGACGACATTCCGGGTCTTCCCGAGCTCTCCGAGAACGAGGTGGTGCGACACTTCACCCGTCTCTCGACCTGGAACGCGGCCGTCGATCTCGCCCCCTATCCCCTCGGCTCCTGCACGATGAAGTACAACCCAAAGCTCAACGAGAAGGTCGCCCGGCTACCCGGCTTCAGCGGGGCCCACCCTCTCCAGCCCGACGCCCTTTGCCAAGGTCTCCTGGAGCTCTTCCATCGCCTCGAAACTCAGCTCGCCGAAATCAGCGGAATGGATCGCGTCACGCTCCAGCCCGCCGCGGGAGCCCAGGGCGAGCTCACCGGCATCATGATGATCCGCGCCTGCCACGAGCACCGAGGCGAGAAGCGCAGCAAGGTCATGGTGCCCGATTCCGCCCATGGGACGAACCCGGCGAGTGCGGCGCTCAACGGCTACGACGTCATCGCCATCCCGTCCGGAGATGACGGCATCCTTCACCCGGAGGCCGTCGAAGCCGCCATGACCGAAGAAGTGGCGGCTCTGATGATCACGAATCCCAACACCCTCGGGCTCTTCGAGGAGCACATCACGCAGATCGCCGAGATCGTCCATTCGAAGGGTGGCCTGGTCTACGGCGACGGCGCCAATCTCAATGCCCTTCTCGGTGTGGTCCGACCCGGCGACATGGGCATCGACGTGATGCACTTCAACCTCCACAAGACCTTCTCGACACCCCACGGCGGCGGCGGTCCAGGGGCCGGCCCCGTCGGGGTCAAGGAAGTGCTGGCGCCCTACCTCCCCGTGCCCGTGGTTCGAGAGCTCGCCGGGGGCGAAGGCTTCGAGCTGAGCGACGATCTGCCCGACACGATCGGGCGCCTCCACGCGAATTTCGGCAACGTGGGCGTCATGGTCCGAGCCTTCACCTACATCCTCTCGCTCGGCGGCGAGGGCTTGCGACGCTGCGCCGAGATGGCGGTGCTGAACGCCAACTACCTGCTGGCGAGACTCCGAGACACCTACCACGTACCCTACGACCGCCAGGTCATGCACGAGTGCGTCGTCTCGGATCGAAACCTGCGCGATTCCGGGGTCACGACCCTGGATGTCGCGAAACGCCTGATCGACTACGGCTTTCACCCGCCGACCATCTACTTCCCGCTGATCGTCCAGGGGGCGCTGATGATCGAGCCGACGGAGAGCGAGAGTCTCGAAGAGCTCGAGCGCCTGCTGGAAGCGCTCCTCGCAATCGACCGAGAGGCGCGTGAGAACCCCGACCTGGTCCGCCACGCCCCCCATCGGACCCGCCACGGCCGTCTCGACGAGACGCGGGCGGCGCGCAAGCCGGTCCTGCGATGGCAACCCGAGCTTCCCTCCGACTAGGGCTGGCAGTCCTGCTCGGGGCGCTTTCCTGCGTCCAGGACGACGGCTCCCGCTTCAATCCGATCGAGGCCTACACCAAGGTCTCTGTCGAGCAGGAGCGGGAGATCGGCGCGGCGTTCGACAGCCAGATCCAGGAGCACATCCGCCTGATCGACGATCCGGTGGTGCTCGAATTCGTGAATGATCTCGGTCGATCCATCGTCCGCACGATCGAGCCCCAGCCCTTCATCTACCACTTTCGCGTCATCGTCGACCCGTCTCTCAACGCCTTCGCGGTGCCCGGGGGCTACATCTACCTCCATAGCGGCACGATCCTCCAGTCCGGCTCCCTCGACGAGCTGGCGGGGGTGGTCGCTCACGAGATCGGCCATGTGAAGGGCCACCACTACGCGCGGATGCGGGAGAAGGCCGCGATTCCCGACCTCCTCGCGAAGCTCGCCGGGATCGCTGGCGCAGCAGCGACCGGAGAGCCAGGACTGCTGATTGCCACCGAGGGGCTCAACGTGGCCCTCCAGCTCCGGTTCTCTCGCGAGTTCGAGACCGAGGCCGATGAGATCGGCTCCAACTTCATGGCGCGAGCCGGCTACCACCCGGAAGGAATGGCCCGCTTCTTCGAGCGCATCGTGGTCTCCAGCCACGACATCCGCTTCCAGCCCCCCCCCTACCTCTTCAGTCATCCGGACGTCGAAGACCGCATCGACAGTGTGGAGAGCGGTCTCGAAACGATCACCGTGACTGGAGAGGTTCCCCCTGAAGCGCGCTGGGCATTCAGGAACTCACAGGCGCGCCTGGCGCAGCTGCTGGACACCGGCACCACCACCTTGCTTCCCTCCCTGCCAGACCCGGACCGCTCCAAGACCAGTCTCCTGATCGCCGAGGCGAAGCTGGCGGGCGGCGACGGAGACATCGAGGGAAGTCTGCTGCTGCTCGAAGAGGCCGAGCGACTCGATCCCTACGATCCCATGGTCTCCTTCGTGCGCGCCGAGTTCCTGGAGGAGAGTGGGCGAACCCTGGAAGCCATCGGCGCCTACCGCCGCGCAATGGCCATCGATCCTTCCGTTGCCCTGGTCTACTACAAGCTCGGGATGGCCTACCTCTCCCTGGAGGATCGCTACAAGGCCACCTTCTTCCTCGAGCAGGCGATTCACCGCTTCAATCAAGAAGGGCCGCTCAGCAGCCGGGCCCGGCGCGAGCTCGAGCGGCTCACCTTCCCCCCCATCGAGTCCGCGGGGATTTCCGACGGAATCGAAGTCGGCGATGGCCCGCGCTTCGGCACCGCGCGGGAGGAGTTCCGGAGTGGCGACGCCCAGGTGGTCTGGTGGGGTCGAATCGCCGAACGCTACCTCATGCTCCGCAATCGGATTCAGGTGCGATTCACCGATCCGAGCGGCGCGGTCGCGCAGGAGCAGACCACCGAGAAGGCGCGAAAGCCCTACGTCCGCTCCACACTGAAGCTCGAAGGCGAGATCGCGGCTAGATACGGCATCTGGCGCGTCGAGGCTCTGCTCGACGACCGGCTGATCGACGAGCGCACCTTTCGCCTGGCTCCGGCGCCCCGGGTGGAGTAACCCGCTACCCGCTCGCTGCTGCCCATCTACTCGGCCAGGTGCTGGCGTGCGACATCCGCCCAGCTCCCCTCCGGCACCAGCTGGAGATAGCGGCGCCAGTGCTCCTTCGCCTTGCGCCGGAGCTCGAACTTCTCGTAGAGAAGTGCCAGGTTGAGCTGGGCGTCCGGGAACAGAGGATCCGCCCGGATCACAATCTTGTAGCGGTGCAGCGCCGCTTCCTGCTGGCCCGCTTCCTCGAGCAGGTTCCCCAGGTTGAAATTCGCCTCCACATGCTCCGGATCGTGTTTCAAGGCCTCTTCGTAGCAGGCGCGAGCCCGATCTCGCTCCCCGCGGCTGTAGTGAACCGTCCCCAGGTTGCAGTGAGCGTCCGCAAACTGCGGATCCGCCTGCAGGGCACTCCGGTAGGCGTGAATCGCCTTCTCGAGAGTCTGGGGGCTCGAATCCAGCTGGCAACCTCGCTCGAACCACTCCAGCGCGGTCGCGAAATCGGCCTCCTGCGGCGCCGCCCCGCGCGTGGGCAAGCGGAAGCGACGCCACATCGTCTTCACTGGCGGGAGCGAGCTCGAAGTCGAGCACGAGTTGACCGTCCGGCTCCAGGAGCGCGCCTTCGTGGCGCACCACCACCCGATCTGAGCCCTCGAGCCAGACCCGAAGACCACCCAACGGTTGGTCGAGTTCCGGGATTCGCTCTCGAATCCGATCCACGCTCCGGCGAATCCGGCGCAGCGGGATTCCACCCTCGAGCAGGGCGAGAATGGTTCTGATACAGACCAGATCCCTGAAACCAAACGCGGGTTGGTCGTTCGCCAGAGCAGACCTGCTCACCAGCTCGGTTCGCTCCCAGTAACGAAGACGAGCCGGGGAGATCTGGAGAATCTTCGCGGAATCAGCCAGCGAGTACGTCGTCACCGCGAGCGCATCTTAGCCGCCCTGCACCGATCGCGAGTATTTTTTTTTGTAGACTTGGGTCGGAAGCGTTTCGAGGGCTGGTGCCTCGCCCGGACTTCAAATCCGGTGGAAACCGTGGCGACACGGTTTCGGCGGGTTCGATTCCCGTCCGCTTCCGCCACCTGCGACCTGAAATAGCTCGGCAAGACGAAGTTTCAGCAGCGAGAACCTTGCTCGTCGCCACGTCGCCAAGCAGAGCCACCCGCCGCGTCGCTAGCCTTCGCTGGGTTCGAACCGGGTGGCGCGGCCGACGAAGTACCCCTGGCCGTAGGGCACCGCGAGCTCCTTCAATTTCTCGAACTGCTCGGGCGTCTCGATCCCCTCGGCGATGATCTGAGCGCCAATGCGCTGGGCGATCCCGTTGAGCGCGATCAGCACAGCCTGCCGAGCGGGATCCGAGTCGATCGCCCGGATGAAGGCGATGTCCACCTTGATGTAGTCCGGGGTGAGCTCCGTCACCGCTTCGAGACTTCCGTATCCCGCCCCGACGTCGTCCATCGCGATCTTGAAGCCCAGCTCCGAGTAGCGATCGCAGAGCTCACGAAAGATCGCGAAGTTACCGATCGACTCGTGCTCCGAGATCTCGAACACCACGTCGCTGGGGCGGAGCTGGTGATCCTGGAGGGTGGCTCTCAACGCGTCGCCCTCGAAGGCGGGGTCGTAGATTGCGCAGGGGAGGAGATTCAGGAAGAGCTTCGCTCCCTCCGGCAGGCGCTTGGCCTGGCGCAGTGCCTGTCGGCGACACAGACAGTCGAGCTCGAAGAGAAGATCCATCTCGGCAGCGGCAGCGAAGAGCTCTTTCGGCGCATCGAGAGAAGGATTGCCCACCCCTCTGGCCAGCGCCTCGTAGCCCAGGACCTCCTGGGTGCTGAGCTTCACGATCGGCTCGAAGACCATCGATACCTGTTCGGACAAGATCAGCGAAATGAACGCCTCGCGGCGCTCCCGCTCCTCGATGCGCGCGTTGAGATCGGCATCGCGCAGCGCGTGGCTCCGCGCCCTCCGGATCAGCAACTCCGGCCGAAGCGTTGGATCGTAGAGGGCGAGAGCCGCCCCCACGGAGAAGCGGAGTGGCTCACGCGTGAACGGGTAGCCGAAACGACTTCCCGCGCCGGAGAGCGATTCTCGCAGCTCATCGGCAAGCACGGGAAGCTCGGAGCGATAGAAGCTCTCGTTTCGCCGTTCTCGAAACAGCAGAACCATGACCTCGTCGCGACCGAGCTCGCCGAGCACCACCAGATCGTCCGGCCTCGAGTCGCTCCGACAGCACCTCGCGGGTCTTCACCGCGATCCGCCCTGTCACCTGCCGATGCGCATCGACGCCGTAGGAGCGCTCGATCTCGTCGAGGCTCATCGCATCGATCACCAGCATGCCCACTGCACCGCTCTCGGCGAAACGGGTGCGAACCTGGTCGATCTCCTGGCCAACGCTGCGCAGGAGCAATCGAGGGGTGCTGACGGTGGGCTTCTCCACGCCTGATTCATCGGTGGATCGCGGGAGCCGCCTTACCATCCCCACGGGGCGTCACGGATCTCCGCACCTCGTGGCCGAGACCTCCCTTGGGATCACACCAGCGCGGCCATCTCCCGGAGGGCCGCTCCCGTATGGGATCTCCGCACTCGAGCGACTCTGACGCGGTGTCCCCCTGGCCACGACACGGCCCCCACCAGGGCCTCCTTCCGGGCCCAGATCGATCACGTAGTCCGACTGGGCGATCAGATCCAGGTTGTGCTCCACCACCACGGCGCTACCGCCGGCCTCCAGAAGCTCGTCGAGGCATCCCAAGCAGGACGCCGATCTCGGCCGGGTGAAGCCCTGTGGTGGGCTCGTCGAGGACGTAGAGCGAGTCCGCCTTGCCCACTGCCAGCGCCTGTGCGAGGCGCAGGCGCTGGAGCTCACCGCCAGAGAGGCTGACGAGGGGCTGGGCGAGGGTGAGATAGCCGAGGCCGACGCGCACGAAGGGAAGCAGCCGGCCCGCGATCCCCCGGTCCTCGGCGAACAACGCCAGGGCCTCCTCGATGGTCAATCGCGAGCACCTCGACGATCGAACGGCCGTGGAGCCGGATGGCGCGCGCCTCCTCCCGGTAGCGGCTCCCGCCGCAGCTCTCGCAGGGGACGCGCAGATCTTCCAGGAACTGCATGTCGACGACGCGCTCTCCGATCCCCTCGCACTTCTCGCAGCGCCCTCCGGCCACGTTGAATGAGAACCAGCCCGGGGCGAGCCCCCGCCGGCGAGCTTCCTCCGTGTCGGCGAACTTTCGACGGATCCCATCGAAAGCTTTCGACACCGTCGCCGGATTGGAGCGCAGACTCCGCGAGGGCGGGGTCGGATCCACCAGCACCACGTCTCCGATCTGCTCCGCTCCCTCGAGGCGATCGCACTCGCCACGCTCCGGATCCCCGCGAAGCTGGCCGACCAGCACCGATCGCACCAGGCTCGACTTCCCAGCGCCGGAGACTCCCGTGACGACGACCAGCTGATCGAGGGGGATCTCGACGCTCACGTCGCGCAGGTTGTTGGAGCGGGCACCGACGATGCGGAGCGAGCGCCCGGTGGCTCGGCGGCGACGCCTCCGCGGGCGGAGCTCGCCCGCCAGAGCGCGGCCGGTGATGGACGCTGACTCGCGGCGGATTTCGTCGACGCTCCCCTCCGCGACCAGGGTGCCGCCGCGGCTCCCAGCCCCGGGACCGAGATCGATCAGATGATCCGCGGCGGCCACGATCTCGGGAGCGTGCTCGACGACCACTACCGTATTGCCTTGATCCCGTATCGCGTACAGCACCTCGAGCAGCCGCGAGACATCCCGCGGATGGAGACCGACCGAGGGCTCGTCGAGCACGTAGAGGGCCGCCGTCAGCACCCCACCGAGGGCAGTCGCCAGCTGGATGCGCTGGGCCTCCCCGCCGGAGAGGGTGCGCACCTGGCGATCCAGGCTCAGATACGAAAGGCCCACCCGGTTCGCGGTGCGCACCCGGGCTGCCAGGGTCTCGTGGAGGCGACCGCCGCGCGCCTTCGAGGTGGGCGAGAGACGGAGCGACGAGAGCCAGGCATCCAGCTCGCCAAGCGTCATTCGAGCGACCTCGCCGATGTGGTGACCGCCCACGTGCACCTCCAGCGCCTCGGGGCGGAGCCGGGTTCCCGCACACATCTGGCACGGATCGAAGCGCCGGTAGCGGGCGATCTGCACGCGCGCCTGGACCTTGTAGCGACGGCCCTCGAGCCATTCGAAGAAGCCGCGTACCCCGTACCAGGCTTCTCCATCTCCTTCGACCACCAATTCGCGCCAACGCTTGCCGAGACGTCTCCAGCTCCTGTCCGCGGGAATCCCCAGCCGCTTGCAGGCGCGCATCAGATCGCGCTGGCAACCGCGGCCACCCGGCGTCGCAAAGGGAGCGATCGCGCCCTCGCGAAGGGTGCGATCGGGGTCGGGAACGACGCGCTCGAGATCCAGGGCGGCGGTGCGGCCGAAGCCCTGACACGCCTGGCAGGCTCCGAGGACGCTGTTGAAGGAAAAGAGCGAGGGTTCCGGGGTGGGATGGACGCGACCACAGACGTCGCAGGCGAAGCCCTCGAGGTAGACCGATCGCCCACCCGATTCGTCCACGACCACGGCTCGGCCCTCTCCGCGGGCGAACGCCACCGACACTGCCTCGGCGAGACGCGCCCTTCCCTCGCCTCGAGAGAGTCCCAGACGATCGATCACCGAGAGCGCGCTACCCCGTTCGCGCGCGAGCCGAGTCGCGGAGATCTCGGTCAGATCCAGCAGGGATCCATCCTTCGACAACAGGCGCGGTGTAGCCCTCCCGGGCCATCCGTTCGCGGAGCCCGGCCGAACCCTCGCCCCGCTTGCGATGGATTCCGGTCGCGATGCTGACGCGCGCGCCGTCGAAGCGTTCGAGGATCCGTTCGGCGACGGCTTCCACGCTACCGGGCGCCACACTCTGGTCGCAGCAACGCGTCTCGCCGATCTTCGCGTAGAGCAGGCGTAGATGGTCCAGAATCTCGGTGGCGGTTCCCACCGTCGAGCGCGCGTTGCTGACGGGATTGCGCTGCGCGATGGCGATCGCGGGTGGGAGGTTGCTGATGAAGTCGACCTCCGGCCGGGGCAGACGCTCCAGGAACTGCCGCGCGTAGGCCGAGAGCGAGGTCACGTAACGCCGCTGGCCTTCGGCGTAGAGGGTGTCGAAGGCCAGGGTCGACTTGCCCGAGCCGGAGACTCCCGTCACCACGGAGAGCCGCGCGATGGGAATCCGGCAGCTCACCCCGCGAAGGTTGTGAGAGCGGGCGTTCTGAATCCGAATCTCGTCGGGGGGCATCTTGCTGGCCTGGGCTCGGTGGATCGGACGGGCGCCCGCAACGGTGCCGGAAGCTTCACTGCGAGAGAGATCCCCCTCGATCTCGAGTCGGCCCGCCAGCTGGAGAAGGTCTACTGGAGGGGATCGGGCTCTTCGTAGATCAGCGTCAGGCTCAGATACTCGCCGTGCTCACTCTGCGCCATGTGGAGCACGTTGACGTCGTGAGTGGCGAGAAACTTGTTCACGTCCTCTTCGACCTCCTTGACCAGGCCTCGCACCACCAGACATCTGAGCGCCATCCTTCAGTCCTCCAGGCGTGCCGCCTGCCTTCTGGCCTCGGCGGCGTAGCGATCCTTGCCCGCGGCGTCGGCGGCGTCCGCCAGCGCCTGCCAGGTGGCCGCATCGAGTTCCTCCCCGAGCGCCGCGGAGATCTCGCGGAGCACGAAGGCATCCCCCTCCCTCACCACCTGCTCGCGCAGGGCGACCAACTGCTCCCGAGCCTCTGCCTTCACCAGAAAGGCCACGGCCTCGATCGTCCGACCCTCTTCCAGGTACACCTCGGCGATCTGCAGGGCGCGGCCCGGATCCAGCTCGCTGCTCGACCATGTGCCGGCGTCGCAGCGGATCCGGAAGTTCTTCTTCTTCGCCATTGCGATCCCTCCCGAATCGATCTGTCGATTCAGTAGCGCGGAACCTCCGGATCCACGGTGAGCGACCAGGCCTCGATTCCCCCCGAGAGAGTCGCCACGTCCGCGAACCCCGCTCGCAGCAGGATTCGAGAGGCCTTGGCACTCCTGCCGTCACGGTGGCAATGGACCACCACGCGGCGCTCTCTCCACCCCTGCAGCTCGCTCAGCCGCGCCTCGATCTGGCTGAGCGGAACCAGCTCGATCCCTCGATGTGAGCCTTCTCGAACTCGTCGAAATCGCGCACGTCCAGGAGCAGGAACGCCTCTCCCCGCTCGGCGAGCCGCTTCACCTCGATCGGCGGAGAGCGTCTCGCACCGGCGTCTCCTCTACCGCTCCCGTCCCGCAGAATCCCTCGTAGTCGATCAGCTCCGTGATCGTGGGCCGCGCGCTGCACACCGGACAGCTCGGGTCCTTCCCAAAGCGATACTCGCTGAATGCCATCTCCAGAGCATTGAAGTGGAGAAAGCGTCCGATCAGGGGCTCCCCGATCCCCGAGAGCAGCTTCAGCGCCTCGGTCGCCTGGATCATGGCGATGATGCCGGGAAGGACTCCGAGCACCCCTCCCTCGGCGCAGTCGGGCACGGTGCCGGGAGGCGGTGGTTCCGGGAACAGGCACCGATAGCAGGGCCCCCGCTGCGCATCGAAGCTGGAGGCCTGACCTTCGAAGCGGAAGATCGCTCCGTAGACATTCGGCTTCTCGAGCAGGACGCAGGCGTCGTTCGAGAGATAGCGGGTCGGGAAGTTGTCGGTGCCGTCCACGACCACGTCGTAGTCGCCGAGAATCGCCGAGGCGTTCTCCGACGTGAGGCGCTCCTGGTGGGTCGCCACCGAGACGTCGGGATTCATCGCCTCGATCCGCTCCCGCGCCACCTCCACCTTGGGTCGCCCGACATCGGCGGTCCCGTAGAGCACCTGGCGCTGCAGGTTGGAGGCGTCCACCAGGTCGAAATCCACCAACCCGATGCGGCCGACGCCCGCGGCGGCGAGGTACTGCGCCAGCGGGCAGCCGAGACCCCCAGCGCCGATCAGGAGCACGCTGCCCTCCAGGAGCTTGCGCTGCCCTTCGACGCCGAACCCGGGAAGTGAAAGATGGCGGCGATAACGCTCGAACTGTTCCGGGCGTAGAAGCGGTCCGCAGGAGGTCATATCAAGACCTTACCAGACGGACCGCCTCGCGACCGGGCGCTACATGTCTTCGCCAGCTTCCTCAGGAGCCGGCTTCACCACCACCTTGTAGGCCTTGCGGGGCTTGTCGACGAACTTCCAGGAGATGCTCACCCAGTCGTTCTTCTTGATCTTCTCCCACTCGGTCTTCTCACCCTCGACGACCGTCTCGTCGACCTTGACGAAAGACACTTTGTCGCCCATGCGGTTGTCGACGAAGATCTTCTTCTTCGAGATCTTGTCGACTTTTCCGGAGAATTCGCGGTACTGCGCCAGAGCCGGACCGGCCAGAACCATCGGTACCGCGGCAAGCACCAGGGCAATCAACGCAAAGCTACGAAACGTCTTGAGCATGGTGTGTCTCTCTCCCTTCAGCATGCGCCCGGAAGGCGCCTCAAGTCCCTGAACAGACGTTTTGACGGGAAGCATTCTCCCGTTATTCGCCCCCTCGATCAATCCAATGGTGCCGGAGGTGGGATTCGAACCCACACGGCCCGTAAAGGCCGGGGGATTTTGAGTCCCCTGCGTATACCAGTTTCGCCACTCCGGCGGACACCCGCTCCACTCGTCTCTGGCAGGCTGCGCTGCCCTCGACGCTGCTTGGCGGGAGGAGGCGCATCATACCATCTGCGCGGTGGCGGAAAAGGACCCATCCCCTGGGGGTCAGCGCTCGAGCGCGCTCCTCTCTTTGACACTCCTGAGGCCCAGCGATAGCCTCCGCTCACGGTGGGGCTGTAGCTCAGCTGGGAGAGCATCAGGCTGGCAGTCTGAGGGTCAGGGGTTCGATCCCCCTCAGCTCCACCAATGAATTCACGGGGTTGGCGACGCGCTCGTCAGCCCCGTTCTCGTTGGGGGCCGTATAGGCCGTTTGGTGCCGTCGGCCACAGCGAAATCAGCGAAGGCCAAGTCCGTTTCTTCCTCGCACATCGCATGGGCGTAGGTCTTCAGCGTCAACATTGGCGAGGAGTGGCCGAGCTGGTCTGCGACCCAGCGAACACTCTTGCCGGATGCCAGGGCCATGCTGGCGTAGGTGTGTCGAGCCGTGTGGAGCTTGAGGGGTCTCACCCCCTCTTTCTGGGCCTTGCGGCGCACCCGATACCAGGCTCGTGAGAGGTTTCTTTCATCGAGAGCCGTGCCCGCCTCGGACGGAAACACCCACTCGGGGATCTCGCCCCAGCCAAAGCGGAGAGCCTCTTCTCGGCGAACGGCCAGGAGGTCGAAGAGCACCTCAGCTAGCCCCGTCGGCATCGCAACCGCCCTGCCCTTGCCATTCTTTGGCGTGGTGAGTGTCTAACTTGGGCAAGTTGGCCAGGTTGGGCAACTTGGTCGGGGGAGTGCCAACCGCAGGGGAGATTCGAGGGTGGGGTTATCAGATTACCAGTTCTGCCGTCCACGTTGAGAGGATGAGCGCGAGTGTGGGCCGAGGTGGACGGCTTGCTACTTGGCTGGTCTCATGGGAGGCAAGGCTGCGTCTCTGCTCTTGGCATCCGAACGGTCCAGAAGCTCAATGATAGCGTTGACAGGTATCAGCTGTGCAAGGCCAGAATTCTCTTCGAAGATGACGCGCACGCGCTTGGTGTGAAGACCTATCGCGGGCTCTTGGTAGGGTATAAACGCCTGCACCATGCCCACTAGCATTTCTTCTGCGACGAGTGGAGAGGTCAGACCTTGGCCCGTTTTGAACGTCGGCACGTATACAACCGGTCCCCCGCTATTACCTGGAAAGACAAAGGCGTCGGCGATGAGACCGTCGGAATCTGACCTAGCGACGATTCCTTTCCGGGCGATGGGTAAGGATTGCTCGATTGAGCGCAGACCTAGCGGGAAGCCCAGAAGCAAGAGGGGGGCACCGGCCTGTAGCCCCTCACGCTTGAGAAACTTGGATCGGGGTATCGCGGCAATCGTTGCGTCACCTGGCCAAGCTAGAAACCGACATGCCACATCTGCGGTATTAGACAGAAACCACGGTCCCATCTGTTCTTTTAAAAGGTCGGTTTCCTTTACAAGAATGCTGCCGCCGGTCTTGCGATTCACTCGATAAACAAGTGCAGCTGGATTCGTTGATATCCATTCCTCCACCGCGTGTCTGGCGGTGACGAGGAGAACATGGTTCCGCTCGGTGCTAACAAGAAATCCCGTGCCAATTGGTCTTTCAGTTGATTGAGCCCTCCACGACCTCAATTGAAACAACTGCGTCGAGCCACTTCTGGTTGAAGGTGGAGGTAAAGACCTCCTCCTCTTGAGCGAGTAGCTGCGATGCTCCTAAGAACACCAGAAGACACACTGTGGAAACGTGTATGGAATGCTTCAACAGAATTCTGTCCGCCCAACGGATGGCCGCTAAGCTGCGACCCGCGCCACCATCGTACCACGCCCCGCCCGAGCTATGGGCCGGTAGTTTCGGTGGCGTGATACTCATGCAGGCCCCCTCCTGCGGCTACTCCACTGGGAGTAGCCTGGATGGAAGAACCACCTTTCATCCACACAGGAGAGAGCCATGCGATTTTACACCGAAACAGCACAAGCACTACTGCGGAATCGATCTGCACGCGAGAACCATGTACGTCTGCATCCTCGATCGGGAGGGCCACGGTGCTCCTCCATCGCAATATGCCCTCCGACCCGGAGCTCTTCCTGCGAGCCGATCGCTCCCTACCGCGACGACCTGGTAGTGGCCGTGGAGTGCATCTTCACCTGGTACTGGCTGGCCGACCTCTGCGCCCGAGGAGGATATCCCCTTCGTCCTCGGCCACGCCCTCTACATGAAGGCCATCCACGGGGGCAAGGCCAAGAACGACAAGATCGACTCCAAGAAGACAGCTGGGCGGTTGCGTCGGAACAGGAGTTCCACGCGCCCAGGGTTCGAAAAAGCCAAGCGCAATGGAGGCAGACGCCAATTGCCGAGACAATGAGCAGAGCACCAATTGCGTCAAGGACGGCGTTCTGCCAGCGCGGCCAATCGAACCAGTCGTTGTGCGCCACGAAGACGCCCGGAAGAGCGAAGAAGTACAGAGCGAAGAATCCGGCACCCCGAAGTGCGGTGTAAGGTCGCATGGTCCCGTTCGCCGCCCAACCCCTTGGCCGCGACACTGCGGCCCGATCAGGGTAACACGCCTCAGCCCGAGCTATGGGGCGTCAGCTTCAGAGGCTTGGGGGCAGCGCGGTAACGCGACTGGTGTATCTTGGCGTGGGATGGAACTGCGAACTGGGCGACTTCTGCTACGCCCGTGGCGGCGCGGCGACGAACCGGCGCTAGTCACGCACGCGAACCACCGTGACGTATGGATAAACCTCGCCGATTACTTCCCCCACCCCTACCGAGAAGCCGACGCCGACGCATGGATTGCCCAGGTTGAAGCGGACAAGAGCGGCTCCCTGCACCTGGCAATCGTGCTCGGCGAGGGGCCCGTTGGCGGCATCGGCGTAGCCCGGATGCAAGACATTGCTCGCTTCACCGGGACCGTGGGCTATTGGCTCGGCCCCACGGCTTGGGGCCATGGCTACGCGACCGAAGCGGTTCGCGCCGTGACCGAATATGTGTTCAGAGAAACCGACCTTCAACGGCTGGAGGCAAGGGTCTTTGAGTGGAACCTCGCATCCTCCAGGGTTTTGGAGAAGGCAGGTTTCACCAACGAGGCTCGTCTGCGGCGCGGCGCATTCAAGGACGGCCAACTCATCGACGCGTGGCTCTACGCACGGATTCGCGGGTAAGCTTCTTCCTCGGGCCGTCCAACGTCTGGCCGCTAAGCTGCGGCCCGCCTCGACTCTACCGCGTTTCGCTAGACGCTAAGGGCGGCCAGCTACTTCGAGAGGATCTCGAAGGTGTCACAGGCGGTGACCGAATCGAGAGATCCATCGAGATTGAAGCCACGCAGGTAACATTGGACCGTCACAACTGAGTCGCCGAGCTGTCCATCGTAGACCAACGCTCCTACCTGTGTGTGCCCCGGCCCCCCGTCCTGGCAGACGCAGAGGCTCTTCGGCTTTTGAGCGAACTCGTCATTGACAGCAAACTTCCAGTGTCCTAGCAGCTTGATGAACTGCTCAATATCGGTCCCTTTCCCGGCGCTAGCCGGGTGCGCCGCGACGCCAACTAGCATCGCCACTGCCCCAAGCATCACAAACAAAGCACGCACGTCATCGTCCTCCCTTTTCAATAAGCTCGGCGCGAAGAAAACTACGCTCACAGGTCCCTGCCTGGGATCGCGGTCACCTCGTCGCTGGAACGGACAGAATGGTCGCTCCGCTGGAGTCCACGACGTTCAAGACGGCGCGGACAGAGCGATAGCTTCCCCCCGTGATCGTGACCACGCACCCTGCTGCTGTCCCCGAGGCCTGTATGCACAGGTGGCCGCCGAGCCGAGGCTCGATGCAGGAACGACATCAGAGCACGTGGTGATTGCCCCCATCCGCCACAATTGTGGATATAGAGACTGATCTTCGGGGAGCGTCTTCTTGCCCGACGTTGGTGACGTTGCACACTCAAGTCATCCCCCGACAGGCGGAGAGAGCATCGGCGTGAAGAGCACAGTGTCTCCTGCATACGCTGTGCCTGCCCCCAGAATAATCAGCATGGCGGCTAAGAGTGCAAGGATTCGTTTCTTCAAGACGATCTCCTTTCAAGGTGAAGTTCAACGTCGAAAAATGTTCCGATCCTCACGGGTCTCCCCGATCTGGAGAGGCGGCGATGCCCAGGGATGCAAGCCTACGCTACATCCCCCCCTGCTTGGTCGCCCTGAAGACCGGGAGCATGACCATCGAGGTGGGAGTCGCGTTGACCGCATCGACAATCATCGCGGAGCACAGCACGTTCTTCGAGGTGGCGAAGATGCGTGCAGAGCCCTGGCCGATGACGCCCGTATTCGATGATCATTATCCTCGAAGAACGCGACGGTGTCTCGGGTGCTTAAAGTCGCAGTGCGGCCTGGGGCTACGTGGTAACGACCCCGTCACCGGCTGTTACGTCGTTCGCTCAGGATGCCGCTGGTAGTCGAAGACCTCGATGCCGAGGTGGATCGTCTTGCCGCCCATGCGCTCGGTGGAGGTGCAATGGAAGGATGTGGCGAGATTGCCAATGTCCACCACGCCCACGACGGTATAGAGCAACTTGGTCTTCTCTCCACTCACCAGTGGCAGATCCTTGTCGCCGATTCCCGCACCGCTAGGAAACGAGACGAGGATGACGGTGATGGCACAGATGGCGGCGAGCAGTCGTGACAGATGGGGCATGGCTCTCTCCCTGGTGGTTCGGGTGAGCCACCATCAGAGCACCGCGAAGGAGGGTGGGGTCAAGCGGGCCGTCACGGCCCGGGAGCGGGCCAGGCCGGGGTGGGAGCTGTTCGTGGGTGTTGTCGTTCTACCGGAGTGGTCGCCGCCGCCCTGCTGCTGCGAGGCCCGCCAAGCCGGTGGCGAGGAGGACCACGGTGGAGGGCTCAGGAACGTAGTCGACGATCAACATCGGGCAGCGGTTACCAGGAGGACAGAGGGTGGACGACTCGCGCGTCGCAAAACCGACCGAGAGGGAGACCGCCGGGAATGGCGCTGCGACGGCCCCCATGAACCCGGCGTGCGTCGCACTCGCATCGACCAGGCTCTGCAGGTAGGTGCTCACGTCTGCGCTGATGTCGGTGGACACGAAGCTCCCCGAAATGTAGCTGTACACGAACGGTCCTGCGATCGGATTCGAAATGCTCATGTCGCCGAGCGCGATCGAGCCGTCGCCCGAGTACCCGTGGATCCAGATGTCAAACGTGGAGTCACCCCCGGCTCCCGCACCGCCACCTGTCCGGGTCAAGGACAGGGTCGCCGAATTGATCGTGGCCCCGCTGGGAATCGAGGAAAGATCGAACTCCAGCGCGAATCGCTGTTCATTGTACCCCCAGGACCCCGCGTACGCGTAAGCCCACATCAAGGAATTCGTCGTGTTCAGCGATCCGAAAACACCGCTCCCGAGGTCCTGCGCATACCCGTCGTCGACCGCGATCAGAGTGATCGAATTCGCCCCTGCTCGCCCCGCCGCGCCGAGACACAGCACCAGCGCCACGGCGCATGCGAACGTTCTCATGCTTGACCCTCCCGCCTAAACGAGTGGGGAAGCGCTAGCGAATCGGACCTCACTTTCGCTCTCCACCTGTTCCCAAGATTCATTAACGAAGTGCCAATTCGAGGCGTTTGGTGGCGCGGAAACTCCAGACACCGGGGCGCCATAAGGGGCGGGCGCCACAGAATCTCAGTCCAGTTCGCTGAATCCCCCGGGGGAACCCTCCAGGATTCCCCATTTTACGCGGGAGCCCTCTCTTCACGATGCCGGGTTCGAATGTGGGGGGTGCCCCCACCCGCTGTCGGTCTGGCGGGTGTCGGCGGCGGGCGAGGTTGGCTCAGAAGGAGAGAAGTCAGCCGGGGGTGACCCAAGGGTGTGTTGGCTGGGGTTCGGTCTAATCAGCGCGAATCTGGAGATGGCTGGCCAGCGCCAGCAGTGCTCACTCGACTGTGTGTAGGGGCCGTCTAGGGCCGTGGGGCCGTACTCGGCGCAGCTCAGTGCAGTCCTATGCAGTCCCTTGCGGCGACGGAGACGTAAGTAGGCGTTACTTCAGGCGTTTCCGCCCTTCTGGCAGTCTGAGGGTCAGGGGCTCGATCCCCCTCAGCCCCACCAGGTTTTCAGGAGGCGTCGCAGGCAGTTGGGGCGCCTCTTCTGTTTGTTGGAATGGCGAGATTTCGTCGCCAGGGGCCCTGGAACCGGCGCGGGGGTACACCCTCCTACGAACAGCTCCCGTTCGCTTCCCCGTCGTCCAGGTCGTCACAGTCCAGGTCCAGGCCGTCGAAAGTGCTCATCTTTTCGCACGCCACACAGCGCGCCGCCGCGATCGCGCAGTCCTCGACATTGTCCAGCAAAGCATCCGCGCAAATTCCGGGGAAGACCACACTCGGGAGCGCCCCAAGCGATTCGCACTTCTTGTCGACGCTCTTGACGAGCTTGTCCTGCGCCTTCGTGATCTTCTCGTTCGAAGACAGAACCAGGACGAGTGCCGTCTCGAGCTTCTCAGCAGAGTTGACCGTCGGCTCCTTGATAGCCTTCTGCTTGGCCTTGACGAGCTCCTTCAGAACGGTGTCCTCGAGCTTGTCGGCGCGCTTGAGCATCTCCGCCTGGCACTTGGCGGTGTCCTTGCTGCTCGCGCTCGTCGAGAGGCTGGCGTCGTCGAGCGGGTTGCCGAAGATGGCGTGGATCAAGTCCAGAGGCCCTTCCACGGCGGCTTCGTTCACGGCCGCCGCACCGGTGTAGCCGAAGTCCGGGGCCGGGTTGAGCCAGGTGCAGAACTTTTCGTCGTCCGTCACCGTCTTGCCCTCGGCCTTCGCCACCTTGCCCTTTCGATCGGCGGTCGTGCACTGCTCGACGGTAAGCCCGTCGAGCTTGCCCTGCTGGTGGTCCTTCAGGCACCTCTCGTTTTCCTTGAGCTGCGCCTTGTCGACCTTCCCGCCCGCCTTGTTCATCTTCTCGACGCACTTCTGCTCGTCTCTGTCCAGTCCCGCCACGGGCGGCACCGTGGGCGTTGGCGTCGGCCCGGGCGTCGCCGTGGGCAGCGGCGTACCCCCTGGCGTCGGCGTAGGTGTCGCCCCGGGATTGGGGACGACCGCATCGAATGAAGAGCCAACGCGGAGGTCGTCGAAGAAGGCCGGCTGGCCGGCCATCTGCTCCCCTCGGATGGAAACGGCCGTGATCTTCCCTCCGCCGCGATTCAGGAAATCGGTCGAGACGCCGTCGATCACCGGCGCGCTCGACTCGTCGACCGGGTCTACCCACACCGTGACGACCTCGCTGTCGTCGGGTCCGCTATCCGCGTCGCCGTACTCGATCCGGACCAGGACGAGCTGCTCATCGGCCGTCACCGTGCCATCACCCAGGTCGACATCGATGCCGCCGTTACCCACGGTGTATTGCCCATCGATGATCCCGAAGGAGAACGCCGGCGTACCGCCACCGTCGAGCCTGGTGAGTGCGAGCTCGAACGTCATGCGTCCGTTGGCCAGCGCAGGGTCGATCAGAAAGCTCGCATAGAACAGATCGCCGTCATTCGAGAAGAGCAGATGGTCAGCCGAGGTGGCTCGTGTCGCCTCACGCGTGCCGTTGTCTCCGGAAGGCCGGTCGTACACGGCTTTGCCCGTCCCCGCGCTGTCGTCGACCTGAGTCTTGTTCACATAGAAATTGCTGTCGGGGACCAGCGTCCAGTCGCCGGTCAATCCCAGCGCCGGTCCCGCGGGGCTGTCCGAGATCAACGCGTTGTCCAGATAGCCTGTAAACGTCTCCTCGATGATTGGTGCCGCCTGCAAAGACGTACCGAGCAACAACCCAGACAGGCCAACCACTCCAGCTGCGATCCGGCGAAACCCCATTCAGCTCATCTCCTCTGTCATCGTACTGTCCGCCCGCCGCAGATCTCCTGAGTAAGTGGTTTCAGGAGGTCAGCTGTGTTGGCGAAGGATCGGAGCGCTCTGCAGCCTCGGCGCACCCTTCCTGGCCCTGCGGTTCAAGCAAGGATAGCGGCACCCGCAGCGCCGTGACGCGAGACCCTCTCAGAGCTCCTGGAGGCTGGTGCCTTCCTCGATCAGCTCGAAGATCAGCCCGCCGTGGCGACGGGTGTCCAGGTACGCGTAGAAGCGGCCCAAGGGCCCGGTCTGGAGCACTTCGAAGCCCAAGCCCTTGGCCTGGGCGAGCTTCTCCTCGAAGTCGGCGACGCGAAAGCCCAGGTGGTGGATGCCCTCCCCGTGCTCGCGCAGGAACTCCAGATGCACGCTGTCGCCTTCCACGATCTCGATCAGCTCGAGCTCGACCTGACCCAGCGGCGCGAAGCCGAGGCGCGCCTTGATTCGCTTCTCCTCGCCGCGGTCCCAGATGTTGGGCGCCTCTCCCTCCTCGACCCGAAACGGCCCCAGACCGAAGTTCGATTCGAGGAAAGACGCCGCGCGATCGAGGTTTTCCACCACGACCCCTACCTGGCTCACTGCGGGAAGCTCCAGCTGTTCCTTCAACTTGTCTGCCGTCATTCCGGATTCGCTCCTTGGGTTTCCGCTTCGGATGGCCTCGTCACCCCTGATCTTCTCCCAGTCCGAGCTGTCAGGCAAACCCCGCCGCTCCACCGGATCGCTCGCCAACGGCTAGAATAACCCTCATCGGGCCCTCGACGTTGGATTCCCCAGGCGGACGCGGTGCCACGGTATGGATCGGAACACTCTGGAGGGGAAGGAGCACCCTGATGAGCATGATTTTCAACGCCGACGAGGTCCTCAAGATCGCCGAGCAGATCGAGCGGAACGGCATCGACTTCTACGAGAAGGCCGCCGAGCGCTTCGACGGTGACGCCGAGGCGCAGGCTGCGGCATCTCGCCGACATGGAGCGGACCCACGAGCAGCTCTTCGCCACCATGCGCCGCGAGCTCGCCGACGCCGATCAGGAGTTGAAGGCCTTCGACCCGGAGGGCGAGGCAGGCAAGTACCTGGCGGCCTTCGCGGACGGCCAGATCTTCGCCCCGAGGGCGGACGCCGCCGCCCTCTTCGGCCCGGAGAGCACCGAGCGCGACATCCTCGAGACCGCCATCGGCCTGGAGAAGGATTCGGTGGTCTTCTACGTGGCGATCCGGGACGCGGTGCCAGAGGCCCTGGGAGAAGACAAGATCAACAGGATCATCGAGGAGGAGATGGCCCACATCGTCCTCTTGAGCCGGACGCTCTCGTCACTCGAACCATAGGCGGCTTGAAATCCCCATCCGCTGAATTAAGTTGGGGCGGTGAGGTCCCAGGCGCCGAGCCGCCGCTCGTTTCTGAAGCTCGCCCGGCTCCCGGCCGACTGGTTCCTCGCGGCCATCCTGCTGGTCGCGCTGTTTCTATACCTCGTGGGTCTGACCTGGGGTCTCCCCAACCTCGAGTCCTGGATGGCGGACGACATTTCCCCCTGGCTACCGCTCCGGGTGGGGAAGACCTACTTCTTCGGGTGGCACAAGTATCCCTTCCTCCACTCCTGGATCAGCCTGTTCTCCTACGGCCCCTATCTCCTCTACCTGCTGCTGAGCGGCGGGCTCGACCTCTCCTGCTATCCGCGGATCAGCGAGGCGTGTTTCTCGGACGCCTACACCCAGCTCTCGGCGCTGATGCTGATCTCGCGGGGGCTCTCGGTGCTGATGGGGCTGGGCACCGTCTACGGTGTCTACTGCCTCGCACTCCGGCTCTCTGACGCGAGGATACCGGCGCGCTTCGCAGCGCTTCTCGCCGCCTGCTCCTTCGGCCTGGTCCTCTATTCCCACATGGGCAACCTGGACGTTCCCCACTGCTTCTGGTTCGTCCTCTCTCTGTATTTCTTCGTCGGCGTGCTGCAGCGCGGCCTCCTCTTCGACTACGTCGCGTTCGGTCTCAGCGCCGGATGCGCAATCGGCACCAAGGAGGGGATCATCGGGGCCTATGTTCTCACCTGCGCGGCGATCTACGCAGCGCACCTGAGACGCGAGCTCCGGGCCCGCGGCTCCGCCAGCCCGCGCAGCTGGCTCGCGGCGAGCTTCGATCGAAAGCTCCTGGCCCTGGCGGGATCGCTGCTGCTCGTCTACGCCGTCTCGATCAATCCGCTCAACTGGAACGGCTTTCTCGAGCACTGGAAGCTCTGGCTTCCCTCCCAACCCCGGATGGCGGGCTTCCAGGAGCGCTTCTTCGAGGGCTATCTCGACCTCTTCGGCAGGATCGCGATGGATCTCCGCTACGCGATGGGCTGGCCCGCCCTGGCGCTCTGCCTCGCAGGGATCTTCTACGCGCCCTGGCGTCGGCCCTGGAGCGCCGTCCTCCTGCTCCCGGCCCTCTCCTACGTTCTCTTCTCGATCGTTCCGGCCAAGTACGCCCCGATGCGGTTCATCCTGCCACTGGTGCCGATCCTCGCCGTCTTCGGGGGCGTCCTGGCGTAGCCGCCTGCTGCGCGTCCGTCCCGCCGCGCGTCTCCTCACCGTTCCCCTCCTCGCCTTCGTCTTCGGGCACGCCTTCCTCCACTCGCTCAACGGCGACCTCATCCTCGTCAACGATTCCCGCTATCTCGCCGAGGCGTGGCTGCGCGACAACGTGAAGACGGAGGCGCGCATCGGCACCTTCAGCACTGCGCAGTACCTCCCGCGCCTGGCCTGGCTGGGACACCGGGTGGAGCGCATCCCGGAGGACGAGATCGGCGAGGCGGCGCTCCGCGAGAGGAGCCCGGACTACCTGGTGCTCTCCTCGCTCTACTACCCGCGGTTCGGCGGTGAGCACCGGGACTGGATCGAGCGCCTGATCGCGGGCGACGAGGGCTATCGCGAGGTCTGGAGAGAACGCGGACACTCACCACTGGAGCGCTGGATGGGCCACCGCTACGCGCTCGCCGACGTCAATCCCGAGATCATCATCCTGGAGCGGAACGCGCCCGAATGAGACGGGCCCCGGGTATTCCCTCCCCGGGGCCCGCATCGGCGTTCACGAATGATTCGGACTAGGCGGTGGCCTTCCGGTACATGGTCACCACGCAGGCGCCGCCGAGGCCGATGTTGTGCGACATCGCGACCTTCGCGCCTTCGACCTGGCGCTTCTCCGCCTCGCCGCGGACCTGCCAGACCATCTCCGCGCACTGCGCGAGACCCGTGGCGCCCAGGGGGTGCCCCTTGGAGATCAGGCCTCCCGACGGGTTCACGACGATCTTGCCGCCGTAGGTGTTCGCCTCGGAGTCGACGAACTCACCGCCCTTGCCCACCGGGCACAGACCCGAGGGCCTCGTAGGAGAGCATCTCGTTGGTGGCGAAGCAGTCATGCAGCTCGATGACATCCAGGTTCTCCGGGCCCATACCCGACTGCTCGTACACCTTCCGAGATGCCGCCTGCGACAGGGTGTAGCCGCACAGTCCGGCCATGCTGTCGAAGGTGTCCTCGAAGTCGGTGGCCATCGCCATGCCGAGGATCTCGACGGCCCGGTCCTGCAGATTGTGCTTCTTCATGAAGTCTTCACTGCAGAGAATGGCGGCTCCGGAGCCGTCCGACGTGGGGCAGCAGCACAGCTTGGTCAGCGGGTCGTACACCATCGGAGCATCCTTGATCTCCTGCAGCGTGTACTCGTCCTGGAACTGCGAGTACGGGTTGTTGACCGAGTGCTTGTGGTTCTTGTAGCCGATCTTCTGGAACTGCTCGGCCGTCGTTCCGTACTTCTCCATGTGCTCGAGGCCAGCATTCCCGAACAGCTGGGGCATCGGCGGGGCCTTCTTGAAGCCGCGCTTCTCGATCATCACCTTCATGTGCTTGTCCATGGCGTTGGTACGGTCCGTGTACTTCACGCCGAGCGACCCCTTCTCCATCTTCTCGAAGCCGATCGCCATGCCACAGTCGATGATGCCGCCCTCGATGAACTGCTTGATCATGAAGGTCGCGGACGAGCCAGTCGCGCAGTTGTTGTTCACATTGTAGATCGGGACGCCCGTCATCCCGAGCTCGTAGACGGAGCGCTGCCCATAGGTCGAGTCCCCGTAGCAGTAGCCCACGGCGACCTGCTGGACGTCACTAATCTTGAGCCCTGCGTCCTCGAAAGCCTTGGTGCCGGACTCCTTGACCATGTCCGGATAGTCCCAATCCTTCGAGAACGGCTTCTCGAACTTGGTCATCCCGACTCCAACTATGAAAACTTTACGTGACACTTCGCGTCCTCCGCTGTAGGTAGTCAGCCGCTACACTCGGCCGGGCGAGACGGTACCGTACCCGGCCAGCCCCCGCTTCTCCTGCCTCGCTTCCAGATCCGGCGCCAATTCGGCTACAGGTCGTCGGGAAGGCGTACACCCGACACCTGCGAGTACTTCCTCAGGATCCTGCCCACGATCTCCGAGTTGAGCTCCCGTAGCTTCTTGGTGGCCGGATTCGAGTGCAGCACGATCAGGTTGTCGAGGTCTTCGTCCGTGAAGAGGTCGGCGAAGACCTCCTCGGTCAGCGCCACCGCATGGGCGAAGTCTTCCTTGTACTCACCCTTCATCTGGCTGAGGTCCGAGGCAAACTGGCTCCTGCCCTCCTTCTCGGCCTTGGCGATCAGATAGGTGAGCGCGTAGTCGACGATGCCCTCGTAATGCCGATGGGCCTCGGACTCTTCGAGGAACCTTCTCACCTTCTCCCGGCTTCCCATCGCGCCCTCCCCTGGCCAAGAAATGCGACTCGTCACCGCTCCCTTCGGAGGCGGTCCCGCCTTGGCGTTCGCCCTACACAGCAGCATCGCCGCGAACGCTTCCGGCCGCAAGCCGGTCCGGTCGACATGGATCGGACGCGCGGCTCTCGCGCCGAATCGGTCCGCCTCGCTCCCTCCCTGTCGGGCCGATCGGCTAGTCTCGCCCTATGGGCGAAACCGAAGGGAACATCCCGGACCAAGCCGCGGCCGGAACGCCCACGCTTCGCAACCGGGTCGGGGTGTGGCTCGGTCCGATCCTGTTCGCCGCAATCTGGTTCGGTCCCGAGCTCGACCCGAGCCGTCCCGCGGTCAGCGACATGATGGCCATCGCCGTCCTGATGGCTACCTGGTGGGTGACCGAAGCCATCCCGATTCCCGCCACCGCACTGCTACCGATCGTCCTCTTCCCGCTCACGGGCATCATGAAGGGGGCGGAGGTGGCCCGCGAGTACATGAGCTGGCTGATCCTCCTGTTCCTGGGCGGATTCCTGATCGCCATCGCCGTCGAGCGCTGGAACCTCCACCGGCGCATCGCCCTGCACATCCTCCGTGTCATCGGAGGCCAGCCACACCGCCTGGTGCTCGGATTCATGGTCGCCACCGCCTTCCTCTCGATGTGGCTCTCGAACACCGCCACCACCATGATGATGATGCCGATGGCCATCTCTCTGATCGTGCTCTACGAAGACCTCAACGAGAGGCGCCGGCGGACCGGGCAGGCAGTCGACCCCCTGGCGAAGAACTTCCCCCTGGTTCTGATGCTCGGGCTGGCCCATTCCGCCTCCATCGGCGGAATCGCCACACTGATCGGCACCCCACCCAACGGCGTCCTCGTCACCCAATTCGAGCAGATCTTCCCCAGCGCCCCTGCGATTTCCTTCGCTCAGTGGATGGCCTTCGCCTCGCCCTTCAGCTTCCTCTTCTTGATCGTGGCCTGGCTCCTCCTGAGCCGCGTCATCTACCCCCTGCCCGCCTCCAGCCCCTTCAGTGGGAAGGCGTTCATCCGTGAAGAGATCGAGCACCTCGGTCCCATCACACCCGAAGAAAGGAGGGTGGCGTTCGTCTTCGCGGGCGTCGCCTTGCTCTGGATGACCCGGAAGAGCATCGCCTTCGGCAGCGCCTTCACCGTGCGCGGGTGGTCGTCCCTCTTCAGCGAGCAATCCGGCATCGGAGCCATGATCGACGACGGCACCGTTTCCATCACCATGGCGCTCCTGCTCTTCCTGATTCCCGCCAGCAGGGAAAAGGGCGGCCGTCTGATGGACTGGCAGGCCACCAAGGCCGTCCCCTGGGGCATTCTCCTGCTCTTCGGCGGCGGACTGGCGCTCGCCAAGGGTTTCGAGGTCTCCGGCCTCTCCGCCTGGATCGGAAGCCGGTTCGAGGTCCTCGCCGGGGCGCCCGGCGCCGCCATGGTCGCCTCCGTCGTCGCCATCGTCGCGGCGCTCACCGAGCTCACCTCCAACACCGCCACGGCCTCGATGAGCCTGCCCATCATGGCCTCCCTGGCCCGTGCCATCGAGGCCCATCCACTCCTGCTGATGATTCCCGCTGCCCTGGCGGCTTCCTGCGCCTTCGTGCTCCCCGTCTCGACGCCGCCGAACGCCATCGTCTACGGATCCGGCCGGGTGCCGATCACCAAGATGATCAAGGCCGGGCTCATCATGGAGGTCGTCGCACTCGTCATGATCACCATTCTGGTCTTCACACTCGGCTCCCTCGTATTCGACGTGGGAGGTCCATTCCCCGAATGGGCCCTCGCCACTCATTGAGATCGGAAGGAGCTCTCTGATGTCCGTTTCCCGCTCCACCGTCACCGCCACGCTCCTGCTCTCCTGCCGCGACCGGAAGGGTCTGGTCGCCGCGCTGGCCCAGCTCCTCTACGACCACGGCGCGAACATCCTCGACGCCGAGCAGCACACCGATCCCACCGAGGAGATGTTCTTCCAGCGCATCCATTTCGACATGGCCGAGCTCGACATCCCGCGAGACCAGCTCGAAGCGCTGCTGCAGATCGAGTGCGGTCGCTACCAGATGCGCTGGCGGATCAGCTACTCCGACTGCCGCAAGCGCGTCGCGATCTTCGTCTCGAAATTCGAGCATTGCCTCTACGACCTGCTCCTGCGCCACCGTCTCGGTGAGCTCGTCTGCGACATCCCGCTGATCGTCTCGAACCATCCCGATCTCGAATCCGTCGCCGAGAAGTTCGAGATTCCCTACCACCTCTACCCCATCAGCAAGCAGACCAAGACCGAGCAGGAGGCGAAGGAGATCGCCCTCCTCGAAGAGCAGCAGATCGATCTGGTGGTGCTGGCCCGTTACATGCAGATCCTGAGCCAGAGCTTCACGGAGCGCTTTCCCGAACGGATCATCAACATCCACCACAGCACGCTCCCCGCCTTCATCGGTGCGCGTCCCTACCACCAGGCGCTCGAACGCGGCGTGAAGCTGGTGGGCGCAACCGCCCACTACGCCACCAGTGACCTCGACGAGGGCCCGATCATCGCCCAGGACGTGGTTCACTGCTCCCACGAGGACACCGTTCAGGATCTGGTCCGGAAGGGGCGCGACGTCGAGCGGATGGTCCTGGCCCAGGCGGTGCGCTGGCACCTCGAGGACCGCATCCTGGTTCACGGCAAACGCACCGTGGTCTTCTGAGTCGAGCTAGCTAGCTCTCCTCGACGACACGAAGCAGATCCAGCGAGGTCACGACGCCGACGAGCACACCCTGGTCGGTAACCAGCAGCCGGTGAACCTTCCGCTCACGCATGATGCTCGCGCCCACCGCGGCGCTGGAATCCCGAGGCACGGTGTAGACTTCCTTGGTCATCACGCTCTCCACCGGTGCGTCCGACAGGTCTCGCGGCAGGTTGGCGAGATCCCGATAGTCGTCCACGTTGGTGAAGAACCGGCCCGACTCTCCGACTGTGGTTCGCTGCTCGGTCTGACGGACCAGATCGCTCTGCGAAACGACACCGAGAATCTTCCCTGAGTCGTCGACGACGGGAGCTCCGCTGATCCCTCGCGTGGCCAGGAGATTCCTCACCTCGGCCACGGTCATGCCCGGCCGAGCCGAGACGACGTCCGAGTTCATCAGCTCCGAGATGCTGCGGCGAGACATGCTGGCAGGGTATCACTCCGGGCGGCGGAGGGACCTGAGGACTCGGACTTCGCCACAGCTTCGCCTCCGCTCGACGGAAACCTTCCGAGGCGCCCGCCGGACGCGCTGAAAAGGAGCCCTGCCAGGCGGCTCTTTTTCGCGGGCGGAATCCACTTCAGCGGCCGAATCGCCGGCTTTTCAGGGGGAGGTCGGGGGATCGAGCAAAGCGGATGAAAGGACCTTGTGCGGCCTCCCACCTCTGTGCTATATTTGATCTATTGCAGCTCTGACACGGGTCCGCTTCGAGCGGGCTTTTCTTTTGGGAACTACTTTCGTCTAATTTTCGCCTGTCGATCCGTTCCCCGACCAGGCGCCCGATCTCCTCGCCGATCAGCCGGTGACCGAACACGCTGGGGTGGTAGTCATCGTGCTCCTGATACAGCGTCCGCTCGTCTTCGGTGGCCCGCTCGAAGACCGTCTGCAGCGTCGAGTGCACCGCCCCGAACTCCCTGGCCGTGCTCTCCAGGATCTCCTGGTACTGCGGGATGGTCGGGCGTCGCTCCAGCAGAGAAGCCGCGTAGGGGGGGAGCAGAACCACGGCCTCGGCGCCGGCGTCGAGGGTCTTTCGCAGCATCTCCCGCATGTTCTCCTCGAACTCCGGAGGAGAGACCCGGGCTTGGTTCTCCTTGCTCCGAAACTGCCGGAGGAACTTCCGGTAGAAGACGTTCGAGACCAGCTCGATACCCTCGACCGTGTGGATCCGATGCCACCAGAGGGAGCGGCGGGCCATCCTCCTGGGGATGTCCGCATCCCGGTAGTATCGGCCCCGGGCGTGGTCGTTGTAGGCGCCCACGTAGAAGATCACGATGTCCGGGTCGTAGACCAGCAGACGATCGAGCATGATGCGCGAGTGGTAGGAGCTGTAGCCCGGAATCGCTCCCACCAGGTAGTCTACATCGCGGTCCGGGAAGCGCGCGGCAATGGACCTCACGGCCGTGTGATAGAACGTCGCCTCGTCGTGGGTGCCGACACCGTAGACACTCGAGTTCCCGATGAACAGCAGGCGCAACGTACCCGGGGGCTTCTCGCGGGGCCGCTCCGGCCCGCGGAGGCCGAGCGAATTGATGGTGCCCCAGGACACCGTCCTCCCGGGCTCGTAGGTGAAGCCGAGCTCGGGATCTTCGACCCAGAAATCCTCCTTCGTCACCCAACAGGTATCGAGGCGCGGGAGGTCCAGCAGACGCAGCAGCCCCTCGAATCCCGCCAGAACGACGAGCAGCGGGACGACTCGGAACAACACCTGCTTGAGCAGCTTCCCTCCCCCCGGGCGGCTGGCCGCCGGTTTCGTCCAGGACATCGGCGGCAATTCGAGCACCCTAGCCCGGATCATCCACCGCCGCTCAGCGGCGCCCGCCGAAACTGCGGCGAGGCCGAAGCGGACAGTTGACCAGCGGAGCTCGACCTGCATCTCGATTCCAGCCAGAAAACACTGCGCGTCGCCGTCACCGAGCTTCTCGAAGATCCGACGGCACCGAGCATCGGATTTCCCAGCCGCGGCGGAGTCGGCCGGCTGTGGCTGGGACAGGCGCTTCACGCGCGAGTCCAGTCGGCGGCGGCGGCCGGTGACCCCTCCTATCGAAGCGAGGTTCCGCTCCGCCTGAGCCTGCACCACGCGGGGTGGGAGGTTCTCCTCCATGGACGCGCCGACGGGATCCGCGAAGATGAGGAAGGAGGTCTCGTCGTCGAGGAGATCAAGTCGGTGCGGCGAGGCGCGGCCATCGACTCCGACCGCGGAGACATCCACCATCTCCAGGCGAGCCTCTACGCCTGGATGCTCCAGCGAGAGCGCGGTCTTCCGGTAAGCGCCGAGCTGGTCCGGGTCGAGATCGGCAGCGCATGCATCACCCGCGAGAAGGTGCCGCTCGACTTCGAAGCTCTGGAGAGGACCCTTCGCGCGCGCGTAGACGCTTGCCTGGAACGGTTCGAAGGCGAGACACGAACGCGACTCGCGCGCCGAAAGGCTGCCGCGAAGCTGCACTTTCCCCACCCCTCGCTGCGTCCAGGCCAGGAGCGGATCATCCAGGCGGTCGAATCAGCCCTGGAGGAGCGCGAGCACCTCCTGCTCCAGGCGAGCACGGGAATCGGGAAGACCGCCGCCACCCTCTTTCCGGCCTTGCGCTTCGCTCTCGCCAACGACAAGCACCTCTACGTTCTCACGCTCGAAGAATCTCCAGCAAGAAATGGCAATGGAGACGCTCGCAAGCCTGGATCCCGGCCAGATCGCGCTGGCGGTCGGCCTTCGAGCGAAGGCCAGCATCTGCGCGAACGAGACGATGACCTGTCACGAGGAGTACTGCCGATTCGCCCGGGACTTCGGGCGCAAGATCCACCAGGGAGAAATCCTTCGGCGCGTGCTGGAGAGTCGCCCCGTGGTCGATCCGGAGATCCTCTTCCAGATCGCCGTCGCCGCAGAGGTCTGCCCCTTCGAGCTGAGTCTGGCCGCCGCCAGGGAGGCAGTCGTCACAGTCTGCGACTACAACTACGCCTTCGATCCAGTCGTCTCGCTTCAGGAGTTCTCGCCGGACGCCGACCTGTCCAGCGCGATCCTCGTCATCGACGAGATCCACAACCTGGTGGAGAGAGCCCGGCAGATCTGGAGTCCGTCCCTCGACGGCGAGATGATCGGCCGAGCCCAGCGGCTCGCCTCTCTCGGTGGCGCCCTGGTGCATCGCGACGTCGCGGCCCTCTGTGGAGACCTGCTCGAGACACTCGACGAAACCCTTGCCGACGCTGCTCCGGGCGCGACCCAGGAGAGCTGGAGCCTGGAGCACGCCGTTCCCGCGGAGCGACTCTTCGCGGTTCGCCCGCACTTCGATGCCACCTTCGCCGACTATCTCGAGTACCGGATCGACACCCGCTCGATGGAGCCGGACGACGCATTCCTGAGCCTCTACTTCGCGCTGCAGCGCTTTCTCGACGTCCTCTCCGACGGTGGAGAGCGCTTCGCCCACCTGGTCGAGCGCGCCGCAGGGATCGGGCGATTTCGGCTCTTCTGCAAGGATCCCGGCAGGCGACTCGGCGCGGTCCTGAATCGCTGTCACTCGGTGATCGGGCTCTCGGCGACACTGACTCCGACCGAGTTTCACCGAGATCTTCTCGGCCTGGATGGCGAACGCTGTGCTCCCATCGCGATCCCAAGTCCCTTTCCCCCGGAGAATCAGTGCGTCGTGATCGACACCTCCGTCACCACGCTCTGGCGACACCGAAGCCGCGAGGCTCCGAGGATTGCCCGGCGAATCGCCGAGTTCTCCGATCAGGTGCCGGGTCACTGTCTCGCTCTCTTTCCCAGCCACGCCTTTCTCGCCGAGGTCGCCGGGCAGCTCCCCGCCACCGGGAAGATCCTTCTCCGCCAGGGCAGAGAGGACGACGCACTGGAGCGCGAGGCGATCCTCCGGGAGCTCCGCGATCCCCAGGCAAGTCCCGTGCTCCTCCTTGCGGTGGCGGGCGGCGTCTTCGCGGAGGGGATCGACTATCCCGGCGAGAGTCTGCGCGGCGTCGCGGTGGTGGGGCCCTGTCTCCCGCCACCCGATCTGGAGCGTCAGCTGCTCGAGAGCGAGTATGGCGAGCGCTTCGACCGTGGATTCGAATACGCCTATGCGATTCCTGGGATGACCCGCGTCGTCCAGGGGGCCGGCCGGCTGATCCGATCGGAGCGGGACACCGGGGTCATCGCCCTGCTGGGTCGACGTCTGCTTCGCGAGCCCTACCGGAGCCTGCTCCCCGAGGCGTGGCTGCGCGGCCGCCCTCCCGAGGAGCTGGTGGGCGATCCGGCAACCGCGGCGAAGAAATTCTTCTCCGGTCAGGGCTCGTAGACCGCGACCTGGTTGCGGCCCGATTCCTTGGCGCGATACAGCGCCGCATCGGCGGCGGCGACGAGCTCGTCGCCGTCCTTGAAGATGGGCGTGTAGCTCGCCACTCCGACGCTGAGCGTCGTCCGGATCGATCTCCCGTCATCGAGCTCGATCGGCGTCTCCTCGGCCTCCGCCCGCCATCGCTCCGCGAAGAGCACTCCTCCCTCCGCATTGACCTGGGAGAGCATCACCAGGAACTCCTCGCCCCCGTAGCGCCCTGCGATGTCGCTCGCTCTCAATCGGCGTTGCAGCCGTTTCGCGAATACACTCAGCACCTCGTCGCCGGCCAGGTGCCCGTGGCGGTCGTTGACCTCCTTGAAGCGATCCAGATCTGCCATCAGGATGGTCAGACCGGTCCCGTAGCGGTTCGCGCGTTGAAACTCCACGGAGAGGATCTCCGTCAGGAAGCGGCGGTTGCGGAGACCCGTCAGGGGATCGGTGATGGAGAGCTTTTCGAGCAGCTTGTTCTTCTCGATCAGCTCCCTCTGGAGCCGCTGGAGCTTGAGATGCAGCTCGATCCGCGCGATCAGATCCACCGAGCGGAAGGGCTTCATGATCGTGTCGCAGGCGCCGTCGCGGAGCAGCTGCGCCATGCGATCGGAGTCCTTGACCGAGGTCAGCACCAGGAACGGGATCTGGAGTCCTTGGGCGGAATGGGACATCCGCAGCAGCTTCTCGCCATCCAGGCCGGGCAGCTCCAGATCGCAGAGCACCAGATCCACCGGCTCCGAGAGCAGGAGCTTGAGTCCGCGCAGGCCGTTGTCGGCTTCCAGGATCTGCTCGAAGAGACCCGATTGCCGCAGGAGGCTGCACAGCTCGGCGCGCTGGCTCGCCGAGTCCTCGATGATCAGGATCCGCGCCATCGGCCGTCTTATCGGGCGCTCGCCGCCGCTTCTCAAGATGCCAGGGATCTACAGCCGCGGCCAACTGCACCTGGGAAGCTGCACATTGAAGTACCGTGACTGCAGAAAGGCGCTCGAGGAGCCGCCTGTGGCCGATCGCCCTGGCATGCGGTTTGCTTCACACAGGGCGAGGAGTGGCCCTCGGCCCCGGCGATCCCTCTGGAGGTAGACCACGATGCGAAGCGGGCTTCTGGCGATGCTGGTCGGCGTGTGGCTGGCGCCGGCCGCCGCCGTAGGCCTTCGAGGAGGCGATCCCCGTGGAGCCTGGCGGTAGTCTGGCGGTCGACGTGGATCTCGGCGAGGGCCTCCGCCCGGATCCGGGCTTTCTCGAGCTCGCCTCCCACGACGCGGACGAGATCCGCGTCGTGGGCGACGCGGATGGCTGGGCCTCCTGGCGAGTCCGCTTCACGCTCGACGCCGCGGGCCCTTCGGTTCGCCTGGACGTCCGCGTCGAGGGGGCCACCTCCTGGATGTTCGGCGGGCCGAGGGTGCGGGTCCGCGTCTGGGTCCCCCGCGACTTCTCCGTGGACATCCGCAGCAACTCCGGACCGGTCAGGATCCAGGACATCGGCGGCCGGGTGCGCGCGCGGACCCGGGACGCGGGGGTCGAGGTCCGGGGCGTCTCGGGACCCGTGAAGCTGCGGGTGGTGAACGGACCCGTCGAGATCGAGGAAATCACCGGCGACCTGCAGGTCACCAGCTCGGACGGCTCGATCCAGATCGCGTGGGTCAGCGGAGACGTGGAGGCGCGGACCACGGAGGGCCCGATCGAGATGAGCCACATCGACGGCGAGGTAACGGCCAAGACCCTGGGGGGCTCCATCGAGCTCGCCCAGGTGCGCGGCCCGATCGTCGCGAGGACCGAGCGCGGATCGGTTCGCGCGAGCTTCTCCGGCCCGCCCGCGGGCTCCCTGGAGACCGAGCGGGGCAGCGTCGATGTGGTGATTCCCACCGATTCCGCCGCCGACCTCGACGCCCATGCCACCCGGGGACAGGTGGCGCTCGACCCGACGATCGGCCTGAACGGCGAGGAGGCCGAGAACCTGGTGGTGGGAACGATCAACGGTGGAGGCGAGCTGCTGCTGCTGCGGACCTCCCACGGGCGAATTCACGTCGGACGGCGCTAGCAGTGCCGCGGATCTCCAGCAGGAGTCACGGAATGCCCAGCTTCAGCAACATCGCAAACAGGACCGGGAGCCTCTTCGGCGCCATCGCACTGCTCGGTGCGCTCGCGGCGAGCGGCGCCAGGGCCGAGGACTTCGAGAGAACCGTCCCCGCGAAACCCGGCGGAACCCTTCGCATCGAGCTCAGCACAGGCTCGATCGACGTGGAGACCCACGACCTCTCGGAGGTGGAGATCGACGCCCGGACCTCCGGATGGGCCTCGCGGGCGATCCACTTCGAGCTCGAGCGCGACGACGACGAGCTGCACCTGACCGGCTCCCGCTCCTCCTGGCTTCCCGGTTTCGGCCCGGGCCGAGTGAAGGTGAGGGCACGGATTCCCGAGCTCTTCTCCGTCGATCTTCACACCAGTGGCGGTCACATCGACGTCCAGGAGGTGACCGGTCAGGTCGAGGCATCGACCAGCGGCGGCGACATCGAGCTGAACCAGATTTCCGGCGAGATCGAGGTGGAGACCTCCGGCGGAAGCATCAAGGCAAGGGAGATTCGCGGCGATCTCGCAGCAAAGACCAGCGGCGGATCGATCCACCTCTCCGAGGTGACTGGCAACGTCGAGGTCGAGACCAGCGGCGGTTCCATCCGGATCCGTGACGTGGATGGATCCGTCGAGGCGGAGACGAGTGGCGGGGCGATCTCGGTGCGTTTCACTGGCGCGCCGGCGGGAGAGCTCCAGAGCTCCGGTGGCAGCATCGAGGTGCAGTTTCCCCCGGGCAAAGGGGTCGATCTCGAGGCGGAGACCAGCGGTGGCCGCGTCACCATCGACGAGGAGTTCAACATCTCCGGTCACGTCGAGCGGAGCCAGGTCGAGGCAGAGCTGGACGGCGGAGGTGCGGATCTGAGCTTGGAGACCTCGGGCGGAAACATCCGGGTACGCGCGCGCTAACTCCCCCCCGAAGAGATCGTCCCTACAGGGTTTTCTTCCCAAACTGCTGACACAGCGGCCCCTTCCAAACCACATCTCCCATACGGGTCCCCAATACCGGGCCGTGGAAAGCGGCCTGATAGAGGGCTGTTGCCGTTGCATCCCGGACGGCGCACTCGTTCACGGGAGGGAAAATGCTGTTCGGAAGCCGGATTCTGACGGTGGCTGCGAGTCTCGCGATTGGCCTCGGGATTGCCGCAAGCACCAATGCTCTTTCGCTGGCAGATCTGGTCGTCCCCGGCGCGAGCTTCAGCGCGGGCAACGGAGCGACCTTCAACAACTTCGTCGTGAAGATCAACGGCAAGGGCCTGAGCGAAGACCTGAGCGACTACGAAATCGTCCCCACCGCCGACGGATTCACGCTGGTGGGTGACTTCAGCGACAACCGGAAGGGCGGGAAGATCAAGCTGACCTACGACGTCGCTGGCTCCGCCCTCGTCGGCGCCAGTCTCGCCGTGGGCGTCGACGGCGGGGCCGAAGGCCTGTTGAAGGCCAAGGAGAAGATCTTCGACGAAAAGAAGATCGGGAAGCTGCGTGTCTCCAGCAGGAGCGGCGAGACGAGTGACGATGCGGTGCTCGACAGCCTGGCCGCCCTGCACGTGAAGTCGAAGATCACGATCCGCGGCGACCATTTCCTGGGCGGAAGCGGTACGTCGATCGACAACTCCGTAATCACCTCGGCACCCGAGCCGACCACGGCCCTGATGCTCGCCGGCGGTCTGGCGGGCCTCGCCGCCGCGAGACGCAGGCTCTCCCGCTAGCCGAACTTCCCAGCTCGGCTCGGACCCGAACTCCTCCAAGCAACCGGAGAGGATGAGTCCCTGTTGCGCCGTCAGCCCGGCCCAGGCGACCGAGCTCTTCCTCGAAGAAGGGTATATTCACGAAATCCCCTGGGGGCAATTGGGTATCTTTGCCTCTTTTCGCCCTTATCTTTTGTCGATCAGCTACAGACAGTGTGCGATTTCTCCCCTAAATTTCCGTCTCTAAGAGAATTCTTCTAGGATCCATGCGCCATCTTCCGATAAAATCGCAATTCTCTTCGAGAGAATCGATCGAGAGGAATCGCCATGATCGCAAGTGTCCCTTCCGGAGGCGAAAAGCTCATCCAATGCCTGGAACGTGAGGGAGTAGAGTACATTTTCGGCCTATCTGGCGGCGCTGCGATCCCTCTCTTCGACGCATTGGTCGATTCGAAGATCAAACTCGTCCTCGTCCGTCACGAGCAGGGCGCGACTCACATGGCAGACGGCTACGCCCGCGCCACCGGCAAGCCGGGGGTCGTGCTGGTGACCTCCGGGCCAGGAGCCACCAATACCGTCACCGGTCTCCTGACGGCTCACATGGATTCGGCACCCATCATCGTGATCTCGGGCCAGACCAACACAGCCAACCTGGGCAAGGATGCCTTCCAGGAGGCGGATGTCACCGGAATCACCTACCCGGTGGTCAAGCACAGCTACCTCGTCAAGAACCCCGCCGACATCCCCCGAATCGTACGGGAGTCCTTCCACATCGCGACCACCGGCCGCCCGGGGCCGGTGCTGATCGACGTCCCGAAGGACGTGAGCTCCGGGCCCTGCGATGCGCCCTTTACCGACAAGGTGGATCTGCCGGGCTACCGCGTGCCGGGTCGCGGCGACCCCGAAGCCATCGCCGCCGCCGCGGAGCATCTCAAGGCCGCGCGGAAGCCGCTCCTCTACGTCGGCAACGGCGCCGTCATCGCCGACGCGGGAAAGGCCGTGATCGCGCTGGCGGAGAAGCTCCACGCCCCCCTCGTCAACACATTGCTCGGCAAGGGCGCCGCCGACGAGAACCATCCGCTGCACCTGGGAATGCTGGGAATGCACGGCACCGCCTACGCGAACAAGGCCGTCGTCGACTGCGATCTGATCATATCGATCGGCGCGCGCTGGGACGACCGGTGCACGAGCGACGTCGAGGCGTTCTGCACCGGCGCGGTCAAGATTCACATCGACGTCGATTTCTCCGAGTTCAACAAGGTCGTCCGACCGGACCTCTGCTGGAGGGCGACGCCCGCCTGGTCCTGGAGGATCTGATCCCTCTCGTCGAGAGGGCGGACACCGACGCCTGGCTGAAGCAGTGCGCGAGGTGGAAGCGACAGTACCCGCTCAAGTACGCGAAGAAGGGTGGGCTCCGAGCTCAGCACGTCCTGGATCGCCTCCAGGCCGTCACCGATGGCAAGGCGGTGATCACCGTCGACGTCGGACAGCATCAGATGTGGGCCGCACAGTTCCTTCGGGCGAGCTCGAATCGACACTGGATCACCTCGGGTGGCGCCGGAACCATGGGCTACGGATTCCCCGCCTCGATCGGCGCGAAGTTCGGACGCCCGGAGGCCGAGGTCTGGGCGGTGGTCGGCGACGGCGGCTTCCAGATGACCATGTCGGAGCTGGCTACCGCATCGATTCACGATCTGGCGACGAAGGTACTCATCATCAACAACAACTACCTGGGAATGGTCCGCCAGTGGCAGGAGGCCTTCTTCGACAACCGGCTCTCCGGCGTGGACCTGGAGGGGAACCCGGACTTCGTCAAGCTCGCCGAGGCCTACGGCATCAAGGCGCTTCGGATCCGGCGGCCGGCGGACATCGACCGCAAGCTCCGCGAGGCCCAGGCCTACGACGAGGGCCCCTGCGTCGTGGTCGCCGAAGTGATCCGGGAGGACAGTGTGTTCCCCTGGGTCCCGGCCGGCGCCCCGCTCAGCGCCATGTTGCTCGAGCCCCCCAGAGAGAAACTGGAGAAACCCAGTGGCAGCACCTGAGATCGAGACCGGACCGAACCCGCCCGAGCACGTCATCTCGCTCTACGTGAACAACAAGCCGGGCGTCCTGGTGCGCGTGGCCATCGTCTTCGCCCGGCGTGGCTACAACATCGACAGTCTGGTGGTGAGTCCGGGGGCGGAGGGAGATTTCTCGCGCATGACCATCGCCTGCTCGGGCGATCCCGACACTCTCGAGCAGATCATCAAACAGCTCGCCAAGCTGGTGGATGTCGTCCACGCCATCGACCACACCGGCGGAGCGGCCTACGAGACCGAGATCGCCCTGGTGAAGCTGCAGTGCCAGCTGGACGAGCGCTCACAGATCCTCCAGATCGCCGAGCACTTCAATGCCAAGGTGGTGGACTACGGCACCGACTCCCTGATGCTCCGGGTCTACGGCGGCAGCGAGAAGCTCGACACCTTCATCGAGCTGCTCCGACCCTTTGGACTGCGCGAGCTGGTCCGATCGGGCAAGGTGCTGATGGCAAGAGGGCTCCAGGCGACCTGAGGCCAGCCCGCGTCCCTCACTCGTCGGTCACGCAGCCCTCCGACGCGGACTTCACCGTCTTGATGTACTTGTAGAGTGTGCCGCGGGTCGCCTTGAGCGGCGGCGGCGTCCAGCGCTCGCGACGCCGGTCGAGTTCTTCCGCATCCACCTCCAGCTCGATGCTCTGCTGCTTCGCATCGATGCGAATCTCGTCGCCATCCTCCACCAGCGCGATCGGGCCTCCCTCCTGCGCCTCCGGCGTGACGTGTCCGATGATGAAGCCGTGTGAGCCGCCGGAGAAACGGCCGTCGGTGATCAGGGCCACCGACTCGGCCAGGCCGGCCCCCACCAGCACCGAGGTGGGAGAGAGCATCTCGGGCATGCCCGGACCGCCCTTCGGTCCCTCGTAGCGAATCACCAGGACCATCCCGTCCTTGACCTCGCCCCGTTCGACCGCTGCCAGCATCTCCTCTTCGCAATCGAACACCTTGGCAGGACCGCTGAAGCTGAGCCCTTCCTTGCCGGTGATCTTCGCGACGGCGCCCTCCGGTGCAAGCGTGCCTCGCAGGATCTGGATGTGCCCGGTCTCCTTGATCGGATCCTCGAAGGGGCGGAGGACCTTCTGTCCCGCCGCCAGCCCCGGCAGCTTGTCGAGATTCGCCGCCAGGGTTTCGCCCGTCACCGTGAGGCAGCTGCCGTCGAGCAGATCGCGCTCCAGAAGCAGCTTCAGGACGGCGGGCGTACCGCCCGCCTCGTGAACGTCCTCCATCACGTACTGGCCGCTGGGCTTCATATCCGCCAGGAAGGGAACGCGATCGCTCACCGCCTGGAAGTCGTCGATGCACAGGGGGACATCCACCGACCTCGCCATCGCGATCAGATGCAGGACCGCGTTCGTCGAGCCTCCCAGCACCGTGACCAGAACCATGGCGTTCTCGAAGGCAGCGCGGGTCATGATGTCGCGCGGCCGGATCTCCCGCTCCAGAAGATTGCGGACGGCGGAACCCGCCTGCAGACACTCCTCCTGCTTCCCGGGATCCTCGGCCGGCGTCGAGGAGCTGTAGGGCAAGCTCATGCCCAGCGCCTCGATCGCCGAGGCCATGGTATTGGCGGTATACATTCCGCCGCAGGCGCCCGCGCCGGGACAGGCGTTCCGCAGCAGATCCATCCGCTCCTCTTCGGTCATCTTGCCCGCCAGCAGCTCGCCGTAGCACTGGAAGGCGGAGACCACGTCGAGCTTCTCGCCCTGGCGGTTGTGACCGGGCTTGATGGTGCCGCCGTAGATCATCAGGCCGGGCCGGTTGAGCCGTCCCATCGCCATCACGCAACCGGGCATGTTCTTGTCGCAGCCCGGGAGCGAGATGCTGGCGTCGTACCACTGCGCGCACATCACCGTCTCGATGGAGTCCGCGATCAGGTCCCGGGACTGGAGGGAGTAGCTCATCCCCTCGGTCCCCATCGAAATGCCATCGCTGACGCCGATGGTGTTGAAGCGCATGCCGACCAGCCCGGCCCGACGCACGCCCTCCTTGACCTTCTCGCTCAGCGTGTCGAGGTGCATGTTGCACGGATTGCCCTCGAACCAGCAGCTGGCGATCCCGATCTGGGCCTTGTCCATGTCCTCGTCGGTGAGTCCAGTGGCGTAGAGCATCGCCTGGGATGCGCCCTGCGACTTGACCTGGGTGATCCGAGCGCTGGTCCGGTTCAATTTCTCTACCATCGTCTTCTCCCGAATCGAACCAGCCAGCCTATCATCCGGTCGGGCTTCCAGCGAGGGGCGAAAAAGCCATGGCGACGGCACGGGCAGCGGCAATCGCACTCCTGGCGCTCTTCCTGCCTCTCCGGCTCGGAGCCGCTCCGGAGCGCCCCTACCCGCTGACGGAGAAGCGCGAGCCCTGCGCCGAGTTCCACCCGCTCCGCCACCCGTACTTCGGCGACACCCACGTCCACACCGCCTTCTCCCATGACGCCAGCACCCAGGGGACGCGCAACACGCCCTGGGACGCCTATCGCTTCGCCCGAGGTCAGGCGCTGGGCATCCAGCCCTACGACGCCCAGGGCCGGGCGCTGCGAACGGTGAAGCTCGCCCGCCCGCTGGATTTCGCAGCGGTCACCGATCACGCCGAGCAGCTCGGCGAGGTGCGCATCTGCCAGACGCCCGGCCTTCCCGGCCACGACTCCTGGGTGTGTCGGATCCATCGGCGCTGGCCTCGAGCCTCGTTCTTCCTGATGAACAGCAAGGCCAGCTACTTCGCTTCACCGACGCGATTCGATTTCTGCGGCCCGGGCGGCGCGGACTGCCTGGCTGCGGCCCGCACCGCCTGGACGGAGATCCAGGAGGCTGCCGAGGGAGCGTACGACCGTTCCTCTGCCTGCCGCTTCAGCAGCTTCATCGGCTACGAGTGGACCGCCTCCGCCCAGGGGCGGAATCTCCACCGCAACGTGATCTTCCGCAACCACGTCGTCCCCGAGCTTCCGGTCAGCTACTTCGAGGCCCACTCGGCCCCGGCGCTCTGGCAGCAGCTCCGGGCGGACTGCCTCGAGGGAGAGAAGGGCTGCGACGTCCTCACCATCCCCCACAACTCCAACCTGAGCGGCGGTCTGATGTTCCAGACCTTGAACGCGGATGGCAGTCCGATCTCCGGCGACGATGCCCGGCTGCGGGCGGAGTGGGAGCCCCTGATCGAGCTGATGCAGCACAAGGGCGACTCCGAGTGCCGCCTCGGTGCGGGTAGCGAGGACGAGCTCTGCGGCTTCGAGAAGCTCCCCTACGACAGCTTCGCCGGAAAGTACGTGTCCTGGCGGGCGGAGCTCCCCGGACCCGGAAACTTCACGCGCGAGGCGCTCAAGCAGGGCCTCGTCCAGGAGGAGAAGATCGGGGCGAACCCCTTCAAGTTCGGCCTGATCGCCAGCACCGACACCCACCTGGGAACACCGGGCCTGGTGGAGGAAGACCGGCATCCCGGCCACGGCGGCGCCGGGGCACCGGCCAGCGGCACCCTGCCCCGCGGTCTTCCCGACGACATCGAGTTCAACCCCGGCGGGCTCGCCGTGCTCTGGGCCGAGGAGAACAGCAGGGACTCCCTGTTCGCCGCCATGCGCCGCCGCGAGGCCTACGGCACCAGCGGACCCCGCATGGTGGTGCGGTTCTTCGGCGGCTTCGAGCTCCCGGAGAACCTCTGTGAGTCGGATCGCTTCGTCGAGATCGGCTACCAGAAAGGGGTGCCGATGGGAAGCGATCTGCCGCGCGCCGAGGGCGCGGCGCCGAGCTTCGCCGTCTGGGCGCTGCGCGATCCCGGCACCGCGGCGCGCCCCGGCACACCGCTCCAGCGCATCCAGATCGTCAAGGGATGGGTCGAGGAGGGCCAGGCCCGGGAGCGCGTCTACGACGTCGCCGGCGACGCGCGGAACGGGGCGACGGTGGATCTCGCAACCTGCGAGACCGCCGGCCCAGGCGCCGAGAACCTCTGCAGCGTCTGGACCGACCCGGACTTCGATCCCTCCCAGCACGCCTTCTACTACGCCCGGGTCCTGGAGAATCCCACCTGCCGCTGGAGCCAGTACGCCTGCAATGCCCACCGGGTCGACTGCAGCGAGCCCGACCAGGTCGCGAAGGATCTCGAAGCCCTGCTGTGCAGAGGGTCACCGCCGGTCCATTCAGGAGCGCGCCTGGACCTCACCGATCTGGTACGCGCCGTGATGGGATCTTCCCTCCAGACGCGCCAAACGGGAGACGACCGGTGAGGTGGATCCTCTCGTGCTGCCTCTTCGCTCTCGCCTTCTCTCCGCCTGCGCGCCGAGGCGCACCGGCTGGCTCCTTCCCTCCTCGAGGTCCGCGAGCTCGCTCCGAGCCGGATTTCGGTCCTGTGGAAGACCCCCCTCCTCCGCGCCTCCGGCAGCGCCCTGCGCCCCGTTCTTCCTTCTCACTGCAAGCCCCTCGGCGAAGCTCGAACCTCGGAGACCGACATCGCATGGATCCAGCGCTGGGAGCTCCGTTGCCAGGAGCGCGGCCTGATCGGCTCGGAGCTGGCCGTGGAAGGACTCGCCGGAAGTGGCACCGATGTCCTGATCCAGGTGAGCCTCCTCGACGGACGGCGGATCCGGGCCGTGGCCTCCGCGCGAACGCCCCGGTTCACCGTGCCGCCGCGAGAGCAACCGATTCGCGTCGTCGCGGACTACACACTCCTCGGCATCGAGCACCTCGCCTCGGGTCTCGAGCACCTCCTCTTCGTGACCGGCCTGCTGCTGCTCGTCTCTGGCGGGCGTCGCATACTGCTCGCCGTCACGGCCTTCACCGTGGGGCACAGCCTGACCCTCGCTCTGGCGGTTCTGGAGATCGCCAGCCTGCCCGCCACCCTGGTCGAGGTCGGGATCGCCGCCAGCCTCGTCGCGCTCGGCGTGGAGCTCGCGACAAAAGGGACGGGGCGGCGCCCGCACCCGTGGCTGCTGGCGCTTCTCTTCGGCCTTCTCCACGGGTTCGGCTTCGCGGGGGCGCTTCGCGAGGCGGGACTTCCCGCCGAGGCGATCCCCCTCACCCTCTTCTCCTTCAATCTCGGAATCGAGATCGGTCAGCTCGCCTTCGTCGCCCTGGCGCTCAATACCGTCGCCCTCGCCCGCCCCTTCCTGGATCGCCTTCCCGCGGCCATCAGCCGCGTTCCGACCTACGCCATCGGATCCCTGGGTGTCTTCTGGTGCCTCGACCGGGGAGCACAGCTCTTCTGAGCCATGCCTCGCCTCGCCTACCGCAACCGCCAAGCCGATCCCGCCGCCTGGGCCCGGGAGCTCGGCATCTCCACGGAGGCCGTCGAGCTCTACCTGGCGAGCGACGTCATCGATCTGCACATCGACAGCTTCATCTGGAGCCGGATCTTCGGCTACGACCTCCGGCGCCGGCACGGCCACGGTCTCCTCGGGGCGCGCATCTACAGTCAGGTGGACCTGCCCCGCGTCCGCGAGGCCCGGCTGACCGGGGCAACCTGGGTGATCACCACCAATCCCCTCCGCCGGGCGTCGAGACGCCCGGAGATCCTCGCCGCCAATCTGGGAAGACTGCGCGCGATCCTGGAGAGCGTGGCCGAGGAGGTCCAGATCGTCCGAAGCGCGGCCGAGTACCGTCGAGCGCGCGAGCGGGAAGGCACGCCGCCTTCATCGGAATCCAGGGAGGCAACGCCCTGGACCGGGATCTCGATGCCCTCGACCTGATCCCCGACGACCTGGTCCTGCGCGATCACCCTGGTCCATCTCTCCAGCTCCCGGCTGGGCGTGACCAGCGCGCCCGAGTGTCTCGCGACGGGACGAGGGACTCTCGCCCTTCGGGCGGGATTTCGTGCGCCGCTTGAACGAGAAGCGGATCTTCGTGGACCTCGCCCACATCAACCGTCGCGGCTTCTTCGACGCCGTGGAGGTCCACGATCCCTCCCAGCCCCTGATCGTGACCCATACCGGAGTGAGCGGCGTTCACCCCCACTGGAGGAACCTGGACGACGAGCAGCTCTGCGCCATCGCGGCGACCGGCGGCACCATCGGCGTGATGTACCACTCGAGCTTCCTCGGCGATCGGTACTGGGGTGGCAGCTCGGAGGCGATCCTCCGGCATCTCGGCCACATCGTGGCTACCGTCGGAGAGGACCACGCCTCTCTCGGCAGTGACTGGGATGGCGCCATCAACCCGCCCCGGGACCTGCGGACGCCCCTGGAGCTCCCGCGACTCGTCGACGGGATGCTGAGGCGCGGCTGGAAGGCGGAGCGCATCGGCAAGATCCTGGGCGGGAACTTCCTCCGCTGCGTCGCCGCCCTGCGCGGATGACCGGAGGGGCAGCTCCCATTCAGGCAAACACCCCGTCAGACCGAAGCGAGGTACCAGCATGATCCGACTCTCCATCGACTTCGAGCATTCCTCCCGCACCTGGTGGGATCAGGGCGGACAGGAGCTCTGGGAGGGGATCAGCGCTGGATTCGAGGAGAACGCCGTGGTCCTGGACGAGGACCTGGCGGAGTCCTGGCTCGCCGAGGCGAGGAAGATCCCCGGCTGGGACGACGGCCCGGAGCACGCCCCTCACCCCGTCACCGCCCAGCCCATCGAAGCCGACGAGGAGTTCTTCTAGGATTCCCCTGCACCAGTTCGCGTGCGGGGAGAGCCCATTGTCCGATGAACCGCTGATCGCCGTCTTCGTCGACTTCGAGAACCTCGCCATCGGCGCCCAGCAGTCCAAGCACGGCGCCTTCCGGATCGAGCTGGTCCTGAAGCGCCTGCTGGAGAAGGGCCGCATCGTCTTCAAGCGAGCCTACTGCGACTGGGGCAACTACCGAAAGGAGGAGCGCGAGTTCCACAAGAACGGCATCGAGATGGTCTCGATCCCGCAGACCAAGATGAGCGGCAAGAACAGCGCCGACATCCACATGGTCGTGGACGCCCTCGATCTCTGCTACGCGAAGCACCACATCGACATCTTCGCCCTGCTCACGGGCGACAGCGACTTCTCGCCCCTGGTCGCGAAGCTGAAGGAGAACGACAAGAGGGTGATCAGCTGTGGCGTCAAGAGCTCGACCTCGGATCTGCTGGTCGCCGCCTCCGACGAGTTCATCTACTACGACGACCTGGTCCGAGCCGCGGGGAAGCCCAAGCCGAGGGCGAGGCCGCCCTCTGGCAAGAAGGCGGCGGACGCTGCGGACGACAAGAAGAGCGAGGGCATCGACAAGGTCATGGAGATCATCCACTCCCTGGACCGGGACTACGACCAGATCTGGGGCTCCATGGTGAAGCAGACGATCCGGCGGGTGTACCCGGGCTTCAACGAGGAGTACTACGGCTACTCCTCCTTCGCTGCGATGCTGGAGGAGCTGGCCGATCAGGAACTCGTCGATCTCGACTTCGACAGCAAGCGAGGCAACTACCTGGTCACCATCCGCGGCGGAAAGCGGCGCTGACCGCAATCCGCAGCTTCGTGGAGACCTTCGCCGATTTCGCTCACGCCGGGGGCCGCGCTGGGATTAGAATGGGACATCGAGCTCGAATCAGGACAAGGAGACTCCTCTGATGCGACACCCCCGGATCCGACCCAGTCTCGGTCTCCTCGGAGCCCTGGCACTTCTCTTCGCGCTGACCCTCTCCACCGCCGCCCTCGGCTTCGGCGGATCGCCCCCGGCCCCGGACGCTCCCGGCCCCTGGGCGGTCGGCCACACCACCTTCGAGATTCTGGATCCGGACCGCGACGATCGACCGCTGCCCATCGAGGCCTGGTATCCGGCGGATCCCGAGGAGGCCGTCGGCGAACCGACCCAGTACCCGCTCATCCCGCCTGCTCCTCTCTACCTCCCCTCCCCGCTCGCCATCGACGACCTCCCGGTTCTCGATCGCCCCTGGATGCCCCTGGTCGTCTTCTCCCACGGCAGCGGAAGCCTCAACATCCAGTCGACCGGGATGATGGAGCTCCTCGCCAGCCACGGCTTCGTGGTGGTGGCGCCGAACCACACCGGCAACACCATCTGGGACGACCCGCAAGACCCCTTCGCGGTGACCGCGGTGAACCGACCCCTGGATGTCTCCTTCCTGATCGATCACATGCTGGCGCGAAGCGAGGACCCGGAGGACCCCTTCCACAATCGCATCAGCCCACTCTCGATCGGCGTCGTCGGTCACTCCTTCGGCGGCTACACGTCCCTCGCCATGCCCGCGGGACTCGACGGCCAGGTGCCCCCGGATCCCCGCGTACGCGCCATCGTGCCGACCTCCGCGGTCACCGGTCTTCACACCGACGAGGAGCTGGCAGTCGATCACGATTCCCACCATGTTGATCGGAGGCACACTCGACACCGCGGTCCCCATCGACCCGGACACGATTCGCGCCTTCGAGCTGATCTCCTCTCGTCACCTCTACCGGGCCGACATCGTGGGAGCGACCCACAGCCACTTCGCCAACATCTGCGACATCGGCAACGCCTTGATCGACATCGGCCTCCCCATCGAGACCTGGCCCGCCATCGGAGCCGGAGACCTGGTCTCCTACTACAATGAGGCCTGCGTCCCCGGCGTCTTCCCGGTCGACGAGTCCCAGCGCATCCAGGCGCTCTACACGGTCGCCTTCTTCCGGCGCCACCTGTACCTGGATCTCCGCTACGCGCGCTTCCTGAAGGAGAGCTACGCCGAAGCCAACGAGCCCGACGTGATCTACTTCGACGCCACCCGCTGGGAATGCGGCAACGGATTCGAGATGGCTCGTGATCCTGCCTCCGCATGATCTGGCTCGGGAGACGCACGCGGCGCTCCGTGCTCCGTTAGTCGTCCGCGCTCTCGGCGAAGCGGCGCCCGCGCTGATATGATCGGCGACAGCATGGGGCGATCCCTGACCTGCGCTGCTCTGCCTCGCGACCCTGCTCACGGTGGCTGCGCCTCCGAGGGCGACGAGCGGCCGAGCCTGCTGCTGATCACCGTCGACACGCTTCGGCCCGACCGGCTGGCCTGCTACGGAGGCGACCCCGAGATCGGGACGGGCATCTGCGCCATCGCCGAATCAGGGGACGCGCTTCGTCTGGAGCTTCTCTCCCGCCCCCTCGACCGCTCCTTCGATCGCGTCGATCCTGACCTCGAGCTGGCCCTCCTCGCACGGCGTGACGCAGTTCGCCACCACGGTTCTCTCCGAGCAGGCCCGAACCCTCGCCGAATGTCTGAGCGATGCGGGCTACGACACCGCCGCCTTCGTCGCCAACCCCGTGCTCCGGCGCGGCCGGCAGCTTGGAGCAGGGCTTCGCCATCTACGACGACCGGATGACGCGGCGCGAGCCAAACCGCCCGGAGCTGCGCGAGCGCGAGGCCGGCGAAGTCACCGACGCGGCGCTGGCCTGGCTGCGCGTGGCGCGGCGCCCCTGGTTTCTCTGGGTCCACTACCAGGATCCCCACGGGCCCTACGAGCCGCCCCATGCCCCGCGGCGGCGCGACCCGCCCGACGGCCACGGCTCCTTCCCTGCTGAAGGACCACTCCGGCTACCAGGGGATTCCGGCCTACCAGGCGCTCCCGGGCCTCCGCAGCCTGGAGGCCTACGAGCAGCGCTATCGGGACGAGATCCGCCACGTCGACCTGCACATCGCGCGGCTGGTGGCGGGAGGCGGATGCCCTCGGGCCGCGGCCCTGGGTGGTGCTCACCGCGGATCACGCCGAGGCCTTCGGTGAGGACGGCTACTACTTCGCCCACGGCCACTCGGTGGGGATGGACCAGATCCGGGTGCCGCTCCTGGTGCGCCCGGCCGAGCCCGGCCCGGCATGGGTCTCGACCCGCCCGGTGAGCGGCGTGGACGTGGCGCCCACACTGCTGCGCGCCGCCGGTCTTCCCGTTCCCGAGATCCTTTCAGGGGGAGCCCCTCCCGCTGCGCGCCGAGGAGGAGGCGAGGGCCGCCGCGAACACTGCTGGCCGAGCATCGTGCGCGGGCCGCCATCGTGGTCGGATCGACCTACTACGCCCGGGACCGCCACTCCGCTCGCGCCGGGAAGCACCGGACCAGATCACCGGCGGGGCGCTCCTCCCCCTCCCGCCGCGAGTCGCGAAGCTCGAGCCCCGACGGCCGCGCTCCGGAGTATCGGTCGGCGCCGGAGGAGAGCGCCGCGCAGCTCGAGTCCCTGCTGGCGCGGGCCCTCCAGTCGAGCGGGAGACCGGAGCTCGCGAAACACCGCAGCTCACGGAGTCCGAGCGCGAGGCCTTGCGCGCGCTCGGCTACCTCGAGTAGCGGCGTGGCCTGCGCCCGGGGAGCCCTCGCGGCCGTGGCGCTGGTGCTGCTCGCCTGCGGCGAGTCGCCGCCCAGCATCGTGCTCGCCACACTCGACACGGTGCGCTGCGACCACCTCGGCCTCTACGGAGGGCCCGCGGATCTCTCTCCCCATCTCGACGCGCTCGGCGCCCGCGGGCTGGTCCACGAGGCCGCCTACACCACGATGCCGACCACGGGCCCCGCGCACCTCTCGATCTTCACGGGGCTCTACCCCTCGGAGCACGGCTCCCTGGCGAACGCCGAGCCCGTCGGCAGCGAGCACCGTCCCCGCGAGCTCGCGCAGCGCCTTCGGGACCGGGGCTACGCCACGGCGGCCTTCGTGACCAGCCCCCTGCTCCAGCCGCGCGCGACCGGACTGGTCGGCTTCGAGATCTACGACACCCCGCGCGGCCTGCTTCGTCCGGGCGAAGACGCGGTGCGGGCCGCGCTCGCCTGGCTCGACGCCGAGCAGCGGCGACCGGTCTTCCTCTGGGTGCACCTCTACGATGCCCACGCGCCCTACGGGAGCGCCGACGAGAAGGGGCGGAGCTTTCCCGTCGAGCCCGGGCGCTACGGCTGGGTGGACCGCGACCTCTACGCCGACCCGGCGGAGCGCTCGAGACTGGAGCAGCGCTACGCCCGCGGTGTGCGCGACGCCGACGCCGCTCTGGGACAGCTCCTGGATGGGCTCGCGGGGCGGATCGAGCCCGCACCCCTCATCGTCGTGGCCGGCGACCACGGCGAGGCGCTCGGCGAGCTCCTCGAGACCCGTGGCTACGCCTACGACCACGGGGAGTTCCTCGACCCGGAGACGGTCTGCGTGCCACTGGTCGTCGCCGGCCCCGGCGTCGCCGCCGGGCGCTCCTCCGGCGCGGTCTCGCTCCGGGACATCTACCCGACATTGCTCGGGGCGGCGGGTCTTCTCGGCCCGGCCTCGACCGACGAGCAACGGCGCGATCTTCGAACCTCCAGCGCGGTGCGACGCATCGTGGCGGTGGAGCGGAGGCGCGTCGGCCCGCGAAGCGCCCGCCAGCGTGCGAGCCCACGGGGCGGCGGCGTTCGACGGCGCCGAAGGAGTCATCGTGGGAGCGGAGAGCACCCCTCCCTCCGAGGACGCCGATCCCCGATGCGATCCAGCTCTTCCGGGCCGCCTTGCGCCGCTACCAGGCCGCGGCGAAGAGCGCTGGCGACGCCGGCGGTGGACCCCGCCCTGGCCGAGGCGCTGCGCAGCCTCGGCTACGCCGAGTGAGGACCAACCTCAGTCGACGTAGCCGAGCGCCTCCAGCGCCCGGCGAGCCTCCTCATCGACAGGAGACGCTGCCCGGAAGGCGCCGCCTCGCGCTCCTCGATCGCGCTTCGAAGCGCCTCCGGCAGACCCGACGCGGACAGTCCCGGCCCGCTCGAGGGGATCCTCGTCGAGCTGGAACTCTCGCCCTCCTCCACCCTCGCCCCCGATCCACTTCCGGGGCCAGTCGCGTAGGAAGAAGCGATCGGGCCGGCCCTGGTACCGCTTTCGCTGGCCGACGACCAGCGTGCGAGGCGAGCCCTGCTGCGTCCCCTGCCAGCCACGGTCCCAGGTCCACCCCGTCCAGATCGGGTGGGAACCGGAACTCCCGCGAGCGAGAGCAATGTAGGGGCGAGGTCTTCGAGCTGTGCCGAGCCCGCGAGGCGGCGCCCCTGGGGCAGACCGGGCGCCCGCAGCACCAGCGGCACGCGGACCAGCTCGTCGTGGAGGTTCGCGCCGTGCTCCAGCAGCCCGTGATCGCCGAGCCCCTCGCCGTGGTCCGAGCTCACCACGATCGCGGTCTCATCCAGGACCCCGAGCGATCGAAGCCGTTCCACCAGGCGGCCCACCTGGGCGTCCGCGTAGCGCACCTCGCCCCGGTAGGCGCGGATCAGCGCCTTCAGCTGTCGAGGCGTCGCGCACGCCCGGAGGGATGCGCTTCGCGTCGAGGGAAACCGGCGCCTTCTCGGAGAGGCGAAAGCCGGTCGGGAGGACGCGTAGGGGCTATGTGGGTCGAAGAGGTGAACCCAGACGAAGAAACGCTCGCTGGCGTGAGCGGTGATCCAGCCCATTGCCGCATCCACGACGAACTCGCCTCGGGTCCAGAAGCGATCCCGCTGGCGCCCTCTCCAGGTGTAGCCCTCTGTCGGCCTGAAGGAGTAGACCTCGAAGCCGCGACCGAACCCGAATCGCTCGTGAACGATGTAGCTGGACACGAAGGCGGCGGTGGAGTACCCGGCCGAGCGCATCCAGGTGGCCAGGCGCGGCAGCTCTGCCGGCAGCGGAACCGCGTTGTCGAGAACGCGGTGGCGCCAGGGGTGGAGGCCGGTGAAGAGCGAAGCGTGGGCCGGGCCGGTGCTTGGCGTGGGCGTGCAAGCCTCCGTGAGCAGGACTCCGTCCCGGGCCAGGGCGTCGATCGCGGGAGTCGGGACGGGGCCCCCATAGGCGCCCACGTGGTCGGCGCGCAGCGTATCGATGGTAACCAGCACGATCCGTGCGACTGGACCCGGAGGCGCCGCAGCAGCGGCGAGCGGGAGCGCGGCCGCCAGCACCGCCGCCATCAAAACCCGCATTTGGCCAGCCTATCACAGGCCTTCGGCGGCAGAGAAAAACTGCGGAGGGTACCGCGAAAAGAGAAAAAGTTTTCCTCGATCGTGGAACCAACGTTCCGCTGGAGCCAGAGGGCTGATTTCCGGTGACGCAAGACCCGTCTCTAACTACTTGAAAACAAGTACATTTTAAATGTGACCCAGAGCGGCTGGCACGGCATGCCGATTGCATCCAGTTCGCTCAGGGAAGGGGATGCCTGGGGCATCCGCAGGGCTGGCACCCTTCCAAGGAGGCCAGCCCCTCAACCTTCCGGGCGCGCAAAGCCAGGGAAAGCTCGGAACGGCTGGAAAAGAGGAAAGATCGGGAGGATCGGATCGATGGGTGCCTTGAGAATTTTGAGCCGGACCTTGATGTTGTCTGCCGCGGTGCTGTTTCTGGCCGCGTCCGCCCAGGCGACGCCCCTGGGATTGCAGAATCGGGGACTTGATCGACACGATCGAGTGGGATGCGCTCTACGGCAACGGCGACGGCGGGAGCTATACCGCGAGCAACCAGCAGCTCATTACGGATGGGTTGATCAGCAATGTCGACGTGGAGCGCCCCGCGGGAGGGTCTCTGGTATCTCTCGCGCAGTCGAACGTCGACCTCACGTTCGCCGTCGAGATGGTGGGCGCCAGTCTCAACTCGTCGACCGGGAACTTGCTGGTGGTGTTCGGGGGATCGAGCGTCACGGATCCCGACTTCACGATTACCGAGAACGGCAGCACGATCCTGACTGGCGACTTCCTAAGCAACTTCTACTTCGGCGGGACGCTCGGATCGGGAAACGCCTTGATCGCCACGGGCAACATTACTGTGACTGGCGGTGACAATCTCCTCGTGGCCGCGCTCGGGGGAACCGGCGCGATCGTTGAGTTGCCCCGGCTGGAGCTGACGACCTCTGTCTTCAACTTCATGCCTTCCCTGGGCAACCTGCTCGGCGACGGCATCCCCGGAAACGAGGACTTCAACGTTGCGTTCTCCGGTACGCTCCGGCCGCTGAATCCGTCGCCTTTCGTGCCGGAGCCCGGCACCATGGCGCTTCTGGGGATGGGACTGCTCGGCCTGCTTGCCGTGGGGCGGCGCAGGAGTCGCTAGCACATTCGCGGGGAGTGTGGGAACGTAGTCAGGTAGCTCTCCGGAGAGGGAGGAAACTCAGGTGTTGACGCGATTGGCTCACCGGTCTTGGCTGGGAAAGGTTGGATTCGCGGTGGGGCTTGCCCTGCTGACGGCCAACGTAGCGTCCGCCGTTGGCATCCACATTGGCGGGATCGACGTCGAGACCCAATACAACCGTCCCGGTGCGCCGGTCGCCGGAGGTATTCTCACCTTCGACGACGCATTCAACGGCTTCAACACTCCCGAGCCCGGGCTGGTAACCACCTCCGACCTCGCCGCCCTTCTCGGCGCGACAGTGGACTTCGAGGTAGCTCTGGACACCTCCAGCTTCAATCCAGTGACGGGAGACGTGCGCGACGCCGTGTACATCGGGACGGGAGCCGCCCCCGAGATCTTCATGATGAGCGGCAGCACCGTCCTCCTGTCTTTCGACGTGGACTTCATCGCGACCTCGCAGGCGGCGCATTCCGGGAGCCCGCTCGGCAGGCCGGACGGCCGCATCGTGCTAGGAAACCCGGAACTCGACCAACTCGGCGTGGCATCGAGCCTCACGGTGGCTGGCGGCACCCTCAACGCCTTGGTCGGCGGTTTCGGCACCCCTGCTGTGATGGAGATGCTGATGTCGAGCCTGAACCCGGAGATGACGCAGGCACTCCGGGACGCAGGCTACCTGAATCTGAATTTCACGAACGGTGTCGGCACCTCTGCGGAGACCACCACCTGGAACATCACCATCATCCCCGAGCCGAGCACAGCAGCGCTGCTGGGCTTCTCGTTGCTGGGGATGCTGGCCGTGGTCCGTCGCAGGGCTCGGCGCTAGAGGTCTTCGCCACTCCCATCGAAGCCGCCGAGCGCGGGCGCTATAAACCGACAGCAAAGTTGTGGAAAGCGCCGTGCGGAAGTGCTGTAGCGTGACGTGGCTGTTGCTGCTGGTGTGGTTCGCCGTCTCCGGGGCGGCATCTGCCGACCTCTTGGCGGGGGATCTCACCGGTGACGGACACGTAGACGCTGAAGACGAGCCCTGGCTGCAGGCCGCCTACGGCGCCAGCAGTGCGACCCGCGATTCGAGGCCGCCGCCGACCTGAACGGAGACGGGGCGGTCGACCATCGCGACCTCGGCCTCTTCGGGGGCGGCTTCGGGGCTACCGGCGGTGAGGTGGATCTGACGCCCCCCACCCTTCTCCTCACGCTGAACGACATCCCCGACGACATGAACGATCTCCTGGTGGTGCCGCCGGAGGGATTCCAGATCACGCTCCTCCTCGATAGCGCCGGCGGGAGCGCCATCGACACGGCGTCCCTTTTCCTGGTGAGCGATCAGGAAATCGGCGCCCACACGGCCGGCCTCGACCTCGGGCCGCTCTTCCAGGTCGATCCCACCCGGGCCGTCTGGGAGATTCCGGCGGGGAGCGACCTCGCCCGCACCACACACAATCTGCTGGCGATCATCGCCGACGCGGCAGGGAACTTCGCCTGGCCTCCTACGGGTTCGCCGTGCGCGACTTCGCCTACGGCCCGCCGCTGGGCAACCTCCAGACGATCTTCCTCGATTTCGACCAGGACCGAAGCCTCGGCCCGGAGATCGACTTCCTGGAGGATCTTCGCAGCTTCGGCCTCAGCTCCAGCGCCGATCCCACCATCGAGAGCCTGATGCGCGACCGGCTGGTCGGCGAGATCGTCGCGCGCGTCCACCCCTACTACGGTCGCGAAGCCAGACGGCTCGCCCGGACCGGACGCTGCCAACGTGGTCTTCGTCGAGACCGCGCCCGGAGGAACCCACTCGCGCCTCTGCGTGGGCGGCGAGTCCTCACTGGGCCCTTCGTTCCTGGGCGCCGCCACCATGGACGTCAACAACCTGGACGAGAGCCAGGACGAGTGCGGGGGCGGCGCCATCTTCGGCATCTTTCCCCAGGCCCTCGACAACCTCTGGGGCGGAGACGCCGAGTTTCAGGCGAGCTTCGATCCCCTGATGGCCTCGCGCGGCGGCACCCCGGTCGGCGAGGACCCGCTCGACGCCGTGGTGACGGCGCCCGGCTTCGACCCCGGCTCCGCCACCGCGGAGGAGCTGACGCGGTGGGAGGTGATCGAGAACGCCGTGGACGGCTTCGCCCAGGCGATCGCCAGCGTCGTCGCCCACGAGAGCGGCCACCTGCTCGGTCTGGTTGCCCACGGCCCGACCCCGGCCGGCCTCTACGGGGGCACCAGCTGGGGGAAGACCGATCACAACGTGACGCCGAGCGGGGCCAACCCCTCCGAGAACTTCCTGATGAACGCCGGCTTCACCTTCAGCTTCGAGGAGATGACGGGCCGAAACGGCAGCCCGCTTCCGGTCTTCCGGCCACTCAACTGGGCCTACCTGCGGGACCGCGTCGCCCTCAACACCCATGTCACCGGGCTCTTCCCGCCCCCGACACTGACCTCGGTGACGCCGAACCGGTCGAGCTATCCCGCAAGGCGAGCAGACGGCGGTCGTGACCTTGCACGGCACCGAGTTCCTCGAGACGCCGCTGGTGGTCGAGCTGATCACGGAGGGCGATCCCACCCCCAACGACCTCCTGAACATCACCTTCGTCGACAGCGAGACCGTGACGGGGGTGGTGAACAAGCTCCTGGTGCCACCCGCCCTCTACGACGTCCATCTGATCAACGCGGACGGCCAGGAGGTCACGCTGGTGGACGGGCTGGAGGTGCAATGAGGGGAGGCCTCGCCGCCAGGATCCGGCTCGCGGTGCTCGTGCTCCTGCTCGGGAGTGCCTCGGGGCCCAGTGCGACGGACGGGGACGAGGACCTGGGTGTTGCTTCTGCCGGACGCGAGCCAGGTGGGGACCTACTCGCTGGTCACGGTGGAGGTCCTGGTGAGCTCGCCCGTGCCGATCCAGGCCTTCGATCTGGCGCTCCAGTGGGATCCGGAGATGATCCTCGCCTACGATGCCGCTCCTCATCCCGAGTTCGACGATGACGGAGCGTTCTTCACGAGCCCCCGCCTCGACTTCTCGGCGGGGACGCTCGACCGTGTCGTCGACCTGCGCCACGGGGGGGAGGGTGCCGCAGGGCGGCTTCAAGATCGCGAAGATCTACTTCTTCTCCCTGGGCAACGCGGGGTCCACCACGCATCCAGGTGACGGGAAATGGCCTGGCCCAGGGCGACGGCAACGAGCCCCCGGTGAGCCTCGCGCCGCTGACCATCACCATCGAGCCCTGAGAGCCGGCGGAGCCCGGTCGCCGAGCTGCAGTCAGAGCCTCCCGAGAGCGCCCCGACTCGCCCCGACGCCAGCAGCGCCACCGGATCCCCGGGGTGGGAGAGGGCCACCGTCCGCCCGTAGAGGCGCAACGCCAGCTCGAGATCACCCTCGGACTCGGCCACCATGGCGCGGCGGAAGCTCGCGTAGGCGAAGTCGGCATCGGCCTCGAGGGCACGGTCGTAGAATCCCTTCGCCACCTCGCGATCCCCGGCCTCCCAGCGAAGATCGCCCACCTGGACCAACAGCTTGGCGTCGCCGGGCTTCTCCTCGAGGAGCCGGCGCAGGATCGCCTCCGCCGCTGCATGGAGTCCGTTGCTCTGGAGCAGGCTCGCGTGGACGATCGGCCCCTGGGGAAGATCCGGGTAGCGGGCGATGGTGTCCTCCCACAACTCGAGCGCCGGCTCGAAGCGGCGCATCGCCATGTAAAACTGGGTCCGCCCGAAGCGCCGCATCAGCTCGCTGGTCCCCGTCGCCTGGTCGAGCGGCGGAAACAGATCCGGCGCGTCGATGTCGACCTCCCGGATCCAGGGGAGCCCCGAGCGCTCCCTGTGCACGTAGACCGCCGTGGTGTCGTCGAGGTAGGCGAGGATCCAGTTGGAGTTCAGGTGCAGCCAACGGAGGAGCGCGTCGGAGCTCACCAGGCCGAAGTGAACCAGCACCACGCCAAACCGGTACTCGTCGTCGAGCTCCTTCAAGCGCGAAGGATCCGCGACCTGAAACCCGATGAAGCGCTCCGCCCCGAAGACCTCGAGACGGCCATCCACCATGACCTTGTACTCGGGAAAGAGCCGCCAGATCAGGTAGCCCCCGTCCGCCATGTGGTGACAGATGGGCCCCGGGGGCCGCACTTCGGCGATCCACTCCGCCGCTCCCACGGGATAGTAGACGTCCATGGTGCCGAGACCCGCCTCACGAAAGGATCCGATCCGCTGGAAGAAGCCGGTCGCGCGCGACGTCCAACGTAAGGAGGGCGAGCACTGCGAGGGCTGCCACGCTGGCCGCGGCGGAGGCGAATCGCGGGATCGATCGACGATCCAGGGCCGCGTTGGCATTCCGCACGAAGATCGGCGCGGCGACGATCGAGAACAGGGCCAGATTGCGGTTGGCGCCCAGGGCCAGGTAGGCGAAGGCCACCCAGAGGAGCGGATCGGCCGCATGGACGCGGCGCCAGTTCCACACCATCGCGAGCAGGGAGAGCCCCGCAAGGACAGCGGCGAGCGAGAGCGCGAGGGGAGAATGCTCTCGGGCTCCGCCGATCGGCGGAATCAGCTCGGCGATCAGTGAGCCGAACACCCCGCGGTCCTCCGGGGGACCGATCATCCCGAACTGCTGAATCGGGTAGAGGGCTCCTTCGAGGCCGTTCGGGTTCACCAGGCAGACCAGGGCGCTCAGGGCCGTCACCGCCGCGAGCCGGCCGGCCGCGCGAGCGTCGAGCCGCTGGCCTGGAGCGACCAGCGGCCGGAGCAGCTCCGCGGCGAGGTAGATGCCACAGACGGCGAGGCCCAGGGCGAAGAGCCCGTGGACGTTCGCCCAGACCAGCTGCAGGGGCACGATCGCGAAGACCCATGCATCGCGGCGCCGTTCGTGCCGATCCAGAAGCGCGAGCAACGCCGCCAGCAGGAGGAAGGAGGGCAGCTCCGGCCGGGGCATGAAGCGGTCCGCGGCCACCAGCAGCATCAGACCCAGGCCCAGTGCCGAGACCCAGGGCCTCTCACGCCGATAGCCGATGGGTGCCAGGATCCCGATCAGCGCGCACACCATCAGCGCCTTCGCCACCACCACCGCGTCGTGGCCACCGAGGGAATGGAGCCCGTGGAGACCGACCTGATGGAGCCAGTGGATGTCGATGTAGCGGGCGCCCGGGACCGTGTAGGTGTAGATGTCGTGCTTCGGGACCTCGCCCGTCTCGAGGATCAGCGCGCCGGTCCGGAGCTGCCACCAGTAGTCGAAGGTTCGGATCTTCTGTAGCCCGAGGGTGAAGCCCAGGCCCAGGAGCGAGATCCAGATCGCCACCATCAGCCAGCCGCGTCTCAAGCCGACCCCCTCAAAGGCTCAGGTGGAACTGCGAGGCCCTTCATCTGATCACAAGCCAATTATGACAACTTCTGCTCGCTCGAGTCCGGTGCGGGCGAGTCAGGGATGAGCGAGTCTTCGAGGCCCTCGCTTCCCCGTCCGCGGGATTCGCGCCTCCGGGAGAAGGCCATGCGAAGATCGATCGCGATTGCCCTCGGCCTGCTCCTCGCACCGGCGCCGGCTTTCGCGTTCCTGGAGGTCCCCGGGACCTACGCGACGATTCAGCAGGCGGTCGACGCAGCCGGGGACGGGGACATCGTGCTGGTGGCGCCCGGGATCTATCGCGAGAACGTCTCGATCGCGGGCAAGGCGATCGTCCTCTCCTCCCAACACCTCATCCGCGGCGATCCTTCCCTCATCGACCAGACGGTGATCGACGGGGGAGGTGGCAGCCACGCCATCCGGGTCGCCAGCTCGGTGGGCCCCGGGACGGCGATCCGGGGCTTCACGCATCCGCAACGCGGACGACGCCGTGAGGGCCTCGGGCCGCTCGAATTCACGAACAACCGCGTGACGGCCAGCGGCGACGGCATCGATTACGAGAGCGGCTCCGGGGGACTGGTCCGAGACTGCATCTTCGAGGACAACCGGGACGACGGGATCGACCTGGACCAGGACGTGGCGGTCGTGATCGAGCACAGCATCATTCGGAACAACGGCAACGACGGGATCGAGGTGCGGCTTCACGACTACACCGGTCCCGAGCTGGCCATCGTGATCCGCGACAACCGGATCTCGGGCAACGGCGGGGACGGGATCCAGCTGATCGACGACGAGGCGCCGTCTTCGCGGGTCTTCCGGATCGAGCGCAACCTCATCGCGAACAATGCGCAGGCAGCGATCGGCATGATGTGCTGCATGAACACCCAGGAGAACTTCCAGGGCGCCAGCCTGGCCGAGCGGATCTACCTCTTCGACAACACCTTCGTGGGCAACGATCACGGGGTGACGGGCGGCGACAACGCGATCGCGCTCAACAACCTCTTCGCCCACAACACCCGAGATCGCGCTCAAGAGGATGAATGGAGACTCCATCGCGGCCTACAACCTCTTCTTCGCCAATGGAAGGGACTTCGTCGACTCCAATGCCGATGCTGGAACCACGATCGGCGCCGATCCACGGCTCGACGCCGATCACCGCCCGTCGCCGCGAAGCCCGGCGATCGACGCGGGGACCGCTTTCTTCGAGCGGGACTCCGAGGTGGTGCTGAACCGCGGACCGAGCGACTACGCGGGCCTCGGCCCGGATCTGGGCGCCTTCGAGGCGCCGGCGGGGTGGAGCAGCGCCTGGCCACCGCGCTGTGGTCTCGGCGCCGAGCTGGTGCTGGTCCCGCTGCTGTGGCGTGCAGGCCGGCGAAGGATTCCCGAACCAGTGCTCGCGTAACCGCCAGCACTGCTTCGGGGTGAAATGTCTCGGAGCCTTCGCCGAGTTCCTACTGGGCCCCGCCGCCGCTCTCCAGCTTCTCCATCACCTGGTCCAGGCTGAAGCTCGCCGCCTTCTGGCGCGGCGGGAATTCCTTGAAGGTCTCCAGGAACTCGCCGACGTAGGCCTGGGCCGGAACCAGCAGAAAGGCGCGGTCCAGCAGCCAGTCGTAGTAGGTGTTGGAGGTGATCGTCGCACGCTCGTAGGGATCCCGCCGCAGGTTCTCGATCAGCGGCAGGCGAAGCGGCACGAAGGGCTCCATCCACACCCGCATGGTGCCCGTGGCCTTCTGCTCCATGAAGATGATCTTCCAGTCCTTATAGCGCAGGGCGGTCAGGTCGCCGTCATCGGAGAAGTAGAAGATCTCGTTGCGAGGCCCCTCCTCGTTCTTCCCGGTGAGGTAGCGGCAGGAAGTTGTAGCCATCCAGGTGAACCTTGTAGCTCCGGCCGATCGCCTTGGATGCCGTCAGCAGGTTCTGCTTGACGTTCGGCGTCGCCCGCAGCGGCCAGGAAGGTGGGCAGCCAGTCCATGTGGTGCATGATCTCGTTGGAGACCGAGCCGGCTTCGATCTGGCCGGGCCAGCGCACCATCGAAGGCACTCGCCAGCCGCCTTCCCAATTGGTGTTCTTCTCGCCGCGGAAGGGCGTGGCGGCGGCATCGGGCCAGGTGTTGTAGTGGGGCCCATTGTCGGTGAGTAGAAGACGATGGTGTTGTCGGCGATCCCGAGCTCGTCGAGGAGCTTCAGGAACTTCCCGATGTGCATGTCGTGCTCGACCATGCCGTCGGCGTACTCGTCCT
>CAVROS010000005.1:0-58792 GCA_963722885.1 uncultured delta proteobacterium
GTATAAACACCGCAAAGGATGCGGCGAAAATGGCATTCGTTCACGAACGGCCGGGCTGGCCCGAGTTCTCGTGGGACAGCGAGGCCCTGGCAGGGGTCCTCGCAGCCGTGCGGCACAAGCAGGGCAGGCACCTCGGGAAGATGGAGACCCTGGGCTTCGACCTGCGCACGGAGGCCAGCGTCACCGCGCTCACGGATGAAGTCGTGAAGTCGTCGGCCATCGAAGGGGAACACCTCGACCCTGCAGAGGTCCGCTCGTCGATCGCTCGCAAACTGGGTCTCGACGTGGCGGGTCTTCCCCGGCCGGGACGAGAAGTCGACGGGACCGTCGAGATGATGCTCGATGCCACACGAAACTTCGCTGCGCCCCTGACGGCGGAGCGCTTGTTTGGCTGGCACGCCGCTCTGTTCCCGACCGGTCGAAGCGGCATCCGTCGCATCACGGTCGGTGCATGGCGCACCCGAGAGGCAGGTCCGATGCAGGTCGTCTCGGGACCCGTCGGCCGCGAGACGGTGCATTTCGAAGCACCCGACGCTGAGCGTCTCCAGGACGAGATGGAGTCGTTTCTCCAGTGGTGGAATGCGTCTTCGGAGATCGATCCCGTTCTCGACGCAGCGGTCGCTCACCTCTGGTTCGTCACGATTCATCCATTCGAGGACGGAAATGGGCGAATCGCTCGTGCGATCGCCGACATGGCGCTGTCGCGGGCAGACCGCACGAAGGACCGCTTCTACAGCATGTCTTCGGGGATCGAGGCAGAGCGAAGGGAATACTACCGCCAGTTGGAAGCCGCGCAGCGTGGCGATCTAGAGATCACCGAATGGCTTGCGTGGTTTCTTGGTTGTCTCGATCGGACCCTCGACGATGCCGACGAGACGCTCTCCTCCGTCCTTCACAAGGCGCGCCTGTGGCAGCGGATCAACCCGAACCCCGTGAATGAGCGACAGCGAAAGGTCATCAACCGGATGCTCGATGACTTCAAGGGTCACCTGACCACGTCGAAGTATGCGAAGCTTGCGAAATGCTCGAATGACACAGCGCTTCGAGACATTCGCGAGCTGCTAGCGCGGGGCATCGTCGTGAAGAATCCCGGTGGTGGTCGAAGCACCAGCTATCGCCTGGCTGAACCCGGCGAGGTGTTGGCGTGAGAGGCCTCGGTTCTGGCCCCTGCCCGGCGTTGGTGCACGGCTCCTGGTCCTCCGCGGGTTCCTGGCGTATAGCTCCTTCCGGGAGCCCCGAGCGTGAAGTCCTTCCAATTCAAGCGAACGCAGCGCAAGTACAAGACCGCCTACAGAATCAGCAACTGGCCCACGTATGAGGCGGGCCTCCGCCAGCGCGGTTCCGTGACCGTCTGGCTCAGCGAAGACGCCCGGAAAGCCTGGTGCCACACAGGCCAGCGAAATCCCGGCGGAAGGCGCGTCTACTCTAACGCGGCCATCGAGACGTTCTGGACGATCCGCATGATCTACGGGCTCGCTCTTCGGCAGACGGAGGGGTTCATCAGGTCTCTTTTCGAGTTGGCGCATGTCGGCCTACCGGTCCCCGACCACAGCACCGTCTCGCGGCGGGTCCGAAACCTCGGCAAGGTCCCGATGTTGCCGAGGAACAGCAAGGGGCCGATTCATCTATTGGTCGACAGTAGTGGTCTCCAGATCCACGTCGGAAACGCCTGTATGCCGCCCAAACGCCGTGCATGGCGCAAGATACATATCGCCGTGGATCGCGAGGCCGGCGACGTTCTGGCCGCAGAGCTTACGGCCAGCCAGGCCCGGGATGCCGCGCGAGTCCCCGCACTCTTGAGCCAGGTCGAAAGCGAGCTGGCCTCCTTTTGTGCCGATGGCGCCTACGACAAGGAGCCCGTCCACGAGGCCGTGCAAGCGCACAGCCCCGATCGCCGAACCCGCGTGATCATCCCGCCGCAGAAGGGTGCCCTGCTCAGTCCGGAGACGGCCACCGCAATGCAGGACCGGAACCGACATATTCGCGCGATCGATCGGGTCGGGCGACGCGCGTGGCATCTGCTCTCCGGCTTCACCCGGCGAAGCAAAGTGGAGAACGCGTTCTATCGCTACAAGGCAATCCTGGGACGGGAGATGACGGCCCGAACGCTGGCAGGGCAGCGGGTCGAGGCGCGGATCGGCTGCCGGATATTGAATACGATGGCCAGCCTCGGCATGCCAAAGAGCTATCCGATCGCCTGATCCTCATCGATCGAAGGGAACACCTTGATCATCGCTGCGCCGTGCAACAAGGCCTCGGAAGAGCGCGATCTGAGCTTCGCGAGCTTCGGTCCGGCTGGCACTCCTCGACACAACCAAACGGCACCTGACGGCACCGGCCATGGTGAGGGCGATTTGGCGGACGACCCAAGTGCCCGGAATTTCTGGCACGCCGGGAGGGATTCGAACCCCCGACCCCCAGGTTCGAAGCCTGGTGCTCTATCCAGCTGAGCTACCGGCGCGTCCGGGGGTTACGATAACAGACCCGCTGGGCGCTGCCCGTCGGTCATCGAGTCCGGGCGTGGCGGGGTGGGGGGCGCTCCGATCTTCCGGGGCGTGCGTCAGCCGTCGCTCTCTTCGGTCTCCAGGCGTCGCCCGATGCCTCGGAGGACTCCCTCGCGGTCGAAGAGCAGGCTGAGATCATCGCGGCGGGACTCGCCATCGGCGTAGAAGAAGGCCCTCACGTAGATCGGGACGATGGTGATCGAGCGCCGACGGCTCTTGGTGCGCCGCCACGTGTAGAGCTCTCCGTCGAATTGCCGACGCACCAGGCGCGGGGGTCCGAGAGCTTCGAGGACGTCGGGCTTCGTGCTCCGACCGATCTCGAGTCCATCCGCCTCCGGAACGGGAATTCCGATCTCGGCGTAGGTCAGGCTGCATCCAGAGAGCAGTCCGAGAGCCACGACCCATGCGATGCGCTTCATTTGAGCAGCTCCTGCATCCCTTGGCCGACGAAGGCCGCTCCGCTCTGGCCGGTGTCCTGGATTCCGAGGTTGAAACCCTCACCCTGCACCTGCCCCTGGGAATCGAAGAAGACCATCAGGGTGTCGTCTCTTCCGGAGGTCCGGCTGTCGAAGTAGATCGGAATCGGCGGCGCCGGGCCGAACAGATTGACCATGGAGGGGTTGAGATTGATGGTGCGGGTGTCTCTGGCCAGCCGGCGGTAGACGAAGATCTCGCCCTGGTCCTGGCCGATCACGTCGATCGGTGGGCCGAGCGTCGCGAGCACCTCGGCCTTGCTGACCGGACCCGTGTCCCGGAGCTTCACGAACTCGTCGAGGGATGCTTCGGTGTAGGCGTCGTGGGTGCGGTAGGAGTCGATCGAGAAGATCGCCTCTGCACAGCCGACCGACAGCACTGCAATCAGGAGGAGTGCGATTCGGATCATGCCTCAGTCACCCTTCTTGGGCCGTGGCACGTCCTGGCGGTAGGCGTGGTATTCGACCATTCCGTTCTCGTCGAAGAAGATCGTGAGCGTCTCGGCTACGGCCACGGTATCGAGGAAGGCGACGAAGATCGGGACGAAGAGGATGGTCGTCTTGTTTTCGATGTAGCGATAGGTGTAGACGTCGTTCAGTACCGCTGCTCCGGGGCCGATGATCTCTTCCTCGCTCTCGAAGATCACGTCCAGGAAGGTGGGGTTGAAGAAGGCCGATGGCGGCCCGAACCAGCTCATGACCTGCTCCCGGGTGGTCACGCCGTTCTCGATCCGCGGGATGTTCTCGACGCGAATCTTGGTGCCGAAGTGCCCCGAGAAGGAGATGCACCCGGACAATGCCAGGGCCGGGAGGACTCCGCCGAGGACCCAGAGCTTCTTTGCGATGGCCCTCATGGCTTCCTCGAGACGGTTCGGAAGCTGACCTCTCGGACGCGATCCTCGGGGTCGAAGAAGATCACCAGCAGATCGGTCTCGATCTGCCCTCGGACGTGATTGTAGAAGAGAAGCATGCTGGCCCAGGCCGAGAGCGTGTCGAGCTGATAGGTGAAGGCGTCCTGCGCCCTGTTCCCCAGCGCCACCGCTCCCGACACGCGTGAGGCATCGTCGCCCAGCGAGGTGAGCACCTCGGAGCGCAGGAACTCCTCCGGAGGACCGAGAAGCTCGAGGACCTGCCCCTTGGTGCTCTCGCCCGGGACGATCTGGGAGACCGTCGCCGGGTCGATGAAGGAGCCGAAGGCGCCGGACGCCGAGACGTAGAGGCAACCCGTCAGCAGGAGCGCAGGCAGGAGGGCGGCTGCGCGCGCGAGTCAGCGATCTTCATCCGCGCTCTCGTCGACGTGGGACACTGTATGGACCACGTCGTTCTCGTCGAACTCGAGCCGCCAGCGATCTTCGCGCGAGTTTCTCCAGGTGACGCGAAACAGGGAAACGCCGACGGGCAGCAGCCCGAAAGTCTCGATGCGGTACCGCTCGGAGGCGTAGGTATAGATGCCCTGAATGAAGACCTCCCCGCCCTCGAGGATCCTGCGGCGCTGGGGGCTGGTGGACCGCGTCCGGTCGAAGGGGGAGGGCTGCCGAAACTCCTCGGGGGGACCGAGTCGTTGGAGCACTTCGCTCCGGGTGGTGATGCCCTCCTGGATCGACGCAAGGGCTTCGCGTTCCGGCAGACGTTGGTAGTTGATCTCGAGCGTCGTGCACCCACAGAGTGCAGCTACAGCAACCGAGAGGCCCAAGCTTGCACTCCGCATTCGGATCGATCGACGCCTCCCAGATCGAGTTTAGCTCACCGGCGCACGCCGGAAGGCGAACCCACAGCGGGGAATGGGCCGTGCGTGAAGGTGCGCAGAACTCGTGTCAGGGATCACCTGCCAACCGGACAAATCCGGTCGGAATGGATGGGAGACGGTTCAGGCGGTGCGTGCTGCCGCCGGCTCGACACGCCGAACGGCGCGCAGACGCGGGAAGTACTCGTCGCGTAGATCCCACGGAACGCTGAGCGCTGCGAGGATCTTGCGCTTCGTCGCTTGGCGACAGTCCTGTCCCTTTTCGACTGCGTGGATCGTTCGGGGGGAGACCCTGGCGCGCTCAGCAAGTGCGCTCTGGGTCCAGCCTCGAGCCTGGCGAGCGGCTCGGATGCGGTTCATGGCAGCCTCTGGCCTTGATTCTTAGATAGGGAATAGTAGCGCTTGAGGGACCGGCAGGACTAGCCCGGTTCTCCCCACACCGAGCTCAGGAGCATCGATTTCCCGCGGGGAAACGAGGGGTTACGCCACCCCTGTGGGAAATCTGCACCAGGCGATCTCTAGCTTGGGAACGCTCTATCGCCAGCCAGTGGGGAGATACTGGGAATCCGGGACCATGGTGGCCAGGGTCACCGGCGCGCTGTGCTTCAAGACCAACGGGCCCCAGCCCGTCACCGAGATCACCATGACCAGCATGGCGGCTGCGGCCAGCGCGCCGATCGCGGAAAAGCCGATGCGCTCCTGCCACTCGGGTCTCGGGTCCGGGTTCCAGCGGGCCAGGGAGGCGAGCCGCTCGTGGGCTTCCGCCGAGGGCTCGATGGGGACCAGCACTGTGGGAAGCCGGGCCAGAAGGGCCTCGCTGGCCTCGAATTCGGAGAGTATTCGCCGGCAGCGGCCGCAGTCAGCCACGTGGCCTCGGACCTCGGCCTCGAGAGCGGCCGGGATCGTGTGGTCCAGGATCGCCGGGAGTAGCTGCCGAGCTGTCCAGTGATTCATGGCAAGTTGCCTCGCATGTCTCGCAGAAGGGGTCGGAGCGTCTCGCGAAGCTCCTCGCGGCCTCGGCGCAGCCAGGTTCCCACGGTCGCCAGGGGGATGCCCTCGCTCTCGGCGATCTCGGTATTCGAGAGCCCGTGGCTGATGCGCAAGCACCAGTACCCGACGGTGTTGAGGCTTGATTCGAAGCAGCGCCTTCGCCACCGCCGCCAGCACCTCCGCTTCGAAAACCTGCGAATCGGGGTCGCTCGCTGTCGGAGCACCCATCACCAGGGCTTGGGCCATCACCTCCCGCTGCAATCCATTGCTTCGCTTCCGGGTGCGGAGCAGGTTGACGGATGTGTTGACTGCCGCCCGGTAGAGGTAGCTCCAGAGGCTCGCCGAGCCGCGATAGGCCGCCCGGGGAAGCGCCAGGAAGACGTTCTGCACCACGTCTTCCGCGTCGGAATGGTTGCCCACGATCCGGTAGGCCACCGCCTCGAGGCTCGATCGGTATCTCCCGTGCGCCTCCTCGAAGGCTCCCGGCTCGCCTCTCAGCCAGCGCTGATCCAGTTCGACGTCGGCCATCCGCGGGCGCACGGTGTTGGTCGTCGATCCGCTCACAAGCTGACGCTCCCTAGCGTCCTGTTCACCCCTTTAGACAGCGTAACCGCGTTGCGAGATTCAGAATAGGAAAAAGATTCCCCGCGGGGCGCTGCTGGCCCCCCGGGCCGTGGCGGAGCTTTCACCTAGAATTCGGACCCGTCCGCGTCCCCATTCAGGGCACCGACAGGAAGGAGCTCGATGAGCTTCAAGGACCGAGCCGCCATCGTCGGAGTCGGCGAGACGGACTACCTCCGCGGGGCCGATGCGCTGCCCGAAGAGCTGATGCTTCGCGCTGCCCGTGAGGCCGTGGCCGATGCCGGGCTCGGTCTGGCCGACATCGATGGCCTGATTCCACCCTCGGGCTTCACCACCACCGAGTTTCTGGCGACGAACCTCGGAATCCGCGATCTGCGCTACGCGGTGACGGTCCACATGGGCGGCGCAAGCCCCATCGCTGCACTGCAGAGTGCGGCCGTGGCCGTGGCGAATGGCCTGGCGAGGCACGTGCTGGTGGTGGTGGGCTGGAACGGCTTCTCGGCGCTTCGCCCCAGGCCCGGTGGGCGGCAACCCAGTCTCTCGTTCGCCCCAACCGCCGCTGCCGATCAGATTCTGGACTTCTACCTGCCCCACGGCGTCATGCTGCCGGCTCAGCTCTACGCGTGGATCTGCATGCGCCACAAACAGCTCTACGGCATCCCGGACCAGGCGACTGGCCAGGTGGCGCTGGCTTGTCGCCGCCACGCCCAGCGGAACCCGAAGGCCCTGATGCGCGGCCGTCTCCTTAGTATGGAGGAGTACCTGCAGGCGCGCTGGATCTCCGAGCCCTTCCGCCTCTACGACTGCGCGCTCGAGACCGACTGCGCCGCCGCCGTCGTGGTCACCACGGCCGAGAGGGCTCGGGATCTCGCAAGCCCCCCGGTCCTGATCATGGGCGCCGCGGAGGGACGTCCCTTTCCGGCCGACGACATACCCAGCCGGTCCGAACCCTTCCGGGTGGGGCTGAGCTTCGCCGCACCCAGGGCCTTCGAGATGGCGGGGATCCGGCCAGGTGACGTGGATCTCCTGGGGATCTACGACTGCTTCAGCTACGTGGTGCTGATCCAGCTGGAGGCCCTCGGCATCTGCGGCCCGGGCGAGTCGGGGGAGTTCGTGAGCGACGGACGGATCGAGCTCGGTGGGCGCTACCCGATGAACACCCACGGCGGCCTCCTCTCTCAGGGCCACAACTGGGGACTCAATCACGCGATCGAGATGACGCGTCAGCTCCGCGGCCAGGCCGGCGAGGCCCAGGTGCCAGATGCCGAGCTGGGATTGGTGACGGGCTGGGGCGATTTTGGGGACGGCAGCATCGCGATTCTCCGGAGGGACCGATGAGCGAAACATCGCCGATCCCCAGGCCGCTTCCCCGCATGGACGGGTTGCACGGCGACTTCTACCGGGAGTGCGCGCGGGAGGGTCGGCTCGTCTTCCAGCGTTGCCAGGAGTGCGGGACCCTCCGCCACCCGCCCCGGGTCCTCTGCGCCGAGTGCGGCTCCGACCGGGTGAGCTGGGTGCCCTCGGCGGGGCAGGGCACGGTCTTCAGCTGGACGGTGATCCATCAGGCGCCGCATCCCGCCTTTGCGGGCCAGGTGCCCTACGCGGTGGTGGTGGTGGAGCTCGAGGAGGGCGTGCGGATCGTGGCCAGCCTCCGCGAGCTGGCCCCGGCGAATCTCGAGCTGGGCCTTTCGGTGGAGGTCGTGCTCGAGGAGGTCTCCGAGGGTGTTCTGCTTCCCTACGTTCGTCCGCGCCGCTGATCTCCGTCCTCTTCAGCGGCGCAGTGTGGCGATTCGCGGAAAGGCCCGGTTGATCTCGATGATCAGCTGGAATAGGCGGATCACCTGAAGGGCCAGGACCGGCTTTCCGCTGGTCAGCAGCGCCACCGCCAGGCCGCGCTCGGGATCGGCCCAGCTCCAGATGTTGGTGAAGCCGATGTGTCCGAAGGCGTGGCCGGTCTTGGGACCGAATAGCCCGACGGGATCGTCGCCGAGCATCGGCCCGAGCCCGTAGCGGATCGGCAGGCCGAGGGTGAGGTCGATCTCCCGGTAGCTCTGCTCGGAGGTCGCGTGCTGGACGGTGCGCGGGTCGAAGATCCGCACCCCGTTCAGCTCTCCCCCGTTGAGGAGACACTGGTAGAAGGCCGAGAGCTCCTCGGCGGTGGCGACGATGTTCGCCGAGGGAACGATGCCGCGCAGGAAACGCGGCTGGTTCGAGAGCTCCACCGCCTCGTGTACCCCTGCGCCCAACGCACGGCGCAGCAGCCGCGAGAAAGTGAGAGGGACCGGGGGGCCGGTGAAGGCGTTCACGGCCACTCGCTCGATGTCCTGGTCCGCCACGCCGTAGTTCATCCAGCGGAAGCCCAGCGGCTTGCAGATCTCCTTGCCCAGAACGGTGCGGATGTCACGGCCGGTGGCCCTTCGCACCACCTCTCCCAGCACGAAGCCGCCGCTGATCGCGTGATAGGCGAGCAGTCTGCCCGGTCGCGTGCTCGTCTTTGCGTCGCAGAGGATGCCGACCACCCGGTCCGGCCGGCCGAGCAGGTCCAGGTCGATGGACTCGGGCGGCAGGCTCGGGATGCCCGCGCGGTGACCGAGCACGTGGCGCAGCGTGATCCACTGCTTTCCGTGGCGGCCGAACTCGGGGATGTATTCGCAGACCCGGTCCTCCAAATGCAGGACGCGCTGCTCGTCGAGCTTGTGGATCACCATGGCGGTGATCGCCTTGGCGGCCGAGTAGATGCAGAAGGGGGTCTCGAAGGTCGCCAACGCCTTGGGCGTGTCGGGATCGTCGTCGGGCGCGTTGCCCGAGGCGTGCCCCAGCGCACGGTTCAGCACCACCCGTCCGTTTCGCCGGATGCAGAGCTGAAGCGCGGGGTGGAGACCGGTCCGGTAGAAATCCTCCGCCCGCCGCCAGACGGCATCGACGGCGGCGCGGCGGACTCCCGTGCCTTGCAGGGAGTCCTCTTCGCCGATCGAAGTCACCTCCGCCAGGTCCCTGGGGATGGCGCAGCGAGCCCGCAGGGGGATCTTCAAGCGGTGGATGAGGTCCAAGGGATCCAAGAGTCTCTCGAGGCTCGGCGGGGGCTATTCCATTCCTACAATCGTCCCACCGTCCAGATCGATTGACTCTGCCAGGGGGGGAGTGCGGTAGACCGCGCATGGGCGCTTCCCGCCCGGCGGGAAGCGGACGCGGCGGGCCGGAGCGATTCCCCAAGTACCCGCCGCGATAGAGGAATCTGGGGTGGGCGAGGGGAATTGAACCCCCGACCTCCGGAACCACAATCCGGCGCTCTAACCAACTGAGCTACGCCCACCGCAGCAGAGAGGCGAACCTAGAGCCACCATCGGGGGGTGTCAACGTGACGCGGAGCCATCTTGCTACCCTCCCCCCGTACGCGCCCCGGTAGCTCAGGGGATAGAGCGGCTGCCTTCTAAGCAGCGGGTCGGGGGTTCGAATCCTCCCCGGGGCGCCAGCCAACTCTCGGTCCGTTCCGGACACATGGTTTACAGATTATTCCGGAGACATGGTTAACACTTTCTCCGGCCCGAAGGGGTTCGGGGCAGGTTCTACCCGGCCCTCGTCCTGATCGAAGAAGCCTAGGTCAAAGTCGAGAAAGCTGACCAGCCAGATCTGGTCATCGACCTCACGGATCCCAACGATCTGGCCGGCGAAGACCCTACTCAGGTTGATTTTTCGCTTGCCGAGGCAGATGCGGCCGCAGTGAGTCACGCGGACGGATTTGTCGTGGTCCGGGTACTCCGGCTCGGGTGGCGGCGCGTAGACACGGACCGAAGGTGTATAGACGTCGCCGGGATAGGCGCCCCCCAAGGCCTGGTGGGGCCGCTCGTGATTGTAAACCGCCGTGAACCGGTCAAATCGCTCCTGCTGCTGCAGGAAGTTGAACGAGGCGGGCTTGGTGGCCTCTTTCTTGAGCGTCAGATGCATGCGTTCATGGCGTCCGTTCTGCTGGGGGCAACCCGGCGTGATGCGCTGGATCTGGATCCCCAGCCTGAGCCACCAGACCGCAAGCTTCGAAAGCCCGAACAGGGCGTTGCCGGAGGCGAAGGGAGCGCCGTTGTCGGTGCGGATGGCGCCCGGCAGGCCGAAGTCCTTGAAGGCTCTTTCGAACACGGAGAAGGCGAACTCAGAACGCGTGGACGAAAGCCCCTCGCAAGCGAGGAGATAGCGAGACCGGTAGTCGGTGATCGTGAGCGGATAGCAGTACTGCTTGTTGCCCAGCATGAACTCGCCCTTGAAGTCCGCGCACCACAGGCCATTGGGAGCATGAGCCGCGGTGAGTTCCGTGCCTTTGGCCTTGTAGCGCCGGCGTTTGCGGCGTTTCACGAGACCGTTGCGATCCAGCACGGCGTGCACCGTGCTCACCGCGGGCGGCTTGATCACCGGGAACTCGTGGATCAGCTTGTCCCGGATCTTCGGAGCGCCCCAGGAGGGGTGCTCCTTCTTGATCCCCAGGATCGTCCGTTCGACCTGATATGGGAGCTTGTTGGCATGGCGATACGGACGACGCGAACGGTCGTTGAGCCCATCGAGGCCACAAGTCTTGTAGCGCTCGTAGATCTTGTATCCGGTGACCCGGGAGATGCCGAACTCGCGGCACAGAGGTGCCATCTTCTCGCCCTCGAGCAGGCGGGCAATGAATCTGAGGCGTTCGTCCATCGGTCTACACGTTCTCCACGGCATCCGGGCTCTCTCCCCAAATGCCAATTGTGTAAACCATGTCTCCGGAATGACGTGTTCACGATCTCTCGCTAAGCACAGCGCACTTGGGTCGTCCACACAATCGCCCTCACCATGGCCGGTGCCGTCAGGTCGTAGTCCGCGGATATTCGATCCGCGACAGACGGGCGCGAAGCCGTGTCGGCACGACGGAGCAAGACGTGGCACCGGAGCACGCTCGGACGGCACCAGACGGCACCCCCTTCGAGGCTAGAGCCCCGGGCCCCAATCCTGCGACTCGCCACTTAGAAGGACACGACGAAGACGACGAGTAGCGCGACCTTGCGTCTCCTTCTCGGAAAGGGCCTGCAGCTGGGGGCCACCGGGCTGCACCGAGGACTCCCCGGCGGCTTCTATGCGGCCCCTCTCGGATCCGCTCGAGAGGAATGCTCGCCCGGGTTTCCGCCTCCAGCCTTCAGCCGACCGCAGAAGGATTCAACGGCGGTGACTGCATCGGCGAGAGCCGTCGCTCTGTCCACTTCAGGATGGTCGATCGCCATCTGCTGGGCGTACGCTCTCGGCCCCTGGGCCTCGGGATCTGCGAAGTTGGCGGCCAGATCGTCGAGTGCAGTTCGAACGCGGGCAAGCTGTTCGCCAAACCGATCGAGCACTGCCTGGGCAGCGGCTTCTGGACCCCCAGCGTCGTTGTGCAGCAGGACGAAGGCGATGTCGTACCAGTCCTTGGACTTGCGCCGGGAGTGGGCGGCAGCGCACTTTGCGAGCAGAAACCCGGAGAGCCCGGTGACGTACACATCCACGACGTGCTCGACGTCGCCGACTCGAGCTTTCAGCTGGCGGGTCGTGAGATCTCGGGAGGCGAATCCTGTGCCCCGCAGGTTGGCCGCGCCGAGGGAGTCGCAGCCCTCGAATCGGACGCTCGCACCGGCCCGAGCCCAGTCGAGGTCCGCGAGGAGCTCGAACCTCACGATCACCGTCGCGGACAAACCCTCCGCTCTCCAGCGCCACACGTACTCGCCCTCCGGCTCGAACTCTGCGTTTCGCAGCGCCCGTTCGAGGCGCTTCGTGTTGACGGACCCGCAGGCGATCTCCAGGTCGACCTGCACATCGATGTCCGTCGTCCCTGCATGTTGGAAGCTACTTCCGGAGCAGAGCAGCTCGGGTACGAGCCCGCCGAGGACAACGAACTCCGGGCGAGTGCCATAGTGGTGAACGACCCGAACGAGAGCGCGCTCGGCGGCTTCTCGTGCAGCTCGGCTACGAAGGGATTCATCCGGCACGGACGATCTCTCGGAGATGCTCTGCGGCCTCCTCCCCCCGGACACCGGAGTGGCGCAGATCCACATAGACGCGAGGCCAGGGCGCAACCCGAACCCCACCGACCTCCGCGGCCAGCTCCCGGACCGCGACCGTCGGGAAGGGTTGCAGAGTCAGCCGCCCGCCTTCGATGGGCCGGAGCTTCACGGCCGCCGCGGCGGCCTCGAGCCCGACGATGCTGTCGGCATCGACGTACACCTCGGTCGTCGTGACCGCCGTCAGGTAGGGAGCGATCACCGACGCAGCTACGGCTCCGGTGGCAGCCCAGCGGAGCTTCACCTTGTCCCACTTCCGCCCCGCCTCCGCGAGGCCGGCCACTGGATCGCGCCAGGTCACACCGACCTGGAGCCCGATCGAGGCTGGCGCACGCTCGATGGCCGAAACGTACGCCTCGAGAAGCCGATCCGGGTCGCTGACCTGACGGGCCGAGAACCTTCCGCGGCGAGCCCGAGCCTCGAGAAGACCGAGGTCGGTCAGGAATCGAAGCGCCTGGGTGCAGCTCCCAGCCGACAGGCGGGTGGCGGATGCCGTCGCAGCGACCGTCGGCCTCGTCCCACAGAGCACTGCTTCGGCAACGGCGATCACCGCAGCGGTCCAGCGTTTCCGCTTCTCGGCGGGCTTGGGGGCCCGACCCGTTCGCGAGACGATGATCGAGCCCACCGCGATCTCGGCAGCGCCCGTCTCGTCCACCCATCCGATGCCGGCCTCGGACAAGGCCTCCCGAGCACCCGGCGACAGCCGACGGGCCACGACGATGTCGGGACGGCCGCGCCGGTTGGCGACGACCCTGCGTGCGTCGCCCAGGTTTCCCTCACCGATCCACTGGATCTCGAGGAGCTGGTCTCCGATGATCAGATCCGGCCCTGCCTTGCGCTTCGGCACCTGGGCCTTCACCGAGCGTGGGAGAACGCCTAGGACTGCGCCTAGGGCTCGCTTGGCGACATCCCGCTTGCGTGTGTTGGTCCGAGCCATCTACAAATACCTCAGGAGATCATAATAGATCACTATGAGAGTGAGGTATCGATTTTATCTGAGGTATTCTGAATCCCCGTGGGGCAGCAGACCGTTTCGGTCCGTTCGAGTCGCAGCTGCGAAGCAAGTCCCACTGGCTGCGAGAGGTGCAACTGCAGCCGTAAGCTTTTCGTTTTATAACGTCCTTTGTACGTTGTCCACCCCTGAGCTATGGATAAGAGAGAGCGAGGGATTGGCACCCGGCTGGGGGTGTAGAGGGGGCAGTTCGCGAACATGGCCGTCTTCGTGAATTGGCCCAGGGTAGGTGGCGTCGGACTACTCGTCGTCCCGCGATTCTCGAGCTGATCGAGCCTTTCAGCGGAGATCTCTCACCTTGCTTCCGAGCTCAAGCGGATCGACAGGGATGAGTCGTTACGGTCCGACTCACACGGCTTCGCGCCCGTCTGTCGCGGATCGAATATCCGCGGACTACGGGCCGAGGACGTGCATGTGGGAACCCATCTGGTCGAGGTGGCTTTCCGGGCCATCGAGGATCCGGAGGAGCGCGCCTTTCTCGAGAACCTTCCCACCACTCTCGCGCTCGACGACGAGACCGTGGACCGGCTGATCGAGGTAGGGCGTCGGCTCCTGCGGGAGTCGCCGGACTTTCAGGCGCTGCTGGCGGAGCTGGCACCAGCGGATTCCTAGCGGGGAATCAAGACGGTCCGGCTGGAATTGACTTGCTAATTGAAAGAATGTCTTTAAATTAGCAAGGGATGAAATCGTTCCCCGACACGCCGAGGCGCGCTTCCGACGCCTCCTCGCCAGCTTCCCGGCCGTGTTGGTCCTGGGACCGCGCCAGTGCGGCAAGAGCACGCTCGTCCGCGAGTGTCTCCCCGACTGGGCCCTCTTCGATCTCGAACGACCGGCCGACCTGGCCCTCGTGCAGGCGGACCAGGAGGGCTTCTTCGACGCCCACCCAAGGCGGATCGTGATCGACGAGGCACAGCGGCTCCCCAGCCTGTTTCCCACCCTGCGTCACGCGCTGGATCGAAATCGGAGAAATGGACGGATCGTGCTGACGGGCTCGGCGAGCCCGGACCTCGTGCGCGCCGTGTCCGAGAGCCTGGCGGGGCGCATCGCCCTGCTCGAGCTCGCTCCATTCAGCTCTGCCGAGCTGGCTAGAACACGCCGGAGCGCACAGCGCTGGTTCTGGGGTGGCTATCCGCCGGTCCACGCCGCGCGCTCGAATGCGGCCCGCCTGGACTGGCTGGATGCCTATGTCTCCACCTTTCTGGAGCGGGATCTGCCGGCCCTGGGCTTGCGCCTGCCCGCGGCGCGCCTGCGTACGCTCTGGACGATGCTCACCCACGTCCACGGCAACCTGCTGAACGCATCCGATCTGGCGCGATCACTCGGCGTCTCCTCGCCGACGATCACCCACTACCTGGACGTGCTCGAAGGCGCCTACATGATCCGGCGCCTTCCCCCCTTCTTTGCGAACGTCCAGAAGCGGCTGACGAAATCTCCGAAGATCTACATCCGGGACAGCGGTCTTCTCCATTTCCTCGCCGGACTGCGAGAACCGAGGGACCTCGACGGATGGAGTCGCCGGGGCGCCTCGTTCGAGGGCATGGTCATCGAGGAGCTGATCGCTCGGACGCTGAGTCGGTGGGTACGGCCCGAGATCCACTACTGGCGCACGCGCGCAGGCGGAGAGGTGGATCTGCTCCTCGGCGCTGGCCGACGTCTCGTGGCAGTGGAGATCAAGCTCTCCACAACGGTCGAGGGGCGCGACCTCGCGGGGCTTCGCCAGTGCATGAAGGATCTGAATCTGAAGCGGGGCTTCGTGATCGCCAACTGCGCAGAGCCACGCCACATCGGGCGCGATGTCCGCGTGATTCCGTGGCAGCATCTGGCGAAAGGCGGCGAAGTCGCGGGGCTTCCGTGAGCCCCGGCACTCCGACGCGGGTCGAACAGAATCCACGGCTTCCGGCCGACGCACCTGATCGCGAATTGGCGCCGGGGGCTTCTGCGGCCGAGGTGGGTGCCCACGGGGTGCCATGCGGCACCCCTACTGCGGCTCCGTACGGCTCGGAGAGGGATCGGCGGGCGATTTCGCAGGCGTTTCGGGCTCTTCGGGCTGGCTTCGAACCTGGGGGTCGGGGGTTCGAATCCCTCCCGGCGTGCCAGTCCTTTCGAGCACTTGCGAATGCCATCGCGCACAGGCAGCGCGGCTCTGACAGCCAATCGACCGCCACCGAAACCCGCCCGCATGCCTCCCCTCAGACACCGGCGAGGCGATTCATCAGCTCCCGCGAATCCGTCACCAACTGACTGACGAGTTCCGCCGCCGCCTGACGCCGGATGAGGCCGACGCCTTGACCTGCCCACATGGCAACGAAGCCCGAATCGCCCTGCCTTACCGCTTCCCTCCGGAGCTCCCGAGAAACGGATAACTGAGCTGGGTACGGTAACAGCGGCTCGTCGATGGCCTCGAGCTCGTCGATATACCGATTGCGGATCGCGCGAGCAGGTTTTCCGGAACACGCTTCGGTCACTGTCGTCGTTTCGGCTTCCGCGGCATCCAGAGCTTCGCGCCAAACACCCGGCACGGATGCCTCGGGACAGCCCAGAAAAGCAGTCCCAAGCTGGACAGCCGAGGCGCCCAGCGCAAGACAAGCGACCACCCCTCGCGCGTCCATGATGCCTCCAGCTGCAATCACGGGGACGGAAACCTCATCGACGACTCTCGGAACAAGGGCAATGGTACCAATGAGCGCACGCTGATAGTCGCCGTCGAAGGTGCCCCGATGACCGCCCGCCTCAGCGCCTTGAGCGATGATGGCATCGACGCCCGCTTCTTCCAGATATCTCGCCTCGCTCACCGTAGTCGCAGAACAGAGGACCTTTGCTCCGCCATCGTGTGCCCTGGATACCGTGTCTGCATCCACACCGAAGTGGAAGCTGATGACTGGAACTGCCTCATCGAGCAGTACCTCCAGCTGCTCGGTAGCTGGACCAAACAGCGGAATGGGTTCCGGTACAGGTCCAAGCTTCAGCTCCGCGTGGTAGGTCGCGAGTCGTTCGCCGAGGCGCTCTCCCGGGCGCGCTTCTCGATCATACTCCTCCGTGCCTGGGTTGAAGAGATTGATGTGGAACGGACGATCCGTGAGCGCACGAATCTCCTGGATCGTCGACCTCAGGGCAGCCGGCGACGAGCCTGCGGCGCCGAAGCTCCCAAGCGCACCTGCCTCGTTGACCGCGGCCACGAGTTCTGGCGTGGTGGAACCCGCCATCGGTGCCTGGATGATGGGGTGCTCAATTTCGAGGAGATCTAGCAGTCGCTGGTCGTTCCACATTTCTCTGATCCGGCCACCCCAGGGGCCGATGCGACTCGCGCTTTTCGAGCCGCCGAACGGCTGACCACCAAGCTGCGGCCAGCCCGAGAGTACCACGCCTAGATCATGCGCCTAAATCTTCCGAAACCGGAACTGTGGAGCTCCTATCCGCGAGCTTACGCGAGTTCTCCGGCCCAGAGTCTTCGCACGAACGTGGCGGCCGGGAGGACCTCGATGCCGTCGTCCGTCTTGCGCGCGCGAGACTCTCGACACACCACGACGCGCCGTCGCACTCGGGGATGGTCCTCCATCAATCTGCGAAGCCCCCGGAGATGGTCCCGGGTGATGCGCTCGCTCGACTTCGCCTCGATCGCGACCTGCATGTCGCCGAGCACGAAGTCGACCTCGATGCCACTGGCGAGCCGCCAGTAGGAGAGCTCGCCGTCGAAGGCCCGGTAGCTTACGAAGGCAGAGAGCTCGTGGAAGACCCAGTTCTCGAAGGCCTTGCCGTAGAGCTCCGAGCCGGGGAGCAGCTCTCCCCGCCGAGCTAGCCGGTTCACCACGCCGACGTCGACAAAGTAGAACTTCGGAGCACCGATCACGCGGCGCTTCGGTCGCTTGCGGTACGCGGGGAGCCAGCGCCCGAGCAAGGTATCTTCGAGGATCTGGAAGTGGCTCTTGGCCGTGTGGCTCGAGACGCCGCACTCCCGGGCGATGTTGGAGAAGTTGACGATCTCGCCGTCACTGAGCGCCGCGACGTCCAGGAAGGCGGAGAACGTCGGGAGATTGCGCACGAGCCCCTCGGCAGCCACCTCCTCCTTCAGGTAGTCGGCGATGTACGCGTCCAGCATACGCTTCGGGCGGCTCCCCTCGTAGATCCGCGGCAGATAGCCGTGGTTGAGCATGCGGTCGAGCTCGAAGTCGCGGCCGAGCTCGCTCGCCGTCAGCCCGTGCAGCTCGTAGCGCATCGCCCGCCCCCCGAGCAGGTTGGCGGCGCCGCGCCTCACCTTGCGCGCGCTCGAGCCGCAGAGAGCGAAGTGCAGGCCGCGATTCTCGAGGAGCCAGTGCACCTCGTCGAGCAGCGCGGGCACCTTCTGGATCTCGTCGATCACGATCTGCTCGCCGGGCGAAGGCGGCTCCGCCTCGAGCTCCTGCCGCAGGAGCTCGGGGCGAGCCAGATACCGCCGGAACTCCTCGGCCTTGAGCAGATCGACCCAGCGGCCCTGACCGTAGGTTTCTCTAAGCAGGGTGCTCTTGCCGGTCTGCCGAGGCCCCCACAGGAAAAAGGTTTCGGCGCCGGGCTCGGGGAGGACGAGGCTCCGCTTGAACATCTACTTCATATTATCATGATCGTTTGAAGCGTGCCTGCAAGAGGATTGCCCGCCCGACGGCGTGGCCTCCCACGCCCAGGGTGGGTGCCCATGGGGTGCCCTCGGGCACCCCTACTCCGGCTCCGTACGGCTCGGAGAGGGAGCGTCAGGCGATTTCGCAGGCGTTTCGGGCTCCTCGGACTGGCTTCGAACCTGGGGGGCGGGGGTTCGAGTCCCTCCCGGCGTGCCACTGATTTCGGGCACTTACGAATGCCCTCGCCCGTCGGCAATGCGGCTTTGACCGCCACCGACTCCCGTTTTTTTCACTACGCCCAACGCTCCGGCCGACATATGGGCCCCAGTCAGAGCCTGGTCAGAGAGGGAAAACGCTTCTCGGCGACGCCGGCGCGGCCGCGCCCCTGCCCGACCTTGGGCCAGGACAACCCGATGATCCTCTCGGAGCTCCTCGTCCTCGACGAAGACGCGATCACCGAGCTGGTGATCGCGGGGGTGATTCAGTAGCCGGGTCAGAGCGTGAGTTCATACTCCGCGCGAATCATGTTCTCGTCCGCGAACTCGCGATGGGCATGTCGGCCTGCCTCATGGTTGCCATGGACAACATCGGCAGGAAAAAAAGGGCTCTGCCCTCTTCAGGTGCTTGCAGACGAAGCGTCTACTTCTTCGACCTCGTCCTGAATCCTGCAAGTCCCACAAGTCCAGTGCTCAAGAGAAGCACTGTGGCGGGTTCGGGAACCACATAAGTACGAAATCCCCAATCCAACGTTGGATCTGCAAAACTAGTTGGGCCTAGGAAGGATCTACCTTCCGAATAAGGTCCAACAGGATCCAGGAAGTCTGCATACCATCGTACGTGTGATAGTTCGTCAGAATATGTTGCCAACCAGATCGTGAAGATTTCCCCCGTGCTCACCGCAAGGCCTATCGATGACAAGTCCACACGCACCCAATTCGGCTCAGTGGACATGACCTGAGCCGAGAATCAGACTCGTGGCGAGCCCTTTGCCGCCTTCCCGAGCCTCGGCGCCTATCAATGCGACGTGCTGATGGTGGACGAGGACCCCCTCGACCCCTACGCCTGGGCCGGCGAGACCTGAGCGGCGAAGAGGAGCGGGGACGTTGTTAGCTGCGGCACGTCGCTAAGAGTTCTCGAACCTGTTGCAGCAGCTGATCGCGGCCGTAGGCGCTCTTCTGCAGGATGAGCTCCACGTTGCCGCTCAACGCCTGGCGCTCCTCGTCCGTGAGGTCTTTTGCGGTCGCGACGACGACGGGGATGTGGCGCCACGCCTCGACCTTGCGCAGCTCGAGCATGAACTCGAAGCCGTCCATGACCGGCATCATGAGATCGAGCACGATCAGATCGGGCACGTGCTCCCCGACGCATTCGAGGGCCGCCTGCCCATGCTCGGCCTCCGCAACGACCCATCCCTGCTTCGCGAGCGTCCGGCGCATCAGCTCCCGTATCTCCGCGTCATCTTCCACGATCAGAGCGTGGCACGGTGGGTTCTGGCAGCGATACTTGCGGAAGACCCTCGACAGCTGCGCGCGGTCCACGGGCTTCGTCAGGTAATCGGTCGCGCCGATCGCGTACCCCATGCTCTTGTCATCGATCATGGAGAGCATGACGACGGGGGTCTCGCACAGTTGCGGATCGCTCTTCAGCTCTCTCAGCACGGCCCAGCCATCGGTGCCCGGCATCATCACGTCGAGCGTGATCGCCGCGGGTCGCAGCTGCCTGGCCAGGCGCAGTCCCTCGTCGCCGCCGGAGGCGGTCACAACCTGGAAACCGTCCTTCACGAGCGAACGCTCGATCAGATCCCGGGCGTCGGGCTCGTCATCTATGACCAGGATGCCGCGGCCCGGGGCCCTCTCCATCGGGCGGACCTCGGTCGCAAGCAGCTCCCTCACTTCCTCGGCCTCTTCCTCGGTTGGCGGCCCGACATCCGCAGGCAAGCGGAGCGTAAAGGTGGTACCGGCTCCCAACGTGCTTTCGGCGGTCACGTCGCCTCCCATGAGGCGGCAGAAGCGCTGGCTGATGGCCAGGCCGAGCCCAGTCCCGCCGAACTTACGCGTCGTCGATGTCTCGGCCTGGGTGAACGCCTCGAACACCTGGCCGAGCTTGTCCTGCGCGATTCCGATGCCGGTGTCGGCAACGCTGAAGGAGATCCAATCACCCGACCCGGACCGCTCCCGCTCTGCCGACAAGGTGATCGTTCCGTTCTCGGTGAACTTCGCGGCGTTGCTGACCAGGTTGAACAAGGCCTGTCGGACCTTGGTGAGATCCGCGTGCATCGAGCCCAGGTCGTCCGTGCGCTCGATCTGGAGGGTGTTGTGCTTCTTCTTGACCAGTGCGTCGACCGTGGCGTAGACGTCGTCGATCATGGGATCGAGGTCGAAGATCTCGAGAAACAGGTCCATTTTGCCCGCCTCGATCTTCGACAGGTCGAGAACGTCGTTGATCAGGGCAAGCAGATGCCGGCCGGCGCCGTGAATTTTCTGCAGGTCGGGAACGAACTCCTCCTGCCCCAGATCCTCGGCATCCTCCATGAGCATCTCGCTGTAGCCGATGATGGCGTTCATGGGTGTGCGCAGCTCATGGCTCATGTTCGCCAGGAAGGCGCTCTTGGCCTCGCTCGCCGCGTTGGCTTGCTTCGTCGCTCGAGCCAACGCAGCAGTACGTTCCTCCACCTTCTGGTCCAAGCTCCGGTTGAGCTCGACGAGTTGCCGGTGGCTCTCTACGACGTCCCGGCGCCATCGGTCGGTGACCCTCAGGACGACCAACCAGCCTGCGACCAGCAATGGGAGCGCGATCGCGGCGGCGACGAGCTGAAGCAGCGCTCTCTCCTCCTGAGAGCGCGTGGCCGAGAGCGCTGCGTCCTGGAGCTGGCTGCCCAGCCGCGCCATGCCTTCGGCGTACGTCGCCTTGTGCGTCGCGTACTGCTCGCCGCTGAGGATCGCCCGCGCCTGCTCCAAGCGACCCCGCCGGACCAGATCGAAGGCTCGCTCCTCGAGGGCGACGAGGGCCTCGTTGGCGGCGTCCGTCTGCCCGGTGCTCTCCACGTTGGAGACGAGCGACTCGGCCTCCTCGATGGCCTGGGCAAGCTGGGGCTCGAAGCGCCAATAGCGAGCCTCCCAGCGGGGGGCGCCGCTCGCGGCTGCCATCCGCGCGGACATCGTTAGGACTTCGTCGAGGTGGATGATCTTCCCGCGCAGCTCCTGGATTCGCAAGCCGCGTTGCGACACGACACCGAAGCTCCGGTAGGAGTCGTAGGAGCCCCACACGGAAGCGAGCAGCACGGCTGCCGTGACGAGACTCGCGGCTGTGAGGAACCAGATGGGCCGGCGGCTCGCCTGCCCGCGGTCGGCCTCGGCTGTCTGTATACCTTCACTCATGAGATCATCCGGAGGCTAGCCCGCATTTCTCAGCAGGTCGCGTAGTGGGAGCTCTGCGCAAGCAGAGCGGGTAGCGCAGACTCGAACGTTATCGGACGTAAACATCCCGTTGTTCCTCCTTCCTGCCCACGTCACGAAGCCTTCATCTTCTCCAAACGCTCTGCCACCCAGACCTTGATGATCGACTGACGCGGCACACCGAGACGCTTCGCTTCCTTGTCCAATGACTGGATCATCCAGATCGGGAAGTCAACGTTTACTCGCCTCTGTTCCTGCTCGGGTCGATGCGCCTTGGAGACCTCGAGATACTTGGTGATGTCTTCGCCGCTGTCGAACTTTTTGTCGAGTTGTTTAGCCTTCATAGATCTCGATCTCCTCTGCCCTGGACCGGCGCACCGAGATGATCCGAATGGAATCGCCGCGGTATGTAATGATTCCCGACCAATGCCTTCTTCCGATCCGACCGATGATGACGAACCGCGGTTCGTCACTCGTGCGGGCCGGAATTTCGATCAGGCAAGGATCCTCCCAGAGCGCCTGGGCCTTGACGAAGTCGATGCCGTGCTTCTTCCTGTTTGCGCTGCTCTTCTCCGGATCAAACTCGAACTCCATGGTATAATTTTTATACCTCTCCCTCTTGGTCGAGTCAAGACGACCGGTCACGCGGGGAAAGGGTTGCAGCTCGCTCAGCGAGCACATTCTCGGGAGGTTGGCCGCAGGAGCCAGGCACGAAGCTCCAGCCCCGAAGCGGGTGCCGCCTGGTGCCGTCCGAGCGTGCTCCGGCGCCACGTCTTGCTCCGTCGTGCCGACTCATGCCGAGAAGCAGCGCGCCAAGTACCTGCCAGTGTTGGCCCTTTCAGACCTTCTTCTTGCCACCCTTCCGGCGCTTGGGATTCTTCGAACCTGGGGGTCGGGGGTTCGAATCCCTCCCGGCGTGCCAGCAACTTCTTCATGTATTTCGGTAAGTTGCGCACGTTGACAGGACCCGTCTCTCTGTCAAGATTGCGCGCTTTGTAGCCCCGATGTAGCCCCACCAGTCAAACAACCTGGGGCCGAAGCGCGTTCGCGCATAAGAAGTAGCGCCGAAGACACGAAAGCAGTCCGTGCATCGGACGCCACTCACTCCCCACTCCGTTGGATGACGCCAACGCACCCGTAGTTGCCTGCCCTGCTGCGGCTTCTCTGAGGGCAAGTTGGGCCGTGAGCTTCCCGGCGTTCCTATACCGCCCAGTCCACGCAGAGCACCTCAGCCTGCTCGGGCACGGTCTGGGTCGCCTTCTCTTGCTTGTCCGGGGGGTACCTGTACTTGCGGAGAACTCGCTTCACCATCACCCGTAGCTTCGCTCGGACCGTCTCCTTGACAGTCCAGTCGATGGTGACATTCCGACGCACGGATTCGACCAACTCGCGGGCGATGGTCTTGAGGGTCTCGTCACCGAGAACCTGGACCGCACTGTCGTTGGTTTCGAGAGCGTCGTAGAAGGCGACTTCGTCCTCTGTGAGGCCCAGGTCGACACCCCGGCCGGCCGCCTCGCGAATCTCCTTCGCGAGGGAAATCAGTTCTTCGATGACCTGGGCTGTAGCAATTGCGCGATTCTGGTAGGAGCGCACCGACCGCTCGAGCATTTCGGCAAAGGACCGCGCTTGCACCACGTTCTTCTTCTGCCGGCTCTTGATCTCGCCGGCCAGGAGCTTGCGAAGCAGCTCCACGGCCAGGTTCTTGTGGGGAAGGCCGCGGACATCCGCGAGGAACTCATCGGAGAGAATGGAGATGTCGGGCTTGTCGATCCCGGCGGCGGCAAAGATATCGACAACGCCCTCGGGGGCGATGGCCGCAGAGACGATCTGTCGTATGGCCTGATCGAGCTCCTCGGGGCTTTTCTGGCCTGGAACCGTCGACTTGACCAGCGCTGCCCGAACAGCCTGGAAGAAAGCTACGTCGGCGCGAATCTCCTGGGCCTCTGCGTATGCAGCGGCAAGCACGAAGGCTCTCGACAATTCAGTCACGACTTGGATGAATCGGCTCTTCCCGTCCTCCATGGAGAGGATGTGTTCCTGTGCCGCGGGGAGGAGCGCCAGCCGCGCCTTTGGGTCGTTGCTTCCCCAAGCGGACCAATCAAAGTCGAAGAAGAGATCGCAGCAGATTTCGTACTTCTCCATCAACAAGGCAATCAACTCGGCAGGATCGATGCTAGGGCCGCCCTTACCTCCGCTGCGGGTGTAGTTGGCCAGCGCGGACTTCAGCTGTTCCGCGATCCCGATGTAGTCGACAACCAGACCACCGGGCTTGTCACCGAACACCCGGTTGACTCGGGCTATGGCCTGCATGAGTGTGTGCCCGCGGATGGGTTTATCCAGGTAGAGCGTGTGAAGGCACGGACAGTCGAAGCCTGTCAACCACATATCGCGAACGAGAACGCAGGGGCGCAACCCGAGGAGGCATTCGTGAGCGAGTCCGTGGCCGAGCGCACCCCCTGGTACATGCGGGGTAATTTCGCCCCGTGATGGACGAACTCAGCGAGGCGAAGCTCGCGGTGACCGGCCAAGTCCCGCGCGAGCTGAACGGGCTCTACCTGCGCAACGGCGGGAACCCGCGGAACGGCACGCCATCGCACTGGTTCTCCGGGGACAGCATGGTGCACGGGGTGGGTCTGCGCGAGGGGCGCGCCGAGTGGTACCGCAACCGCTGGGTGCGGACGAGCAAGCTCGAGCGCGACCTCGACCCCATGGATCCTGCCACCATGATGGACCGGCGCGCGAGCGTCGCGAACACCCACGTGATTGGCCACGCGGGGCGCATCCTCGCGCTCGAGGAGGCCCACTTTCCCTGTCAGCTTTCGCCGGAGCTCGAGACGCTCGGCTGCCTGGGCTTCGGGGGCAAGCTCACCACCGCCTTCACCGCCCACCCCAAGCTCTGCTCGGAGACGAACGAGCTGCACTTCTTCGGCTACAGCCCGGTGCCGCCCTTCCTCGTCTATCACGTGCTCGACGCCCAGGGCGATCTGGTGCACAGCGCCGAAATCGAGGTGCCCGGCGCGACGATGATGCACGATTTCATCATCACCCGGGAGCACGCGATCTTCATAGACCTGCCGGTGGTCTTCGACTTCGCGAAGAAGGCGAGCGGGGCCCCGCCGATCGCTTGGGACGAGAGCTACGGCGCGCGCATTGGGATCCTGCCGCGCTTCGGCAGCAACGCGGACGTGCGCTGGTTCGAGATCGAGCCGTGCTACGTCTTCCACGCGATGAACGCCTTCGTGTCAGGCGACGAGGTCGTGTGCGACGTGGGCCGCCACGCCTACATGTGGCGCGATTCCATGGAGGACTTCGCTCCGTGTCTGCTGACGCGCTGGACCTTCGATCTCGCGTCGGGCACGGCCAAGGAAGAGCAGCTGGACGATGCCATCCACGCCTTCTCGCGCGTCGACGACCGCGCGGTCGGCCTGAAGAGCCGCTACGGCTGGGCCATCACGAACCGGCCCGGCGCTGGCACCGGCCTCGACGCCGAGCGCGACGCCAGCGACCTGGTGATCCTCGACGGGGGCGACCCCGCCGCCGAGGCCGTGGCCCGGATCCACATGCCGCGTCGTGTCCCCCACGGCTTTCACGGGAGCTGGCTGCGGGACTACTAGCGCAGGCCCGACGGCCCATTCCGCCACAACCTGCCGATTCCCGGGCCTCTCCGGCCGGCACATCGCCCGCCGGAGCTCGACCGCCGGCCGAAAGGTGGCGGAGGTCGCGGCAGATCTCGGGAAGTCTTCTGCCGCTTAGCCCCGTAGCCGGTATCCTCCTACCGATGCTGACACAGATTCCCCCTGAAGCACTGGAAGCACGCGTCAGCGGAGTCGGCCTCATGCCCGGCCGACTGCGTGACCAGCTGGACGGTGGCCCCCAGCTGCTGGTCTTCCTGCGCCACTTCGGTTGCGTGTTCTGCCGGGAGACGGTGGCCGACCTGCGAGCAATCGCGGAGGACCATCCCCGCTTTCCCCCGGTCCTCTTCTTCTTCATCGGATCTCCCACCGAGGGCCGGGCGTTCATGCGGCGCTACTGGCCTGGGGCGCGCGCCGTGGCCGACCCCGACAAGCGCATCTACGCCGCCTTCGGAATGGGGCGGGGCAACCTGCTCCAGATGTTCGGTCCGGGGGTGTGGGCGGGAAACCGGCGTGCCCGCGCCAAGGGGAACACCCAGGGCAAGCGGAGCGGGGACATCTGGATGATGCCGGGTTGCTTCCTCGTCGACGGACCTCGGGTCCTGTGGGCGCACGAGTACGCCCATGCCGCCGATCAACCGGACTTCGTCAGCATCCTGGATCAGATCCCCTAGCCTGCGCCAGCCAGGGGAGGAGTGCCCTTGACAAGCTTCAGGAGGCGATAGAAGGCTGGCCCGCCGGCCTTCGTATGGTATTGCTCGCACTTGCGGGACAGCAGGATATGCGGACACTCCTACCTGCGAGCCGCGCACCAGGAGGGGATGAGCATCCTGAGCGCGTCTGACCAACCTCCGATGACGATCGAACCGTAAATCGGACGGCGCGTTTTCCAGCGACGCCGGGTGGCGCGGCCCTCGATGCCGCGACACACTTCCCGCTACGAGGCCATGGCGAACCCTGAACCGGCGGCAGATCTTCGGCCAGCGGGCCAGTTCCCGAGCGACGGCGGCTCTGGTAACTGGGGCATCGCAGGCGAAACCGACGCGATTTCGTCGGCTCCCTTGCGCTGGCTGCTCCTCGCCACGGGTCTGTTCTTCGTGGGCCTGGCCGTCCTCGGCGCCGTACTGCCGGTGCTACCGACGGTGCCGTTCCTGCTGGTCGCAGCCGCCTGCTTCGCGCGTTCCTCGGCCCGCTTCTACCACTGGCTGCTGTCGAATCGCGTGTTCGGTCCCTTGATCCGGGATTGGCGGGAGACCCGCACGATCCCGCTGCGAGCCAAGGTCTCCGCCATCGCGGCGATCGCGCTGGTGGGCGGAAGCTCCGTGCTCTTCTATGTTGCGAATCCCTGGGCCAAGCTCGGCGTGGGCGTGATCTTGATCGGCCTGATCGGCTTTCTGCTCCGCCTGCCAACCAGCAGGCGCTGAGCCGCAACGAAGGCTTCTCGCCGCCGGCGGCGTGATCATCGGGAACTCGCGGATCAGCTTGTCGCGAATCTTGGGAGCGCCCCAGGAGGAGTGATCCTTCTTGATCCCCAGGATCGTACGTTCGACCTGGTAGGGCAGTTTGTTGGCATGGCGATAGGGCCGACGCGAACGGTCGTTGAGCCCATCGAGGCCACAGGTCTTGTAGCGCTCATAGATCTTGTAGCCGGTGACCCTGGAGATCCCGAACTCGCGGCACAGAGGTGCCATCTTCTCGCCCTCGAGCAGGCGGGCAATGAATCTGAGGCGTTCGTCCATCGGTCTACACGTTCTCCACGGCATCCGGGCTCTCTCCCCAAATGCCAATTGTGTAAACCATGTCTCCGGAATGATGTTTTCGCGATCTCTCGCTAAGCACACACCTACTCGCGTAGCTAAAGCCATTTCATCATCTTGTAGAGGCCCACTCTGCCGGGTGACACCTCAGCGAGGCGGCCCGACGGGCGATCCGGAACCCGGGGGCCGTCACCCTCGCCCGGGACTTCAAGTACCCGGAATCACTTCGGATCTTGACTGGCGGGGCCGGCTGGTGGGAGAATTCCGAGGACTTACCTCGAAAATGACTGTCGCTTCCTCTTTCCCATGACACACTCCTACCGCATTTTCATGCGATCCGGTGTGTCTACGAAACCGGGTCAACCCCAATGGCAGTAGAGGAGCGAAAGTGAAGATCGCAATCATCAGCGGCAGCCACCGCGATCCATCACAAAGCGAAAAGGTAGCTCGCCATATAGAGACGACCCTGCAACAGAAGCACGGCGTGGACACCTGGTTGTATGTCCTGGCAAGGAATCCTCTGCCGCTATGGGACCAGTCCCTCTGGGAGGACGACCCGGAATGGAATGAACGCCTGTCACCGATCAGGAAGCAGCTGACTTCTAGCGATGGTTTCGTCATCGTTTCCCCGGAATGGCACGGCCAGGTGCCAGCCGGGATGAAGAACTTCTTCCTGCTGTTCAACCGATTCGAGCTGGGTCACAAGCCGGCGATGATCGTGGCGGTATCGAGTGCGGACGGCGGTGCCTATCCCGTGGCCGAGTTGCGCATGAGCAGCTACAAGAACAATCGTATCTGCTACATCCCGGAACAGATCATCGTGCGCAATGTTGAGTCAGTACTCAACGATAGAGCCGAAGACAACCATCCGGATGCGGACAGTTACTTCAGGGAGCGTATCAACTGGTCGCTTGGCATATTGAAGGGCTATGCCAAGGCGATGAAGCCGATGCGCGAGTCGGTGCAGATACATCACGACAAGTTCGGCAACGGCATGTGAGTTGCGTTCACAGAGAGGAGCTATTGCCGGAAGTCGTGGATGACCTGCCTCCGGTCATTGTACCGCTCCCTGTGTTAGTCCTCGAGCAGCCGCTAGGTGGAGCGGGACGAAACCTGGCGGGCTGATCCTAATCGCCTCAGGCGCGGGAGGTCTGTAGCCCAGGGCGCCGTGCGGTCGCAATCGGCTGTAATGCTGCCTCCATTGCTCGATGAGTACCTTGCCTTCGTGCAGGGTGTAGAAGATTTCCCCGTTCAGCAACTCATCTCATAGCTTGCCATTGAACGACTCGACGTAGCCGTTTTCCCAAGGACTTCCCGGCTGGATGTACGAGTAACCCGGAGAACCTGCAGGAACTCGAGATCTTTCCGAATCTGCCGATGTTCTGGACCGATGAAGCCAACCGATCCAACCGCGGTGAAGCGCATCAGCCCTGGTCGCCGAACATGACTCCGATGGCATCATCCGCCAGCGCCTGACCTGCCTCCTCATACAGGTTGCGAGCTACGTCGACCCCAGCCGCCTGAAGCTCCTCGACCTGGTCCGGGTAGGTGGCAATGGCGGCGATCCGCGCATTCGGGAGGAACTCTCTCACCCGGCCCACCAACTCGAGGTTGGTCGCATGGCTTTTGGTCGACGCAAACACGAGATCCACCTCAGGATGGAACCTGACCCGCTCCCAGAAATCGCGATCGAGAGCATCACCACGAACCACATTTCGGCCCACCGCACGATGGCGGGCAGCAGTCTCCTCATTACGATCGACGCCGACAACCACCGGACCTCTCCGGATGACGAGTTCGTCGTACGATCCGGCGCCTACCCGACCCATACCGAAGACGAGCACACGGGCCTGACCGCAGTCGATCACTGCGTCCTCGTCGATCGTCGGGCGTCGCTCGAACCGATGGAGCCAATCCGACCAGCGGTCGTAGAACCGATACCGCACTGAATTGGCGGCTGAGGCGACGACGAACGACCCAGAAACGGCCACGGCGATTGTCGACACCCAAGCCTGGTCGATCAGGCCGGCCGACAGGGCGGCGGCACCCACGATCAACCCGAACTCGCTGTAGGTGGAGAGCGTCAGAGAGCCGTGAACCGCAGTGCGAGCTCGCAGTCGGAAGCGTGTGAAGAGCCAGAAGAACCCGAAACTGCGCGCCGGCACCAGAAGCAGAGCAAAGAGGCCGATCACCCATGCTGCGGCAGGCGGCGTCCCTTCCAAGCCGATCGAGAGGAAGAACCCCACCAAAAGGATGTCCTTGAACGACAGCAGACGGTCCGACATCTCGCCTGCTCTCGGTTGTTGCGAGAGCATGAGGCCGGCAACCAGTGCCCCGAGGTCCGGCTTCAGTCCGACCAGTTCGAATGAGCCGGCGCCAACCCCGATGGCCAACGTGAACCCGAAGAGGAGCAGGATCTCGCCATGACCGCTCCGGTCGAGGAACCATCCGACGACTGGACGCAGAAGGAAGAAGCCCGGGATCACCGCAATGGCCCACACGGATGGCACCTCACCTCCGGCTGCCACAAGGAATCCGACGGCGAAGATGTCCTGCAGGATCAGCACCCCGATCGCTACGCGGCCGGCGAGTGAGGCCGCTTCGTTGGTCTCCTCGAGCGCCTTGACGGCGAACACGGTGCTCGAGAAGGACAGCGCAAACCCGATGATCGCTGCCGTCTGCAGGTCGAGATCACTGGCCAGCGGTACTCCGAGGGCACCGAGGCCCAATACCGCTCCCCCCATGATGGCGGTGGCAGCCACCGCAAACACGGTGGCGGTTCCCCACACCTGTGGTTGACCCAGGGTGCCGAGCTTCAGCTTCAGCCCGATGCCGAACAGGAGCAGGAGCACGCCGAGATCGGCGATGGTCTCGAGTGCATCGCTCGACTCGTAGCCCAAGGCATGCAGAACGAAGCCTGCCACGAGGTAGCCGACCAAAGGGGGGAGCCCCACCGCCCTGGCGGCGAACCCGATCACGAACGCGGCGATGAGGAGCGCTATCTCCATGGTCGGGATTATGACCCGAGCCGAGGACGAGCGCTGGATCGACGGCGAGGAACACCGGCCCGGGGCGAGAACTTCTCGTAGCCTTGCGGCCTGGAGGTGTCAGGCATGGTCAAGAAGACGTACGAGAGCGAGCAGATCACGGTCCAGTGGGACTCGAGCCGGTGTATTCACACGGCGATCTGGCTTCGCTCCCTGCCCGAGGTGTTCGACGTGAATCGGCGTCCATGGATCGTTCTCGAAGGTGCATCCGCTGAAGCCGTGGCCGAAGCCGTGATGAAATGTCCCAGCAGGGCGCTGAAGTTCAGCTCGCCTGCCATCTCGGAGCCCGTCGACGGACCGGCAACCATGCGCAAGTCCTCGCCTATTCTCGCGGAATCGGCCGCACTGGGTCAATCACCTGATTGTTCTCAGGCTTCCGGGAACTTGAGGTCGCGCGGGGGCGTGGCCGTTCCTGGGTTCCGGACCGCCCTGAGAGTGGCCTCCCGCAGATAGCCGCGCGGCCCGACCCCGGCCAGCGTCGCGGACTCGATCAGCGAGTAGAAGAGCGCCGCGACCCGGACTCCTGAGAGGAGACGGCGCTTGACCGTCTGGGAGCGAAAACGCGAGAATGGCCAAGGTCTTACCGATAGGTGGCCGTGATTTCGTGAGAGTCGAATCTTCGGGAAGGCACAACCGCACGGTGGTACCGTCGCCTGGCGACAGCCATAGGGAGCGGCACCACCTCAGAGGATCAGGGTATGTCACAACGCATGTGGGACAGAGGGACCCGGTGGCTCCACTGCGGACTCTCCCTTGCCGTTACATTTCAGCTCTTTGTCAGCCTGGTCATGGAGGTCCCGCAGCCGGGGCTCCGGCCGCAAGCGTTGGGCCTGCAGGGCTTTCAGGCGCACAAGGGCGTCGGTGCTGTCCTGATCGCCATCGTATTGTTGCACTGGCTTTGGACGCTTCGTCGCGCGCATGGACAGGCAATACGCCACCTCTTCCCCTGGGGCCGTTTCGGCAGAGCGGAGATCGTCGCGGACTTGCGCAACTTGAAAGGGGGGAAATTGCCCGAGGGAGGCCCCGGCGGGGGTCTCCCAGGGTTTGTTCACGGGCTCGGCTTTCTCGCCGTTACCGGGATGGCGGCTTCGGGGGGCCTCATCCTCCTGCTCTCCGCTGACGGCGCCCGAGCCCCTCTTCTCCAGGACGTTGCGAACCTGCATGCGGCGCTGGCCAACGTCGTTTGGCTCTATTGGCTCGGTCACGTCGTCATGGTCATTGTGCACGAAAGCCACGGCCACCGGATCTTGGCGGGAATCTTTCGACCTTGACCGAGTCATGAGCCGCCCCGTGGAATTAGCATCGCCCGCGTTGGAACTTTCCTCGCCACCGAACGAAAAAGGAGCAAGCAGATGCGAAAGACCCTTCCGCTCATCGCCGGCCTGTCCCTGACAGCTGCACTCCTGTTGCCCTCCATCTCCCACGCCAATGGGCCGAGCTTGGTCGAGCCGACCTACGACCTCGCCGCAAAGTCGCTGAGCGTGAAGATCAGGCACAGGAGCCTGGTGGACAGCCTGCACTACATCAAGTACGTCGAGATAAAGGTGAACGGAACTCTCCCTTTGACCAACAAATACGACAAACAGCCCGGCAGCGAGTACACATACACGTACAACGTCGCGGCGAGCCCCGGGGACGTGATCGAAGTCACGGCAAAATGCAACCTCTGGGGTTCGAGAACCGTGGGGCTCACGATCCCCAGGCCCGATGACGCCTTGAAGACGGAGCCGACCGCCAAACCGGACGAGTAGACCGAGGGCCCGAGGTTCGTTCTGCAGGAGGTCCCCGGCGGGAGGTTCGGCCGGGCGACGGCAGGGCAGAGAGGGGCCGCTTCTGTGGAGGCGCGGTTTCGCCAAAGAGAGGCACACGCATTCCGGGACACTGGGCACCTCTGAAGCGTTTCACTGCTGCGTTCAGGACATCCGCTCAGCCTCCTCCTGCCGCCGCCGCCGTCGTCGGCGTGACACATAGTTCCGAGGTGGGGGGACTTGGGCACGAAATGACCCGGTTTGCCGCCTTCCGCGGACCGCGAAGCCCAAGGCTCCCCCCGCGGGCGCATCGTCGCCGCACGCCGGCGCAACGCCCCCCAACAGAGCCCCGCTGACCACGCGTTCGGCGAGCTGGTGGGCGCAGGCGAGCACGTAGGCTCCGCCGCCGGAGAGGCCCACGAGGCCGAAGCGATCCAAACCGAACCGGTCCGCGATCTCCTCCACGTCTTCCGCCCATCCCAGCAGCGACTCGTACAGGTGCAGCGTTGATGCGCCCAGGCCGGGGCGCTCGACGGCGATCAAGCGCACCTTGCGCTGCTCCGCGGCCTTTCGCGCCAGCGGCGGGATCCGGCGGCGACCTCCCGGCGTGCCGGGAAACCAGAAGATCGGGGCGCCGTCGGGGGTGCCGTACTCCGCTAATCCGATCGAGCGGCCGTCGCGCAGCAGGACCGTGCCCTCGAGACGCGGCTCCAGCATCTTTTTCATGGCGCGGCTCTCGGGCAGGTTCTCGAAGGCCGCAAGCGCGCGGCGGCCATCGAACGGCACGAAAATGCGTGGCCTCCTGGTGACAGCCAGGCGTATCCAGGCGGACTCCCCCAGGGGTCAGCAGCCAGAGCAACCCGCATGTCGCCAGGGCAGCGTGTCAGGTTGCGACGCCGATCAGGAACGATCCGGCGAGTTGATCCGGTGGCGTCGGCTCCCTTCGCATGGCTTGCGCCAATCGGTGGTATTGCAGCCTGGTGCGGGCTGGCTCACCACCACGCCACCATCCGGTACACGAGCAGCCCCACCACGACTATGACCGCGCCGATGATACTCGCTTGGAACAGACACCCGGCAACAAGGGTGGTCCCATCCTTTATTGTGCCCGCTAGCGCCAGCCCTCACTGGGTTTGGGAGATGTTGATTCGATTGCCCGCCATCGAGTTCCGGGCGAGAATCGTTACATGCTGATCGACGATTTTGGCGGCAGAGATTTCATCTCCAAGCTCGGCACGCGATGGCGTGCTGTCAGCGACCAGGTCATGGGCGGGATCTCTCAGGCCTCGATCGCCCACGACACCATCGATGGCCGTCAGTGCCTTCGCCTCACCGGCGACGTCTGTCTCGAGAACAACGGCGGTTTCCTCCAAGCGGCACTCGACCTGCACCCATCGGCAAGAATCATCGATGCGTCTGGATACACCGGGGTCAGACTCGTCGTGCGGGGCAACGGAGAGAGATATTCAGTTCACCTCCGCACTTCGGACAATGTCCGTTCTTGGCAGTCCTACCGCGCTCATTTCACCGCAGGTGCGGATTGGGAGACGATCCATCTTTCTTTTGGGGACTTCACGCCCCATCGGCTCGATGCGCCCTTGGATACCACGCGGCTTCGGCGGATCGGCCTGGTAGCTATTGGACGAGCGTTTCATGCCGACCTCGCGGTCTGTGAGATCGGATTCGATCGCCAGGTCCAGTTGGCCAGCCAGAGCGGGACGTTGAGTTCGAGCAGCAGCTGAGCGGGGCGGCGACGCGCAGATTCTTTTCCCAGCTGCGACTCAGATGAGATGCAGCAAAGCGAAGGTGTACGGAGACCTGACGCGCCTCGGTAGCCGGAGCCGGACCTTGCGCTCGGGAATATGCTGCACCTGCGGCCCGGGCACGTGATCCCCGGGGGAATCGCCGCAAAGGAGCGGTTGTCGGACTTCGAAGACCGTTGCGTCGTCGATCCGTCCCGGCCGCCTCTTGCGCTCGCACGACGGGCAGGCTCCGCCCGCCCGCGGAACCCTGGGTCGTCAACGCAATACGAACGTAGTACAATCCTTGCCATGGCCAAGAACACCACCAGCATCCGCCTCCCCGAAGATCTCATCGATGCGCTGGATGAAAGAGCCGCTGCGCTCGGCATCACGCGAAGCCAGTTGATCATCGAGGCGGTCGAGCAGGCGCTGGAGGATCGGTCCGCGTGGTCGTCGGGCTTCCTGAAGGCGATCGGGACACCACGTCCCGATCTAGAAGAGGCTGTCGATGAGATGATGGAGGCCATCCGGCAGCGCCGATCCCGAAGCGAAGCCCCTGGCCTTTGAGATACCTGCTCGACACCAGCACCGTCTCGGCCTTGATGCGCGGCCAACAGGTCGTGGCGGCACGCTTGGCGAAGACCCCGCGCGAAGACGTTGCGATCTCCCAGGTAACCGTGGCCGAGATCGAGTTCGGCCTGCACTACCTCCCGGCGTCCAAGCGTCGCAGGGCACTCGAGGCTCAGTGGGCCGCGATCGGATCGGAGCTGATCCGACTGCCCTGGGATGACGAGGTGAGTCGGCGCTTTGGCGAGCGAAAGGCCCGACTCGAGCGAGCCGGCAACCGGATGAGCGACTTCGATCTCGCGATTGCTGTGCACGCGGTCGCCCACGGTCTTACGCTCGTAACCGCGGATCGGGCGTTCGAGCGCCTTAGGCTCCGTCGAGAGAACTGGCTCGCCTGACACCGACAGGGGCCGCAGGAGGGGTACCCACGGGGTGCCCTCGGGCACCCCTACTCCCGCTCCGTACGGCTCGGAGAGGGATCGTTGGGCGATTCCGGAGGTGTTTCGGGCTCCTCGGGCTGGCTTCGAACCTGGGCGTCGGGGGTTCGAATCCCTCCCGGCGTGCCAGAACTCCTCGGCCGCTCTCTCGCATACCCCCCCGGTGCCTGGAGACGAATAGAGACGTTTGGAGCTGTCCGTCGGCCCATACTCGGCGAACGAAAGATCCGTCTCCTCCTGTGGCATCGCGTGTGCATACACCCGGAATGTCAGCGCGGGGTCGGCGTGCCCTAGCTGGTCCGCCACCCAGCGCACACTCTTTCCTGCCTGGAGAGCCATCGTAGCCCGCGTGTACCTTGCAGCGTGGAGCTTGAGCGGGCCGGCATCCACGCCCAGCGCGAGACCTTCAAAGATCACGACACAGTGAGGATCCACCCGATCATTACCAAGGGCGGTGATCTCGTGAACATCGTGCCGGCAGAGGTCCGCATGGAGAGCTTCGTCCGCGGCCGCACCAACAAGGCGATCCAGAACGCGGACATGAAGGTAAATCGCGCACTGCGCGCAGGAGCGCTGGCGGTCGGTGCGAAGGTGACGATCGAGACGCTGCCGGGGTATCTCCCCTTGATGAATCACGAGGGGCTGGCGGAGATCTTCCGCGACAACGCCATCGACCTGCTCGGAGAAGATGACTTCCTGCAGGGCGGTCACGGCACGGGATCCACGGATCTAGGGGACATTTCTCACATCATGCCAGCGCTCCATCCCATCTGCGGCGGGGCGAGCGGCATCAGCCACGGGACGGACTTCCGGATCAGCGACCAGGAGCTGGCCTACGTCGTGCCGGCGAAGCTGCAGGCCATGGCGGCCATCGATCTGCTGTACGGTAACGCCGAGAAGGGTCGGGAGATCCTCAAGGAGCACAAACCCCAGCTCACGATCAAGGAGTACCTGGATCTTCAGAACCAGATCTTCCAGACCGAGGTCTACGACGGCGAGTCCGGGGAGTCCGAGACCACCGCGGGCCTGATCGGCTGAAGATCCGCTGCTGGGTGACTACTTCCCCGGCGGAGCCGGGGGGCTCCCGAATGGGCTGGCTGACCGCCACGGGGAGCAGAAACAGTGCGAACGCCCGCGAACGGAAATGCGCAACTACGCCGAGGGCTTCCGAACGTCGGCAAACGTCCGCGAACACTCCCAGGCCTGACTTCGAACCTGGGCGTCTCGCGGCTGAAGCACCTCATCCAAGAGATCCTGCGGCGCTCGCTCTGGCAGGTGCTGGGCATTTGCCTCGGCGGAGCCTGGTTCGCACTCCAGGGCATCGAGGCCCGCGGCTCTCCTGCGCGTATGGCTGCCCGCCTGCTACGGGCCGATCAGACCGGAGTTGCCCGGGGCTCCGTTGGGTAACCCACCGTTGCCACCACCTCCGGCGGTCAGCGTGTTGCCCGACTGGGAAAGAGTGGAGCTGGCGGCATAGATGGCAAAGGAAACGCCGCCGCCGCCACCACCACCTTGGCCCCCGCTGCCGCCGTCGCCACCCTTGCCGCCGTCGCCACCGTTGCCCGTGCCGTCGCCCCCGTAGCCGCCGCCGCCGCCGTTGCCGCCGAAGCCGCCGTCGAAACCCGCGCCGCCGTGGCCACCCTTGCCGCCGTTCTTGCTCTCGATCACGCTGTTCGTGACCGTGACGGTGGAGTTGAAGGCGTAGACACCGAAAGAGCTCGTGCCACCCGTTCCGCCGGTGCCCCCAGTGCCCCCGCAGCCGCCTTCGCCGCCGCCACCACCACCGCCGCCGCCGCCGTCGTCGACCCAGGCCCCACCTTCACCGCCACCGCCGCCACCGCCGCCGCCGCCGTGCCCGGATCCTCCCGTGGAGCCTACGCCGCCGTTGGACCGGCTCCAGGAGATACCGGCGGAGCCGACGCTGTTGCCGCCGGTGCCGATTGGCCCCGTGTTTCCATTCCAACCGGAGGTGCCGTTCCAGCCATGATTCCCGACCCCTCCGCCCGCGCCGCCGGCAGCGGTGGCGGCCTTGTTGGGCGAGCCGGCGTAGCCGACGCACGCGCATTCATTGCTTCCCTTGCCACCGCCGCCGCCGTCACTGAAGAGACCGGGGCACCCCAGGCTGCCCCCGCTGCCTCCGCTTCCGCCACCGCCGTCACCCGTGCTGGCGGAACCATCAAATCCATTGTTTCCGTTTGTGCCCCGCGTGCCCGGACTCCCCTCCGAGCCGCGGGCGCCCTCGCCTGCGCTGATGTCGCAGCGGTCCACTGTGAAGTCCGCGCTGTTGGCGACGCGCACGCCGTAGGAGGAGGAGCTGCCCGTCCCGAGATCCGCCGCAATCACGGTAACCTTCTCCAGGCGGGTGGCGGCACTCAACCCCACGGCGGAGATGGCCATTGCCTTGCCCGAGATTGTCGTTGTGGAAGGATCGGAGTCGGGATACCAGTCGACGGGGTGAAAGTCGCCGACCACGTCGACGCCGTCCCGCATCACGATCGTCGAGTCGGGTGTATAGGATCCCGTGGCCACGTGCACGTCGTAGCCACGCGCGGCCGCCTCGGTGATGCCGGCCTGGATGGTCCTCTTCGGCTCGGCCTGGGTGCCCGGATTCGTGTCGAGCCCGGAGCGGGAGACGTGCACGATCGGCAGGCGGCAGCTCGCCTCGCAGCCGTCACTGTCGATCAGGTTGCCGTCGTCGCACTCCTCAGGGAACTCGACGACGCTGTTTCCGCAGGCCTCGACCCAGGTGCAGTCCGCCGAGCAGCCGTCGCCGTCTAGAAGGTTGCCGTCATCGCAGGCCTCGTTGCTCTCGACGCGGCCGTTCCCGCACAGCTCGGTGCGGCAGATGTTGTCGCATCCGTCTCCGCTCGAAGTGTTGCTATCGTCACATTCCTCGAGGAACTCGACGACACCGTTTCCGCAACCCTCGACCCGGGTGCAGTCCGCCGAGCAGCCATCGCCGTCCACATTGTTGCCGTCGTCACAGACCTCGTTGCTCTCGACGCGGGCGTTGCCACACAGCTCGATCCGGCACTGGTCATCACAGCCGTCCCCGTTTCCGGTGTTGCCATCGTCGCATTCCTCGGTGGGGAGCGGAAAACCGTCTCCGCAGGTCGGGACGATCAGGCACTGCGAGGAGCAGCCGTCGCCGTCCACGTTGTTGCCGTCGTCGCATTCCTCGCCGAGCGTGGCCTGGAGGACCCCGTCGCCACAGCCGGCGCCGCAGCTGCCGTTTTCCTCGCCGTCATCCAAATCGTCGCAGTCGACGTCGAATCCGTCGGCGCCGTTGAGAGCGAGACAGAACGAGCACCTCGCGGCTTCTCCCGCACAGCTCACGAGGTCCGAGAGGCTCGCCGCTGCCGCACACGTACCCGGAAAGAGATCGGAGAGCGGCTGGAAGGCCGCGGCACACTTCTTTCCCCCTTGCTCGGCGAGCTTGATGGCGGCCTTCTGCACCTTGGCGTCCACCGCGACGGCGAACTCGACAGAGCCCTGCAGGGCGTCACTGGCGTTCGAGACCTTGAGAGCCTTCTTCTTGGACTTGACCGCGGCCTTCCAGTGGGCGTCGAGGAGCTTCCCGGCACCCTTGATCACTGCCTGCTGGCACGCCAGGTCGCCCTTGCTCCCACCCGCGCTCGCGATCGCCTGCTGCACATCCCGACCGAGAATCGACTGTGTCAGCTCCTTCGCCTGCGCCTGGACCGCCTCGCGCACCTGATCGGCGCTGGTGAAGCCGAAGTCCGGCGGCACCGTACAGTACCTAGGAACTGCAGCTCCCGACGTGGCGACGGCCCGTGCGACGGCGCCATCGACGCAGGCGTCGGCGTTCACCTTGCCCGCGCCTGAGACCGCGACACACTTGGACGCGTCTTTGCCGAAGGTCTTGAAGGCCCTGGCGACCGCCTTGTTGACCCCGTTCACGCACTTTGCCTGGTCTCTGCTCTGAACTGCTCCCAGGGCCATTTGAGCGGGGAGCAGAAGCACCAGCAACAGGATGCACGCTCGTCTCAAGGTCCGGCTCCTTCCGCTGGTTTCGAGATTCAACGACCAGCCGATTCCGCCCCCTGTGCCTCCCGAGAATCCGAATCTCGCGGGATCGCGGTCACTCATCGAGGCGCAGCCCGAGCCGTGGAGTGTCTCGGCGGGACGGCGGCCTGCGCATGAGGTCTCCGCCGACGCCGTAAGGGATAGGGCCGTGGTTGGCGCGATTTCCCTCGTTGAATAGAAGCGTGTCATTGTCTCATCCTTTGCCGGTGGCGAGTATCCGAAGTGGCCGATTCCATCCTGTTGTCGACCTCCTGGGCCGTGGTGGCGACTTGATGTTCATCCCGTCCGGGGGCTTCCTCCTGTGAAGTAGTTCACTCGGGAGGGATTTTTTTGTGAAGCGCTTCACAGCCGGCGAGAACCGCCTCTTCCCCTGGGCAGGCCCCTATCACCCGCGACCGAAACTCCACCGCCGCCTTGCCTTCAAGCTGTGCGGCCTCGAAGGCGTACGCCACCGAACCAAAGGGCTGACAAGGCTGGAGCACCTCGTCATTCACCCGGGGCGATCGGGCCTGGTGCCCTAGCCTCGGCCTCCCTGGGGTAGCCCTGATCCGCGGCCTCCTGACCTCTTCGCTTGCCCTGAGGCCCTTCGATGTGGCCAAATAGCCCCGGGCCGCGCTCCAAGTGGCTGTGCCTGAAGCAGGTTCTGCGTCGGTCATTGAGGCGCGGACCTTCTTCTCGTCCGAGAACCTCATCAAGCGAGCCCGACCTCGTGAGCAGCCGCCACCCCGCCTGCTCACGGAGGAAACCATGGGATCTCGGATGGGATGTTGGATTCTCGCCCTCAGCTGCATTCTCGGTGTGGCCGTCGCCGCTCAAACGGCCCCACCGCCTGACGTGACCTATCAGGGACTGCTGCTCGATTCGATGGGCGACCCCGTGGCCGGTCCCGTGAACATCGAGATCGGCGTTTGGGATTCGCTCGTAGGGGGTCGGGGGGTCGAATCCCTCCCGGCGTGCCAGTTCTTTCGCGAGGTGTCGCTGGGACTTGCGCGGCACCCATCCCGGTCGTGGTGATTGCTCGACTTCGCCGGTTGACAGCAACCTGACGGCAATCTCGCCAGTAAGCGGGCCTATGGAGCCCGCGCCACGGCTCTCAGGAACGGTGCTCGAACGTGGTCCTTGGATCGCGAAAGCGCCGATCTGCCCTTCGACAGACATCGCGAAGCCACCGGTGTCGAAGCCCGCCCAGGGCTCGCTCCCTCTCAGGTCCTTCCGCCGAGAGGGTCCGAGGGAAGAGGGGCGGAGAGGCGCCGAGGAAGGGTGCACGGACGCGCGGAGCGACTCCGTGTGGGGACCTTCACAAATGCGCGTACGGTGACGACCTCTCTAGCCGCGCATTTCGGCCCTCAGCTTCAGCGGCTTGGCCGCGCAGGCTCAGCCGCGGTGCGCGCAGGAAATGCCGAGCCCCGGAAGGAGCGGGTCGAGCACCAGGTTCGTCTCGCAATCCCAACGCATCGACGCTCCGCCGAGCGAGGGCGAAGGGCGCAGCCAGACGCGCCGACCCTCGCCGAACGAGGGCCGCAGCGTCGCGACGATCGCGCCCGTCGGTTCGAAGTCGATGTGCTCGATGTCCTCGGTATGGAAGGTCCCGCGGTCGAGCCCGAGATCCTCGGGCGAGCCGGGCCAGTTGCCGGTCTCGACCTGGTGCATCATCGAGTAGGTCTTCAGCGTCGAGAGCGCGCTGAGCGCTCGTGCGAAGCGCGCCGCGAGCATCGCGCTCGCCATCACGCCGGGGATCTTCTGGCGCGGCGCATCCTTCGCCTGGGGCGGGAGCGCATCGCGGTCGATCGCATCGGCCACGGCTTCCGGCGCATCGGGGGCCGGCGGCGGCGCGATCTCGTGCTTCTGGACCGACGCGAAGCCGGCCGGGCACGCATAGCTCGTGAACAACACTTCGCCGGATCGCGACCGACACTTCCGGATCGCGTCGGCGTCGGCGGCCGACGCGACGAGTCCGCTGGCGAGTACCGCGGCAAGAAGAGCGCGAGTTCGGAGGATCACCCCCGCCTAATCGGTGCGCGAGGCCCCGGGATTGACCCCGCGGGGCCTGGGGTCGGGAGGTTCTGCCCTGGCGGGCCTTCGACGCCTCCACCTCGACCGATTGCAGCACCGGCACCGGAGCACCGCGCCCGATACCTGTCCGTCCTCACAATCGGTACTCCCCGAAGTTCCTGGGCATTTCTCCTCCTCGCTCTCGCCCGCCCAGCCACTCTGGGTACGGCAAGATCGAGGAGAGAATCAGCCTGTGCCTGAGCGCGGAAATGGCGCAGCATCTCGCTCACGGTGCAGGCTTGGCTCGATCTCATGACGCTGCTCCTTCGCTCTACTCTCGCCTTCTTCCGAAGCCGCAATCAGCAAGCCATCGTCGAACTGGCCCTGCGGCAGCAACTCGCAACCTACGCCCAGACGCGACGGAAGCCCAAGCTCACGCCGCTCGATCGCGCCTTCTGGGTTGCGCTGTTCCGACTCTGGGCTCGATGGAAAGAGGTCCTGGTCATTGTCAAGCCGGACACGGTGGCCCGTTGGCATCACAAGGGATTCCGGCTCTACTGGCGATGGATCTCGAAGCGCGGTCCAGGGAGACCGCGGGTGTCGAAGGAACTGCAGGCACTCATTCGTCGTTTCGCCCTGGAGAACGGCTGGGGAGCACGCAAGGTTCACGCCGAACTCGAGAAGCTCGGATTGTCTGTAAGTCTCGCCACCGTCTCGCGGTATCTGCCAAGGCGGCCGCCTGATCAGGGACAGCGGCAGCGCTGGATGACGTTTCTTCGGAATCACAAGGATGTCATCGCGGCCATGGACTTCTGCATCGTCCCCACGGTGAGCTTTCAGCTGTTGTACGTCTGGTTCGTCATCGACCACGGACGACGACGGATCATCCATTTCAACGTCACGACGAATCCCAGCGCTCGTTGGGTGACTCAGCAACTCCGCGAATCGTTCCCTGACCATTCAGCTTTCCGTTACCTGATCTACGACAACGACTCGATCTTCTCAGACGAGGTCAAGGACGTGATCGTCTTCAATGAGGAGCACTTGCGTCGGCTGCTTCGTGAGTATGTCAGCTACTACAACGCGGAGCGAGCCCACACTCGCCTGCGAGACGCGCCGGAGGGTCGGCCGATGGAAGCTCGACCCTGTTCGGACGCGGAGATTGTGGGGTTACCGCGCGTTGGTGCTCTACATCATCGCTACGTCTGGCGGGAGGCGGCGTAGTGATCTCTGGCTCCGGCCGAAACGCGCGAATCAGAGGCCTCGGACGGGTTCTGAGAACCCACAGCCCTGAGTCAGCTGAATGCCGACGCTTGGGGATTCGTTCAAGGAGTGTCTCGGGCAGGACGATGCGCCTTCAACGAGCTTTGGAGGAGGCGTCATGACTCCGTGTGAAAAGCACCCCGAGAGTCCGGCGACCTGGCAGTGCGGTGACTGTCACAGCTGCTTCTGTGATGAGTGCGTGGAGGTGAAGCAGTTTGGCAGGAATCACGTCCAAGCCTGCACGAATTGTGGATACATCTGTGACGCCATCGCGCGCGACCTGGGCGATGAAGGCCACATCGAAAACACCCTGTTCACTGCGTTTTCCTACCCGCTCCAGGGAATGGGCTGGGCCGCCCTCGCGGGCGGGACGATTGCCCTTTCCGCTCTCGATTTCCTCCTGGGACCGATCGGGGCAGGGATCGGGTGGGCAGTTCTCTGCGCCTACAGCATCCAGATCGTCCGCGAGAGCGCAGACGGGAATGACAAGCTGCCGGACTGGGAGGACATCACACATCTGGGTGACCTCGCACCGCCCACGGTGATGGCAATCGGCACCGCCGTCGCATCGTTCCTACCGGCCTTCCTCGTGTACGCTTCAACCGGCAGCGGACTTGCGTTCTGGGCGGTGGTGATCGGCGGCGCCCTGTACGCGCCGATGGCGTGGCTCGCAGTCGCGATGCACAGCAACGTGTTCCTGGCCAATCCCGTCACCGTCATCACCTCGATCTCACGAGTGGGCGGTGCCTATCTGATCGCCTGCGGGATCCTGCTGCTCGTTGCCTGCACCTTCCTCGTGAGCGTTGGCATTGTCGGCGCCCTCTCGGGGGGCATCGCCGCGGGTGCTGTGGCAAACGCGGTCATGCTGTACTTCTTCTTCGTTGAGAATCGGGCTCTGGGGCTCCTCTACCTCTCTCATGAGCGCGCGCTCGGCTGGTTCAGCGCCGGGAGAAGCTAGCTGGGCGGTGGAGGCATCGGAACGCGACGAGTCCCCGCCTTCGGCGCGTCTTGCTCCTGCCCCAGAAGACCTCTCTCGTCGAGCTGCTCTTCGTCGCGGCACACGACTTCAGCGATCGGCCCGGCGCTTCCTGGCAGACCGAAGCCTTGCTGCGTCTCAGGGCAGTCCATCTCCAGGGACTGGTGGCAGCGCCAGCGGTGGTAGTGCGAGAAGCAGTCCTTGAGAATCCGTCGCAGATGTCGCTCACTAAGAACCACGAAGTTGTCGAGGCATTCGCGACGGATGCTGCCGCGCCTCCGCGGCGCCCCACGGCATGGAGCGCGTCTCGATAAGTAACCGAGATCCCGCGAGAAGCAGGTTTTCGGAAGGCACAACCGGCTTCGAGTCATCCGGGAGCGCCCGATTCTGCCGGTGAGTTGCCGATCTCGTCACCTGCCGGGCCGACCGGGCGACTTACGGAGCGAGACCTATTGCGCCGCGAGGCAGAGATAGTGGCTGCCCCAAGGATATGGGGAGCGGGAGTGTTGCCGGAACATCGAGCGAGCTGCGATGCGAAGCCCAGTATGGGAGTGCTTCCGGTGCTGGTGGCGCTTTGCCTGTCCTTCGCGGGCGAGGCGCAGGGCCAGGCCCTCGATCTGACGAATCCCGAAGCGCGCATGATCTCGGTGACCTTCGAGAACTCGAGCTCCGAGCTGCCTGGAGCCCTCGACCGGGAATACGGCACACCGGTGCAGGGCTGGTTCGTCCCTGGCCCGGGTCCCGGTCAGGCCCTTGTCCGCATCCCAGCGTCCCAGGTGGAGGGAATGGTCTCGGCCTACAAACCGGTGCCGGGCACTTTCAGCGATTTCGTGTGGATCTTCGACATCCAGACGGGCCATGTCGAGTCGGCCTCGTTCGCCGGCGTCGTCAAGCCGACGGTGAGTTGGGGATTCTTCGAAACCGAAGTCGAGACGGCCATCGTGACCGAGATGCGCACGAGTGTGTCCGCTGGATTCCGGGAGCCGGAGAAACGCTTTGGCCAAATGGTCTTCCGCTACTGCGAGGACGCGAGCCTAGAGTGCCACCGGATTCAGCCCGAGCCCCTCGATGCGCGGTCCGGCTACGTGAACGCCGTCGGGAGAGTGCGCGCGGTGGCGGTCGGCGGGATCGAGACCGAGAGTTTCTCACCGATGGGTGAAGCGATCTTTCGGGAGATCGTTCCTACGCCGACCGTGATCGCCGGCCCGTAGACGGCGGTTTGCGTCCACCGACGCTGAACTTCTCTACCGTGGACTTGACCAGGTCGATGCCCAGCTGGTGCAACTCGCTCCGGATGCGGGGAGTCCCCCAATTTGTTGCAGCTGGTGTCAATCTGCATTGGCCGGCGGATGGTGAGGTTGCGCTTCTCCATCTACCAGATAGCTCGGCTGCTGTTGCGCAGCCTCGATCTGCCGGATGCCGTCGTCCACAAGATCCTGGTAGGGGTTGCGCCGCGGCGCCGGCGCCTGGCTGTAGCTCCCGGAGTAATCACCACCGCTGTAGCCACCTCCGTCGCCGTAGCCACAGATATCGAAATTGCGGTACCCACCGCCGCGCCTGCGCGCGCAGGCATACACCAGCTCTGATGTCCCCAGCGAGGGCACAGCCCACAGGAGCCGGCCGACGATTTTGGGGGCCAGCGTGACGCCCCACAGCTTCTCGTTGGTGTCGATCTGGAGGTAAGCGCATCCAGTGCCCATCATGGCCACGATGGCCAGTGCTGCGAGTAGCTTCGTCATCGCGCTTCTCCTTTCGGTCGCCAGTCCATGTGAGGCATCGATGCTGGGGGACCACGGCGTCCTTGTAGAACTCTGCCTGGGTCATGGCCCTATCATTAGGAGCGCTATCTGGAGAGCTGGCCCCCCGGTTGGCCGCCAGGAGGGCGGTGATCACGAGTCGCTTCGCCGTGTCTCTTTCCCTACAGACACGCTATCGGCACCCGTGTGCGGGTGCTGAACACTGGCCGGATCTCCCAGCTCAGCTGCCGAATGGCGCGCTTCTGGTCCCGGAATGCCTGGAGTCTCGAGGTGGCCGGGGCCCTCCAGGAGATTTATGGATTGTTCACAGTAGGTTACGACGAGAGTTGCGGGGCGGCTGCCGGTCCGCGAGCACAGCTCGGGCTCGTGAGAGCGAAGCGCCCGGCGTCAGCACTCCATCCCGAGAACTCCTGCCGGTGAGACTGGGGCTCAGGCGCTGAACCTCCCAGTCTGGCGACCGGACTCTACGCAGACGGCGCCTTGTATCGCGCCGCCACCAGCTCCTGGATCGTCGGCGGGGCCTTGATCTCCTCCCGGTGCACCAGGTCCACTGCCTCCTCCGTGCAGGTGGGGGTGCAGACGCCGCACCCGATGCAGAGGGCCTCATCGACCTCCGAGACGTCGTCGTCGCCCACAGCGATGGCGTCCATGGGGCACCTGTCCTCGCAGGTCCCGCAGGCGTGGCAGAGCTCCGGGTCCACCCGCGCGACGTAGGTCGAGGGAGAGAAGGTGTGAAGCCCCGTCCTCTTCTTGCTGTCGAGGAAGGTGCAGCAGCAGCCGCAGCAGTTGCAGATGGTGCTGGTGACGTCGTCGCTGAGGTTGTCGCTGATATGGACGAGGCCCTCTTCATTGGATTCCCGCAGGATCTTGAGCGTCTCCTGGGTGTTGATCTCCCGGGCCATGCCCTGCTCGACCATGTAGCGGGCCATGTCGCCGAAGTGGAGGCAGTTGTCGAGAGAGTGGTCGCATCCCTCGCCCGCGTACCGCTTCATCTGGCGGCACGGGCAGGCGCCCACGGCGCAGAAGGATTGCGCCTCCACCTTCGCCTTCAGAGCCTCGTAGGGAAGGACCTCACTGGACTCGCGGAGCGTCTCGGAGATGGGGAGGACCCGGACCGGCGGCAGGCCCCTCGCGAGCTCCGCCGCGTACGCCTCGTCCCGGTACTTCACCCAAAGGGGGCCGAGCTTGCGGGTATCCTCGGTCTCCTTGCCAGCCCAGTAGGGCGTCTCGGCCCATCCCACGACCGACGGCAGAAGCCTAAACCTCCGCTCCTCTCCCTGACCACTGACGAAGACCGTCCCTCGCTTGACCATTCGTTCGACCAGACCCTCGATGGAATCCGCCCGCTCCGGAAACACCTCTTTCAGCTCGGGGAGCGAGGTGTCCTGCATAGGCAACCGGGCACCGACTTCGGCTTCCTCCCCCGGGAAGAGAATCTCGAGAATCCCCATCAGCGCGGGGGACGGGGGACTCCCCACGATCCCCTGGTCGAGGTGCTTCGCCAATGCTTCGTACTGCTTCGCGTCCTTCATCACGGATCTCCTGGTTCGCTGTTCTCGATTGCCGGATGCCCCGCTTGCCTTCTCCCGCAGCGCTGCAAGGATCGCCTCATTCGGCCGAGACTCTCGCTCTCACGTTCTTCGTGGTGCGATGCAGGAGGGCCACGCCCTCCTTTCCGAGGAGGTCCACCGCCTTCGCCTGGGCGCGCTCCCAGGCCAGGATGGCATCCTCGAGAACCTTCTCTCCGTCGGTGGCGAGCTGGAAGGGACGCGAGCGCGAGTCCTCACCGCAGGCCTCCTCGATCCAGCCCCGGGCCCGCAACCGCTCGACGTTCCGGCTGACCGTCGAGGCATCCATCTGAAGCAGACGGGAGAGCTCCACCGCCCGCACCCGGCCCTGCTGCGCGGTGATCGCGAGGATGATCATCTGACTGGGCGTGAGCTTGAGGGGCCGGAGTTCTCCCTCGTAGACGCTCGTCACCACGCGACCGAGCAACCGAAGCTGGTTGCCCACGCACTCCCGCGCCATGAACTCGACGGCCGCGCGGGTGCTCTTCTTCTTCATGGGGGCCTACTTGTAGATACAACTATTTTACGTGCAAGCCGCGAGATACGTCAACGCGTTTCACGCACACGGGTCACACAGGGCCGCGGGGCCGTAGTGGGTACAGCTCTGTGCAAGACCTTGCACCCGCCGGCAAGGCAGGAGCCGTAAGTACAGGTTATTCCTGACCGTCGTCCGGATCTTCGAACCTGGGGGTCGGGGGCTCGATTCCCTCCGGGCGTGCCAAGGATCCTCTTGGATGCCATCGCACGGCATGGGCTCGACCGCTCGTGCTAAGGCGCTGGATACTTTTGTGCCGTCAAGACGGTTTTCGACTCGAGATTGGCCAGAATGTCATCGAGCTCGAGATGCATCGGCTTGTACTCGTAGGCCGCGTGCAGCTGTAGCTGATCGGTGAGATGGGGGCTGGGTATTCCATCAAGGGATATGAACCAGCTCTGCCCCCCGGTGGGAATGGCGCTCACCATTCTCACCGCCGGCTTCGAGAGCTCGACGAGGTGGGTGTACGACGAAGCGCCGTTCTCAGGAATATCCTTGACGAAGCCCAGAGTCGTGGCGAGCCCCGGCATGGTTTTCTCGAAGCTTCTCCTGAAGACGGGATGTTTCCACCTCGACATGTCCGGTGTCGCGTACTCCGCAGTGAGCTCCTCGATGACACCCACCATGGTTCTGTTGATCACCGCGTTCCTGTCCCCGCCATTGAGGAAGTCCCAGGAAAGGGGCAGGCCGGCGTCCTGTTCCTCGAGCGCGCGAAGCAGAAGGCTCAGATGGTACGCATATCGGAGGTATGTCCTCTCATCGCCGATCTCGTCCGCGAAGATGTTCCTCACCGCCATCGGAAACCATTTCCTGAATATCGTCAGACCAACGCTGTCGTAGTATCCGTCTCCAGACACATCCTTGTGAAGCCCGTTCCATTGCTCTACGTGGGCGGCGGCCTGCCTGACTCGAGCGTCGGTGCTGGTGGAAGCAGCGTCACGGATATGCTGCTTGAAGAAATCGGGTTTCGTGATGTCGTAGTTGATGTTGCCTCCGATGTGACCCCAGCTTCTCGAGATCTCCTCGTGGAAGCGAATGCCATCTTCCCAGGTGATCGATGGGTCGGCCTCGATCAGGTCCACGGGCTTGTAGACGCGGTGGGTCTTTCCCCATCTTCCGAAGTCTCCCGCCTCCCAATCGCTCCTCGGCTTGTTGTTCCAGCTGACGAGGTATCCCTGGTCCGGGTTCCTGGAATGAGGCAACTCATGGTGCGGGATGTATCCGAGCCATTCGTACTTACCGGTTCCCGGAACAGGCAGCCGGCTATCCGCTCCCTTGGGCCTGATCGGATGTCGACCCGCGTGCCAGTAGGCGATGTTTCCCTCGTTGTCGCCGTAGAGGACGTTGACATTGAGAATCAAGGACTCGATCGCTCTTGCGAACTCCCTGAAGTTGGATGCGCGATAGATCTCGAGGAGGCCGGAAGCTTCCCGCAGCTCTCCTCCCTCGAGGTCGGAGCCAGCGTACTTGATGGAGTAGGCGCGGTCGTGAGCCAGGTCCCACTCGATCACGGGTCCGTGCACGGTGCGGTCAACCTCGAATTGCACCGGCTCCCCGTTCCGAACGCCTATCGTCTCGGTCCTTCTCTCCATCTTCTTCCATTCACCCTGGTGTCGGTATCGATACCTGTCGTCTGGGTGAAGCGTCTCGATGTAGGTGTCTATCTGATCTGCGTAGCCCACCGTGAATTGCCATACGAAGTTCCTGGTGCGCCCGGAGCCTCCCAGGGCTGGAACGCCCGGGAACGTGTACCCCGAGGCGTCGATGCCGGCGCCATGAAGGTGGGCTTCGGCTCCATCGGCGGTAGAGATCCCCATCATCACATTGCCGGTTGCGGATCTCCCTGGGGAGATGGCCCAGCCGCAGCTGGCGGGGCTGACGAAGTCCTCGAGGATCTTGCGGATCTCTTCCCGCTTGCGGATCTGCCTCGCCGCCGCGCGCGAGACATCGAGGGACTGAACGGGCCACGTGTCGACCGAGCGCGACAGTGCAGCGGCCGAAGGGCGATTCGCTGACTCCGAAGCAGGAACGCTGGTGTAGGCGTCCGGATCGTTCTGAGGCAGGACATCGTCGAAGATCCGCCTCCCATCTTCGTCACCGTACCTGCTGGTCAATTCATTGTAGAAGGCGAGGTTCTCCAGCTCGCGACCCCCATAGAAACCGAATTTCCTGCTCAGCAGGGTGGAGATTTTGAGGCTCTCGACGACCGTAAGAGGTGTGAGTTCGATTCCCAGCGCGGGGAACTCCTTTGGTAGCTTGGCATCCGGATTTTCCTTTGCCTCGGCGATGTATTGGTTGACGCCATCGACATAGGCTTCGTATATCAGCTGGGTCTCGGAATCCTGTGAGCGAAGGTTGTCGAGGTAGGACTCATCGCTGTCCAGGATGGTCCTCACGCCCTTGTCTGCAGCGAGAGCCGCAGGTCCGATCATCTCCGCCATTCTGCCCGAGGCGGCCCTCTTCAAGTGCTCGATCTGAAATAATCTGTCCTCGGCCATCGCGTAGCCGAAGCCGAAGTAGAGAGCTCCCACCGTCTCCGCGAATACATGCGGGACGCCAAAGGTGTCCCTGTAAATGGTGACGGCCTCACCCCCCTCAATTTCCCGCTCCCGCTCGCCAGTCGCGTTGGGAGAATACTTCTCTGCGCTCGCGGGAGTAACGACTGGCGAAACAAGAAGAGCGGCCAGCATCGAGGCAAGCACCAGCTTTGCGCGTGATCTCTCTTTGATTTTCATGCTGGTGTTTCCCTCGTGGATTTCTGGAGTCGCGCAAGAAGTGCCGGCCAGAGATTCTCACTTGGCGCGGAGATTCGCAGCGGGATCGGAGAGTATGGTCCAATGACGAGTCTGATGGAAGACTCTGCGACCTGCGCCGTCGCCACCTCCAGATCGGCGGCGGTAGGAGCAGGGCCAGCTCGGCGCCGAGGCCGCAGCCTGGCTTTGCCTCCCACTCCTGCCACCCATCGGTGCATTGGGAGTCTGGACTGGTCTACTGATCGGGCGGGAGCCCCGCGGACACCCCTCCGTCGAAGTCGATCAGGCCGTCCTGTCCCGGGTCATTGTTGATCCCGTCCTGGCTCTGCCTCTCCGTCCTGGTGGTGGCCACCTCCATCGACGGACGCTACCTCTGGAGAATCGGCGGAAACGAAGGTACCGGAGACGGCGTCATCAACTCGCACTTCTACGGATTTGGAAAGCTCCGCTCCTCGTTCTTCGACTAGAAGAAGCGCCTCGGCTGGCGGTCTTCAGGGTGCCGGTTCGCAGACGAAGATGGGGATGTCCCGGGTCGTACGCTCGCGGTAGTCAGCATAGGGGGCGTAGTGCTGGTCGCAGATCGGCCAGAGCTCGGACTTTTCCTCCGGGTTGGCGAGGCGAGCGCGGAGCTCCATCCGGCGGCGGCGGTGGCTCACCACGATCTCGGGGTGTTTCACGAGGTTGTGGTACCAGACGGGGTTTCGCGGAGCACCGCCCTGCGAGGCGACCAGGAGCAGACCGTCCCGGTAGGGGACGTACATCAGCGGGATCGTCAGCGTGCGGCCGCTCTTGGCACCCTTCATGGTAACGAAGCAAACCTCGTCGCCTCCGAACGTGTTGAACAGGCGGCCGCCGGTCACGCGATTCAGAGACACGTGCAGGCGCGTCACGGCCTTGACCAGCCAGCGCGGCGGGGGCTTCCCCGTGGAAGTGGCAGCGGGCTCGGTCGTCATTGAAACCCTCCTGATCGGGTGGCCGCACATCACAGGAAACGATGAACCCGGGGTGCGCCGCCCAATCGCTGGCCGCCAAGCTGCGGCTGACATGGAGCTTACCAGCCCGCTACCGGACCGGTAACCGTGAGCAAGCGACAGACGAGCAGGGTCTTCTCCTTCAATTCCAGCTATCGCCTGCGCCCGTGATGCCCCCGGAATCCGTGCCCGCGGAACCCGTGAGCCCGGCGGACGCTCCCTGGGAACGCCCGCGCTCGCCAGATCACGCCGCCGTGGACAGCTCGAAAGCGGTTGATCCGCTGTGATCGCCACGTCACGCCGTTGTTGTGTACCCAGTGGAGCCCGCCGCTCTGCCGCTTCTCGTCCGTGAGCCCTGGGCGGCATCCGCATTTCTGGTGGTCGTGCGGGGCGTACCGGAGCTTGTCATAGGTGCCGTTCCACCTCGGGTCGGATTCTGCCCCAGCGGCCACCGGCAGCGCGAGCCAGATGAGCACCACCGTGGCCATCAAGATAATGCTTCTCATCTCTCTCGCCCCGCCATTCTCAACGATCTTCATACAGCTCCGGATAGAGTCTCTTCGCACAATCGGGGCAGATACCATGGGTGAACTCTGCCTCCGAATGCTCACCGATGTACTCCTCCAGATGCTTCCACTGATCTCCTTCGTCCCTGATCTTCTTGCAGGACGCGCATATCGGCAATAGCCCGCTCAACAGCTTGACGTGATTCAACGCATCTTCGAGACCTGAAACCGTCTCCTGCAGCTTGCGCAGCAGCGGATTGGTGATTCGAAGGAAGAAGGCCGACCCCGCTACGATCGCAGCAATCGCGACCAATCCACTCAACAAGCCGGCTCTCAGGAACGGCGACCGAACCTCTTCGAGGTCGATCTTCGCCACGATTCCCAGGCCCAGCTCCTGCACCGGCTCGTACGCCGCCAGCACCGTTGCCCCTCGGTAGTCCAAGCCGATGATGGTTCCAGAGCGTCCAGAGAGTGCCAGCCGCATCGGCTCTGCCAGCCCCGAGTCGAAAGCCACGGGTTTCGGAGTCAGAACGTCGGAATGACGATGGCTCAACAGGAAGACGATGTCGTCGCCTTCTCTCCGCGAAAGAGTGAACTCTCCGGTCTTCCCAAAGCCTTGATAGTGCGCATGGGCATCCACGATCTGACTCAGTGTCGCTGCCCTTGCTCCCTGTGGAAAGTCAGTGCTGTACTTGGCGTCGAATCGTGCGACTGCTTCGATCAGACGCGCTTGACTCCTGGCCGTCTCTACGAGACGCGCTCTTTCTTCGGCGAGCGCCGTTCGAAACAGCATGCCGAAAGATGCCGCCGTGACGATCAGAACCACGGAGGCCATGATGCAGATCAGCAAGAGAACTCTTCTTCGCGGACTCATGATCGGATACCCATGATCTTCTCGATTCGTTCGGCGAAGTCGCTTCCACGCCGCGGCGATTCTACGGGACGCAACACTGCGCTGACAGGAGATTTCTGAAGGCTCGGAGATCGCCCGGTTTCGCGCCCGGTGAACGCCGTTCAGTCGAGACTGTTCGTTACATCTCAGAGTAACCCATCTGGGTGAGTGGGATGCCATGGCCGGGTGTCTCGGGCGCCCCTCTGAATCGACGTCACCTCCCCGATTGTCGTACAGTCGATGGCGGTGAAGGCCGGCTCGGAACCACTGGAGAAGGGAACCCTTCGCTTCGCGCGCTTCATCGTGCGCCATCGGCTTCCCGTCGCCGCACTCCTCGGTGCCGCGACCCTCTTCTTCCTCTACCCGAGCGCCAACACGGTACTCTCTGCGCTCGGCTGGGAGCTCCCCGGACCGTCCGTCCGAATCGGTGCGAAGGCCCGGGACCTCTTCCCGGACCACCCCTTCATTCACGTCCAGGACAAGTTCGCCGAGACCTTCGGAAACTCCTCTCTGGTGGCCGTGGCCGTTGTGGTCGAGGAGGGGACGATCTTCACTCCGAGGACCCTCGCCAAGATCAAGCGCGTCACCGACTCCCTCGACGGCGAGGACTTCGAGACCCATCTGCGAGAGCGCGAGGAGCTCTCACGCCACCTGGAAGAGGAGCGAGGTCTCTCGGGGATCGAGCTCCGCAAGGAAATCGAGCGCCGCTTTCCACGCTACCCCGTCAACCACGATCAGATCCGCTCGATCGTCCACCTCACCACCCGCGTGGTCGAGTTCGAAGCGGATGGGGGCATCACCACCTCACTGCTGATCCCGAGCCTTCCCGACACCCAGACAGAGGCGGACGCCATCCGGAGGACGGTGCTCGAGAAGGCACCGGAGCTACTCGGAGCTCTGGTCAGCCGGGACCAGAAGGCCGCGCTCGTCACCGCCAGCTTCGTCACCGATCGCCTCGAGAGCGTCGAGACCTACCGGGCCGTCTTCGACCACGTGTACTCGATCGTGGAGCGGGAGGAGGACGAGAACCATCGCCTCTTCGTCACCGGAACGCCGATCGTGACCGGCTGGGTCCTCGCCTACGCCTGGGAGATCGCCTTCTCGGTGGTTGGAGCCATGGTTCTGATCTTCGGGCTCCTCTGGGCCTACTTCCGCCGCTGGCACGGAGTGCTGATCCCCTCGGTGGCGGCCGCCGTCACGGTGATCTGGGGTCTCGGCTTCATCGGCTGGATGGGGATCGTCCTCGATCCGCTGGTGCTGGTGATCCCGATGATCATCACCGCCCGAGCGGTCTCCCACACCGTCCAGATGGCCGAGCGCTTCTTCGAGGACTACGAGCGGCTCGCGCCGCGCTTCACGGATCCCCAGCGCGCCAAGCTCGAGGCTGCCTCGGTGGCGATGGGTGAGCTCATCGTTCCCGGTACGCTCGGCATCCTCACCGACGTCGCGGGTCTCCTGGTGATCCTGGTAACCACCATCCCGCAGATGCGCAACCTCGGCATCTTCGGAGCGTTCTGGGTGGCGGCGATCGTCTTCACCGTGGAGATCCTCCACCCCGTACTGATCTGTAGCCTGCCGCCGCCTCGGGAGCATCGACACCACACGCCTCGCCTGGTGGTCCGCTTCACCGAGGGGATCGCCTATCTCGTCACCCACCCGACCGGGAAGTGGATGGTCGCGGGGGCCACCCTGGTGTTCTTCTGCGCCGCCAGCTTCGTGACACTCCGCTACTCACGGATCGGCGACGCCAATCCGGGGGTGCCGCTCTTCTGGCCCGATCACCCCTTGAACGTGGCGACGGGGGTGATCGGGGAGCATTTCGGAGGCGTGGATACGCTGGTGATCTACGGGGAGGGCGACCGCGCTGATTCCATCGGCGAGCAGCGCTTCCTGCACAGCCTGGAGAAGCTCGAGCGTACCCTCCAGCGCGACTCGGGTGCCAGTGGAAGCCTGTCCCTGCCGCTGCTGGTGCGCCGCGCACAGCAGCTCTTTCATGGCGGCGATCCCAAATTCCATTTCGTTCCCGGTGGATCGAGCATGTGGGTCTTCATGATGCGTACCAACAGCCCGCCGGGCGCTTTGGGACCCATCATCGATCCCAGCGGCCGGGCCACCGCCGCGACCATCCGCTACCGGGACCACAAAGGGGAGACCATCGAGAGGGCGGTGCAAGTCGCCGAGCGGTTCATCGCCGAGAATCCCATCGGGGAGATCTCGATCCGCCTCGAGCGCGATCACATGCGCCCGGGTGCTCCTCTCACCGATCCGGAGCGGATGGTGGACTTCGCCTACTACATGGTGGGGCCCCTGCTCCCCACGCGCGCCCACACGCTTCGCGTAGAGCATCGGACCGAGCAGGGATACGAGGACCTTCCGGTGAGGGAGGTGGCTGAGCACGGTCTGCCCCCTTGGATCGAAGAGTTCCGAGAGGCGGCCCTGGAGCGTTACCAGGACGAGCGCCTTGCCCTTCGGCCCGGCGCCCGCTTCCTCTGGCCGGAAAGTCTGGCGGACTGGGGTCTGAGCGATGTGGACCAGTGGTGGGACGGCGCCGGCTTCGGGATCCGTGCTGTCGCGGTGAACACGCGAGATCTCCTGGTCCAAGATCTCCGGAGCCAGGACGACCCCGTCCCGATCCACCAGCCGACCCTCGCGTGGACGCGCGGCGCCCACTTCCAGCTCGCGGGGGGTGTGATGGGAATCCTCTCCGCCGTCAACCAGGAGGTCGAGCGAGGACACCGGGCCAACATTTCTCTCATCCTCCTGGTGATCTTTCTCCTCCACTCCGCGACCTACCGATCGTTTCCGAGCGGAGCGATCGTCCTGCTGCAGATCTCCACAGCCACCCTCTTCTCACTTGCCTACATGGCCGTGCGCGGCGTCGGCCTCAATATCAACACGCTGCCGGTCCAGGCGGTGGGGGTCGGGATCGGCGTCGACTACGCCATCTACATCATCGACCGAATCCGCCAGGAAGTGGGCATCACCGGCGACGTCGACGAGGCCATCCGGCGCGCCGTGTGCACGACGGGGATGGCCGTGACATTCACGGCTACCACGGTGGTGGGCGGGATCTTCTTCTGGATCTTCTCAAGCCTGCGCTTTCAGGCCGAGATGGCGCAGCTTCTCTGTGTGCTGATGATCGTCAACATGCTCGGAGCGATCACCGTGGTACCCGCCTTCTACTCGATCGTGCGCCCGAAGCTGGTCACCTCGCGTTTGCGCTGACCGGGAGGGCTCGCGACCCGCGCCGTCACACGTCAGAGCGATTTGGACCACTCAGGCTGTTGATTTGGGAGACACTTCCGCAGGACGGCGAGGAGGGATCCAGTGGCCAAGGGAGGGGGATAAGACCTCGCAAGGATACTGGTCGATGCCGTGGGCTCCCTTTTCTGGTATAAATTAGATGGAGGGGTCTTTTCGACTGGCCTCAGCTTCTGGCTTTACCCGCCTGTTCTGATTTCCTTTCGATTCTGCCTTTTGCGCCCGCTCTCGTGGTCGAACGATCGCTGTTGCGGGCGGTGACCATTGCGACGGAACTCTCGCGTCCGGATTGACCGGCCCGGAGCCCGGCGTCGGTCGCGTCCTTCTCGAAACTGCGGCGCGACGAGGATTATTAGTTGAGCAAGAAAATCTATATCGGAAACCTTCCCTTTTCTTCCACGGAGGACGAGCTTCGTGCCGTCTTTGAGCGACACGGCCGCGTTGAGTCAGTCAACGTGATCACGGATCGCGATTCCGGCCGCCCGCGCGGCTTTGCCTTCGTCGAGATGGACGAAGCAAGCGCAGCCGACGACGCGATCCGCGCCCTCGATGGGAGCGAGCTCGGAGGCCGAAGCCTCCGGGTAAACGAGGCGCAGGACCGCAACGCGGGCGGTGGCGGTGGCTACCGCAGCGGCGGTCGCTACTAGGCTGGCCTCTGACGAGGCCTGATCGGAACGGGAGGGCTTTCCTCCCGTTCCCCAACCCCATCCTTCCCGAGTCGACCCGAGAGACCATTGGAGGTCCGCCTGAGATGCGCGGCCTGCACCCAAACCATCGAAATTCCTTCGAACGAACAATGCCCAACGTTCGCATCTTCATGAGCTTCGATCTCGACAACGACCAGGACCTGCCCGATCTGCTTTTCGAGCAGTCGCTCAGGCAGTGTTCCGGATTCGAGATCTCCGCTCGATCCGAGGCCACGACGATGACGGATGGCTGGGACGAGAAAGTACGCCGCCAGATCTCCGAGGCGGACGAGGTCATCGTGATCTGCGGGGAGCACACGGCGTCATCGGTGCGTGTGAGCGCTGAGCTCCGCGTTGCCCAGGAGGAGCAGAAGCCCTACTTCCTCCTCTGGGGTCGGCGGGACGAAATGTGCACGAAGCCCGTCGGATCCAAACGCGACGACAGCATGTACAGCTGGACCTGGGAGATCCTGCAGGATCAGATCGTCACAACCCTCCGGGATGCCCAACCCCGCGAGGTGCCAGAGCGCTACAAGCGGCCCTGACGCGACTCGGAACGGCCCAGCGAGATTCGCAATCAGCAGGTAAGGAGTGAGGTGAATGCTGCGAGAGCGTTGCCCCAACGACAATCACGGACGCTCGGTAGTGACGGTACGCTTCTGTCCGGATTGTGGAGTGGTCGTGAACGGGAGCATCCTCGCAGGTGAGTGCACCGCGGCGAAACATGCGAGAAGGCGCCGTGTGCGAAATATCTACTGCGTGGATTGCGGCCAGGGACTCGTCCAGCAAAGATCGGGCCGATAAGCAGCGGCTCGGGACCCCGTGGGGCCTTCTCCCCGCGAGGCTTTCGTGGGTGAACGGCGAAGCGTTTCGCCCCGGTTTTCGCCACGATTGGACTCGGCGTAGCGTCGGCTGAGAGAGGCGGAGTAGCCTCACAGTGCGGGAAGACGGCCGCACATCGAAGGAGACGCCATGGCAACGCGTATCGAAACCGACTCGATGGGTCGACTCGAGGTCCCCTCCGACAAGTACTACGGCGCCCAGACGGCGCGCTCGCTGGTGAACTTCCGGATCGGCACCGAGCGCATGCCGCCGGAGATCATCCGGGCATTCGGGATCCTGAAGAAGGCCGCAGCGCTTGCGAATCATGAGCTCGGGCTGCTCGACGAGAAGCGCAGAGACCTGATCACACAGGTGGCCCAGGAGGTCATCGAAGGCAAGCTGGCGGACCACTTTCCCCTGGTGGTCTGGCAAACCGGCTCGGGAACCCAGACCAACATGAATGTCAACGAGGTGATCGCGAACCGTGCGATCGAGATCGCGGGGGGCAACCTCAGCTCCGCGGACCCCATCCACCCCAATGACCACTGCAACATGTCGCAGTCGTCGAACGACGCCTACGCGACGGCCATGCACATCGCGGCCGTGGAGCACATCGAGGAGCACCTGCTCCCGCGCGTGCGTGACCTCAGGGCGACCCTCACGCAGAAGGCGGAGGCCTTCAAGGACATCGTCAAGATCGGACGCACGCACCTGCAGGACGCCACGCCGCTCACACTCGGTCAGGAGATCGGCGGTTGGGCTGCCCAGCTCGACCACGCCGTCAGGAGCATCGAAGCCTCACTGCCTCAATTGCGGGAGATTGCACTCGGCGGCACCGCCGTGGGTACCGGGCTCAACACCCACCCCGAGTACGCTGCCTTGGTGGCCGCGAAGATCAGCGAGATCAGCGGCCACCAGTTCGTGAGCGCCCCGAACAAGTTCGCCGCTCTCGCGAGCCACGATGCCTTCGTCACCGCGAGTGGCGCACTCAAGCAGCTGGCGGCTGCCTGCATGAAGATCGCCAACGACGTGCGTTGGCTGGCGTCCGGCCCGCGCTGCGGAATCGGTGAAATCCACATCCCGGCAAACGAGCCGGGTAGCTCGATGATGCCCGGCAAGGTCAACCCCACCCAATGCGAGGCGGTGACGATGGTCGCCACGCAGGTGATGGGCAACGATGCCACCATCGGCTTTGCTGCGAGCCAGGGAAACTTCGAGCTGAACGTCTTCAAGCCCGTGCTCGCCTACAACCTGCTGCAGTCGATCCGCCTGCTCGCGGACGCCTGCGAGAGCTTCAACAAGAATTGCGTGACCGGTATCGAGCCGGACCGGGAGCGGATCGAACAGCATCTCGAGAACTCGTTGATGCTCGTGACCGCCCTGAACCCCAAGATCGGCTACGACGCTGCCGCGAAGGTCGCCAAGCGCGCTCACGAGACAGGTGGCACCTTGCGGGAAGCGGCAATCGAACTCGGGCTCCTGACCGGCGAGGAGTTCGACGCCGCCGTTCAGCCCGGCCAGATGATTCGTCCCAACCTGAAGACGATCGCGGGAAGCTCAGAGTAATTGACCGGGACAGGCTACCGGTCGTGCGCGAGGCATTTCCCAGAGCCACCCGGAGTCGATACCGGGTGGGCCTCGTTGTCCAGGCCGTCGCGGCCCCCGAAGTCGTGGTAGTTGCGGCACTCCTTCTCGAATGCCGCTTCGGCGGAGCCTGCGTAGCTGAATGCGAAGCGGGTGTAGCTGCTGTCCACACCAATCCCGACGCGATCGAGCGCCGGAACGCCGACGGGCAAGGGTCCCCGGTGATGATATCCGTACGCAGCCTTGGCGGAGGGGGCATACTTGCCGGATCGGCTCGGTGCGTCAACCCAGTCGTGCAGCCGCTGCTTCACGTCGGAGTCCGAACGACCCACGTAGAAGACCATGAACGTGGTCCCATCCATGTACCCGAGGGCGTAGTTGCCAGCCGACACCCGGGTCACCGCGTCATCGATCGCTTTGTCGCTCAGGGGATAGGATCCGCTCATCTCCAGCGATCCCATCGGATACCTCCCCGTGCAGGCGGGACAGACGGGGTGGAAGTCGAGCGGGTGCTCCACCTGATGGAGCCTCCCACACGAGCTGCAGCTCACCTGCAGTGACCCTTCGTGCACGATCTCCGACTGGCCGCCCACGAAGTCTCCGCCTTCGCTCTGTTCCATGAATGCCTCATTGTCGTACCCGGCCCTTCTCCGCGCAGAGGATCAGCGCGAACAAGGCGATTCGGGTAGGGCTTTTGCTGGGCGATCCGGACAGCAGCGGTCCTGGGTGTCTTGCGGATCGGAAGGGCGGGAAGGGGGTCCCTCTTCTCGTGGGGCCGCTTGGCAACTCTGTCTGAGTCCCTGGCTCGTCAAACCCGGTCGGTGCTAAGGGTACTAAAATTGCAAAACATGTCAAGCGAGAAGCACCTACCCGAGCTTCACCTGGACCCGGTGCTCGGAACCGTCATCGCACA
>CAVROS010000006.1:0-143658 GCA_963722885.1 uncultured delta proteobacterium
TCGGCGAACCGCACGACGATCACTTCGCCCCCGCTCCGGCGCCTCCATGCTGCGACCCAGAGGTCGAACACGTAGTGCAGGTAGATGTTGGCCAGCAGCGGCGATACCGCTGCCCCTGCGGCGTCCCCTTTCACTCGTATATCCGCTTCCCGTCCTCCAGCACGCCGGCGCTCAGCCATTTCTGGATGAGCCGCACGACGCGCCGGTCCGCGATCCGGTGCTCGAGGAACTTCACCAGCCATCCGTGGTCGATGGCGTCGAAAAATCCACGGATGTCTGCATCGAGCACCCAGTTCACCTTCTTCGTCGGTAGATCCCGACCGTAGAGCGCATCCAGCGCATTGTGCTGGCTGCGCCCCGGCCGGAATCCATAGGAGAAGCCGAGGAAGTCGGCCTCGTAGATCGCGTTCAGCACCTCGACCGACGGCCCGCTGGACAATCTTGTCCTCCAGCGCGGTGACACCGAGCGGCCGCTGCCGCCCGTCCGCCTTCGGGATGTACACTCTGCGGACCGGCTTCGCCCGGTACGCTCCGCGTTTCAGCCGTCGGAGAGGTCCTGGAGATTGTCCTCCAGGTCCTCGCCCGTAGTGCTCGCCACGTCTCCCCGTCGACGCCCGGTGCGGCCTTCCGCTTGAGGCCGAAGTAAGCCTCCCGGAGCGGTCGAGGTCGTAGACGTGGTGCAGGAGCGCGGTGAACCGCAGCTTCCTATCCTTCCTTGCTGCTTGACGTACCCGCTCCAGCGCACTGTGCACGCGCTGCCCGGCTCTGTGTCCGGGGCGTGTTTTGCTGTCGCGGGTTCCCCTTGGCCAGACCCCTTCCCTCCACCCCCTCCGCCGCCGGCACTGCTGGCCCGGCCTTTGTTCGGGGGCTTCTCCGGTACTATGGGCCTGTCCGACTTCCCACTGTCCGTTCATCATCGGCGTACGTCCTTGGACTTCCCGATGCGGCCCGCGGCGCCATCTCGCCGCGGGCGATCGCGGGATCTCCCGGTTCTCGCGCAAGGTGCTTCCGTGCATGCACGGGGTCTCTGACCGCGCAGGGTCCGCCGGCGCCTCGCGATACGCGCCGCGACGGTGTGGCCTTCCGCCTCTCCTGACGGCGTCGGCACCCCGGAGTAACGTGATTTCGCGGCTCAATACCCGGCCTGCACGTACCCCTGTCAACGCTTCGCCGACCCCCTTGCGGAGACGGCGCATGACTCGGGGCCGGTGTGGGTCGCTAGCCCTTCAATGTATGACTCTTTCATTCACTACACCTTGCCGGTTTATCCCGGCGCACTACCGTCCTTGGTGTACCCCGTCTTGATTCCATCGTGATTTCTCACGAAGGTCCTGGCATCCATTCGACGGGAGAGCCGCGCGGCTATCTGGGGGAGGCCACTCTCAGGGCTGTCCGAAATCCGGGCACGGTCACCCTCGCGCGCGACTTCAAGTCCTCGGAATCCTGAGAGAAACCGGTGCTTGACCGTCTGGTAACGAAAACGCGAGAATGGCCAAGCGACGACCCTATAACGTACATCGGTAAACTCCCGGGCGGAGATCCGCGAACTGGGTGGCTTCTTTCCCCTAGTAGCGGGGGCCCCCGAATGGGTTCCGCCACGCGATTATGAACAGGCACGGCCCGATTTCGATACCACCTTCATGTCCACCTCCTACAGCAGGCATGCTCCGAGCGGAGAAAAAGACCGGCTTGCTCCGAGAAAGAAGGATGTGTCCACGGTGCGAGAGCTGGCGGCGCGCGTGGCCGAGATCGCCGCGCTGCCGGTGCAGGAAGAGAAGCGGGCGCTGTGGCGCAAGCTCAACGCCCGCGAGCCGGAACGGCCCATGGTCATGATCGACCAGGTCTGCTGGAACGAGATGAACATCGACGACGAGTTGACGCTGCCGTGCACGGACATCGAATGCCGGGGCTACGAGAGGGATCTGCGGCGCACGCTCTACCAGTGGCAGCACTTCCCCGTGGACATGGTGGTCGAGCCCTTTATCCGCGTCGCAAGGCGATCCGCAACACCGGCTTCGGCGTCAACGTCGCAGCGAGGAGATCGCCGTCAGCGACCCCACCAACGCCGTGGTCGGCCACAAGTACGAGAACCAGTTCGAGACCGAAGAGGACCTGGAGAAGATCCAGATGCCCGCAGATCAGCCACGACGCAGCCGAGACCGACGCCGCACTCGAGGTGGCCCACGAGCTGTTCGACGGTATGCTGGAGGTGCGCCCGTGGGGCGCGGACCCCTACCTGTCGCTCTGGGACCCGATCGCACGTGGATGGGCGTGGAGAACGCGCTCTACGCCCTGGTCGACCGGCCGGAGTACATGCACCGGCTGCTCGACCGCATGACGGACGGCTACCTGGGCATGCTGGACCAGCTGGAGGAACAGGGCCTGCTGTGCGGACCGCAGAGCCTGATCCACTGCACGGGCGCCTACACCGACGAACTGCCCGCGCCGGGCTACGACCCGCGAGAAGCCGACGACGCAAGGACATCTGGATGTTCGGCCTGGCGCAGATGTTCTCCACGGTCTCGCCCGCGATGTTCAAGGAATTCGAGGTGGACTACGCCAGCCGCATCTGCGAGCGCTTCGGCCTGGTCTACTACGGTTGCTGCGACCCGCTGGACGGCAAGATGGACGAAGTCCGCATGATCCCCAACGTGCGCAAGGTCTCGATGAGCCCGTGGGTGGACGAGGAGCGCGGCGCAGCCGAGATCGGCGCGCGACTTCGTCTTCTCCCGCAAGCCCAACCCGGCCTTGCTGGCGCCGGACACGTTCGACCCGGAGCAGGTGCGGGAGGATCTGATCGAGACGCGGGAGGTCTGCGAGGAGAACGGCTGCCCGCTGGAGTTCATCCTCAAGGACATCAGCACGGTGCGCTACGAGCCGCAGCGCCTGTTCGAGTGGGCGCGCGTCGCGATGGAGGTGGTCGACGGATAGAGCCTCCTTGCAGGTCGCTACTCGATCCGGAGCTTCGGTTACGCTGCTACGCGCAGGCGGTGTCTTCCTGAGGTGGCTGTTACCCACACCCATTCTCAATGTCCGTACAGTTGATCGAAGATCCCACGAACCTTCGTTGGCGCTTTGGGACGAGCGAGGATTATCGGGAACTCAACGCAAGTGGCGAAGGCATCTCGTGCATCAACCGAGCCTCGGGTGTGTGACTTCGAGGCGGGTCAGCGATTCAGGCGACCGTTCCTGCGTCTTCTGTCTCGCCAATTGCCTTGCGGGGGAGGAGCGTCATGAAAATCCACTGCCTCTCCTCACTTGATCCGCAGGAAACCATCCACATGGCCTCGATCGCCTCCGGCCGGTGCCCGGCGCTGATCACGCCGTTCTCTTCCTCGCCAGGGGTGTTCCTTCGCCCGCCGAATCGGGAACCGGGCGGTGAACCTTCCTGCTGCTTCCGGCGTCCCACAGTTGGACGTCGAAGTTTCCCCTGCTGCTCGGGCCGGTCACACGCCTCCTGTGCCGGAACGGATTCCCGAGGAGAATCGAGATCCGTTCCTCAACTCGAAGCTTACCGCCAAGCCAGAACTGGAGGGTCTCCTCGTGAAGGAGGCCGAAGGACTTCGGCGGCTGATGTAACGGGGGCGGTCTGAGATGCCTCCGTCAGTCCAAGCAGCCGGAGAGCGGTATCGGAGCAGCTGCACTCTGTCGGGGGTTCGTCGAGGAGTGCTGCACTCCGTCCCGACGGATGGATGCCAAGGCCCGTGCTCGACAAACAGTATTGCGCCTGGGTAAAGGAGAGCGGTCGTCTCCCTGCGGGAGTGGTCAGCTTCAATGATCGCTTACGCGGGCGCATACGATGGCCAGATTGAGGAGAACCGCAAAAGGGGTGCGGGGTTGGGTTGGGCATCATGGTCAAGCGGGAGTGAGAGGGTGGTCGTGGGGCGCAAAGGGTGCAGTGTTCCCTTTCCTTTACCTTTCTCTCCCTCCTCTTTTTTTCTTCCTCGAAGAGAGACAGCCAGAGGGGAGAAAGAGTAAGAGTAAGGAGAGGCTGCACCCTCTGCACCCCACCGCACCACGAGCGCGGGTCTCCAGACAGGCTTCTCACCGCGAAATCAGAGGCTATCCCTCGGCCTAGCCGATCCAGAACGAGATCGGAGCGTGTGGCGGGGATTATCCCGGCGAAATGCGCTCAGAATCGAATTCCTGCCGCTCCCCACCATGCCCCATGACGTCCCCAAGGCTCACGGCGGTTCTGGTGAAGCTCGCGGCCCAGGCGGACACCTCGTACTGGCCGCGATTCAGCTCAAGTGCCTCGACTGTGTGCCTGGATCGGCCGTAGGAGGCTCGCTGCCAGATTCGGGGTGCCCCCTGTGGGCGTTCAATCGCCGGATATTCCGCGCGGAGCAAGCGATGACCCGCCTGCTTCGCGCCCGAGAGGTGACCGAACTCGCGCAGGTATCGGTCAAGACGTGCATGGCTGGCGTCGCACCGGGCGGCTGGAGGCGTGGGTGCAGGGCCGGGTAGTCCGGTTCCGCCGCGCGGACATAGGCAATTTCTGGGGCTTGGAATCGCTGAAGAGATGGGCGAGAGGAGCTCCGGTAGCCGTCTCGGCAGAAGCGTGGGAGTATCTCAACTGATGGGGGGCGGAGGACGCATGATCGAACCGAAGCCCCGAAGAGACACAGGCGGGTGGAAAGTCGAGCTCCCCGCCAAGTACAGCCGCACCGGCAAGCGCAAGATCCGCTCCTTCAGCGGCCCCGATGCCTACGAGCAGGCAAAGGCGTGGGCGCACGAACTCAACGAGGGGATCCGCCTCCGCGAGCTTGGCATCCGCTCGCAGACCACCGTGGAGCAGGCCGTCGAGCAGTTCCTGAGCGGTCCGCACGGTAAGACCCTAGCCACCTCGACCATGGCGACGTACCGATCCGTACAGCGACGGCACGTTGCTCAGTGGGGGAAAGGGCATCCGCATCGCCACACTCGATGAGGAGCTCATCCTCGAGCGTATCAACGAACTGCTCGATGCGGGGATCGGAGTCGAGCACGTCAACCCGAGCATCACCTTGCGCGTGTACTCGCACATGATCCCCGACCAGGCAGAGGATCTGTCGTGGCTGGAGCGCGGTAACGAAACGACTTCCAATGGCTCTCAAGGGAGTTCTGCTCGTAACGGTGCATCAATGGGAGGTAAATGAATCCGGGTACTTACACCGAAAATTCATCAGGATGGCGGGCTGAGGGGGAGAGTTCGGAGCCAAGCCGTGCTCCTCACCCCCCGGACGCCGCCTTGACGAAGCTCACGGTATCGCCGTCGGAGAGCTGGGTTTTCATGCCCTTGCGGTAGTTGATCAGGACGCCGTTGATCGCTATCGCCGTCACGCGGGTCAGCTTCTCGAAGCTCTCACCCTCTTCGAACCTGTCGCGAGCGAGACGCACCACGTCGGCGACGGTCCGGGCATCCTCCAACTCGAAGCGCTGCACGCCCAGCGCCTTGCTCATCTCGTAGGTCAGCTCCACCGTGATGCTCATCTCGGCAGTCCTTTCGGCCGGCCAGGCCCTTCGAGAGGCCTGGTTCGGGGAGCGGCCCCGTCGAACCGGAGCGGCTCCGATTTCTACACCCTGAGCCGCAGCTTCTCCAGCGTCTTGCGGGTAGGCACCCCCTCGGAATCCCAGCCGCGGTTCTTGTAGTACCTGGGCAGGAGCTGATCCAGGGGGTGACCGGACTTCATGTGCTCGAAAGTCGGCTCGTGAAGCATCCTGTGGGGCAGGGTGTCGTCGCTGGCGGTGAATCCTTCGCGCAGGTTGTACATGCGTTCGAGATTGAAGATGCGCGCGCCGATCTCCTGCAGATGTCCGCCGGAGCAGGTTTCGCCGGTGATGTAGCTCAGCCACTTCTCGTACCAGAACATCGGCTTGCCCTTCATGCTCATCATCCGGCGGAAGAGCGGCCCGCTGTTCTCCAGGGCGCCGGCGATCATCTTGTACTTCCGGGAGTTCGGATCCATCTCGTGGATGGCCTTCGGGACGATCCCGTAGGTCGTGAAGATGCAGAGCACCATGGAGTTGATTGCGCAGGCCAGGTTCTGCTGAACGATGGGAAGATCCGCCTTCAGCTTCAGGTTCTGGGGATTGATGGTGAGGGGCCCGACCGACTCCAGGTACATGCTGGCGCCCTGGACGTGACAGCCACCCCGGTTGGTGGTGGCGTACTCCACGCCCTGGGCGAAGGAGCCGCGCGGATCGTAGGCGGAGAGTTCCAGACCCTTGACGTGCATCGCGAACTCGCCGCCGCCGTACTTCTCGCTCATGCGCTTGGCTCCGTCGGCCAGGTCGTTGCCCAGACCCCGGCGGTGCCCGATGTCGAGGATCATCTCGGTCACCCCGGCGGGGCTGCCGAAGTCGAGGCCAGCATCCAGAAGGCCGCGCTCCTGCAGCTCCATGGCGAAGCTGAGCGTTGCGCCGAGGCTGATCGTATCCATGCCCTGATCGTCGGCGTGGTAGTTCCACTCGGAGATCTTCTTCAGGTCGCCGATCTCCAGATTGCTGCCCATCAACGCCAGCGTCTCGTACTCGGGGCCCTTGACCCGCCCGATCCCCTCGACCTCGACCTCGCGGCCACAAGTCACGGGACAGTGAATGCAGCTGGACTTGATCCCGACCAGCTCGTGATCCTCCATGTACTCGCCGGAGATCTGCATGGCGTCCTGGAAGCGGCCGTACTTGAAGTTCCGAGTCGGGAGGATGTTGCGGGCGTTGGTGGTGTTGACGATGTTCGCGGTGCCGAAGCGCTTCATGCTCTCGCCGAGCACCGGGTGCTGCTCGAAGATCTTGCGGACCTCCTTGGTGTACTCCTTGAACTTGTCCGGGTCGTCCATCTCCAGCTTCCGCGAGCCCGCCACGGTGATGGCCTTCAGGCGCTTGGATCCCATCACCGCACCGACCCCGGTGCGTCCCGCGATGCGCTCATTGGAGACGATGCCCGCAAAGAGGACCTGGTTCTCCCCCGCCGGTCCGATCACGGCGTGGTACTTCTTCTTTCCGAGGATCTCCTGGGTCGCGTAGGTACCCTTGCCCCAGAGATCTCCGGCGTCGATGAACTCGACCCGGTCGTTGTCGCCGTCGATCTCGAGGCGGACCGGCTCCGCGGACTGGTTCACGAGAATCAGGACGTCGATCCCGGCCCTCTTCAAGCCGTAGGAGAAGGAGCCACCGCTGGTGGCATTGCCGATGCCCCCGGTCAGCGGGCTCTTGCACACCACCGCGAAGCGGTTGGACTGCGGCGCGATCGAGCCGTTGAGGGGCCCGGTCGCGAAGATCAGCGGATTGGCCGGACCCAGGGGATCGATTCCGGGCTCGGTCCGGTCGTAGAGCAACCGCGTTCCGTAGCCCTTCCCGCCGATGTAGAGGCGGGCGGTCTCCTCGTCGAGCGGCTCGAAGGCGAATTTCTGGCTCTTCAGGTCCACCTCGAGAATTCGACCGGCGTATCCCTTGATCATCGAACACTCCCATCGGCAATCGCCGTTACCACAATGCCTGGGCGGCGCCTGTCTGGGTAGCATAACGGAACGAAGCCATCGGAAATCGTACCCGTGCCGGCCGCAGTCCTCCCCACCCTCAAGCCGCTGCCCTACACTCCCGATGGGAGCATTGCCAGACGCCGAGATTCCCGCGGGGTCAGTTTCGGGCGCCGGCTGGCCAGGAGCAGCTACAGTGGCGAGAGACATGGGGATTCTCCGCGCTCTGATCCTCGCAGCCCTGATCACCCTGCTCGCCTTCGAAGCGGTGGAGGCGCAGGCACGAAACCCGGTTCCGCCGGAAATCGCCGCCCGCGCCTCTCGGGAAGGGGCGGTCCGCGTCATCGTTCAGCTCGACGTGCCGACGCTCCCCGAGGGTCGCCTGCGCGCCTCGCGATCCCGACTGCGCCAGCGACAGAGAATCGCCGCAGCCCAGGATGGCCTGGGTGCGGAGCTGGCCGGGACGGCACACCGGACGGTCCGGCGCTTTCGAAGCATCGCCTTTGCCGCCCTCGAGGTGGGGCCGGAGGCGCTCTCGCGGCTGGAGAAGAGTGCCCGGGTGGTCGCGGTCCAGGAAGACCGCCTTCACCGCCCTCTCCTGGACGTGAGCGCGCCGCTGGTCGAGACCGACCAGGCGGCCTCGATGGGCTATGACGGCTCGGGGCAGACGGTGGTGGTGCTCGACACCGGGGTCGATGCGAACCACGCCAACCTCGCCGGAAAGATCGTGGCCGAGGCCTGCTTTGCGTTGGGAAACGACTGCCCGAATGGCCAGAGCTTCGACGAGGGAGCGGGATCTGGCTCCTACTGCACCTACTCGGGGGACTGCTTCCACGGCACCCACGTGGCGGGAATCGCCGCCGGCGCCGGCGCCTCCTACTCCGGAGTCGCCCCGGGCGCCTCACTGATCCCGATCCAGGTCTTCTCGAAGCTCACCGGCCCGGTATGCGATCCGGATCCGAGTCCCTGTCCTCGGTCATACACTTCCGACCAGCTCGCAGCCCTCGAATACGTATTCGACACGCTGCGTCCTCTTCACACGATTGCATCGGTGAACATGAGCCTCGGCGGCACTGTGTACACCTCCCAAGCGCTCTGCGACTCGGTCAATGCCGCCACCAAGGCCGCCATCGACAACCTGCGATCGGTGGGGATCGCCACGGTCATCGCCGCGGGAAACGACGGCTACACCAACGCAATCGGCGAGCCGGCGTGTATCTCCTCTGCGATCAGCGTGAGCGCCACCGATGACGGCGACGAGATTGCGGGCTTCGCCAACGCGGCCGCCTTCCTCTCGCTCTGGGCCCCCGGCGTCGAGATCCGCGCTCCGTTCTTCGGGAGCGCCGGCTTCATCGACGCGAGCGGCACTTCGATGGCCACACCCCACGTGGCGGGGTCGTGGGCGACGCTCCGACAGGCCGCTCGCTCGGCCTCCGTCGACGAGATCCTGACCGCCCTCCAGGACACCGGCGTGCCGATCCCCGACGTCCATGCCCAGACCAGCCGGATCCGCATCGCACAGGCCCTGGTCGCGCTGCTCCCGGACTGCTCGAACAGCATCGACGACGACGGAGACGGGCTGAGCGACCTGGAAGACCCCGGATGCGACGACGCCGACGACCCCTCCGAGAAGGCCCCTGACCTGCCCTGTGACGACGGAGAAGACAACGACGGCGATGGCTGGACGGACTTCCCGGAGGACCCCGGCTGTGGCCTTGCCGATTTTCCGCTCGAGGATCCGCAGTGCCAGGATGGCATCGACAACGATGGCGATGGGAAGATCGATTACGACGCAGGTGTCAGCCGCCAACGGCTCTGCCGATCCCGCCGGACCCGACCCCCAGTGCGACGGCATCGCCTATCGGATCAACGAGGCGCCTTCTTCGTCCCGTGCGGCCTCGGCGCAGAGCTGGCCTTCCTTCTGCCCCCGCTCTTCTGGATGCTCGCCCGGCGGAGGAACCGGTAGCGCTCGTGATGTTCACGGCGCCCTGCCCCTCCGAACCCTCCAAACGGGGCTACGGATTCGGGTAGGGAGGCTGAGCCTTCGGCCAGGTGGTCTTCACCTCTCGCTGGTAGACCTCCTGCACGACGTTGACCAGGTCCGCGTGCCGGATCAGGATGCGCATGTCACCGGTGATCTTGATGGTGCCCTTGAGGCCGACCTCCACCGGGTCGACGATTCCGGCGGCCACCTCCTCGAAGATGGCGGCGGGGATCTCGAAGATGAAGTCGAACTCCTTGCGGGGCGGCGCCTCGTCCACCTCGTAGTATTCCGTGCACTTCCCGTCGTCCAGAAGCACGACGAAGAAACGCTGCTCTCCCTCGCTCAGGTAGGGGGAGCGGCCCTCGCCGAACAACCTGCCGAGTACCTTCAGCGGGCCCTTCGGAGCGCTCTTCTCCATGTCCGGGTTGCGGTTCAGCAGATCCTTCAGCTCGTCGTACCACTCGGTCGTGTAGATATCGGGCATGCCACCCTCTCTCAGCAGTCTCAGTAGATGCGGTCGTCTCGTTCCCAGATCTTGGGGAGGTCGTAGTCCTCCGCGATCGCCTTGAAGGCGGTGTAGCCGGGTCCGGCGCTGACGCCGTTGCCCGCGCACAGGTAGAGCCCCTCGGTCCCGGTCCGCGTGTAGCCGATGGACCGGTCTCCCACCCCTTCGAAGTCCAATGTGCTTACCTTGGGCCGCCCGTGGCCGAAGTCCCCCTCCCGCATGCCCATCTCCTGCTCGATCTCGTAGGGCGTGTAGAGGGCGTCGGCGATCACGTTGTCGCGCGTCATGTTGGGCGCGTACTTCTCCCAGAGCGCCAGGAAGCGGCCGTTGTAGGTCTGCTTCAGCTCCTCCCACTCGGCCGGGGTCAGATCGGATGCCCTGGGGAAGAAGTACCAGCCGTTCATGGCGTGCTTGCCCGGCGGGGCCTGACTCGGATCCCAGAGCGTGTTGACCCAGATGCCCGCGGCGGGAAGCTTCGGGGGCCGACCCCCCATCGCGTCGAGAATGTACTCGGACACCTCCTCCGCAGTCTCGTACCCGACGATGGTGTAGAAGCAGCGGTTGATGTCGGGATCGTGCCGGGCCGACTTGTAGTCGGGAGGCTCGTGAAGCGCGAACGACGGCGTGCCCAGGCAGTGCTCGGGACCGAAGCGCCAGTTGTCGAGGAACTCGCGGATCTCGGGCGTCGCCTTGCCCGGACCCAGGAGATCGACGCAGGTCTGCTCCACGTCGAGGTTCGAGACCACGATCTTCGCCTCGATCTGGCGGCCGTCGGTGAGCTCGATCCCGGACGCCCGGTCGCCCTGCATCAGGATGCGGCGGACCCGGTGGTTGTAGCGGAGATCCACTCCCGCGTTGAGAGCGGCGCTGGCCATGGCGTGGCCCAGCATGTGGGTGCCACCCACCGACATGTAGTGCATCGCACAGAGCCAGATGGTGCAGATGACGAAGGAGATGCCGTTGCCCTTGTGCGGGTCGACACCCCACTCCAGGGCCTGCCGGTAGAGGGTCCCCCGCAGCTCGGTGCTCTCGAAGTTCTCGTCGATCAGCTGCTTCACCGTCTTCTGCATCTCGCCGATCTCGAAGCCGAGGTCCAGCCACAGGTTCAGGAGCTCCCCCTGCGCCGTATCGACGTCCCGCGGTCTGGTAGATCAGCGCCGCGATGTACTGGTCCTTCGCCATCACCTTGCGCCGGATCTCGGTGAACCGGTCCGCGTCGTGCTTCGAGTGGCGGGCGATGCTGGCGTGGGTCTTCTCCTCCAGCTCCGGCAGGTAGATCAGCAGCGGAGGCCGTCCCATCGGCGAAGGTCATCCCGACCTGGCACTCCGGCTTGATCATGCGCGCCCCGAACTTCGGAAGATCGAAGTCGTGGTAGAACGGCATGTAGTCGATGAACTCCATGTACTGCGCATGGAGGTTGTGCCAGAAGCCGGGCACGGTGGCCTCCGAGGTGTGGACGGCACCCGCCTCCTCGTGACGGCTCTCGAACACGCCCACCTTCTGGCCCGCCCGGGCCAGGTAGGCGGCCGCGCAGAGCCCGTTGTGGCCGCCGCCGATCAGCACCACGTCGTAGCTAGCGTCCGACATCTTCGACCTCCGTCATGAGCGCAGTAGAAGGAACACCGCCGCCGCCATGACCGCGACGACCCCGCCTGCCAGCACGTAGCTGCGGGTTCGTCGCTGGCCGCGCTCTTCCGGCGGCAACTTCACCAGGTTGTGGACCTGAAGTGGAAAGAAAGGCTTGCGCAGGCTGGAGCGCACCCGCAGCCGACCCTTGAGGTGCTCCAGAAGCGGATTCCCCTCGCCCTGCAGCAGCCCCACCAAGGCCCGGTGGGGCCCTGCGATGGAAGCCTGCAGCGGTTCCTTCGCTCCATCCCAGACGACGATCTCTTCCCCCTGGAAGTCGAGCGTCACCGTCACCTCGTGGTCTGCGGCCGTCATCGCCACCCGTCCGCGAAGACGCCGGGCGCGCCGCCGCCGCGACTCGGAATCGTCCAGGCTCTGCTCCAGGAACTGCTGGACGATATTGGCCAGGCCGCTCTCGGCCCCCTCGGCCAGTCGCACTTGGACAGGGTTTGCCACCAACGCCCTACCTCCACCAGCGCTCCAGGTCGTAGTCGTCGGCGATCACCTGAAGCGCGTTGTACGCCGGGGCGAAGGTGATGAAGCCGTGCGGGTGCTGGGTGGCCCCGCACATGTAGAGACTCTTCACCGGCGTCTGGTACTGGGAGAGCTCCGGGAACGGCCGCTGGTCCAGCATGTTCTCCAGATCGATCAGACCGCCCATCCAGTCGCCCTGGACCATGTTGGGAATCCGCCGGCTGATGTCCAGCGGCGAGTAGGTGGCCCAGTCGAGGATCGCGCCGTTCTTCAAGTTGGGCGCCGCCTCCTGCCACTTCTCGATGCAGCTCACCGCGAACTCCTTGGCCATCTGGTCCCACGCCTCGGGACCCCCGGGGCTCAGATTGTAGGGCGCGAAGTGGCGCAGAAGACCGGTGTAGTGGCCCTCGGGCGCGTCGGTGGGATCGAACAGCGAGTTGACCGCCGCGTTGGGACAGGCGGTCGGAAGCTTGCCCGAGCGCATCGTCTTCCAGTGCTGGTTGATCGCCTCCGGGCTGTCGTAGCCCACGTTGACCACCCACGCCTGGTCGATGTCCGGATCGAACTGCGCCGCCTTGTACTGCGGAGGCTGCGTCATCGCCAGGTGCACGCTGAAGTACGACCAGTCCATGTGCGGCGACGCCTCGGCCGCCTCGGCGAAGCCATCGGGAAGCACACTGGGATCGAGCATCTTGAGGAAGGTCTGCTCCAGGTTGATGGAGCTGGCCACCAGCTGGCGCGCGCGCACGGTGGAGCCGTCCTCCAGCTCGAGACCCACCGCCTTCCCGTCCTCGACCAGGATGCGATCCACTCCGTGCTGGAGGAAGACGCGGCCACCGGCCTGGGCAAAGCCCTCCCAAAGCGCGTGGGCCAGCGCGTGAGAGCCGCCCACACAGACGTGCCAGTTGTCGATCTTCCCCACCAGCAGCGGCAAGGTCACCGCCAGACCCTTGCGATCCGTGCTGTAGCCGCCCAAGGACGTGTGGAAGGCGATGTGCGCCTTCACCTTGTCGTTCTCGAAGTGCTGATCCAGGAACTGGTTGATGTCGAGGCGGCGCAGGTGCACGCTCAGGAACTCGGCCTTGTCCTCCACCCCCCAGGCCACCAGCGCCTTGGTGATGTCGTTCATCGAGAGCGGCGGCGTGAACATCAGGGTGGTGAGGATCAGGTCCATGTACCCCTTCGTCTCCTCGACCAGGCGACGGAAGGTGTCGGCGTCCTTCTGGGAGAAGCGCGCCAGCGAGGCGCAGGTCTTGTCCAGGTCCCGGTGGATGGTCAGCGCCGTGCCATCGTCGAAGACCGACCCCATCTGCACCTCGGGCTTCTCGTAGCGCAGCCCGTGCTTCTCGAGCTCCAGATCGCCGTAGACGGGAGAGACGCCCACCAGGGTGTGGTAGTTGCAGTGGACGTTGTGCAGGAAGCCCGGCCGGGTGAGCTCCTCGGTGCACAGCCCGCCGCCCTCCTCCGCCCGCTTCTCGAAGATGGCGACGTCCAGGCCGCTCTTGGCGAGGTAGGTGCCGAGGGCCAGACCGTTGTGGCCGGCTCCGATGATCACCGCATCGTAGGTCGCATCCGCCATGGGCGTCTCCTCACGCTCGAGACCCCTTGGGAGGGTCGTAGGGGGAGATCGTAAGCCATTGAGCTTGTTGTTGACAAGTACTTTTTTTGATGAGATAACAATATCTTATGAACTAATGCCGGAGTCATCTCCGGACTTCTCTTGTCGTTAGCAAGAAGCGGGCCAAGGGGCCCGTGCGGCGAGAGGGAGGATGCCTTGGGATCCGAAGCCCCCAGCCCCCACCGGCTCACACAGGCCGACCGAAGCGCCCTCTCGGAGAGGAGGACGCTCGAGGCCGCCGTCGAGCTGATGGGGGAGCGCGGCTACGAGAAGACCACCCTGGCGGCCATCGGCGAGGCCGCCGGCTACAGCCGCGGGCTCGCCACCCACCTCTTCGGCTCCAAGGCCGATCTGTTCGCCCAGGTGATCCGTTGGATCTCGGAGAAGCTTCGACGAGAGGTCGAGCCCGCGCTCGCGGGGAGGGGCGGCGTCGATGCGCTGATCGCCTTCGGGGACGCCCACAGGCGGTTCGGCGACCAGCACCCGGGGATGACGCGCGCCCTCTACGTGCTCTGGTTCCAGTCCCTGATCGCCGACTCACCGATGCGCGACGCGGCCATCGAGGACCTGCTCGGCCACCGGGATCGGATCCGGCGGATCCTCGAGCAGGGCATCGCCGCGGGGACGGTGCGCGCCGATGCCGACGCCAACGCCGAGGCGATCCAGTTCTGCGGAGCCCTCTTCGGCCTCGGCCTCCAGTGGCTGATCGATCCAGGCGGCTTCCAGACCGAGGAGATGCACCGGCGCTTCAAGGAGCAGCTGGAAGCCAATGCTGCGCCCTTGAGGCCCGTGGTGACTTCACCCCAGAACCATCGAGGCTTCTCAGCCCATCGGGGCTGCTGAAGCGCAATCGACTGCCCCGGGCTTGCCACTTCACCGCGACGGGCCAACCTATCCAGTGGTGGGCGCGGGGTCCATCCCAGCAGAAATCCCCCCGAACCCGAAGCGCCTGCCCCTTTGGGAAGGAGAATTTTGATGACCGTCAGTCGCGAACCGGGCCATAGCCTGGACCAGATCGGTCTCCACAACGTCGCCTCGGTCTACTGGAACCCGTCCACCCCGCACCTCTACGAGGAGGTGGTCAAGCGGAACGAGGGGTGGATCTCGCACCTCGGCCCCATCGTGGTACGAACCGGCTCGCACACCGGACGCAGCCCCCACGACAAGTTCGTCGTCAAGGATTCCGCGAGCGCCGATCGGGTCTGGTGGGGGAAGGAGAACCGGCCCTTCGAGATGGAGAGGTTCGATTCCCTGCACCGGCGGCTCTCCGCCTATCTCCAGAACAAGGACGTCTTCGTCCAGGATTGCCACGCCGGAGCGGACCCCCGCTACCAGCTGCCGCTCCGCGTGATCACCGAGGACGCCTGGCACTCGCTCTTCGCGCGCAACATGTTTCGGCAGATCCACGACCCCGGCGAGCGCCTGGAGCACATTCCCGACTTCACCGTGATCAACGCCCCGCGCTTCCACGCCATCCCCGAGCTGGACGGCACCAACAGCGAGGCCTTCATCCTGCTCTCCTTCGAGAGGAAGATCGTGCTGATCGGGGGGACGAGCTACGCCGGGGAAATCAAGAAGTCCGTCTTCACGGTGCTCAACTACCTGCTTCCGAGCCAGAACGTGCTCTCCATGCACTGCTCCTGCAACGTCGGCTACCGCGGCGACACCGCGCTCTTCTTCGGCCTCTCGGGGACGGGAAAGACCACGCTCTCCGCGGACCCCAAACGGAAGCTGATCGGCGACGACGAGCACGGGTGGTCCGACAAGGGGATCTTCAACTTCGAGGGAGGGTGCTACGCGAAGGTGATCAACCTCTCTCCCGAAGCGGAGCCGGACATCTACGAAACCACCCGCCGCTTCGGCACCGTTCTCGAGAACGTCGGCTTCGACGTGGACACGCGTCGCCTGGATCTCACCGACGACAGCTTGACGGAGAACACGCGCGCGGCCTATCCGGCCAGCCACATCCCCAACGCGATCCGGGAGGGCACCGCCGGACATCCGAGCAACGTCATCTTCCTCACCGCGGACGCCTTCGGCGTGCTTCCGCCGATCAGCAGGCTCAGCGTGGAGCAGGCGCGCTATCACTTCCTGAGCGGATACACGGCCAAGGTGGCGGGCACCGAGCGGGGCATCGACGAGCCCCAGGCGACCTTCAGCGCCTGCTTCGGCGCCCCCTTCCTCGCCCTGAAGCCGACCGTCTACAGCCGACTGCTGGGGGAGAAGGTGACCGAGCACGGGGCGCGCTGCTGGCTGATCAACACCGGATGGACGGGAGGGCCCTACGGCGTGGGCAGCCGGATGTCGATCGCCCACACCCGCGCGTTGGTGGAAGCGGCTCTGGACGGGAAGCTCGACGACGTGCCCTTGCGAGAGGATCCCAACTTCGGCCTGATGGTGCCGACGGCGGCTCCCGGAGTTCCGGCGGAGATTCTCGATCCCGAGAGCACCTGGGCCGACAAGGCCGCCTACCGGCAGAAGGCCGAGGAGCTCGCGGGACGCTTCCACGAGAACTTCAAGCAGTTCGAGGGCGACGCCCCGCCCGAAGTCTGCGCGGCAGGCCCGAAAGCAGGTCGCTGACCACCGAGCGGGGACGTTGTTGAACGTTCAATTTCTCGGGCCTGCCCGAGAAATTGAACGTTCAACAACGTCCCCGCTTGCCCGGCTAGCGTTTGGAGTAGTCGTAGAATCCCTTGCCGCTCTTGCGACCGAGAAGGCCGGCCTCCACCATCCGGGAGAGCAGCGGTGGGCTGGCAAACTGCGGCTCCTTGAACTCGTCGTAGAGGCACTGCGCGATGGCCATGGTGGTGTCGAGGCCGATCAGATCGGTGAGCGCCAGGGGACCCATCGGGTGATTGCAGCCCTTCACCATCCCGGCGTCGATGTGCTCCACGGTGGCGAAGCCCGACTCGGCCATGCGGATCGCCGAGAGCAGGTAGGGAACCAGCAGCGCGTTCACGATGAAGCCGGCGCGATCCTGGGCGCGGATCACGCTCTTCCCGAGGACGTCGGAAGCGAAGCCCTCGAGGCGGCTCAGCGTCTCGTCACTCGTCGTCAGTGACGGCACCAGCTCGACCAGGTCGAGGACCGGAACCGGGTTGAAGAAGTGCAGCCCGCAGACCTGGCTGGCTCGGCCGGTCTGCACCGCGAGACTCATGATCGGGATCGAGGAGGTGTTCGAGGTGAGGAGCGCGTCCTCACGGGTGACGATGGCGTCGAGCTTCTTGAACACCTCGATCTTCGCGGCTTGATTCTCGATGATCGCCTCGACCACCAGGTCGCATCCGGCGAACTCGGCGAGGTCGGTGGTGTAGGCGATCAGCCGAAGCGCCGACTCGCCCTCTTCCGCCGTCATCTTCTTCGACTTCTGGGCCCGCTGCAGGGAGCGTTCGATGCGCGCCTTTCCCGCCTCGATCAGCTTGTCTTCGGGCTCCTGAACGATCACCTCGAGCCCTGCTCGCGCACACACCTCGGCGATGCCCGAGCCCATCAAGCCACAGCCGACGACGCCAACGCGCTGGATCGGATCCATCTCCATCCCTCCTCTGATACGGGGCCTTGAACATAGAACATCCGACGGAGGCCGCAGCGCCGCGGCGCCTGACTGGGCGTCAGTCGAAGAGCCGCAAGAAGCCGACGAGATCGAGAGTGCTGCCCTGCACCTCGACTGCACCGGAGGCAAACGTGAGAGCGGGGTTTCGCAGACCGACGGCGATCTCGCGCCACACGCCGGAGTCGACGGTGATCGCGACGTCGGGGTTCTCCGGAAACGCGCGTTGAAATTCCGCCACGCCCCGGCGGACGTGGATCGCGTAGCTCTCGTCGACGTCCGGGAAGTGAAAGCCCACCAGGACGTCGGTCTCGGCGCTCTTCTCGGGATCGATACGGATCGGCATCGCCGCCATGAAGTTTCCGATCGGTATCGAGGTGACGAGAGTGCGAACGCTGTCGTCGATCTTCTGGTCGCGAGCGATCTCGACACTGCCTTCGAGCTCGAGAGCCTGCGTCAGGTAGTAGTTGCGGCCGTTGGAGCTGATGCTCCTCCGGCCCAGTGCTCGAAGCGCCGCAGCCTTGAGGCGCCTCGCCTGCTCCAGGTCCGGGTCGACTCGCAGCAGCTGGGTCGCCAGCTCGGCGGCCCACGGGTAGCGCTCCTCTGCCAGAGCGGCGCGAGTCGCCGCGAGCAGCGCTTCCTCGCCGCCCGCCAGCTCGACGAAATCGCGGGCGCGCTGCTCGGGCCCGGCGCGAGAGAGAACGCTGCGTCGCCATCGAACCAGCCGAGGTAGCCGGTGAAGATCGAGCGGACCGACCACTCGACGGTCCCGTAGAACTCCTGCAGGTAGGGGTGATCCCTCAAATGCGGAGGAAGCCGGACCTCCTCCACCAGCTCGTCGGGCGTGAGCCCCCGGTTCATGCCGCGGATGGTCTGGTCGTGCACGTACTGGATCGCGTCGCGGTAGGCGGTCAGGATCTCCGAGATCTGTTCGGCGCCCGATACCGGCCGGGTGTGGCTGGGCGCCATGTGCTCCGGCTCCAGAACCCGCATCTTGTCGAGGCTCCTCGACCACTCGAGAACGTCGCGATACAGCGTCCCTCGGATGGTGTAGAGGTTGGGAAAAGCCTTGTAGACATTGTCCCCCGGCATCAAGACCCGCTTCTCGGGAAGCCAGACGAAGATCTGATCGTTGGTCTCTCCCGGCGCATGGACGAGCTGGAACTGCACCCCGCAGAGCTCGAGCTCCAGCTGGTCGCGGAAGGTCCGTGTGGGACGGACCAACCCTACCGTGCCGCCCCCGCGGCCGATCTCGAGATAGGGACCGATCCCGGCATTCACCATCCGGTCGTCCCCTTCACGGGACAGGTAGGTGCCGAACATCCGAGAGCTTCGCCGCGAAAGCACCGGCCGGATGATGTTGACGAGCCGGTCGATGTAGAACTCCGTGGTCTCGTGCGCGATCACTTCGACGTCGCCGTCCGGGACGAAGCCCTTGCCACCGAAGACGTGATCCGCGTGATTGTGGGTGTAGATGAGCGCGCCGATCGGCTTGGCCGAGATCTCCTGGAACGCAGCCCTCACGGCACTGGCGCTCTCGACACTGCCCATCCCGTCCACCACCACGACGCACTGGTCGCCCTCGACCAGGATCGAGTTGGCGAGGCCGAATCCGACCGCCTGATGGACGCCGTCGGTGACCTGGTAGACCTTCTTCTCGAACTCCGCGGTGTGGGCGGCGAGCTTCGCATGCACGGGGTCGTCGGCCAGTGAGATCGGCTCAGGGGGCGGGGCGGCCGGCTCGCAGGCCGGGAGAGCGAGCAGAAGGGTGGCAGTGGCTACGAGGGCAATCAGGCGATCCGATCGCATGCGGGGGTCCTCCCTGGGCGCGGCACCGGGTCCCTGGAGCGCGCCGCTTTCGAGAGCACTCTACCGCGCGCCCCGACCCCTCGCCCCCCAGGGGAGAGCCGGTTATGATCCCCCTCCGCTCGCCCGGTTCGAGTCGAGCCGCAGAGGATCCGGGAGCGGCAGAGGAGGAAGGCAGATGTTCAACGGACTCTTCCACATTCGCGAGCCGAAGAACGAGCCCGTCCTGGCCTACGCGCCGGGGAGCCAGGAGCGCGCGGAGCTGAAGGCCGAGCTCGAGAGATGCTCCGCAATCCCGTGGAAGTTCCCTGCATCATCGGCGGCCGGGAGATCTCCACCGGCGACCTGGTCGAGATGAGGCCGCCCCACGACCTCCACCAGATCCCTCGGGCACTACCACCGCGCCAGCGCCAACGAGGCGGAGCTGGCGATCGACGCCGCCAACGAGGCGAAGATCGCCTGGAGCGAGATGCAGTGGTCCTCCCGGGCCACGGTCCTGCTCAAGGCCGCGGAGCTGCTGGCCGGCAAGTACCGCCAGACGATCAACGCGGCCACCATGCTCAACATGAGCAAGACCTGCCACCAGGCCGAGATCGACTCCGCCTGTGAGCTGATCGACTTCTGGCGCTTCAATCCCTACTTCATGACACAGGTCTACGACGACCAGCCGCTCTCCACCCAGGAAGTCCTCAACTACATGGAGCACCGGCCGCTGGAGGGGTTCGTCTTCGCGATCTCTCCCTTCAACTTCACCTCGATCGCGGGCAACCTGCCCACCGCCCCGGCACTGATGGGAAACGCGGTGGTCTGGAAGCCGTCTTCGGCAGCGGTGCTGCCCGCCTACTACATCATGCAGGTGCTGAAGGAGGCCGGAATGCCCGACGGCGTCATCAACCTGATTCCGGGGCCGGGCCCGGTGATCGGCCCGCCGGTCCTCAACCACACCGATCTCGGCGGCGTGCACTTCACCGGCTCCACCTACGTCTTCTCGACCATCTGGCTGGCCATCGGATCCGACATCCGCAAGTATCAGGCCTATCCCCGCATCGTCGGCGAGACCGGCGGCAAGGACTTCATCTTCGCCCACGAGTCGGCCGACCTGGACGTCCTGGCAGCCGGGCTGGTGCGCGGCGCCTTCGAGTACCAGGGCCAGAAGTGCTCCGCCGCCAGCCGGGCCTACATCCCCGACAGCCTCTGGCCGCAGCTGAAGCAGCGAATGCTCGACGAGATCGCCACCATCAAGGTCGGCGACGTCTGCGACTTCAGGAACTTCATGAATGCGGTGATCGACGAGTCCGCTTTCAAGACCATCACCGAGTACATCGAAGTTCGCCAGGAACGATCCCGACATGGAGATTCTCTGCGGCGGCACCTACGACGACAGCGAGGGCTACTTCATCGCTCCGACCGTGGTCGAGAGCAAGGACCCGCGATCCAAGCTGATGTGCGAGGAGATCTTCGGACCCGTCCTGACCGTCTACGTCTACCCCGAGCGCGCAGTTCACGGAGACCATGGAGCTCTGCGACACGACCAGCCCCTACGCGCTCACCGGCGCGATCTTCGCCCAGGACCGCTTCGCCATCGTCGAGGCCACCAAGGCGCTGCGCAGCGCGGCCGGCAACTTCTACATCAACGACAAGCCCACCGGAGCGGTGGTGGGCCAGCAGCCCTTCGGCGGATCCCGCGCATCGGGCACCAACGACAAGGCCGGCACCTGGCTCAACCTGGAGCGCTGGGTCTCCCCGCGCAGCATCAAGGAGACCTTCGTCCCGGCCACCGACTACCGGTACTCCTTCATGGCGGAGGAGTGACGCGGCGCCGCGTCTCCTACTTGGCGTAGGTTCGCTCCAGGTAGGCAACGATCTCCGCGGACTCGAACATCTCGGTGTCGGTGTTCGGATCCACCAGGTAGGGGACCATCACCTTTCCGCTGCGCTTCTCGAAGGCGGGGCGGCTCGGGCTGTTCTTCCCGACGTTGTGGAGCAGGTAGGGGATCTCCAGGGTGCAGAGGGCCTCCCGGGCGATCCGGCAGTAAGGCGAGATCTCGAAGCTGTAGAGCTCCAGGGGCTTCTTCGGCGCACGGGCCCGCCGGTACCCCTGGCCGAGACCGAGGCGGAAGGCGCTGGCGAAGCTCGCACCCAGTGTGGTGAGCGGACCCAGCGAGAGGTAGAAGGGCGCGCGACCGTCGCCGTAGCTCTCGTACAGGTAGGCGATGATGTCGTCGGACTCGTACATCGCCTCCCCGGTGTTGGGATCGACGAGGTAGGGGAACTGGGCCTTGCCGCCCTTCGCCACCACCTGCTTGCGGAAGCGCGGGCCGTTCTTGGGACACGGGTAGATCATCGCCTCCAGGTCCAGCATGGTGAGGGCCTCCCGGACTTTTCGACAGTAGGGGCAGGCCTCGAACTCGTAGAGCTCCAGGGGCTGCTCGGGGCGCGGCCCCAGCTCGCCCACGGTCATCCCAGCGGGAAGGCGGGCGAGTGTGGCAAAGAAGGAAGAGGCGACGTCGAGGCTGCGGTTCATTGCGTTCTCCCTGAATGATTCATGAGCGCTCTACGGGGCCCGCCGGACGTAACGCGCCGGAGAGAAGACCTCGCGGAGCTCGGCCTCGGCATCGCAGAAGAGGGACGCCGCGATACGACCCACCTCCCAGCTACTGCCGACGCCGTGGCCACCGAGACCCGCGACCCAGAAGAATCCCTGGCAGCCGGGATCCCATCCGATCACGAACCGGCCGTCGGGTGCTTTGGTGCGGAAGCAGGACCAGACGTCTTGCTCGGCGGCACTGCGCATCGCGGGTAGCTCCTTCCAGCACGATCTCCGCCGCACGTTCCGAGATGCCCTCACGTCACCAGGGTCTCCAGCGAGGAGGCTTCTTCCTCGTCACAAGGCGAGAAGAGGAGTCCCTGGGAATCGGGGCGGAAGTAGAACTCCGGCTCCAGGTTCCAGACGAAGGGCCAGTCGAGATCGACGTCGTCGATCCCCTTGAGGGCCAGCAGGTGGCGCTTCCAAGGCCGGAGCGGCTGCGGGGTGGCGCCAGCCATGGCGGCCACGCCGCCGGCCCAGGCCCCCGCCGCGTTGATCAGGTAGCTGACCTCCAGCGGTCCGCGGCTCGTCTCGACCCGGAACGGACCGCTGCCGGAGATCCCCTGGACCTCGCAGCTCAGCCGAACCTTGGCGCCGCGGCTGCGGGCGCCCGCCAGGTAGTACTGGAGCAGGGCCCAGATATCGATCACGCCGTCTCCGGGGGTCTCGAGGGCGGCCTCGAAGGCGTGCCCCTCGAGAAGTGGGACACGCGGGCGCACGGCGTCCGCCTCGCGTAGCGACGACTCCACCAGATCCGTCTCGCGAAGACCCTCCAGCTGACCCGGTGTTCCCAGCAGGAGCGACCCGGTCTGCCGAAAGCCCAGCTCGGAGCGGAGCTTCGCGTACTCCCGGGTGCTGGCGGCGACGACCCCGCGGATGGCAGGGTCCGCAACCGATTGCAGGATCAGACTGGCGTTGCGACCGGAGGCGTGTACGCCCGGCACCTGCTCGCGTTCGATGACCAGGATCGAGCCCTGAAAGATCTCGCTCAGATGAAAGGCGGTGGCAGCGCCGGCGAAGCCGGAGCCAATGATCAGAGCATCGAACTTCTCCGGCCGCATCCGGTTTCCCGCCTTCACGCGGGGCGGCCCACAAGCCGCCCTCTGGAAGCATACAGGAGGGGGCGCCGGGAGCCTTGCGGCCAGGCCTGGCCTGCATTTCTCGCCAGCTCGCTGCTGCGGCCGCCGAGATCACCGCATCTTCGCGGCGTTCCTCGCCTTCGGCGGCGGTGCCTGCTCGATCCGACCCATTGAGCCGACGAGCTGCAGGAAATCGTCGGATGCCGACTCGACTCGCAGGCCGATCCCACCGCGAGCAACCGACACGAGCCGGGCGGGCACCGTGTACCTGCGTGCGATGCTGGCCTCGACCTCGACCTCGGCTCGACCCGGGGGCCGCAGCTTCACTCGAACCCTCTCGCCCGGTGGCGGGGAGGCGGAGGTCTGGACGAAGAGCCCGACCCGGGAGAGGTCGAGGACGATCCCCGGGTGCCGGCGATCGCCGATCACGAGCTCGCAGGTCAGTCGTTGTTTGCTTCGGTCGGCCCTTCGTCGCTCCATCTCACGGTGGGGCATCGGTGACATCCCGGCGGATCTTGACCCGAACGGCGAGCCACCGAGGTCTCCGCCAAGGTTCGGCGGCTTCGTCCGAAGCCATTCCCTCGGGGGATTCCTGGCCGCTCAGGGACTGGGGGCGAGCGCCGCGACGTTCGCGTCGAGACGTTCTGAACGATATTCAGCTCCATATGATCGGAGTCATACCCGCCCGGCGATCCTTCGATATCCTGCTCCGCCTGAGTCGACCTTCGTGAGTCGACTCTGGTGCGAATCCGCCGCGGGCGTGCGGTCTTTGCTGATGCTGTAGATGAAGCTCCCACGCTGGCATGGCTGAATCAGAAGATGTGCGGAAGCGGAAACGGTAGAGGGTAACTGGATCGACGCTCTGTGTTGACCCTGTGTTGAGAGTGGACCCTCCCGCGGCGGATCTTCGCACCCTTCGCAGCTGCTCGGCCGATCGCTGGCCCTGGGCCCCTTCCCCCACCAGCTCGCCAACCGGGACCGGCCAGCGGAACCTGAGATACATTCACGGCACTTCCGGGTCGATGGCCGGGAGTGGATGACAGGGCGCCGCTAGCAGAGGAGCGCGGGTCCTGGCGCGTCGCGGTGCAGGAGGCTCCCGGTGGCGAAGAGGAAGGGGCAGACGTCGAGGGGAGCCGAGGCGTCAGCCGAGTCTCCGCGCCCGGGCGCCCTGGCCCTTGCGGTGGCGCTGGCGGCCGCCCACGCGCTCTGGTCCCTGTTCCAGTGGTCGCAGCTGATCCTGGCGCGTCGTGGTGGCGATCATTTCTGCGGCCTCGGGGAACCGGGCAGCTGCGCGACCGTCTGGGACCTTCCCCTGGCGAGTGCGATACAGGGCGCGACGGGCCTGCCGGTGGCTGGCTGGGGGCTGGTGTGGAGCGCGGTCGCCTTCGCGCTTCCCCTCTGGGCCCTGGTGCGGCGAGCGCGCGGGCAGGATCGCCGAGCCCATCTGGTCCGCCGCCTTGCTCACGGTGCTCGCGGGTATCGGCAGCGTCGTGGTTCTGGCTGGTGCTTCCGTTGCCGCCGGCGTGTTCTGCACCACCTGTGTGATCACCTACGCCCTGGTCCTGGCATACGCGGCGGTCTGTCTCCGCGCGATCGGATCGGCTCCGACCAGCGGAGCTTCAACGCGGCGCACTGGTGGCGGTGGGCGCCACCCTGGTTGCCTTCCTCGCCCTGCTCTACCCGGGACTGCGCACACCGCAAGGCTCGGCAGCGGCGGAATCGGCCTTCCTCGAGGCGGCGAAGAGCGCCATCGAGGCCGAAGAGACGCCGGTCGAGATGAGGGAGAGCTCCGTCGAGGCGGAAGAAGCGCCCGTCGAGACGAGTGAGAGTCCCATCGAGGTGGAAGAAGCGCCTGTCGAGGCGAAGGAGAGTCCCATCGAGGTGGAAGAAGCGCCCGCCGAGGCGAAGAAGAACTCCATCGAGGTGGAAGAGAAACCCATCCAGGTAGCGAAGAGGTCGATCGAGGCGGAAGAAGAACCCGCCGAGATCGAGAAGAGACCCGACGCCGCGAAGCTGGAGGAGTTGATCGCACGACTCTCACCCGAGCTTCGACAAGGTCTCAGCGATGCCCTGGCGGCGTATTCCAGGGGCGATCGGGTCCCGATGCGCCCGGCCCGCCTGCTCATCGGTCCCTCCACGGCGCCAGTGCGGGTCACCGAATTCACCGACATCCTCTGCAGCCACTGCGCCACTCTCCACCAATCCATGGCAGTGATGCGAGACATGCTCCCGAGAGGATCCTTCGCGCTCGAGCCGCGCCAGTTTCCGCTGGACTCGGAATGCAACCCGGCGGTCCAGATGAGCTCGGGGGACGGCCTGCGCTGTCTGGCGGCGCGGGCCATGATCTGCCTGGAGAAGGACTGGCTGTCCTTCTCCGACGCCCTGTTCGAGAACCAGCGCTGGCTGACGAAGGATAAGATCTACGACCTCGCGGAGACCTTCATCACACGCGAATCCCTCAGGGAATGTGTCTTCTCACCCGAGACGGAGGCAAAGCTGCGCGACGACATCGCGTGGGCGTTGCAGCACGATATCCTAGGCACGCCCCTGGTCCTGGTAAACGGCCGCGAGGTGCCCCCCTCCCTCCAGTTCCTCTACGCCATGGTGTTGGCGGAGGCCGACCCGGAGCACCCGGCCTTCGCCGTCCTCCCACCACCGAAGCCTCAGGCACGGCTTCGCTGAAGCATCCGCGATTCTCACTCGTAGCGCAGCGCCTCGATGGGATGGAGGGAGGCGGCGCGGCGGGCCGGCCAGAGCCCGAACAGGATTCCCACCGCCGCGCTGAAGCCGAAGGCAAGGGCGACGGCGCCGGGGGAGATGAAGGTGTTCCAGCCCGCGAACCGGGCGAGGGCCAGTGAGCCGGCTCCACCCAGCAGCATCCCGAGCAGCCCTCCCACCAGGCAGAGCACCAGGGCTTCGACCAGAAACTGCATCAAGATGTTGATGCGGGTCGCGCCGAGGGCCTTTCGGATGCCGATCTCACGGGTGCGCTCGGCCACCGACACCAGCATGATGTTCATGATCCCGATGCCTCCGACCAACAGGCTCACCCCCGCGATGCTCGCCAACAGCGTGGTGAAGATCTGGGAGGCCTCCTGCTGGGTAGCGAGAAGCTGCTGGTGGTTGCGGATCCGGAAGTCGTTCTCTTCGCCCGGGGATATCCCGTGCTCGCGGCGCAGGACTCGCTCCGCGTCCACCATGCCCTGCTCGAGCGGAACGCCATCGGCCACCTGGATGCTGATGGAGCGCAGCCGGTCGTCGCCGAAGACGCGATAGCGAGCCGTCAGCAGGGGAATCAGGACCTGCTCATCGGGATTCCACCAGCGGCCCTCCGAGCCCTTCTCCGCGAATACACCGACGACTTCGAAGGGAATGCCGCGGATGAAAACCGTCCGGCCGATGATGGCCGCCCCGTTGGTGCCCAGCATCTCGGGCAACGCGGAGCCGAGCACGGCGGTGCGCCTTCGGGCCTCGTCGTCCCCGGCGGTGAACATGCGGCCGAACTCGACGCTGGTAGTTGTGCACCTCGTCGTAGTTCGGGGTGGTTCCCAGCACATTGACGTTGAGGTTCTCCCCCTGGTGCTCGAGCTGGAACAGCTGCTGCATCTGGGGCACCACCTCACCGAGGAGAGGAGCGTCCCGCGACAGGGCCCTTGCGTCGTCGGTGGTGAGCGGCGCACCGAGATTGGAGGCGACCCCCCGCACGTGGCGCTGGCCCGCGTAGATCGAGAGCAGGTTGGATCCCAGAGCGGCGATCTTTTCATCGATGGCCCGCTGGGCGCCGGTGCCCAGGGCGACCATGGCGATCACGGCGGCGACGCCGATGATGATTCCGAGCATGGTGAGCGCCGCTCGCAGCTTTCCGGCGCGGATCGACTGAAAGGCGACACCCACCGTCTCGACGGCCATCCAGGGCACTACTTCGACTTCCTCACGCCGGGCAGCCCCCCGCCGGTGACGCGTCGGACGCGATCCTGGAATTGCTGCTGGGAGCTGACCAGGCCGGCACTGGGCAGGATCAGGACCGAATCGGACTCGGAGAGCCCCTCCAGCACCTCGGTGAAGTCCAGGTCGGTGAGACCGGTGCGGATCCAGCGCGCCGCGGGCGCACTGTCGGTCACGGTAAAGACGATGTACTCGCCGCCGCGACGGAAGCTGCCTCGCTTCTCTGGCGCCGCTGCAGGCTCGCTCTCGGCCTCGTCCGATACCGCCGGCGAGGCTGAATCGCGGGTGGCGTCGAGCGCCTCGCCAACCTCGTCGGGCGAGAGCCCCAGCACCTCGGCCGCCGAAGCGACGTCACCCGGGGTTCGAAGTGCGGCATTGGGAATGGCGAGCACCGCATCCCGCCGGTCGACGTGGATCTCCACCTCGCAGTTCATGCCCGGCTTGAGGAGACCCTCCGGATTGTCGAGCCCGACCAGGGTGGGAAACATGGTGACATTCTGCTCGGTCGCCGACTGGGGCTCGATCTTGAGCACCGAGCCATGAAAGGGGCGAGTCGGGGTAGGCGGAGACGCTCACCGTGGCGGCGAGCCCTGGGCTGGATCTTTCCGATGTCGGTCTCGTCCACCAGGGTGCGCACGCGGACCCGCTCCAGATCCGCCATGGTGAGGAGCACGGTTCCGCCGGCCACGTCCCGGGTGGGAGAGGAGATGACCTGGCCGCGCTCCACGTCGCGATGGAGAATGGTGCCGTCGATGGGCGCCAGCACGTCGGCGTCGTCCATCTCGATCTGGGCGTTCTCCACGGCGGCCACGCTGCGCACCACTTCCGCCTTCGCCGTCGCGTGATCGAGAACAGCCTGGTCGTAGCTCGTCTCCGAGAGAGACTGGGCCTGGAAGAGCTTCTCCGAACGGCGCAGCTGGGCCTTCGCGTTGGCGAGCCGGGCCCGGGCCACCTCCAGATCGGCCTTGGCCTGGGCCAGGGTATTGCGGAGCTGGCGCTGATCGATCCGCAGCAGCAGGGTGCCCCGTTCCACCCTGTCCCCGCTGTCGGCCAGCACCTCGAGGATCTCGCCAGATGCCTTGGACTTGACCTCGACGGTGACGTAGGGCTCGATCACCCCGGCAGCCTCGGCCGACACCACGATCTCGCGCCGCTCCACCGGCACGGCCTGGTAGACGGGGGCGGGAGGCGCCTCGGCGCCGCAGGCTGCGGCCATCACACCGCAGAGGATCGGGAGGAGTGCGCGCCGGCTGTCCCTCACGGACGCTCTCCGTTCAGGTGGTCCCGCGTCACGTTCCCGTCCACCAGTTGGAGGTGTCGGCGGGCGTGCTGCGCGATGTCCGCTTCGTGAGTGACCAGGATGAGAGTCTGTCCCCGGCGGTGTAGCTCTTCGAAGAGCTCCATGATCTCCCCACTGGTGGTCGAGTCGAGGTTTCCGGTGGGCTCGTCTGCCAGGACGATACTGGGTCGATTGACCAGAGCCCGGGCGATGGCGACCCGCTGGCGCTCGCCCCCGGAAAGCTCGTTGGGGCGGTGCCCTCTGCGGTCCGCCAGTCCCAGCTGCGCCATCGCCTCCTCGGCCAGCGGCCGGCGCTTCCGCTTCGATACCCCGGCGTACAGAAGCGGCAGCTCGACGTTTTGAACCGCAGTGGCACGGGGCAGGAGGTTGAAGGTCTGAAACACGAAGCCGATCTCGCGGTTGCGGATCCGCGCGAGCTCGGCATCGTCGAGATCGGAGACGGCCTGGCCGGCCAGCCAGTACTGGCCAGCGCTGGGCGTGTCGAGGCAGCCGATCAGATTCATCAGCGTCGATTTGCCCGAACCCGAAGGGCCCGAGATGGCGACGAACTCGTTGCGGCGGATGCTGAGGTCCACTCCGCGCAGGGCATGAATCACCTCGCTCCCCAGGCGGTAGTCATGCCGCACGCTGCGGATCTCGATCAGAGAATCCTCCGCGCCCTTCGACGGCAATGATCCCGGCGCGGCGTAGTCGCGATCGCTGAGGCCCAACATCGAGATGTTTCACGTCCGTTCGAGGCGCTGTTGGCACGGCTGGTTGTTTTCGCATCCCTCTCGGGCATTCTAGCCCGGATTCTCCCCGGAGCCGCGGCTGCACCCTTCGAGACCCGGGAACCGGCGGTGGAAACTCTCGGGGAGAGCTCAGCTGCCAGGGCTGGCGTTGGCGCGACGTCCGTTCCAGGAATGGACCAGGTCCTGGTCGACGGCAAAGCACTCGATGCCGTAGCTGGAGCAGAGCTCGCGCATCTCCTGGGACACCGAATAGGCGACGACGAAGACCCGACTCTGACCGGGCCTTCGCCCCGTCTCGAGCTCTAGCATCGCCCGGCGTATGCTCGCGTGGGCGATGGTCGCCAGGCGGTCTTCCTCGACCTCCACCTGGACGGCAACGACGGCGCCGGCCTGATCTTCGAGCACGATGTCGGCGCTGTCGCCGGCGGGCAGCTCGTGAGCGACGGCCATCGTCGCGAGACCCGCTTCGCGGAGCGCCAATGTCGGATCGGCGGCGACATAGCTCAGGAGAAGCTGGCGCGCGTCGTGCTCCTCGCCCGACCCGCTGGCTCCGAGCCGGCGCCAGCTGCGGATGGGATCACGCGCAGGTCGCGTGCTCCTGGCATTGCTCTGGAAGATCTCGACGAGGGCCCAGTACTGACCGGCTTCGATCTCGCGCAGGCCCGAATTCCGATAGGCGAAGCCCCCGAAGTTGTAGCTGGGCTTGAACCCAAGGATCCGGTTGACATCCGAGAGGGGAGCGTAGCCGTCGGTCGAGAAGGCGTTGACCGGCGCGCGCCAGCACCAGCAGAGCTCGGTGCCATCGGCGTACTCGGTCGTGCCGATCTGGGCATCGCGAGTGGCCCGGCCCTGGATCTCCGCAACCGCCGCGATTCCCTGCCGCCCCGCGACGGTCGGAACCCACGACTCCCTCCCCTCCGCGTCCCTCTGCCGAACCGCCCTGCCGGACTTCGACTGGTAGAAGAGGACGAGATCGCCCGGCTCGACCTCGAGCCCCGCCGCCTCGCGACCCGCGGCGAGCGAGAGGCAATCGAACGCCCGGCCCGGACTGCCTTCGAGGGGAGGAGCTTGCGCCAGCATCCAGTATTTCACCAAGGATCCTCGACGATCGATTCGAGCAGGATGATGCCATACCGCTGCCTGATGGAGAAGGATTCACGCCTCGCGAATCCACACCAGCATCTCTCCCCGCCGCCGGTTGTCCCACGCGAAGTAGGGCACCGCCTTCAGGGTCGCGGGCTTCGTCCTGGATCCGGCGAAGCGATACAGATCCCCGCCCCAGGCGGCGCGATCCGCCCGCCTCCCGCGGGCGGTGACCACCGTAACCCCACCGAGCAGCTGCCGCTCGAACTTCGCGCCGAGCTTCGCATTCCGGGGGAGGATCAGGTCGTTCAGGTTCACGCCGTTGTCGACCGCCTCGAGGCAATAGACCAGCGGCCCGCGCTGTAGCGCCACCCGTCCGGAATCGGCGGCGACGGCCGGGTTGGCCTCGACCCGCTCTACCGGCATCGGCAGGGTGAGCTCGATGGTGTCTCCCGGATTCCAGCGCCGCTTGATCCGGGCGTAGCCCTTCCTCGTCAGCGGCGCCAGCTGCAGCGACCTTCCGCCGAGCTTCGCCCTGGCCCTGTCGCACCAGCCGGGAATCCGCAGCGCCAGCGTGAATTCCGACGCCTCTTGTGGCCGGACCGCGATGACGACCTTCTCCTTCCAGGGATACCCGGTCTTCTGCTGGATGACGACCTTGCGTCCGCCGAGATCCAGCTCACCCGTGCCCTCCACGTAGAGGTGAACGCAGGCCTCGAAGCGGCTCTCGGAGTACACGTACTGACCGAAACAGGCGAGCAGGCGGGCGATGTTCGGAGGACAGCAGGAGCAGGCGAACCAGGGCTGGCGGTGAACCTCGCCGGCGCTCTCCAGTGGATTCTCGTAGAAGAAGCGCCTCCCATCCAGCGACACGCCGCTCAGCACCCCGTTGTAGAGCGCCCGCTCCATGGCGTCGGCGTAGCGCCCGTCGCACTCCAGCTGGAGCAGGCGGTGATTCCAGAACACCAGCCCGATCGCGGCGCAGGTCTCGGCGTAGGCCGTCGCGTTGGGCAGATCGTAGTCGGCGGTGAAGCCCTCGTTGTGCGACGAGGGACCGATCCCGCCGGTCACGTACATGCGCTTCTCACAGACGCTCTTCCAGAGGCGCTTGCAGGCCCGCAGCAGCGCGGCATCGCCGGTCTCGGCAGCGACGTCGGCCATCGCGCAGTACATGTACATGGCCCGGACTGCGTGCCCGACGACCTCGCTCTGCTCGCGCACCGGCAGGTGGTCCTGGCAGTACTCGGTATGGAAGCTCTCGCCCTCGCCGAAGAAGTGACGGTTCATTCGGCGGTCCTCGGGGTCGAGCGTCTCCATCTCGCGCTGGAAGAACGAGGGTCGGCTCCCGCGTTGATCGAGGAAGAAGCCGGCCAGCTCCAGGTAGCGCCTCTCCCCGGTCGCGCGGTAGAGCTTGACCAGCGCCAGCTCGATCTCCTGATGGCCGGGGCAGCCGTCCCGCTTGCCGGGCCCGAAGACCGAGTCGATGTGGTCGGCGTATCTGCAGACCACGTCGAGGAGCTTGCGCTTGCCGGTGGCCTGGTGGTAGGCGAGCGCCGCCTCGATCAGGTGCCCGGCGCAGTAGAGCTCGTGCCACATGCCGAGGTTCGCCCAGCGTTTCTCGGGTGCAACGACGGTGAAGTAGATGTTCAGGTAGCCGTCCGGCTGCTGGGCCGCTGCGATCATCGTCGACGACCGAATCGACCCGCCTCTCGAGCTTCGGGTCCGGATGCGTGGCGAGACTGTAGGCGGCCGCCTCGATCCACTTGGCCACGTCCGAATCCCAGAAGGGATGCGGCACCGGCTCCCTGCCCTCCCTCCAATCGAGCTTCCAGGCGTCGATGCGCCCGGTCTCCTTGGAGTGCTGGTACGCGATGGGGATGGTCGCGACCCGGTTGGCCTCGATGCGCGGCGCCCAGAAGACGTCGTCGACTTCGACCCTGCCAAAGGGAACGGGAGTCAGCTTTCGGTTGTACGCTCCTTGCCATGGCAGATTCTCCAGCAGCGGAGGAGCGGGAGCCGGAATGACCAGGATCAGCCGCGCAGCTCCGGCAGGCTGTAGCCTTCCGCAGCGAGCTCGGCGCGGAGAGCCTTCTTGTCGATCTTTCCCGTGGAGGTGAGAGGAAGGGCCTCGCGGAAGAGGACATCGTCGGGAAGCTGCCACTTCGCGAAGGCCTCGGCGCAGTGGGCGACGACGGCCTCGGCGGTCGCCGCACCGCCCTCCGAAAGGACCACCAGGGCCACGGGGCGCTCGTCCCATTTCGGGTGGGGCTGTGCGACCACCGCCGCCATCGCGACGCCGTCCATCGCGACGATGTGGTTCTCCAGATCCACCGAGGAGATCCACTCACCCCCGGACTTCACCAGGTCCTTGGATCGGTCGGCGATGATCAGGTACTGCTCGGGGTCGATCTTCGCCACGTCCCCGGTCATCAGCCAGCCATCGTGAAACTTGTCGGGCTGCGGGTCCTTGTAGTACTCGGAGCACACCCACGGTCCCCGGACCAGAAGCTCTCCCAGCGAGACCCCGTCGTGCGGAACCGGCTGGAGCGACTCGTCGACGATCTTCATCTCGAGCCCGGGCATCAGGAGCCCCGCCTTGGCGACGTTCTCGAACTGCTGCTCCTCGGATGAGGCGACGCTGAGAGCGCTTGGCGACCATGCGGGTGAGCGTGCCCAGGGGGTTGGTCTCGGTCATTCCCCACGCCTGGATCATCTCGATGCCGAGAGTCTCCCAGTACCAGCGTATCAGCGAGGGTGGAGGCGCCGATCCGCCGCAGGTGAGGTGCCGCAGCTTCGAGAGATCCCAGCGGTCCGGCTCGGCCTCGATGGCGCTGCGCACACTCTGCCAGATGGTGGGAACGCCGGCCGAGATCGTCACCTCCTCGGACTCGAAGAGATCCAGAAGACTGGCGGCGTCCAGGAAGCGGTGGGGCATCACCTGCTTGGCGCCGAGCATCATGGCGGCGAAGGGAAGGCCCCAGCCCATGGCGTGGAACATGGGCACGATGCCACAGGCGCTGTCCCGCCCCGAGAGCCCGATGGCATCGGTCATCGCCTCGGTGATGGTGTGCAGGTAGGTGGAACGGTGGGTGTACATGACACCCTTGGGATTTCCGGTGGTCCCGCTGGTGTAGCAGAGGCCGAGAGGCGCGTTCTCATCCAGCTCCGGCCAGTCGTAGTCCGCCGGGTGCCCCTCGATGAAGGCTTCGTAGTCGACGCAGTCCCGGAGCGATGTCTTCCATCCTCCCTTCCCCTCCTCACCTCCCTTTGCCGAGCACACCACGAAGAGCTCGACGCTGGAAAGCCGCTCCGCCAGGGGTTCGAGGAGCGGAAGCAGATCCTCGTCGACGACGATCACCCGGTCTTCCGCGTGGTTGATGATGTACTCCAGATCCCGCGGCGAGAGGCGGATGTTCAAGGTGTGGAGGACCGCTCCCATGGAGGGAAGCGCCTGATACATCTCCAGGTGGCGGTGGTTGTTCCACATGAAGGAGGCCACCCGGTCCCCGCGTCCGATGCCGTGGCTGGCGAGGGCATTGGCCAGGCGGCAGGCGCGGGCGCGGGTCTCCCTGTAGCTCTGGCGATGGACTCCACCGGCGGTGTGGGTGACGACCTCCTCGTCGGGGGCGATCCAGGCACCGCGATCCAGGAGACGCCACAGGAGCAGAGGGGTTCGCTGCATCGTCACGGTTTCGGCTCCTTCGACTCAGCCGAAGACGCCGTCCTCTCGAAGGGCTGCGATCTTCTCGGCGTCGTAGCCCAGCACCTCCTGGAGAACCTCGTCGTTGTGTTCGCCAACGGTGGGGGCCATCCGGGGCTCCGGAAGCTCTTCAGCCGGGAACTTCACCGGGAAGGGAAGCATCTCGGCGCCGTGCTTCGAGACCGGGTACCAGGGAAAGCGGTCCTGGAACTGCGGGTCGTCGGCGATCGTCTTGGGCGAGTTCACCGGCGCGATCGGGTAGTTGTGGGTGTTGCCGGCTTCGATCCACTCCGCCGACGTCCTGGTCTTGAAGATCTCGCGCAGCTCGCGCTGGAGCTCCCGGTTGCCCCGGGCGTGGTCGGCGAACTTCGATCCCGGCCACTTCTCGAACAGCTCCATCCGGCCCACGCTCTCGCAGAAGTTCTTCCAGAAGGCCTGCTCGGAGCACATGAAGAGCACGTGACCGTCCGCCGAATCGTACATCTGGTAGCGCACGCCTTCCTTCATGCCCGCCGTTCCGGGCGCGCGGCGCTCGTAGTTGTCGGCCTTGTTGCCGGTGACCTCGGACTCTGGGCGCTCGTAGGCCTTCCAGCTCTCGCTGCGATACCAGTCCATGTAGGCGGCGGCGTCGGACTGGCCGATCTCCATCATGCAGCCCTCGCCGCTCTCGCGGGCGCGGATCACCGCGGCGAGAATCCCCAACGCGCCGAAGAGCGGACCGGCGTGCATCCCGATCGACGCGTGCTCCGGGATGTAGCAGAAGCCCTCCTCGTCGTAGGCGGGACTGATGATTCCCCCCCAGGTATCGAAGGCGATGCCGTGGGAAGGCAGATCCTTGTAGGGTCCGGTCATTCCGTAGCCGGAGATGTTGCAGAAGACGATTCTCGGATTCAGCGCCCGAAGCTCCTCGTAACCGAGACCCCGCTTGGCCAGCGAGCCGGGGCGCATCGCCTCGATCACCACGTCCGCGTCCTTGGCGAGGTCGCGATAGATCTGCGCACCATCCGGCTTGCGCAGATCGAGGGCGACACTCCTCTTGCCCCGATTGACGTGGAGGTGGAGAAGCGAAGTGCCTTCGATGATCGGCCAGGTCATCTGGCGGATGTAGTCGCCAGACGGGGATTCCACCTTGATCACGTCGGCGCCGAGATCGGCCAGGTGGGCGCCGATCGCGGCCGGCCCCAGTAGCGAGCTCTCGATCACCCGGACACCCGCCAGCGGCGGACGGTTGGTATCCATCATCGTTCCATCCTCTGCTCGGTCAGCTGGATCTGCTCGGTCGGCTCCCTGCGCCTCCAGTATCACCTCGATGGTGGGGACAGGGGCGGCCATGGTACCATCAAATGGTTCCGCGCCACCCAGGGTGGGGAATCACAACCCACATCCATCGGCTTCGGAGATCCGATCGCCACGCGAGGTCCTGCCCGGTGACCCTGAGTTCCAACAGCCTCGAGCGTCTGGTCCCGGATCATCTCTCTCCCGTCGACGTGACGGGCCGCGAGACCCTGGAGCTACACCTCGAGCGCTACCGCTTCGCCGCGCGCCACGCACGTGCGGGGCGGCTCCTGGACATCGCCTGTGGCGTGGGATACGGCACCCGCCTTCTTCGCGACGAGAGCCAGCAGGTGGAGTTTCGCTCTTGGAGTCGATCTCTGCGAGAAGAGCGTCGCCTACGCCCGTGAGCGCTACGGGCGCGACGGTGTGGAATACCGCGTCGGAGATGCGGTGCAGTTCCAGGACCCCGAGGGCTTCGACACCATCGTCTGCCTCGAGACCGTGGAGCACCTGCCGTGCCCGGCGAGACTGCTCGACAACCTGGTGTCGCTGCTGCGTCCGACCGGTGTCCTCGTCGCGTCGGTTCCCACGACTCCTTCCGTCGACGTGAACCCCCACCACCTCCAGGACTTCACCGAGAGATCCTTCCGTCACCTGTTCGCACAGCGGCCACTGGCGGAACGCGCCTGCCTTCGCCAGGTCCAGCCCTTCGGCGTGACCGGCATCCTCCGCCGCAGCGAGGCACGCCTGGAAGAGCTACGGCCCAAGCTGCTGCGCTACTACGCGACGCACCCCGGCGCGGCCCTTCGCAGACTGGCTTCCACCGTGCGCTTCGGCTTCGTGAACCGCTATATCACCATCGCGTGGCAGCGATGTACCTGATCATCCCCGCCTTCAACGAGGCGAAGAGCCTCCCTCACGTCTTCGAGGCCATCGAGGAAGCGGAGCTGGAAGCGGAGATCGTGGTCATCGATGACGGCTCCACGGACGACACGGCCGGGACGGCCACCGCACTCGGCGCTCGGGTGGTCCGACATCCCTTCAACATGGGCTACGGGGCCGCGATCCAGACGGGATACATGTACGCCCTCGAACACGGGGCCGATCTGCTGGTGCAGATGGACGCCGATGGACAACACGATCCCAGGCAGATTCCCGCGATGGTGGAGCCGATCCGCCGGGACGAATGCGACCTGGTGATCGCCTCCCGCTTCCTGGAAGTCACGGGCTACCGGATGGGGTGGGCTCGAACCGCCGGCCGCAAGCTCTTCGAAGCCCTGGGGCGCCTGGCCGGAGTGAACGTCACCGACCCGACCTCCGGCTTCCAGGCGATGAACACCGCGACCCTGGAGCTCTACGTGCGGGACTTCTTTCCTCACGACTATCCGGACGTCGACGTGCTGGTGACGGCGTCACGCCACGGCTTGCGCGTCCGCGAATGCGCCTCGCTGATGCACCCCGGGCTGCGCGCATCGAGGCTCCACGGTGGAACCCGGGCCTTCTACTACGTGTACAAGATGCTGGTGTCGATGTGGGCGGCATCGAGCGACGGCAAGAAGCCGTGAGTGGCCGATTCGATCTCGTCCGGCACGAGCAACGGCAAAGGGGAGTTGGATGAGCGACGCAGAACGACTCGCAGAGCTGCGAGAACTCTTCCTGGAAGCCCCGGAATCGGCGGCGGCGCGGTTCCTGGCGCTGGTGCTGAGCTTCGGCCTGGTCTGCATCGTGATGTGGCTGGTGCGAAAACGAACCCTGCGAGCCGAGTACACGCCGATCTGGATGGGTGTGGCGTTCGGACTGTTTCTGGTCGGGCTGAACCTGGACGTCCTGCGCGGGATCGCGAGGATCCTCGGCGCGTGGACGATCAGCTCCACCGTCTTCTTTCTAGGAGAGTTCTTCCTGCTGGCAATCTGTCTCAACTACGCCGTTCGGCTCTCGCAGGCGGGCACCCAGATTCGCCGACTCGCCCAGGAGCTGGCCCTCCTGCGCCAGCGCGTCGAGGAGCTCTCCGAGACCCGGAGCGCCGATGCCACGGCGGAGGGCTAGTATTCCATCTTCTCTCACCGGCCCTTTGAGCCGCGGGAGGACAGGTGAAGGTCTCCTTCTACGCCACGATTCGCGCCATCGTCGGCACCAAGACTCTCGAAATCGAGCTGCCGGAGGGATCCAGCATCCAGGAGCTGCTGGATCGCCTGATCGAGCGCTGTCCACCCCTCGGGGAGAAGCTCCTCGACCCGGACGGAAAGCTCACCCGCAGCGTCCAGGTGTTCGTCGATGGCCGCAGCTCAGCCCACCTGCCGGACGGCCTGGAGACGAAGCTCGGCGCCGACCAGTCGGTCGACATCTTCCCGGCCATCGCCGGAGGCTAGCGGAAGGCCCAGCTCCTCCAGCTTCGACTGCGGCACCACGCCGTTCTCCCAGCCCCGCGCCTGGTAGTACTCCTCGAGCATCTGGTCGAGCTCGGAGAGATGCCCCTTCGAGCCGCCCATGGTCGATGGCTCCGTGGTGAACCGCGCGGGCAGGGTGTCGGATCCTTCCCCGAAGCCCGCCAGGTTGTTGTAGTGGCGCTCCAGCGTGTAGATGCGTTCGCCCGCGGCGAGGACGTCCTCCGCAGCTGAACGGGATGCCCATCCCCGCCGCGTACTGTGCGGCGTAGTCGTCGGCGGTCTGGGCGAAGGAGCTGAACTTGCAGAGGTTCAGGCTGTCCGAGAAGGCCGCCAGGTCCTGGAATGTCTTCACCAGCTCGCCCTTTCCCTTCCAGGCCAGGGGATCCGGGTGCGTGCCGATCACCCCCAGCTCTGCGGCCGCCGTGTAGGCGCGCAGGTGGCAGGCGCCGCGGTTGCTGGTGGCGTACCCCAGCCCCATCCCCTTGAGGCCCCGGGGATCGTAGGCGGCGATCGCCTGTCCCTTCACCTCCATGCCGAGCTCCGGGTGGCCGAAGTGGGCGGCGGTACGGGCCGTGCCTTCGGCGAGAACGTCGCCGATGCCCTCGCGCAGCCGCGATCTTCTCGGTCAGCTGCCACCATGGCGGCATGATCGCCCCAGGCCAGGCCCTCTCCGTCGACGAAGCCCTTCTCGGTGCACTCCATGTAGACCGAGAAGACGTTCCCCAGCTCGATGGGATCGAGGCCGTAGTCGTTGCACTGGTCGATGAGCTTGGCGATCGAGCGAATGTCGCCGTTGTCGCAGTTGGCGCCGAGCGCCCAGGCCGACTCGTACTCGATGCTCTCCATCCGGAGTCCGCTGTAGGGCCCGTCCTTGATCTCCACCTCCTTCTTGCAGGCCACCGGGCAGGCGTGGCAGGTGGGATCTCCGACCAGGAGGTTCTTCGTCGACGTACTCGCCCGAGATGCCCTCGGCCTTGTCCCCGAAGGAGGTCAGCTGGCTGTTCCGCGTGGGGAGGGCGCCGATGTTGGCTGGCGATGTTCATCAAGGAGTTGGTGCCGTAGATCGAGAGGCCGCCCTTCTTGGGGCTGGTGATGTTCGCTCTCGTCCCGGATGGCGTCGAGAGCCTGCCGGCGCGCGGGCTTCCAGGCGGCCGGGTCGTCGACCTGGCTCTTCTTCGTGGCGGCCTGGATGACGATGGCCTTGAGCTGCTTGCTCCCGCCGACGGCGCCGGTGCCGCCGCGACCGAAGGCGCGGTCGTCTTCGTTGAGCCAGGCCGCGAAGCGCGACATCCGCTCTCCGGCCTGGCCGATGGCGCAGACCGAGAGGTTCTTCTCGCCGTAGCGCTGCTGGAAGAAGGCGACGGTCTCGTGGATGTCCCTGCCCCAGATCTCCGATGCGTCGCGCAGCTCGACCTGGCCCTCCGAGACGAAGGCGTAGACCGGGCGCTCGGACCGGCCCGCGAAGACGAGACCGTCCAGACCGGCCCAACGCAGCCGCGCAGCCGGTCCATCCACCCTGGTGGCTGTCGGTCACCGTGCCGGTGAGAGGCGACTTGGTCACCGCCGCCCAGCGGCCGCTCATGTTGGCCTCCGAGCCCGTCAGGGGGCCGGTCATGAAGCAGAGGATGTTCTCCGGAGAGAGCGGATCGACCTCGGGTCCGTTCTCCAGCAGGTAGCGCACGCCGAGACCCCGGCCGCCGATGTACTTCTCGGCCCAGCCCTCCGGAATCGGGCGCACCTCGACCCGGCCCCCGCTGAGATCGATGTGGGCGATGCGACTGCCGTATTCTGTGAGCTTCATGGCTGACTCCCCTGATGACGGTCACCGATCTGGGCTCCCGATCGCGCCATTATACTCCCGAGCGGGATGGATGGCCTGTCCGATGAGGGCGCGCCTGATGTGTCAGGCGGCGGTGAGAGTGCCGCGTATACTCCATCCAGGGAGGTAGCCATGCGATTCCGGCCCTACGCAGCGGTTCTCGTCTCGACGATCCTCGCTCTCGCCGTGGGATTCTTCGTCAGCGGATACTTTCTCTACGATTCTTTCATCGGTCTCGATCCCACCAGCTACCTGGCGGGGCCGTTTCTCCAGGCGATCGGGAAGGCCCTGCTTCCGCCCAGACTGGACCTGACGATGGCGAGCCTGGTGATGGCGATCGGCTCGCTGCTGCTTCTGGCCATCGTCGTCTTCTTCCTGGTGCGCGGCTCGGTGCGCGCCAAGCTGGCGGAGACCGACCCGGGTCGGCGCGGCTTCCTCACCGGAGCCGCCTCGGGAGCCGGCGTGGCCCTGGGATCGCTGGTCGTGGGAGCCGGGGCAGCCGCGGCGCGCTTCAGCCCCTGGATGCCGGTGGGAACGGAGATCTTCGGTGGCGAGGTGGTGAAGACACACCCCGAGTGGAAGGAAGCGTGGAAGGGAAGCCGGGTCCAGAACTACCGGCGATTCGGACGCACCGAATTCATGGTCTCCGACATCGTCGAGGGCGCAGGCCCCCTGCGTCAGGAAGCGGACGCGATACCCCGCCTGGCCATCGAGCGGGGCATCAACTACATCGACACCTCTCCCGACTACTCGGCCAGCGGCAGCGAAATCGCCGTGGGCAAGGCTCTGCAGAGCGTGGGCCACCGGGACCGGCTCTTTCTCGCCACCAAGTGGTGTACTCCCACGGGACATCTCGCCCCCGGAACTGCCGTCTCGGACTACATGGCGGCGTTCGAGGCGAGCCTCTCGCGTCTGGGCACCGACTACGTGGATCTGGTGCACGTGCACGCCTGCGACGAGGTCCCCCGCCTGATGGACGAGAACATGCACGAGGCCTTCGACCGGCTCAAGCAGGAGGGCAAGGTCCGCTTCCTGGGGTTCTCGAGCCACACGCCGAGGCTGGTGGAGGTGGCCAACACCGCCATCGACTCCGGACGCTTCGACGTGATGATGCTCGCCTACCACCACGGGATCTGGTCGCAGTTGAACGCGGTCATCGCGCGTGCCCGCAAGGAACAGGACATGGGCGTGGTCGCCATGAAGACGCTGAAGGGCGCCAGGCACCACGGTCTCGAAGGCTTCCGGGAGGAGGCCGACGCGTATTCGCAGGCTGCACTCAAGTGGGCGCTCTCGAATCCGGACGTCTCCTGTGCGGTGATCTCCTTCTTCGAGCTCCAGCACGTCGACGAGTACCTGTACGCGTCGGGCAAGTCCCTGACCCGGAGCGACCTGGCCATCCTGCGCAAGTACGACGAGCAGATTCTCGGCAGCTACTGCGCACCCCACTGCGGCGCCTGCCTGGCGAGCTGCCCGGAGGGTGTGCCCATCCACGACGTGCTGCGCCACCGCATGTACTTCGAGGACTACGGCTGGGAGAAGGAAGGGATGCGCCTCTACTCCGAGCTGCAGGTCGACGCCTCGGCCTGCAGCGGCTGCGCAGCGCCTTGCCTGGGCAGCTGCCCGGTGGGCATCCCGATCGCCGAGCGGACAGCTGGAGCCCACGAGCTGCTGAGACTGGCGTAGCTAGCCCCGCGGAGACCGGTGTGGCCCCACGCCCCTCGCGCTACCGTGAGGCCTCCTGGGATGGATGGTTGCCGAGGAGGCAGACATGCGGGCACTTCGAACCGGTCTCGTGCTTCTGGTGGCCGCGATCCTGGCGGCGGTTGCGGGCCCGGCCCGGGCTCAGGACCGCGATTTCGCCTCCGTCGAGATCGCCGCCAAGCCGATCCGAGGCGGCGTCTATATGCTGACCGGTGCCGGTGGCAACATGGCCGTCTCCGCGGGTGGGGATGGCGTCTTTCTGGTGGACGATCAGTTCGCACCGCTCACCGAGAAGATCACCGCAGCCATTCGCGAGATCCAGGACGAACCGGTCCGCTTCGTGGTCAACACCCACTGGCACGGAGACCACACCGGCGGAAACGAGAATCTCGGTGAGGCCGGAGCCGTGATCGTCGCCCACGGCAACGTGCGCCAGCGCATGAGCGTGGAGCAGTTCCAGAAGATGCGGGATCGTACCATCCCGGCATCGCCGGAGGGCGCCCTGCCGGTGATCACCTTCACCGATGCCCTCACCTTCCACCTGAACGGTGAGAGCGTCCACGTCTTTCACGCCCCACCGGCCCACACCGATGGCGACTCCGTGGTCCACTTCCAGGGCGCCGACGTACTGCACGCGGGGGACATCTTCTTCAACGGCACCTATCCGTTCATCGACATCGACAGCGGCGGCAGCATCGAGGGGATGATCGAAGCACAGGAGCGGATTCTCTCGCTCTGTGGAGACGACTCGGTGATCATCCCCGGTCACGGACCGATCGCCAACGCCGCGGACCTGCGCAAGACGCGTCAGATGCTGATGACGGTGCGCGACCGGGTTCGGAATGCCATCGCAAGCGGGATGAAGCTCGAGGAGCTGATCGGGAGCGATCCACTCGCCGATCTGAACGGGGAGTGGGGAGGAGGCTTCATCGAGCCGACCCAGATGCTGACGATCGTCTACGCGGACCTCTCCCGTTGAAGTGGGGAGCGTGATCGAGTCATCGCGTGAGAAGGAGGGTCACAGGGTGAGCGAGCAATACGACGTGATCGTGATCGGGGCGGGCTTCGGGGGCGCAACCTGCGCCGCCCTGCTGGCGAAGCGCGGGCTGCGCACGCTGCTCGTGGACAAGAACGCCATCCCCGGCGGAAAAGGCATGACCGTGGGCGAGAAGGGCTTCCGCTACGACCTGTGGCCGATCGTCGGCGGACCGAGTCTGAACTCGCGCTTTGCAGAAGCGCTCGACGAGCTCGAGATGGCGGATCAGGTCGAGATCCTGACGCCCGAGCAGTGCAACGTCCTGATGTACCGGGGCGCCAGCGGTAAATACGCCTCGCTCGTCGGCTCCGCCGTCCCGAATCCGGAGGGGGGCGCGGGTGCGATCCAACTCCTCGGTCTCTCAGGCGAGGACCTTCCCGAGGTGTTGCGGCTCCTTGGCGACATCGGGCAGGCCACGCCGGAGCAGATCCGCGAACTCGACGACGTGACGTTCAGCGAGTTCCTCTCCCGCTATCGCCTGCCGCAGTCGCTGGTGAGCTATCTCGGCATGCAGGCCAATATCATCTTCGTGGTGCCCATCGACCTGCTGGCCGCCTCGGAGATGATTCGCGTGCTCCAGGACTTCGGTGCGGGAGGTGCCGGGCGCTATCACCGCGGTGGCTTCGGACGCATGGCCGAGGTGTTCTGCCAGGGCGTCGAGCGCTACGGGGGGCGCGTCCTGCTCGGCTCGCGCGTCGAGCGGATCTCAGTGGTGGACGGAGCGGTCACCGGTATCGTCACCGACAAGGGAGCCTTCGAAGCCCCGATCGTGGTGAGCAACGCGGGGATCCAGCCGACCGTCCTGCGCCTGGTGGGAGAGAAGCACTTCGACGCCGGCTACCTGAGCTACGTCCGCGGGCTGGTCCCCTCCTGGGGCATCGTGGGAACGCGCTACTTCCTGAATCGACCCTACTTCGAACACGGCATGTACGTCGCCTTCTCCGACGAGAACTACCTGGACAGCGATCGCTTCGCGCGCATGAAGTCGGGCTGGCTGCCGGAGGAGCTCTCGGTCTTCAACGTGGTCCCCGCCTTCTACGATTCCAGCCTGGCGCCCGAGGGAAAGCAGTGCGCACTCGTCGGGACCTTCTGCTCTCCCGATCCCGAACTCGGCAACATCGATCGCATCTGGGAGCGTCTCGAAGAGACGGTGGAGAAGATCTGGCCGGGGATCGAGGAGTGCACCGAGTCGAAGGTCCGCTACGGCAATGCACAGGTCTCGGGGCTGACGCGCGACTCGGCCGTTCCCGGCCAGGGCGGTGAGTGCATCGGTCTCGCGCAGATCGTCGGTCAGTGCGGGCGCCACAAGCCCTCTGCCAAGGCACCACTCCGCGGGCTCTTCTACGTGGGCTGCGACGCCGGAGGCTACGGCTGCGGCACCCACCAGGCCGCCGATTCGGGTGTGAACGTCGCGGGCATGGTGTGCCGCGAGCACCGGATCCGCAGCGCGGCATTCTAGCTGGAGCTAGCGTGCGGGCGATCGCGCGCCTGCGGCGCGCTTCGAATTCGGGCGCCTCGCGGATGCAGGTGGCGAGGATGCGGAAGGACTCGCGGAGGGAGCGAAGTCCGGCGCGATCGAAGGGCGCGGCCCCCTCCCCCACCTCCGGGTAGCCGCGCTCGTCGGCCTCGAGCTGCTCCCAGTTGCAGAAGAGGCGCCCCCACTCACTCTGCAGGGCCGCCTCCATCTGCTTCTTCGCCACGAAGCTGTACCAGAACATGTCGTGATAGGCGACGCTCGCGAGGTAGGACCAGGGCGCGAGGAAGGTCTTGAGGGACCACTCGAGGGGCTTCTTGAGGGGGCCCCAGTAGATCAGGTGCTGCCCGCGTGAAGCGAAGGTCATCTTCTTGTAGGGCCCGACGAAGTTCCAGCGCTCCTCGGCGGCGTCGAGATCGCCCACGATCTTGATGTCGCGCACGTCTCCGCAGCCCAGGCCGAGATCGTGAGCGAGACGGATGTACCGGATCCAGAGCGGATCGAAGCCCATCAGCTTTGCCGCCACGGCATCGATTGCGACCTGGTCGGAACTCGCCAGCAGCACGTTCTTGACGTGGGGAATCATGCAGCGCGGGCCCGGGCCATCGCCGGCGAAGGTTCCGTCCATCACCGCGAAGACTCCACGGTGGATCTTCTGCTGGATCATCAGCAGGTCCACCAGCGTGTCGTGAATCACCGGATGTGACCAGTGGCGCCGCTCGTTCAGGAGACCGCCGAAGGCGTTCTTCATCGCACCGGTGGTGGTGGTGAAGACGTGGGTCTTCACGGTGGGCAGATGAATGATGCTCTCGCCGACGAAACGCCGGGGAATGTGAAAGCCATCGGGATAGACCTGGTTGAGGCAGAGAAACCGGTCCGCGAGATCACCGACGGCATCGCGGACGTGGATCCATTCCTCTCCTTCGTAGAGGTGGACGTTGCGAAGCCCGTGGGCCTCCACCACCGGGAGCTGCTTGTTCTCCCGCTCGGCGAGGTGAGCGTCGACGACGACGGTGCGGTTGTGGCAGGCGTGAATCAGGTTCGAATCGTAGCCGTCCGCCTTCATGGCGCGGATCACGCCCTCGAGCTGCCAGGGCGTCGTCGAGCAGGCGGGGTAGAAGAAGTGCCAGCTGGTGTTCACCTTGAGTGCGGTGTCGACATCCTTGGGCAGGATGTCCTGGTAGCGCGCCAGGTTCATCAGCCGATGATGGTCCGCCAGGACCGTCTTCGGTGAGGTGCGAACGATCGCTACCTCGCTCCTCGCCATCTTCGCCACCTCCCTGCGCCCGCAGCCAGGTTAGCCCAGGCGGCTCGCGCGACGCCGATTGGACTGCGACCGCATTGCCCGCGGAAGCGTCTTCGCCCCATCGGCCATCGCCCCATCGCCCCGCGGGGCGCGGCTTCGACGGTCACCTGCGGCATAGTCGCTTCCGGGAGGATGATCGATGCCGTCACAGGTCCTGAAGGTGGAGAAGCGAGATGGAATCGCGACGCTGACACTGAATCGCCCGGAGGCGATGAACGCACTCTCCAGGGAGCTTCGGGGCGCGCTCTCGGCGAGCTTCGAGGATCTACAGGCGGATGACGCAATCCGCGTGGCCATCGTCACCGGCGCGGGCCGCGCCTTCTGCGCCGGCCTCGATCTGAAGGAGCTGGGTGCGGGAGATGCCGGCGGCCCGGACGCCCTGCAGGAAAGGAACGCGATTGCCGCCGCCACGGCATTCGAGGGCCCGATCATCGGCGCCATCAACGGGTATGCAATCACCGGCGGGTTCGAGCTGGCACTGGCCTGTGATGTCCTGATCGCATCGACGGAGGCGCGCTTCTCTGATACACACATCCGCGTTGGAGTCCTGCCGGGCTGGGGACTCAGTCAGAAGCTTTCGCGCCTGATCGGGATCTCCCGCGCCAAGGAGCTCTCGCTCACGGGCAACCCGATCGGGGCGGAGCAGGCTCTGGCCTGGGGACTCGTCAATCGCGTGGTCGCGCCGGAAGAGCTTCTGCCGGCCTGCCGGGCTCTGGCCGCTGACATGCTCTCCTGCGATCCGAAGATGCTGCGAGACTACAAGAAACTCATCGACGAGGGCTACGGGATGCCCTTCTCGGACGCGATGAACCACGAATCCGAGGTAGCGACCCGTTCCGCCAAGAGCGTCACGGCGGATCAGATCGCAGCGCGACGAGAGGGCGTGATGGAGCGAGGGCGGAAGCGAAGCGGCGCCTGACCGCTCACTCGGTATGGAGCGCCTCGACGGGATCGAGTGAAGCCGCCCGGCGCGCCGGCAAGACACCGGAGACGAGCCCGGTGATCAGGCTGACGAACAGCGCCGCCGCGATGTATCGCGGCGGCGTGTACACCGGCATGCCGGGCACCGCCAGGCGCAGCAGAGCCGCGATCCCGAGTCCCACCGCAACGCCGGCGGCGCCGCCGACCACGGTGAGAATCACCGCCTCGAGCAGGAACACGCGCTGCACGTGGCGCGCCGTCGCGCCCACCGCCCGCATCAGGCCGATCTCCCTGATGCGCTCGTTCACCGCGATCCACATCATGGTGAGGATTCCGATCGCACCGACCAGCAGAGAGATCCCTCCGATTGCCGCCACTGCGGTGGTGATGACCCGCATGACGTTCTCGAAGACTTCCAGCATCGCGGTCTGGGTGACGATCGTGAAATCCTCCTTGCCCGCGTGACGCTCGGTCAGGAGTCTCCGGACTCCCCCCACCACCGCCTCCGTCATGCCCTCGTGGGAGAAGAGCACGTGGACCTCGATCAACTCGTCGAGGTTGAACATCTGCATCACCGTCGCGACCGGCACGTAGGCCGAATCGTCGATGTCGAACCCCAGCATCCGCCCCCTCGGAGCCATCACGCCGATCACGCGAAGCCGAAAGCCCGCCACTCGTACGAACTCGCCGAGAGCGTTCTCTTCGCCGAAGAGCTCTCGTTTGAGCGTTGGCCCCAGCACCGCCACCATCGAGCTGCGACGGGGATCTCCCGGCGGAAGAAACGAGCCCTGGCCGACTTCGAACTTCCAGACCTCCGGCACCTCCGACGTCACACCGTAGATGAAGACGCTGCGCCCTCGGCCACCTCCCTCCACCCGCGCCTGCCCCACCGCCATGGGAACGACCTTCTGCACACCCCTCACGCGCTCCAATGCCTGGGCGTCGTCGATGGTGAGCTTGTGCGTCGTCCCTCCCAGCATCCCGGGAATTCCCATCGTCTCCGTCTTCCCCGGATTGATCTGCAGCACGTTGGTGCCGAACTGCGTGAACTCGGAGATCAGATAGCGACGCGTTCCCTCCCCGATCGAGGTCAGCAGGATCACCGCGGTGATCCCGATCGCGATGCCGAGCATGGACAGGAAGGAGCGCAGTCGGTGGCTGCGAAGCGATCCCCATCCGAGGAACAGATAGTCATCGGGCGCCACGGGTCTACCGCCCCGCCAGCGCCGCGACCGGATCCAGACGCATGGCTCTGCGGGCCGGGAGCACGCCGAAGAGCGCCCCCAGGCAGACCGAGATCGCAAGGGCCGCGGCGACGGCCCAGGGGGGCGTCGAGGCGGGGAAGGCCGGATACACCAGGACGAGAATCCGGATGCTCGCCCAGCCGAGGGTCAGGCCCAGCAGGCCGCCCATGGAAGTGATCAGGATCGCTTCGGCGAGAAAGACCGCGAGAATCTGGCGGTTACCGGCGCCGATCGCCTTCAGCAAGCCCACCTCCCGGGTGCGTTCCGAGACCGAGACCAGCATCAGGTTCATGATCCCGATCCCCGCCACCGCGAGCGAGACGGCGGCGATGCCGCCCAGAGCGAGCGTGAGTGCGGTGAGAATCGAAGATAGGGAGGAGACGACGGATTCCTGGGTGATGCAGGTGACGTCTTCCTCACCGTGGCGTTCGGTCAGGATGGCGACGGCGCGCGAGCAGGCGGCATCCACGTCGTGGTGGGCGCCCACACCGAGCGCCACCCGAAACAGCGAAGTCCGGTTGAAGATCCGCATCGCGCTGGCGACGGGTACGACGACGAGATCGTCCATGTCGAAGCCCACCTGCTCCCCGCGGCGCTCCAGCACGCCGATCACGCGCATCCGCCAGTCGCCCACCCGCACCGCGCGGCCAACCGCCGGCTCGCTCCCGAAGAGCTCGTGGGCAACTGTGGCTCCGAGGACGACCACCTGGGAGCTCCGCTCCAGGTCACCCTCCGGCAGCGAGCTCCCCTTGGCGATCTTCAGCTCGCGAATCTCCAGAAACTCCCTGGTGGTGCCCAGGATCATCACCTGACGGCGACGCTCGCGATGAGCAACCGTCTCGTTTCCCATCGTAACCGGAGCGACCAGGTTGACGTTCGGGACACCGCGCTGCAGTGCTCTCGCGTCCTCGAGCGTCAGATCGTTGGGGACCCCACCCATGCCCGGAAACGAACCCGTCGTCTCGTTCTTCCCGGGAAGGATCACCAGGAAGCTGCTGCCGAGCGTCGAGAACTGCCCGGTCACGTAGCGCCGCGCCCCCTCGCCGAGGGCCGTGAGCGCCACGACGGCTGCGACACCGATGGCCACACCCACCAGGCTCATCGAGGTGCGAAGACGGTGGCGGAACAGCGCCGTGAGCGCAAAGGCGCCGAGATCGCCAGGCGTCAACTCGCCGGCTCCGCACGGCGCCGCGACGGTCGCACCTCCTCGGCGCTCCCCGCGCCCCGTGCGCTCTACGACCCGACCATCCTCCATCACCAGGGCGCGATTGGCGCGACCGGCCATCGCGGGATCGTGGGTCACGACGATGAGCGTGAGGCCATCGGCATTCATGCCCTCCAGCACGTCCATGACCTGACGCCCCGAGCTGCTGTCGAGGTTCCCGGTGGGCTCGTCGGCCAGGAGAACCTGGGGGCGCATCACCGTGGCGCGGGCGATGGCGACCCGCTGCTGCTCACCGCCCGAGAGCTCTGCCGGCCGATGTCGGGCTCTTTCACCCAGCCCCACCGTGCCCAGTGCCGCGGCCACCCGTTCCCGGCGCTCAGCGCGGGGGACCCCCGCAAAGATCATGGGAAAGGCCACGTTCTCCGCCGCGTCGAGGCGGGAGATCAGCTGGAAGCTCTGGAAGACGAATCCGATCTTGTGGCGCCGGACCGAGGAGAGATCGTCTTCCGAAAGAGATCCGACATCTTCACCGTTCAATCGGTAGACGCCTCGGCTCGGACGGTCGAGACATCCCAGAACATTGAGCAGGGTAGACTTGCCGGATCCCGACGGCCCCACCACGGCGACGTAGTCACCCGCCTCGATACTCTCCGAGACATCGTTCAGGGCGTGCAGGAGCTGACCGCCCATCGCGTAGGTCCTGTATACCCCCTCGAGCTCGATCATGGGCGATATTCGATCTCCTCCACCTCGACCCGCGCGCCGGCCTTCACCTCGACGCGGTCCAGGGAGATCACCACCGCCTGCTCCGGGGACAGTCCCTCGCGGATCTCTGCCCAGTCCCAGTTCCGGAGGCCCAGTTGGACGGGTTGTTCGACCAGCCTCCCGTCCCTCACGACCAACGCACGATTTCCCTCCAGGAGAGCGGAAGTGGGGAGACGCAGCACCGAATCCCGCGCCTCGAGCACCACTTCGACATCCGCCGAGGTCCCCGGCAGGAGCGTCGTCGCGATTTCCGGATCGTCGAGCTCCACCTCGATCTCGACGGTGCGGTTCTGGGCTTCGATATCCAGCACATAGGGTGCGACCCGGACCACCTTCCCGGGAAAGGAAGCGCCGGGGCGGGAGTCGACGCTCACCTTGGCCGGCTGTCCGCTGCGAATCGCGGAGGAGTCGACCTCGTCCATCGGAGCGCTTACGTAGAAGGAGGCGGGGTCGATGACGTCGACGACGGCGGGTGCCGTGAGGAGCGGGGGAGACGGAGTGATCCACTCGCCAACCTCGACTGGGACTTCGGCGATGACGCCGTCGAAAGGCGCACGGATCACCAACTTCTCGAGCTCGACCTCGATGGCCGCGATCTGGGCCCGCGCTCGATCCACCTCGGCAGTGGCCGCATTGCACGAGGCGCTCGCGACCTCGGAGGCGCTCTCGAGCTGGTCCAAGAGATCTTCGGAGACGATCGCCTGTTCGGCGAGCTTGCGTTTCCGGGCCAGGTCCCGCCGCGCTCGGTCGCGCTCGACGCAGGCCTGGCGGCGGGAGGCCTCTGCAACCCGCAGTCCCTCTTTCGCGAGGCGAAGCTGCGCGCGCTGTGTCGCATCGTTCAGGCCGACCAGCGGAGCGCCGGCCACCACCCGGTCTCCCTCGCGATGCGTGATTTTCACGACCCGGCCGCCGACCTCCGACGAGAGCTGCGCCCGTCGCCGGGCACGGACCGTCCCCGCCTTGGTATTGGTGATCGTCGACTCGACCCGGCCGCGCTCCACACGAACCACCTTGACGGGGACGAGCTCGGGGACGAGCAGCGTGAATCTCAGCAGAACCGCGGCTCCCACGACCAGGAGGAGGCTCCATAGCAGCCACTTTCGCATCGCCACGAAGTGTACTGACTATTCAATGTCTCGCGAGAACGGCATCCCAGCGAATAATTCCGGGGGAAGCATCGTCCAATCTCGCCGAGCGGGCGGCCGCCGTGCCACCGCTCCGTCACCAGGAGGTGCTCCCGTGGTCCGAACCGCGATCCTCGCCCTGATCGCTGCCCTGCCCATCGTCGTCGGCGCCGACGCCCGGGCCGGCAGCGGCGGCCACTGGCCCTTCGATCCGCCCTTTCTCTCCGACCGGGGTCGGATCGGCGTGCAGGTGGAGGCGATGACCCCGGAGCTTCGCGGCTATTTCCAGGTCCCGGACGACCGCGGCCTGCTGGTGGTGCGTGTCGAGCCGGACCGTCCCGCCGCACGCGCGGGGCTACGCGTGGGGGACGTGATCGTCTCGGCGGGCGGCGATCCCGTGCACGAGCCCTTCGACCTGATCCGGATCGTCGCGGCGGCTCCAGCGGGAGAAGCTCTCGAGCTGGGCGTCTTCCGCGAGGCGGAGGAGCGGACGCTACGCGTCGAGCCCGAGGGCGAGCCGAGCCTCTGGGCGGAGCCGGAGCGCCTCGGCACCTGGTTCGAGGAGAAGCTGCACCGCGGCAGCCGGGAGCTTCGGGAGCGGCTCGAGCAGCTGGAGAGGCGGCTCGAGGAGCTGGAGCGCAAGCTCGAAGAGCGAGAGGAGGGGACGGGCGAAACCGGCCGGGAGACCTAGGGGTCCTGTAGCACCTCCTCCAGCCTCTTGCGGATCTCCGCCTCCGTCATCTGGATGACGAGGGTCTTGATCCGATATTCCGGCGCATTGAGATCCTCTTCGTGATCGACGTTCCTCTCGATGGAGAGGGCGAGGGCGCGATCGGTGGGAATCGCCTTCACCGCCATGCGGAAGCCCTCCTGGGTGCCCGTGTTGTCGACACCCGTCCCCTTGACGCTCTTGATCACGGTGCGCGACAGCACCGACCCTTCCGGACTGACCGCGAAATCCCGCTCCTTGCCGGGCTCGATATCCTTGGGAGCCTTGCCCCCCACCGTGGAGCCTCCGAATCCCTTGGCCTCTCGGCTGGTCACGAGAATCTTGAAGACCTGCTCCGCCTCGTCGTAGGCGACGAACTTGCCTTCGATTCCGTAGCGTTTGGCCTTGCTGGGCTTGGCGTCGGCAATACCGGACACCAGGGTGAAAGAAACCACGGCGAGCCCTACGGCGAGTACCTGGACCCAGCGATTCGCGAGTGTCATCGTAGCCACCTTCTCGTCTCCCTCCCTTTCCCATTTGATAGAGGGATTCTATCCGATTCTACCCGCCGGGGTGCGGAGAAGATCTGGCTACCCCTCTAGCCCTCCGCTGTCTCCGCATCCACCTCGCCGTCGAAGTCACCGCCCGCCGCGGTGCCCATGCCCTGGTAGTACTCCCGAAAGGTCGCCGCGATCGCGTCGATGGGAACGTCCGCGAACTCGCCGCGCTGCGCCAGGTACTCCATGTGGCGGTGCCCATCTTCGTCGAAAGGATGAAAGACCGAATCCTGGCGACCGTCGAACTCCAGTGGGCGAATCCGAAACTTCCGGCAGAGCTCCACGTTGAAGGCGGGGGTCGCCCGGACCCATCGGCCATCGAGATGGATGGATACATAGCCGTGCCAGAAGAAGACGTCGGTCTTCATGTGCTCACGCATCCGCGCGGTCGAGAGATGGTTGCGAACGTCCGCAAAGCCGAGGCGGACCGGGATGCGCGAGCGAACGGCAGGCGGCGGCGAGGAGGATCGATTTGGCGACACACCATCCGCGCTTCACTCGCAGGGTGGTAGTCGCCCGAAGTCCGTCCACGCTGAGCTCGAGAGCGTAGGGGTCGTAGCGGATTCCGTCGCGTACGGCGTAGTAGAGGCGAACGGCGCGATCGACTGCATCGTCCGCTCCCTCGCAAGAGCGCCGGGCAAAGGCTTCGATCTCGGGATGTCGCGACTCGATGATGGGCGTCGGCTCCAGGAAGGGACGCAGATCTTCGCTGCTCATGGATGCAGATTAGCAGCTACTTCGTGCCTTTCCGCGGAGAGAGTCCAGGCTCTATACTTCCGTCCACTGTTGGAATCGGCTCGAAGCAATTTTCACCGCGGGGGGACCTCGTGCGAGACTTCAATCAGGCCTATACCGGAGAGCACCTGGACCGGATCGCCTTCCCGATGGGAGGCATCGGGGCGGGCATGGTGTGCCTCGAGGGTGGCGGGAATCTCTCGCACCTCTCGCTGCGCCACCGCCCCGAAGTCTTCAACGAGCCGCTCTGCTTCGCCGCGATCTGCGTCCAGGGCGAGCGGGAGAATCTCGCCCGCGTCCTGGAGGGACCGGTTCCCCGGCGCAAGCCGCTGTTTCCCTGGGGAGAAGCGATCCTCGTCGGCTCGGGAAACGGTGCGCCCGCCCGGAGCTACGGACTGCCGCGCTTCGAGGAGGCGCGCTTCGAGGCGCGCTTCCCCTTCGCACGGGTGGGTCTCCGCCACCCGACGATTCCTCTGGACGTGGAGCTCACCGGATGGAGCCCCTTCATACCGGGCAACGCGGACGACTCCTCGCTGCCGGTGGCGGCGCTGGAGTATCGCTTCGTCAACAGCTCCGCAGAGTCGGGTCGACGCCGTCTTCTCCTTCCACAGCGCGAACTTCATGCACCAGTGGGGCGCATCGGGCCGCAGTGTGCTCGATACGCCGGGCGGCTTCGTCCTGTGGCAGCCGGGCAGCAAGAGAAGCCCCGGAGCACGAGGGAGCCTTCGCCGCCGTGCTCGACGACCCCGAGACCCGGGTGAACTGCCGCTGGTTCCGTGGGGGCTGGTTCGACCCGCTGACGATGACCTGGAAGACGGTGCGCGAAGGAGCGATGCCCGAGGCGGGACCCGTGAGTGATGGGCGACCGAGCGCTGGCGGCAGCCTCTACCTCCCGTTCTCTCTCGAGCCCGCGGAGGAGCGGACCCTGCGCCTCCTCCTGGCCTGGTACGTGCCGCACAGCGACCTTCGCACCGATTCCGGTCGTACCGTCCCCGCCGGCGAGGCCGGAGCCGAGCCGGGAACACAGCACTTCCATCAGTCCGTGGTACGCCGGCCGTTTCGAGAACATCGGCGAGGTGAGCCGCTACTGGGCCGAGAACTACGGGCGCCTGCGCGACGAGACCCAGTGCTTCAGCGACTGCTTCTACGATACGACCCTGCCACCCGAGGTCGTCGAAGCCGTCTCCGCCAATCTCTCGATCCTCAAGTCTCCGACGGTGCTGCGTCAGCTGGACGGGCGACTCTGGGCGTGGGAGGGTTGCGGCGATCACGCGGGGTGTTGCCCGGGGTCGTGCACCCACGTGTGGAACTACGCTCAGGCCCTGCCCCACCTGTTCCCGCAGCTCGAGCGGAGCCTGCGCCTCACCGAGTTCGACCAGAGCCAGGACGAAGCGGGGCATCAGTGCTTCCGCGCGTCGCTCCCGATCCGGCCGTCCGGCCACGATTTTCACGCCGCCGCCGACGGTCAGCTGGGAGGCGTCATGAAGGTCTACCGGGAGTGGCGCATCAGCGGCGATCGCGAATGGCTCGAGGGCCTCTGGCCGCGAGTGAAGCGGAGCCTGGCCTTCGCGATCGAGAGCTGGGATCCCGACCGGCGCGGCGTCGTGCTGGAGCCCCACCACAACACCTACGACATCGAGTTCTGGGGCGCGGACGGCATGTGCACCTCCATCTACCTGGGCGCGCTCCGCGCCGCCGCGGCGATGGCCGACGCCCTCGGCGACGACGCGGAGGACTACCTCCGGCTCTACGAGAAGGGCCGGAGCCATCTGGAGAGCGAGCTCTGGAACGGCGAGTACTTCCATCAGGAGATCCAGTGGAAGGGCCTGCGTGCGGCGTCGCCGCTGGATCCCGGGTCGCGGAGCCTCGACCACGATCCCGGCTACTCGCCCGAGGCGGCCCTGCTGCTCGAGAAGGAGGGGCCCAAGTACCAGTATGGAACCGGCTGTCTCTCCGACGGCGTGCTGGGCGCCTGGATGGCGAGAGTCTGCGGGATCGGCGAGATCCTCGACCCGGAGAAGGTCCGGAGCCACCTGCTGGCGGTCCACCGCCACAACCTGGTGAGGGACCTGTCGAACCACGCCAATCCGCAGCGATCCGGCTTCGCCTTCGGGAAGCGAGGGGGGACTGCTGCTCTGCAGCTGGCCTCGAGGCGGAGAGCCCTCTCTTCCCTTCGTCTACAGCAACGAGGTCTGGACCGGCATCGAGTACCAGGTGGCGTCGCATCTGATCATGGAGGGTCGCATCGACGAGGGGCTCGAGATCGTCCGCATCTGCCGCAGCCGCTACGACGGGCGCATCCGCAACCCCTTCAACGAGATCGAGTGCGGCCACTGGTACGCCCGGGCGATGTCCAGCTACGGCCTGCTCCAGGCCCTGAGCGGAGCCCGCTACGACGCGGTCGAGAAGAAGCTGCAGCTGCGTCCCGCCGTCGAGGGCGATTTCAGGGCCTTTCTCTCCACCGCGACCGGCTTCGGCAGCGTCGGAGTCCGGAGCGGCGTGCCCTTCCTGGAGGTGCGCCACGGCACGATCGAGGCGAGCGGGATCGACTACCAGAGCCCAGAGGCGGTGGGGTAGATTCCAGCGCCATGGAAACGCCTCACCGATTCGGTGGTCTCGTCGCAGCCGCACTCCTCGGCCTGGCGCTGGCACCGCCTCCCGCCCTCTCCGGAGAGACCGGGCTCCATGCCGTGCGCGTCACCCAGGCCAACGCGGCCGGCCTGCTCCTGGGTGGCCCGGATGCGATCGGCGGAATCGGCGACTGGGCCCTCGGAAACGGAACCCTCTGCGCGGTGATCTCCGACTCCGCCCACGAGTCGATCCTCTCGGCGGGGGGCGGCTTCCTGGTCGACCTGGGCCACTGCGACCGCGACGACGATCAGTTCAACATTATCCAACCACTGCTGAATGCGTCCCAGGAGCAGGTCCCCACGACCCGCGAGATCTCGGCGCAGATCGGGGACGGGGAGGCGCGCATCGTCACGGAGGCCGTCTTCGAGGGAGGGACCTTCACCACGACCTACGCCCTGGATCTCGTGGACCCGAACGCACTCCAGATTCGATCCGAGCTTCGACGGGTGGAAGATGGCCCCCGGGTGCGAATGATGGGAGAGGTTTCGCTCCACGGGGATGGTTCGCTCCGTCCCTTCACCATCTCCACCGAGCACCCCGAGGCGACGGTGGGATTCACGCACCCCCAGGTGAATCCCGACGATCTCCTCCAGATGATCCGGGCGGTCGTCCCTGCGGACCTCCACGTGTGGGTCGGCGGCGACGCTCTCGAGCCCGGGATTGCCTATGGACTCCGCCTCACCGCCGCCAGGCGGGTCCGCGCGGACGGCGAGAGCCAGGAGCTTCCCTACTTCTCCATCAACGGCTCCGATTTCTCGTTGCTGGGGCTCCTCTCCCGACCCTGCTGGCTCGGCGGTGCGGACGGAGCGGGAATGCTCGAGCTGGCACAGGCTCTGTTCATGGACGTAGGGGTCGGCGACACCCTCCTCTACGAGCGAGAGCTCCGGGTGGGAAACCGGGCGGATGTCGCAGCGGTCACCGACCAGATCTGGCGCGACGCGCCGCGGGTCACGGGACGGGTCGACGACCCGTCGGCGCGGCTGCACGTCGACCGCAACGACGGCACGCCCATGACCCAGGTGCGACCGGCGCCGGACGGCAGCTTCGCGTTTCGGATTCCCCGCGGCGACTACCGCCTGCGCGCCGTCGCCCCCGGCGCCCGCGCGCTCGAGCGCGCCTTCCTGGTGGGAGAAGCCGAGGTCGCTCTGGATCCACTGGCGATGGGAGCGGCGAGCCGGGTGCGCCTGCCCCAGGGACACGCGATGCGCCTGGTGGTCGTGGGGTCGGGAGCCACGCCGAGCCCGCGGCTGGGCGACGACCTGCTGGGATTCCGTATCGGGGAGAGGCGGGTGCCGAACGCGCTGGTCGGAAACGAGGTATCCCTGGCCGGAATCCCGGGGGACCCGGAGGAGATCGCGCTCTCGGCGGGTCACTACCAGGTCTACGCGACACGGGGACCGGAGTACGGGATTCACCGCGCAGACCTCTCGGTGGGACCCGGAGAGGCCCTCCCCCTGGAGATCGACGTCCCGGAGCGGGTGCTGACGACACCCGGTTGGATCTCGGCCGATCTTCACGTCCACGCGGTCGGCAGTGACGACTCCAACATGCCGCTGCGCGCGCGCATCGACACACTGCTGGCCCAGGGACTCGACGTCGTGGTGTCCACCGATCACGACCAGATGGTCGACTACGGACCGCTGATCCGCAGCCTCGACCTCGGGGATCGGGTCGCCAGCGTGGTGGGGGTGGAGATCACCAGCACCGCCCGGGAGGCTGCGGTTCCCTACACCGCGGGGCACCTGAACGCCTTCCCCCTTCCTCTGGAACCGCTCGCGTACCGGGACGGCGCACCGCAGAGCGAGGGCGTTCGCGTGCGCCAGATCGTACAGAACATCCACGGACTCGGGGGAGAGCGTCTGGTCCAGATGAATCATCCGAGAGCCCCGACACTCGACGATGAGATCTTGAACTACTTCTCACACCTCGCGGTGGCGGGCGAATCCTTCGATCCGGGCCTCGGCCTCGACTCGGCGCCCAATCGCGTGATGATCGAGCCCGACCCGGCCACGGGACTGCGCGACCTGGACTTCGACGCGGTCGAGCTCATGAACGGCCCCTCCATGGTGAGCTACTACCGCACCCGGGCCGACTGGTTTTCGCTGCTGCTCCAGGGCGAGTTCCGCACCGCCACCGCCAACAGCGATTCGCACCGGGTGGGACAGCTGCTGGGGCTGCCGCGCAACTACGTGCAGCTGGCGAACGATGCGCCTCGAAGCTTCGATGAGGCGGGCTTCGTACGCGCCGTGCGCGAGGGGAGAGTCTACGGAACCACCGGACCGCTTCTCGAGGTCGGTCTGGGGGATGCCGGGCTCGGAGAGCGCTTCCGCGGGCGTTCGGGCACCTTGCGTGTGGAGGTGAAAGCCGCAGACTGGGTCCCGGTATCGACTCTCCGGGTGTACGTAAACGCCGCCCTGGAGCGGAAGCTCCCGATTCGCGCGGGCGAGACCCGCGAGGTCAACCTCGAGTTCGCGCGGGATTCCTTCGTGACCGTCGAGGTGGAGGGAGAGACGGACGCGACCTTCGAGGCGGTGAACCCGGGCTTCCCCTCCTTCGCCTTCACCAACCCCATCTTCGTGGATGCCGACGGAGACGGAGAGTGGACGGCTCCAGGTCTGCCCGCCTCCCTCCCGGAGACGATCCGCGACCCGCTGCGAGATCTGGATTAGAGGAGCACTCCGACCATGGTGGATCTGCAGGAGATCGAGGCGATCAAGCGACTCAAGTACAAGTACATGCGCTGCATCGACGAGAAACGCTGGGACGAGCTCGCGGAGTGCTTCACCGAGGACGCCACCGTCTCCTACAGCGGAGGCAAGTACGCGTTCGCCGGCAGGGACGCGATCATGAAGTTCCTGGTGGATTCGATGGACCGCGACAGCTTCCTCTCCAGCCATCGGATCGGTCAGCCCGAGATCGAGCTCACCAGCGAGGCGACGGCGACGGGGATCTGGGCCCTCGAAGACACCGTGATCGACACGCATTTCGAGATCACCCTGCGCGGATCGGCCTTCTATCGCGACGAGTACCGCAAGATCGATGGACAGTGGAAGATCCGGTCCACCGGCTACGACCGGACCTTCGAGGAGATCGAATCGCGCAAGGAGAGTCCGAGCCTGAAGCTCACCCAACGGCAGTGGGGCGCGGAATAGCCGGAACCTGGGAAAGCCTCCGATCCGCGAATGGACCAGGGAGGAGATTCAGCATGCCGACCATCGAGGAGCTGCTCCGCGCTCGCGTCGGTGACCCTCGGACCGCGCTGCGTTTCGAAGACCAGACCTGGAGCTATGGCGAGTACCTGGACGCCTGCGCCGAGCGCGCGACGTATCTGCTGGAGAGCCGACGCGAGGGTCCCTTCCACGTGGGCGTGCTCCTCGACAACGTTCCCGAGTTCGCGATGTGGCTGGGCGCCGGAGCCCTGGCCGGCGCTGCCGTGGTCGGAATCAATCCCACCCGGCGCGGCGCCGAGCTGGCGCGAGACATTGCCCACACCCAGTGCCAGCTGCTGGTGACCGATTCGCCCTACCGGGCGCTTCTCGAAGGTCTCGAGACGGGAATCGAGGCGGATCGCGTTCTCGACACCAACTCGACCACCTACACCGAGGCACTGAAGCCCTACCGCGGGGCACCGCTCCCGGAGGTGGAAATCACCGAGAGCGCGCTCTTCCTCCTGATCTTCACTTCCGGCACCAGCGGCGCGCCCAAGGCCTGCCTCTGCTCGCAGGGGCGACTGGCGACGATCGCACCGATTCTCGCGCAGATGCAGCAGCTCTCGGAGAAGGACGTCTGCTATCTGGCGATGCCGATGTTCCACTCGAACGCGTTGATGGCCGGCTGGGCGCCGGCGGTCGCGACCGGGGCGACCTGCGTTCTGCGGCGCAAGTTCTCGGCATCGGGCTTTCTCGCCGACGTGCGCCGCTTCGGAGTGACCTACTTCAATTACGTCGGCAAGCCACTGGCCTACATCCTCGCGACGCCGGAGCGCCCCGATGACGACCAGAACAGCCTCGCCCGGGCCTTCGGAAACGAGGCCACGGAGCAGGACATCGAGCGCTTCCAGCAACGGTTCGGCTGCATCGTCACCGACGCCTTCGGCTCCACCGAGGGGGTGATCCACGTGACGCGAACGCCCGACATGCCGCCCGGCGCCCTGGGCCGGGCGACGGAGAGCATCGCGGTCCTGGACCCCGGGACAGGCGCCGAATGTCCGCCGGCCAGATTCGATGAAGCGCGCCGGCTGCTGAACCCCGAGCAGGCGATCGGAGAGCTGGCCAACAGGCTGGGAGGAGGGAGCTTCGAGGGCTACTGGAGGAACGACGAGGCGAGTTCGGCGCACCTGCGGGACGGGATCTACTGGAGCGGCGATCTGGCCTACCGGGACGAGGAGGGATTCTTCTACTTCGCCGGCCGCAACTCCGACTGGCTCCGCGTCGACGGCGAGAACTTCGCCGCGGCGCCGGTGGAGCGCATCCTCACCCGCTTCCCAGGCGTCGCATTGGCGGCGGTCTACCCGGTCCCGGACGCAATCGTCGGTGATCAGGTGATGGCGGCGCTGCAGCTGCTTCCGGACACATCGTTCGACGCCGAGGCCTTCGCCTCCTTTCTCGAGCAGCAGACCGATCTCGGCACCAAGTGGGCGCCGCGCTTCGTCCGGATCTGCGACGCTCTTCCGGTCACCGAGACCAACAAGATCCTCAAGCGGAAGCTCCGGAACCAACGCTGGGAGTGCGACGATCGGGTCTGGTGGCGACCCGAGAAGAGCGACCCCTTCCGGAGAATGACGCCGAGCGAAGTCGCCGAGATCGCCACGGAGTTCGCCGCTCGAGGACGCAGCTCCGCCCTCGAGCAGATCTAAGCCGGGGACGTTCCTTGCGTTCTTGCGTTCGCGAGTACTCGCGAACGCAAGAACGCAAGGAACGTCCCCGCTGATGGATTCAGCTGCTGCGTAGCAGGACGAGATACAGCAGCAGCACCACGGCGGTCCCCGTCATCGGCCAACGCAGCTCCCGAGCGCGTCCACTGGCCAGCTTGAGGACGGGATAGGCGATGAATCCCAGTGCGAGCCCATCGCTGATCGAGTAGGAGAGGGGAATCCCGATCAGGATCAGAAAGGCGGGGAGGGCCTCGGTCGTGTCCCGCCATTCGATCCGCTGCACGCTGCGAAGCATCATCGCCCCGACCAGGACGAGCGCAGGCGCCGTCAGGGGCGGATAGCCTCCCACCATGGTGACGACGGGAGCGAAGAAGAGGGCGGCCAGGAAGAGCGCCGCGGTGGTCAGGCTGGCGAGGCCGGTGCGGGCGCCCTGCTCCACGCCCGCGGCGCTCTCGATGAAGCTCGTCACCGTGCTGGTTCCCATCGCGGCGCCGGCGACGGTTCCGACCGCATCCGAGATGTAGGCGCGCTCGGGATGGGGGAAGGCGCCCTTTTCGACCAGGTCCGCCGCCTCGGTGACGCCGACCAGCGTACCGAGCGTGTCGAAGAAGTCCATCAGCAACAGGACCAGGACATAGGGCAGCATTGCGAGGGAGAGCGCCGCCGCGATGTCCATCTGGAACAGGGTGGGCGCGATGGAGGGTGGCGCGGCCAGGATGGCATCGGCGATGACGAACCCGTCCATCGCCGAGCCCCCGCCGTCCGGAAGGACCGCCTGGAGCACGACCGCGACCAGCGTCGCGACCGCGATCCCCCAGAGGATCGAGCCGCGAACCCTCCGGGCGTGCAGCGCTGCAGCCGCGATCAGTCCGCAGAAGAAGACGAGGAGACCCGGAGAGAGCCAGTCGGGATTCAGGCGCACCAGCGTGCCCGGAGCCTGGAGCACGAGCCCGGCGCCCCGCAGGCCGATGAACGCGATGAAGAGCCCGATACCTCCCGCGATCCCCGCGCGCAGGCTGGGCGAGATGGCATCGGAGAGCAGCTTGCGCATTCCCAGCAGCGTGATCAGGAGAAAGAGCAGGCCAGCGAGGAAGACGACCCCCAGCGCCACCTGCCAGGCGTTCGCGTATCCCGCTGCTGCCGCCGCGGGAATCACGGTGAGGACGAAGAAGAAGTTCTCGCCCATGCCCGGGGCCTGCGCGATGGGGGTTCGCGCGTAGAGGGCCATCACGGCGGTGGCCAGGGCGGCCGCCAGGCAGGTTGCCGTCGTCACCGCACCGAAGTCGAGGCCGGTCTCGGTGCCGAACATCTGACCGGAGAGAACTGCTGGCTGGACCACGATGATGTAGGCCATGGTCAGGAACGTGGTGGTTCCCGCGAGGATCTCCCGGCGAGCATCGGTCCCGCGCTCTTCGAGCTGGAAGAATCGGTCGAGCATGGCCTCCCGGCTGGGGCGAGCCCAGAGGCTATCAAGTCGCCACCGGGCACGCTGGTCGAAGCGGCGAGGTTCCCTTGGATCATCCCTACCCCAGCCGGGGTGCTATTTTCTCCACAGGCGACTTGCCCGGAGGCCAACTGAGCATGACCGCTCCCGATCCCCAGGCCGCGGCCGTCTTCGATTTCGACATCGAGGGCATGCGCTGCGCGAGCTGCTCCTCCAGGGTCGAGGAAACGCTTCGGAAGCAGCCGGGAGTTCAGCAGGCCTCGGTGAACCTGGCACTCGCGCGGGCGCGCGTGGCGCTCGCGCCCGATGCCGGCTCCGAGACGGGTGCGATCGAGGAGGCGGTGCGCGGCCTGGGCTTCGGAATCGAGCGCCGCGCGCCGCGCGCTCTCTCCGAGAGCCCCGTCGCCCGACAGCAGCAAGAAGTAGCGACGGCGCGGAGGCGTGCGCTCCTGGCGGCGCTCTTCAGCGCGCCGGTGCTGCTGCTGGGAATGAGTGGTGCGGGAGGAGCGCCCGGGCTCATCGTCCAGGCGGCACTGACGACGGTGGTCGAGTGGGTCTTCGGCTGGGAGTTCCATCGCAGCGCCGTCCAGCGCGCCCGCCGGTTCGGCGCCAACATGGACACCCTGGTCTCCCTGGGCACCCTTGCCGCCTATCTCTACTCGCTCTGGGCCCTGGCGATGGGCGAGGCGGTCTTCTTCGATACGGCGGCCGTGATCATCACCTTGATCCTGACCGGTCGCTTCCTGGAGGCGCGCGCACGGGGTCGTGCCTCGCAGGCGGTCACGCGCCTGCTCGAGCTCGGCGAAAAGGAGGCGCGGGTGCTCCGGGAAGGCGACGAGATCGCCGTCCCCTCGGAGCAGCTGCTGCCGGGTGATCTGTTGGTGGTCCGGCCGGGGGAGAAGATTCCCACCGACGGAACCATCGTGGAGGGACGCTCCTCCTTCGACGAGAGCATGCTCACCGGCGAGTCGCTTCCGGTGGACAAGGGGCCGGGAGACGGGGTCTTCGGCGCCACGCTGAACCAGGAAGGACGGGTGGTGGTCGAGGTCACGCGGGTGGGAGAAGAGACCGCCCTCGCCCGCATCGCGCAGGATGGTCGAGGAAGCGCAGTCCTCCAAGGCCCCGGTGCAGAAGCTCGTCGACCGGGTCGCCGGCGTCTTCGTCCCGGTGGTTCTCGCAATCGGCGCGGCGACCTTCGCCGGCTGGCTCCTCAGCGGGGTCGAGGTGGCGATGGCACTGCGCAACGCGGTCGCGGTCCTGATCATCGCCTGTCCCTGCGCGCTGGGTCTGGCGACGCCGGCGGCGATCCTGGTCGGAACCGGCCGCGGGGCCGAGCTCGGTGTCCTCTTCAAGGGGAGCGACGCCTTCGAGTTCGCGCGCGCCATCGATGTCGTGGTCTTCGACAAGACCGGCACCCTCACCCACGGTCAGATGAGGCTCACCGACATCGTGCCCGACCCCTCCGCAGGCATCGACGAGAGCGAGCTGCTGGGCCGCGTGGCCGCACTCGAGAACGCCAGCGAGCACCCGGTGGGCCGTGCCGTGGCGGAGGCCGCCAGGAGCCGTGGCATCCCGCTGCCGCCGGTGGAGGACTTCGAGAGCCTGGCCGGCCGCGGCGTACGCGGGCGCGTGGGCGGCGACGAGGTCCTGGTGGGGCGAAGCAGCCTGATGCAGGAGCTCGGACTCGAGAGCCCCGCAGGAGTGACGGCGAAGCTCGAAGAGCTGGAGCGGCAGGGCAAGACCGCCTTCCTCGCCGCCTTCGGGGGGCGGGTTCGCGGAGTGCTGGCCGTGGCCGACACCGCTCGTGTCTCCGCCATCCCGGCGCTTCGCTCCCTCGAGTCGATGGGAATCGAGATCGCGATGATGAGCGGCGACAATCGGCGCACGGCGGAAGCGATCGCCTCGCAGCTCGGGATCGCACGGGTGGTCGCGGAGGTGCTGCCGGACGAGAAGGCGCGGCGCGTCGCGGCACTGCGCGGCGAGAAGAAGAGTGTCTCCTTCGTCGGGGACGGGGTGAACGACGCGCCGGCGCTCTCCGAGGCCGACCTCGGCATCGCCGTGGGCTCGGGCACCGACATCGCCATCGAGGCCGGGGACGTGGTGCTGATGACACCGGACCCGCGGCTGGTCGTAACGGCGCTGCGCCTCGCGCGCCGGACCTACCGCACCATCGCCCAGAACCTGCTCTGGGCCTTCGGCTACAACGCCGCGGCGATTCCACTGGCCGCGGCGGGATTCCTCGACCCGATGATCGCCGCCGGTGCGATGGCCCTCTCGAGCGTCTCGGTGCTGAGCAACAGCCTGCGCCTTCGCGGCTTCAGGGAATAGTCGCTGGCTATAGGCGCTCCGCTCCCGCCAGGCTCAGTATGTCGTTGCAGCCGTCCTCGATCATGGAGGCCCGCGCGTCGCGCATCACCTTCTCGATCGGGTACTCCCGGCTCAGCCCGTTGCCCCCGAAGACCTGCACCGCCGAGCTCGCGACCTCGTAGCAGGTGTTGGTCGCCGTCACCTTCGACGCGATCGCGTAGTGCAGCTGGGGCGCCGTGCTGGTCGAGTTGTAGATGATCACCCGCCGGGCGAGCGCCCGAGCCGCCTCCACCTTGCGGAACATCTCGAAGAGCCGGAGCTTCACGCTCTGGTGCTCGATGATCGGCACCCCGCCCTGGATGCGCTCCTTGGCGTAGTCCACGGCCATCTCCAGGGCCGCCCTCGCCACGCCCACGAAGGTCACACCCATCCCGCCGTTGGCCTGGGTCAGCACCATGTCCGCGGCCATCGGATAGATCTCCCGGGGGACCACCATGTAGTTCGCCGGGATGCGCACGCCGTCGAAGAAGATCTCCCCCTGGTTGAGTGCGCGCTGTCCGATCTTGTCGAGCGGCTTTCCGCGCGAGACGCCGGGCCGTCGAGCGGAACCAGGAAGGCGCCGTTTCCCGGCTGCCCGTCCCCCATGTCGACGGCGGTGAAGAGCGCCGCCGCCGTAGCGATGGTCCCGTTGGAGACCCACGCCGCCTTCTGCCCGCTGATCACGAAGGAGTCGCCGTCCTTGCGGGCGATGCAGTTCGGCTTGCCCGGCTGCTCGAGTTCCGGCTTCGAGCCGAAGAAGATCAGGTCGCTGCCGTGGTCCGGCTCGGTGATCGCCCAGCAACCGCGCACCTCGGGGCCACCGAAGCGCTCGATGAGCTCGGGATTCTGCGAAATCTGCGCCAGCATCCCCGGAAAGCCGTCGACACCGAAGCCGATCGCCAGACCGGAGTCGCCCCAGCCCTGCTCCTCGGCGATGATGCAGCGCAGCCGCGCCTGCTGCACGGGTGTGAGCCCCTGCTCGGCGGCTTTGGCCGGATCGGTGGCCTCGTCGAGGCCGAGCGCCCGGTGTTTCTCGAAGACCTCCCAGAGGATCGAATCCTTGGCGATCACGTCCGCTGGATCGGCGAGCGCGTCGAGCTTGATCCCCGCCGGCCGCATCACCTCCGCGGCGAACTTGTGAATCGTATCCTGGATCGCCCGCTCCTCGTCGGACAGTCCGGTCTCGATGATCGATCATCGCCATGCTATTTCTCTCCTTCTGCGGACATTCGAATCCGTGAGAATCAATCCTTGTGGGCTTCCCGATCCCAGGTGTCGGGACCCACCCCCTCCCGTTTCAAGACGCTCTTCTGGATGCGGTGGGTGCCCGTCTTCGGCAGCGCATCCCGGAATTCGATGTAGCGAGGCACCATGAATCGGGCCATCTGCTCCTCGCAGTGGCGGATCAGATCCTCGGCCGCGAGCGTCGCGCCTTCCTTGAGCACGACCACCGCCATCACCTCGTCCTCCCCCAGATCCGAGGGAACTCCGAAGACGGCGGATTCGAGCACCGCCGGGTGACGGTCGATCCCCCGCTCCACCTCCCAGGAGGAGATGTTCTCGCCGCGGCGCCGCAGCGAATCGGTCTTGCGGTCGACGAAGTAGAGATGACCTCCGCGTCGGCGTAGACGAGGTCGCCGGTGTGGAGCCAGCCGTCGCGGATCTTGGCGTCGCTGGCCTTCTCGTTCTTGTAGTACTCGACCCGCCGGCGCCTGGCGTCGTCCACCTGGAAGAGGAGCTCGCCTGGCTCTCCCGGAGGTACGTCGGCGCCCTCGTCGTCGACGATGCGGATCGGATTCATGGGCTTGCCGAAGGATCCCTTCGGCGCGTCGCCGAAGTTGACGACGCCGAAGCCGCCGCCGTCCACGGCCGCGTAGCCCTCGACGATGTCGCACCGCGAAGCGCTTCTCGAACTCCGCCCAGACCGAGGCGGGGCAGGCCGCGCTGAAGACCACGCGCACCGGGTTGTCAGCGTCGTCGGGGCGCTCGGGCTGCTTCATCAGGATGGGGATCATCGCCCCCAGCGCGTTGAAGGTGGTGGCGCCGTAGCGCCGGATCTCGTCCCAGAAGCGGCTGGCGGAGAAGCGGCGCGAGAGCGCCAGCGGCAGGCCCATGGCCAGCGCCCGCACCGTGGTCAGGAAGAGCGCGTTGGCGTGGAAGAGCGGCAGGCAGGTGTAGAGCACGTCGTCGGGCTCCAGGACAGCGCCGAGCATCGAATGCCCGGCGATGGTCATGCCCTGGTAGCGGTTGACCACGCCCTTGGGCGGGCCGGTGGTGCCGGAGGTGTACATGAGCGCGGAGATCGCCCCCTCTTCGATCTTCACCCGCGGGGTTCGCGTCGGACGCCTGCATCAACCCGGCGAGCGCGCGCCAGCCCTCCGGCGGCTTCCAGTCCCTCCGGCGCCTCCGATGGCATTCGACGACGATCTGTTCCAGCTTGGAGAGCGAGCCGCGGATCGCCTGGATCGCCTCGAGGTAGTCGGGGTGGCAGATCAGGACCGAGGAATCGGAGTGGTCGACGACGTGCCGCAGCCCCTCTCCCTTGAGGCCGACGTTCACCGGGACGGCGTAGGCGCCGAGCTTCTGGGTGGCGAAGTAGACGAAGAGCCACTCGGGCGAGTTGGGCATCATGATCGAGACGCCGACCCCCGCCTTCACGCCGAGCCCGGTCAGCCCATTGGCGGCGCGATTCACCTGCCGGTTCAGCTCGGCAAAGCTGACGACCCGGTCCTCGAAGTGGAGGAAGGGTTTCTCGCCGAGCGCCTTCGCCTGCGCTTCGATGAGCGCCGCCAGCGTGGTGGGTTCATCCGCCATCGGTCATCGCTCCCTCTGGGACAGAAGCCCATCATAGCCGCCTTTCTCGGCGTGCTTGCGGCCAATTCCCGCCTCGGCAATAATTAGAACGCGTTTCAAATTGCGCAATGGGTCCGGCCGACCTCTGGACCCACCCCCCAAGTGGAGGGCCGGCCATGTACCTCGACTTCACCGCCGAGCAACAGGCGTTGCGCAAGGAGATACGCGACTACTACCGGGAGCTCCTCACCCCCGAGGTCCGCAGCGCCCTGGCGGAGGATGAGACCGGCGGGCCGGTCTATCGGGAGCTGGTGGGGCGGATGGGCGCCGACGGCTGGCTGGGAATCGGCTGGCCGGTCGAGTACGGGGGCCAGGGCCGCACCCCCATCGAGCAGTTCATCTTCTGGGACGAGACCTACCGGGCCCGCGCCCCGCTGCCGATGATTTCGGTCAACACGGTCGGCCCCACCCTGATGCAGTTCGGCACCGATGAGCAGAAGGCCGAGCTTCTGCCCAGGATTCTCAAGGGCCAGCTCTTCTTCGGAATCGGCTACACCGAGCCCGAGGCCGGCACCGATCTCGCGTCGTTGCAGACCCGCGCCGTGCGCGAGGGCGACGAGTACCTGATCAACGGGCAGAAGCTCTTCACCACCCACGCCCACGACGCCGACTACATCTGGCTGGCGGCGCGCACCGACCCGGACGCTCGCAAGCACAAGGGCATCAGCATCATTTTGGTGCCGACCGACTCTCCGGGCTTCTCCTGGACACCGATCGACACCCTGGGCGGCGAGCGCACCAACGTCACCTACTACGAGAACGTGCGCGTCCCCGTGACGCAGCGGATCGGTCCGGAGAACGCGGGATGGGGACTGATCACCTCGCAGCTCAATCACGAGCGCATCACGTTGGCCTGTCCGGGCTTCGCCGACTACCTCTTCGAGGAGGTCTGGGCGTGGGCGCTTCGCACTCCCGCGCCGGGGGGAGGCTGCGTGATGGACCGGGAATGGGTCCGCACCCACCTGGCGCGCATCTACGCCAAGCTCGACGCGCTGAAGCTGCTGAACTGGCGCTCGGCCTGGTCCCTCACCGCCGGCGTTCCGAGGATGGAAGAGGCGTCGGCGGTCAAGGTGATGGGAACCGAGTTCTTCGTCGAGTGCTACGGACTGCTCCTCGAAATCGCCGAGTCCGCCGGACTGGTGAAGAAGGGGCAACCGGACGTGCTCTTCGGGGGCCTGCTCGAGCAGGCCTACCGCGCCGCCGTCACCCTCACCTTCGGCGGCGGCGTCAACGAGGTGCAACGCGACATCATCGCCATTGCGGGGCTGGGTCTGCCCCGGGCGCGACGTTAGCCAGAATCATGGATGAGAGGTCGAGATGAGTTCGCAGGATCGGGAACGCGAGGAGCTCGAAGCCAAGCTGAAGGAATACGTCGGTGCCGTGCAGGGTCCGGCGGAGGTCGGTCCGGACCTGGTGAACCAGCCGATGATCCGCCACTGGTGCGACGTGCTGGGTGACCGCAATCCGATCTACACGGATCCGGAGGCCGCCAAGAGCTCGGGGCACGGCGGCATCGTCGCCCCCCCACCATGATGCAGGCCTGGATCCTGCGCGGCTTCGAGATGGCGGAGCCCTCGGAGACGCCCGACAACAAACAGAACGACCTGCACCAGCTCCTGACCGACTCCGGCTACCCCTCGGTGGTCGCCACCAACTGCGACCAGGGCTACACCCGCTACCTGCGGGCGGGCGACCAGGTCTCGGCGACCACGGTGATCGAATCGATCTCCGAGCAGAAGGCCACGGCCCTCGGGATCGGCTACTTCATCAACACCCGCACCGTCTTCCGCGATCAGAACGACGAGGAAGTCGGCTGGATGACCTTCCGGGTGCTCAAGTTCAAGCCCTCGGCGCCCCCTCCCAGCGTCGAGGCGGGCGCCTCCGCTCCCGCCCAGCCCAGCCGGATGCCCCCCGGCAAGGGTCACGACAACGCCTGGTGGTGGGACGGCGCCAACCGCGGCGAGCTGCTGATCCAGAAGTGCAGCTCCTGTGGGGAGCTCCGGCACCCGCCGCGAGCCATGTGCGGAGAGTGCCAGTCTCTCGACTGGGAGACCGTCGCCTCCAAGGGCAAGGGAACCATCTACAGCTACGTCGTGATGCATCACCCCAAGATCCCCGGCTACGACTACCCGCTCGCCGTAGCGGTGATCGACCTCGACGAGGGAACGCGCTTCGTCTCCAACATCGTCGACTGCGATCCCGGCGAGGTGGAGATCGGGATGCGGGTCGAGATGAAGATGGAGACCGTGGACGACGCCTGGAGCCTGCCGGTGTTCCGGCCGGTCTCGTAGAAGGCGGGAGAATCGATGGACTTCAGCTTCAGCGAAGACCAGACCATGCTCCGGGATCTCGCCCGGGAGATCCTCGAGAAGGAGGTCACCGCCGAGCGGCTCAAGGAGATCGAGCAGGACCCCGACTGGCTCGACCGTGGGCTCTGGTCGCAGCTCGCCGAGGCCAACCTCCTCGGCCTGGTCGCCCCCGAGGATCTCGGCGGCATGGGCCTGGGGATCGAAGAGGTGTGCCTGCTCCTGCAGGAGATCGGGCGCGCGGTGGCGCCGGTCCCGCTGCTTCCGGCACTGGTGCTGGCGAGCCTCCCTATCGCCGAGTTCGGCACCGACGAGCAGAAGCGAGCCTGGCTCGCCCCGGTGGCTTCCGGGGAGGCCATTCTGACCGCTGCGCTGGTGGATGCCGGCTCCAGCGACCCGTCCTCACCAGCGACCACCGCGAAGCGCGACGGAGAGGCCTGGGTTCTCGAAGGCGAGAAGCGCCTGGTGCCCGCCGTCCACCTCGCCCGCCGCGTGCTGGTGCCGGCGACGACGGACGACGGTGCGGGGATCTTTCTGGTCGATCCGCAAGCCGAGGGCATCTCGCTGGTGCGGCAGCAGACCTCGCGCGGTGAGCCCCTCTTCTCGATGCGCCTTGCCGGCGCCCGGGTCGGCGAGAGCGAGCTGCTGGGCGGCGACGCCAGCTCGGGAGCTCGAATGCTGCGCTGGCTCCACGACCGCGCGACGGTGGCCGTCTGCGCCACGCAGATCGGCGTCTGCGAGAGAGCCCTCGAGATCACCGCGGAGTATGCCCGCGAGCGGGTGCAGTTCGGCGTCCCGATCGGATCCTTCCAGGCCGTCCAGCACCGCTGCGCCGACTGGCCTGATCGATCTCGAGTCGATCCGCTGGACCACCTGGCGAGCGGTCTCGCGCCTCGCCCGCGGTCTCCCGGCTGCGCGGGAGGCGACGGTGGCCAAGTTCTGGGCGGCGGAGGGCGGCGCGCGCATCGCCAGCACCGCCCAGCACCTGCACGCCGGGCTCGGCGTGGATCTCGACTACCCGATTCACCGCTACTTCCTCTGGGCAAAGTCCCTCGAACTCGAGCTGGGCGCCGCCGCGCCACAGCTCGTCCGACTGGGTGGGGACATGGCCCGGACCGGACCACAGGAGCTGCAATGAGCTTTGAGACCCCCTGCTTCGAGAACGTCAACGTCGGCGACGCCTTGCCGCAGCTTTCCATCGAGATCACGCCGAGCCTGATCGTCGGTGGGGCGATCGCCTCCCGCGACTTCACACCGGTCCACCACGACGTGGCAGCGGCCCAGGCCCAGGGCATGCAGAACGTCTTCATGAACATCCTCACCACCAACGGCCTGGTCGGACGCTACGTCACCGACTGGGCCGGAGGGGACGCCCGCCTCGAAGGCGTCTCGATCAAGCTCGGCGCGCCCAACCTGCCCGGCGACACCATGAAGCTCTCGGGGACGGTGAAGTCCAAGGACGAGGCGAAGAGCGCCGTCGAGGTGGAGGTGACCGGAGCCAACGCCTGGGGCGATCACGTCACCGGAACCGTGATCGTCACCCTGCCGAGGAGAGCCTAGAGCATGCCGACCACACTCAAGGACGAAGCCGCCATCGTCGGAATCGGTCAGACCGAGTTCTCCAAGAACTCGGGTCGTTCCGAGGTCCAGCTGGCATCCGAGGCCGTGAAGGCGGCGCTCGACGACGCCGGACTGGCACCGAGCGACGTGGACGGGATGACCACCTTCACACTGGACTCCAGCGACGAGATCGAGGTGGCGCGCGCCGTCGGGATCGGCGACCTGACCTTCTTCAGCCGCGTTCCACACGGCGGCGGCGCCGCGATCGGCGTGATCCACCAGGCGGTGATGGCGATCGCCACGGGCAGCGCCGACGTGGTGGTCTGCTACCGGGCGCTGAACGGCCGCTCCGGCCAGCGCTACAGCTCGGGCGTCTCGGAGGGACCGACCACCTCCGACATGATCCACTGGAGCTGGTACATGCCCTGGGGGCTGATGACGCCCGCCAGCTGGGTGGCCATGTTCACCATGCGCTACATGCACGAGTACGGCGCCACCAGCGCCGACCTCGCCCAGGTGGCGATCTCGACCCGGAAGCACGCCGTCAACAACCCCCACGCCTTCTTCTACGAGCAGCCTCTCACCCTCGAGGATCACCAGAACTCGCGGATGATCGTGGATCCGTTCCACCTCTACGACTGCTGCCAGGAGACCGACGGCGGCTGCGCCTGCATCCTCACCAGCCCCGAGCGCGCCCGGGATCTCCGGCAGCCCGGTGCGCTGGTCCGCGGCGTCTCCCAGGCCGCCGCCGCCGACCAGGAGGTGATGACGAGCTTCTACCGGCCCAGCATCTCCTACCTTCCCGAGTTCGATCTGGTGGCGAAGCAGGTCTACCAGATCTCGGGTCTCTCCCACCAGGACGTCGACGCGGCGGTCATCTACGACGCCTTCACCTCCATCGTGCTGTGGCAGCTGGAATCCTTCGGCTTCTGCGAACGGGGAGAGGCCAAGGACTTCATCAAGGACGGCAACCTCGAGGTGGGCGGACGGCTGCCGAACAACACCCACGGCGGCCAGCTCTCCGAGGCCTACATCCACGGCATGAACGGCGCGAACGAGGGCGTGCGAGTGATCCGCGGCACCTCCACGAATCAGCCCGAGAAGAACGATCACGTGCTCGTCACCGGCGGAGTCGGCGTGCCGACGAGCGGCATGATCCTCGGCAAGATGGACTAGCCAGACAGAAGTACAGAAGAAACGAACAGGACGGAGGAGTTTCATGCGCGAAGCAGTCATCGTCGAGGCCCTGCGAACCCCCATCGCGCGCGGCAAGCCCATCAAGGGCGAGCTCAGCGCCTTCCATGCCACCCAGCTCCTGGCGAAGGCGATGGACGGAGTGATCGAGAAGGCCGGCATCGATCCCACCCTGGTGGAGCAGACCTTCGGAGGCTGCGTCACCCAGGCGGGGGAGCAGGCGGGCAACGTGACGCGCAACGCCTGGCTGAGCCGCGGCAAGGGCTACGGAACCGGCGGAACCACCGTCGACTGCCAGTGCGGCTCGGGCATGCAGTCCAATCACCTGGTGTCGGCCCTGATCAAGGCGGGCAGCATCGACGTCGGCATCGCCGGCGGGATCGAGCTGATGAGCCACGTCGGCCTGGGCGCCAACGTGATCAACGGCCCGGGCTTCTTCACGCCCGCCGACTGGCCCTGGGACTCCACGCCGGACCAGTTCGCCTCGGCCGAGCGCATCGCCAAGAACCGCGGCGTCACCCGCGAGGAGGCGGACGAGCTCGCGCTGCGCTCCCAGGAGAACGCCATCCGCGCCCGCGACGAGGGCCGATTCAAGAGGGAGATCCTGCCCATCGAGGCGCCGGTGCTCGGCGAGGACGGCCAGCCCACGGGTGAGACCCGTCTGGTCGAGAACGACCAGGGCATCCGCGAGAGCACCCTCGAGGGCCTCGCCAAGCTCAAGCCCGTGGCGGAAGGCGGCATCCACACCGCGGGGAACTCGTCGCAGATCTCCGACGGCGCGGCCGCCGTGCTGTGGATGAGCGCGGAGAAGGCAAAGGAGCTCGGTCTGCGGCCGCGGGCGCGCCTCGTCCAGGACGTGGTGGTGGGGAGCGACCCCTACTACCTGCTCGACGGCCCCATCGACGCCACCAACGAGATTCTCCGCAAGACGGGCATGAAGCTCAGCGACTTCGACCTCTACGAGGTGAACGAGGCCTTTGCGGCGGTGGTGCTCTCCTGGCTGAAGGTCTTCGAGCCCGACATCGACAAGCTGAACGTGAACGGCGGCGCGATCGCCCTGGGACACCCGGTGGGGGCCACCGGCTCGCGCCTGATCATCACCGCCCTCCACGAGCTGGAGCGGCGCGACTTGAGCACCGCCTTCATCACCATGTGCTGCGGCTCCTCGATCGGCACCGGCGCCATCATCGAGCGGCTCTAGCGAGAGCTTCAAAGGGAAGGAGAGAGAGATGCTGGACGGAAAAGTCGCCATCGTGACGGGAGCGGCACGCGGCCTCGGAAAGGTGGAGGCACTGGAGCTGGCGCGCCTCGGCGCCCGGGTCGTCGTGAACGACCTCGGCACGGCCGGGGACGGCTCGGGGAGAGACGAGGAGCCCGCCCGGGCCGTGGTGGAGGAGATCAAGAGCATGGGCGGTGAGGCGGTGCCCCACTTCGGCGACGTGGCCGTGTGGGACGACGCCCAGTCGCTGATCCAGACCGCGATCGACGGCTTTGGCGACCTCCACATCCTGCTCAACAACGCCGGCTTCTGCCGCGACAAGATGATCTTCAACATGACCGAAGAGGAGTGGGACACGGTGATCCGTGTTCACATGAAGGGCCACTTCAGCACCACGCGCTTCGCCGCTGCCTACTGGCGCAATCAGAGCAAGGCTGCGGGTGGGCCCATCTACGGTCGCCTGATCAACACCGCCTCGGAGGCGTTCATCTTCGGCTCGGTGGGACAGCCCAACTACGCGGCGGCCAAGGCCGGCATCGTGGCGATGACGATGTCGGCGGCCCAGGCGCTGATCCGCTACGGCGTCACCGCCAACGTGATCATGCCGCGGGCGCGCACCCGGATGAACGACTCGGGCATGCTGGCCGAGATGTTCGCCAAGCCCGCCGAGGGGTTCGACACCTTCGCGCCGGAGAACGTCTCGCCGCTGGTGGGCTACCTGGCCTCGCCCATGGCCGAGCGGATCTCCGGGCAGGTGTTCGTGATCTGGGGCAAGCACGTGACCGTGGTTGGACGCCCCAGCACCGATACCCGCTTCGAGAGCCAGGAGATCTGGAGCGTCGAGAACCTGCACCAGCAGCTCGGCCCCCACTTCGAGAAGCTCGAACCGGTCACCGACGGCTTCATCGTTCCCCCGGCGTAGCCAGGCTCAGCCGCCGAGCCGGGACGTTGTTGAACATTCAATTTCTGGGCTGGCCCAGAAATTGAATGTTCAACAACGTCCCCGCTCGATTCCCCGCTAGCGACCCTTGGTGAGGCGGCCGATGCTGATGTAGCGCCGGACCCATCCCTTGCTCTTCAGGGGGGTTCCGTGGTTGTCCCAGGTCTCGATCCGGTTTCCGGTGCCGGTCTGGACGTTGACGATCATGTCGCTGACGACCCGCATGTCCTTGGGCTCCGGAACGCCTTCCCAGCCCGGATAGTAGTCCGGATCGTCCTCGCTCCAGCGGTGGTTGTGCCAGATGATCTTCCAGAGCTCCTTCTTCCGGTCGTAGGCGAAGGAGTAGAGCGGGGTCATCGTCTCCTTGTCGATGTAGATGTCCTTGTAGTCGTAGGGGTGATCCAGGTTCCGCGGCTTGAAGCGGATCTTCACCGCCTTGCGCATCTCCCAGTTGTCGTCCGCATAGGAGAGACCGTAGGGGCCGAAGTTGTGGCCCTTGTTGTAGGGGTAGGCCTTCACCCTCGAGTTCATCGGCGCGATGAGCTCCATCTCGCCGAGGCATTCCCACTCGTACTGAGGAGGAATTCCGGAGAAGCTGCGCAGATCGTCGAAGGTGAAGTCGGTGCCCGAAACGGCGTCGGTCCGCTGGGCCGAGGAGATCCGCCGCACGCGGCGCAGGGTGGGAACGTACACCCAGGTGTCGTCGTTCTTGGTCTCCCCCAGCGGCTTGTCCGAGACCTTGTAGCGATAGCTCATGATCATGATGCCACGGGCGTCGTGGGGTTGATCGACCTCGAGCCCGCCGGCCCCCTTGCGCTTCTCGCCCCGGAAGAGATCGCCATCCGTCTCGTCGAGGAGGTCCTTCTCTACCCGGTGGGACAGCGTAACGGCTTTCGATGTCCCCTCGTAGAAGAGGGGGAGCTCCTCGCCGCGGTCCCAGTAGGTGTAGAGGTAGCTGGCGCCGGACCCGTCCCCGCTCCACTGGTAGTCAAAATTCCAGATGATCTTGGCTCCCGCCTCGGGGTCGCCCAGGCAGTCGATCTCCTCCATGGGGAAGGGCTGACCGGCCGTGTAGTTCTCCAGGCTGTTGTCCGGACCGATGCGCGCCTGGCCCTTGAACCGGGCAGTGGCCGCCTGGTACTCGGGGGGCGGCGCGTAGTCGCGGAAGAACGGACCGACCTCGAGCTTCATCCCCTCGTAGAAGAAGAAATCACGATTCGACCAGAACTCCGGAGGCAGGAAGGGCTTCAGGGACTCGATCTTGTCCATGCTGATGACGTCGCCTTCCTTGAAGGTCGGGGCCCCGGGACCGACGTCCTCTTGCTGCGCGGCTACCGGGACCGCCAGCGCCAGCCAGACCACTAGTGAGAAGGACCAGAACGGACGCAGATGCATGCGATCTCCTCTTCTTGCCACCGCCATCACTCGCCCGGGGTGCCGGTTTCAGCTAGCACACTACCCCCCCCGGCCGAACTCAGAACGCGTAGCGGATGCGCAGGTAGAGCTCGTCGCGCTCTCGGATCGGCGCGAGCCCGTTCTCGACGAAGGCCTGGTAGGCGCCGCGACCCACCCGGTTCCCGATCCCAACGGTACAGAGCGGGGGCGTCTTGGTCTGGTAGTGCCCGAAGAATCCGGCCATGCCGACGGTCGCCGAGAAGTTCTGCGTGAAGCGGTAGGTCACGCCCGCCAGCCCGGATCCCGATTGCGAGCTGAAGTCGTACACGAAGGTGAAGCTGGGCAGCAGCCGATCCTGGAAGTAGCCGGTGGCGACCGTGAAGGTCGCGAGCATGTTGAAGGGGCCGTTGCTGGTAGAAGCCCCTCTCGTAGCCATTGACCCACTGGAAGAACCACTGGGTGTTGAACAGGAAGGTCCGGTTCGAGTTCAGGAAGTTCACGAAGGTGGGGCGGTCGATCGACAGGGTCAGGTTGAAGGTGTCCGCCTTGCTGGTGGCCTCCCACGAGTTGTTGTCCGCGAACGGCATCCCCTCGAACCAGGTGAACTCGAAGCTCCAGTTCGACTTGCTGAAGTCCTCGGCAAAGTCCATCGAGAAGCCGAGCACGTTGCGCTTCTCGTAGCGAAGCGCCACATCGCCCCCTCCGTGCCAGATGAAGTCCCGGCGCCCGTATTGGCCGTTGCCGCCCGCCCGGATCGAGCTCCGCTGAGCCCCGATGATGGCGTTGTAGGCGGCGATGGTGCCGCAGAAGGCCGGCGCGGCGAAGGAGCAGCCGTCGGTGCGGAAGGGGTTGTTCGCATCGAACTCGCGTCTGCTTCGGGTTGTTCGGGTCCGCGGGAACGGAGAGCGCCACCAGGGCCATCTGGAGGTTCCAGGAGAGGATCGCCATCTCGCTCTTCCACTGCTGTCCGGTGAAGGGGTGGACGCGCTGGAAGCCACGGTGCCCGCGAGGAGATCGTCCCCGGAGGTGGAGCCGTCGACGTTGATGTCGTAGCGGTCGTCACCCGGCCCACGGCAGCCGGGCAGGATGTAGGTCTTGCCACCCTCGTAGCGCGTGCAGACCGGGCCGCCCTGGAAGCCCGTCGTGCCGGGCTGGGCACGCCTCGCGTCCGTGGTGTCAGCCAGGCGCCCGGCCCGAAGGTCCCGTCGAAGATCGACCAGGACTGCAGCTCGCGCTGGCCTCGACGTTCATCAGGTCGATCCCGTCGATGTCGCAGTTGGTGCCGTAGAAGGGACCGCAGCCCAGCAGCGCCTCCTGCTCGTCGGTCAGAGCCGGCGAGAGCCCGTATGCGGTGAAGAGGTTCTGGATCCCGATCGGGTGATTCGCGGCGGGGCCGTCGTTGGGATCCACCACGAGCGGAACCAGGGGAGTCCGGGCGCCGGCCGGGAACCCGTTGTTGCCGGCCGTCGCGGCGCGCACCTGGGCCTGAGCGTCCGGACCGTAGGCGGCCAGGCCCGACAGAAGGATCTGTCCGCCGGTGACCGGGAGCGGGAAAGCTGCGTCGGGATCCTGACCCGAGGCGAGTGCGCCGAAGGCCACGGCCAGCGTCGGCGAGAGGGGGTCGTCGGAGCCGCCGGGTTCTGGCTGTTGAAGATGGTCTGGCCGCAGGCGGTCGGATCGAGATCCGAGAAGCCGATGGTGGTGGCGCAGATGAAGTGGAAACTCTGCTGGTTCACACTGTGGTGGGTCAGCGAATTCTTCTCGGTCAGACAGCTCGCCTCCTTGCCGGTCCGGCAGGGACCCGTGGACATTCCGTAGCGAGGCCGGCCCGAGAGCGGATCCACGTTGCGGGTGTAGGAGAAGATCGGGTCCAGGTAGGCCCCGTCGTTGTAGCCGTAGAAGTCGGTGACGGCGAAGCTGAAACGGTCGTAGCGCCACTCCAGACGGCCGCCCACCTCGATCCCCTTCCAGCTGTCCCAGGGATTCGGAGGCCTGACCTCGCCCGCGAGTCGCGGCAGCCCCGAACCCGTGGCCGATCAGACCGTAGGTCTTGTCGCAGACCGGAAGCGGCGCATAGGGCTCGCCGCAGCGGCCGACGTCGGTCGGCTCGAACTCGTCGTAGTTCATCGCCACCTCGAGGCGAAGGTCCTCGAAAGGCCCGACGTCGTAGAAGGACCAGACCGCCCGCAGCGCCCAGAGCGCGATCCGAGACTCCTCCAGGCTCGGCAGCGAGGCGAGAGCGAGATCCTGGGGGTTGAACTGGTCGGTGGTGCGGAACAGCTCCGTCTTGCCCCAGACGATGTTCTGCTTGCCGAGCCGCAGCCAGAGGTGGGCTGTCGAAGAGCTCGAGGTCGACGTAGAGCTCCTTCAGCTCCTTCTCGTCCTGCTGGCTCGCGCCGCGGTTCCACGACAGCTCGTCCTGGCTGAAGTTCTGGTCGAAGCTCCCGAACTTGTCCCTCCGGAGCATCTCGGCGACCTCGTGGTTGGGCAGCCACACGCCCTGGGCCACTTCCCCGCGGCCCTTGCGAGGCCCGAAAGGCACCTTCGGCGCGGGCCGGAGCGGCAGCGCGCCGCTCCCCCTGTACCGGTGATCGGGTTGATGTCGCCCGCGCGCAGGGGGTTCGCCCTGTCGGCCATGGCAGCGTTCGGGATGATCTCGCAGTCGGGTGTATGGGGGAGGAGCCGCGTTCCCGTTCAGATCCTCGGATCCCCACATCTTCTGGACGCCGAACAGGCACTTCTTCGGGTCCATGAAGCCGCCGGTGTAGTAGGGGAAGGGGTCGTCCTCGGTCCCGAGTTCGCCGTCCAGGCCCGGGCTGGCGGAGAGTCCCGTCGAGGCCGGGGACGGAGGCGAACGTGAGCGGCTCGCGAGAGGGAGTGGGAATGTCTCTCAGGTTGTAGGTTCTGCGCGGGGGACGTGTACTGCCGGTAACGTCTCTGGTCGCCGTTGAACTCCGAGAGTGTGTAGCCGGCGCGGCGGCCTCGCAGCATTCGCTCCGGGAGCCTTCTGGCGCGGTCGCCGTAGGTATCTGCCGAGGAGAAGATGCCGCAGCCGCGGGTCCACACGCAGTCGTAGCGGACCTCGACACGGCCGAAGGCGGAGATCACGTCGAAGGGACCGAAGCCGTCGGGGGCAATGTCCGCCTCGATCTCCACGTTCAGCACGTGGTACCACTGGGTGAGGTCCCAGGAGTTGTTCTGCCACTGGAAGCTCTCGATGATGGACCGGAGCTGCATGCTCGTAGATAGCCGTGAACCGCGAGCCGTCCGTCCCAGAACTCGATCGCCGCGGCCGGCGACGCGAGAACAGCCAGCGCGGCAAGCGAACAGATGGCGCTGAAGCGGCGAGCTCCCCTCATGCCCCCTCCTATCTCACCGCCTCCCTCGGCCCCGGCAGGAGCGGCTACGCAGGTCCCTCAAACCCGCACTTATACGGGGAACCAACTGGAAGAACAACCAAATTCGAGAGCCCAGCCAGACCGAGACGCCCCCGCTCAGAACGTGTAGCGGAGGGTGAAGTAGAGCTCGTCGCGCTCTCGGATCGCCGAGAGCCCGTTCTCCACGAAGGTCTGGTAGGCGCCGCGACCCACCCGGTTCGGTCCGACTGCGGTGCCCCAGAGACCGGGCGTCTTGGTCTGGTAGTGCCCGAAGAATCCGGCCATGCCGACCGTCGCCGAGAAGTTCTCCGTAAAGCGGTAGGTCACGTTCGCCAGTCCGGCCCCCGAATTGGAGTGGAAGTCGTACACGAGGGTGAAGCCGGGGAGCAGCCGATCCTGGAAGTAGCCGGTGGCGACCGTGAAGGTCGTGAGCATGTTGAAGGGGCCGTTGGAGTAGAAGCCCCTCTCGTAGCCGTTGATCCACTGGAAGAACCACTGGGTGTTGAAGAAGATGGTCCGGTTCTGGTTCAGGAAGTTGATGAAGGTGGGGCGGTCGACCGACACGGTCAGGTTGTAGCTGTCCGCCTTGTTGGTGGCGGTCAACGAGTTGGCGTCCGAGTACGGCATCCCCTCGATCCAGGTGAACTCGAAGCTCCAGTTCGACTTGCTGAAGTCCTCGGCGAAGTCCATCGAGGCGCCGAGCACGTTGCGCTTCTCGTAGCGAAGCGCCAGGTCGCCCCCGCCGTGCCAGATGAAGTCCCGACGCCCGTATTCGCCATTGCCGCCCGCCCGGATCGAGCTCCGCCGAGCCCCGATGATGGAGTTGTAGGCGGAGATGTTTCCGCAGAACTGTGGCGCGGCAAGAGAGCAGGCGTTGGTGCGGAAGGGGTCATTCGGAGCGAACTCGGTGTCCTTCGGGTTGTCGGGATCCGCCGGGAAGGACATCGCCGCCAGGACCATCAGGACGTTCCAGGAGACGATCGCCATCTCGCTATTCCACGGCTGCCCGGTGAAGGGGTGGACGCGCTGGTAGGCCCCGGCAGGGCCGTTGAGATTCGCCCCGAAGGTGGAGCCGTCGACGTTGATGTCGTAGCCGACGTCTCCAGGTCCCCGGCAGCCGGGCAGGATGTAGGTCTTGCCACCCTCGTAGCGGGTGCAGGTCGGGCCGCCGTTGAAGCCCGTCGTGCCGGGCTGGGCGCGGCCCTTGTCCGTGGTGAGCCAGGTGCCCCTCCCGTTGGTGAAGGTTCCATCGAAGAGCGGCCAGGACTGCAGCGTCGCACTGGCCTCGACGTTCATCAGGTCGATCCCCTCGATGTCGCAGTTGGTGCCGTAGAAGGGACCGCAGCCCAGCAGCGCCTCCTGCTCGTCGGTCAGAACCGGCGAGAGCCCGAATTGGGTGAAGAGGTTCTGGATCCCGATGGGGTGAGTCGCTGCGAGGCCGTCGTTGGGATCCACCACCAGCGGAACCAGGGGAGTACGGCGCCGCCCGGGAGCCCGTTGTAGCCGGCCGACGCGGCGCGCACCTCGGCCTGGGCTACGTCGGGGACCGTAGGCCGGCCAGGGCGAGAAAGAGCCCTCCGCCGGTGATCGGAAGCCCGAAAGCGGCGTCGGGATCCTGACCCGAGATGGCGGCGCTGAGCGCCACGGCGATGGTGGGCGAGAGGGGGTTGTCGGGATCGCCAGGTTCTGGCTGTTGAAGATGCTCTGGCCGCAGGAGGTCGGATCGAGGTCGAGGAAGCCGATGCTGGTGGCGCAGATGAAGTGGAACTGCTGCTGGTTCACGCTGTGGTGGGTCAGCGAGTTCTTCTCGGTGAGACAGCTCGTCTCCTTGCCGGTCCTGCAGGGACCCGTGGCCATCGTATGGCGAGGCCGACCCGACATCGGATCCACGTTGCGGGTGAAGGTGAAGATCGGGTCCGCGTAGGCCCCGTCGTTGTAGCCCGTAGAAGTCGGTGACGGCGAAGCTGAAGCGGTCGTAACGCCACTCCAGACGACCGCCCACCTCGATCCCCGACCAGCTGTTCCAGGGATTCGGAGGCCGGACCTCGCCCGCGATCGCAGAGCCCACGAACCCGTGGGCCATCAGACCGTAGGTCTTGTCGCAGACCGGAAGCGGCGCGTAGGGCTCGCCGCAGCGGCCGATGTCGGTCGGCTCGAACTCGTCGTAGTTCATCGCCACCTCGAGGCGGACGTCCTCGAGGGGCCCGATGTTGTAGAAGGACCAGACCGCCCGCAGCGCCCAGAGGCCGATCCGTGACTCCTCCAGGCTCGGCAACGAGGCGATGGCGAGATCCTGGGGATTGAACTGATCGGTGGTGCGGAACAGCTCCGTCTTGCCCCAGACGATGTTCTGCTTGCCGAGCCGCATCCAGAGCCGGCTGTCGAAGAGCTCGATGTCGACGTAGAGCTCCTTCAGCTCCTTCTCGTCCTGCTGGCTCGCGCCGCGGTTCCACTCCAGCTCGTCCTGGGTGAAGTTCTGGTCGTGGCTCCCGAACTTGTCCCGCCGGAGCATCTCGGCGCTCCCGGCGTTGGGCAGCCAGAGGCCCTGGGCCACCTCTCCGCGACCCTTCTTGGGTCCGAAGGGCACCTTCGGCACGGGCCGGAGCGGCAGCTGCGCCGCTGCCGTAGCCACCGATGAGCGGGCTGTAGTCGATGGGGCTCAGGGGATTCGCCCTGTTGGCCATGGGACCGTTCGGGATGATCTCGCAGCCGGGCTTGTGGGGGAGGACCCGGGTCGAGTTGAGGTCGGTGGACCCCCACCGCTTCTGGACGCCGAACCTGCAGTTGTCCGGGTCCATGAACTCGTAGGTGTAGTAGGGGAAGGGATCGTCCTCGGTCCCGAGCTCGCCGTCCGGTCCCTTGCTGGCGGAGAGCCCCGCGACGCCGGGGATGAAGCCGAACTTGAGCGGCTCGCGAGAGGGAGTGGGGATGTCTCTCAGGTTGTAGCTCAACTGGGCGGGAGACGTGTACTGCCGGTAACGCCGCTGGTCGCCGTTGAAGTGCGCAAGTGTGTAGCCGGAACTACGGCCTCGCAGCAGTCGCTCCGGGAGCCTCTTGGAGCGGTCGCCGTAGGTATCTGCCGAGGAGAAGATGCCGCAGCCGCGGGTCCACACACAGTCGTAGCGGACCTCGACCCGGCCGAAGGCGGAGACCACGTCGAAGGGACCGAAGCCGTCGGGAGCGATGTCCGCCTCGATCTCCAGGTTCAGCACGTGGTACCACTGCGTAAGGTCCCAGGAGTTGTTCTGCCACTGGAAGCTCTCGATGATGGAGCGGGTCTGCATGCCGTAGAAGCCGTGAATCGCGAGCCGTCCGTCCCAGAACTCGAGTGCCGTGGCCGGTGAACCGAGAACGACGAGAACTCCGAACAAACAGGTGGCGCCGAAGCGGCGAGCTCCGTTCATGAACCCTCCTACCTCGCCTCTCCCACCACCCCAGATGGAAGCGGCGACGCGGTTCCCCCTGAACCCGGCGGCGATCACTAGGGAGGCTGAGTCTCTCCGCTCGACCAGCCTCCCTCGGGCTGCATCACCTCCGGGCTCGGCAACCCGCACCAATACGCCGAACGATTCGGGAAGACAAGCAAAATCGAGAGCGCTGCCAGACCGGGACGCGGTCTGGCAGCGCTCTAGAGTTCGGTCGCGCTCAGAACGTGTAGCGGAGGGTGAAGTAGAGCTCGTCGCGCTCTCGGATCGGCGAGAGTCCGTTCTCCACGAAGGTCTGGTAGGCGCCGCGACCCACCCGGTTCACCCCGGGGGCGGAGTGCCCACGAGCCCGGGCGTCTTGGCCTGGTAGTGCCCGAAGAACCCGGCCATGCCCACCGTCGCCGAGAAGTTCTCGGTGAAGCGGTAGGTCACGTTCGCCAGCCCGGCGCCCGACACCGAGTGGAAGTCGTAGACGAGGGTGAAGCCCGGAAGCAGCCGGTCCTGGAAGTAGCCGGTGCTGACCGTGAAGGTCGCGAGCATGTTGAAGGGGCCGTTGCTGTAGAAGCCCCGCTCGTAGCCGTTGATCCACTGGAAGAACCACTGGGAGTTGAAGAAGATGGTCCGGTTCTGGTTCAGGAAGTTGATGAAGGTGGGGCGGTCGACCGACACGGTCAGGTTGTAGGAGTCCGCCTTGTTGGTCGCCGTCAGCGAGTTGGCGTCGGCGTACGGAAGCCCCTCGATCCAGGTGAACTCGACGCTCCAGTTCGACTTGGTGAAGTCCTCGGCGAAGTCCATCGAGGCGCCGAGCACGTTGCGCTTCTCGTAGCGAAGCGCAAGATCGCTCCCGCCGTGCCAGTCGAAGTCCCGGCGCCCGAACTCGCCGTTGCCGCCCGCCCGGATCGAGCTCCGCCGGGCCGAGACGATGGAGTCGTAGGCCTGCATGTTGCCGCAGAGCTGCGGCGCGGCGTAGGAGCAGCCATCGGTGCGGAACACATCGTTCGGATCGAACTCGGTTTCCGTCGGGTTTTCGGGGTCTCCGGGAAGGGAGAGTGCCGCGAGGACCATCAGCATGTTCCAGGAGACGATCGCCATCTCGCTCTTCCACTGCTGCCCGGTGAAGGGGTGGATGCGCTGGTAGGGCCCGGGGATCAAGGCGAGCGAATCCTCCCCGAAGGTGGAGCCATCGACGTTGACGTTGTAGCCGACGTCTCCGGGCCCACGGCAGCCGGGCAGGATGTAGGTCTTGCCGCCCTCATAGCGCGTGCAGACCGGGCCGCCGTTGAAGCCCGTGGTGCCGGGCTGGGCGACGGCCCTGTCCGTGGTCAGCCAGAGGCCCCTTCCGTTGGTGAAGGTTCCCTCGAACATCGGCCAGGACTGAATCGTCGAGCTGGCCTCGACGTTCATCAGGTCGATCCCTTCGATGTCGCAGTTGGTGCCGTAGAAGGGACCGCAGCCCAGCAGCGCCTCCTGCTCGTCGGTCAGAGTCGGCGAGAGCCCGTATGCGGCGAAGATGTTCTGGGTCGCAATGGGGTGATTCATCGGGGGGCCGTCGTTGGGATTCACGACGAGCGGAACCAAGGGAGTCCGGACGCCGTTCGGGTAGACGTTCGGGAGGATGTTGCCAGCCGGTCGCGGCCTGCACCCTGGCCTGCTGCTCCGGGCCGTAGGCCGCCAGGGCGAGAAGCAGCCCTCCGCCCGTGATGGGGGCTGCCGCGTCGGGATCCTGACCAGCGGTACCGGCGCTTAGCGCCACGGCGATGGTGGGCGAGAGCGCCGCGGTCGGATCGGCCAGGTTCTGGCTGTTGAAGATGCTCTGGCCGCAGGCGGTCGGTGTCGAGGTTGCTGAAGCCGATGCTGGTGGCGCAGATGAACTGGAAGCGCTGCTGGTTCACGCTGTGGTGGGTCAGCGCGTTCTTCCCGGTCAGACAGCTCGTCTCCTTACCGGTCCGGCAGGGACCCGTGGCCTCCGTGTGCCGAGGCCGGCCCGAATGCACATCCACGTTGCGGGAGTAGGTGAAGATCGGGTCCGATGTAGCCCCCGTCGTTGTAGCCATAGAAGTCGGTGATGGCGAAGCTGAAGCGGTCGTAGCGCCACTCCAGACGGCCCCCGACCTCGATCCCCGAGAAGCTGTTCCAGGGATTCGGAGGCCTCACCTCGCCCGCGAGCGCGACGCCCACGAAACCGTGGGCCATCAGGCCGTAGGTCTTGCCGCAGACCGGAAGCGGCGCGTAGGGCTCGCCGCAGCGGCCGATGTCGGTCGGCTCGAACTCGTCGTAGTTCATCGCCAGCTCGAGGCGAACGTCCTCGAGGGGCCCAACGGTGTAGAAGGACCAGACCGCCCGCAGCGCCCACAGCGCGATCCGAGACTCCTCCAGGCTCGGCAGCGAGGCGAGAGCGAGATCCTGGGGATTGAACTGGTCGGTGGTGCGGAACAGCTCCGTCTTGCCCCAGACGATGTTCTGCTTGCCGAGCCGCAGCCAGAGCCGGCTGTCGAAGAGCTCGATGTCGAGCGTAGAGCTCCTTCAGCTCCTTCTCGTCCTGCTGGCTCCCGCCGCGGTTCCAGGCCAGCTCGTTCTGATTGAAGTTCTGGTCGTGGCTTCCGAACTTGTCCCGCCGGAGCATCTCGGCGGTCTCGTAGTTGGGGAACCACAGGCCCTGGGCCAGCTCGCCGCGACCCTTCTTGGGTCCGAAGGGCACGTTCGGCGCGGGCCGGAGCGGCAGCTGCGCCGGCGCCGGAAGCCACCGGTGATCGGGTTGACGTCGAGGGGGCTGAGGGGAGCCGCCTTGTCGGCCATGGGACCGTTCGGAGTGATCTCGCAGTCCGGCGTGTGGGGGAGGACGCGCGTGTCGTTCAGGTCCGTGGATCCCCAGCGCTTCTGAACGCCGAACTTGCACTTGTCCGGGTTCATGAAGTCGAAGGTGTAGTAGGGGAAGGGGTCATCCGCGGTCCCGAGCTCGCCGTCCGGGCCCTTGCTGGCCGGAGAGTCCGGTGACACCAGGGAGGTAGCCAAACTGGATCGGCTGGCGAGAGGGAGTGGGAATGTCCCTCACGATGTAGGCGTTCTGGTCAAAGCTCGTGTACTCCCGGTAACGCCTTTGGTCGCCGTTGAAGCTCTGCATGGTGTAGCCGGAGCGGCGGCCTCGCAGCAGTCGCTGCGGGAGCTTCTTGGCGCGGTCGCCGTAGGTGTCTGCCGAGGAGAAGATGCCGCAGCCGCGGGTCCACACGCAGTCGTAGCGGACCTCGACGCGGCCGAAGGCGGAGACCAGGTCGAAGGGACCGAAGCCGTCGGGAGCAATGTCCGCTTCGATCTCCAGGTTCAGCACGTGGTACCACTGGGTGAGATCCCAGTCGTTGTTCTGAAACTGGAAGCTCTCGATGATGGAACGGGTCTGCATGCCGTAGTAGCCGTGGATCGCGAGCCGTCCATCCCAGAACTCGAGCGCATTGGCCGACGACCCGAGAACAGCGAGCACGACGAACGAACAGATGGCGCTGAAGCAGCGAGCTCCCCTCATGAACCCTCCTACCTCGCCGCCTCCCACCACCCCGAGCGAGAGCGGCGACTCGGTTCCCCCTGAGCCCGGTGGCGATCACTAGGGAAGCTGAGCTTCCCCTGGGCTGGATCACCTCCAGGCTCGGCAACCCGCACTTATACGTGGAAGCATTCGGGAAGACAACCAAATTCGAGGGCATTACCCATTTGAGGGTGCCCCTGGGGGACGAATTCAGCTCGAGCTTGGATCGCTCTGGGGAGAGGCCTTCTTGCGGCTGGAACCTCGGGCCACCCCCTTCTTGCGGGTCGCCTTCTTCGCGGCGGCCTTCTTGCGAGCCGGCCGCTTCGTCCCGGCCTTCTTGGGGGTCTTCTTGGAGGTCGGCTTTCTCTTGGTGGCCTTACGCCGGGTGGTTTTCGCACCGGCGGCGGTGTCCCCTTCCTTGGCCGCGCCGCCGCCCTTCGTCTTGCGGGGAGGGAACTCGAAGCCGTGACGGCCGCTCTCCTTGAGGACCAGTGTGGCCGAGAAGGGGCGACCGAAACGAGAGGTGAAGCTCTCGAGGAGATCGGTCTTGCCCGTCCCCAGGTAGACCAGGAATTCCTCTCGGGTGATCTCGCGCTTGCAGACCGTTCGCGACATCACGAAGCCGCATACCTTGGGCTTCTTCCGCTTCTTTCCCTTCTCGGGCGGCGGCTCCTCTTCGGTCTGCTCCTTGAGCCGCTCCGCGCAGGCAAACTGGGTGGAAGTCTCGACGACGTCGAACTCTTCGCAGATCGGGCAGCGGCCCAGGGGCTCGGTGTTCACCTCGTACTCGGGCTGGTCGCTGGACGCCTCCTCGTTCCAGCCCTCGGAATTCACCGAGAGCTTCCACTGCTCCCGGTCGACCTCGATGCTGCCGCGGTAGGTCCGTCCGTTGCGGGCGGTGAAGCCGTCCAGGACGCTGGTGTGACCGTCTCTCAGCAGCGCTTCGACGGCGGCCCGGTCCAGGTAACGCCCGGCGGTGTCCTTCCAGAACCGCATCGGGCAGTCGTCGTCGGGCTCTACATCCGGGACGGGAAGGCAGCGGTAGAACCAGGCCGACTCGTAGACCGGACGCTCGCAGCGGGGACAGGGACCGAGGGGGGGGTCGGTGCCGTAGACCTCCTCGTACTCGAAGCTCCTGGCGCGCTCCACGATCTCGCTGGCGTACTCCTTCATCTCGTCCAGGAACTGGGTCTGGGTGCGGCCGCCGTGCTCGACCTCGGTCAGATGACGCTCGATCTCGCCGGTCAGCTCCGCCGAGGCCAGTCGGTCGATGTGAATCCGCTTGAGGGTGTCGATCAGGCGGATGCCCTTCACGGTGGGGCGCAGGCCCTTGCCGAGCCGCACCGCGTAACCCTTGGCGATCAGGTTCTCGATGATGTCGGCCCGGGTGGCGGGAGTGCCGAGCCCCTTCTCGTGGAGGGCCGCCGCCAGCTCCTCGTCCTCGAGCCACTTGCCCGCGTTCTCCATCAGGGAGAGGAGCCGGGCCTCGGTGATGCGGGCGGGGGCCTTGGTCTGGTCGGGGTCGGCCTCGATGGAGGTGGTCCGAATCTCCACGCCACTGGTGGTGTTCTCCCCCTTGCGCAAGGCCGGCAGGGTTTCGTCTTCCCCATTTCCGCCGTTGGCGAGGACGGTCCGCCAGCCGGGCTCCACCAGGGTGCGGCTCCGCGAGCGGAACCGCTCACCCGAGACCTCGGTGATCCGCTCGACGCGCTCCCAAAGGGCGGGTGGATGGAAGGCGCCGAGGAAACGCCGCAGCACCAGGTCGTAGAGCCGGCGGTCGTCGCCCCGTAGCTCCCCTCGCGGCAGGACCCCGGTGGGGATGATCGCAAAGTGGTCCGAGACGCCGGCGTCGTTGAAGACGCGCTCGCTGTTCTGGAGCCCGGCTGCCAGGAGGTGGCGGGCGAAGGGCGCGAACTCGGCGGCGGGGGAGTCGGCCTTGGCCGCCGCGTAGCTGTGGAGCACCTGATCCACCTTCTCCCGGTAGTCGTTGGGGAGGCAGCGGGAATCGGTGCGGGGATAGGTGAGCAGCTTGTGGACCTCGTAGCAGCGCTGGGCTGCTCCCAGCGTGCGGCGCGCGGACCAGCTGAAGCGCGCGTTGGCTTCGCGCTGGAGGGCGGTGAGGTCGAAGAGCGGGGGCGCGGCCTCGCGGGAGGGCTTGCGGGTTTCCCCGGCGACACCGGCGCGACCCCTGACGGCCTCCACGATCGCCTGCGCGCGCTGCTCGTCGAAGATCCGGTCATCCTTGCGTTGATCGTCGTCGTCGGACTTGAAGTCCGGGTCGTACCAGGTCGCGGTGTAGGCGCTGCCATCGTGGTCGAAGCTCGCGGTGACCCGCCAGTAGGAGCGGGGGACGTGGGCGAGCACCTGGAACTCGCGCTCCACCAGTAGAGCGAGGGTGGGAGTCTGAACGCGGCCCGCGGACCAGGCGCTCCGTTCCTTTCGGCTCTTGAGACGCTTGGTGAGGGCCCGGGTGGCGTTCATCCCGATCAGCCAGTCCGAGTAGGCGCGGCACTCGGCGGCCTGGCCGAGAGGCTCGAACTCGGCGCCCGGCAGCAGCTTGGAGAAACCCTCGCGAATCGCAGTCTGGGTCATGGACTGGAGCCAGAGGCGAACGATGGGCTTGCTGCTGCCCAGGAAGCCGACGATCTCCCGGAAGATCAGCTCGCCTTCGCGCCCGGCGTCGCAGGCATTGATGACCCGATCCACGTCCTTGCGCTCGAGCAGCTTCTCGATGATGCGAATGCGCTCGCTCTGACCCTTCTTCTTCTTGATCTTGAAGCGATCCGGGATGATCGGCAGCACGTCGAGAGTCCACCGCTTGAACTTCTCGTCGAGCTCCTCGGGCTCCAGCAGCTCGAAGAGGTGACCGACCGCGAAGGTCAATCAGGTAGCCTTCGCTCTCCCAGTAGCCGTCCTGCTCTGCGAAGTCTCCGAGGGCTCCCGCGATGTCGCGTGCGACGCTCGGCTTCTCGGTGATGATGAGTGACTTCGCCAAACGACCTCCGGTCCCCTCGGGGATCGAGATTGAATCGAAACTGGGTCTGTAGCTCGGAGGCCCACCCTTAGCCCGACCCCCGCCCTCTGACAACCTCACCTAACCGTAGCCGCAGATTCCCAGGGTCGGGAAGCTTGGAGAAAACTTGAGAAGAGAGGGGAAAACCCCTCGAGTTGCGAGCCGCCTGCACCTCGGCGACGCTGCTCCGACCTTCAGCGGAGAGTCCCAAGTGAGCGATGCCCAGCCCATCAGTGGACTACGGCCCGGAGAGACGGCCGGCTACGTATTCCTATGCGGCGATCCGGCCCGGATCGACCCCATCACCGCCTCCTGGGACCAGGCGCGCGAGGTCTGCCAGGTCCGGGAGTACCGCGTGGTCACCGGTCAGCGCGACGGGGTGGCGCTGACGGCCGCCTCCACCGGGATCGGCGCGCCGGGGACTGCGGTGATCCTCGAAGAGCTGGTGAAGCTCGGGGGCCACACCTTCCTGCGTATCGGGAACAGCGGAGGCCTGGCCCCCGGTCTCGAGATCGGAGACCTGGTGATCACCACCGGGGCGGTGCGCGACGATGGAACTTCCCGGAGCTACGTGGTCCCCGAGTACCCCGCCGTGGCCGACCACCGGCTGGTAGGGGCGCTGCTCGAAGCCGCCGAGCAGCGCGGGATCCGCCACCGGGCCGGCATCACCTGGTCCCTGGACGCCTTCTACATCCGCAACGCCGTGCTCCAGCCGGACGGCTCGATGGCTTCGATGAGCGTGGAGGGCTACTGGACTCGCGAGCACGCCGAGCGGATCGAGAACATGCGCAGCGCCCGGGTGCAGAACTGCGAGATGGAGTCCGGGGTGCTGCTCACTCTGGCCGGCCTCTTCGGCGTCCGGGCTGGATGCATCTGCGTGGTCTCGGACCTCACCCCCTGGCCCGGCCCCTCCCAGATCGACCTGGATCGCAACATGGGAGCGTGCATCGAAGTCGCCCTCGCCGCCATGCTCAGCATCGCGAAGTAGCCAACCGACCAGCGGGGACGTTGTTGAACGTTCAATTTTTCGACATAGTCGAAAAATTGAACGTTCAACAACGTCCCCGCTACGAGACTAGGGAACCAGCGCCTCCAGGACCGGCGTCAGGTTCCAGGTCAGGATCGGGGTGGCGTCCGGGCGGGCGTAGATCACTTCACGGATCGGCCGGTCGCCCTCCCACACGTAGCGCCTGACCTCGCGATCGTCGTCGCTGGCCGCGTAGAGCTCATCGGTTCCGTCGCCGTCGAGATCCGCCAGTAGGGCGGCGTGTTCGAATCCCTTCGACTCGGAATCGATCGGCGAGACCGACCACTCGGCTCGCGGATCCGCGCCGGGGCGCAGCAGCCAGAGACCCGTGTCCTTCGCCGCTGCGACCATCTCCTTCTTCCCGTCACCGTCGACATCCCCGGCAGTGAGGAACCGACACATCGGATCCCGGAGCGTCGCGATGATGGATCCGCCGGAAGGATCCGTCTCCGCGTCGTAGCGGCGAATCTCGAGGCGACCGCCTTCGACCGCTTCGATGGAGACGTAGAGCTCGTCGCGCCCGTCCCCATCCACGTCGTCGACCAGGATCTCCTTGGCGTGCCGGTCACCGAGATCGGCGACGACGACGCGACCTTCTCCCGTCGCCGGGACGTAGCGAACGACTTCACCGCGCTGGAGGGTGCCATCCAGCTTGTTCGGATCGCTCGGCGTCGCGTAGACCTCCAGGACTCCGTCCCCGTCGAGATCGCCGATCTCGATCTCGTGGATGAAGGTGTTCGGCTTGCGATCGAGCTCGAGGGCCCCCTCTACGCCGGGGCGGATCACCGCGACGACCCCCTGGTCGTGGGTCGCGATGGCCAGAGACGGGCTCCCGTCTCCGAAGAGATCTCCCTGCTCGGCGTCGCGCATGCGGCTGAAGCGCCCGCCGAAGTCCTCCGTCCACAGCGTCTCCGAGGGCGTGAGCCCCCCGTCTGCCGATTTCCAGAGCTTCACGGCTGCGGCGCTTCCCCCCAGGGTCAGGATCGCCGGACCGCTCCCCGGCTGTCGGTAGACCATGGCTTTGTGAAAGACGTTGCTCTCCGGGTCCTGGTAGGATCGCGCTTCCCAGGCCCCCCCGCGGCGCAACAGGGTGACGAGCTCCGATTTCGGCAGGGGCTTTCCGTTCTCGTCGCTCTCGAAGCGGGAGAGGGCGATCAGAAGACCTCGAGAGAGGTTGTCGGGAAGCGACGAGGCAGGAGGCGGCTGCGACTCGGCGGCACTCGGGAGCGCCGCCGGCTCGGGAGATCCGCTCTCCTCGGGGCCTCCACAGGCGGCCAGGAACAGGAACCCGGCAGCGGCGAAGGCGATCCAGATCCGTCCAGCGCCCATGCGATCCTCCCTCTGCGGAAGCCGGTGGTTTAGCAGATCGCAGGGGTCCCCGGGACGTCAGATCTGATTCCGCGGCCGGACTGTGGTAATCGGTTCTGCGTGAGCAAAGCCGACCTTCAGCCGCCCCGCGGAACCCGGGACTTCTACCCGGAGGACCTGCGCCTGCGCAGCTGGCTCTTCGACCGCTTCCGCGAGGTCGCACGGCGCTTTGGCTTCGAGGAGGTCGACGCCCCGATCGTCGAGCACGCCGAGCTCTACCAGCGCAAGGCCGGCGAGGAGATCGTCGATCAGCTCTACCACTTCACCCTGCACGGCCGGCACCTCGCTCTCCGAGGCGAGTTCACGCCTTCGCTGGCCCGGATGGTGATGGCGCGCCAGGGGGCTCTCCGGTTTCCACTGCGCTGGTTCTGCATTCCGCAGTGCTGGCGCTACGAACGGATGACCCGGGGACGCCGGCGCGAGCACTACCAATGGAACATGGACATCTGGGGAGAGCCGAGTGTCAGCGCCGAGGCGGAGCTGATCGCCGCGGTCTTCGGCGCACTGGACGCCATGGGTCTCGACCCCGGCGACACGCGGATGCGGATCAACAGCCGCGCCCTGCTGGAGGAGAGCCTCCGGGAGCGGCTGCTGGTGGATCGACCCGAGAGCTTCGAGCCCCTCTGCGTGGTGATCGACAAGCTCGAGAAGATCGGCGCCGACGCTGTGGTAGCGCAGCTGACGGACCCCGGCGGTCCGGTGGGCCTGGAGCGGAGCGCCGCCGAGGAGGTGGTGGACCTGCTCTCGGTGAAGGAGCTGGACGAAGCGGCCCGGAGGGCCCCGAAGGATTCCACCGCCATCGCCGAGCTGCGCCGGCTGCTGGAGCTGCTGGATGCCTACGGGTTGGCCGATCGCGTGGTCTTCGACGCCTCCGTGGTCCGCGGCCTCGCCTATTACACGGGGATCGTGTTCGAGGTCTTCGACGCCCGGGGAAAGCTGCGTTCGATCTGCGGCGGTGGGCGCTACGACCGCCTGCTCCAGAGTCTCGGCGGCACGGCGGTGCCCGCCGTCGGCTTCGGCTTCGGGGATTCCGTCATCATGGAGCTGCTCGCCGACCGGGGAAGGCTGCCCGAGATTTCCCGCCGCCTGGACGCGGTCGTCTACGCGTTTGGGGAAGAGGAGCGCCCCGCCGCGATCCGTCTGGCCACGCGGCTGCGAGAGGAAGGGCAATCCGTCGAGCTCGTGCTTCGGCCCGTGCGCCTGCGCCGGGCGCTCCAGGACGCGGACCGGATCGGGGCGGCGCGCATCTACATGGTCGGCTCCGACGAGCTGGCCCGGGGGGTCGCCAAGGTGCGCGACCTCTCCAGCGGCGAAGAACGAGACGAGCCGCTTCCGTCTTGATATCTATACAGCGAAGTGTTCGGGGGCTCCCATGCAGGGATGGACCATCCGCGACAGCCTCGAGCTCTACAGCGTTCCCGCCTGGGGCCGCGGCTTCTTCGACATCAGCGAGCGGGGCACCGTGGAGGTCCTTCCCCGTGGAACCGGCGGCCCCGCCGTGGACCTCCGCGAGCTGGTCGGAGACCTGAGCCGACGCGGACTGCGCACGCCGCTCCTGATCCGCTTCTCCGACATCCTGGCGAGCCGGGTACAGGGAATCGCGCAGCTCTTCGAAAGAACCATCGGCGAATACGAGTACCGGGGGCGCTTCCGGGGCGTCTACCCGATCAAGGTGAACCAGCAGCGCCACGTGGTGGAGGAGATCATCTCCCACGGCGCCGGGGCCGGCTTCGGCCTGGAGGCGGGCAGCAAGCCGGAGCTGCTGATCGCGCTGGCCCTGCTCGACACCCCGGGCGCGCTGATCATCTGCAACGGCTACAAGGACCGCGCCTACGTCGAGACGGCCCTGCTCGCCCAACGCCTGGGCCGCACTCCCATCATCGTGATCGACCGCTTCCACGAGATCGACCTGCTGATCAAGACGGCAGCGGAGCTCGGCATCCGGCCGCACATCGGGGTGCGCGCGCGCCTCACCACCAAGGGCGCCGGGAAGTGGGTCGAGTCCACCGGCGACAAGTCGAAGTTCGGCCTCTCGGCCCGCGAGATCGTCGACGCCGTGGAGCGGCTGCGTTCCGAGGACATGCTGGACTGCCTGGAGCTGCTCCACTTCCACATCGGCTCCCAGATCACCACGATCCGCGCCCACAAGGATGCCTTGCGGGAGGCCAGCCACATCTTCGTGGGCCTGCACAAGATGGGAGCGGAGCCCCGCCTGGTCGACGTGGGCGGCGGCCTGGGCGTGGACTACGACGGCTCCCAGACGAATTTCCACTCGTCGAAGAACTACTCGGCGCAGGAGTACGCGAACGACGTCGTGTCGACGATCCAGTCGGCCTGCGACGAAGCCGAGGTTCCGCATCCCGACCTGGTGACCGAAGCGGGCCGCTGGATGGTCGCCCACCACTCGGTGCTGGTCTTCGACGTGCTCGGCGTGAACGAGGTGCGCTCGGGGCGGCCGATGGAGCCCATCGACGAAGAGGACGCCAAGATCCTGCAGGACCTGGAAGAGGTCTGGCAGAGCATATCCCGCAAGAACGCGCGCGAATGCTACCACGACGCGGTCCAGCTCAAGGAGGACGCCTCGACACTCTTCTCCCTCGGGCAACTCGACCTGCGCGATCGCGCCCGGGTGGAGTCGCTCTTCTGGGACTGCTGCCAGAAGATCCTGAAGATCGTGCGCGAGATGCCCTCTCGTCCCCGAGGATCTCGAGGATCTGGAGAAGGGGCTGGCGGACACCTACTACGGAAACCTGTCGGTCTTCCAGAGCGCACCCGACCACTGGGCGGTGAAGCAGCTCTTCCCGGTCATGCCGATCCATCGGCTCGACGAGAGGCCCACCCGCCGCGGCGTCTTCGCCGACCTGACCTGCGACAGCGACGGGAAGATCGACCAGTTCATCGACCAGCACGACGTGAAGGACGTGCTCGAGCTCCACGCCTGGAACGGCGAGCCCTACCTGATCGGCATGTTCCTGGTGGGCGCCTATCAGGAGATTCTGGGAGACCTCCACAATCTCTTCGGCGACACGGACGCGGTTCACGTGCGCCTCGACGAGGATGATCACTACTCCGTCGACCACGTGGTCGAGGGGGACGACGTCAGCGAGGTGCTGAACTACGTGCAGTACGAGCACCGGGCCCTGAAGGAGAAGGTGCGCCGGATCACCGAGGACGCGTTGCGGCGCGGCGCGATCAGTCTCGAGGAATCCACCCGGCTGCGAAGGCGCTACGCCCAGGGTCTCCAGGAGTACACCTACCTCGATCGCGACGCATGAGGGCAAAGCGCGCACGGATCCTCTGCTGGAACGTCAACGGTCTGCGCGCCTGCGCGAAGAAGGGCTTTCGAGCCTGGCTACGCCAGTGCGGTGCCGAGATCGTCGGGATCCAGGAGGTCCGCGCTCGGATCGAGCAGCTTCCCGGAGACGTCGGCGACCCGGAGGGATGGCACACCCACTTCGCCGCGGCGAAGCGGCCCGGCTACAGCGGCGTCGGCCTCTACTCCCGTCGGGCTCCGGACCGGATCCACACCGACCTCGGTCGGTCCCGCTTCGACGAGGAGGGGCGGCTCCAGCTGGCGCGCTTCGGGCGCCTGGTGCTGGCCAACGTCTACTTTCCCAACGGCAACGGGAAGGACCGCGACAACAGCCGCGTCCCCTTCAAGCTCGCCTTCTACCGGGCCCTCTTCGATCGCCTGCAACGAATGCGCCAGGGGGGCTACCGCGTCGTGGTGATGGGTGACTTCAACACCGCCCACCGCGAGATCGATCTGGCGCGACCGAAGCAGAACCGGGAGATCAGCGGCTTTCTCCCCGAGGAGAGAGCGGAGCTCGACCGCTGGCTGGAGGCGGGCTGGATCGACAGCTTCCGTCACTTCGAGAAGGAACCGGGGAACTACTCGTGGTGGAGCCAGCGCTTCGGCGTTCGCGAGCGAAACGTCGGCTGGCGCATCGACTACGTCCTCGCCTCACCCGCCGCCATGCGCTACGTCGCCGATGCCTTCATCCAGCCCGAGGTGATGGGCTCGGACCACTGCCCGGTGGGCGTGGACGTGGATGCCCGGATCTTCGGCTGAGCCGGGTCAATCGTCGGCCAACCCGGTGCGAAACTCGGCGTAGTCGACCAGAGCGCGGAGGGCGGCCACGGCGCGGTTGGCGCTGGGATAGCAGAGCCGGCCCCCTTCGCGGACACACACCGGGCCCGCGTTGCCGTAATCCCGATCCGCGTACACCAGCTCGGTGGCGCTGAGCACGGGCTTGCCGTGGCGCTCGGAGGACTCGCGGGCCGCCGTCGCGTAGCGGCGATCCTGGCGCTGGTGAAACTCGACGATGCGATCCAGACCGTACTCCGGATAGAACTCGCCGGAACGGAAGGCGTTGGCCTGGGCCGCCTGGATGCCGAGTCCCAGGTGGATCACGGCGTCCACCTCCGGGTGGCCGCAGACCAGGTCGAGCACCTCGGGGACCGTGTCCCGGGTCTCTCCCCCGGCCAGGTCGACGGGATTGTTCCGGCTCCAGCGAGGGGGAACCATGGTGTCGATCTGGGCGCGCAGGTCTTCGGGAAGCGGGATCAGCTCCAGCCCGGCGGCGACGCAGGCATCGGCGGCCAGCACTCCCCAGCCGCCGGCGGTGGTGAGCACCACCGTGCGCCGACCCCGGGGCAACGGCTGGGTCGCGAAGCTGGCCGCCCACTCGAAGGCGTACTCCACGTTGGGAGCGCGAATCACCCCGAGCTGCCGGGAGATCCCGTCGAAGACGCGGTCGTCGCTGGCCATTGCACCGGTGTGACTGGCGGCTGCCCGCTTTCCCTCCGAAGCCACGCCGCCCTTGACGAGCACGAGGGGCTTGCGAGCGGTGACCGTGCGGACCGCCTCGATGAAACGCCCGCCGTCGGAGACCCCCTCCAGATAGGCCAGGGCCACGTGGGTCTCGGGATCGGCGCCGAAGTATTCGATGTAGTCGGCGAGTCCCGTCTGGGCGGAGTTTCCCGAAGAAAGAGCCTTGGAGACGCCGACACCACTCAGCACCGCGTAGTTGAGGAAGCTGGAGACCAGATTGCCGCTCTGGCTCACCAGCGAGACGTGACCGGCGGGCGGATTGGGCGCCACGATCTGGGCGCACATCGAACAGCCGGTCGAGATCACTCCCTGCCCGTTGGGACCGGCGACCAGCATGCCGAGCTGGTTGGCCACGTCGACGAGCTCCTTCTCCCGGAGCTTTCCCTTGTCACCGGCCTCCCCGTAGCCGCCACTGGCGATGAAGGCGGCCCGCACCCCCCGCTGCGCGCAGGCGCGGAGCAGCTCGATGTTCACCTGGTTCGGTGTGCAGACGAAGACGAGATCGGCGCGGCCCTCGGGAACCTCCGACACGTTGCGCAGCGTGGTGCGGCCGAGGATCTCCGCGCCATCCCGGTTCACCGGGAAGATCTCACCCTGATAGCCGAAGCGAAGCAGGTTGTGGTAGGCGGTGAAGCCGAACTTTCCGGGATGGGAGGAGACGCCGGCGACCACGATGCCACGGGGTTCGAAGAGGGGCCGGAAGCGCTCGATGATCTCCTCGTCGCGACGCGGCTTCGTCACGGGTCGGGGCTCGGCGGGGACCTCGGCGATCTCGACCAGTGCGTCCACGGCCACGGGCCTGGCTCCGCGGAGAATCACCGGATTCAGATCGACGCTGGCCACCTCGGGATGTTCGACGCCCAGGCGACCGAGGCCCACCAGGAGGTCGACCAGGGCCTCCTGGTCGGCGGCGGGCTCGCCCCGGAAGGGCTGCGTAATCAGGTGACTGGCGGCGAGTCGGCCGATCATCCCCCGGGCCTCCCGCCGCGAGAGCGGGGCGGCGGCGAAGGCAACGTCGCCGAGCGCTTCGGTCAGGATGCCCCCCAGACCGAGCACGACGCAGGATCCGAACTGGGGATCGCGCACCAGGCCGGCGATCAGCTCCCGGCGCCCCGCCACCATCTCCGCCACCAGGAGCTGGACCTCCCCGTCCTCGGGACGGCTCCGCGCCAGGAGATCCTCCGCGGCCTCGCGCACCGCCTCCACGCTTCCGAGACCGAGGCGAACCAGATCCCGCTCCGTCTTGTGGGCGATCGCGTCGCCGCAGAGCTTGAGCACCACCGGAAGGCCGATCTCCGTCGCGGCGGACTCTGCCGCCGCCGCGTCGGCTGCGAGCCGCTCGCGACTCACGGGAATCCCGTAGGAGGCGAGCAGCTGCTTCGAGGCGAACTCCGAGAGTGTCGACGATCCGTTGTCCATCGCAGGCAACCTGAATTCCGATCGTTTTGCGGACTGAACCGAGGCGCTTATCCTAGCCCGGATTGTTTCTGAAGCTCGTCGCGAGGTTCGCCGATCCGACGGCAGCCACTTTGGAGTAGCAGGCCGTGGACCAACAGGGCGTGGATGCGGGCCAGGGGTTCTTCGCCAGACTCGACGGGCTCTTCGCCGAGTGGGTGGTGGGACCCATCCGGGCGGTCTTCATGTTCGATCTCGCCTTCTGGGACAATGGCGCCGCGGGCGAGATCGAGCTTCCGCTGGTGGTGGTGTGGCTGCTCCTCGGCGCAGTCTTCTTCACGCTGCGCTTCCAGTTCGTGAACCTGCGCGCCTTCCGCCACGCCCTGGACTGTGTGCGGGGGCGCTACTCGCGGCCGGATGACCCGGGCGAGATCTCCCACTTCCAGGCGCTCTCGGCGGCGCTCTCCGCCACCGTCGGACTCGGCAACATCGCCGGCGTCGCCTTCGCGGTGGCGATGGGGGGACCGGGGGCCGTGGTGTGGATGGTGCTCGCCGGCATCCTCGGAATGAGCTCCAAGTTCGCCGAGTGCACCCTCGGCCAGAAATACCGGATCGTCCGCGCCGACGGACACGTCTCCGGTGGCCCGATGCACTACCTGCGCACCGGGCTCGCAGAGATCGGACTCGGCCGTCTCGGTCGCGTGCTCGCCGTCCTCTTCGCATTGATGTGCATCGGCGGGAGCTTCGGCGGCGGCAACATGTTCCAGTCCAACCAGTCCTACGCCCAGGTTTCCCACGTACTGCCGTTCCTGGGCGGTTGGCAGGGCGCGGCGGTCTTTGGCGGGGTGCTCTGCTTCTTCGTGGGTCTCGTGATCATGGGCGGCATCAAGCGCATCGGCGAGGTGGCGGCGACCCTGGTTCCGGTGATGTGCATCGTCTACGTGGCCTGTGGGCTGCTGATCCTCGCGTCAACGCCGGGGAGCTGGGCTGGGCCTTCGCCACCATGGTGCGCGAGGCCTTCTCGCCCGGCGCCGTGGCCGGTGGCTTCGTCGGCGTGATGATCCAGGGCTTCCGACGTGCCGCATTCTCGAACGAGGCGGGGGTCGGCTCGGCCGCCATCGCCCACTCGGCCGCCAGCACCCCCGAGCCGGTTCGCGAGGGTGTGGTAGCCCTTCTCGAGCCCTTCATCGACACGGTCATCGTCTGCACCATGACCGGCCTGGTGATCGTGGTGACGCGCTCCTACGTCGGCGTGGATCCCGACGAGGCGGGCATCAACCTCACCTCGGACGCCTTCGCGACAGTGTTTCCCTGGTTCCCCGCGGTGCTCGCCATCATCGCCGTGCTGTTCGCCTTCAGCACCATGATCTCCTGGAGCTACTATGGTGAGCAGTGCTGGGTGTGGCTCTTCGGGCTGCGCTCGATCTACCTGTACAAGCTGGTGTTCCTGCTCTTCGCCTTCCTGGGGGCCATGTTCGCGCCGGGCTCGGTGCTCGATTTCGGGGACTACATGATCCTCGGCATGGCCTTCCCCAACATCCTCGGCGTCGTGCTGCTCTCCGGAGTGGTGAAGAGGTCCCTCGACGACTACATGGCCCGCCTCGCTTCGGGAGAGATCACGCCGACGAAGAAGTAGAGTGGGGACGTTGTTGAATGTTCAACTTCTCGGCCCTGCCGAGAAGTTGAACATTCAACAACGTCCCCGGCTCTGTAGACTACGATGGTAGACAGGAGGACCCAGATGGACTTCGGACGACTCGGCGTGTGGACCTGGATCGATACGATGAGCGCAGCGGACGTGGCGGACTTCGCCGTCAAGATCGAGGAGCTCGGCTACTCGACGCTCTGGGTGCCGGAGGCCGTGGGACGCGATCCCTTCACCATCCTGGGCTACCTGGCGGCGCGGACCTCGAAGCTGAAGCTCGCCACCGGCATCGCGAACATCTACGCGCGCGACGCCATGACCATGCGAGCGATTCAGCACACTCTGGCCGAGGCATCCGGTGGGCGCTTCGTCCTCGGTCTGGGCGTCTCCCACGCGCCGATGGTCACCGGGATCCGGGGACACGAGTACGGGAAGCCGGTCACCACCATGCGCAACTACCTCGACGCCATGGAGAAGGCCCTCTACGTGGGGCCGAAGGCGGACCAGGAGGCGCCGGTGGTGCTCGCAGCGCTGCGTCCGAACATGCTGCGCCTTGCGGCCGAGAAGACCCGTGGCGCCCATCCCTACTTCGTGCCTCCCGAGCACACCGCGCGGGCGCGGGAGATTCTCGGTGAGGGTCCGATCCTCGCTCCCGAGCAGAAGGTGCTGCTCGAGACCGACGCGAGCCGGGCACGCGAGATCGCCCGGGCCAACATGAAGACCTACCTCGCCCTGCCGAACTACCAGAACAACCTCCGCTGGCTGGGCTTCGGCGACGACGACCTGGCCGACGGCGGCAGCGATCGACTGGTCGACGCCATCGTCGCCTGGGGAGACGAGAAGGCCATCGCGGAGCGCATCCAGGCCCATCACGACGCCGGTGCGGATCACGTCTGCATCCAGCCCTTCCGGGCGGACGGAGCCCCGGGGCCGGATCTGCGCATCCTGGAGGCGCTGGCGCCGGCGAAGAACTGACCATGGCGCGGGAGCAAATGCGCAAGTTCTGGGGCTGGGGAATCGAGGGCGAGGGGCCGAGCGCCGAGCAGGCCGAAGGCGTGGCGAAGCTCCTCTCCGCCGGATTCGGCGGTGTCGCACTGACGCGGCGGGATCCACCTCGGATCGAGGACATCACCCTCCCCGCGCCCCGGATCGCGCCCCCGGCGAGCCTGGCGGGGATCTGCTCCAGCGATCCCCTGGAGCGGGCGGGGCACAGCTACGGGAAGTCCTTCCGCGACGTGGTGCGCGCCTTTCGCGGTGACTTCCAGCGTCCTCCGGACTTCGTGGCACGGCCGCGCTCCGAGGCGGAGGTGGTCTCCCTCCTCGACTGGTGCAGCGATTCGCGGGCTGCCGCCATCCCCTATGGCGGCGGCTCGAGTGTGGTCGGCGGTGTGGAGACATCCGTCGAGGGCGACTACGCCGGCGTCGTCTCGATCGATCTGGGCCGCCTCGACCGGGTGCTGGAAATCGACCGCGTCTCCCGGGCGGCGCGCATCCAGGCCGGTGTGCTGGGCCCGAGCCTCGAGGATCAGCTACGCCCCCACGGCCTCACCCTGCGCCACTTCCCCCAGTCCTTCGAGTTCTCGAGCCTCGGCGGCTGGATCGCCACCCGCGCCGGGGGCCACTACGCCACCCTCTACACCCACATCGACGACTTCGTGGAATCGCTCCGCACCGTGACGCCAACGGGTGTCATGGAGAGCCGACGGGTTCCGGGCTCCGGGGCGGGGGTGAGTCCCGACCGGCTGGTGATCGGCTCCGAGGGAATCCTCGGCGTGATCGTCGAGGCGTGGATGCGACTTCAGGACCGGCCCAGCTTCCGCGCCTCCACCTCGGTCCGGTTCGAGGGAACGGATGGCTTCGCGCGGGGTGCCGAGGCGGTGCGGGCCTTGAGCCAGTCCGGGCTCTCGCCTTCGAACTGCCGTCTGCTCGACCCGACGGAGGCCCTGACCTCCGGGGCCGGATCCGGACGGGAGGCGGTGCTCGTGCTCGGCTTCGAGTCCGCCGACCATCCCCTCGACGCCTGGATGGCTCGGGCGGTGGAGTGCTGTCGAGACGCCGGAGGCGTGGTCCCGGAAGACGCGGTGCGCACCCGAACTGCCGCCGAGAGCGAAGGCGGAGACCGCGCGGGCGCGGCGGGAGCCTGGCGCCAGGCCTTTTTGCAGGCGCCCTATCTCCGCGACCTGCTCGTCTCCATGTCGGTGCTCGTCGAGACCTTCGAGACCGCCATCACCTGGGATCGCTTCGAATCGTTCCACCGGGAAGTGATGGCGGCGGCCGGCGACGCGGTGAAGCGGGTCTGCGGTGCGGGATCGGTCGCCTGTCGCTTCACCCACGTCTATCCGGACGGCCCCGCGCCCTACTACACCCTGCTCGCGCCCACCCGCCGGGGCAGCGAACTCGAGCAGTGGGCCGAGATCAAGGCGGCGGCCAGCGAGGCGGTCCTGGCGCTGGGCGGCACCATCACCCATCACCACGCCATCGGCAGGGATCACCGGCCCTGGTACGACCGCCAGCGCCCCGACGCCTTCGCCCGCGCCCTCGGCGCCGCCAAGCAGGAGCTGGACCCCGCGGGGATCCTGAATCCCGGCGTCCTCATCGACACCGCGTAGCAGCGGGGACGTTCCTGCTACCGAGAGCGCCAGAGGCGGAGATGAGTTGCTTTGATATATCGTAAGATATATCTTATGACCTATCGAACGATTGCGCCCGAGGAGAAATTTCATGATGGATTGTGGACCTCCGCATCGACGTCACAGGAGACACAGCCGTCGGCGGCGGCGGAGCTGGCGGCCGACAGGCCGGTTCTTCGGCCCCGGCGAGGTCCGTCTGGCACTGCTCTCACTGCTCGGGGAGCGACCCCAGCACGGCTACGAGCTGATGAAGCAGCTGGAGGAGCGCTCCGGCGGGATGTACCGGGCCAGCGCGGGCACCGTGTACCCGACTCTCGCGCAGCTCCAGGACGAGGGGCTGGTTGCCTCGGACAGTGAAGGGGGCAAGCGGATCTACCGGCTCACCGACGCGGGTCGCGAGGAGCTCGAGGAGAGCGCCGAGACCGTCGAAGACATCTGGCAGCGCACGGAGCAGATCGGAGACTGGGGCGAGGCCTTCGACCCGGAGGCCGCCGAGCTGGTCCGTCCCGCGCTGCGCCTGCTGCGCACCGTGGTCAAGGTGGCCGCGCGGCGAGGCGACGATCCCGAGGTGGTCGATCGGGTCCGGGAGATCCTGGAGCGCGCCAAGGACGAGATCGGCGAGCTTCGCCGCGCCTGAACGCCGATAGAACGACCCGCTATTCTTCGCGCCCATGGCGCAGGTAAACGAGAGCTACGGGAAGCTGCAGGCCGGCTATCTCTTTCCCGAGATCGGGCGGCGCGTCCAGGCGTTCCAGGATTCCGACCCCGATGCCGCGATCATCCGGCTCGGGATCGGCGACGTGACCCTTCCGCTCGCGGCGGCGGTCGTCGACGCCTTGCACGCGGCCGTCGACGAGATGGCCACTGCCGAGGGCTTCCGCGGATACGGCCCGGACCAGGGCTACGACTTCCTGCTCGACGCGATCCGCGAGCACGACTACCGGGCCCGCGGCGTCGAGATCGACCGCGAGGAGATCTTCGTCTCCGACGGGAGCAAGCAGGACAGCGGGAACATCCAGGAGATCTTCGGTCAGGACTGCCGGATCGCCGTCACCGACCCGGTCTACCCGGTCTACGTGGACACCAACGTGATGGCGGGCCGCACCGGCGAGGCGGACGAGGCGGGCCGCTATGCCGGCATCCTCTACCTGCCCGCCACCGAGGAGAACGGCTTCGTCCCGGATCCACCCGAGGAGCGCGTCGACCTCGCCTACCTCTGCTCGCCCAACAACCCCACCGGAAGCGTGATGTCGCGGGAAAGCCTGCAGCGCTGGGTCGCCTGGGCGCAGCGCAACGACGCCGTGCTGATCTTCGACGCGGCCTACGACGCCTTCATCACCGATCCCGAGCTTCCGCGCTCGATCTACGAGATCGAGGGCTCCCGCGAGTGCGCCATCGAGATGCGCAGCTTCTCGAAGCGCGCGGGCTTCACCGGAGTGCGCTGCGCCTACACCGTCGTTCCCCGCGAGCTCACCGGCTCGAGCGCCTCCGGGGAGCGCGTCTCACTGAACCGACTCTGGGCGCGCCGTCAGTCCACCAAGTTCAACTGCGTCCCCTACCTGGTGCAGCGCGCCGCCGCGGCGGTCTACTCTCCCGAGGGCAGCAAGCAGACCGGCGAGCAGGTGGCCTACTACATGGAGAACGCCCGGCAGATCCGCGAGGGTCTGACCGCGTCCGGCTTCAAGGTCTTCGCCGGCGATTCACGCTCCCTACATCTGGATGCGAACTCCCGAAGGGCTCTCCTCCTGGGACTTCTTCGATCGGCTCCTCTCCGAGGCCCACGTGGTCGGCACCCCGGGCTCCGGCTTCGGCCCGTCCGGTGAGGGCTATTTTCGGATCTCGGCGTTCAACTCCCGCGAGAACGTGAGCGAAGCCATTCGACGCATCGGCGAGGCCTTTGGTGAGCCAATCGAAAGCGAGCGAAGCTAGGCGTCCACGGATGGGCAACCCGAACACCTTTCACTTCGTCATGATCGCGCCCTCGCATTACGACGACGAGGGCTACGTCATCCAGTGGAAGGTGTCCTCGATTCCATCCAATTCGATGGCGAGCATCTACGGCATTGCGCAGGACGCCATCGAACGTCGGCCTCTCGGACCGGATGTGGAGATTCGGCTGGAAGCCTTCCAGGAGGCCAACACCCGCATCGTGCCGGAAGAGATCGCGGCCCGTCTGCAAGGCCCGGACAGCCGTATCTTCGTCGCTCTGGTCGGCGTGCAGTCGAACCAGTTTCCCCGCGCCGTGGACCTGGCCCGTCGCTTCCTCGCCTGCGGGGTGAAGGTCTGCATCGGGGGATTCCACGTGAGCGGATGCGTGTCGATGCTGGACGACGCTCCTCCCGAGATCGCCGCGGCGCTAGGCCGATGGCATCAGCCTCTTCGCCGGCGAGATCGAGGGACGCATCGAATCCCTGTGGCAGGACGCCTGGAAGGGCCAACTGAAACCCCTCTACAATTACATGGACGACTTGCCGGGACTGGAAGGACAGCCGGTTCCCTGGTTGCCCCGCGAGGTCATCGCGCAAAATGCCGGACTGCGGGCCACTTTCGATGCCGGACGCGGCTGCCCGTTCAAGTGCTCCTTCTGCACGATCATCAACGTCCAGGGCCAGAAATCCCGCTCTCGCGCCGTCGAAGATGTGGAGAAGATCATCCGCCGCAACCAGGCCCAGGGCATCTACAACTACTTCATCAGCGACGACAACTTCGCGCGCAACAAGATGTGGGAGCCCATCTTCGATCTGCTGATCCGCCTCCGGGAGGAGGAGGGTCTCCGAGATCTACGTGGTGATCCAGGTCGACACTCTCTGCCACAAGATCAAGGGCTTCGTCGAGAAGGCCGGCCGGGCCGGCGTGAACCGCGTGTTCATCGGCATGGAGACCATCAACCCCGAGGCCCTGCAGGGCGCCCAGAAACACCAGAACAAGATCGGCGAGTACCGCAACATGCTCCAGGCCTGGCACGGGGTCGGGGCGTTGACCTATGCGGGCTACATCATCGGCTTCCCCAACGACACACCCGAGTCGATCCTGCGCGACATCCGAATCATCCAGAGGGAACTGCCCATCGACCTGCTCGAGTTCTTCATCCTGACCCCGCTGCCCGGCAGCCAGGACCACAAAGAACTCCGGGAGAAGGGCGTGCCGATGGCCCGGGACATGAACCTCTACGACACCTTCCACGTCACCACGGCCCACGCCAGCATGAGCGACGAGGAACTCCAGCAGGCCTACTATCGCACCTGGGAGGCCTACTACACCCTCGAGCACCTCGAGACGGTGCTGCACCGGGCCAAGGTCCGCGGCTACGACCCCTGGAACATGGTGATGAAGATGATCTCCTTCTGCGCCCCACCGAAATTCGAGAAGGTGCACCCCCTCGACGGCGGATTGTGGCGGCGCAAGTACCGGCTCGACCGACGCCCGGGCCTTCCCGATCGAGAACCCCATCGTCTTCCACACCAAGTTCGGGCTGCATACGGCCCTCGGGTACACCCGCTTCGCCTGGTTCTTCTTCAACTACTGGAGGGTCTACAAGCGGGTGATGAAGGCCGACAGCCACGCCCGCGAGGACATCGCCCTGGCACCCAACAGCGAGATCGACGAATCGAAGCTCGATCTCCTCACCAGCGACGCCCCGCCCAGTTCGGAGCAGGCCGTCGAGGTGGGGCGGATGGGAAGTTCAGGCGAGCAATCAACGTAAACGCAAAGCGGAGATGTGGAATTTCCGGGGGGGAAGTCCGATGGCCGTTGCGGACGCGTCTGCGGGGCACGAGAGCCGGCACCTCGCGATCGCGCTGATCATCATCGCGGCGGGGGCGCTGCTGCGCGGGGCGTTCGCGATGGTGGTCCCGCTCTTCGAGGTGGAGAGCTACTACTGGCTCTGGTCGCGCGAGCTCGCATGGGGGTACTACGACCACCCGCCGATGTTGGCGCTGGTGATGAGCCTCTCCCCGCTCCTGGACGACTCGGCCCTGGGACTGCGGATCGGCCACCTCCTGCTCTCCACCCTCGGCTCGCTGGTCTTCTACGCGTTCTGCCTGCGATGGCTGACTCCGGGCGCCGCCCTCGCCTCCTTGTTCGCTCTCCAGCTGATGCCGTTCTGGCTGCCCTTCGGCGTGGTCGCGACCACCGACGGCCCGCTGCTCTTCTTCTGGAGCCTGGCACTGCTCGGCTTCCAGGCGGCGGTGTCGCGAGGCGGCGCCGTGCTCTGGCTCGCCGCCGGCGCGGCCACCGGGCTCACCATCCTGAGCAAGTACAACGGCGCCCTGCTGCTGCCCGCGTTCTTCGTCTTCCTGCTGCTCGACAGGGAAGGCCGGCGCCTGCTGCGAACCCCGGGGCCCTGGCTGGCGGTCGCCGTGGCAATCGCCATGCTCGTCCCCAACCAGCTCTGGAACTCGACCCACGGCTCCGACGCCAACCTGCGGCCCTTCCACGAAGGGCTCGAGCTGGCGCGAGCGCCGCGTCAACCTGGTGCGCTTCGCCGTACTCCCCTTCATCCTCCTGACGCCGTTGGTCGCCTGGGCCTGGCTCCGGCAGTCGTGGGTGGGGCTCCGCGACGGGCGGCTGCTGACCGACGGGGGCTTCCGCCTGGCTGTCTGCGCCTCCTGGCTGCCGCTGGCCGCCTTCGCCGTCGTCGCCACCGTGACGGAGGTTCACGCACAGTGGATCGTCCCGTGTCTGGTGACCGCACTTCCGCTCGCCTTCGAGAACTTCGGCCGCCCCGTCGCAGCGGGCGTCTCGCCCCGCTTCCTCCGCGTCGCCTGGCGAGCACCGCGGTCCTCTTCGTCGCAGCGCTGGGATTCGTCGCGATCGTCTTCCTCTCCGCCCACCACGAGGGATCGGGCCGGCCACACGGCCTGGCACGCCTCGCGGTGGAGGTACGGGGCTGGTCCGAGCTGGGCGAGCGCGTCGAGGCGGAGATCGCGCAGCGGGCGAACGGCCGACCGGTCTTCGTGATGGGGGCGGGCCACCACCTGGCGGCGCGCCTCGAGTGGATGGTGCGGGGGCGCCAGCCCTCCCACTGCCTGGATCCGGACCGGGGCAACCAGTACAACCTGTGGCAGCGGGACCGCGAGTTCCTGGGCTGGGACGCGCTCTTTGCGGACAAGTACGACAGCGAGAGCGACATCCGCCTGCTCGAGAGTGCCTGCGGCTCGATCGAACGGCTCGCGCCGGTCACCCTCACCATGGGCGGCGAGCCCTTCCAGCGCTTCAGCCTGACCTGGTGCCACGACTTCCGTGGCCTGCCGTAGCGATCAGCCGAGGGCCCGGCGGGCGCCCTCAGGCGGCGAGTAGCTCGCGAGCGGCCGCCAGCACGTCGTCCACCGTGATGCGCTGCATGCATTGGTTGTCCGTGCAGGGCGACATCCGATGGTTCAGGATGTTGACACAGGGACTGCACGCCAGCCCGGCGTGGAGAACTCGCGCGCGCCGCGAGAGCGGGCCGTAGAGGAGCGGCGTCTCGGGTCCGAAGAGGGCCACCACCGGCACCGGTCGTGAGCGCGGCGAAGTGGACGGGCCCGCTGTCGTTGGAGACGAGCAGGTCGGCCAGGCCGTAGAGCACCAGGAGCTGTTGGAGCGAGGTGCGGCCCGCGACCGAGAAGGCGCGCTCGGGCCCGATGGCCTGGGCGATGCGGGCGGCCTCCTCGGCCTCGGAGGGAGCGCCCGTCACCGCGATCGTCGCGTCGGGCAGCTCTTCGAGCAGGCGCTTCCCCAGCTCGACCCAGCGCTCGTCCGACCAGCGACGCAGCGGGAGCAGGTCACTGCAGTTGGGGTTCAGCAGCAGTACCTGTTTCGGATCGGCGCCGGCCGCTTCGCGGAGCAGGGCGCGGACCTCCTCGCGCGCGGCCGAGGTGGGCACGAACTCGGGCAGCTCGATCACCTCGTCCTGGATCCGCTCCTTCAGCAAGCGGGACGTCCGCGCCGTTTCCCGCCGCCGCTCGCACCAGGGCGACGAACTGCCGGCTCACGTGGTGCTGGAAGCCGTAGTTGAGCTCGTGGGTATGAAGACGTCCGCGGTAGGGCCCCTGGCTGGAGAAGTTGTAGTAGCCCACCCGCCGCGGGGCCCGCGTCATGTAGGTGATCAGCGCCGAGGAGCTGGTGAGCCCCTCCATGTCGATCGCCGTGTCGATCTTCTCGCGCCAGACGCGGAAGAGCGCGCGGAGCAGGCCGACCGCGAAGGCCAGGATGTTGCGGTCGTCGACGGTGATCACGTTCTCGGGCCGGAAGTAGGGCAGCACCTCCAGGATCGGCCGGTTCGGGGCGAACACCAGGATGAAGAGGTTCTCGCGCCCGACCAGCTTCTCGGCCTCGGCGAAAGCGGGACAGGCGATCACCGTGGAGCCCATCTCGATGAGCTTGACGAAGACGATGCGGCGAGGCTCGTCGGGAGCGGGGCGAGCCCAGAGGCGCCGCACGCGCTCGAAGAGGGAGAAGACTGCACAGAGCGGCTTCGCCACCCAGCGATCGGTGAGCGCGATGCGGTCCGGTCTCAATTCACCTCTCCCCCCCACACGATAGCAGCCTTCAGCGCTCCAGCTTCTTGAAGCGGATGCGGTGGGGACGCTCCGCCTCGGCTCCGCGGCGGCGTTTGAAGTCGGCCACGTACTCCTGGTAGTTGCCCTCGAACCACTCGACCTGGCTCTCTCCCTCGAAGGCCAGGATGTGGGTCGCGATCCGATCCAGGAACCAGCGATCGTGGGAGATCACCACGACGCAGCCGGCGAAGCCGAGCAGCGCCTCCTCCAGTGCTCGCAGGGTGTCGACGTCCAGGTCGTTGCTCGGCTCGTCGAGCAGCAGCAGGTTCCCGCCGCTCTTGATCAGCTTGGCCAGGTGTACGCGGTTGCGTTCTCCCCCGAGAGATCGCCCACCCTCTTCTGCTGGTCCGGCCCCTTGAAGCCGAAGCTGGCGACGTAGGCGCGGGAGTTCATCTCCCTGCGGCCCACCCGGAGCCGCTCCTCGCCGCCGCTGACCTCCTCCCAGACGTTGTGGCCCGGATCCAGGAAGTCGCGGCTCTGATCCACGGAGGAGAGCTGCACGGTCTCGCCCAGTCGAAGCGTTCCCGAGTCGGGTGTCTCTTCGCCCGTGATGATGCGAAACAGCGTGGTCTTTCCCGCTCCGTTGGCTCCGATCACACCGACGATTCCCCCGGGAGGCAAGGAGAAGCTGAGGTCGTCGATCAGGAGCCGATCGCCGAAGGCCTTGGAGATCCCCTCGGCCTGGACCACCAGGTCACCGAGCCGGGGGCCGGGGGGAATCGCGATCTCCACCGACTCCGGTAGCCGCTTCTCTTCCTCGACCCGCAGCGATTCGAAGGCGGTGATGCGCGCCTTGCTCTTGGCCTGACGAGCGCGGGGCGTCATCCGAATCCACTCGAGCTCGCGTTCCAGGGTGCGGTGCCTGACCGACGCCTGCTTCTCCTCGACGCGCAGCCGGGCCTGCTTCTGTTCGAGCCAGGAGGAGTAGTTTCCCTTGAAGGGAATACCGCGGCCCCGGTCGAGCTCGAGAATCCAGCCGGCCACGTTGTCCAGGAAGTAGCGATCGTGGGTGACGGCGACGACGGTCCCCGGGTACTCCGAGAGGAAGCGCTCCAGCCAGGCCACCGACTCGGCGTCCAGGTGATTGGTCGGCTCGTCGAGAAGAAGCAGATCCGGCTTCTGGAGCAGCAATCGGCAAAGCGCGACGCGGCGCCGCTCCCCGCCGGAGAGATGTCCGACGTCGGCATCGCCCGGCGGGACGCGCAGCGCGTCCATGGCGATCTCGAGACTGCGATCCAGCTCCCAGGCACCCGCGGCATCGATCCGGTCCTGGAGGGCACCCTGCTCCTCGAGGAGAGCGGACATCCGATCGTCATCCATCGGCTCGGCGAAGCTGGCGCTCACCTCCTCGAAGCGGCGCAGCAGATCCCTGAGCTCGGAAACCCCGTCCTCGACGTTTCCCTTGACGTCCTTGTCGGGATCCAGCTCCGGCTCCTGGGAGAGGATGCCCACCCGAATCCCCTCGGCCGGCCTGGCCTCGCCGATCAGATCGCGATCGAGACCGGCCATGATCCGCAGCAGGCTGCTCTTGCCGGAACCGTTGGGTCCGAGCACGCCGATCTTCGCACCCGGGAGAAAAGCCAGCGTGATGCCTTCGAGGATGACGCGATCGGGCGGCACCACCTTGCCGACATCCTGCATGGTGAACACGAACTCGTGGGCCAAGCAACTGCTCCTATCCAGGCCAGATCATCGTCGGCCGCCTTCCCTGCCGTCCGCGCCGGTCTCCTCGGGAAGTCCGTCGTGGAACAGGATGGCCCGGGAGGCGATCGCGGAGAACCGTGGACCGGGCGTGAGGATACCCATCAGATTGAGGGGATCAGCCGCAGAGATCCGAATTCGCTCGTCGTCGGGCGGTCTACGACGGGTCCGCCGCAGGTCTTCGACCGCTTCGGGAAGGGCGAACTGCTCGCCGAGAAAGCCGGTCACGAAACGACCGCCGCGGACCGTCCCACGCGCCTCCATGCGACGCAAGGCGTAGAGAAGCTCCCGCCAGGGCAGCGCCAGACGCTCGCGGGCAAGGATCTCCCGAAACACGACGCCCCAACGCGCCAGCAGCTGCTCGGCCACCGCCTCGGCCAGCTCGTCGTCTTCGAGAGGATCGGCGTCCGGCAGCAGTGCCCAGCGGCCCTCGGGCCCGGCTCTCGCCCTCCCCCGCCTGCCGCGTCGGCCGCGGGAGCCCTCCCGGCCGCGAGAACCGCCGCGAGCGCCGAGCAGGGAGCGCACCGACTGGAAGCCGTCGGCGGTGACGATTCCGCTGGAGACCAGCTCCCAGAGTCCTTCTTCCAGCTCGATGGGGAGGCGGCCGGTGTGGGCGAGGAGATCGCCGTGGAACAGCGCGCCGTGTCGCTGCAAAGATTCGAGGGCGTCACGGGCGGCTCCGGCTCCTGGGAGCTTCGGCGGCGCCGCACCCCTCGCCGCGGCCATCAGCCAGGGCAGGTCCTCCCGGGTAGTCAGGCAGAGCGGAGTGGCCCGGGAGGGCCTGGCGCCTCTCCGCCCGCTCGGCTCGCGATCGGCTTCGCCGCCACCTGCGACCGGCAGCGCCAGGCGCGCCCAGGTGACCTCTCCGGAGAGACACAGCTCGTCGAGCCACTCGCGACGGTAGGAGGCGACCCGGGCGGGCAGGACACTGCGTTCCCAGGCGCCCGCCGCCAGCTCGAAACCCTGAAGCTGCTCCAGCACCGCCAGCAGCCCCTCGCGCCCCTCCCGCTCGGTGCCCGGCGCCAGGTGCTGCCAGCGCAGCAGGAAGCGCAGAAAGTCTCGTGCGGTGACCGGCTCGATCTCGCTGCGCAGACGCTCTTGTGTGTAGAGATGGATGCGGGAGAGCAGGCGGCGCGCGCAGAATTCCGCCACAGGCGTCGCGTCCCGGGAGGACCGGTCTTCTCGATCCTCCCGATTCTCGAACTGGCCGCGCAGGGCAAAGCCCTCGGCCTCCAGGCTCGCCAGGGCGATCTCGATGGCCCCGCCATCGAGGGCGGTGCGAAGAGCCAGCTCCGGCACGGTGACGGGACCGGTACAGTCGAGGTGACCGCGCACCACGGACGCCGCCGCCTCGGCCTGCTCGGGAAGCTCACGACTCCGGATCTCGTCGGGCACTGCGACGTCCGGGACGATCGAGGCGCCGGGGAAGAGCACCTCGACGAGGGGACGCCGCTCGGTGGCGAGCCAGAGCGGACCGATCGGCCCGGCAATCGCGGCGCCGCGCCCGGCTTCGACGAGGATCTCGAAGAAGCTCTCCCACTGCGGATCCGGACGCATCACCCCCAGACCGAGCAGGATGTCGTGAAGCTCGTCGGGATCCCGGACCTGAGGTCGCACTTCGTCGCGAACCCGCGCGATGGCGGCGGGATCGAGCCGCCCGAGATCTCGAACGCTCTCGGGGAGACCGCGGCGCAGGGCCACGGCGCGGCTGCGGCGCTCCTCGAGGGGCGCATCGTCCAGGAAGGTGTAGGGCCGCCCGTTCAGGATCTCGTGGGCGAAGAGAGACGGCTCGGTGGTATCCCGGAGGTGCACCCGCACCTCTCCCGACTCCACGGCCGTGAGAAGCGCGTGCAGGCCGTCGAGATCCATCGCCTCGTGAAGACAGTCCTGAAGGGTCTGGCGAACCAGGGGGTGATCCGGGATCTCGACGGGTCCGGTCACGTTCTCCTGGCAGGCGGCGAGCCTCGGAAAAAGCGCCGCCATCAGATCGTCGGCCTGCATGCGCTGGAGCGGCGGGGGATTTCGCCGCCCGCCACGCCGCCGGAGCACCAGGAGAGCTCTCCCCAGGTTCCAGCGCCAACGCACCGCGAACATCGGAGATGCGAGGACCGCCTGGGTGAGGGTGTCGCGGATGGTTTTCGAGGAGAGAAAACGGGGGACATCCTCCAGGGGAAAGCTGTGCTGGGGACCGAGGGAGAGCAACACGGCGTCATCGCTGGCCGCCGCCTGGAGCTCGAAATCGAAGCTCCGGCAGAAGCGCTTCCGCAGCGCCAGCCCGAGAGCGCGGTTGATCCGCCCGCCGAACGGCGCGTGCACGACCAGCTGCATCCCCCCGGTCTCGTCGAAGAAGCGCTCGAAGACGATGTCGCGCTGGGTCGGAATCAGGCCGAGGGCGACCTGGACCGCCTCCAGGTAGCGCGCAATCTGCTCGGCGCAGGGAGAATCGAGGCGAAGCTCCGTGGAAAGCCACTCGAGCAGCGGCGGGCCTGCCCCCCTCTTCGAAATGTCCGGCGAAGGCCGAGCGCAGAGCGGAGACCTCGGCGGAGAGCTCCGCGGTCCGGGCGGGCGCTTCGCCGAGCCAGAAGGGAATCGAGGGCGGCGCGCCCCGGGCATCGACCACGCGCACCACGCCGGGCTCCACCCGGCGGATCCGCCAGGAGGTGCTTCCCAGCAGGAAGACGTCGCCGGCCGCGCTCTCCACCGCGAAGTCCTCGTTGACGGTTCCCACCAGGCTGTCGTCGGGGTCGACCAGCACCCGGTAGTCGGCGGTCTCGGGAATCGCTCCCCCCGAGGTGAGGGCGGCGAGCCGGGCCCCGCGGCGACCGCGGAGGACACCGTTCACCCGGTCGCGGTGCAGGTAGGCGCCGCGGCGGCCGCGACCGGTGGCGACGCCCTCGGAGAGCAGCTCCACGATCGCGTCGAAGTCCTCCCTAGAGAGGGACGCGAAGGGTGCCGATCGACACACCATCGCGTAGAGGTCCACCTCCTTCCAGCTCTCCGCCGCGCAGGCCGCGACGATCTGCTGGGCGAGGATGTCGAGCGGAGCCTGGGGCGGCTCCAGGCGATCGAGTCGCCCTCGGCGGACCCCGTGGAGCAGCGCGGCCGATTCCAGCAGCTCGTCCCGGGTGGTCGGGTAGATGCGACCCTTCGAAGTCGCTCCCCGGGCGTGGCCCGAGCGGCCGACCCGCTGGAGAAAGGTGGCGAAGCTGCGCGGGGATCCGATCTGGCAGACCAGCTCCACCGGCCCGATGTCGATGCCGAGCTCCAGAGAGGCGGTGGCGACCAGGGCGCGAAGATCGCCGGCGCGAAGCCGCCGCTCCAGAGCGAACCGCCGGGTCTTGGAGAGACTTCCGTGATGGGCAGCCACGCGGTCTTCGCCGAGGCGCTCCGCCAGCAAGTGCGCAACCCGCTCCGCGGCGCGCCGGGTGTTGACGAAGACCAGTGTGGTGTGGTGCTTCTCCACGTGGGCGGCGACGGCGTCGAGGATCTCACCCCATTGTTCGTGGGAGGCCACCGGCCCGAGCTCGCTTCCCGGAACCTCGAGGGCGAGATCCATGTCCCGGCGGTGCCCGAAGTCCACCACCGCACAGCCGCTCCCTTCGGCCGCAGCCTCGCCTTCCCCGACGCTGCCGACCAGAAGCCGGGCGATCGCCTGGATGGGGCGCTGAGTGGCCGAGAGACCGATCCGGGCGGGCGCCCGATCGGTGAGTGCCACGAGACGCTCCAGGGTCAGGGCGAGATGCACGCCGCGCTTGTCGCGGGCGACCGCGTGGATCTCGTCGACGATCACGGTGCGCACCGCGCGCAGCGTCTCGCGGCTCTTCTCGGCGGTGAGCATCAGGTAGAGCGATTCCGGCGTGGTGATCAGCAGGTGCGGCGGACGCCGGAGCATCGAGGCGCGGGCCGAGGGGGTGGTATCCCCGGTGCGGACCAGCGCGCGGATCTGCGGCAGCTCGACACCGAACTCGCGGCCCACCTCGCGGATTTCGGCGAGGGGAACCTCGAGATTGTGGTGGATGTCGGTGGCCAGGGCCTTGAGTGGGGAGACGTAGACGACCCGGGTCTCGTCGGCGAGCTCGCCCTCCCCTTCCGCGTCGCGAATCAAGCGATCGATGCAGACCAGGAAGGCGGCCAGCGTCTTGCCCGATCCGGTGGGCGCGGCGATCAGGGTGTGACGCCCGCTGGCGATGGCCGGCCAGCCGGCAGCCTGGGGTTCGGTCGCTCCACCGGGAAAGCGCCGCACGAACCAGGTGCGAACGACGGGATGGAAGGTCTCGAGAGCATCCATCAGACGACTCGAAGGCGGTCCGCGCTCCTCATCCCATCGAGCATACCCCGGCGCCGATCCCGAAGCCGAGCCGGGCGAAACCTCGAGCGGATGCCGTTCGACGTCGAGGAGTACCTATACGTGGAGCTTCGGGAGAAGGTGGACCCTGACTGGGCCTACCGGAATCCCCCGAGAGAAATGCAGGCTAGCTGCCGCCCAGCCGCCTGAAGACTTCCTCGGGTGATTCCTCGGTACTCGAAGCGGGTGCGTGGCTCTTGAGGCTGGTGACCAGGTCCTCACAGACCTGGTCTGCGTTCTCGATCCCGCGGTCTCGGAGCTCGGCCCCGAGGACGCGCCCCACCACCACGGCGAGCTGACCGGGGCTCGACACTCCGCGCCTCCAGACCGGCCTTCTTGAGGGAGAGGCGCACGGTGCCGCGCGCTTCCAGGGTGTCGAGGGAGGTCAGACGCTCGAGCTCTAGGCAGATCCAGTCGAAGGACGGGGCATTCGCCATACCACAGGGCTCAGAAGGCTCCCATGGTGAAGTACTTGGCAGCGGCCTTTGCGGCGATCTTTATCAGCCGCGCAAACTCCCGCATGGCCTTGCCCTTGTCCTCGGCGAACTGGGGGCAGCGGCTGACGCGGCGCTCCGAGAGTCGATCGATCTGCTCCTTGGTCGCGTTCTCCCAGAGCTCGTTGCCGCGCTCCTGAGCGAGCTTCACGTCCCCCTCGTAGCGGGCGATCTGGCTGGTCAGCCGGTGGCATTCGCGAGTCTGAGGCTCGGACTTGGCGAAGGCCGGTGGACCCACTAGACACAGGATGATCAGGATCGCCGCAAGCCGCACTTCGCACCTCTCAGGGATCAGAGACGGATTCCCCCCTCCTATCGGCAGCCGGCAGCTGAGGTGAAGTGCGAGATATCACACTCCTGCATTCCCCCGGGGGAGCAACGCGGTCGATGGGATGTTCCGCCGGCTACCGAAGCGGTCAGAGTGGGCGGGTCGTCCCAGAAGCGGCGCTCCTCTTCGAAGGGCGCATTCACGAGCTCGCAACGTGCACCCAGGAGCTGGGTCGGACGGGCTTCCGAATCGTAGGGGAGCCAGTCACCGAGCTCCGGATGGCTCGGGTCGCCGGTGCGCGCGAAGGCGAGCCAGGCCGCCTGGATCACGGACGAGAGTCGTCCGGCCAACGGTCCCGCACCGACGAAGGCGGAGATTCCCGGGTGATGGAGCGTGCCGAAGACGAAGGGAATCTCCAGGGCGTGGCAGGAACCCAGAGCTCCTTCCATCGCCGGAGACGTCCAATTGAAGAGGTAGGCGTAGGTCTGACGCTGGTGCCGGCGCTGGCACTCCGCCAGACGGAGCGCGGGGGCGCGAAACAGGCGATCGGTCTCGATGGCGGTCCAGAGCTCGGGGGGCTCGACGCTCTCCCTCCCCTGCCGCGCCCGGAGATAGGTCTCGATCGCTCTCGCCGCATTCGAGGTCCCGTCCTCCCCCTCTCCGGGGATGTTTCGCTGACAGCGGCGCAGCAACGCCGCGTGGTCCAGCTCCCTCGCCTTCGGGTCGGCGAGGTGCCAGAGCTTGTACTCGTCGCGGTTGCTTCCGACCAGGAGGGAGACGTCCGCCGCGCAGCCCGAGCGAATCCGCTCCATGGGAGGCGCGGGAATCACCCGCCCGTCCAACACGGGTTGGAAGGTCAGCCCCGAGACACTCCGCCACATCTTCGCAACGGTGCGCTGCTGCGCCGCCAGCAGATCCGCGACGGGAAGGGAGCGCAGACGCTCAGCGTCGGATCCCTCGACACCCAGCTCTTCGAGAAAGCAGGCGCCCACCCTTGCGGCCTCCTCCCGGGTAGAGAGGTTCTCCGCCCCTCCGCTCTGCAGCACCGCGCGCCGCAGGAGACCGCGGGCACGTGGCACTCCCAGCAGGGTCCCCGCGCTCATCGCGCCGGCCGATTCGCCGAAGACGGTGACGCACTCCGGATCCCCCCCGAATCGGGAGATGTGCTCCTTCACCCACTCGAGGAGGGCGATCTGGTCCAGCAGGCCCAGGTTGCCGAGGACGCCGTCCTCCTCTTCGAAGCGGGAGAGCGCCAGGAATCCCAGCGCTCCGAGTCGGTAGTTGAACGTGACGACGACGACGTCGCCCTGGCGCGCCAGGGAAGAGCCGTCGTAGATCGGGGTTCCTGCGGTCCCCGAGGTGAAGCTTCCCCCGTGGATCCAGACCATCACGGGTCGCTTGCCCCCGTCGAGAGCGGGGGCCCAGAGGTTCAAGGAGAGGCAGTCCTCCGAGGCGCTGTCGGTATCGGAGCCGAGCAGCCGGGCGAGCATTCCGGGGATCTGGGGAGCCGGAGCGCCGAAGCTTCGGGCGTCGCGCACGCCGGGCCAGGGCGCCGGCGGCTGCGGCGGGCGAAAGCGCCGGGGGCCGACGGGGGGCTCCGCGTAGGGAACGCCGCGGAAGACGCACAGGCCGTCCTCCAGGGTCCCGCGGATCTTGCCGTAGCGGGTCTCTGCGATGGGGTCCACACCGGTGACCGTATCACGGCTCATGACTCCTCGGTGGAGACCTCCCGACGCGGCTCGAGGGTCGCCAGATGGGCGCGAAGGTCCGCCGGGCGAAGGGCTTCGCCCCCCAGTCGGTAGGCAACCCACGTCCGGATCCCGTGGAAGAGGAAGACCGAGAGCGCCAGTCCCGCCACGGCGATGGCCACCACCGCGACCGTCCCGGGCTCTCTCGACACGTCTCCCACCCGGAAGCTCGCCAGAGTCACGCAGGCGGCGCAAACACCCAGGGCGGCGAGAGCCGCGAGCGCGGTGTCACGCCGAAGGCGCACGACACCGCCGGACAGGGCCCTGCGCAGCTCGCGCGGCGAGAAGTGATCGAGGAGCCATCCCGTCTCCTCGTCGACCTCGCGCAAGCCGGGGGGAGACAGGCGCTTGCCGCTCAGGGGATCCCGGGCGACCTCCCCGCGCGCATGGGCCTTGATCCCCGCCTGGATCTGACGGTGGTTCTTCTCCGTGATGGGGAAACGCCAGGCGATCAGGAAGGCGAGGCTCGAGAACGCGGCGGGGACCAGCGCGAAGAGCACCCGGATGGCGAAGACGACCTCCGGCGTTTGCTCGGCGTTGGGCTGGTAGTCCATGGCGCCGAGAATCGCCAGGGGAATGGCCGCCCCCGGGATCGCCACGAGCTTCGGGAAGAGGGCCCAGAGCGCACCGTACTGGGCCTCGCGACGCCTCCCGGTTTGAAGCTCGTCGTAATCGATGACATCCGCCTGGATCGAGGGGGTGAGGAGCAGCTGCCCCCCGAAGGCCACGCCGGCAACGGCGAGCAGCGCGGTCCCCTGCGCGATGTCCCCTTCTCCGAGGAAGAAGGCGCCACCCAGCGCCAGAATCGCCACGGCGAAGGCGGTCAGCCAGGTGGCGCGCTTGCCGTAACGCTTCGATGCCGCCACCCACAGCGGGATCGAGACCAGGCCGGCGACGAAGTGGGATGTGATCGCCACGGTCGTCCAGAAGACGTCGTGTTCGGGGCGAACCACGTAGGAGATGAAGAAGGGAAGCAAGGTCGCCGGAATTGCGGCGGTGACGCTCCCGACCACGTAGCTGGAGAGCAGGATCCGGAAGGGCCGATTGCGCAGGGCGCGACGCACGCCGGGAACGAAGGGGTTGGACGCCCGGGTCGCGAAGCCCGGACGCTCCCGCAAGCGCAGAAAGGCGAGGGCACCGAGCGCGACCAGGGCGATCGCGTAGAACGCCGCCAGCAAAGAGTAGGCGGCGCGCTGGGAGGAGAGCCAGGCGATCAGCGGAAAGGGAGCCGCGGCCGCAGAGATGGTCCCGATCAGGGCGAAGGACTCCCTCCAGCCGAAGAGGCTCGAGCGCTCGTGGTAGTCGAGCGTCAGCTCGGCGCCCAGTGCGTTGTAGGGAATCACGAAGATGGTGTGGCAGACGAAGTAGAGCAGGAAGCAGGCGCCGAACCAGACGACGGTCGCGCCGCTCCCGAAGGCGGCCGGCGGACTGAAGAGGGCGAAGAAGGCCAATGCGCAGAGAGGTGCGCCGAGAGCCAGGTAGGGACGCCGTCGGCCGACCCGGGTGCGGGTGCGATCGGAGAGCCAGCCCATCAGCGGATCCGTGATGGCGTCGAAGGCTCGGGCCAGGGCGATGGCCAGGGCCAGGTAGCCGAGCGGAACCAGCACCACGTCGGCGTAGAACTTGCTCATGTAGACGAAGATGGGAATCGCCATCCCGGCCAGGGCGAAGGTGGGCCCGGCGTAGGCGAGCTTGACTCCCGTGGAGAGGCGCCGGCGCGACGAGGTCCCCTCGCTCATGGCGGACTGCGCCACGACGTACTCTCCCCTGCCAAGCTCACTCCTCCCTCAGCTACCGGTCGTCGCTGAAGCGACGCTCTTCCCACCAGGGAAAGAACTCGGGCAGATCCCTGGCGGCGGACATGCCGAAGCTCGGCTGCCGTTTCTCGAGGAAGCTCGAAACCCCCTCGTAGGCGTCCGGCGAGCGGCCCATCCAGCGGAGCGTCTTCGAGTCGAGCTTGTGGGCCTCCATCGGGTGGTCCGCGCCGAGCATCTTCCAGAGCAGGTGGCGCGAAAGACATACCGAGACGGCACTGGTGTTGTCGACGATCTCCGCCGCGATGGCGCGGGCGGTGGGCAAGAGATCCTCCGCGGAGACGACCCGCGAAACCAGACGACCCGCGAGGGCCTCCTGGGCCGAGAAGACGCGTCCCGTCGCGACCCACTCCATGGCCTGGCTGATTCCGACGACGCGCGGCAGGAACCAGGTGGCTGCAGGCCTCGGGAACGATTCCCCGGCGGGCGAAGACGAAGCCGATGCGGGCCTTGTCGCTCGCGATGCGGATGTCCATGGCCAGCGTCATGGTGATGCCCACCCCGACGGCGGGACCGTTGATGGCGGCGATCACCGGCTTCCTGCACTCGAAGAGCCGCAGCGTCAGGAGCCCGCCGCCGTCCCGGTGCTCGGCGTCATCCTCCGCCGTGCCGCTGTCGAAGGTGCTGCCTCCCTCGCCGAGATCGGCCCCGGCGCAGTAGCCGCGACCAGCGCCGGTGAAGATGATCGCTCTCACCTCGTCGTCGGCATCCGCCTCGTCGAGGACCCCGAGCAGCTCCTCGAGCATGGTCGAATTGAAGGCGTTGAGACGGTCCGGCCTGGTCAGTGTGATGGTCAGGATGCGGTCTCGGATCTCGGTCGCGATGGTCTCGTAGGACACTGGCTCTCCCGGCGATGGATGAACGCAGGATGATACTCGACCCGGCAAGATCCGCGTCGCGACGGATCCCGCCGGGCGAGCTAGAGACTGACCGTCGAGGCGAGGATCAGCTGGGCGCCGTAGTAGAGCGGAAGGCCCCAGCTCTTGTTCCAGAAGCTCTGCGAAACGAAGCGGTGCCGGGCAACGTGGAGATCCGACAGGTAGAAGCAGAATGCGCCGACTCCGATGGCGGCCCGGCCGGTCGCGGCGGTGGCGCCCACCGCCGTCGACCACCATCAGGGAGATCACCGCCACGTAGGCGACGACTGGAATCCTCATTCGCTCCGACAGATGGGGATACAGCCAGCGCAGCGCCAGGAACGCCAGCAGGAGCGCCAGCACCGCAGCAACCGCCATCCAGAACGGATCGGGTCCGCGAAGGGTGAAGGCGACGGCGAAGCCCAGCGTGACCCAGCAGGAAGCTGACCAGCCCGACCAGAAAGAGCGTGGTCGCCCCCTTCGGAATCAGGAAGACGTCGCCGACCCAGCACAGCACCAGGGCCACCAGCACCGTCAGGCCGTAGGGCGTCTCCAGCGCTCCGGCCGCCAGGGCGACGGCGATGAAGCCGGTGGAGGCGAGGGGCTTCGCAACCCACACCCCGGACCGCGAGCCGCGGTACTCGGCGAGCAAGAGCCCGATCACGGCGACCACCGTCGCGACGACGAGTCCGAGGGCGATCATCGGGCGTAGCCCAGGGCCTGGAAGGCCGTCTCGAGCTCCTCCAGAATGGCGGGGTCGTCGATGGTGGCCGGAACCCGGTAGGGCTCCGAGTCGGCGATCCTTCGCATGGTCCCTCGCAGCACCTTTCCGGAGCGGGTCTTGGGAAGGCGCTCCACCACGCAGGCCCGCTTGAAGGCCGCCACGGGGCCGATCTCTTCGCGCACCTTCCGCACGATCTCGGCGACGATCTCGGCGGGCGCCCGATCGACCCCGGCATTCAACACCACCAGGCCGACCGGCACCTGGCCCTTCAGCTCGTCGGCGACCCCGATCACGGCGCATTCGGCGACATCCGGATGGGAGGCCAGCACCTCCTCGATACCGCCGGTGGAGAGCCTGTGTCCGGCCACGTTGATGATGTCGTCGGTCCGACTCATGATCCAGAGGTAACCGTCCTCGTCCTTGTGACCGGCATCCGCGGTTTCATAGTAGCCGGGGAAGCGGTCCAGATAGGAGGTGCGAAAGCCCTCGTCGTTCCTCCAGAGCGTGGTCAGACAGCCCGGCGGAAGGGGAAGCCGGATCACCAGGCTGCCGGTCTGCATCGGCTGGGCCTCCTCCCCGTCCTGGTCGAGAACGCGAACATCGTATCCGGGAACCGGAGCGGTGGGCGAGCCGGGCTTCACCGGGAGCATCTCGACGCCGACGCAGTTGGCGGCGATCGCCCAGCCGGTCTCGGTCTGCCACCAGTGGTCGATGACCGGAACGCCCAGAGCCCGCTCCGCCCAGCCCACCGTATCCGGATCCGCCCGCTCGCCGGCCAGGAACAAGGTGCGGAAGCCGGAAAGATCGTAACGCCGGACCTGCTCGGCACGAGGATCTTCGCGCTTCACGGCGCGCAGGGCCGTCGGAGCCGTGAAGAGCGCCTGCACCCGGTGCTGGTCGATCACCCGCCAGAAAGCTCCCGCGTCGGGAGTGCCGACGGGTTTGCCCTCGTAGAGAATCGTCGTGCAGCCCAGAAGAAGCGGCGCGTAGACGATGTAGGAGTGGCCGACCACCCAGCCGATGTCCGAGGCGGCCCAGAACACCTCGCCCGGCTCGATTCCGTAGACGTTGCGGAGACTCCACTTGAGAGCCACCGCGTGGCCCCCGTTGTCGCGCACCACACCCTTGGGAAGACCGGTGGTGCCGGACGTATACAGGATGTACAGGGGATCCGTCGCGGCGAGCGGGAGCGGCTCCACCGGCTCCGCCCCCGCCATCAACTCCTCCCAGTCCAGATCCCGGCCCGGCAGCAGCTCGGCGCGCTCCTGGGGACGCTGGAGGATCACACAGTGCTCGGGCTTCGAAGCGGCGCGCCCGATCGCCGCATCGAGAAGCGGCTTGTAGGGAATCGTCCGATCGCCCTCGATGCCGCAGGAGGCCGAGAGCACCAGCCGCGGGGCCGCGTCGTCGATGCGGGTGGCGAGCTCGGCCGCCGCAAAGCCGCCGAAGACCACCGAGTGCACCGCACCGATCCGCGCGCAGGCCAGCATTCCGATCACGGCTTCGGGCACCATCGGCATGTAGATCAGGACCCGGTCCCCCTTGCGGACGCCCAGGGCGCGCAGGGCGCCGGCGAGCCGGGCGACCAGATCCCGGAGCTCGCGGTAGCTGAAGCGGCTGAATCGCGCCGGTCACGGGGCTGTCGTGAATCAGGGCGAGCTGATCACCGCGCCCGCTCTCCAGGTGAACGTCCAGGGCGTTTGCGCAGGTGTTGAGCTCGCCACCGGGAAACCACTCGACGAATGGGGCGCCCGAATCGTCGAGCACCCGATCCCAGCGCCGCGTCCAATGCACATCCTCGGCCGCCTCGGCCCAGAAGCCGTTCCGGATCCCGCAGGGAACGCTGGTATTCCTCTCTGTAGCTTCGTGACATCCGGACCACCTCGCTCCGGAGTCGGTGGCCGGATACGATACCGGCTCGAGCCGCTCACGACCTGCATGGGTCCCACAGCAGGAGCGTTTACCGGAGAGGGAGCATGAGCTGGAAGTCGGAAGTCGACGGAATCGAGGAGAGACTGCGGCGGGCGGCGGAGCTCGGCGGCGCCGAGGCGGTGGCCACCCAGCGCGATCGCGACCGGCTCACCGTGCGCGAGCGGATCGACCGGCTGCTCGACGCGGAGAGCTTCCGCGAGCAGGGACCCATCGCCGGGCACTCGGAGACCGATGAGAACGGAGCCCTTCGCTCCTTCGCACCGGCGAACTACGTGCTCGGCCTGGGCAAGGGTGGACGGTCGTCCCTGCGTGATCGGTGGCGAGGACTTCACCCAGAGAGGCGGCTCCCCCTCCCCGGCCGGGCTGCGCAAGAGCGTCTTCGCCGAGACCCTCGCGATCCGTTACCGCCTGCCTCTGGTGCGCTTCCTGGAGGGGGCCGGTGGCAGCGTGACGGGCACCGGCGGCAAGGGCTCACGGCCCGCGGGCGACCCCGTATTCTCGCCGCCGCGCTTCCGCTCGATCATGGAGGCGATGGCCACGGCGCCGGTGGTCTCGGCGGCGCTGGGCGCCGTGGCGGGCTTTCCGGCGGCGCGGCTGGTCGCGTCCCACTTCTCGGTGATGACGCGCCACACCGCCCAGGTCCTGATCGGGGGGCCCGCTCTGGTGGAGCGCGCCCTGGGAAAGCGCCTCACCAAGGACGAGCTCGGGGGCGCGAAGGTGCACACGCGGAGCGGCGTGGTCGACAACATCGCCGAGGACGAAGAGGACGCCTTTCGCCTGATCCGGCGCTTCCTCTCCTACCTGCCCACCAACGTCTGGCAGCTCCCCCCCGCCATCGATTCCGACGACCCGCCGGAGCGCGCCGAGGAAGCGCTCCTCGAGATCATCCCAAGGGACCGGCGCAAGATCTACGACGCGCGCCAGCTGCTGCAGCTGGTGGTCGATCGGGAATCCTTCTTCGAGCTGACCCCCCACTTCGGGCGCTCCCAGATCACCGGGCTCGCCCGCCTGGCAGGGCGAGCGATCGGGGTGCTGGCCAACGATACGCGTTTCTACGCCGGTGCCATGACCGCCCACGGCGCCCAGAAGGTTCGCCGCTTCGTCGACCTCTGCGACACCTTCCACCTGCCGATCGTGAGCTTCGTCGACGAGCCCGGCTTCATGATCGGCCTCGACGCGGAGCGCGCCGCAACCATCCGACACGGCACCGCCGCGCTCTTCGCGGTCCAGCAATCGTCGGTTCCCTGGGCCTCGGTAATCGTGCGCAAGGCCTACGGCGTCGCCGCGGCGGCCCACTTCGGTCCCGAGGGACTGGTGCTGAGCTGGCCCTCGGCAGAAGGCGGCGCACTCCCCATCGAGGGAGGCGTGGCAGTCGCCTTCCGTCGCGAGATCGCCGCCGCGGAGGACCCGGCGGCGCTGCGGGCGGAGCTGGAGGAGGAGTTCGCGGCGCGACGAACTCCCTTCCCGCGGGCGGAGAGCTTCTCGGTCAACGACCTGATCGATCCCAGGCAGACCCGGCGCGCCCTTTGCGACTGGATGGAGTGGACCGAGTCCCCGCTACGGCAGCAGCTCGGGCCCCGGCGCTACACCTTCCGGCCCTAGAGGCGCGGCCGAGACCTGGGGGAGCTCCTCCGGCACCTCGGGCTGCCCCGGCAGATCGCCGAGAGCCTTGGGGAGCCCGTTCACGAAGAGCTCCCCCCCCTCGAAGTCCAGGCGGCTGCGGTAGCGCTCCCCGTCGAGCAGGACCCACCCCTCGCGGCGAAGCTCCAGCAGATCTTCCTCCCGATCCTGGTACAGCTCGTCGAGGATCTCCGCCGGGAACTCGAACTCGGCGTGGACCTCGAGCACCAGGAGCAGGGTGAAGAGATCTCGGAGAAAATCGGGACGGCTCCCGTCGAGATCGATGCGCAGCGTCGCCTCGACAACACCCGAAGGTGTTGCCAGGCGAAGGGTTCGGATCTCGAGCTGCGGCGAGCGGGAGACGAGATCGGACAGCAGGCCCATCCCCTCTCCGCCGACCGGCAGGCTCCGTCACATTCTGGGAGTCGGGTGGTGCGAGCCCGCCCACGCCCCGACTCTGGAGCCGGGCCAGGCTGCGAGCGTCCAGATTCCGCAGCTGCCGCCTCGAAGGTTCCCGGCCCGAAGGCCCGGTCGCCGAGGCGGATCGCCTGGACGCGGATCGCCAGCGCACTTTCGAAGCTCCCGGCCTCCACCAGATTCGACTGTCTCATCGCCCAGTCGTCCAGCTCGAGCACGGGGACGCCCTCTTCACCCGAGGCGAGTCGGAAAGATCCGACCCCGACCTTCACGCCACCCACCAGGAGTCCGCTCTCGTCTCGAGTCAGGTCGGCACTCCACTTCAGGTCGCCGAGGGCGAAGAGGGAGCCGGCGCGGCTGCCCTCGATTCCGGGGGAGTGAAAGCTCGCCGCGAGGTGATCGAAGTCGGTGGTGTAGACGAGGTTGCCGCGCAGCCCCTTCCACTGGGCATCCCATCCCCCGCCTTCGTCGCCAGCCAGCTTGCTCTCGAGGCGCTGGGCCGGAACGATCACGGAGCTCTCACCGACACCGGAGACACGGATCACCGTGAAGATCGAGACCGACGGCAGGCGACCCAGGACAGCCGAGATCTCGGACTGTGTCTCCTCGTCCAGCTCGAAATGGGTCTCGATGCGTCCGATGATGGGCGTTCCTTCCAGCCCCCCGGTCAGCCAGTCGGTGAACGGCGCGTAGCCATGCTCGATGGTCTGCCGCATCCGGACGCCCACGCGTCCGCGAACTTCCTCGCGGCCCAGACCCACCAGCCAACGCTGGAAGGATTCGCCCAGCGGACCGCGGATCTCGACATTGGCTCTGAGACTTCGACAGCAGCCAGCCTCGCTCGTAGCTCGTCTCCAGAATCCGCGCGTCGGGGGACTCGGCGATGGCCAGGATCAGGTTGCGGTACTCCTGCTTGGCGCGCAGGCTTCCCCAGACGGTCATCGCACCGAAGCCGGCGATGCCTGCCAGAAGAAGGATGAGAACGAGCTTTTTCATCGGCAACACACTCCCGGTTCAAGAATCGGCTGACCGGAAGCACGACTTGACCTCTGCAGGCGCAAGAACCTGAAATTCGGTCGTTTTTTTGTGACGGGGGACACCAGAGCCGATCCCCCGAGATCGCGCCGGCGACTCGGCGAGGGGGACCCCCTCGATCTGGCCGGCCTGCGGGAGCCACATCTCGAAGCGGAAATCGCCTTTCAAATCCAGGGTTTCTCGAATATCTTGAAGGGAGTCGTCGATCATCAGAGAGAGGCGAGTTGGAGCGGCCGCCGACCTTCCTGAGACGAGACCGAGGGGAGCCCCACCATGCGTTACGAGGGACTGGTCTACAGACCACCGAGTGAAGCGGGGTCGCTGATCATCCAGGCGACGCTGGCGTGCCCGCACAACCGCTGCGCCTTCTGCTCGATGTACAAGGACCGAAAGTTCCGCGTGAGGCCCATCGAGGAGGTCTTCGAGGACCTCGACATGGCGCGCGATCTGTATGGAGCGGACCGTGTTCGCACCATCTTTCTGGCCGACGGCAACACCGCCGTGCTCCCCACCGAGAAGCTGGTCGCCATCGGGGAGGCGGCGCGGGAGCGCTTCCCGAGCCTAGCAGCGCATCACGGTGTACGGATCCGCGAAGTTCCTGATGAAGAAGAGCCGGGAGCAGTGGCAGCGAGTCGCCGAGGCGGGCATCACGCGGATCCATTCGGGACTGGAGTCGGGTGACGCGGAGACGCTGGTGGCGATCGACAAGGGCGTCACACCGGAGCAGGCGGTGGAGGCCTACAACCACGTCAGGGATGCGGGAATCGAGCTCTCCGTCTATCTGATGGTGGGGGTGGCGGGCACCGAGCGCTCGCGCGAGCACGCCATCGGCAGTGCGGAGGTCCTGAATGGAGCGCCCCCGGACTTCATCCGGCTGCGCACCTTCGTCCCGTCTCCCGGCACCGCCTGGCACGACCGCTGGAAGGAGGGCGGCCTGACACTGCTCTCGGCCCACCAGGCCCTCTCCGAGATCCGTCTTCTGGTGGAACGCCTCCAGGGTCCCACGGTGCTGCTTTCGGACCACGTATCGAACTTCCTCAACGTCAACGGCAGGATCCCAGAGGACAAGGAGGAGATGCTGGCGGAGATCGACGAGGCGATGCAGTGGCCCATCGAGCGCTTCCGCCCGCCCACGGAGAAGCTGGTCGGAGCCAGCCTGTGAGCGGCGCCGGAATCAGAGTCGGTTTTTTCCGAGAGGAGGAGCCATGATCCGTGTGGTCATCGAGCGATGGTTGGCGGAGGGCGGTGACGAGGCGATCGAGAAGATCATGCGCGACCTGCGGCGAGAGGCGATCCACCGCCCGGGCTACGTGACGGGCGAAACCCTGCGCGACGTCGCCGACCGCCACCACTTCGTGATCCTCTCCACCTGGCGCACCCGAGAAGAGTGGGAAACCTGGGCGGCTTCCGAAATGCGGCGGGAGATCGAAGACCAGATTCGCCTGTTGCTCGCCGAGCCGGAGAAGATCACCGTCTGCGAACCGGCCTAGCGGCCGAAGAAGAGCGCTCCTACTTCACGACCGAGAGGAAGTAGCCGGCGACGATGGCCGAGCCGATGACTCCGGACACGTTGGGTCCGATGGCGTGCATCAGCAGGTGGTTGTTGGGGTCGTCCCGGTAGGCCATCTCCTGGGCGACCCGCGCCGCCATCGGCACCGCCGAGACACCGGCGGCGCCGATGATGGGGTTGATCTTGTTGTGGCTGACGAGATTCATCAGCTTGGCGAAGAGAATCCCTCCAGCCGTCCCGCAGCAGAAGGCAGCCAGGCCCAGCACCAGGATCTTGATGGTGGTCCAGTCGAGAATCGCCTCGGCCTTCAGCGTGATCCCGATGGCGAGCATCAGGAAGATGGTGACGATGTTCAGGAGCTCGTTCTGTGCGGTCCTGTTCAGGCGCTCCACGACTCCGGACTCGCGGAAGATGTTCCCGATCATGAACATGCTGATCAGGGGCGCCGACATCGGAATCAGCAGGATGGACACGATCATCATGCCGATCGGGAAGATGATCTTCACCCGCGTGGAGACCGGCCTGAGCTGGGTCATGGTGATCATCCGCTCCTCCTTCGTGGTCAGAAGGCGGATGATGGGCGGCTGGATCAGAGCCACCATGGCCATGTAGGAATACGCGGTCACCGCAGTGATGCCCAGGAGCTTGGGTGCCATGATGGCATTCACGTAGATGGTGGTGGGCCCGTCGGCACCCCCGATGATGCTGATGGCCGCGGCCTCCTTCAGATCGAAGCCCAGCCAGAGCGCGCCGATGAAAGCGAGGAAGATCCCCACCTGGGCCGCGCCACCCAGCAGCAGCATCCTCGGGTTGGCGATCAGCGGACCGAAGTCGGTCAGCGCGCCGATCCCGAGAAAGATCAGCGGCGGAAGGATGTTGTAGAAGTAGATCCCGAACTGGAAGACGATTCCCAGCAGGCCCGAGCCCTGAATCTGGTCGCTGAACACCCCCACCTGGTGCAGAGGCAGGTTGATCAGGATCGCGCCCAGCCCGATCGGCAGGAGTTCGTAGGGCTCGTAGTGTCTGGCGATGGCGAGATAGCACATCAGGCATCCCACCATGATCATCACGGCGTTTCCGATCGAGAGATTGTAGAAGCCGGTATTGACCAGCAGCAGCCGCGTGATTTCCAGGAAGCTCTCGGGCATGCTACTGGCCGATCCGGAAGAGGTCGTCTCCGGTATTCACGGAGTCGCCCTCGGAGACGAAGACTTCTGCAATGGTGCCGGCGACCGGCGTCTTGATCTCGTTCTCCATCTTCATGGCTTCGAGCACCAGCACCGGGGCGTCCGCTTCAACCGTATCGCCCGCCTTGCAGATCAGCTTCCGGATCACACCGGGGAGGGGAGCCCGGACGATTCCGTCCTCCATCGCCACCTCGGACCTGGCGGAATTGGCCTTCGACTCGATCGGGAGCGGGGTCGGGGCCGAAGCCGACTGGGGCGGCGGGGAAGCCGGAGTCTTGATGTCGACCCGATACTCGGTGCCGTTCACCTCGACGACCGCATGACCCGCCCGAGTCTCCTTGATCTTGACCCGATACGGCGAGCCGTTGATCTCGAAATCGTATTCCGTCATCCAGGGCGTTCCTCGTCCTGTACTCGTCTCAGAGCCGACGGCCGGTGACGCGTTGCCTCTCGGCCATGATTCCCAGGCGTCCCGAGGATGCCCAGGGGGTGGGTCCGGAACCGGTGCCGGCTGCCACCCTGCGGAACGCGCCTGCGGCACTGTGCTTCTGCAGGGCGAGGCCGATGGCCGCAATCACCTCGTCCCGTTTTTCTGAGGCCTCCGCATCCCCTGCCGCCGGCTCGGCATGCTTCGCCGCCGGGGGTGCGCTGGCTCGCTCGGCTCGATTCTGCAAGACCTGGTCGAACTTGAGCAGCACTTCGATGAAGACGAACATCGACGCCATGATGCAGAGGACCACCATCAGGCCCGCCGCGATCACCGTCAATCCTTCCGTCATCTCTTACCGTCGTCCTTCCCGCGAGCTTCCGGCTCTTTGCGATGAGGAAGCTCGGCGGGTGTCGAATCGGCCCTCGAGAGCCCGCCGTGCGATCAACGCCGGCGGCAGCTGCAGCCGACTCGCGGGAGTTTTTTAGCACTTTTCAGAGGGGCACGTACAGAAAGGCGGGAGGAGATGACTCGCTCGCGGCCTACGCCGTTGTGTTCGGCCCGGAGGCAGGCAATCACGCTCTCGCCCCGGGGGGGCGAGTCCTCGCAATCTCTGGTATCAACGCTCGAGGGAGCGAGCGAGCAGCATTTGGAGAGACCATGACGACCGTATTCGGCACACCCGCAGACCTGAAAGCGGCCGAGGGAAATCACCTCGGCTACAGCGACTGGCTCGAGATCACCCAGGATCGCATCGACAAGTTCGCCGACGCCACCGGGGACCATCAGTGGATCCACGTCGATCCGGAGCGGGCGAAGGATGGGCCCTTCGGCGCCTGCATCGCCCACGGTTACCTCACTCAGTCGCTGGTGAACATGTTCCTCCCCCAGATCGTGGAGGTCCGGGGGATTTCGATGGGTGTGAACTACGGAGCGGACAAGCTGCGTTTCCCCGCCCCCGTCCCGGTGGGCTCGCGGATCCGCGGGGGTGGCGAACTGCTCAAGGTCGAGGAAGTGAAGGGCGGCGTGCAGGTCACGGTTCGCGTGACGGTCGAGATCGAGGGCGGCGATCGACCCGGCTGCGTAATCGACACCATCAGCCGGTACTACCCCGAGGAGAAGTAGCGCGGGCAAGCGCCGGAGGCGCGCGCAGTGAGCCGCAGGCGAACGTAGTTCACAAGGCAAGCGCCGAAGGCGCGCGCAGCGACCCGTCAGGCCTGTGGCTCGTCGTCGAGCACACAGCGCACGCCGCCGCGGTCCATCTCGGCGACGCACTCGTTGCATGCATCACAGCGGGTGCGTTGCACCTCGCCTCGCTCCATGTCGCGAATCAGGGTGGGATCGGCGATCAGCGCGCGACCCATCGCCACGAACTCGAACCCCTCATCGATGGCGGTCTCGATATTGTCGAGAGAGACGATGCCACCGAGCAGGACCAGGGGAAGCCGCACCGCCTCCCGCACCTTCCGCGCGTGCTCCAGGAAGAACATCTCCTCGAAGGGATAGGCCTTCACCACGAAGGGACCGAAGAGGCGCAAGACGAGCTTCTGGAAACGGCTCGGATCGACCTCGATCATCTGCTTCAGCGGACGGCCTCCGCGCATCAGGTAGAACGGGGTCCTGCTGGTAAAGCCCCCGCTCAAGACGATCCCATCGACGCCTTCACGTTCCAGCCTGCGCGCCACACCGACGGCTTCCTCCACCTCGAGCCCGCCGGCGAAGCCGTCCCGAAGGTTGGTCTTGGCCAGCACGGCGGTCTCGGCACCGACGGCCGCCCGCACCCGCTGGAGCACCGCGACGGGCAGGCGCAGGCGGTTCTCGAGGCTCCCGCCGTACTGATCGCGGCGCCGGTTCACCGCCGGGCAGAGGAACTGGCTGAGCAGATAGCCGTGACCCAGGTGGATCTCGACGGCGTCGAAGCCGGCCTCCACGGCCAGGGCGGCAGCGACCCCGTACTCTTCCACCGTCGCGGCAATGTCCTCCTCGGTCATGGCGGCCGCGAAGAACATCCCGCTGGCGATTCCGTAGGTGTTGATTCGGAAGGAGGGGCCCAGGGGACGAGGAACGGTCAGCTGCTCGTTCTTGCTGAAGGTGCCGCAGTGTCCGAGCTGGATCGAGGCGGCGGCTCCCTCCGCATGGACTGCATCGGTCAACCTTCGCAGCTCCGGCAGGATCTCCTCGCGCATGAACATCTGCTCCGAGAAGGTGCGACCGTTCGGTGAGACGGCGCAGTAGGCCACCGTGGTCATGCCCACCCCCCCGGCCGCCAGCTCCCGGTGGTGATTCAGCAGCGCCTCGGAGGGAACGCCCCCCGGACACATGCCCTCGTAGGTGGCGGTCTTGATTACCCGGTTTCGGAGCGTGAGAGCACCGATGCGTCGGGGAGTGAATGCGACGGAGCTTTGCTGCGAGTGCGGGGCTTCCATGGAGAACCGATCCTATCCGGAGCTGCTTTCGACGACCTCGATCTCGATCACGGCGCGCTGCGCGTAGCGCCCGCTGAGGCGTGCCGCGAACAGCGCCAGGTGCATCTGCCAGCCGTATTTTCCGATCACCGTCTCGAGTCCACGCTGCATGGCCTGGGGATCGTCCAGCATGCGGGCCCTTGCATCGACCCACTCCCCGCGAACCTTCCCCCGAGCGTCGCAGGGCGCGAGGCGGGCGCGCCCGTTGGCGCGCACCCGCTTCACCTTCCCCGAGGTGCCGTTGGTCCAGACGTAGAGCCGGGCCGCTTTCCGCGCGATCCAGACGGGCGTGCGGACTTCCCGGCCGTTCTTCCGAAAGGTCGCGAGGCTCACGTAGCGCTCGGAACCGAGATCCCCCATGCCCGGGAGCCTGACTCAAGATGGAGAAACCAGCCAGGGGCACTGTGGAGACCCCGAGGTAGACTCCCCGCCATGGCCCCGCTGATCGGGATCTCCCTCTGCCTCGACACCAGCGGGCGTTTTCGGCGCGGCCGCCGCTATCACTACATCGACGAGCGCTACGCCGGCGCGGTGGCGGAAGCCGGGGGCGTCCCAACCTACCTGCCGATCCAGCCCGGGCCCGGGGATCTCGCCGATCGGATCGACGGTCTGCTGATTCCCGGAGGCGACGACCTGCTTCCCGAAACGCCCTACCCCGAGGAGATTCGCTTCGAGGCGGCGCCGTCCGAGCAGATCGACTTCGATCGCGCGCTCCTGAGCCGAGCGCTGGCCCGCGGCATCCCGGTCCTCGGCATCTGCTACGGGATGCAGATCCTGGCCCTCCACCACCGCGGCTCGCTGCTCTACCACATTCCCGTCGACGTCCCCGATGCCATCGAGCACCAGCTTCCAGAGGACCAGGGGCGCCATCCGATCCGGGTGGAGGCGGGAACGCTTCTCGAAGCGGTGATCGGCGCCGATCCGGAGCCGGTGAACAGCTCACACCACCAGGCCGTCGCGAGGGCCGGCGAGGGATTGCGCGTGTCGGCGCGCGCCTCCGACGGTCTGGTCGAGGCGATCGAGGGGGCGGGAGAGCACTTCTGCCTGGGTGTGCAGTGGCACCCGGAGAGGGTTCCGGGCGACCATCGCACCCGGCTCTTCGGCGCCTTCGTCTCCGCCTGCCGATCGCAGCCGGTCGCCTCTGCCGATCGCTAGCGGCTAACCCCCGGGGTCGAGAGGGTCCGGATACCAGCGCCAGTCGAATCGTCCCAGGCGAACCCGATGCCAGGTCGCCCCTCCCGAAAGGGAGCGGGCGTGAGCCTCGCGGATCGCCTCTCCCCGGGCGTGGGCGCGGGTGTCGGAGGGCGCCCGCCGCAGGGCGTGATCGACCTGCTTCCGCTCGACCAGCTGGCGCACCTCCCCGCGACCGACCAGGCGACGATGACCTCCCCGCGGCCCCAGCTCGTGGTAGCGGAGATCCGTGCGCAGGGCGCGGAAGGCCAGGTCGCGAAGGCGCGAATCCCCGTTGGCGGGGGCCACCGGCCCGCGAAGGATCCCGGCGCCCCGGCGTCCGATGGCCTCCCAGTCGGCGGGATCTGGAATCTCGCGCTGCATCAGGATTCGCTTCGCGAGCCAGTCGATGCGATCCCGGAGGGCCTCGGGATCGCGTTCCAGTAGATCGAGAGTCTCCTCCCACATCGCCATCACCTCGGACCTCCAGCCGCCGGAGTCGAACTCCGGGCCGAGGACCTCTCTCACGGCCTCGAGGAAGCGGCGTTGGATCTCCAGGGCCGAGGCCTCGCCCCCGTCCGTGAGCGGGTAGCGGAGGGCCAGCTCCGGATCGGCGCTCAGTGCGCGAAGAGCGCGGAGTGGGTGGGCCAGAACCGGCCAGTCCACCTGGGCACCGGCCTCGATTGCCTCGAGCACCAGTGCCGTCGCGCCGGTGCGAAGCACCATCGCCCAGTCACACAGATTCGCGTCACCGATCAACAGGTGCAGGCGGCGGCGCGAGCCGAGAGCGCTCCAAGGGCGGAAGAACACGTCGCGGCTCTCGTAGAGGGGGCGATTCTCGCCAGAGGTGAAGACACGGGCCAGGCTGCGCATGAAAGGGGGACGCTGGGCGAGGCGGAAGGGAGGCCCGCCGTCGAGAACCACGCAGCCGGCGCCCGCATAGAGGGTGCGCGTCACCAGAAAGGCGGTCAGATTCCGGTGGAAGCGCCGAAAGTGGAAGCGGTTGTGCATCCAGGAGTGAAGGGAGATCAGTGGGCGCAGCGGCAGCTCGATCCAGGTCAGTCGACGGGCCGCATCCCCGGGGCGGGACTGAAGTGAGCCGATCAGGCGCCTCGGGGCTTCGGCCAGCCGGGATGCGGCCCTGGCAAATCCGAGCGCCGACCGTCGGTGCGCGCGGGCCAGGAGCGTTGGAGAGACCCGCGAGCAGGGCGCCGACCACCGGGAGCAGGAAGACGGCGAGCATCGCGCCGATCATCGCCAGCGTGACCAGCAACAGCCAGGCGAAGACGGGAATCGAGAGGATCCAGAGCCCCATCCAGAGGGGAAGCAGCAGGAGCTTCCTGGAGGGCGGAAGAGGATCCTCCACCCAGTAGTTCTCGTGGGAGCCGAAGGTGTTGCCCTGGCTATCCACGTTGTTCTTGCCGATCCGGATCTCTCCCGAGTACCCCATCAACGGGAGCCTCTGGTTGGCCTCGCGACACAGGGTCTCCACGAGCTGGTCCTTGGCCCGCTCGCAGGAGAGAAGCGCGAAGGGATCCCGGCACTCCGGGCTGGCCATCTCGATCAGCCCGTGCTCGAAATCCTTCGGTGTGGCCTCGTAGTGGAAGGAAGCCCCGTTCTCCAGGAAGCGGCCCGGCTTCGAGCGCAGCAGCGAGAAGGCGCGGGGCAGACACCGGAGGTGACGTCCCAGGAGTGACTCGAAGAGCTGATAGATCTGGAGATTGGTCGGGCGCGCGGTCTCGCGCCGGCCCGGGTGATAGATGACGGCATACTCCGTCTCGATTCCGAAGACACGGTCCCGCATCGGGCGTGCGATGCTATCGCAAGCGGGGACGTTGTTGAATGTTCAACTTTCGGCAAGCCGAAAGTTGAACATTCAACAACGTCCCCGGGTCGCGCTCAGAAGATGTCGTCGACTGCGGGGCGCTCCGCTCCCAGCACCTGCTCCTCGTAGCCGGCGAGATCGCGGAAGATCCTGAAGGGCTGGCCGCGAGCGGAGTCGGGATCGGGCAGCGGGAGGGCCCGCGCTCGTCGGATCAGATTCGAGACGAGCTGCCCGGTGGCCTCGAGTGGGGAGGCGCTGTCGCCGACCAGGGTCCGAGGATCGTAGCGGTCGCTGCGAAGGCGCAGCACTCTGAGTGGACTCTCCCCATCTGCGGTCCAATCGAGCGCCAGGTCGATCAGGATGACGGCCCTGCGGCTGAGACCGTGAACGCCGGCAGCTGCCACCGCGTCCACTCGCGAGAGCGGAAGGCGGGTGCGGCCCTTGCCCTCCACGTCCAGCCAGAGGGCTTCCTCGTCGAGCTCGAGGGGTACGGCCTCCATCACCCGAAGGGTCCGGCGGGTCGGGGGCCCGAAGCTCGCCGGCTCTTCCTTCTCGTCGAGATCCAGAGCCGCTACGGGCTCTGCCTCCAGACCATGCAGCTCCGGATCCTCCGAGATCGCGGCGAGATCTACGGCGCCGTGATCCAGCGCTTCGGGAGTTTCGAGCGACGCCTCGGAATACCCGGGTGAGGCGAGGGAGATTCCCCGTTCCTCGTCCTGGTCCCCGGCTCCGGCGACGATCGCCTCGAGGGCGCTTCGCTCGGCCGGCTCGAGGCCCGGCGCCGCCAGGGCGATCTCGGCGGCCTGGAGAGCCATTGCCGGATCGAAGGAGTGCGCCAACCGGGCTACCTGCATGGCGACGCCGGGGTCTTCGGGGCACCCATCGAGAACGGATCGCAAGGCCGACGAGGCTGCATCCGTCCGCTTCGCGTCGCGCAGCCACCCGGCCAGACGGAGGAGCAGCAGGGGCTCCCCCCAGACGCGCGCTCCGGTGTCGGACAGGGCCTGCCAGTGGGAGACCGCCGCCTCCTTCTCTCCCGCCCTCACCTCCCGCCAGATCACGGGAGCCAGAACCGCGATTCCCTCGTCGACCCGGCCCAGGCTGGCGGCGGTCTCGAAGAAGGCCAGCGACAGATCCGGATCCTCGGGAGCGGCCTCGAGTGCGAACCGCAGCAGCTCGAGGGCTTCCTCGGGCCGACCTTCCGCCCGCGCAGTCATCGCATCGGAATGGACCGAGTCGTGTTCGGAGCTCCACTCACCGCCCAGCTGTTTCGAGAGGCGCTCCTCGACTCCCGAGTAGCGGATGGCGAGAGCGGCGAGGATGCCGAAGCCAAAGCCACCGACGTGGGCCCAGTAGGCTACACCGGCTCCGCTGCCACCCGGATTGAGGGCATCCACCAGGGAGGCGGTGAACAGCTCGTTGGCGAACCAGAGCGGGAGCATCAGCCAGGCCGGGGCGGAGAAGGTCCCGAAGAAGATCCCGAGCCAGTAGAAGAACTTGATCTTGGTCCGCGCGAAGCAGACCAGGAAGGCGCCCATGGCGCCGGCGATGGCACCGGAAGCGCCGATCAGGGGCCCGTCGAAGTCGGGGTACTTGCTGACGAAGAGAACCGCGCCAGCCACCCCCGCCGCCAGGTAGAAGAGCGCGTACAGCCCTCGGCCCCAGCGATCCTCGATGAAGGAGCCGGTCAGAAAGAGAAACAGCAGATTGGGAATCAGGTGCAGCCACCCACCGTGAAGAAACATGTGGGCGAAGAGACCGGTCGCGGTGGGCGCGCTGGGGATCAGGCCGAACCGATACCAGGGATGCTCCTCGAGGGCTGCGAAGGCCTCCTCCATCAGCTCGTCGAACTCCTGCTGCTCCTCCTCGAGGGTGCCGGCCGAAACCGGCGGCTTTCCCGTCTCGTCCCAGATGGCGTAGAACTGCTCGCGGACCGCACTTCCGGGATCGCCGGTGATCTCGATCAGGCGCGGAGCGGCCTCCAGGTAGGGATGTGCCTCCCAGTACTCGTAGGCGGCTCCGACCAGACGCTCGGCCTTCTCGGAAACCTCGCGATTCAGCACGTGTGTCACCAGGAACGCCAGGACGCACGAGAGGATGATCCCGTAGGTCACCCACGGCTGGCGGCGCACTTCACTTGAATCGTGACTCAGCGGAATGATCATGGAGCCGGTTCCGTCCACTACCTGAACGGAAGAACCGCTCGGAGGCTTGACCCGGCTCGGCCCGCTTTTCTCACCAGGCCGCCACGGCGGACGACGGCAGCACCGCATCCCCCGGGGCTGTAGCCACCCATGATGCCCCCCGGACATGGCGCTCCGCGGGCATGACTCAGGCGCGTTGTGTCACAATAGCGGCCATGACGGACCTGAGTGAACGCTTCGCACGCTACGTAGCCCACCGGTGGCCCGAGGCCACCGACATCCGGGTCGAAGACCTCTCACGGATCCACGGTGGCGCATCCCGTGAGACCTACCGGCTGCAGCTCAAGCTCCGGCGGAGCGGCGTCGAGGAGGAACGCCCGCTGATCTTGCGCCGGGATCCATCCGGAAGCCTGATCGAGACCGAGCGCTCCACCGAGTTCAACGCCTACCGCGCCTTTCACGGGACCGCGATCCCGGTGCCCGAGCCCCTCTGGCTCGAGGAAGACGAGCAGTGGCTCGACCGGCCCTTCTTCGTGATGGAGCAGATCACCGGCTGCGAGTCCAGCCCCCAGACCCTTCTGACGACGCCTCCCTACCAGGACCACATCGAGCGAATCGGAGAACAGAAGTGGCGAATCCTGGGTGAGCTGAACAAGGCGGACCCGGGAGAGCTGGGACTGGCGGACCTGATGCCCGCAGTGAAGCCGGAGGAGTGCTGGCGGCAGGAGCTGCGGAAATGGGAAGAAATGATCGACGAGGACGAGATGACGCCCCAGCCGATCGGGCGCGCCGCGATCCGCTGGCTGCGGCGCCACCCGCCTCCTCCGCCCCCGAAGATCTCCGTCGTCCACGCCGACTTCCGCACCGGCAACTTCCTGGCCGACAGCGAGGGGAACATCCGAGCGATCCTGGACTGGGAGATGGCCCACCTGGGCGACGCCATCGAGGATCTGGCCTGGTCGATCTCTCGCATCTGGTGCTGGGCGCGGGACGATCGGCCCGGAGGGCTCCTGCCGCGGGAACGAGCCATCGCACTGTGGGAGGAGGCGAGCGGTCTTCGCGCCGATCCGGAGGCGCTGCACTGGTGGGAGCTCCTCTCCAACCTGAAGGCGCTCGCGATCTGGATCTCGGGTGGCAACGAGTACGCCACCGGCAGCAACCACGACACCATTCTCGGGTTCACGGGCTGGTGGCTGACCAACTCCCAGAACCGAGCGATTCTCGAAGTCATGGGGCACCTGACATGAAGCCGGACGTCGACGTCACACTGCAGCTGATCGCGGCCAGCTTGATGACCGAGATCGCGCCAAAGATCTCCGACGACTACACCCAGCGGAACAGCATGCTCACGGTGATGCTGCTGCAGAGCGCCGCCGAGGAGTGGGACCGCGCCGCGGCACGCCGCGTCGAGGAGAACCGCACCTTGCGCCGCCTCTTCGCCGAAGTCGCCCCGGAGATCGGCGACCGGGACCTGCGCGGGCGGCTCGAGGCCGCATCCGGAGAAGAGGATGAGAGCCTGCGCATCTCCGACCTGAACCGCAGCAACGACGGACTGCGAACGCTCCTGATCGAGCTCCACGCCCACGTGGAGGAGATCGACACGGAGGCCGCCCGGCGCATCGAGACAGCGATCTGGCAGGAGCTCCGGGTCTCGACCGAGCGACGGGCACTGTCGCTGGCGCCGTTCTAGGGAAGGGCCGACGACGTTGGGGGGCGCTGCTCGCGCTCGTGGCACTGCTGTTCCTGGCGCTCGCCACCGGGTTCCTCGTCCACAAGCGCCGCGCCATCGCGATGAGCCTGCTGCTCGGCGAGATCCGCGGAGCCGGGATCGAGGAGGTTTCCCTGGTGGTCGAGGCGGTCGGCATCCGGGCGCTCTCGCTCACCGATCTCCGCATCGGTGAGCCTCCGGCACTGGAGATCGCCCGCATCGATGCGCGCTACTCGACGGTGAACCTGTGGAATGGCTTCCTCGACGAGCTACTCGTCTCGGGAGTGAGGCTGCGCGCCTCCCTCGGCGAAGACGGCCTCTCGCTGGGCGCCCTCGACGCGCTGCTGGAGGGCGACTCCGAGGGCGCAGCCGGTCTTCCCGCCCGGAAGATCGTGGTCACGGATGCGCGCGCGGATCTCGAAGCACCCGGCGGAGATGTCTCGTTTCCCTTCCAGGTCGGAATCGACGACCGCGGCGACGGCAGGCTCGAGGGAGCAGCGAGCTTCGAGGTCCGCCACCCGCTGGCCGAAGCTTCTGGCCGCGCCTCGATCGCGGGGGTCCCGGACGACTTCGCGGGAACCCTCCTCATCCGGGGATCGCCGCTAGCGACCCCGGAGCTCCGCGTCGACTCGGCGCTCCGGGCCGACGCGACCTTCCGGTTCCGGGGAGGAGGATTCGAGGCCGAGGCCGAGCTTCACCCGGTCCCCATCTACGTGGCCGGTGAGCTGATCCGCGCCGAGGGCACGACGCCCGAGGTGCACCTCCAGCTGCGGCGGCCGGCGGAGAGCCCTGCCCTCGGGATCGAGCTGGAGACCACCGGCGGCCGCCTGGAACTGGCCGAGTATGAGCTGTCGGTGGCCGAGATCGAACTCAGCGCACGCGTCGAGGCGGGAAGCGGCGAGGGAACTCTTCGCGTCGGGGAGCTCCGGGACCTGCAGAGGCCCGCCCGGGTGCAGCCGCTGGGGTTGCGTGGGAGCTTCGAGATCCGGGACTCCGACATCGAGTTCCAGCTGAAGCTGGCAGACGCGGGGGAGAACCTCGTACTCCAGGCGGACGGCTCGGCGAATCCGACCGCTCCCAACCTGAGAGCCGCGCTCCATCTACACCCGATCGTGTTGGAGGAGAAGGGCCTCCAGCCCGCCGCGATCTTTCCCTTCCTCGAGGGACAGGTCGAGGGGGCGCGGGGAAGCGTCGAGGCCGTGGGTAGTCTGGGCTGGGACGGCGTCGAGAGCGCCGGGAAGATCGATCTCGCCTTGCGTGAGGTCGGCTTCGCGGCCGCGGGCGCGGAAGTCTCCGGAGTGAACGGGCTGATCGAGATCAGCGGGCCGCTGCCCCCCGCCACCACGCCGGGGCAGCTGGTCTCCATCGCCCTGGTCGACGCCGGCCTCGAGCTGACGGACGGATTGATCGAGTTCCAGCTTCGCCCCGACGGTCTGCTCGAGCTGCAGGAGGCGGCGTGGCAATGGGCCGGCGGAACGGTGCGAACGGCGGGACTCTTCGACCCCATGGCGGATTCCCAGGAGGCGGTCCTCGAGGTGGAGGGCGTCGATCTGGCGAAGCTTCTGGCCCTGGTCGACCTGGAGGGGCTGGAGGGAACGGGCAGCCTCGGAGGCGCGATTCCGATCTTCCGCAGCGGCGAGGTCGTGGAGCTTCGCGAGGGAGAGCTGCGTGGCGCCGCTCCCGGTGGACGGATCCGCTACCGGCCGGCCGCCGGCGCCTCTGCCCTGGCGAATCAGGGATACGGCATCGAACAACTGCTCGGCGCTCTCGAGGATTTCCACTACGATGTCCTCGAGATCGACGTGGACGGCGACACCCAGGGAGAGGTGCTGGTGAGAGTCCACCTGGGCGGATTCAATCCGAATTATCAGCGCGGTCGCCGCGTCGAATTCAATCTGAACGTCGAGGCCCGGCTCGCGGATCTGCTGCGCGCGGGTCTGGTCGCTTATCGTGTGCCTGAGGTCATCTTGAAGAGACTCGAGGGGTTCCAGGCGCCGGAGGTTCCATGAGGCTTGCACTCGCCCTGCTCGCGCTGGCGATCGGCTGCACTCCCAAGGTGCAGGTGGCGCCACCCGAGGAGCCCATCGTGATCAACCTCAACGTGAAGATCGAGCACGAGATCCGCGTGAAGGTCGACAAGGATCTCGAGAACCTCTTCGACGAGAACGAAGAGCTGTTCTAGGAAGGGAAAACGCCATGAGACGCACTTGGTATCGAATCGGGTTCGCCGCTCTCCTCGCTCTGGCGCTGCTGGCCGTGCCCTCCGGGTCCGTCCTGGCCGACCAGCTCGGCAACGCGAAGAAGGCCGGAAGCGTGGGGGAGCGCCCGGACGGCTATCTCGGTGTCGTCGACAAGAGTGCCGGACCCGAGGTGAAGGCGCTGGTCGAAGAGATCAATCAGAAACGGCGGGAGAAGTACGCCTCGATCGCCAAGAAGCGGGGGACCAGCGTCAAGGCGGTGGCGGCATTGGCCGGCGCCAAGCTCGTCAAGAACGCCTCGCCGGGCGAGTACGTGATGACGAACTCGGGGAAGTGGAGCCAGAAACCCGGGCGGTGAGAAGGCGCCCGCCCGGATCTGGGGGCGACGGCGCCGCGTCGATCAAGAAGTCTCGAAGAGATCGATCATCTTGACGTCGAGGGTCGCGGGACGGGCTCGCGTGCGGGCCCAGTTGCGCAGCTCCTTGATGCGCTCCTCGTAGGTCTCGTAGAGGGGCACCGTCTCCTGGATGGCGTTCGCCAGGTCGTTCTCCGCCAGATCCCGGGAACCCGAGAAGGCGGTGTAGAGGCCCGCCGTCACCACCTGCTCGAGCTCGGCGCCGGAGAGGCGCTCCGACTGGGCGGCGAGCTCCTGGAGCGGAAACTGGGCTGGGTCGCGACCGCGCTTGCGCAGGTGGATGGACAGGATCTCCACCCGCTCCAGCTCGCTGGGGAGATCGACGAAGAAGAGATCGTCGAAGCGGCCCCGCCGCAGTAGCTCCGGGGGAAGCCGCGTAACGTCGTTGGCAGTCGCCGCGACGAAGACCGGAGATTGCTTCTCCGCCAGCCAGGTCAGGAAGGAGCCGAAGACCCGGCTCGCCCTGGAATCGGATCCGGTCGCGGAGAATCCCTTCTCGATCTCATCGATCCAGAGCACCACCGGCGCCAGCGACTCGGCGATCGAAGTCGCCTCGCGGATCGTGATCTCGGGGCTCCGGGTTGCGTCGCCGAAGGCGACAGCGAGATCGAGACGAAGCAGCGGGAAGCCCCACTCCTTGGCGATGGCCTTGGCAGAGAGGGACTTGCCGCAGCCCTGAACGCCCAGCAGCAAGAGCCCTCGGGGCGCGGGCAGACCGAAGCCCCGCGCCTCCTGGCCGAAGGCGCGGCGGCGTTCCCGAAGCCAGTGCTTGAGCTCGCCCAGCCCTCCCACGTCCGCCAGAGCCGTCGCCGGGTCGTGGAAGGTCAGGGCCGGGGTCCGGCGCAGCGCCTGACGCTTCTCGCGAATGATCTCGCCCACCGCGCGCTCGTCGATGGCGCCGTTCGCCATCCGCGCCTTGCGAAAGACGCGCACCGCCTCGGCGCCGGTCAGGCCGAGGGCGGCGCGGACACAGGCGTCGAGGATCTCGGGCTTCACGTCGACCTTTCCCACCGACTCCACCACCCGCTCGAAGAGACCGCGGAGGTCCGAAGCGTCCGGGAGCGCCAGGCTCAGGCGTCCCGCTTCTCGCTCGAGCTCCAGAGGAAGCTCGACCAGGGCGCCCAGCAGAACCAGCGCCTGCCGCCGCCTGGCGATCTCGGGCAGCATGTCCCGCAGCCGGCGGGTGGCGGCGAAATCCTGCAGGGGAGCCTGGGCATCGAGAAGCACGAAGACCGTGGGCTTCTCGACTGCTTCGATCGCGCGAAGGCCTTCGTCCAGAGAACCGCTTCCCTCGCCGTCGGGCCCGAGACCCGCGGCCACAGACCAGGTGCGCAGCTCCCGCTTGGCGGATCGCGCCGCGCGCTCGAGGACGCGCAGGGCGCGTTCCTCCTCGAAGGACTCCAGGGCGATCACTCTCCAGCCGGACCGAAGCAGGAGTGAGATCTCCTGGACGCAGTCGGCGTTCACAGCGAGTCCGCCGTCAGCCGCACCACCTCCTCGAAGGTGGTGCCACCCTCGGCGAGCTTTCGGATCGCCGCCTCGCGCAGCGTCTCCATTCCCTCGACGCGAGCGGCGTGGGTGATCTCGCTGGCGTCCTTCCCGTCGTTGATCAGGCCACGGACCCTGCGACCGACGTCCAGCATCTCGAAGACGCCGCTTCGCCCGTACAGCCCGGTGTGACGGCACTCGACGCAGCCCTCACCCCAGCGCACCCGGAGCTGCTCGCGCCGTTCCATCGGAACCTTGATCCCGAGCGCATCGACCTGGGGCGCGTTCAGCAAGCCCTCCACGCCACAATGGGGGCAGATGCAGCGGACCAGACGCTGGGCCAGAACACCCCGAAGCACGCTCGCGAGCAGGAATCGCTCGACCTTGAGCTCCGTCAGCCGGATGATCGCGCCCGATGCGTCGCGGGTGTGCACCGTCGAGAAGACCAGGTGGCCAGTCAGCGCGGCCTGGACCGCCATCTGGGCGGTCTCTTCGTCGCGAATCTCTCCGACCATGATGATGTCGGGATCCTGGCGCAGGATCGAGCGCAACGCGCTGGCGAAGCTGACACCCACCTGCCGCTGCACCTGCACCTGGCAGAAGCGCGAATCCACCATCTCGATGGGATCTTCGACGGTGGTGATGTTGATCTCGGGACCTGCCAGGTAACGCAGTGTGGAGTACAGGGTGGTGGTCTTGCCCGAGCCCGTGGGCCCGGTCACCAGGATCAGCCCGCTCGGCGAAGTGATCCACTTCTCGTAGCTCTCCCGGTCGTCGATGCCGAAGCCGAGCGCCTGGAGATCCGTCATCAGCACGTTCGGGTCGAAGACGCGAATCACGACCTTCTCACCGAAGGCGGTCATCAGGCTCGAGACTCGCAGCTCCACCTCCCGGTCCGCCCGGTAGGTCTTGATGCGGCCATCCTGGGGGCGCCGCCGCTCCGCGATGTCCATGCGAGCCAGCACCTTGATGCGGGAGGTGACGGCACCGTGCACGGGAATCGGAAGCCTCTCGATGTCGTGGAGGATCCCGTCGATCCGGAAGCGGATCACCGCGTCTCCGTCTCGCGGCTCCAGATGGATGTCCGAAGCCCGCTGGTCGAAGGCGTAGTTCAGCAGGTAGTCGACGGCGGCGATCACGTGTTCGTCGTTCGAGGTGGCGAGCTCGTCGTTGGAGCGCAGCTCTACCAGCTCGAAGAGCGCTCCCCCGGGCCCGGTTCCGCTGAGCTGCTCGTGGGCCTGGGAGACCTGAGAGCGGAAGCCGTAGACCCGGTCGATCAGGGCGAGGATGTCGCGCTTCGACGAGACGACGTACTCGAGGGGCAGCTGTATCAGGTTCTCGAGAGAGTCGCGCAGCGAGCTGTCGAACGGGTCGGTGATGGCCAGGCGCAAACCCCCGCTCTCCTGGCCGACGGGGATCACTGCGTGGCGCCGGGCGAAGGGGCGGGAGAGGGTCTTGGTCACCAGCTCGTTGTCGATTCGGAGCGGGTCGATCTTCAGGTAGGGAAGCGACGCCTCAGCGGCGATGCACTCGGCGATGGCTTCCTCGTCGAGCTTTCGTCCCCCCTTGGACGGATTGGGGAGCTCCGTGATGGCGACGATCTCCGCCGGCGAGACCTCGTAGCGCGCCGCCGCCTGTGAGCGCACCGATCCCACCCGCTCCTTCAGCACCTGACTGCGCAGGGTGACGGAGCGCGCAGCGATCTCCTTGGCCTTCTCGCGGGACACGAGCTCCGCGCGAGTCAGAAAATCGAGGAGTTCCTCCAGGGTCAGAGGCGATCGCGGCTCTTCCCCCCCAGTCGCGCCAACGGTTTCAGCCATCCACGGGGGTATCGGAGTCTCGCCGAAAAAACCCAACCCGAATCTGAGGGCTTGGCTCGTCGCCGAACCCCGCGGGGCGAGGCGGGGCGGCCAGGCGGCAGCTGCCGCTCAGGCGGGGCGCTCGCGGAGCGCTTCTGCCATCCGCCCCAGGGCCTCGCTCAGGATCCGGCGAGAGGTGGCGAAGTTGAGGCGCACGAAGCCCCGCCCGGGCCTCCCGAAGGCGGCGCCGTCGCTGAGCGCCACCTTCGCCCTCGAAAGGAAGAACTCGTAGGGCGAGGGCTCCAGGTCGATCTCACGACAGTCCAGCCAGGCGAGATAGGTGGCCTCAGGGCGAAAGTGGCGGACACCCGGGAGGTGGGCGGCGGTGAACTCCGCCACCAGGTTCCGGTTGGCTTCGAGGTAGACGAGTACGTCGTCGAGCCAGGGCTGGGAGTGTCGCCAGGCCACCTCGGACGCGGCAATGCCGAAGCTCCCCAGACCTCCGCGGAGATGCCGGGGAAACCCGAGAAAGCGCCTTCGGAGCTCGGCACTCCCGAAGACGGCGACGGCGCAGCGAAGGCCGGCGATGTTGAAGGGCTTGGAGGCCGAGGTGAGAGTGAGGGTGCGCGCCTCGATCTCGGGAGAGAGCGACGCGAAGGGAATCTGGCGGGGGCCTGGAAACACCAGATCTCCGTGGATCTCGTCACTCACCACCACCAGATCGCGGGACAGGGCAACCTCCGCGATTCCCTCGAGCTCCTCGCGCCGGAAGACTCGCCCGCTCGGGTTGTGAGGGTTGCAGAGCAGGAGGATCCGGGTGCGCTCGTCGATGACGTCGCGAAGCCCTTCGAGATCCACGCTGTAGCCACCACCCGCGACCACCAGGGGATTCTCCACCAGGGTTCGCCGCATCTCCCGGACCGCGGCCAGGAAGGGCGGATAGATGGGAGTCTGGACGACCACGCCCTCCCCCTCCGCGCTGAACTGATGGAGGGCGACGTAGAGGCCCTGAACCACGTCGGTGATCAGCTCCACGTTTTCGGGCTCGATGCTCCAGCCGAAGCGCTCCTCGGCGCGTTGGGCGAAGACGGCTGGGAGCGAGGTCGGACGCGGATGCAGCGGGTAGCCGAGATCACCCAGGTCCAGGCTGCGCTGGATCAGGCGCTGGATCG